>NZ_JAKZKS010000031.1 GCF_022808615.1 Bacillus sp. FJAT-47783
ACTCACCCGTTCGCCGCTAACGTCAAGGGAGCAAGCTCCCTATCCGTTCGCTCGACTTGCATGTATTAGGCACGCCGCCAGCGTTCGTCCTGAGCCAGGATCAAACTCTCCAATAAAAGTTTGACTTACTCATAATTAAAATAGAATTAACAGAAACGCTTGGTTTTGTTTAGTTTTCAAAGATCATCATCTCTTGCTGACAATAAACAATTTTATCAAATCCAACATTCGTTGTCAACATCTTTTTTATCTTTTTTATCTACTGTTTTTCAACAGCGACTTTATTAATATATCACACTTGCTAGTTTAGCGTCAACTACATTTTTAAATGTTTTTGTTCGTTTGTTGATGCCTCAAACAGCACAAGAATTAATATACCAAGATAACTACGAAGCGTCAACAGTTTTTTAGAAATTTGTTGTAAAAAGATAAGAAGGATAATTAGTAGTCAGCATTAATAGATGAACAAAAGCGCGAGAGCTTCGCTAAAGCGAAGTACAAACTGCCATTTCAGTAGGAGATAAAAGAAACTCGGGCGATCGTTGAAGCGATGTTGACTTATCGTACAGATAAGCCGCTAACATTCGGAGCTAGACGCAACCAACTATGAATAGCGTTGCACACATATTGTAAATTTATCCTTTCCTTAACAAATAAAAAAGGCTAAAGCTATCCATCATGAGCTTTAGCCAAACTTTCAATCTATTATTAAACTAAATACATAAAGTACAAGATAAATATAATGAACAGCCCATACATCACAGGGTGAATTTCTTTCCCTCTACCTTTCATAATCATCGTAATAGGATAGAAGATAAAGCCGATAGCAATACCTGTTGCAATACTATATGTTAGCGGCATCGCAATGATTGTTAAGAAAGCTGGTACCGCAACCTCAAATTTGTCCCACGGAATTTGACCTAGTGATGAAACCATTAATGCACCTACAATGATCAGAGCTGGTGCCGTAACAGGCGCTGTAATGACACTAAGTAAAGGAGATAAAAATAATGCTAATAAGAAAAATCCTGCTGTTACAATAGAAGCAAAACCTGTTCGCGCACCTGCTGCAACACCTGCAGTTGATTCAACATAAGATGTTGTAGTAGATGTTCCTAAAATGGCACCAAAGACTGTTGCTAAAGAGTCTGAAAGCAATGCTTTATCCGCTCTTGGTAATTTATTATTTTTCAAAAGTCCTGCTTGGTTTGCTACAGCAACGAGCGTTCCGGCTGTATCAAAAAAGTCAACGAATAAAAACGTTAATATAACAACAAGCATTTGAACGGTAAAGATTTCGTTTAAGTTTTCAAATGCCGCACCGAAAGTAGGGGCTAAACTAGGAATTTCTCCCACAACTTGCGCTGGTGGTTCAATAAGACCAAATACCATTCCGACAATAGCTGTTATAAACATGCCATAGAAAATACCGCCATTAATACCGCGAACCATTAAAATGACTGTAATGAAAACACCAAAAACGGCAAGCAGCGTTTCAGGACTGCGCAAATCCCCTAATCCAACTAAAACAGCATCGTTGTTCACAATAATTCCTGCATTTTGCAGTCCAATAAAAGTAATGAATAACCCAATCCCTGCCCCAACTGCAAACTTCAATTCAGCCGGGATGGCATTGATAATTTTTTCTCGAATTCCAGTTAACGTTAATAGAATAAAAATGAGACCTGAAACAAGCACACCAGATAAAGCTGTTTGCCACGGGATATTAAACGTCAAAATAACCGTAAAAGCAAAGAAAGCGTTAAGTCCCATTCCTGGCGCTAATGCAATCGGGTATCGGGCTAATAAACCCATGATTAGCGTACCAATCGCAGCAGCTAGAGCTGTTGCTGTAAAGACGGCTCCTTGATCCATTCTCATTTCCGCAGGTAAATCTGGGATAGCTCCTAGCGACAGAGTGAATGGATTGACAAATAAAATGTAAGCCATCGAAAGAAACGTTGTTAATCCCCCAACAAACTCACGACGGTAAGATGTTCCTAACTCGTCAAATTGAAAGTACTTTTTCATTATGAAGTCCTCCTAAATATGTCATACGTAAACGAAAAATATCGGATAAAGTGAAACTCCATTCAGTGGGGGTCTTACTGCCCATTATGAGAGGGGTAAAAAAAGAAGCGCACCGTAAACGGTACGCTTGACTTTTTGAGAATTTAATACGCGAAAAATGGTTGAAGATACAGCAATATAAATACACTGCCCCAACATGTACGCTATATTAAATACCCCGTAGTCAAGCTATTTACGGTAGCTCGGTAGAAACTCTCAGGCCATATCCCCGAAATTATACGACGTATTTGCTTTATGAATTAAATTGACGAATTTATCTTACCAATCCCAAACGGTGATGTCAATAAAAATACGAACATTGCAACAAAAAAGTTTTTTTATCGTTCGTAAATTACTCCCATTCAATTGTTGAAGGCGGCTTGCTTGTCACATCATATACGACGCGATTGACATGTGGAACTTCATTAACAATTCTCGTTGAGATGACTTCTAATACATCCCACGGAATTCTTGCCCAGTCTGAAGTCATGCCATCAATAGATGTAACGGCACGGATACCGATTGTATAGTCATACGTACGAGCGTCACCCATGACTCCTACACTACGGAAACCTGGTAACACCGTGAAGTATTGCCAAATATCTCGATCTAAGCCAGCTTTTTTAATTTCTTCACGTAAGATAGCATCTGATTCACGAACAATCTCTAGTTTTTCTTCTGTAATTTCACCAATGACACGGATACCTAGACCCGGTCCTGGGAACGGTTGACGCCAAACAATTTCATCCGGAATGCCTAACTCAGTACCTAACGCACGAACCTCATCTTTAAATAAAGTATTTAATGGTTCAATTAGTTTGAATTTCATATCCTCTGGCAGGCCGCCGACATTATGATGTGATTTAATCGTTTGTGCTGTTGCCGTACCACTTTCAATGATATCGGTATATAAAGTTCCTTGCGCCAAGAAATCAATTCCTTCAAGCTTAGCCGATTCTTCATCGAACACATAAATAAATTCGTTCCCAATGATTTTACGTTTTTGTTCTGGATCTTTTACACCTTTTAGTTTATTTAAGAAACGGTCTTTTGCGTCAATTTTGATAACATTCATATTGAACCCTTCACGGAATGTTTTCATTACGCTTTCCGCTTCATTTTTACGTAGTAAACCGTGATCGACGAACATACATGTTAGCTGATCACCAATAGCTTTATGAATTAATACAGCTACAACAGACGAATCAACGCCACCGCTTAATGCACATAAGACTTTTTTGTCGCCAACCGTTTCACGAATCTTTTCCA
This sequence comes from Bacillus sp. FJAT-47783, assembly GCF_022808615.1. Classification (GTDB taxonomy): domain Bacteria; phylum Bacillota; class Bacilli; order Bacillales; family Aeribacillaceae; genus Bacillus_BZ. The sequence goes on from NZ_JAKZKS010000031.1 coordinate 3,340, forward strand.
TTTCCATTTCAATGAAGTTTTCCATTGTCCAAGACTCTGAGCAACCACAAATGCCAAAAACGAAATTCTTTAATAAATCATTTCCATACTCAGAGTGACGAACTTCTGGATGGAATTGAACACCGTATATACGACGTTCATCATTACTAATAGCAGCATATGGACAAGATGGGCTTGTTGCATCTACTTTAAACCCTTCTGGAATCGCGGAAACTAAGTCCCCATGACTCATCCAAACAATTTGATCTTCAGGTAATTGACTGAATAATGGTGAAGCCTCTTTTACATTAATTGTCGCTTTTCCGTACTCACGGTGTTTCGCAGATTCTACTTTTCCTCCGAGTGTATGTGTTGTCAATTGCATTCCGTAGCAAATTCCTAAAACCGGAATTCCTAAATCAAAAATCCCTTCATCGCAGCGGAATGAGTTTTCATCATATACACTATTTGGACCTCCGGATAAAATAATACCTTTCGGGTTCATCGCTTTTATTTCTTCCAATGTTAATGTGTGTGGATGAAGCTCACTGTAGACTCCAAATTCACGAATGCGTCGTGTAATCAATTGGTTATATTGACTTCCAAAGTCCAATACTAATATCATCTCTTGGATGTTTTTCAATCTGGTCACCTCATTTTCTTATGCTAGTATTTCATGCTCGACGATTTCGCCAAGCGTGTAAAACAACAACTCAAAATGATCGATACTGCTATTTTTTTCTAAAACAAAAAAAAGAATTCTGCACAAAAAAGAAAAGGCAGAATTCTTTCTCATAAAATAATGAAATCGAACGTTCTGCCTTCATAGTCGGGTTATTTACGGCAACCCGGTAGAGACTCTCGAACCGTATTATCGAGGATATACGAAGGTGTAACTGTGCTGTGAATTTTAACTAATCATAACAAGCGAATACGGCTTGGTCAATATGATGTCATTTTAATTAAATTTTCCCACAATTCAACTGAATCTACCCTTTCCTTTTTCGCATCACTTCCATTATATAGCACCCGTTTTTCTCTGTTTTTTTGTTGTTCGCGTTGAATCTGCACGGTGTTCATCAAAAAATATACAATGATAAACCCATTATTTACCTAATTGTTTTAAAAATGGACAGGCTTATCCTTAATAGAGCCGATTCAACTTGAACCGGCTCGCCTTTTAGGAAGAAACAACATTCTCCATACTTTCTGTCAACCCATTTTGCAGAAGATACATTTTGTAATATAGACCTTTTTGTGCGAGAAGCTCTTGGTGATTACCCCTTTCAACAATTTCTCCTTGATGCAGGACGAGAATTTGGTCTGCATCTTGAATCGTTGATAAACGATGGGCAATCGCAATGGTCGTTCTGCCTTTTCTCATCTTATTTAATGCGACGCTAATCGCTTCTTCGGTTTCTGTATCAATATTGGCTGTTGCTTCATCTAAAATTAGCACTTTTGGGTTTGTCGCTATCGTTCGAGCTAACGCAATTAGCTGGCGTTGGCCGCTCGAAAGTGTTGATCCTCGTTCAACAACTTGATGATGATACTTACCCGGTAACTTTTCAATAAAGGTATGTGCTTGCACAAATTCAGCTGCCTGCTTAATTTCTTCTTCTGTCATGTCTTTATCGTATAAGCGAATGTTATCTTGAATCGTTCCGAAAAATAAAAACGGATCTTGCAAGACGAGTCCCACTTTTTCTCGAAGCTCGGGCTTTGGGTAGTTTTTAATGGACTTCCCATCAATGAAAATATCGCCGCGCTCAAATTCATAAAAGCGCATGAGTAAATTGATAATCGAGCTTTTCCCGCTTCCTGTATGACCGACAAGTGCAACCGTCTCACCTTGCTTCGCCGTAAACGAAATGTTTTTTAACACATCTCGCTTGCCATCATAGCTAAATGAAACATTGTTAAACTCAATTTCTCCGTTTTGAATATGAAGTGCTTCATTTTGTTGATTCGGCTCTTTTTCTTTTTCGTCGAGCAATGTAAACACACGAGATGAAGCAACGATTGCTTGTTGAAACATTGAAAGGCGCATCATCATTTGATTTACCGGCTCAAAAAAGCGCTCTACGTAATTGACGAAAGCATATAGAACGCCAATTTCGATCGGACTATTAAAAGACGTTATCCCAAAGAAACTTAAGACGAGAATAAGGGAAAACACATACACAACATCGATTGCCGGACGAAGCAATAGACCGTCAAGTTTAATGTTTTTCATCCCCGCTTGATAATGGCTTTCATTAATGACACCGAATTCACCCTGAAGCCTTTTTTGTTGACGAAATACTTGAATAATCGCCATCCCTTGTAACGATTCATTTAATTTTGCATTTAACTGACTAAGCTTCTCTCGTAATTGAGTGTAATAGATGGCACTATATTTCCGATACGTTCGAATAATAAGAAAGATAACCGGTAAAATAGCGGTACAAAATAAGGCGAGCTTTACATTTAAACTAAACATCGCAATAAATATACCGAGTAAAAAGAAGCTGCTTTGAATAAATGTGACAAGCACTTCCACAAACATTTCTTTAATGGCCTCGGTATCATTCGTCACCCTTGAAACGATACTGCCAGCGGGCGTTTTATCAAAATAACGCATACCTAATGATTGAACTTTTGAAAACACATCAATCCGTATTTGTTGAATAATTTTTAGAGCAATTTCTTGAAACTTTAATTGTTGGAAATAAGATATGATCACTTTCGTTACATGGATTGTTAAATACCCTACGGCTAAAAAAGTAAGTGGCTCTCTCGGAAATAATCCCGGTGTTAAATAATCATCAATAAAAATTTTCACTAAAATAGGGCCGATTACTTCCCCAGCTGTCGATATCGCTAATAAGAAGAAAGCAAATAATAACGGTTTAGAGTGGGGCTTAGCATAGCCGATAAGCCGCCAAAACACTTGTCTTTGCTTCTTCCTTGACATTGTTGTTCCATTCTCCATCCTTTATCCTCCATGTTCTACAATGTCTTCTAACTGTTGGCGAACGTACATGTCTTTATACCATCCTTCTTGTTCCATCAACTCTTCATGTGTCCCACGTTGAATGATCTTCCCCTCATCCAAAACAAGAATTAAATTTGCATGTTGAATTGCACTTAATCGATGGGCGGTAATGATCGTTGTTTTCCCGCTTCGATTTTCTTTTAAAGAGGTTATAATTTGTTCTTCTGTTTTCGCATCTACCGCTGACAGCGAATCGTCTAACATAAGAACTTCACAATTCATTAATAGCGCTCGTGCAATGGAGATCCGTTGTTTTTGTCCGCCAGATAGTGAAACACCGCGTTCCCCCACAACGGTGCCATATCCATCTGTAAAATGAATGATGTCTTCATGAATTTGTGCTAAACGAGCGGCTGCCTCAATTTCTTCATCCGATGCATCTGGTCTTCCGAAAGCAATATTTTCTTTAATCGTTGAAGAAAACAGAAAATGATCTTGCGGAACATAACCAAAGGCTCCTCGAAGCGCATTCAACTTATAGTCCATTATAGAGTGGTCGCCAATTTTAATATCTCCATCTATATCGGGGAATTCACGTAGCAATGCTTTTAATAACGATGTCTTCCCTGCACCCGTTTTTCCGACAATCCCTAATGTTTCCCCTTTTTTTAACGTGAAATAAATATTTTGTAAGACAGGGTGTTGTTCATTTGGATAAGTAAAAGATCGAATTTCATATTGAATATCGCCACTAGGTATAGTTGAGATAGCTCCTTCATTTTCTTTTACATCCGGCTGCTCCTTTAACAGCTGGGACACTCGGTCATAAGAAGCTCTCCCCCGTTCCACAATATTAAAAAGCCACCCAAATGCAAGCATTGGCCAAATTAAAAGGCCTAAATAGGTTGTAAACGATACGAGTTCACCAATTGTTAACTCCCCTTCCATCACATAGCGAGCACCGAACACAATCGCTAAGAAAAAGGAAATTCCGACAACGATGGATATCGTCGGATTAAACAACGAATCAATCTTCGCAACCGAAATATTTTTTTGCACAACATCATCCGACTGCTTTCGAAATGATTCGATGTCTTCTTTTTCTTGACCAAATGTTTTAATCACTTTGATTCCTGTAATACTTTCCTGTGTTTTATCGTTTAAAGAAGAAAACGCTTCTTGTGCATGAGAAAACCGTTTATGCAAAAGCGTTCCGTAATAGTTCGTTAAGATCGCCATGATCGGCATCGGGATGAGACTAATAAGAGTCAGCTTCCAACTAATCGTTGTTGCCATCGTGATCATGACAAAGCCTCCAACGGCTAATGAATCAACGAGTGTTAATACGCCTGCCCCTGCCGTTTGTTGAATCGCTTGCAAATCATTTGTTGCATGGGCCATTAAATCACCAATTCGTCTCCGTTGATAAAAGGACGGTGTCATCGTTGTAAACTTTTCATACAAACGGTTTCGTAGCTGTTTTGATAATTTTACCGCGGAACCAAAAATCAGCACTCGCCATATGTAACGAAGAAGATACATCGATAAGGCAGCAGCAGCTAAAATCCCCATCCACATCGTTAGCCCTCGACTCGTTAACTCTTCACCCTTTATCGCGTCAACCACAATCCCAATCACTTTTGGCGGGATAAGCTCTAGGGCAGCAACAATACATAACAAGAATATCCCCGTTATGTATGCTCTTTTTTCTTGTTTAAAGAACCACATTAACTCCCAAAATACTTTCATATATTTCCTCCGATATTTGATGTTCAAACATAAGCAATAGCTTAATTTTACCAAAAAATTCAGAAAAATGAAGAGGGAATTGATTGACTTAAAAAACGCAAACGCCTTTGTTCAACGGTTAGTTTTTCTATTTTAGTTGGGCTCTGATCCGAAAAAAAAGACGTTCAGAACACGTCTTTTTTGTACATTCTTTATGATATAATATCCATCCAAATTTTAGCGGCCGTTGCCGCAATTAAAACGGCTAATATAACTTGCAATAGTTTCGTGTTAACTTTTTTACCTGCCATAGCTCCTAATGGGGAGGCAATTAAACTCGCAATAATCATGATAAAAGCTGGGAAATATTCGACCTGTCCTGTTGTCACCTTTCCTACGGTTGCACCAATTGAGGAAATAAACGTAATGGCTAATGATGAAGCAATCGTCATACGAGTTGGAATCTTTAAGACAACTAACATAATCGGAACGAGTAAAAACGCTCCTGCCGCTCCGACAATACCTGCACCAATCCCAACGATTAAGGCAAATAGGGCTGCAAGCCATTTATTAAACGTTACTTGATCAAGGGGTATATCATCAATTCCTTTTTTAGGAATAAACATCATAACAGCTGCAATTAACGCTAATATGCCGTAAATTAAATTAATTCCGTCTTCTGTCATTAACTTAGAGCCATAACCACCAATGAAACTACCAATTAAAATTGCAGTTCCCATGTAGCCAATTAATGTCTTATTTAAATAGCCACCTTTTCGATACGCCCATACTCCACTGATTGTCGCAAAAAACACTTGCACAGCACTTATCCCTGAAACTTCGTGTGCACTAAATGCTGCTAAACCAAATAAAGGCGGAATATAGAGTAGCATCGGATATTTAATAATCGAACCACCGATTCCTAGCATCCCTGAAACGAATGAACCGATAAATCCAATTAAGAAGATGGTGATGATAAATGCAATATCCATCATATTGCCTCCTTTAAAAAGCCAATCCATTAATAGTTAGACCCCTCAAACAAGTTTTGAGGGGTCATTTTTTAAGACCGCCTTTTCGTATTAGCCTTTTTTAATCCAAAACTTAAACATATTATTTTCTTCTTCCTGCTTCAATAGTTCATGGTCACCTGACTTTACCCAAGCTGTTATGTCACTTTTTGAACCTTGATCTGTTGTATGAACTTCTAATATTTGACCTGATTCTAATTCGTTGATTGCCTTTTTCGTTCTAACGATTGGCATTGGGCATGCTAATCCTTTTGCATCTAAAACTTTTGCTACTTCCATTCCGATTACCTCCAATTTTTTATTTGTTTGCTAACTATCAAATTATCGAACGGCACAACGGTTTGGTCCGATTTCCATTTCACGTTGCTTTTCTTCATCCGGATTAATTTTTCCCATATTTGTTTGACGAATTTCTTGAAACGCATTTGGTTGTGGTGGTAAGTTTTCTGTTACTAGTTTTCTAAATTCATTTTCATCTTCAATGTTTAAGCCGTGATTTTGTTCATACAATGTCCCTAATTTTTCAGATACACTTCCATCCTCATTCAATTCGTCGATGATCATAAAGTGCGCGGGTAAAACGATTAGTTCTTCAGATAATTCTTTGTATCTTTTATAAAGACTTTCTCTTAAATCTCCTACCCAATCTTCAGCCATACCAGCTAGGTCTGGTCTTCCAATTGAATCGATAAATAAAATGTCTCCTGAAAGTAAGAATTTCTCATCGACTACAAATGAAGTCGATCCGATTGTATGGCCTGGTGTGTATAGTGCATGAATATTGATGGAAGTGTTCCCAATTGTCACTTCATTCCCATCTTCTAACGGTTTGTATGAAAACGTTACTTCTGTTGCATCCTTCGGCGGTAACCAGTACGTTGCGTTTGCTTTTTCTGCAATGATTCTTCCACCTGAAATATGGTCAGCGTGTAAATGTGTGTCAAATACATGGGTTATCGTTGTCCCAATATCTTCAGCAAATTTCAAATATACATCGGTCATTCTTGTCGCATCGATTAGCGCTGCTTCACCGTTTGAAACAACCATGTAGGAGAGGCACCCTTTCCCGATTCGTACAAATTGATACAGTTCACCCCCATCTTTTAAGTCGCCAACTTTAATCGGTTCTAAATGTTCACTCCAAGCTTTCATACCGCCTTTTAAGTATGAAACAGTCAAACCAGCCTCAGAAAGCATCTCTGAAATCATGATGGAAGATCCTTCTTTCGCACAAACGACTAATACCTCCTTATCAGTTGGAATCTCATCAATAATTTCATCAACACCATCTAGTAATTCAAAATACGGTACATTTAAGTGCGTAAAGTTTTCCCCTTCAATTTTCCAATCCGCAAAATCACTTTCGTTACGTACATCAAAAATAAATAACTCTTCTTTATTAATCACTTTTTTCGTTACTTCTTTTGACGTCATTACATATACTGACACCATCAATTACCCCCTTAGGTATTATTTTTTGCAAAAAAATATCATTAAAAGGTTAACGTAACATTTGCGTCTTTCGCATATTCTAAAAATGTTACAGCTCCACCTACTTCAATTCCATCCACAAACACTTCTTTTTCTAATCCCATTACATCCATCGTCATTTGACAGCCGATAAATTTAACACCCATTTCTTTCGCCATTGATACTAATTCTGGAATTGTGGGAACATTCGCATTCGCAAATCCTTCAGCGAAATGTTCTTTTCCTTCGGGCATTGGTAAATGTTTGTTTGCTTCTTTATGAATGAGGTTTAAGCCTTCAAATGTAAAGAAAATGGTTACTTCTTGATCAGATGCGGCTGCAGCTGTTGCAATGTTAAATACTTTATATGCGTCAAATAATCCACCATTACTCGCGATAATAGCTACTTTACTACTCATTGTCCATCCTCCTAGTTATTTAATGCCATCATAATTTGATTTGGGTCAAACCCTACAATCCACTTTCCATTCACCTCGGTTTGAGGTACTCCCATCTGACCAGTAATTTTAATAAGCTTCTCCATCATTCCCGGTTGTTCCTCAATGTTTACTTCTTTAAAAGGAATTTGTTGATCTAATAAGAAATTCTTCAACATAACACAATATGGGCATACTGTTGTTGTATAGATCGTAACTTGTTTCATCATCATTCTCCTCTCTTCTTACTTATTAATTCCGATTGTTTCTCCTGACCATTGACTCATCCCTGGCACGACATTCATTACCTTTGTAAATCCATTTGCAGCAAGCTTTTGCGCGGCAAAATCACTGCGGCTTCCTGAACGACAGATGACATAGATTTCATCGTCTTTGTTTAGTTCATTTAAACGTTTCTCCAATTCCCCTAACGGAATGGATATGGCTTGTGGGATATGACAAAACGCATATTCAGCTTCTTCCCTTACATCGAGTACAACAATGTTTTGTTCTGCCGTTACTTTTTGTTCTAGCTCTTCATTCGTTACTACATATGGGTGCTTTTTCTCTAGTGTTGTTGATTCATCATCTGTAGCTTTTCGTAAATAATGCTTTAAAACATCTCCCTCCTCTATTGTTCCTAAATATTGATGACCAGCACTTTCAGCCCATGCTTGAATATCTGCTTTTGATCCTTTATCGGTTGCTTGAACCTCTAACACGAAACCAGCTTCTAAGTCTTTCATCATCTTTTTTGTTTTCACAATTGGCATTGGGCATGCTAATCCTTTTGCATCTAATACTTTATTTGCTTTCATGTTTTCCACAGAATAACCTCCTATTTTTATATACCCAATAAGGTATTTTATTTAGTAAAAAAATATTTCTAAAGAGTTTAGATGAATAAATTAACGTTACCTTCTTGTGCGTCTGCTAAATAAGCTGCAACACCAGCATATTCAATATTGTCTAGTAACTCTTCTTTTTGTAACCCTAATAAATCCATCGTCATCGTACAGGCAACAAGTTTAACATCTTGCTCCTGTGCCATTTCGATTAACTGTGGTAATGGTACGGCATTATGCTTTTTCATAACGTTTTTAATCATTTTAGGTCCCATTCCCGCAAAGTTCATTTTAGATAAGCCCATTTTATCGGCTCCTCTTGGCATCATTTTTGCAAACATTTTTTCTAAAAATCCTTTATTTACAGTTAATGCCTCATCTTTACGCAGCGCATTCAAACCCCAAAATGTATGGAAAATCGTCACTTCATGATCATAAGCCGCTGCACCATTTGCAATAATATAAGCTGCCATCGCTTTATCATAATCGCCGCTAAATAAAATAATCGTTGTTCTTTTCTTTTCGGTCATTAATATCATTCCCCCATTCTAACTTATACCCGTACAGGTATTTGGTTGTTTAAAAAAAATTACCCTTTTTTAATCCAAAACTTGAATACTTCATTCTCTTCTTCAACTTTTATTAATTCATGCCCACCTGAATTTGCCCATGCTGTAAGATCACTCTTTGAGCCTTTATCAGTTGTATGAATTTCTAACACTTGACCTGATTCCAATTCATTGATTGCCTTCTTTGTTTTTACAATTGGCATTGGACATGCTATTCCTTTTGCATCTAATACTTTATCTACGATCATTCCCCATTCCTCCTCATCGATTTGTTTATCGTTATTACCCCTATAGGTATATTATTAAATGTAGAAACATATGTCAACCATTAATTATTTATCTACTTTTGACAAGCAAGTTGACCGCTTCTTTTATGATTTCATCCGTTTTTTCTCCATTTTCATTTGCTTCTAGAACGCATTCCACTAAGTTCGAGCTAACAATGACGCCTACTGTTCTGTCGACTGCGGAACGAACCGCTGACAACTGTGTAATTACGTCTTTGCAATCTTTTTTGTCCTCCATCATTTTGATAATCCCTCTAAGCTGCCCTTCGATTCTTTTCACTCTATTTTTAATTTGATCATTATATTCCATAAGAGACTCCTTTCATTGCTTTTTGTATACTGTATCGTCATTATATACCCTATTGGGTATGTTGTCAACGAAGGTGATTCACGATTCGGTGCAATATTAAAATAAAAAAGAGTCTTCCCAAAAGTTCAAAGAACTAATGGGAAGCCTCTAATTTTTATGCCTTTTCATTTTTCAAGTTTGTCCTTAATTGGGGCGTAGAAGGCAAATTTCCTGTCATATCAAGTGATGATGGGGAAAGATTACATCATGCCGCCCGTATGATGAGAGTGTGTAATACCCTTAACAATCAGTACCAAAAGTGCCGCAAATTAAGGTTTTGGTTATTGTTAACAATAATATCTTTAATGAGGATTTACCGTTTTTCACTGGATTGTGTTAGCAAACATCTTTTAAGATATCACATTTAAGCCTTAAAGAGATTATAGTAATTTTGCATAATAAATGTGTTTCTTCCTTTACCACTAAGTTGGTCTAGATATCCAAGCAACATTCTTAATTGATTATTTGTATAACCCATTCTTAATCTAATATCTTTTGTGGTATCATCAGGTTTTCTAACATTCGATATTTTTGTCATTTCATTAACATCAAATTGTGTTTTAAATGCCATAAATTGTGATAAATAATCAGAAATATTGACTTCATGAATCATTTCTTTTTGTCCATCCCACTTAAAAATATTGATTTGTTTCTGAAATAAATCTATATTATTTTCTTCAATTAGAAAACGATAAATAAGGTCACTTTTAATTATTGGCTTATCATCACCAATATTCAGGTATGACTTTTCCATTAAGAACACAACAATTCCCATTAATAAATCAACTATTTGGAGTGGAATTGATTTATGAGAATCTTTATACCAAGCTTTATTGACATAGTATTGCATACCACGATATATTGCATGTGCATTCATTTGTTGTTTAAGCTTAGAATATACCCTCATCTTTCCATATTCAGGGCTGTGATCCACTACAATCTCAACTGTTCTATAATCATCTGAAAGCCCTCTAGTTAATCCATAGAAAAGTCTTTCAGGGATCTTTACATAAAATAAATTACGCAATTCTGTAACCGAAATATCAACATTTCTAGCAAATTTCAATGCAATATTATTATCTACAACAAAAATGTTAATTTGAAAGTTTGTTTTTATGAAATGATGTAAACAATATATGTATGGAGCAAGATCCTTATCATTGTTATATTCAGTAAAGTGGTATTCACTCTTTTTACCAGTGATTCTCAGAATTTTAGTTATATCATCCACTATGCTATCACACTTAGTTTGTTCAACACCGTATGCACCGTAATAAGAGTATTTTTTTTCAGTGTCTAATTTATTTGATTCATCGAAAAAGATTGAGTATTCCAAACCCATCACCTTCTTGACTCAAAATGTATAATTGCTTATAATTTACATATAGTATAGCATGTATTACTTCCAATCACCGTTTTGATAGGGAGTTTTTTCGGAAAGACCACCCAGTCACCGTTTTGACAGGAGTGGTCTTTTTACTTATTTATTAGAGTTATACTAAAATAACAAGTCTAAATACATGTTACTTACTCCAAAAACAATAGGATCAACGCACGATAACAATTGACCCTATTTTGGTTGAACTGCTTAAAACTCATATGAAGGGACAAGATCCAAGAATGACTAGGACATTCAGATATTAAAACTAAAATGGACATATATGCACATATGACTAAAAACATAAAGAAAGAGGCCTCCAATAAGTTTAGTAACTTATTGGAGGCCTCTTTAAAAATCTCATTGACTAATATCAGTCACTTTTTCGGGCACTACATAAGATGTAAAGACTGATGAACGTTGATATAACAAGGTTTTTATACCTTTATTACATCATACCGCCCATTCCGCCCATGCCACTCATGTCAGGCATGCCGCCGCCAGCGTTTTCTTCTGGCTTGTCAGCAACGACTGCTTCAGTAGTTAAGAACATTGCTGCAACAGATGCTGCGTTTTGAAGTGCAGAACGAGTTACTTTTGTTGGGTCTACGATACCAACTTCGATCATGTTTACCCACTCGCCAGTTGCTGCGTTGTAGCCTACGCCAACTTCTTCTTTCTTTAAGCGTTCAACGATAATAGAACCTTCTAAACCTGCATTGTGCGCGATTTGACGAACTGGCTCTTCTAATGCACGAAGAACGATGTTTACACCTGTTGCTACGTCGCCTTCAGCTTGGATTTCAGCCACTTTGTTGTATACGTTCACTAGTGCAGTACCACCACCGGATACAATACCTTCTTCAACCGCTGCACGAGTAGAGTTTAGAGCGTCTTCGATGCGAAGTTTACGTTCTTTTAACTCAGTTTCAGTAGCTGCACCTACTTTGATTACGGCTACGCCGCCAGCTAATTTTGCTAAGCGCTCTTGTAATTTTTCTTTATCGAACTCAGAAGTTGTTTCTTCTAATTGAGCACGAATTTGATTTACACGAGCTGCGATTTGTTCGCTTTCTCCAGCACCTTCAACGATTGTTGTGTTTTCTTTCGTTACAACAACTTTAGCAGCGCGACCTAATTGATTGATGTTTGCACTCTTAAGATCTAAGCCTAAGTCTTCAGTGATCACTTCACCGCCAGTTAAGATTGCGATGTCTTCAAGCATTGCTTTACGACGGTCACCGAAACCAGGAGCTTTAACTGCAACAGCGTTGAATGTTCCACGAAGCTTATTCACTACTAATGTCGCTAACGCTTCACCTTCAACATCTTCTGCAATTAGTAATAATGGCTTACCTTGTTGTACAACTTGCTCTAACACTGGTAATACTTCTTGAATGTTAGAGATTTTCTTATCAGTAATTAAGATATATGGGTTTTCAAGAACCGCTTCCATTTTGTCAGAGTCTGTCACCATGTAAGGAGAAGCGTAACCACGATCGAATTGCATACCTTCAACTACTTCTAACTCAGTAGTGAAACCTTTAGACTCTTCGATTGTAATAACGCCGTCGTTACCAACGCGCTCCATTGCTTCTGCAATGAGTTTACCTACTTCTTCGTCAGCAGCAGAGATTGCAGCAACTTGAGCGATAGACTCTTTACCTTCGATTGGCTTAGAGATTGCTTTTAATTCTTCAGTAGCAACAGCCACTGCTTTTTCGATACCTTTACGTACACCTACTGGATTTGCACCAGCTGTTACGTTTTTAAGACCTTCACGAATCATCGCCTGTGCTAATACAGTTGCAGTTGTTGTACCGTCCCCAGCAACGTCGTTTGTTTTGCTCGCAACTTCTGCAACAAGTTTTGCACCCATGTTTTCGAATGCGTCTTCTAATTCAATTTCTTTTGCAATCGTTACACCGTCATTTGTAATTAATGGAGAACCGAATTTCTTCTCTAATACAACGTTACGACCTTTAGGCCCTAAAGTAACTTTTACAGCATCTGCTAACGTATCTACACCGCGAAGCATCGCGCGACGTGCTTCTTCGCTAAATTTAATTTCTTTTGCCATGATGCATTCCTCCTCAAAAATTTTAATTGTTCTATGATATAAACTGTCGTCAAATTAACCGATAACAGCTAGGATGTCACTTTCACGTAAGATTAAGTATTCAGTACCTTCAAATTTCACTTCAGTACCAGCATATTTTGAGAAGATGATGCGATCGCCTTCTTTTACTTCTGGAGCTACACGCTCTCCGCTATCAAGTACACGACCTGTGCCAACTGCAATTACTTTACCCTCTTGAGGCTTTTCTTTTGCAGTATCTGGTAATACGATACCACTTGCTGTTTTTTCTTCTGATTCTACAAGCTTAATAACTACGCGATCACCTAATGGCTTTAACACGTGAAACAACCTCCTCAAATTTGTATTGAGATTTTTTAATTTTTCTTTTTATTAGCACTCAATCTCCTTGAGTGCTAACACAATTATTATATTATAGAAACCTTCTTGCAATTTCAAGTATGAAATACAAATTTTTATAAATTAATTGAAATGTTATTTCCGTTATTGATTATGGCTTATTTCACAAAGTATTAGTCATCGGTTTTACAAAATTTTGAATCCCCTCTCTTTTCGACAATATTCGAGGTGTGACACGAATCACCCTCCACATGTTAAAATAAGAAAATAAAGAGTTTATAAAGTAAAGGAGACACATCGTGAAAAAGCATTATTGGTGGATTATTATAACCTATGTAGCTATGCAACTTTCCGTTTATATCGGCGTACCTCTTTTTTTCAGTCTAGGGATTGGCTCGGATCCTTCTTTAAAGGTTGCCGTATTTAAAGCACAAGCTTATTGGACGATTTTTAGCTTTTCAGTAGCTTTTCTAATCATCGTACTAATTCTCGTTCAAGAACAAAAACAAGCCGTTCGTAGTGAACCTAAAGCTTCTGTTAAAGTATCCTCTTTATGGGCAATTGGTGGAGCTTTTTTGGCTCTATTTGTACAATCGATTGCCGCAAATATTGAAGTGAACGTGTTTGGTATAGACCCAGGTTCAGAAAACACGCAAATGATTATTGATTTAGTAAAAATCACACCGCTATTAATTGTCGTAACATCCATTATTGGACCGATATTAGAGGAAATTATCTTTCGTAAAATTATTTTTCGTGTTATATATAGAAGAACGAATTTCCTTATAGGAGCTCTCATCAGCTCTTTCTTGTTTGCCATTGTACACGGTGAACCTGAACACCTTTTACTTTATGCATCAATGGGACTTACATTTGCTTATTTGTATGTCAAAACTAATCGAATTATCGTGCCGATTTTCGCTCATACGGCGATGAACTCATTTGTCGTTTTAATTCAACTTCTGTACGGTGAAGAGATTGAAAAAATGATGAATCAAATGGAGCAAATTCAAACTATAATTGGAGGCATTTAAAAATGAGATTTAATCCAAATTCCATGGGCTTATTTTATTTTGCCATGGGGATCTTATTTACTTACTTAGCGATTAACAGCGTTGAAGAATCCATTTGGACGCTTCCAACTATCATTTTAATGCTGTTGGCAACATTCGATTTTTCCGTTTCCATTCGAATGTTTGCTTTCTCCGCTAAAATAAAAAAAGGGAAAGATAAATAGAACGTTTAAAAATAGGGAAAGAAGGATGAATGGGACAGCGTTTAAGCTGTCCTTCGTTTATCGACAAAATAAACCCGTAATTGCACGAATCTTAAAATTATTGCACTACTGAATAAGTATTTGCACTTAAGATGTCTTTTTTGCACTTAAATTTCTATAATTGCACCTCCATATGAATTCTCTTAAGCCATTCATTTACACATCGTTTTTTCTTCAAACTACAAAAAAGACTACCTCAAAATAAGTGAGACAGTCTTTCCATGTGCTATTCTTTTTTATTCGCTTCTTTCATTTGGGCAATTTGTGCTTTTCGATAAGCAAAACGAGAAATAATGATACTTACTTCATACAAAATGAGTAATGGCACCGTAACCATTAAATGCGACATGAGCTCTGGTGGTGTAATCATAGCAGCTACGACAAGTAAGACAAAATAAGCATAACGTCGAATTCTTACTAAAAACATTGGTGTAATAAGCCCTAGTCGTGTAAAAAACATGACGACTACCGGTAGTTGAAAAAGAATTCCAAACGGCAAGGTTAATTGTAATAAGAAACGAAAATATTCATTTATCCCTATCACTTGGTTAATCTCTAAATCATTGGATATTCTCATCATGAAATCAACGACAAATGGAAACAAAATAAAATACGAAAACGATAAGCCGAGTAAAAATAACCCTAAAGAAATAGGAATATAACTTAACGTTACACGCCGCTCCGATTCATATAACCCCGGGCTCACAAATGCCCAAAGCTGGTAAAGAATAACAGGTGACGTCAAAATGAGCGCAATAATAAACGCGAATTGCATGTAAACCATAAACGGATCTGTCGGTCTAAATGCATTTAAGGCAAATTGTTCTGCTTCTCCCGTGTGCTGTAAATATACAATAATAGGTTTTGTTAAAAAGAAACCGGCAACAACGGACATTAAAAAGAAAACGACTACAATAACCAGTCGTTTTCGCATTTCTTCAATATGCTCTAAAACAGACATTTGTTTTTCATTCATAGGAAATCATCCTATCTCTTACTTTTCTGATTTCTTATTGTCATCATCATAATCATCCGCTAAGCCTTTTGTTGCTTTTTTAAACTCACGTAATGTATCACCAGCAGCTCGTCCAAGTTCTGGAAGCTTTTTTGGACCAAAGATTAAAAGACCTACAACAGCAATTAATAAGAAGCTACCTAAACCAATATTCATGTTTAACACCTCCTCTTATTCCTGTGGGAAATTTTTCAAAAAGTACGCTAATGCCTGTAATTCAACTGATAAATCAATATGATGGATCCGAATATGACTTGGAGCCGTTAAACGAGCAGGTGTAAAATTTAAAATTCCTTTAATCCCTTTATTAACTAAGCGATCAGTAATGGACTGTGCAACGTGTGCAGGAACCGTTAAAATAGCAACTGTTACGTCTTTAGGCAGGTACTTCTCAAGATCACCTAAATGGTAAATCGGAACTCCTCCTACTTCTTGTCCAACTTTTTCCTCATCTACGTCAAAAGCGATAGAAATTTGGGTATTATTATTTTTCATAAAATTATAGTGTAAAAAGGCTGTTCCTAAATTTCCGACTCCAATTAACGTTACTTTTGTTAATTCATCTTGATCAAGTGTTTTTCGAAAAAAGGATAGCAAATAATTCACATTGTATCCATACCCTTTTTTTCCTAATGCACCAAAATAGGAAAAATCTCGTCGAATCGTGGCACTGTCAACTTTCACAGCTTCACTTAACTCTTTTGACGATACACGCTGTTTTCCAGATGCATGTAAATTTTGGATAAATCGATAGTAAAGTGGCAACCTCTTAGCTGTAGCCTGTGGTATTTTCGGTTCTTCGTTCAATACATATCCCCCACAATCTTACAAAGGAGAGCCTTCTCGCTGATAATCCCCGCTTTTTCCTCCTGTTTTCTCTAATAAATAGGTTGAACCAATGACAAGCCCTTTATCAACCGCTTTACACATGTCATAGACTGTTAACGCACAAACAGAGGCCGCGGTCAGCGCTTCCATTTCTACACCTGTTGCACCTTTTGTTTTTACTTTTGCAACAATATCTAGTATATACTTGTTTTCATTAATGTTCCATTGAAAAGTAATGTCGATTGCTTTTAATGGAATTGGGTGACACATCGGTACAATCATTGGGGTATTTTTTGCCGCCATAATTCCCGCTACTTGAGCGACAGATAAAACATCTCCCTTTTTCATTTCTTTATGGACAATTTTTTCATAAATCTCTTTTGTCAATATAATACTTGATTTTGCTAAAGCCGTACGGACGTTCTCGCCTTTTTCCGATATGTCGACCATCTTGGCACGTCCTTGCTCATTAAAATGTGTAAATTCACTCATAAAAAAACTCTCCTTATAGTAGAACTATACACTATTTTTGCCGTTCTGTCTTTCTGTTCATTGTTACAAATTTTTGTCACCTTCAAACGGCTACCAAAAGTCGATGTATTGCCCATCCTATAGGATTAAGCTACACTAAAGCTAGAAAAGTTTGAGGTGAAATAGAATGATTCTCTTACAGCTAAACGATATCACAAAACACTTTGGTGCTGATCTTATTTTATCGAATATAAAGCTAGAAGTTCAAATGGGCGATAAAATGGCACTCGTTGGGAGAAACGGTGCAGGGAAATCAACATTATTGAAAATTATAGCAGGGGAGCTTTCCTACGATTCAGGTGAATTGATGAAGCCGAAAGATTTATCTATTGGATATCTTGCCCAAAACTCTGGATTAGAGTCATCCAAGTCAATATGGGATGAAATGTTAACCGTTTTTACGCATCTAAAGCAGATGGAGACAAAGATGCGGGGAATCGAAGCAAAAATGGCGAATGTCCCTCCTACATCACCTTCATTTGAACGACTCATGAAGGAATATGATGAAATTCAACATACTTTTAAAGAGAACGGCGGCTATCAGTATGAGGCAGATATTCGCTCCATTTTACATGGTCTAGGGTTTCATGAATATAGTTATAGGACACCAATCGCTTCCTTAAGCGGAGGGCAAAAAACAAGACTTGCGCTCGGGAAGCTGCTATTAACAAAGCCTGAATTATTAATTTTGGACGAGCCTACAAACCATTTAGACATTGAAACATTAACATGGCTCGAACAATATTTACAAAATTACCAAGGTGCTGTCTTAATTGTTTCCCATGACCGCTACTTTTTAGATAAAGTCGTAAACACCGTCTATGAAATATCGCGAACTGAATGTACAAAATATGTTGGAAACTATAGTCGCTATTTACAGCAAAAAGCGGAAAATTATGAGCGAGATTTAAAGCTTTATGAAAAGCAGCAAGATGAAATTTCTCGTATGAAGGAGTTTGTCCAACGAAACTTAGCAAGGGCCTCTACAACAAAACGTGCCCAAAGTAGACGAAAAGCACTTGAAAAAATGGACGTTATGGAAAAACCAAATGGGGATGAAAAGTCCGCGAATTTCTCCTTTACCATCGAGCGCCAAAGTGGAAACGATGTCTTGAAAGTCCAAGACTTGACTGTGTCCTACGATGAAGAAAAACCAATTATTTCTAACATTTCTTTTTCTGTTACAAGAGGAGAATCGGTTGCCCTAGTTGGTCCAAATGGAATCGGGAAATCTACTTTACTGAAAACTCTAATTAAACGTTTAAAGCCGATTTCTGGTGAGATTCGTTTTGGCGCAAATGTCTCAATTGGCTATTACGATCAAGAACAAACAGATTTAACTTCCAATAAACGTGTATTAGATGAATTGTGGGATGATTTTCCAAACCATACAGAAAAAGAAATTCGTACCGTTCTTGGCAACTTCCTATTCTCTGGTGATGATGTCCTAAAAAATGTTTCTTCTTTAAGTGGTGGGGAGAAAGCACGACTTGCACTTGCGAAGTTAATGATGAAAAAATCCAATTTCTTAATATTAGACGAGCCAACGAACCACTTAGACTTAGACAGTAAAGAAGTGCTGGAAAATGCACTCATTGATTATCCGGGGACTATTCTTTTCGTTTCACACGATCGTTATTTTATGAATCGAATCGCAACAAAAGTATTTGAACTCTCAAAAGATAGACTAACAGAGTTTTTAGGAGATTATGATTACTACACAGCAAAAAAAGAAGAGATGGAAGAGCTAAAAAAACTAGAAAATCCTGTTGAGTCTACAAATGAGCAAGAACGAAAAAATGAAGGAAAGCTGTCATATGAACAAGAAAAAGAATTAAAAAAGAAAGAAAGACAACGTCAACGAAAAATTGAAGAGCTTGAAAAAGAAATCGTACAATTAGAAGAGAAAATTGAACGAAACGATGAACTCCTATGTGATCCAGACATTTTTCAAGATCATGAACGTGTTCAAAAAATTCACGAAGAGAATGAAACGTTAAAAGAAAAATTAGAGCAATGCATGGAACATTGGGAAGAACTAATCGAAGTATAGGAGCTGTATGCGCCCTGAATTTGAAAAAGTAGACCCAAAGAGTGTTGATTTTACAGCATTCTTTGGGTCTTAATTTTGGCGTATTTAATCCTAATATGGACTATTTACACAGACCATTCTTTTGAAAAATAGTAGTTATACCAGCTATCCACATTATCCACAATAAGATTATTTTTCATCCACATTATCCACAATCGTTTCCAAATTGATTTTGCAGGATTTATAGCGTTATTTCGATCTTACCCACAATCATGTGCATAAATTGTGAATAATTTGTGGGTTATCCACATATTTTCTAAAAATTCAAACCGTTTTATAAGAAACTGTGAATAAATTATTTAGAGAAAAGTAAGAGGCTTCATTTGCTGTCCCACATTCTGTGGATAAAGTTTTTTTGCTAAACACTTTTTGAAAGATAAAGTGAAACTTCATTCAGTGGGGGGTTTTTTCATCCCCCACTGAATGTTAGTCCCTACGGGATGACCTAAAGGCCCTTGTGACCCACAGGATGTGGGTTACACAGACGTTGCCACAGGACGTGGCGCTCTTAGTCTGTGTTCTTTATGTTCGGACCTTTACGGGCAGTTGTCCCCCACCTATCTTCTTTGCTTTACTACAGAATCTTGAGGTGGGGGTCATACTGCCCGTTAAGAGTGGGATAAAAATAGCCATGCTTAACGCATGACCATTTAACAATTATTCATAAGACGTAAGGTCTAAACCAGGATTCGCATTCATATTTAATTTTCCAAACGATCCTTTTTGGTACAAAATATCCGCAAATGCCGCAATCATAGCCGCATTATCAGTACAAAGTGTTAGTGGAGGAATAATGAGCTCCACATCTTCTTGATCAGTAAATGTCTGTTCTAATGCCGTGCGTAAACCTTTATTGGCTGCTACACCACCTGCTAACAACACTTGTTTTACACCGTACTCTTCAACGGCACGAACGGTTTTTGTTACAAGAACCTCAACGACGCTTTCTTGAAAACTAGCCGCTAAATCCTTCGGTTCAATTGTTTCACCACGTTGGGAAGCATTATGCAACGTATTAATGACAGCTGACTTTAAACCGCTAAAACTGAAGTCATAGGAGCCTTCCTCTAACCAAGCACGAGGTAAATCAATTGTTGGTTTTCCTTCATGTGCTAATCGATCAATATGAGGTCCACCAGGATACGGTAGTTGAAGCGTTCTCGCTACTTTATCATATGCTTCGCCAGCTGCATCATCTAACGTTTCTCCAATAACCTCAAACGACCCATGATCTTTCATGTACACAAGCTCCGTATGACCACCAGAAACAACTAATGCAAGTAGAGGAAATTTCAGTTCGGTAATCAGTTGATTGGCATAAATATGTCCAGCAATATGATGAACTCCTATAAGCGGTAGGTTATGGGCAAAAGCAAGAGCTTTAGCCGCATTCACTCCAACTAATAAGGCCCCAACTAAACCTGGCCCTTCTGTTACCGCGATAGCCGATAAATCTTGAAATTTCATATTTGCCTTTTCCATTACTTCTTCCAATACAATCGTCATCTGCTCAACATGGTGTCGTGAAGCGATTTCAGGTACAACGCCTCCAAATCTTTTATGACTTTCAATTTGAGACGCCACAACATTTGCTACAATTTCGCGCCCATTTTTGATAATGGCTGCAGCTGTTTCATCACAACTTGTTTCGATTCCTAATATATACCGGTCTTTTTCATTCATTGTAATTTCACCCACATTAATAATGCATCTTCTTGATTATCCGAATAATAATTTTTACGAACACCAACCGCTTCAAACCCTAACTTTTTATACAATGCCTGGGCAATATGGTTGGAGACTCTTACTTCTAATGTCATTTGTTCAGCCTGAAGCTCTTTTGCATAGTCCATAACATAAGACAATAGTTTTTCTCCTAAATTTCTTCCACGATATTGTGGTAATACAGCAATATTCGTTATTTGGGCATCATCAAATACTATCCATAAGCCACAATAACCGACGATATTTTCCCCTAACTCAATAATAAAATAGTAAGCAAACTTATTCTCTGTTAACTCTTGCTCAAACGCTCGCTTTGTCCATGGGCTCGAAAATGACTCTCGTTCAATGGCATGAACCGGTTCGATATCCTCAATCGTCATTTTGCGAACCTTTACTTGTTCATTCATTTCGATACGTTTTGTTGTTCTAGCCATTTTGCTTCAGCCTCAACCAATCTTAAATAGTTCGGAACAAAATGATGGACATCTACAGGCTCTCTGTTCATACCAAGCATAGCTAGCTTAGATGGGCGAGGGTTATGTGCAGTTTGATCTGCTAAAACAGCCTGTTCTCCTAACGTCTCCTTTATCATGTTTCTATGTAAAGAAACATCATTCCCAATAAATAGAACAGGACGATTAAGTACTTTCACCTTCTGGAGCCAATCACTGAGTAAAATATTCTCATCTGGTAAAATTGTCTTCATTTCTTTTTCATACTCATACAAACCTGTATAAACTTGTCCACGCCGAGCATCAAATAGTGGACATATATACCCATTAAAGTATTGACCGTTCGCAGCTAATGCTTCTAAACTTGACACACCCACTAATGGAATGTTTTTGGACCAAGCTATCGTCTTTGCTATCGTTACCCCAATTCGAACACCGGTATACGAGCCAGGTCCTTCTGCTACAACAATCTTAGTTAATTGATCGACCTGAATATCACAATCTTTCATCAATTGTTCCACTGCAGGCATAGCTCTAACAGAATGATTTTTCTTTATATTTGTAATAAATTCACCAATCACTTTTTGTTCATTAACTAAAGCTACACCTAACGGATAATTAGATGTATCAATCGATAAAACTGTCATCATTCAATAACTCCTTACACAAGTCAGTGTACCGCTCACCGATCGGTTTTAATATTAATTTTCTTTTATTATTTTCTAGATGAAGAATAGAGATGTCTAAGCGGGAAGTCGGAAGCTGATCTTCTATTAAGTGTGCCCATTCTATTACTGACACACCCTCCCCCTCAAAATATTCATCGAAGCCTAAATCTTCTTCACTATCTTCCATTCGATAAACATCCATATGATATAACGGAAGTCTTCCTTCTGTATACTCTTTAATAATTGTAAACGTTGGACTATTGACATTTCGCTTTATTCCTAGTCCTTTAGCCAGCGCTTTTGTAAAGGTAGTTTTTCCTGCCCCTAAATCACCTTCAAGTGTAATCACATCACTCGGCTGTAACAAACCCGCTATTTTTTCAGCCAACTTTGCCGTTTGTTCAGGACTAGTAGAAATAAGTTCAAACTTTTGTTCCATTTTATCACCTTTTTTAAAATGATTATAACCACTTTTATGTAAAGATCGCTCAAGACCATTTTGAATGTAAATAACTCCATTTTCTTGTCGTGCAATGACATCCCCGATTTTTGTTATCTTCATTCCTTTTTGCTTACATGCTTCTTTAAAATGTATAAAATCATGAGGAGATAATGTGCCGACGAGTTCAAAGTCTTCGCCACCCGTTAATGCCCACTTTTTTTGCTGTTCCTCAGGGAAAATTTTTATCGACGAGCTTAGAGGAATATTCACATCCCGAACCTGAATGGAAACGTTACTTTCATCAGCAATTTCATGTAATTCACTTGCTAATCCATCACTTATATCATTTAAACATGCTCTGTCGTATTGAACAAGCTGTCTTCCAACTTGAATCCTAGGAATTGGCCGTTGGTGTTTTACGAGTAAATAAACATGATCTTCATTTTTTCGATCAGCGCTTTCGGTAAGAAGCAAATGTAAACCCGCTGCCGAATCCCCTAATGTTCCTGTGACAAATACAATGTCACCGGGCTTAGCAGAGCTTCGTAATAATGCTTTCCCTGACTCAACTGTTCCGATTACAGTAACGGTTATGACAAGTCCACCTTTAGAAGAAGTCGTATCGCCACCAATTAAATCAGCGGAGTACTCCTTAGCTATTGAATTTAACCCGTCATAAATAGCGTACAACTCATGTTCATTCCACGTTTCCGGTATCGCAATGGAGACGAGATAATACATCGGAATGGCTCCCATCGCTGCTAAATCACTTAAATTAACAGCTAAACTTTTATACCCAATATCAAAAGGACTCATTGTATTTTTCGTAAAATGAACCCCTTCAACCATGGAATCCATACATACTACTTGGTCATAGTCATTTTCAGCTTCATAAACGGCTGCGTCATCTCCAATACCCACCTTTAAGCTTCGGTTATAAGTATGAGATGGACAAATACGTTTAATAAACTGAAACTCATCCTTTATAGACATGTTCATCCTCTTTCTTTGTAGAGAAATTTAGACATTATGGAGAAATCAGAAACGCTCTCTTTGATTTAGTTTATCGTATATAGTCTGTTTATCCAAGCTTCTGATCGCGGTAAACGGGGGTTGTTTACAATTGATTACTTCTATCATCGCCTTTTATATAGTCTCTTAACCGTTTCGGATGGTGTTCGTAAAGTTTTAAAATAGGTGAAATCGATTTTGAAGTCGAGACCATCAACTTTTAGTAACTTTACATTTTGCTAAATTATGTGCCAGTTTGGTCTTTTTACGTGTCAGTTTTCCCAATTTACGAGCTTTTTCATTATTTACACGTTCCTCCAGACTATTTATGCCAGGTATACAAAACTCACCATTATGAAAGCAGAACAAAAGCGCAAGAGCTTCGCTAAAGCGGCGTAAAAACTGTACAATTTCAGTAGAAGATAAAGGAAGCGCGATGAATGGTAAATGAGTCGATGTTGACTTATCGTACGGATACCGATAATGTCCGGAACTAGACTCAAGCCAACTACGAACAAAGTTGTCAACAGGTTGGAAATTTATAATTTCCTTAACAATAAAAAAAACGAAACGTTAAACGTTTCGTTACTTATCTCATCATGGCGGTCCCGACGGGAATCGAACCCGCGATCTCCTGCGTGACAGGCAGGCATGTTAACCGCTACACCACGGGACCTCGGTTACACTAATACAATTTATATTTCTCGTATTGAAGAATAAATTTGGTTGCGGGGGCAGGATTTGAACCTGCGACCTTCGGGTTATGAGCCCGACGAGCTACCAGACTGCTCCACCCCGCGACGATAATAAATTAGTTATGCCATTCTACTATAGGAAATATAAAAGCCTGGCAACGTCCTACTCTCACAGGGAATACTCCCAACTACCATCGGCGCTGAAGAGCTTAACTTCCGTGTTCGGTATGGGAACGGGTGTGACCTCTTCGCTATCGTCACCAGACCTATGTTTTACGGCTTTCGATGAGCGGCACATTTCGTTGTCACCTTCAGTCGTCGGCATCCTCACGTACGGATGTACGCTCCGGTACCTCCTCCTTCGGTTCTTAGAACTGCTTGCTCCTCAAAACCCTTTCTGTATGAAAGTCTTAAAAGAGAACATTGTTCCCTCAAAACTAGATAACGTGCTTCACTGAAATCTATTCGTGTATTTAGGTTAAGTCCTCGATCGATTAGTATCCGTCAGCTCCATGTGTCACCACACTTCCACCTCGGACCTATCAACCTGATCATCTTTCAGGGATCTTACTCACATAACGTGATGGGAAATCTCATCTTGAGGGGGGCTTCATGCTTAGATGCTTTCAGCACTTATCCCTTCCGCACATAGCTACCCAGCGAT
>NZ_JAKZKS010000032.1 GCF_022808615.1 Bacillus sp. FJAT-47783
GTCTCTTTAGTGGATATTTACAATGAACATCATCTCCAATGGAGATAATCATGGAGGAGCCGTATGCGATGACCCGCACGTACGGAACTGCGAGAGGCGCATGAGTAAATCATGCGCCTACTCTATTTTATCTATGTAAGTCAATCACCTATATCAATAATAAGGCTTTCCCATAAAGTATATTAGTAGGAAAATAGAGGGGGAAAAGAATCAATGTCAAATACTTGTCCGAAAGCTAATCCGCAAACATGTTGTCAAATTGCCGTAGAGTTTAAAACACAGCTCGTTCCACCTGCGTTAGATCAAGGAGAAAATACAATACGCGAGGTAATGGCAGAGGTAGTAGGTCCAGTTATTGAGGATGTTTGTCCTGAAAAAGTAATTGTATGTGGGAAGGTAAGGAAAACTTTTGTATATACAGCTGTAAACGATAATGGTACAACTGAAATAAATACAATTACTGATGAACGACCGTTCCAATGTATAATAGACCGAGATGATGCAAATGAAGGAGATTCATTTAAAGTCGTAGGGGCGGCTGTATTATGTGAAGGCACTCCTAGAGTCCAAAATATGGGTACCCGTAAGACAGGAAGCAGCACAGTTGATGTATTTTGGAAGGTTTTAGAAAAGGATATAATTAAAGTGTGTATACGAAAAGATAAGTAGGAAGCGAACCTAAGTAACACTCGAATATTGTCGAATGAAATGCATGAAGAGTCTCTTGAAAAACCTTTTCTTCAAGAGACTTTTTTCTTTTACATAGGAAAAATGTGCGAATGAACAAGGTACTTTGTCCATCCTTTTGTAACCGTTTGTCAATATACTATCCATAAGAGCTTTTTAACGGAGCTTGCATAAAAAATATATATGTGAGGTGTGCTTATGGAGAGTAAGGAACGGAATCATCATATCGGAAATAAGTGGATACTTAATACATCTAACCCGTTGTTAGTTGAAGTAGTCGAAACGAATGAAATGATCGGTCCGTGGCTAGAAGAAGTGGAAAAAAATCCAGAGTTAAATGATGGGGTTCCACAATATCTTGAAGAAATGGCGAAGAAAGTAATCACTTACTATGATGTAAAGGTTGCTGGAATGGCGTTAATGGCAACTAAACCGCATAAAGGAGCGGCAATATGGCGAATAGATACAGATAATGGCCCCATTGGCTTAAAAGTATTACATCGAAAAAATACTCGAAGTCTTTTTAGCATTGGAGCCCAGCACTATTTAGTAGAGCAAGGTGCTCGTGTTCCGAAAGTTATACCTACTATTGACGGTAAAGATTGTGTAGAAGCGGGGGGAAAGCTATGGATAGTGACGGAATGGATTCAACCGTTTACGATGCTTAATCAAGATTTTGAAGGATCGAAAGCACTTGCTTCAGCTTTAGGTGAGTTTCATCGACTTTCAAAAGGCTATGTATCGCCAAAAGGGGCTGATACTCCATCAAGATTATTTAAATGGCCGAATAAATACGAAAAGATGATCACGAAGTTAAATTGGTTTCGCAACATAGCCGAGTTATACAATGAGACAGAAGCAAGTTCATCCATTTTATCTGTTATTGATAGGTTTCAACAAGAAGGATATGATGCCTTGGCTCGATTAGAACAATCGCCTTATCACGACTTATGTTATCGCGGTGAATCATACTGGGGAATTGTCCATCAAGATTACGGCTGGGGCAATGCCCAAATGGGACCGAATGGCGTTTGGATTATTGACCTTGATGGTGTGTCATACGACATTCCAGTCCATGATTTACGGACGTTTATTACGAGAATATTAGTTAAAATTGGGTGGAACAAGCAGTGGATTTCAGAAGTTGTTCAAGCTTATCACCAAATGAATCCAATGGAAAAAGACTTATATCGTATTTTATTAATTGATTTGGCCTTCCCACATGAATTTTATATTTTAATAAAGAATATCGTTTATGAACCTATGAATTTTTTAAATGATCAACTAGACATAGCTATTCAAAATTTACAAGAATCAGAAGCAAATAAATTTGAGATTTTACATGAGCTAGAGAAAGAATGGAAGGAGAAAGGATTATGTTAAACGTTTTGATGATTTGTACGGAAAAGCTTCCCGTTCCGAATATCCGTGGTGGAGCCATTCAAACGTATATTGATGGCGTTTCTTCCATGTTAAGTGAAAAATATCAATTAACAATACTCGGTCGATCTGACAAATCTCTTCCTTCACTAGAGATGAGAGACAACATTCAGTATGCTCGTATCCCTGGAGGAGAGTTTATTCAATATCGGGATGAAGTTGTTCAGTACTTGATTGACAAAGATTATGATATCATCCACATTTTCAATCGCCCTCGCCTTGTCCTACCAGTACGGCAAGTAGCCCCACATGCACGGATTATTCTTAGCCTTCACAATGACATGTTCAATCTCGAAAAAATTCATCCAGAGGAAGCAAAATTAGTCATTCAAGAAACAGAACGAATTGTAACGGTAAGCGATTATGTTGGCAATGTCGTCCGTGATTTGTATCCAGAAGCTTCAGGTAAGCTTCGGACGATTTATTCAGGTGTAGACGTTACACAATTTACACCTTGCAACACGGAGGAGGCATTACAGATAAGGGAAGCCATCCGTGCTGAGCACCAATTACAATCGAAAAAAGTCATCTTATTTGTAGGGCGCTTATCGCAAACGAAGGGGCCAGATGTGTTAATAAGGGCATTGCCGGAATTAGCAAAGCGTTATCCTGATATTGCCCTCATTATTGTCGGAAGCAAGTGGTTCGGTGGAAATCAAATTAGTGATTATGTAGCATATGTCAGAGCTTTAGCGGAACGATCCACGGTTCCGATTGTCACAACAGGCTACGTAGGGCCTGATAAAACGCATGAATGGTATTGGGCAGGAGATATCTTCGTCTGTTCTTCTCAATGGCAGGAACCGTTAGCACGCGTTCATTTTGAAGCAATGGCTTCAGGAATGCCAATTATTACAACCGCTCGAGGTGGAAATCCAGAAGTGATAACCCCTTATGAAAACGGTCTAATCGTAGAAGAACCAGAAAAAACGATGTGCTTCGTCGAAAAAATATCTGAATTGCTTTCGAATGAAGAGCTTTGTCACAAAATGGGGCAGAATAACCGGATGTTAGCGGAAAGTAAGTTTTTTTGGGAACGAGTAGCGAATGACATTTTAGAGGTGTGGGAAGGGGTACCAGCCAAATAATATCGAAAAAAGTAGATTAACAGCCTTTTGGAAATTTTTTACCAAGAGGCTCTTTTAACCTGACCTTAATTTGGATTTGAATTAAAAAAGTATTCCACGTATAATTTACTAGACATAATCGACTTGTTTTGGCAAAATCAAATAGTACTAGTAGTTGATTCGTTTGACTTAATATATAAAAAAGCAACGGGGTATGGAGGAGAGCAGAATGGTAACAAGGTTTTTATTATTAACGATTGGCTTTAGTTCCTTAGCAGCAGGTGTTATTGGAGTTTATGTACCGCTTTTACCAACAACTCCTTTTATCCTATTGTCGTTGTTTTGTTTTTCGAGGAGTTCAGAAAAGTTTCATACATGGTTAGTTTCGACGAATTTATATAAAAAGTATGTGCAAGAATTTAAAGAAACGCGTGCTGTTGCGATGAAAAGTAAGATTAAAATTGTTGTTTTTCTTTACGTATCTGTTGGAATTTCGATTTATTATATCGACAGTCATTTTATTCGTTATGCGTTAATGGGTATGTTGATGCTGCAAACATTTGTATTGTTTTTTATCGTTCCGACGCGTAAAGAAAGTAAGATGAGGCAGCCTCATAATTCCTGAATAATGACCGTAGGAGCTCTGTTTTTCCTTTAGCAGAGCTCCTTTTTGCTTTTAAAAGTTTATGACAATATTATTTAATGCGCGCCCCCCGCTTTTTATTTCGCTGCAATAAACAAATCCATCTACTATGACGACGTTTTTTTCGTCCGGTTTTTGAAGCCTTGCTTCAAAGTTTGCAAAGGAAATCGAGTCATTTGGAGCGAGTTTCGTCAATCCAACCGGTTTTAACCAATACTCCCCCGTCTCTTTTACTTTTTCCATCCAATTTTCATGGACGAACTCCCATTGTAAAAACGATAAATCGCTTTCGATCACCCGGTTTTTTTTTCGATTCATGACTATTTTTCCGCTCATTTTCCCCGCTTCTTTCGGAGAAATACGAATGCATATAATTAAATCATGAAGGGATTGATTCCCTTTATTTGTGATCACAAAGTCGCCAATTAAGCTCACATGTGTTTCATCTTCTGATGGCAAAATGGTCGAGTAGGAAAAGTGGGATTGAAGGGAAAGGATCGGTTCGATTTTTACTTCTTTTACTTCTGTGACGGCTCTTTTCATGATTTCTGACGTTTGTTTTCTTTCTTCTTCAAGCTCTACTTCCATTTCCATTATTTGTTTTTCTAGCTGGGAAATTTTCTTTTCATAATTTTCAATATTATGTGTTTGAGCCTCCACTAATTTATTTTGTAAATAGTGAATGCGCGTTTGTTCCTTTTTGATTTGTTGTACTAGCTCATTCATTTTTCCTTGATAATGGGTCACTTCGGATTTATAATGTAATACTTTTTGTTCAAGCTGAATGATGCGGTCTTTATTTTCATCCCGAATAGAAGGATCACGCTTCATAAGCTCCCCTCCTCGTATATCAAATAGAAATGTTTCTTCTTAATCAATATGTATGTCATATTCAAGCATTTCATTTCATAATAAAAAATAAAAGGCTGCTTAAAGGGTAGCAGCCTTGAATGTGTTAGTGTGCTGGGAAGATTTCTGGACATTGTGGTGGGAATTTTGGAGCAGGGCAAATATCGATTCCTGCAATATCTTCATCGCGAGGCTTACAGAATCTTGCTTCTACTTCAAGTTTTACGTCTGCTTCTACTTGAACGTCTAAGCATAATGTAATAGAAATGTCTAGTTGCTTCATATCATGTGACACCATGAGGACAGCATCGCACTCGTCAAATGTGACTTCACAATCAATGTCAGTTCCTTCAGGTGCACAAAGAATGAATGTTTGAGCTGTTACGAATGGAATTGGATATTTAGAACGACATATGACATTGTCATTTCCATCTAAAATGTCTACATTTACTTTTCCTTTTACGATTACCTTAACTTTTTGAAGGGTCACTTCATCTCCGTTTGGTAACGTAACCGTAACATCTAGTCGTCCGCCCGGCTGTGGTATTTCTTCACAAGTCACTGAATCGTCAATAACATCACAAGTTACCGTAAATGGACCTGAATGTTTGTGCTCATCTAAAAATTGAGAAATATCATCATGATCATGACCGTGACAGATAAAGAAGTGATTTAAGTCAGAACCAGACTTGCTAATTAGGGGTAAGTCTACTTGACGCGTTACCCAATCAAACACTTTACGTGTTTTAATACAAACTTTTTCTGTTCGTTTGTGACTCACGTCTTTTCCTCCTTGCGATATATTTCCCCGTGACATTTATCTAGAAGGTATCGGGTCTACTGTATAGTATGAATGAACCCATTGATTGTGCCCGTGACATTAGCGGAATTTTTGTGCGAATGACATAATGGACGAGTTTTTTGAATTTGTTTTATTAAGGATATTTTTTACAAAGTCCTTCAATCAAAATGCCTAGAGGAGTGAGATTTCTATATTAGCGTATGACGAGGGGAGAAAAATGGTTTCTTGTCTATTCATTTTTACTTTAGGAAAGGGGAGAATGTTTCGTGAATAACCAAGACCAGAAAACAATCCAACGACTAAAAGGGAGAATCGCTTATTTACAAGAAGAGCTGGCGAACGCGAGAGCTGAACTGTTAGATTATAAAGAAAACCATCATAATCAAAAAGAAATTTCACGACTTGAAAGTGAAAATATGGTATTAAAAGAACTTCTAGCAAAATATGAACAAATCGATCTTGATCAATATGAAGCATTTCAAAAAGAAACGAAACAGCTAAAAGGAGAATCGGAAAAATCAATTGTCCAAGCGTCAGAACCGGTGTCGAATCGAGAAGACTCCTGGTTTATCAATAACTTAAAAAATCAATCTTCTTCCCAGTTAAATACAAAAAGTCGTAAAGACTAGTCAAATGCTGAAACAACGGATTAAAAAACATCATAAGATATAGGTAAGACGGGAGGGGAAGCAGAATGTATAAAAAGTCGTACAACAATCAAAACCCACTAGTTATTTACGGTACGTCAAACAACAAAGCAAATCCATCCTCTAAAAAGAAGAAAAAAGGCTGCGGTTGTGGCAAAAAATATGTGAAGCGTCCTTAACCCCATATCCAGATGGGGTGTTTTATTTTCCTATTTTTTTCGAAAAGGGGCTGTCTAAAAAGTCCATATTAGGTCTACCTTTTTAGATTTCGGGGCATAAATACTCCTTTTCGTTTATAGACAAGCAGAAAAAAAGCGAATCCGCAAGTTGGGTTCAAATTCGAGCAAGTTTGGATCATAACGCCGCAAGTTCATAAAAAAGAACGCAACCGCACGAGAGATAAGCTTACCCCTTTTTAGATTAAAGGTTCTTAAGACTGCATACTCCATCAATTCCTGAAAAATTTATTAAAAAGAGATAAACTCTCGTCTTACAAAAAATGGGTATGTCTAAAACTCCATATTAGGGTAAAACACTTCAACATTAAGACCCTAAGAATGCTGTAAAATCAACATTCTTATGGTCTTCTTTTTTAGATTTCGGGAAGTAAACTGCTGAAAGAGCACCAGGTTCTGTCAGTATACATAAAATGTAAGAAGTAAAAATGAGAAAGGTAGATTAGATGGGGAAATTTGAAAAAGAAGCAGCGAAATGGTTTGACACCATTTACGGTGAACATGATCAAGTCATTGCAAAAGGTGATAAGTGGATGGCGAAAAAGCAGAAAGAACTCGATCAACTAGATAAAAGTGCGATCAATTTTGAAAAAGAAATGGAACGCCATGCACGTTTTATTGAAAAATGGTTGAAAGAGAATCAAGGAAAGGTTCCGAAGTGGTTTTCGTATATGGATTAGCAACAATTGAACAATAAAAAATCCGCACATGACCTATACCTTCGTCTATTCCATTTTGCCTGGTAAAACATACATTATAGTGAAGGGATATAGAGGAGGTGTAAATATATGGGTTACGGATATTGTGGCTATGGCGGTTACGGATATGGTGGAGGATACTACGGCAGCTCGTTCGCGATAGTCCTCGTACTATTCATCCTTTTAGTGATCATCGGTATAGCTTTCGTCAAATATTAATCGCTAAAAACGTGTGCATGTATTCTAAAATTTAATCTGTGATAACAGGGTGAGTTACTGATACGAGGATGGGGAGTCCACCTAATCACTTTAGGTGGACTCAGTTTTTAATCAGTTTGCACCCTTTCCTCTTTAGCTCATACAATATACCATCAAATAAGGAGGAAATGAGAATGGATAATAACTTTTTTAAAAATATCGAGAAAAAAACAGGCGTGAGCATGAAAGATGTGTTTGAACTCGCCAATTCTTTACAAAACGCCAATTTTAAAGACGAGGCAACGGTTCGAAGTGTTGTACATCGAGTTTCCCAGTTGGCGAATAAAAAAGTACCGAAAGAATTAGAAGATAAAATTGTCCAAACTATTGTAGGCGGAAAAGAAAAAATGGACTTTAATACAATCGCCAAAATGTTAAACGAAAATAAGAAAAAATAATCTCGGAAAACATACATTTTTTCGTGATTTCTTTCATTTTTGAATGGAAATAGCCTAATTACATGGAAAAACGAACACGTTACGAAGCTTTCTGACAAGCATTCAACCGATAATTGCACCACTTTTAAGAGGAATTGCACGAGTTTCGTCCTTTTTTGCACCACTTGACGGTATAATTGCACGAATTTCAAAATAATTGCATTTAAAAAGGCGTATTTGCACTTGAAATTCTATAATTGCATTTCGAAAGGCGTATTTGCGCTTGAAATTCTATAATTGCATTTAAAAAGGCGTATTTGCGCTTGAAATTCTACAATTGCATTTAAAAAGGCGTATTTGCACTTGAATTCTAATATTGCATTTAAAAAGGCGTATTTGCACTTAACATTCTATAATTGCATTTCAAACGGCTTCATTGCATATAAACACCAATAAGTGCATCATCTAATTGCACCGCGTACCTCGATAGTAGTATTTGCACAATGTTTTCGAGACTACATTCCTATTGTAGAACACTCAATATAACAATTTGGAAAGGCTAAACAATAGGGGCATGACGAGATCTTCACTTGTCATGCCTTTCTCCGCTGCGTGTTTTATTTATCTCGTAAGATGGGATGTAAAAATCGTGAACGATTCGCCGATTTCCCGCGCCTTGTTTGTAAGAGGGAAAGTGCTACATATTTCTTTGCGCGAGTGATGGCAACGTATAGAAGTCGACGTTCTTCTTCTAAAGGAGCATCATCCCCGTTGCTGTATGCGTCTAATGCGTAGTCGTGTGGAATGCCGCCGTCTACCGCTGCTAAAATATATACATTTTCAAACTCAAGCCCTTTGGCACGGTGAATCGTCATAAGCTGAACGCCGCGTTTATGTTTATCTTTTTTCATCTCTTTCGTTTTCGCTACCATATGATCGACATGAGCTAAAAACGATTGGACGGTTTGAAACTGTTTGGCGGCAACTTTTAAGTCGCGAATTTCATCTGAGCCTTTTTCAATTTTATTTCCTTCATGGCCACGTTTTTTTACAAAGTCAGCAAATCCTAAATCCTTTTCAATAACATCGAGCGCGTGAATCGGTTTCATCTCTTTTAGTTTCGGCAACAAGCGCTTCACCTTATTTAATTTCGTCACTTGAAAAGGTTTTAATCCTTGTAACTTCGGTAAGGCGTCAATAAATGTGCAATCTTCTAAAATGGATAGCGCCTTTAAATCACTTAAGGCGGCTTGTTTAATAAAAAGAGCTGACAGCAAATGGGAAATGGCAGTAACATCTTCTTCGTTTACACTAAGGCGCAAAAACGATAAAATGCTTTTAATCATTTTTTTCTCATAAAAAGATTCATAGTCGTTTTCGATTTGAAACGGAATATTCGATTCACTTAACCGTTCAAAAATGGCCCTGGCCATCGAATGGGTTCGGTATAAAATCGCAAAGTGATTTGGACTTTCCCCTTTTTGTATTCGCTCTTTCATATCTTGAATGATCATCGTTGCTTCTTCTTCTTCATCAAATGGATAGAAAAAGATCGGTTTGTCCTCACAAGTAAATTGTGCAAACACTTCTTTCGGATAGCGGTTTTTATTCCGTTTAATAATGGAGTGTGCACACGATACGATGTTGTGACTCGAGCGGTAATTCGCTTTTAATTGAACGACTTTCGCATTTGGAAAATCGTCTTTAAAGTGAAGGATAATGGTAGGGTCGCTTCCTCTGAAGCTATAAATCGACTGATCATCATCACCGACAGCAAACACATTTTTCGTATGTTCCGACAGCATTTTCATTAATTCATATTGAACGGGATTAATATCTTGAAATTCATCAATGAAAAAGTAGCGGAATCGCTCTTGATACTTCTTAAGTAACAGAGGATTTGTTTTTAAAAGTTCGTAACATTTTATCAGCATGTCATCAAAGTCGAATGTTCCGTGTTCTTCTTTTTGTTGCTCGTAATGGGCGTAAAGGGCTTTTGCTTCTTTTTCCCACTTGTTTGTTGCGTCTACATCACTCGGCGTGAGCATCATATTTTTCCAGTAACTAATTTGCCCTAATGCTTGATCAAAAGGAAAGTCTTTTTCTTCAAGCCCCATTTCTCTTAGTTTTGGGATGATATATTGTTCTTTTTGCCAATCCCATTTTAATAATCGATTCGTATCTTTCCATTTCGGATCATGGTGACACAAAATCCGATAAAAAATACTGTGAAAAGTCCCCGTGAGTGGAAGAGGTGCTTTTATTTGTCGATCGTTTAAGTAGGTTTGAATTCGTTCTTTCATTTCTTTCGCCGCTTTTGAAGTAAACGTCACGAGCATCATGGAAGCAGGTGGTATATTTTGTTCAATCATGTGAACAGCACGTGAAGCTAGAACCCGTGTTTTCCCACTACCTGCCCCCGCTAAAACGAGTACCGGACCTTCAATTGTTTCAACGGCTTTTTGTTGATTCACATCTAAAGCGAATGGACCATTATCCACCTCAAGCTTCTTTTCTTGAAATGGTTTCTGAATGATTGCTTTTTTTGCTGCTTTCCATTGCGTCAAATCTTTTGCTTCTTTTTGTTTAATGGATCTCCCTTTTGGAAGATGGAAGCCACCAACTGAAATCGCTTCTTTGTTTTCTTCCACCGTTGCGGCAACTGGAGGTTGCTCGTTATCACCACAGATGGAGTCGTATTTCGAATTAAGGTGATAAAAATACGGTGTTTGTTGAATTCCTAAATAAAGTCGAACTTCATTTTCACATTGTAAACAGCGTACTTCACTTTTTTTGGCTGCTGTAAAAATACGTTGATATTCACTTCGTTCTAACCGATCAAGATAAATCGTACGTTCATTCCATTTTGCATATTTCAATAGGAACACTCCCACATCGTTCAACATCGTTCGTTCATAAAATAAAAAGACAATTTCAATCATATCAAATCCAAATGAACGATAAAAGTATTGACAAGGGATGTACGATACAAATGTCGAAGTAGTAGGAAAGGAGGGGAGGAAGATGGGATACATTGCTCCAATTCCGAATTTACAATATACCGATTACCATATTAGGATGGTGAAAGACAAATTTGATTATGTACAATATTTTCCGATTCAAAAAGTTTATAACGAAAAAAGAGCGGCAGAAGAGTTTGAGCGGTTTCAAGTAAAAACGAGGCAAAATCATCCGATTCGAAAGCTGCATATAAAAAAAGGAATGTATGTTGATATGTATGTTTAAATGATAAAAAAGAAAGAAAGCTAATCAAATGCTTGAACATGTAAGCCTTCTTTCGGGTTCCATTCAGCATAAAAAACATCTTGAATTTTGTGAATATGTTTTTTTCGTAATTCTTTTAGCAACCAATCCTCGTTAAAGCCTGCTTGATGTAAATTGTCGATGACGAGTTCTCCGTCAATAATAAAAGTCGATGTTAAGTAAAGATTCGTTCCATGGATTTTAAAATCTTCACGAACTGGAAAATCATACTGCGGCTTTTTCATTACACTGATCGTCCCATTTGTTTCTAATACAGCATACTCGACTTCTTTAATAGAAAAAGCACCTTTCGCACGTAAAAGCTGCTGAAGCTGATTCATATCCAGTTTGTTCTCTGTCATTTTTTCTCGTATGATTTTTCCTTTATGGATGACAAGTGTAGGTTGACCTTCTAAAAACGATCTTGTTCCTTTCCATTTTTGTGTAATAAACTCTAATCCGTAAATGAGAGCCCCCCATAAGAAAACGGCAAAAATTATTTTTCCAATCCCAACATCCTGATCATATACGGCATTCCCGACTAATTCCCCGAGTACCATAGCAGAAATAAAGTCAAACGTTGTAATTTGATTTAGTTGGGTTTTACCGAGAAGCTTTGTCAAAAAAAAGAGGGAGACAAAACCTAGTATCAAATCGATTCCGATTTTAAAAAATTCCACTGCCATCACCTTTTTCTGGTCGATAACATTAGCGTGTACAGGAATGACGATAATTATGAAAGAGAAAAAAGAAAAATCCCGCCTAAAAGCGGGATTCCAATTAACGAATAGATTTCATCATCGACACATGCGGGATACCTGCATCCAGGAAGACGTCTTCTGAAATCGTTTCATATCCAAGTTTTTGATAAAAGGCTTCAGCAGTTGTTTGCGCATTAAGCTTTACTTTTGAAACACCTTTTTGATGGGCAATTTCTTCAAGCTTCTCCATAACAATCGACCCCGCTCCTTTCCCGCGATAGGAGGAAAGGACACAAATACGTTCTAGTTTACCGAAACCGTCGACTAGTCGGAGTCGTCCTGCGCCAACTGGCGTTTCTTCGTCATATACGACAACATGTGTTGCTTCTTCTTCAAAATCATCGATCTCTAATTCAAGGGGTACGTTTTGTTCATGGACAAACACCTTTTTACGCACGTTAAAGGCATCTTCCAGTTCGTTTTGTTTCGTTACGATAATAGCTTTTAGCAATCGTCATCTTCTCCTAATAAAAACGTTTCATAAACCGTCCACATTCCGTTTTCGAGTTGATATAAGATATGGAAGCGGTCAATAAGTTCTTCATGTTGAATATCGAGCATTTTTAATTGTCCGAGAACATCGGAATGTTCATCATCTGACATTTTTTGTCCAATCGTAATATGTGGGACGAATGCGTATTCAGGCTGACCTTCTAAAACCCCTTTATGCATGAGCTCATGAAGTGTTTGCAACTCTTCTGTTGGCTCAACTTTTAAGTAAATGACATTATTGACAGGTGAAAACGAGCTGAATTTATAAACAGATAATTGGAAAGGATTCACTTGTTTCGCTATATTTCGTAATTCACGTGTAATATCGTGAATTTTATTTTCGTCTGCTTCAAACACTGATTTTAAAGTTAAATGTGGTGGAACGAGTGCGTAATGAGGATCATAACGCTTTCGGTATGAATTGGCGATATCTTGTAATTTTTTTGAAGGGAATAAAACTATTCCGTACTTCATGGCAAAACCTCCTTAATTTACAGTGCTATAAATATTATAACAAAATTGTTCGAAGAAAGATGAACCGTTTTTGAACATTTAGACAACTTAATAAAGGCGAAAGTGAACGACACTTTCGCATACCTTACATCATCTTCTTTAAAATGTCTTTTAATAACGGCTGCCAATACGTCCAGCGATGGTCACCGTCAAACTCTTCATAAACGACAGGGTATCCTTTTTGCTTCATTAATTCATGAAGCTCTCGGTTTGGTGTCACAAAATCTTTTATTTCACCGTCTGTCGTTTCTACTTCCGTCTCTTTCGCTCCAATTTGATGATAAATGGATAAAAGAGCTGGAGAAGGAAACTCTTTGACAGCTTTTTTCACTTCTTCATTGACAAATGGTGATTGCATCATCACTCTGCCGAATGTATGTGGATACGCTAACGCTGCCATTAATGATACCGTACCACCTAAAGAATCTCCAATTAACGCTCGACCATGTCCCATTTGGTAGGTAGGAAATTTAGCATCTAAAAACGGTACGAGCTCATGAGCTAAAAAGCGTATATACTCGCCTACTTGTTCGCCTTCTGGATGATACTTCCGGCGGCGATCTTGGACACTTTTATATGGAATGCCGACGATAATCACATTTTCAATGGCTCGTTTACTTACCAATTCTTCCGTAAAGCGAGCAATCTTTCCGAGCTTAAAATAATCAGCACCGTCTTGAGCGATTAAAATATTGTATTTATATAACGGAGAGAAATTCGTCGGAAGATAAATCATCAGTTCAATTTCTTCATTTAATTCTTTGCTAAAAATCTTTTCCTCTTGTATTGGTGCGACCTTCTGTACCACTTTCATTCCCCCATCTAGATGTGTTAATAAATACAGCGTTTCCATTTATTCTAACATGGATTCTTGATTTAGAAAAAAATTAATAATTGAGTCATATAAATAATGCGGTAATCCGTAATTGGACTAATATTAGTATTTTTATTAAGTAAAATACTATGGAAATAACGTTACGTGAACTTCATTTCTTTCCTATAAAAGCTACCGATTGGCATTCCAATATTCTTTTTATATCATTTAATTTCTCGTGTCTTCCTTTCCTTGCAAAAGAGTAAGAGTTAATTATGATAGTATCCTTGAATAAAGGTTTCCGCATTGTACCTAGAAACATGTTGACTCATTTGAATAAATTAATTAAGACAGATGAAAAGTCTTTGGATAATTAAAACAAAACAGTTTTAATTCTAATTCTATTTTGAAAAATAAAAGATTTGGGGAGGAAGAAGAAATATGGACACAAAGTTAAATAATGATGAGATATTGATATTTATGCATGTTCCTAAAACAGCAGGGTCTACTTTGCGTAGTATCATTACCAAACAATTTCATCTTTCAGAATTGTATCAGCATTATCCAAATGCAATACGTGGAAAAAAAACGGATAATATTAAATGTATTTTAGGGCATGACTATTTTGGATTTCATCATGAATTAAATAAAAGTTATAAATACATTACAATGTTGCGTGATCCGATAGATCGAGTCATTTCTGAATATTATTATATTAAAAGATTTGAGAAACATGATCCTTATATTTGGAAAAAAATTAAAGAGAATAATCTAAGTTTGAAGGATTATATCGAAAGTCAGGATCCCAAATTTCAAATTAGAACCAATAATTTGCAAACTAGATATGCTTCAGGAGGTGATTTAAATTTAGAAAAAGCTAAGAGTAATTTGGAAAACCACTTCCCTATTATAGGAATTACTGAAAAATTTAATATGTCGTTACTTATGCTGGGGAAATTTTTGATGTGGGACGTTTCAAAGTATAAAAATTTAGAAGTTAACGTAAATAACATGAGAGTAGATAAGGAAGAAATACCATTACAATTACAAAAAAGAATAGAAAACAATAATTTGTTAGATATAGAACTATATCATTGGGCAACCAATTTATTCAAAAAGAGGTTTTTTGAAATTACATGAAAGTAAAGAATATTTAAAGAAGGAGAGGGAAAATGCTTAATATATTATATATAGCTAAAGATTTATCGAGTTTTTTAAATAAAAACCATTTTTATTTAGAACAAGAATTAAGTAAAATTTCAAACTTAATGATATGGAGAAAGTCAGGAAATATAAAAGGTATAATAGAGAAGCTACCTGTAAAACCCGATTTTATCCTGATGGTTAATGATATTGGAATCGAATTAAATCCAGTAATAGAAGGGCTAAAATCTATTCAAATACCAACAGGGCTATTTGTGAATGATATACAGCGATTTACAGAAAAACGAAGAGAATACATTAGAAAAAATAATATAAACTATTTATTTTCAGTTTATCGTGA
This sequence comes from Bacillus sp. FJAT-47783, assembly GCF_022808615.1. Taxonomy (GTDB): domain Bacteria; phylum Bacillota; class Bacilli; order Bacillales; family Aeribacillaceae; genus Bacillus_BZ. The sequence continues at coordinate 15,053 of NZ_JAKZKS010000032.1, forward strand.
TAAATTTAAGGAAGTTTATCCTGAGTTTTTAAATAAAATGTATTGGATTCCACACCACGTTAATACAAACATTTATAAAGATTATAAAATAAAAAAAGAAATAAATTATTTAATGTTAGGAGCAACAAATATAGATGTATATCCTTTAAGAAACAAGATATTAAGATATTACCAAAATAATCCGGAATTTGTATATAGGAAGCATCCTGGATATGTAAATCGAAGCAAAATTGAAGAAAAAAAACAGATTATAGGTGAAAATTATGCAAAGTGGTTAAATAAATCTATGGTGTTTTTTACATGTGGTTCAGTTTTTAATTACCCTGTAATGAAATATTATGAAACTTTGGCATGCAGGGCTTTACTTCTAGCTCCTACTTTTAAAGAATTAGAGGATTTGGGGTTTATTCCTGGTGTTCATTTTGTTCCAATTAATGAGTTTGATTTTAATAAAAAAGCCTATTTCTATATTACTAATCATAAAGAAAGAAAAAGAATAACTGATCAAGGTTATAAGTTTGTGCATAAAAATCATTCGACGGAAACCAGGGCTAATCAATTAATACAAATCATCTCGAGTACAATCAAAAATTCTAAACACTAATTTTAGGATTCATTTAATGCTACACAGCTTTTTTGGTTTTCATAGCAGAATACTTGGTTCGAAGAACAAAAAATTTAACGGTAATATTTGGTTGGTTTATAATTAGCATAGATTACTTGACTTATGAAAAAATAAAGAGAAAAAGGGTTAGGGTTTTAAATAAATTAGATAAGTGAATAAACAACTATTTCGCTTATTTTTGAAGTTGCTTTAACATCCCAATAAAATGCATTGCATACGTTTCCAGTGAAAAATTACTTTCAATATACTTTACTCCAGCCTCACGGATCTTATCTCGTAGAGGAATATTATTCATTAATTCCTTTGCTTCCTGAGCAGCTTGCCCGATGTTTCCAAACTCAAAAAATTTTCCTGTTACATTGTGTATAATAAAGCTTTTTACGCCATCAGAATCGGTGGAGAGAACAGGACAGCGGCAAACCATCGCTTCCAGAACTGCATAACCGAATCCTTCCACTTTAGAGGTAGAGCATAAAAATCCGCCGGAATCACCAATAATGGAATAATAATCTGCCATTTTATGATGTGGTTGGTTCTTATAAACGGTTAGGTGTGGAAGGATTTTTAACTCTTTCACCTTTTGTTCAAAGGCAGTTCTTTGAGAAGGATAAGATAAGGAATGATCCTCAAACATCCAAAGCTGAATGGAGGGGTTTTCTTGAATTAATCGACTTCCGAGTTCGAGAAAATCTCTCCAATTTTTGTTTTCTTCAAGTCTTCCAACCCATCCGATAATCGGTGACTCTCTTTTTGGATGTTTTTGATACGTAAATTTATCGGTGTTAAGGCAATTGTGAAAATAAAAGGTTTTTTTATGAGGAAAATATTTTTTGAAAGCTTGAACTAGATGAGGAGTATTCGGACACAAAATTGCATCACAATATTGATTAATAAACGAACGGGCCTGTTGTTTTATATAGGTATCAATATATTCCTTCCTTTTTCCAATCCCTTGATTATCATAAATAATAATTCCTTTATACCCAAACTCTCGAATTTGTTTCATTAACAACAAATCATAACCAACGATAATGACTGCGTAATCCCCATTCATAATAATGGATTTAATTTCGGTCTCATCATTTGAAATAAAAATAGGGGCATTTACTTTGTTTTGAAGCCCTGCACCTTTATGGCGATATAAAAAGTGGCAGTTAATTCCTTTTCTACTTAAAGCATCGTACCGCTGTCTATTTAATGTTTCAACCCCACCACTTGGAACCGTAAATGTAAACAGTATGTTCATTTATCTAACCCCCATTCAAAATTATATGTATGTTTTTATTTAAGAAATGTAGAACAAAAAAGTAAATAATGTTACTTGTTCGTTTTTAGCAACAGACAATGGTCATAAAAAACAGTCTGTTTAAATAAAAGACTTAACAGACTCTAATGTAGATTAATCATTTTCGAATTTATTTTTTTGATCTTATGTTAACTTTAGGATTATCCCCAAACTTGAGCGGATATTAAAACAGTGACAATCATGCATAAAACACTTAAAGGAAAACCAACTTTCATGTAATCCGTATAACGATAACCACCTGGACCGTAAACTAATAAATTTGTTTGATAACCAATTGGAGTCATAAAGCTACACGAGGCTGCGATGGCTGTAATGATAGCAAACATTTTCGGATCATAGCCGAATTTCATTGATATTTCAAATCCAATTGGAAACATAATAGCAGCGGCTGCAAGGTTATTTATAATATCAGTTAAAATATTTGTGATTAGATAAAATAGAAAAGCTATACCGAGAAGTCCTACAACTTCACCCCAGCTCGTAAACAAGTCTGCAATCATGACGGAAAGGCCTGTTTTTTCTATCGCTGCACCAATTCCGATAGCGGATGCCATAATCAAGAGTACATCCCAATGCATCGCTTTTTTTGCTTCTGACATGTTAATGGATTTCGTTAAAAACAAAATAACAACCCCTAACATTGCAGCTTTTAGCAATGAAAGCACATTACATAAGATGGAGATAAACATTCCGATTATAATAACTAATACAAAATATTTCTTATTATATGGGGTATGCATCACTTTTGATACAAAATAAAAATCCTTTGAGTCTGACCAAGTTTTTAAAAAATCGTTTCCTGCTATAAGAAGGAGTGTATCTCCTGGCTTTAATGTCATACAACCGATACCAGACGTAATATCTTTGTGCTTTCTTCGAATAGCAATAATAGCAGCATTATATTTTGAGCGAAAGTTGCTTTCTTTAATTTTTTTACCGATTAATGGGGAGGAATGGGAAATAACTACTTCCGTTAAGTTTTCAAATTCAATGAGTTGATGGTTATTAACAGTTTGATCAGCATTTGTAACTAGCTTAGTTCCTTTCATGGTTTGGATATGGTTTACAGTTTGAATATTGCCTGAAAAAATTAGACGGTCATTTGCTTGAATGATTTCAGAATTGGAGGCAGGAGTAATACTTTGATTGTTCCGAATGATTTTAATTAAAAACAGATTGTGAAGTTCTCTTAACTTTGCTTCGGTAATCGTTTGACCAACTAGAGGTGAGTCTGCCAAAACGAAAATTTCAAAAATATATTCATGGCTCGAGGCCTTTATTTTTTCAGTAATTACTTTACGATTTGGAAGCAAACGATGACCAATTATCATCATATAAAATAATCCGGTTAAAGAAAGAGGAATTCCAATAATAGCAAATTCAAATAGTTGAAACCCTTTATAACCCTTTTGCTGCAATAATCCATCGATAATTAAATTGGTAGAAGTCCCGATTAAAGTGATCATACCGCCTAAAATTGCAGCATAAGAAAGGGGAATTAATAGCTTAGAAGGAGATACCCCGTTTTTCTCCCCCCAGTTCCTAATAACAGGGGTCATCATCGATACAATAGGAGTATTGTTTAAAAATGCTGAAAGGCAAAAAATAGGCAACATCAATTTAATTAACACGATTTGGATACTTTTATTCATGCCTAATATTTTTTGTGAAAATTGCATAAGAACCCCATTTTTATAGACGGCGTGAGCCAAAACAAAAAGAAGTGCGACAGTATGAACGCCAGGATTAGAGAAGCCTTTTAGTGCTTCTTCAGGTGTGATAACGCCAAATATTGTTATTATGGAAAGGGCGAAAAAAAAGGCTAGTTCCGGTACTAACCAGGCTTTTATTAATGAAATAAACACGAATATCATGACAGCAATTAATAAAAATAAATCAATTGACATGAAATTTCACCTAATTTTGTCATAGACGACTAATAAGAGTATTTTTTCTTTTATCAAATGCAATAGTTTCCGATTTGTTACAAATATTCGCGTATATAGACGTTTTTACATTCATTCACGCTTTGTGCTAATGATCCTTTAACAATTTAGCTAATAATTCAGCCACTTCAGGTCTTGTTATTTCCAATGGGGGTTTTATACCTTTTTTTAGCATTTCTCTAACTTTTGTACCGGAAAGTACCACATGGTATTGAGTGTTATGTGGACATGTTTTAGACGTGGCCATGGCATCACATTTTTTGCAAAAGAAGCTATGTTCGAAAAATATGGGGGTAATACCAAGCTGTTCTTGTTTAAAGGAATTAAATATTTTTTGAGCATCATAAGTTCCATAGTAGTTTCCAACACCTGCATGGTCGCGTCCAACAATGAAATGGGTGCATCCAAAATTTTTCCGTACAATGGCATGGAATATGGCTTCTCGAGGTCCTGCATAACGCATGGAAGCATGAAATAGGCCGATAAGAATACGATTCTTTGGGTAATAATGATCGATAAGAGTTTCGTAGCTTTTTAGTCTAATTGTTGCTGGAATGTCATCAGCCTTTGTTTCTCCAACTAATGGGTGTAAGAGAAGTCCGTCTACTATTTCTAAAGCACATTTTTGAATATATTCATGTGCTCGATGAATTGGGTTTCTTGTTTGAAAGCCTACGATTGTTTTCCAGCCTTTTTCATTTATTTTGTTTCTTACTTCTTTTGGATTAGAAGAATAAGGAGATGAAATAATAGGGGGAATCTTTTTCACTTGATAGACTGGTCCTGACAAGTAAACGTCTCCACGATCAAAAAGTTTTTGAACACCAGGATGATCTTTGTCAGTTGTTAAATAAACTTTTTCTGCTTCAAAAAGTTTATTTGGTTTGTATAACTCCTTTAATTCCATAACACCATATGCTGTATTGTTATAGGTTAATTTAATCTTAGAACCTAGTGGAATTTGTTTTACATCTCGCTCTTTTACAGGTAATGTAATAGGGATTGACCAAATTATGCCATTTGATAAGTGCATGCTGGTAAGGACGGATAGATATTCTTTTTCATTTATAAAGCCGGTAAGAGGACTATAAGCACCATTACTTATTAGTTCTAAGTCGGACAAGGCGGTTCGGTCCAATTCTACTTCATACGAAATAGACGATACGTCTAAATCAGGTTTAAATCGATTGACTAGCTCTCCTCCGTGCGGATTGTTCATTTTCTTCTCATCTCCTATCTAAGAAGTGGTGTAATAAAATTCCAAAGTTGTTCTACACATTGATCAATGGAATGTTTAGATGTATCGATAACATAATCATAGGAAGCTGGAGGCTCAAATTTTTGAGATATCCCTGTGAAATGTTGAATTTCTCCTTTTCTCGCTTTTTTATACAGTCCTTTAGGATCTCTTCGCTCACACTCCTCTAACGAACAATCGATAAAGACAATTTTACAATTTTCTTTCCCAATGATTTCTTTTACTATATTACGATCTTTTTCAAGTGGAGTTATTAAGGCTGCTATCACAATGAGACCGGCATCAACCATTAGTTTCCCAATTTCAGCTGTTCGTCGTATATTTTCGTGCCGGTCTTCAGGTGTAAAACTTAAATCACTGTTTATACCGTACCGTAAGTTATCGCCATCTAATAAGTAGCTGCGTATTCCTTCTTTATGAAGTCTTTTTAAAAGAACATTTGCGATGGTACTTTTTCCAGAACCGGAAAGGCCAGTCATCCAAATTAAGAAACTATTATGGTGATTCAACTGATTTCGATCGTATCGATTGACTGAATGCAAGTGTTTATGAATATGATTATTTGGCAATGTACTACCTCCTAGTAAAAAATCTCTTTACTTTTTATGCAAACTAACATCTACATGTGTGTCTTCATCGAAAATTCCATTTTTGTCTATTCGTTGAAAATAAAAAAGACCGTTAACATACGGTCAAAATCTATTTCAATAAATTTACAAAATTTTAGTATTAAATAATCTTTAAATCGACGGGAATTACTTTCCGATTTATAATTTGAAACCCCTTTACAATAGGTTGTTGAAAGGCTAAGGAGACAATAATATTAACAGCTTCAGGGTAGTTGGCATATTCGATATCTCTTGATGAAGGATAAGGAGCTCCACTTGGATGAGAATGGTAAATTCCAGTTAAGGACTCATTTTTTCTTTGCATTTCGTAAAATGTCCATTTCAAATGTTCAGAATCCATTGCAAAGGCATGAGGGCTTCGCTCGGTATTTTCCATTTTCCATATTGTTTCTCCGCCTTTATGTTTTCCTGAAAGTAATCCGCAAGCTTCATACGGTAATTCCTTTTTACAATGATCGATTATTTCATTCCATACAGATTGTTTTATATAGAATGCGTTTCAATTAGCTCGTTTTAATTTTTTACCGCAATTACATGTTTTTTTCGGTTGAAGAGAAAGAGTCTTTCTAGGTTGTTTCAGTGTTTTCTCTAAATTTTTTCTTTTAGGTTGACTTTTTACTTGTTGGTAAATTTGGCGAAGTTGATCAGGTGTCACAAGTTTTGGCTCCTTTCCATATAAAGTGATTTTTACATATGGATTATTTTTTTCTACTATATTTAAAAGGGTTAATGACCGATGTATAAGGATTATGATGCGATGGAGTGTTCACTGGGCTTTCTTCACGGTTTGAATGGGTTAATTTCATATAGGCTTCATTTAATGAGTTTTTCAGCTGCTGAATGACCTTTTTATATTGTTCTTCTCGATCTTGTAATTGTTGTAATTCCCCATTGATTTGTTCAATTTTATTTTGGTATTCTGATTCTTTTTTTTGGTGTTGTTCTTCTTTTTCGTTTAATGACCTAGTTAACTTTTCGATTTTTTCATACAGTTCCTGTTCTTTTTTGCTTTGTAGCTCATTGAAATGTTGTAATAAATCTTCCACCTTTTCTTTCAGTGTTATTTCTTGTACTTGATAATTAGAAAAAGTATTTTCTATTTCAGACAGCATTTTTTTATATTCAAGTAAATCACCTTGGATTTTTTCAACAGCGTCATTTAATTGAATCAACTTCTTTCTTTGTTCTTCCGCCTTTTCCTGATTCCAACCAGGCCATATCATGTTCATCCACTTCCTTTTGTCACATAAATTATATTCTTCCAATTGGATTTGTGAATTTTTCTTTATATCGGATAATGTACGCTCAACATCACTAAAATGTTCAGAAATGGTCTGAATCGAATGTTCTTTTTCGACTAACCAATTTTTCGTTTCTTCCTTGATGAATAAGAATGGGAATAATTCTCTTTTAAGAAAAGACATGAAAAGATCATTTCTTTCAATAACTATGTTTTTAAGTTCAAGCTCTTTTTGGAGTTGTTTTACTTGCTGTTGTATTGATTGTCTTTTTTGTGGATGTACAGTTTCCTTCATTGTATGATTCTTCACAATTGTTTCTTTTCGACTTTCCATAAATGGCACTTCATTAACAGTGTTATTCAGAAGAGTAATCGTTTTTCTCCATATTTCTTCTTTTTTTTCAAATTCTTTCATCGCGTGATTTTTTTGTTTTAATATTTTTTTTAGTGAATCATGTTCATTTACATGATGTTCGATGTGAAGATGATTCTGTTTTTGTTCGATTTCGGGAGTATGTGAAAGTGAATGGATCTTAGTTCTCATTTTTCTAAAGTTTTGCTTAAGAGTGTGTTCAAATTGCTCATACTCTTTAAAATCTTCGGTAATTTTTTGTAGTGAACTAGAAAATCCATTTAATTGACTTTCATAATATTTTAAATTTATCATAAACGTATTTCTTTTCTCTTGAGGGACATTTTGTATTTCCATTAAAATCATCCCTTCCTTATAAATAGCCTTTACTACATATATGTGAAGGTTCTTGGGTGTGTGCGTATTAAGACAAAAAATAAGGGAGAAGCTTCTCTTCTCCCAATAGCTTTAAAAAAGGATTGATTATAGTTCATTAAATGTTTCACAGTCGCGTACAATAAGGTCAGCATCTGGAACAACAACAGGGTTACTATTAAAGATTGGATTACCAAGCGAATCAGATAAAATTAGCTGATACTCGTCATTCATTCCAGGTAATTCACTTAATGTTAGTGTATAATTAACATTTTGTGATTGGCCAGTCGATGTGAAGGTCATTGTTGCGATTCCTGTTACCGTCATGATGACTGTATCTGGTGCCAGATCATCAACGCAAGTTACATTAAAGGATAATGGAGTTGCTGTAAAGCTTTGGTCGTTGTATAAATATCCATTTGTATCGGTAAATGCAAATGTCCATGAGCTTTGTGAAAGTACACAATTATTACAAATTTGTGCTGTTAAACTTACATCACCGATTTCAGCATCACCGTTGAATAGTACTGTTTGATTTTGGACTATTGAATCCGCTGCCGCCTGACAGTCACAGTTTTGACGTGGGAAGATATCCGGACATTGTGGCGGGAACTCAAATGTTGGACATTCTTCTTCAGGTGGTGTAGGAGGTGGAATATCATTTGGTCGTGGTTGACAGAATTTTGCTAAGACTTCTAATTTCACTTCATTTTCAATTTGAATTTCTTTACATACGATAACCGTTAGTTCAACCATATTTCCTAATAATACTCGATTTGTCGCTCTGCAAATGACACGTGTAATTTCGCAACGAACGTTACTCTCATCTAAAGGTGCCGGAATACAAACAGCATAAACATCATCGAATTGAACTGGAACATCAAATTCACAGAGTAGCTCACCTGTTGTTTGATTAAATACTTGAACAATTAAAAAAGCGGTCCAAATAATTCTAACAGTTCCTGCTTCTCCTGGCGCTCCATTTACGACTTCTACAACATCACATTCAGAGGAAGATTCTGAACATTCAATGCGAATGTCATTACCTGCTTCTAAGGCCGCACGTACTTTTCCCGCACAAGATTCTGGATCGGTTGGATCACCTGGCAGTGGGACTTTGTTTGTATCGCTATTCGTATCGAAAACCCAGTCATATACTTTCGGAACGCGAATACATTCTTCCATTAAATTGTTAGGGTTTAATGGTGGGAGAATTTGTGAACCTTTAATTGGTTTAAAGTCTTTCACCTACATTCCTTCCTTTCTTTTACCTAGAATAATTTTCCATATATCATATTTAAATGTTAGGGGTTTGGTAACAAAATAAATGCCTAAATTTTCAATATTGGGGAAAATGGGTATATGGAAATGTTTTTTTAAATAAAGATTAGTATGGTCATACATGCAATATTTTTTATATGCTTTTAAATCATGAGTTCAGGAGGGGCGTTATGACGATTTCTTTACTTTTTGGGAATAAGACAATTGGTTCAATTCCTTATGCTTCCGTTGCAGCCTTCCGTCTTTTATGTGAAGAAATGGGCTTAAAAACGAAAGTTAATATATCGAATCGGGAATTAGCCATATATTCTAGCTTAAAGGGAAAAACGATTGTTTTAGAATACGAAAAGAATCAGGATAGGGGGATTCATCAAGAAATTTTATCTAAAACGAGAACGCTTTTGTTACAAAGCGGCGCGAACATAATAATAAATGAACGTTTAACAACTGTGGATGAAGGTGATTTTTCGATCCAGCTTTCTGTTGATTCTAAAGTAAATAATAAATTAATGATTATGCATAATCTTTATTTCCCGAATCAAGAAGTAAAATTCACGCTAGAAAAAGAATTAATTCGATTTAATATAGTGCATGAATTTAAAAGAATGCCTAATCAAGTACCTTTTCCCCAGTTAATCATTAAAGGAATAGACTCTTACGTTAAAGAGGAAGAAGTTGTTCATCAGCTATCTCTTAGTCTAGCATCAGCCATTCTGTATTTTTTTCTACACCGACACCCCTTTTCCTTATTAACCTGTTTACCGATGGAGTTATTCAATATACAACCGATGAATGAATCTTTAACGAAGCAAACGAATGAAAAGGTAAATACAAAAAAATTTAAGCAAGAGGATAAAGCGGAAAAACGAATAAATGGGTTTACTCCGTTACAGTCAAAACCTTCTGCAGAAGTATTTTTTAATTATACGGTATACCCTTTTGATAAAGAGGAAGAGCGGTTATTAACGTTAGGAGATTTATATATAAAAAACACTGGAAATATCAATTTATATAATCCTCTCATATGTATAAAAGCTGATCCCATTGAGTACGTTAACTTTCGTGGACAGATTGTACCACCAGAAATGGCAGAGGCATTAAGTGTTCAAGGAGAAAATGAAATGACAGGATGGAAATATCTAGATGAAGACTGGTTTGAAAAGGCCAAGGAGCGGGGAGAGTTTTGGATTGCTCCGATTAAGCGAATTATGATTCCTCCAAATGAAAGTCAAGTTTTGAGAAATTTTCAATTGACACTGAAAAAACCTGATAAAAAGAAACAAATTTTAATTGATGGGATTGTATATTTTGAGGATCTTCAGTTACATTTTCGCTCCAATAATCGAATGACCTTTTCGTTTAAAATGTAATAGAATAATTTTTATTCTTATAATTTTTATTTTGCATATACATACAATAAGGGTTATTGAAGAGCGAGAAATAATAAGGTGGATGATGCAGAATGAAAAAAGTGATTGAATATAGAAATATTCATAAACTTAGTAAACTACAACTCCATCAACTCATCATCCACCTTAATTCCGAAATTTCTAAATGTACTCGAAAGCTTAAGGAATACCAAGAGGATTACCATTACAGCCAGCTTGAATCGTTAAAAACAGAAAATAACAAGCTGTTAGATGAGTTGAAGAACATTCAAAGTCAGCTCGAGAAACAAAACAATCAGCAAGCTCATCGAGAAGATTACGAAAAACAAATACAAGCATTGAAACACGAGCGAAATCAACTGAAGCAAGACTGGATGAAAATGATAAGGTTGTATCAAAAGCAAAAGAGAAAAATAGACGCTTTGGAAAAGGGTATTCAGAAACAAATGAAAAATGATGAAGTTTTGGAGGAAATCAATCAGTATTGGAAAGAAAAAATGGAGAAAAAGATTGGTATGGAGGAAATGCAGTGGCACATATATGCTCTTGAGTCTCAACACAGTCAGCAGGAACAAACGTTAAATAGAACGAAGGATGAGGCTGTTCGATTAAAAGTAGAAAATGAAATTTATAAGAGAAAGAATAGGGAGCTTCAAAAGGCCTGTAGATTATTAAAGCAGGAAGCTAAAGAGGTGGATCAGCACTACGATCAAATAAAAGAAAAAAATATTCAACTTGAAAAGCAAGTTTTTGACTTGGAAAACACTATTCATCAATTAAAAGAAGATAATAATAAATACAAACAGGAAATAGAGGAGTTCCATTGTTCCAAAGTACGGTTACAAGAAACCATGGATAAATATTTAAAAGGGTTTAATTTTGAACAATATTCAAGTGCATTTAACTTTAGGAATGATCCTCATTTTGTTAAACAGCTTGAACGATTAATGAAATCTGTACACGTATACGACAGTAGGTTATCATCAAGTATAAAAGTAATACAGCAATTAGAAATGCAAATAGACCAATTAAAAAAAGAAATTAGGAATATTCGAAATCAACTATCTTCATAATAGTGTAATAAAATGAATAATAGCATGCGTGTTGATTATCCAAAATTAGGCAGACTCATCCTATGAAAAGTTGAGTAGCTTTTTAGAAATGTCATCATTTCCGAAAACCAATCAATCGAAAGCTCTCCTGTCAGCAGTTTTCGTTTAAATTTAATAAAAGATAAAGAGGTGAATACCTTTCGTTTGGCTGTTTGATCATATAGCCATTTTAGAAGGACATAGGCGATGAAAGCAGCGAACAACTGATTATAAACAGCATTCTTCGTCGTTCCGAATAAGACAGGGACATTTAAATGCTGTTTCACCCATCGGAAGAATACTTCAATGGACCAGCGCGCCTTATACATGTCCGCAA
>NZ_JAKZKS010000033.1 GCF_022808615.1 Bacillus sp. FJAT-47783
AAGCTTATTCGTTACTTCATGATCGACAAACGAGGTCGAAACGACCGTTCCCTCTCCTAAGTCTGCCTCTTCCATGTCTCCTTCGATCCCTTGTAGAAATGCAATTTGAACATCGATAAAGTCAAGCCACCCATCCATGACATCTAGTTGTGCCTCGTAAAAATCTTTAATGGCATCGGCTCCTTTCCCTTGAAAGGCTTGATCTAAATCAGCGACTCTTTTACACGCTTTTTTCACTTCTTCTAACTGTTCTTTCAATGACTGATACTGTTTTACCCGTGTTTTTGCTGCTGAAACGAGTGGATGTGCCTCGTATAGTAAATCTTCCATGATTGCAAGAAGCCCTTTCTCTTTAGTTTTTCCCTGCATATCCTCTACATTAATTAAGGAACATCTGAATCTTTCACCTAGAAATCTCATTCATTTCCATTTCATCTATAATATAGTATAAATTTGGAAGTTTATAAGTTAAATAGGAAAATATTCTCTTTTAAATTAATAAACACTAGTAAAAAAATTACTTTTTCATTTAATCGGTAGAAAAAATATAAATTATAGTCTAAAAGACGGATGACTAATTAACCTAATCATTCATCTCACTTCAAGAACAAAAGTGTTATCAAAATGATAAAAATTCTGTTTTAAAATATAACCACCTCACTCGTGAGGTGGTTGATTGTCATTTAAGCATATTGTTTTTCATTTTCTTCTTTCCGAAAGAAGCTCTTCATCGCATGGAAAACGTCAGCTTTTTGTTTGAGGATATAATAGCGGAATTTTTCGTTATCAATGTTTTTATAAGCAGACATTAAGGTTGAATGACGATTATACTGGTTTACTTCACCGTAGCCAAACATATTGCATACTTTCATGATCTCATTTACGAGCTTGACACAGCGAGCATTATCAGATGTTAAGTTATCCCCATCAGAGAAATGGAACGGATAAATATTATATCGAGATGGTTGATATTTTTCACTTATTAATTCAAGTGCTTTTCGATAAGCAGATGAGCAAATGGTTCCACCGCTTTCACCTTTTGAGAAGAAATCATCCTCTGATACTACTTTAGCTTCTGTATGATGGGCGATAAATTCAATTTCGACTGTTTCATATTTTGTACGTAAAAATCGGGTCATCCAGAAAAAGAAACTGCGAGCCATATACTTTTCCCATATTCCCATCGAGCCACTTGTGTCCATCATTGCGAGAACAACAGCCTTAGATTCAGGTTTAATCACTTCGTTCCATGCTTTAAACTTTAAATCCTCTGGAAAAATCGGGTGAAATTTCGCTTTACCTGACATTGCATTTCGCTTATAGGCTGCAAGCATCGTTCGTTTTTTATCAATATTCCCCATTAAACCAGTTCGACGAATATCATTAAATTCGATATTTTCAACCACATTTTGATCTCTTTCTTTTCGCTGTAGATTTGGTAGTTCTAGTTCTTTGAATAAGGCTTGTTCTAAATCCATAAGCGAAACTTCAGCTTCATAGTAATCTTCTCCTGGTTTATCTCCCGCTCCTTGACCTTTACCTGGTCCTTGTGCACTTTGACTTCCATCTCTTGCAACGACATCCCCAACTTCACTATCTCCGTCTCCTTGACCTACATGTTTATTTTTGTCGTAATTATAGCGAATTTTGTATTCATCAAGAGAGCGGATAGGAATTTTTACGACATCCTTTCCTTTGGACATAATAATACTTTCTTCTGTAATCAGATCAGGCAAATTATTACGAATGGCCTCTTGCACCTTTTCTTGGTGACGAGTTTGATCATCATGGCCTTTACGGTGGAGGGACCAGTCTTCTCTTGAAATCGCGAAATTATGATTATCCCCGTTTGACGGCATTCTACTTTCCCCTCCCTAAATTTTTTTCATGAACAATTCACAAAATCCCCATTTCGTGCATAAAGTAATGTGAATAAAACTTCATTTCGTTTTAAATCAGTAATAGATTACTCTATACTATGCAGAAGATTCAGATTATTGACAATCCATTACAAAAAATGGGCGATTGTCCTATAATTCTTTCATTTTCATTGGACAAACTTTAAAAACGTTTCCAATCACCTTCCTGCTGTTTCAAAAGCACGTTCTCTGACAACCTTGTAACATATATTTATGAAACAAAAGCTTTCTACATGCACTAATCTAAAAAATAAAGTGAAACTTCATTCCCCACTGCAGATTAGTAATTTCCATAACACATAAAAAATGCACCGCGTTATACGATGCATTCACTCTTTGGGCTACTCTGAATCTGGGTGCTTACCATCTTGCTTCAATTCTTGATTCACACGTCACTTATCCTTATACATTCATTCACTATTTTCAACCATTCTTTACCCTTTTCGAAAAGTGATAAAACACGTTTTTAGAGCGGTAAATCACGCTTATTAAACACTACAATGGATAAGACGAAGAAAAGAAGACCCGTTACGCCTAATCCAATTGAAATCGGAACGACTTCGACAACACCTCTTGCAATGTCATCTGGCTGATACGCAGTAAATAGGGTAAAGTTTTGTAACCAGTCAAGCTTTTCACTTATTTTCGAGATTAGACTAATCATGAAAAACAGAACGGTAATTCCACCTGAGACAGATAATGCTCTTTTTTCATCATTGAAGAGACAAGAAAAGAAAAAAGAATAGCTACATACAACGAAAAAGAGTAAAAATCCAAGTACATTAATTTGAATAAATCGATCCATGTGGAAGGTTTCGCCATCCATAAACAGATTAGCACCTAAAACTCCAGATAGAAATGTGAAAAGAACGATGACGAAAAGTCCTAGAATCAAGACAAACGCTTGGGTCAAAGCGATTTTCGTACGAGATGTAGAAGTAGCAAGTAAGTAAGCCATAGAACCACGATCAATGAGCCGCGCCATAAGCTGAGTTGATGTAAGAATACTATAAATCATCACAATGAGAAGAAAAATTAACCCATAATATTCGGCAGCTAAAAATCCACTTAAATCATCAGGCATTCCTCCCTCAAAACCAAACGCATTTAAAAAACCTTCTGGCATCTGCTCGATAATTTTATCAAATTCAATGGATCCAGCAATTTGCGGATACATCCAAACAGCTAAAAGCAAATAGCCCCCCGCTCCAAATGCATAGCTGATCATTGTTTTTCCATTTAATTTCATCATTGTCTTAAAAAGAGAAAGGCTCATCATTGATCTTCCCTTCTATCATAATAGTGCATAAAAATTTCTTCGAGACTTTGTGTATGCACATCAAGGCTATCAATACGTAATTGACTTAATGCACGTATGAACGATTCGTAATCACCTTGTACAGCAACTTGGACTTGATTTTGATTTGTCTTCGTTATTTCTAGACCCGATTGCAAAAGTTTTTTTACATCTTCATGTCGCTTCAGTGTAAGATCAAATAGTTTTCGTTGCATCGTTCTTAAGCGGCGAACATCTTCAATCGCGACAATTTTTCCGTCTTTAATAATACCAACACGGTCAGCCGTTCGGTCAATTTCGGCAAAGCTGTGTGAAGACATTAAAATGGTTTTACCTTTGTTCTTTTCTTCTTCAATTAATTCAATAAACTGCCTTTGCATAAGTGGATCAAGTCCTGATGTTGGTTCATCTAAAATGAAAATATCCGGATTATGCATAAATGCAGCCACAAGACCTACCTTTTGCTTCATCCCTTTAGACATTTTTCGAATCGGTGTTTTTACATCAAACTGAAAGCGCTCGATAAGTTCATCTCGCTTCGTATAATCCTTTAGCCCTCTCATTCCCGCTAATAGTTGTAAAAACTCAAGCCCATCCACTCCTTCAAGGAAGGCTATTTCACCTGGTAAATACCCTACCTTTTTTTGAATGGTAGGACTATCATTCCAGCAATCTAGTCCATTAATGAGCGCTTTTCCTTTTTGTGGCTTCATATATCCCATTAAATGACGAATCGTTGTCGACTTTCCTGCCCCATTCGGTCCTATATAACCGAACACTTCCCCTTTTTGAATTTCAAATGATACATCAAATATTCCCTTTCCATTTGGAAAGACTTTCGTTAATTGCTCGATGACGATGCTCAAAGCATTCACTCCCTTAAATGAAATGAATAAAATCGTTTCATTAAGTTCATAATATAGTATTCCTCATACAAAATCAATATGTTTTGAATAAAATGAATTGAATTTTTTCAAAACGTTCTCTATAATAAGGACGAGGTGAAAAATCGTGGATGGGTATCAAAAGCGGACAGAGAAGAAAAAAGACAGTATTCGAAACGCAGCGATGGAACTTTTTTCAGAATTTGGATTTGAAAAAGTGACCGTTGCAGAAATTGCTAAAAAAGCAAATGTTTCTCCTGTTACGATTTATAATTACTTTGGAAATAAAGATGACCTTGTTAAACATGTCATTTCACATTCGTTAAATGAAGCCATTAATGAACGGAAAGCTGTTATCGAAAGTAACATTCCATTTCCTGACAAAATAAAAAACCTCATATTTGAGAAAGCTGCCTACATTGAAACAGTCGATCCGGATTTTTTACAAAAATTGATGTCAAATGATCCGGAAATAAAAAAAATTGTGGATGAAATGTATCAAAAAGCTATGCCTCTATTAGTTCAGTTATTCGAAGAAGGAAAGCGTGAAGGATATATTGACGAAACAATTTCAACTGAAACATTATTAATGTATGTCAACATGTTCAAACATGCTGGTAACCAATATCAATTATTTGATTCTCCTGAGAAAAACGCGCAAATAACAAAAGAAATTGGTCAGCTGTTTTTCTATGGGCTTTTAAAGAAAAAATGACCTTACAGACTACCTGTAAGGTCACTTCTAAGATATTAACGACATTTCACACCCGTTAAAAACGAAAGCATTGTGTAAACACCTGATTTCACGGTTGCATCTGCTACATCCCGAAATGGATCAAGGCAAACGATGTCCATTGATTTCACTTTTTCATGTAATCCTGCTTGATAAACGGCATCAAACAATTCATCTGTTCGCATGCCGCCAGGTGTTGCCGCTGGAGCTCCAGGTCCGTATGCGATATCTAATACATCCATATCAACCGTTACATAAATCGTATCTACTTTTTCAGCTAGCTCTGCTAAGGCATTCGCAACAACCGTTTCAATGCCTTTTTTCCTTACTTCTTTCATCGTGACATAATGAACACCCTGCTCATCAGCATATTCCTTTAATGACTTCGCATTAAAAAATCCGTGTAGACCAATATTGTGAACATTGGAACCTTTTACTGTTCCGCTTTCAATTAAATTTCGAATCGGTGTTCCGTTTGCTGGACCAAATTCTTTTAAATCTCTTAAATCGAAATGTGTATCGAATTGTAAAATCCCTATTTCTTCATGAGGGTGGGCTTCTTTCCATCCTTTCACAAGCATCGCTGTAATCGAGTGATCCCCGCCAATCGAAATAGGCATCGCGTTTGGATAGTTCGTTCGAATCGCGCTTATTGCTTGTTTAATATTTTCATGGCATCTTGAAATGTCGGTTACATGCTGCTTTACATTCCCGATATCAATAACATGTAAATCCTTTAAATCTACATCGTAGTCTAAATGATAGGTCGTAAAGGATTTCCATGCTCGGCGAAAGGCATCCGGGTGCTCACTTGCAAAGGAAGCACTAATTGATGAGCGAGATAGCGGGATTCCGAGTAAAATGACGTCAGGTTCTGCCATGTCTTCCTTGGCTGGTTTAATCCACTCATGAACTTTCGGTTCGACTACTTCCTGCTTTTCATCCCAAATAAAGGGCGGACGGTCGACCCAATCGTAAATATTTTTCATAATATGAGTTACCCCCTTGAGACGACAACTTCCCCATTTTTAATAACCGTATTAGTATGATTCATGCCGTAATGGTAGACGAGCTGCATATAATTAGGAACGTCAAAAATCGCAATATCCGCTTTTTTCCCAACTTCAATACTACCAATCTCGCTTCCTCTATCAATTGCATGTGCAGCATTAATCGTGACGGCCGTTAACACTTCAGCTGGTGTCATCCCCATATGAAGACAACCGAGATTCATTATAAATGGTAAGGAAACCGTTGGGGATGATCCCGGATTACAATCTGTCGATAAGGCAACAGGTACACCGCGGTCAATCATTTTTCTTCCATTTGCGGCTTCCGTCATTAAGAAAAAGGCTGTGCCTGGTAGTAAGACAGCAATAACACCACTTTCAGCCATTTTTTCAATTCCTTCATCAGAGGCGCGTAACAAATGATCAGCAGAAACAGCCCCGACTTCTGCGGCTAATTCCGCTCCTTTATACGGTTCAATTTCATCCGCATGGATTTTCGGTTTTAAGCCATATTTTTTTCCAGCTTCTAAAATGGTACGTGACTGCTCTGGTGTAAAAACTCCGCGTTCGCAAAACACATCATTGAATTCAGCAAGTTTCATTTCACTAATCTTCGGAATCATCTCTTCACAAACGATGCGAACAAATTCATCCGGATTTTCCTTATATTCTGCTGGTACAGCATGTGCCCCCATAAATGTGCTGACAAGATCAATCGGATGTGTTTCTTGTAATTTTTTCGCAACACGCAGTTGCTTTAATTCATGTTCAAAGCTTAAGCCGTAACCACTTTTCGCTTCAACCGTCGTAACCCCATGTTGTAAAAATTGATCAAGGCGGCGCTTACTTTCGTTAAAAAGTGTTTCTTCGTCCGCTTCCCTTGTTGCTCTCGTCGTCGCATGAATTCCGCCATCAGCGTTCATAATTTCCATATATGTCGCACCGTTTAGACGCATATTAAATTCATTTTCTCTACTTCCTGCATATACAATGTGTGTATGTGGATCAACTAAACCTGGCGTAACGGTTTTTCCGGTTGCATCAATCACTTGTGCTTCTTGTAAACGGTCTTCGAATTGTTGTTGTAACTCTTCATCTGTCCCCACTGCGACAATTTTTCCGTCTTCGATCCAGACACTTCCGTTCTCAATAATGTGTAATTCACTCATTTTCTCGCCAGTTAAGGGAGCATGAGAGCTCCCTTTCAATGTAATTAACTCGTTCGCATTTCTTATAAAGATTGGTTGTGATGACATGTAAAACCCTCCTACTTCATCATCGGAATGTGGATTCCTTTTTCCTTCGCTGTTTTAATCGCTAAATCATAGCCAGCATCTGCATGGCGTACAACACCCATACCTGGGTCTGTCGTTAACACACGTTCAAGACGTTTTTCCGCATCCTTAGTTCCGTCCGCTACAATAACCATACCTGCATGTAACGAATAACCCATTCCTACGCCGCCACCGTGGTGAACAGATACCCAGCTAGCACCACCAACACTGTTAATTAATGCATTTAAAATTGGCCAATCCGCTACTGCATCACTGCCGTCTTTCATCGCTTCGGTTTCACGGTTAGGTGAAGCAACAGAGCCGGAATCTAAGTGGTCTCGACCGATGACAATCGGTGCCTTTAATTCCCCGCTTGCAACCATATCGTTAATGATTTTCCCAAACTTTGCACGCTCTCCATAACCGAACCAACAAATACGAGCAGGCAAGCCTTGGAATTGAATTTTTTCCTGTGCCATCTTAATCCAGTTACATAAATGTTTATTGCAACTAAATTCACGTAAAATAACTTCATCTAATTTATAAATATCTTCTGGATCACCCGATAAGGCAACCCAACGGAAAGGACCTTTTCCTTCACAAAATTGTGGACGAATGTATGCCGGAACGAATCCTGGGAAATTAAAGGCATCTTCTACCCCTTCATTTTTTGCCACTTGACGAATATTATTTCCGTAGTCAAACGTAATCGCGCCTTTCTTTTGCATTTTAAGCATTGCTTTTACATGTTCAGCAATACTTTGTTTTGATTTAGTTTCATAAAGTTTTGGATCACGACTTCTTAATTCAACTGCTTCTTCCAATGTAAATCCTGCTGGTACATAGCCGTTAATTGGATCATGTGCTGACGTTTGGTCTGTTAATACGTCTGGAATGAAGCCTTTTTCAATCATTTCTGGTAAAAGCTCAGCAGCGTTTCCGAGGAGTCCAATAGATAAAGCTTTTCCTTCTTCTTTTGCCTTTTTCGCAAGTGAAATGGCTTCGTCTAAGTTATTCGTCATCGTATCTAAATATTTCGTATCTAGGCGACGTTGAATTCGTGTTTCGTCGACTTCAATCGCAATACAAACACCGCCATTTAATGTGACTGCAAGTGGCTGTGCACCGCCCATACCGCCAAGTCCAGCCGTTAATGAAATCGTTCCTTTTAAGGAGCCGTTATAATGCTGTCTTGCTAACTCAGCGAATGTTTCATACGTTCCTTGGACAATCCCTTGACTTCCGATGTAAATCCAGCTACCAGCCGTCATTTGTCCGTACATCATAAGACCTTTTTTATCAAGCTCATGGAAGTGGTCCCAAGTAGCCCATGCTGGAACTAAGTTTGAGTTTGCAATTAAGACACGTGGCGCATCTTTATGTGTTTTAAACACTGCCACCGGTTTTCCTGATTGAACGAGCATCGTTTCATCATCTTCTAAATTTAGTAATGTCTCAACAATCGCATCGTAGCAATCCCAATTTCGCGCAGCTCTTCCAATCCCGCCGTATACGACAAGATCTTCTGGATGCTCGGCTACATCTGGATGTAAGTTATTTATTAACATACGTAGCGCTGCTTCTTGAATCCATCCTTTTGCATGTAACTCAGAACCTGTATATGTTTCAACTAAACGATTTTTCGTACTCATTATGTTTTCACCTCTTGAAATTTTCTGATTACACTAAAAATTATAAAATGATAGCGTTATCAAAAATAGGTCATTCTGTTTTGAATAGATAAAATTATTTTTGATTTTTCTCTGATAGCTAGCTAATTACGGTCCAAAATCTCTACTTTTTTTAGATTTATTTCATTATTTACGATATATAACCTGAAGGTGCTACTGTTCTATAAGAGAAGTGCAAGCACCTTGCTCACCCTCAGACAAAAATGTTCTTACGATGAAAAGGCGTTATTTCTTTACGGCGTCACGCGTTTGACTCAAGGGGAAGGCGCTGGAGTTGGACATCGAAGTCTCCATTAATGTCAGAAAACTTGATCAAAAAGATATAAAAAAATAACCGCACCTTTATTTCGGTACGATTACGATTACGTTCAATGCTATCATCTTTTCTTCTCTGTTCGAAAATCCCTCGGTGAAGATCTCGTCACTTCTTTAAATGTTTTGCTAAAGTAATTAGCATTCCGAAAGCCGACTCTTTCAGCAATTTCTTGTACGGTTAAATTCGTTTCCTGCAATAATTTTTTCGCTTCATTAATCCTTAAGGCCGTGACGATTTGTCGAAAGGAAGAACCGTGCTTTTTCATCAGAAGATGACTATAATAAGCAGGACTTCGCTCAACAATGCTTGCGACCATTTCTAATGTTAAATCTGGATTCGTGAAATGTTGTTCAATATAAGCAATCCCTTTTTCAATAATATTCGTTCTCGATTGTTCTTGCTCTCTCTTTGCTTTGTCTAATAGGTCATAAATAAACAAAAGCATTTCTTGAACAATTCGATATAAGACAGGTGAATATAAAATGTCATCAAAAATTTGAAGGTAGTATTTTTCAATCTCCCGTTCATGTAAATTATACGTTTTCATAAATCGGCGCACTTGTGCTAAAATACTCGTCAGCTTTGTACGTAGCAATCCCGGTTGTGGATAAGGAGCTTTTAAATGGAGAAATTCATCATACATCCATTGTTTAATTTTCTCTTTGTCAAACTCGTTTAACATTTCAATCCAAATTCGTTGTTCATTTGGTGTTAAAAATGGATCAAGCGCCTTCCAATTTTCAAATTGAGCTTCAGGTAAAATAATTTGTCGATACCCAATAAAAAACGTTACTTCTAATAGTTTTCGTGCCGATTGATACATTTCATAAAGCGAATTATATTGTTCATGAAACGGAATGATGACGATTGCAAGTGGCTCCGTATTTTTTTCTTCCCACTCTTGCAGAATTCTTGTCCCAACTTGCTTTAAATTTTTTTCCTCATGAGGAATGAGGCAGACGACCAAATCTGTTAAGGGAAACACAAAAGGGATTGTTGATGATGCTTCATTCTCAAGGAACGTGCGTAAATGATGGACATTCATTTTACTTTCTGTTTTCAAGAGCATAACGGAAACATCAATAGGCATTTGTTGTTGTTTGACAAATAACGAACGGTACGAATACGATGTCTCGATCTTTTCCGGAAAAAATCGGGACGATTGGTCGCTAGAGATAGACGATAAAGCTGATGTCATACATTGCTTAATTTTCATCGGTTCAAGCGGCTTAACAAGCAAGTCGATACTTTGACACTCTATTGCCTGTTTTGCTCGTGCAAACGTCGTTTCAGCCGTCACACATATGACTTTTTTCGTATATAGATTCACATAATGCTTTAATGCATGCCAGTCTTCTTTTCGTACCATATCTAATTCTAAATAAAATAAATCCGGTGCCTCTTTTTCTAATAGCCTCATTGCTTCTTGAACCGTTCCAGCTAAAATCACCGTTTGGATTGGAATTGAATAGGCAGAAATTAACCATTGTAAGGCGTTTCGCTCTTGATTATCTCGCTCTGCAATTAATAGCTTGACCATGTTGCCACCAACCCGAAAGTTTATTTCTTCTATTATACAAAAGTTCAAGTGTTTTTCCTTTCATTTTATAGAAGTCATTTCCAAGAGACTATTGTTTTAGTCAACTACTCTTGATCTAGTAGTTAGACCTTTAGAGTTGCGCTTTTCTTTCTTAATTTGCGGATTCCCTATTTAGGTGTTTTTGCCCATCCCCCTCCGAAAATGAGAATAGGCGCTTCCTTATTCAAGAAAGTCGCCCTTAAAACATTATGTTTTTTCTTGCAATTCGTAGTAGTAAAGTGGTATTCCTTTGGGACTTTGTGGACCAGCTATTACAATGTAGGCAGGCTTATCCACATTATAATCGTTATAATAGTAATAAAAATCACCTAATATAAAATCAGTGGAAATTGTCAAACTAACAGTTTCATCTTTTTTAAGGGAACTAATGGAAGAATAAAAATCCTGATTATTTTGTTTATTCGTATAATCAACAAGTGCAAGGCTTTTATAATCTCTATAATTTTCATATATACCAAATTTATTCTGCATTTCAAGAGGACGATCACTTTTTTTTGTCACTTCAATAGGAAGTTTAAAAACCGCAATTTTTTCATTTGGAAAATGGTCACTTTCTTTTATGAGTGGAGGACCTGCCTGACCAAAGGTTAACTCCAAGTCGCCAAGAGTGATTGTATCACCTGCTTGAACATTTTTCCGATAAGTTTCGTAAAAATGTCGATTCTCATTGACGGCTTTGATTCTAATTGAAACGATAATAATTAAAACTACTAGCAAAATCAAAATATATTTCCACTTTATTCTAACCATTTTTGACCACTCCTTCAGAAATGGTATAAATATCATCTGATACTTGTTCTAAAAACTCACGATCATGACTGGTAACAATAATCGTCTTGCCTTCCGATTTTAATTGTTTTATAATTTGTACCATTAGTTGTATACCTTTTTCGTCTAAAGCATTTGTTGGTTCATCCAGCAATAATAAATCCGGATTTTCCATGATTGCTTGCGCTATACCTAATCGTTGTTTCATACCAAGAGAATATTTTTTATATTTTCTTTTGTCTTCCGGATCTAACCCTACCAAACGTATTGTTTTTCGGATTGCTTCTTCGTTGATCTTGTTTCTAATTTTCGCCAAGAATAATAGATTTTTAAATCCAGTGTAGTCAGGAATAAAACTAGGATATTCTATCAATACACCAACACTTTCAGGAAATGGTGTATCTTTTCCTACCGTTTTATTATCGACAATTATTTTCCCTTCCGACAGTTTAATCAAACCAGCTATTGCACGAAGTAGCATTGTCTTTCCAGAACCATTATATCCGCGAATTCCATGTATTTTCCCTTTTTCAAAAGAAAGACAAATATCGTCTAAAATAACACGATCCTTTATTTTTTTCGTTACATTTTCACATATTACATACATAGCTACTTTTCTCCTTTTTCATTTATAAAATCTATTTTGTTCACGACAAACAGTTCAATAGCAAACAAAAACAAAATAAGGATACAGACCCATATCAATATAAAAAACCAATTTTCTCTAAAAACAGTTGCTTCATTCCATCTGCTAAACATTGTATAATTACTAACTAAAAAAGCACTTTTACTGAAAATAGAAAGAAAGTTGAAACTAAATATTGCTATGAATGCTATTATTTCCCCTAAAAATAAACTCGCAGCCTCAAAAAATAGTGCTTCTAGGAATAGAGTAAGAATGAAAAAAAGACAAAAAATAATAGAAATTTTCCAATTAGAAATAAATGAAAGACTAACGTGAAACAGAAGGAATTGCATCAATGAAACAAAAAAAATAAATAAAAGGAACAGCAATATATATAAAGTTGTATATAAGAATAACGAAATGACCTTACTTATAACAAACCTTCTCGTCCCAGTACGAATAATAATAAAACCACTACTGCCTGTTAAATCTATCGTAAAGAATGTTCTTAGCGATAAAAAGTACAACAACTGAAAAATTAGCCAAAGATAAGGAATTTGGAAGGTGCCACTTTGCTTAAATATTTCTAGATCTACTTCAGAAAATCCATTCCAGAATCGTTCGATTGATATCCATTCGGCGCGCGTACTTAAATCATTTAACTCAAACGCTAAAATAAAAAAGATGGTAATTATTAAGAAGAAAACAATTTGTGTAATGATTTGATTTCTCCCATAATAAAGACGCATCCTTAAATCCCTTTTGATCAACGTAAATATCGGCACTTTATTCCTCCTCTTTTTGAATCTGAATTGATAATAATACAAGCAAACCAACCATTAAAAAAAGGTTCTCGAATAGTGCAAAAATTATCCCTGGAATTGAAAAAACTGGCGTATACAACAATTTTGTCGACTTTAAAATTACATGACCAAATAAATATTGATCACATTGAGCAATTAATAATACAAGAAAAAAGCTAATCTGTTCTGAGAACTTTTTAGCAAAAACAATGAGTAATAATCCAATATTTGTTAAGTTTAGGTAACAAAATATCAACAACCAAATAATATGCATAAAGTCATTTGCAGTGATTGATTTCGATGCCAATGGAAAACAAACAATTGTAATAATTCCAATTAAAAATGTCCCCCAAAGTGCCACAATACTCATTTGAATATAATAAAAACATAACAACTGCCGAATACTATTCATTCTTATTCGAATATTAACTGGAATTGTATGCACTTGACCAGCTAGAGCCGATATTAATATAAACGGAATTAGAAACCAGTAAACCAATCTATAATATTTATCAAGATTATATGTAAATACATGGAAGGGCTCAGGTATATATGAATAGGATGTATGATATAGAAATATTAACAATCCATACATTAATAACAATATAATTCCAGTAAGTAGGTACAAATATACTTTCTTACGATTTGCAAAAAAGTATCGTATATTAAATTGAAAATAATTTTTATCTATCAAGATTTCTCACACCTATAATCAATAGAATTAAAGTACAAATAATCATAGAGATACAAAATAGTAACACACTCCATGGATAAACAGGTAACACTGAACTCATATCCAAAAAATTTATTGGTGATAAAGCGATATGAAAAAACTCGCTGCAAACAGAAATTAGAAGACTGATGAATACTGGAGTAGCCAATACAATCAAAGTAAATCGAAAATATAAACAAAGCACTGATGAAAAAATAGCAAACAAACTACCGATAAAGCCACTTAAAAGGATATAAAACAAGGTATGCATTAGTGGGTAGTTTAACTGCAAAGAAATAAATAAAGTTTTAAATGAATAAATACCATACGTATAGTAAATAAAAGGATTTGGTGAAATTGCTGGAAATGTAAGAGAAAATAAAAGAAAATTTATTAAAATAGGTATGACAATAACAAGAAATCCCGCAACAGCGCTAATGAATAGCATTGAAAACAAATACGTATACTTCCCAGACCTCATCATCATCAATTGATGGTAGTTTACTTTTTTATCTGTAAGAAGTTGAATACTAAAAGGAAGAACAGCAAGAATAGGTAATAACATAAAGAACAAATCTGTCATTTCAGACATACTAGCATTCAACCAAAGTAGATAAGCTGAATCTGGAATAATTGATTGCTTCCCATATAATGCTGCTGCTTTTTCACCTCCAATAATTGTCATTGTTGTTTGAAAATAATGTAAGACCGTTATTAAAGAACCAATTATTAAACCTATGTAAAAGAATTTACTATGTAATAATCTTTGAAATTGTATAGCTATCAAGCTTTATCAGCTCCTTTTTAATTAACTAAGAGAACAAACTCTAGTAATAGTTCTCTATATAGTTATCTAGATAATTAAAGTCCTATCACTTGTGCGCCATCCGGAGTGTAGTCAGGACTCCATTTAACAGTTGCTGTGTCGGAGCCCCAAAGTATATCATAATGGGCATGGAAACGAACTTGTACACCATCCCAGTATTTTTCATGCGCGAAATTGTAAACTTCATATCTTGCTCCAGGATACGCATTAAAGTATCCTCTGTAATTCGCCCGAACATACTTTGTTCCATCACCGTATTGTGAATCTACCTGTGGTTCAATTTTCAATGTTAGATTTGAAGTATTATTAATATACATGGATGAAGCGGAACCTTTTTTTCTGCCATTTGTATAGTCATCTTCATCAAATGCAGAAAAATCAAAAGTAAACTTAGAATCCGAATAATCCGGTGAATAAGCCTGCACACCAACAGCAGCTGATGCAACTGCCCCAAAAAGTAAAAGTGAAGCTAAAGTCTTTTTAAATTTCATAATTTCCCCTCTCTACTAAGAAATTACTAGCGTTTATTCTTCATAATGGTACTTAACCTTAAATATTATGTCAATATAAAATAGTATTGAGATTGATTCACAAAAATTATCTCTTTATTCCATTTCACCTTTTTTAAAAGTCCCCTCTTTTGGACTCATCTCCGGGCAAGATGGCTAAAACTATTGCCATCTCCTTCTACTATGCATATCAGAAAAGTCCATCTGTTACAAAATGTTTCTTTGTTATAATTCACCGTCCTCCTATAAAAAATGTTATTCTTTTCTTGAAGTGCACGTAAATAATAGCGCTTATTCCAAAGTCAATCTTCCATATAACGGCCGCTTAACTTAATATCTTTTTTTAATAATCCCCTAATTTTCCCCAGTCACCTATTCAATTATCCCCCCTTTTATAGGCATCTTTATTGTAATTCAAAACTCAATTCTTTTTGCGTTTATAAAGGTGTACTTTTAAAACCTATTCGATAGGGGCTGATTCTTGGGGCAATGAGCATGAAAGTCATTATGTATTTGATATTTTATTTAACATTACAACCGTATTCAGCCTAATGTGCATTCCACGGATACACATGGAACCACCGAAGTGAATTTTGCTATTCTTCACTGTTTAGGCTATCAGTTTGCGCCACGCTACAAGGATATTCACGATAAGGTTAACAAATCTCTTATTCAAGAATTAGCCTAATTAAACGTAATACCGGAAACAGAGTAAGCAATGTTTAAGGAGTACTTCCTCAAATCTTTTAGTGAAGTACTCCTTATTCCACCTTTTAGGGGGGATGGGCAAAAACACCCTATTTTGAAAATCGAGTAGGAGGGAGTGATTAGCTCCCGTCCTCTCACACCACCGTACGTACCGTTCGGTATACGGCGGTTCAATCAAAATGAATGACGCAAGGATTCATAACGTTCTTGTAGACTTTTAAGGCTGATCTTGTTGTTTTCGACGATATTGGAGCAGAATTCATAACGTTCTTGTAGACTTTTAAGCCCTTGGTTTCTCCAGTAGGACGTGCCAAGGGTTTTGTGTAATATTGGACTATTCGAGATACGCCAATAGCCTTTTCGGCTATTCCCCCATTCGAAGGCTTCCCCTTTCGGTACCCCATGTTTTATGAGATTACGTACCTTTGTCTTCGGCTTCTTCCAGTCCTTCCATAGACACATGCGAAGTCTCCTTCGTATCCAACCATCTATTTCTTTGAAGATTGTCTTCGTATCTGCTAACGCGACATATCCGCACCAGCCCATCAGGTATTGGTTTAATTGGGCAATCCGGTGTTCGATTGGGTATGGCTTATTTCTTGAGGTAATTTCTCGTACTTTCTTCTTCATTCGTTTTATGCTTTCTTTTGCGATGCGGACCTTTGGTTCATTTGAACTCGTGAAACTGAAACCTAGAAACTTTCGTTTCCACGGTCGGTCAACACTTGATTTCTTTTCATTCACTTTCAAACGGAGTTTGACTTCAACGAACCGTTGAACGCTTGCCATCACACGTTCTCCTGCCCGTTTCGATTTTACATAGATGTTACAGTCATCTGCGTATCGAACGAATTTGTGCCCTCTCGCCTCTAACTCCTTGTCTAGCTCATCTAGTACGATGTTCGATAGAAGGGGACTAAGCGGACCACCTTGTGGTGTCCCTTCTTCTGTACGAGAGATCACTCCATTTATCATCACACCAGCTTGGAGATATTTGCGGATCAGTTTTAGTAGTGATTTATCATGGATTCTCTTCGCTAATGTGCTCATGAGTCGGTCATGGTTCACTTTGTCGAAGAACTTTTCTAAGTCTATGTCTACTACCCATCTATATCCTTCTTGAATATAACCTTTTGCTTTCTTCACTGCATCGTGGGCACTCCGATTCGGACGAAACCCATAACTGTGCTCCGAAAATGTTGGGTCATATCGTTTGGATAATACTTGGGCTATGGCTTGTTGAATTAATCGGTCTGTCACGGTTGGAATACCTAGTAACCGAATACCGCCGTCGGATTTCGGGATTTCGACCCTTCGGACGGGCATTGGTTCATAGGTTCCGTTGAGAATCGCTTCCCGAATGGATGGCCACTTTTCGATGATGTGCTTCCGTATGGTTTGTACGGGCATCTTGTCTACTCCATGACTTCCTTTATTCTGTTCTACTCGTTTCAGTGCTTGAAGCATATTCTCCCGTGACAGGACTTGATTCATAAGCATTGTCATTCTTCCTTCCGTGAATAGCGATTCTTCTTATGCCAGTTGTCACTCCACCCTCCAAGAGGTCCCCCACGGGATTCACCGTTTCCTCCCTCAAGCGAGGTACAATGTTTTCTGTGGTCATCATGACTCATTGAATGCCAAGATGCTATTCTCTTTTGATTGTTCGGTCCTTCCAAACCGTTCTAGACCGGTTTGTACTATGACCTCTGCTGACTTCTGATGATTCAGCTACTTATCACTAAGTAGGTTATGAAGAGTACTTCACGTATTCATCAGACCTCCCCGGGTAAGGGTGCAATCTTTCCTTCCATCTATCTGCTTCATTTACTTGGTATCACCTTCGGCAGAAAGGACTTTGTTTTGTTCGGCAAACTCACCCAATGATACCTAGCCTCGTATGAAGTTCGTGTTCCTCAGACCGGAAGTTTGCCGCCCGCTTCCTTCAGATTCCACGTCGCCATGGACACCCTTGCGTTAAGCTAACTGTTACTTCTGCCTTCACAGTTCGGGACTTTCACCCTATAGATTACACCCATGCCGGGCACACCGAAAAAAATCGCAAGCCTCTCGAGCTTGCGATTTTTTTATTTTTAGCGATTGAGTAAGCTTCCGACATAGCGTAGTAACTCGTTTGCAGATGTAGAATTATAGCCATGCTCATCAATTAAACGAGCCACGACTTCGTTAATCTTTTTCAACTGTTGCTCATCTGGTGTTTTGGTGGATGTTGTAATTTTGACGACATCTTTTAAGTCAGCAAAGAGCTTTTTCTGAATCGCTTCACGCAGACGTTCATGTGAATTATAGTCAAATCGCTTTCCTTTCCGAGCGTATGCGGAAATTCGAATTAAAATTTCTTCGCGGAACGCTTTTTTCGCGTTTTCAGAGATCCCAATTTGTTCTTCAATTGAACGCATTAATTTCTCATCTGGATTCATTTCTTCTCCTGTTAATGGATCGCGGATTTTGTTTTTGTTACAATACGCTTCCACATTATCTAAATAGTTATCCATTAATGTTTTCGCTGATTCTTCATAGGAGTATACAAATGCTTTTTGCACTTCTTTCTTCGCAATTTCATCATATTCTTTTCGGGCAACGGAGATAAAGTTTAAGAAACGCTCCCGATCTTCATTTGAGATGGATGGATGTTGATCTAACCCTTCTTTTAATGAACGAAGGACATCTAGTGCGTTAATCGATGGTACTTCTTTCCGTATGATCGTTGAGGATATACGGTTGATCACATAACGCGGGTCAATGCCGCTCATTCCTTCGTCTTGATACTCTTTTTTCAGCTCTTCAACATCTACCGAATTAAAGCCTTCGACGCTTTCGCCATCATATAGACGCATTTTCTTCACAAGGTCAACATCCCCACGCTTTGCCTCTTTCAGTCGCGTTAAGATTGTAAACATCGCCGCGACCCGTAACGTATGTGGGGCGATATGGACATCTGAAACATCACTTTCTTTGATCATTTTTTCATAAATTCTTTCCTCTTCCGAAACTCTTAAGTTATACGGAATTGGCATGACAATAATCCGTGAATGAAGGGCTTCGTTTTTCTTATTGGAAATAAACGAACGGTACTCGGTCTCATTCGTATGGGCAACAATTAACTCATCTGCAGAAATAAGTGCAAAACGACCTGCCTTAAAGTTTCCTTCTTGTGTTAACGATAATAAATGCCATAAAAACTTTTCATCACACTTCAACATTTCTTGGAATTCCATCATCCCACGATTCGCTTTATTTAATTCGCCATCGAACCGATACGCTCTCGGATCAGATTCTGACCCATATTCAGCAATCGTCGAAAAATCAATACTTCCTGTTAAATCTGCAATGTCTTGAGATTTCGGATCCGACGGGCTAAATGTCCCAATTCCGACCCGCTTATCTTCTGAAAAGAAGATCCTCTCGACCTTAACGTCTTCAATTCTGCCGCCATATTCTTGCTCAAGTCTCATCATGTTTAATGGAGAAAGGTTTCCTTCAATTCGAATTCCATATTCCCGATGAAAGTCTTCACGAAGATGATGTGGAATTAAATGGAGTGGATCTTCGTGCATCGGACAACCTTTAATCGCGTAAACAGCCCCATTGTCTGACTTAGAATATTGTTCTAAGCCTCGCTTTAACATTGTAACTAACGTTGATTTACCTCCACTAACTGGGCCCATTAGTAGCAAAATCCGCTTTCTTACGTCCAGTCGCTTCGCTGCAGGATGGAAATATTCTTCAACGAGTCGTTCTAACGCTTCATTGAGTCCATAAAGCTCCTGATCAAAAAATTTATAATGCCTTTTTCCATCAATTTCTTCAATTCCTGCATCCTTAATCATATTGTAAACACGAGAATGTGCGGACTGCGCGATCCATGGTTTCTGTTTTAAAATCTCCAAATATTCAGCGAAGGTGCCTTCCCACTTTAAACGCTCTTCATCTTCTCTAAACTTTTCAATTTTACTTAAAATATCCATAAGGACCTCCTCCATCGTTGGTAATCCTAGTGCTTTGGTGATTAATACACTTTATGCAAGGATGTCCCCTAACATTCTAAATTTATTTGGAAAGGTTTTAAGTAAGGTCAAGTTTGAAAATTTTTTAAACAACGTAAATTCCATTCACACCTTGGATACGATAATGTATAATAAGACTAGCTCTTATTAACCGTTTTTTATTACATATAAAACAAAGGAGGGGCGATCATGAATACTGCTTTAATGATGGGTGTTATTCTTGCCTTTTTAACCGCTATTTTTACTGCTGGTTATGAAGGAAAGCCAGGTATTAAAAAGAAGTAACAAAAAATTTTAACAGAGTATAATGGGGTAAAAGCGCCCTGATCTCTGAAGCAGTCATAACTGATTATTTTAACCCTTCCCTCGGCTAATATGAGAGAAGGGTTCCCTTTAGCGTGCCTCTTTTTCGAATTTCTCCCTTTGAATGAGACTCCATTTCATTACTCCTTAAAAAAGAAGATGCATAAATATGGCGACAATAGGAATGGCAATAATCGTACGTTGTGCAAAACATACAAGGAGTTCCCAAAATTTAATTGGAAGCCTTGTCGCCATCATCACGACAATCGTTTCTGACAGGAAAATAATTTGCACCATCGATATAACGGTAACAAAGTATCTCGCTCCGATATCTAGCATCTCAATTTGATCTGCAATTAAAAGGACAGGCAGGAACATTTCCGCAATCCCAACTGGAATGGATGGAGCGATTTCTTGCGCATTAGGGACACCGAGTACTTGTAAGAATGGAACAAATATTTGTCCAAGCCAATGGAAAAGTGGTGTGTACTCAGCAATGATCAAACCAGATATTCCTGCAGCCGCTAATAAAGTAAGTACTTTTGGGATGACGATACACCCATCCTTTAAACTCAAAAGAATTTCCTTATATATACTACCTGCTGTATAAGCACGTTTGACAGCTCGGTCAATACCACGCCTAATAATGCCAAGTTCAAATGTTGCTTCTCCGATTCGCTTATCTTCGGTTTGGGTTTTCCCATTCGAATAAATACTTGATTTTTTAGATAAAGGTGGGATTCTTACCATAATAATTGAAATGACAAATGTTATGAATAAAGATGAAAAATATGTTTTTAAGAAATGTTCGCCTAAGCCTGCCGTATTAATGACTAATAAGGCAAACCCTACGCTAACAGCACTGAAGGACGTAGCAATGATCGCTGCTTCTTTTTTCGTGTAAACATTCATGCGATATAATTTGCTCGTAATAATAACAGCCATAGACGAGGAAGTAACAAATGAAGCAATCGCATCAATAGCACTTTTTCCTGGGACTTTAAATACGGGTCTCATGATCGGTTCTAAAATCGAACCGACAAAATCAATAGCTCCATAATTTAAAAGAAAAGGCATAAAAAAAGCGCCAACGATAATAATCCAAAGAACCCCAAGAACAATAAAAGGAATAACTGTTCCACCAGTACTACTTCCGACAAGCCAATCAGGACCCGTAAATGAGGCAACGTTTACATGGAGAGTATAAATAACCGTATAAATTGCTCCTAAAAGATATAGGAAAGGATGAAAAAAAGAGTCATGTCCATAATAATTATGGAAAAAGGAATCTCTTTTTTGCGTGTATTTCCCATAAAAGCTTCCAAATGTATTTGCGATCATGATGAATGTCACAATCCATAACCCTACATTTCCTAACAAATTAACAAAATATTGATAAATGTACCCAAATAATATATCGGATTTTCCATTAATCGTTAACGGAACGAAAAAGACGAGTACGGCGATCGCTGTAAAAAAAATTGATTTCAAAAGACCGATTTTGTACTGGCGACTATTTAAAGTGATAAAGTCAACATAACCTGGATCATCTCGATCCGGAATTTCCTGCCTTTCGGTTGGTATTTCATGATACACCTTGTTTTCGTCTATTTGAACTGTGCTTTCATTCATATACGTCACGTCACCTCCAAGCTTTTTGACTACATAGTTCCCTTCACTTCCTGTTCTATATCAAAGCATGTATACAATAACGATTATTGAATAGCCAAGATTTACATAGAACATTTTCCTATCTATGTAAATCTTAAAGCTACTTAAATGCTTCCACTCTTTAAATGTCGCACGGGTTTCTGTGTAAAAGATAACAAATAAAACTATGTTAAAAAACTATACTCAATCATTCCTCAACTTAAACGTGCATTTGACTAACCATTAAAAGCCGGTTGTTTTCCGTAAGTTTCTTGACTATTACGATCTGTTTTTTTCTCTTTTTCTTTTAAAACAAAACTAATTAAATCCAATGAAAGACGTGCCGCGACTTGTCCAGTCATTCCTGCATGATCATAAGGAGGTGACACTTCAACCATATCAAAGCCGATTACCTCGCCTCTCTTTGCAATCGCTTCCAAAAGTTCATTTACTTCATCATAAATGAAACCACCAGGAGAAGGTGTTCCCGTTGCAGGAGCTACCGAAGGGTCCAAACCATCAATATCAATCGTAATATAATAACGGTCTCCTTCTGGAATTTGCTTTATTACATTTTCAATACCTATTTTTCTAATTTGACGCGGTGATAAAATGACACTTCCGTAATCTTTAGCAGCATCCACATCTTCCTTTTTGCTGCTGCTAATTCCACGAATTCCAAATTGGAAAATTTGTTGCACATGCTCCATTTCAGCTAATCGGCGGATACAACTTCCATGACCATATCGCTGCCCGGAACGATGGTCTGCCCAGTCTAAATGAGCGTCAATTTGAATAACATGGAAAGGTCCTTTTTCAGCTAATGCTTTACCTACTGGAATCGTTATCGAGTGATCACCTCCTAAAACAACAGGCATGGCACCATTTGAAACAATTTTTTTAACTGTATCTTCCGTGTTCTCATGACATTGCATTAAGTCTCCATGCACCATATCTACATCACCGCAATCCACCACTTTCCATTTCGGACCTAAATACATTTCATCTTTTTCAATATCATAAGCACCGTCTAATCCAAAGCTGTAGAGTGTAGATCCTTCCCGTATTCCTCTCGGTCCCATTCTCGTTCCTGATTTCCATTGTGTCCCCATATCATTTGGAACACCAATAACAGCGACATCTGCATCAAGTTGGTCTAAATCGGTACATATCGGATATTTACCAAACGTACATATTCCCGTAAAAGGTAGATTTAGAAATTGTTTTTCATTGTGATCAGACATGAAATTTGCCTCCCTTATTTTTTATTGTCACTATTCATAATTGCAAACTTCATGCCAACGGAAAAATAAAGGAATGAAGCAATGATATAGTCAAAAATGACTAACACTCCTGAACATATTTCCGAATTTTCCGATTAGCCGTTGATTGACTGATCCCTAATTTTTCAGCAAGTTTTATGCTACTCGGATATTTTTCATACATACGTAAAATAAACTCTTTTTCTACCATATCTAAATAATTTTTTAGCGTCATTTCTTGTAAGGATATTTCTTTACTTGAATCTCTCTCTTCCAATTCAACGTCGATTTCTCTCTCGCTTGATGTAACAATCTTTTTTTCAATAAAGTTTCGTAATTCTCGAACATTTCCTGGCCAATCTTTTTGGCTAAGGTAAGCAACCATAGCTGGAGTAAATTGCTTATCCATTCCATATTTACTATTGATCTCTTTAATCATTTCGTAAATTAATGGAATCATTTCTTCTCTCCTCTCTCTAAGCGGGGGAATTTCAATCTTTACAACATTAATTCGATAATAAAGATCTTCCCTGAATTGTCTTTGTTCAATCATCTTTTCTAAGTTTTGATTCGTCGCACAAATAATTCTACATTTTACATCAATGCTTTTGTTCCCACCAATTCTCATAAACGTTTGGTTTTGTAAAACGGATAATAATTTTACTTGTAGATTCATTGGCAATTCACCTATTTCATCAAGAAACAATGTTCCTTCCCCTGCTGTTTCAAAAAACCCTTTTTTCCCACCTTTTTTCGATCCAGTAAAGGCTCCTTCTTCATATCCAAATAGTTCTGATTCAAATAACGATTCGGGTATAGCACCGCAATTCACCTCAATAAAAGGATGATTTTTTCTTTTTGACATTTGATGCATCATATGAGCGATTCGGTTTTTACCAACTCCTGATTCCCCCTCTAGCAAGACCGTTACCCCTAAATCGGCTACTTTTGATACGATATCAAGTATTTTTTCCATCTTCCCACTCTTAAAGAAAAATGGTTGTACCACCTGTTTTTTTAACTTTTCGATTTCTTCTTGATATAACTGGATTGCTTTTGCCACTTGTTCATTTTCTTTTTTTAAGTATTCAAATTCCGTGATATCTCTTGAAAAACTAAGGGCTCCAATTAACGAACCATCTTCATCATAAATAGGATAGCCGGAGATAATCAGCTTTCTTTTATGTATCGTTTCTTGGATAATCGTTTGTTCTTTTTTGTTTCTCAGCACACTTGAAATAACGGAAGGTGAAAAAATCCCTTCTTTTTCTAAAGTAAAAACATTTTGATTAACAATTTTCTGTAATGGAATTTTAAGCATTTTTCGAGTAGCTTCACTCGCATATAAAATATTCCCCGAAGCATCCGTAATAAAAATTTCATCAAAAGAATGTTTTAATATATGTTTTAATAAGATAGAAGTATCCTTTCTTAATTCCATTGTTTTACCCCCTAGTCATTCATGATTATATACTATTCAAAAATGACTAAAAATTCAAATTATTATTAAAAATAAACAACAAGTACAATCTAATTCAAATACAAATAGAGTAGGGTAACCTCTTTCAAGGCTACCCCCTCATCAAACCGTACGTGCCCTATTAAGGCATACGGCTTACCAACGTGTTCCTTATCATCATCAGTAGGTTGCTAATCGTTGGGC
>NZ_JAKZKS010000034.1 GCF_022808615.1 Bacillus sp. FJAT-47783
ACTGTATTGTGATGATCTTTGATTTTTTTCAACCAATACTTGAATTGATGAATACTTATGTCATTAGATTCGCACCATTTAGCCTGAGTTTGGCCACTTGCTTTATAATCGGCAATCCTTCGTTCCCATTCCTTTCGTAATTCTGAATTAGGACTCTTTGCCATAAAAAAACCTCCTCAAATTTTCGTTTGAAGAGATTATCCCACGTTTGTTAGTTTGTTCATAGGTGGTTTCTATTTGACGATTACTTTTAAAATTTTATTGATATCGATAATTGTTAGCTGTAGGAGAAGCTATTATTTTAGGGTTAAGAGAGGCTGAATATGTTGCTACACCATCATTTGTAGAACAATCGCTTAAGTATAGAGAGAACCTTCTAGAAGGTTATGAAAAATTTGTTGTAATTGGAATAGCTGGTTCAGGTAATCCAGTAGGTTTTAATTTGTCAGGTAACCCAATCATAAGATTCCATTATGATACAGGTGAAACAGAAGTTATTGCTAATAGCTTTGAAGAATATTTAGAAAAATCACTGAAATAAGAGATAAATATCCAGTTTTAAACACTACTAAATGAAGATGAGTTGTTTGAAAAATCAAAAACTCATGAAGGTTATACCATCATTGAGAGTAATGATAAAGCTAAAAAAGGATAGATGCTACTAGTGTATTGCTAAAAGAAGAGTATTTATTCATTTTTTCAGAAAATTCAACCCTTACTAAATCTATCGTAACCTTATTAGACTACTAGAGTAAACTATAAACCTTCAGGGAGGGGAGTACCCCTTGACACCTGACTTCAGATCATTGAGTGCTCATCCGCCATTATATTTCATTTGTATATACATATTGCAAATTTCTAAAAATGGGCTGTCCAAAAAAGTCGATTTTCGATCTTGGACAGCCCATTTTACATATTTGAGAATTCGGATGTATCAATATTCTCGTATTTCAATTTTCAAGGATATTCCCTTTTCAGACAGCTACATCTGCATACAATTATTTTGGATCTTTATATTCTAGTGTTATTCTGACTATCTCTTCTTTAGACAATTCTTCATCACTCCAAAAAATTAAGTCACTTGGAGCTGGATGAGGCACATTTTCTTCTAATATATCAATGTATTTACTCACTTTTTCATCAGATAACTTAGGATTGCATAGATTTTTTACAAGTTCAATAAATTCTTCCTTTGATAATTTATTCTCCACATCATTCATCCTTTCTAAATTTTTATCCTTACACAACACGTAAAGATATTTAAAACACCGCCTATTTTTCCCGCTATAATGAAAATATAGATAAATACTGGTATAAGGAGAAATCAAATGACTGTTAAACCTTTATCAATAAAAGACATTCCATTGCAGATTGTTTATGACTTTGAACAATTTATGAATTATGTGGATCGATATGAAGTGCCTTTATCCAAAAAGCTAGAGTACATTCAAAAAAAGCACCTTTACAACTTGAATCAATTGATGTCGGATCCTGAAGAAGGGGTGACTCTTTATACCGATCAGCCTTCATACCCGCTTTTGCATTTATTTTATCATTTAGCATTAAACTCTAGATTGCTAACGAAGCAATTTTATAAAGCGGGACAATTTCAATTAAGTGTTACGGAAAGGTTCACGGAATACAATGAATTAAATGATGTAGAAAAGTATTTTTTCTTGCTTGAAACGTTTTGGGTTGACTCGGATTGGATGAATTTGAATAGCAATGAACGAATGATATCGAAAATCCCATACGTCTTGCTGTATTTTGCCAAGCAAAAACCGAATCAAGAGACGTTATTAGAAGAATCGGGATTACATTCTTTCATGTATGAATGGAATTATTTTCTTAATTACTTTTCTTATTTTGGCTTTTGGACGTTTCTTCCAGACGAATCGTCACAGCAATATTCTAAAAAATGGATGATTGCGAAGACCATTACACCAACACGGTTTGGAATTTTGATGTTCCAAACACTCATTGCAACGAGAAGGTTTACAGAATGGAATATACCGTCCAGAAAGATAGGAGGGGAATTTAATCCAATTCCAGGTACAATACCAGAAAAGGACAATATTCTATGGGACATAGAGGATAGGGTGTACGAAGAGTATGGAGTTGTTTCATACGAAAATGAGAAAGGTGAGCCATTTTACCTCAAGTTTAAAGGGATGTTTGAAAAGGGGCAACTAAACCGTACACTGCCAAGAGAAGACGGGATAATTCATGAGGGAGTTTATACGTTTAAAGTATCATTAGAGGACACGGTTTGGAGGAAGTTCAAATTGTCTTCATTGCATACTTTATTAGACCTTCACAATATGATTCAACGGACATTCGAATTTAATGATGATCACCTTTACAGTTTTTTTATGGACGGTGTGGCATGGTCTCGAAATTCCATTTCATCTCCAGATGATGATAGTGGACCATATGTTCATGAAGTCACCATTGGTGAACTCCGTCTTAAAGTAAATCAACGGTTTCTTTACTTATTCGATTACGGAAGTGAATGGCATTTCACTGTTGAACTAATTCACATTCAAGATGGAGATGAACTAAAAGAACCAAAAATTAGTGGACAAAAAGGGGAGGCACCTGACCAATATTCTTGGTGGTAAGGGGAGAAAAGCGGTGTCTGCCCCCGCCTCAGCTTTGTACGAAAAATGCCGAACCGACTGTATTGTACAGGAAGTTCGGCATTAATCTTAGGTACCTAGTCATTCTGAAGAAAAGGAGTTAAACAAACGTTTAATTAAAGGGTTCTATGGTAATGGGGAACGAACCTATGTAGAGGATATCGAGGTCTATGTTTATAGCATATCTCACTTAAAGATTATGAATTTTTATATAATACAACTTAAGTAGGCTTTAATGGAGAGACGAGTATCATACCTTTGTTAGTGTGCGAAACCCTTGGCTTCCATGCCCGTAGAGGATCCTTGTCAAGCCTGCGCCTTTTAGTCTCACTGTAAAATTAAACGTATAATTTTAAGTAAAATAATGGTATAATATAATCGACGAAAGGAGTTGATTTTATGCCAAATATTAAGCCTGTTTCTGATTTAAGAAATTATAATGAGGTTTTAAAGGATATAGCTGTAGGAGATCCAGTTTTCTTAACAAAAAACGGTCGAGGTAGATTCGCCATTCTTGACATAGAAGAATATGAAAAAAATCAAGCTACAATCAAGCTTCTTTCAAAACTTTTGGAAGCTGAGAAGGTCATCAAAACAGGAGATGAATGGTTAACGGAAGAACAAGTTAAGAAGGATTTGGGAGTATAATATTTAATGCACAAATTAAGAATGAATCCCATCGCAAAACAAGACTTGCATGATATCAAAGAATACATTACGAAAGAGCTTGATAACCCAATTGCTGCTGTTGATGTCATTACAAATATTATTGCTTGCTATGAAAAGCTGAAGGAATTCCCGATGTTAGGTATAGAATTATCGTCTAAAATTGACGTTTCCACAGACTACAGGTATTTGGTTTGTAGAAACTATCTTGTATTTTATAAAAATGATGATGTTTATGTATCCATTTATCGAATTTTATATTCAAGAAGAGATTACGTAAAGATCCTTATTAATGAAAATATTAGTAAGGAACAGGGATAGTACTCCAAGAGTCATGAATAAAAATTAGATCTGATACAGCACTCTACTTGACACTCCCACAGCTGAAGCAGTGGGATTCTTGAATGACTAAGCGTTCGCAATCCATTTCTGTTTTGAACAGCCTTCAAGATTAAGGTATGCCATTTAACAGCAGGTTTTCTTAGTTTTACAGTATATTTAGCCATGGAGGTCATCCCAATTAATAAGGTCGTCATTTTTAATGTCAATCTCAGCTTGTTTGAGTATTTCTTTTTCTTGTTTCGATAATGGAGAATTATCAGCTTCCACATTAATTTCAGCTTTATTATCTTTTTCAATCACAACTTTGATAAGATCATACACTATTAGTGTCTTTCTCTTTTACGAGGTCTACGAGTAAATGAAGGTCCTCTTTACGTATACTCATCATAACACCCCTTCTGGTAATGAATATCGAGTGATTCGTAGTTACAGCTTAATTGTTTAAATGACCAAAATTGATCTACTTCGGATTTCTAATGAACTCCCGCTCGTAATCTATCTAAAATAATGTCTTCAATGAATATTAAGTAAACATAATGATTATTTTCGTCGATTTCCATCGGAATTTCCATTTCTTCATGATAGAAATGACGATCTTCCTTTTGAAAACTTAAAGAAAAAAGAACATTTTCAATTTTGGATTTAAATACGAGTCACTACATTATGATATTGATTTTAATGTAAAAGTGGTCATTTTTTCATCACTCATACGCTTTTCTTTCATACGCATCTCCCTCTCGCCTAGGTATGAGGTGGGTCCCTATCCCATTCAGTTATTTGTGTACCGCATTAATTTACTGAAGATTTAACAGCTGCTTTTAGGGGGGTGAGCAAGGTGCTTCAGATTACCTCAAGGAATAAGAAGGATAGGTAGCCATCCTCCAGATATGAAGGAGGTTAGTAACGACCAAGTAGATTTTGCTACATTGATTAAAAAAATCTCCTAAGCGACCCATCAACATCAGTACCTCATCCACTTTTCATCGACACAAATCTCGAGCAACCAAGCCCAAGTAAAAATCATTCGTTTAGCCAAAACGTTAGCGAACCTCCAATATTCAAAAGACTCATATCTCGGAAGCAGTCAAGCTACGAAAACGAACAAATACGGAACAAAAGCATAGTTTAACAAGAGCGAAATAAATTAAATGACGGGCCTGACTCAATACGTTAAACGAAAAAAGAATGGACTTATCAAAGCGAAGTGAAGGAGGTGACAGAGCGTGGCCATTCTAGTAACTGGCGGAGCAGGCTACATCGGGAGTCACACTGCTTTATATTTACGTGAGCAAGGGGAAGAAGTAATGATTCTAGATAACCTTCAAAAGGGGCATCGGGATGCAGTTCTCGGTGCAACATTTTATGAAGGAAAGATCGATGATCACGACTTACTGGATCAAATCTTTACGACTCATTCCATTGAAGCCGTCATTCATTTTGCCGCAAGTTCCTTAGTGGGTGAGAGTGTTGAAGATCCTTTCGCTTACTATAAAAATAATGTAATAGGGTCTTACCATCTTATTAAGAAGATGGT
Source organism: Bacillus sp. FJAT-47783 (assembly GCF_022808615.1). Taxonomy (GTDB): domain Bacteria; phylum Bacillota; class Bacilli; order Bacillales; family Aeribacillaceae; genus Bacillus_BZ. The sequence goes on from NZ_JAKZKS010000034.1 coordinate 5,182, forward strand.
TGAACACAATGTAAAGAAGATCGTCTTTTCTTCAACAGCGGCAACGTATGGTGAGCCAACATCAATCCCCATTCAAGAAAGGGACCCGACAGTACCAACAAATCCTTATGGCGAGACGAAACTAACGATTGAAAAGATGTTAAAGTGGTCCGATCAAGCATATGGCTTAAAGTCTGTTTGCTTACGCTATTTCAATGCAGCGGGAGCTGACCCAAAAGGAAGAATTGGTGAAGATCATACACCCGAATCACACTTGATTCCAATTGTACTGCAGGCTGCATTAGGGCAGCGTGAAAAAGTATTTATGTTTGGTGATGATTACCCAACCGATGACGGTACTTGCATTCGTGATTATATTCATGTAATGGATTTAGCTCAAGCTCATTATCTCGCATTAAAGAAATTACGGAAAGATAACGAAAGCACTGTTTACAATTTAGGAAATGGTACAGGTTTTTCTGTTAAGGAAGTAATCGAAACATGCCGGAGAGTAACAGGAAAACAGATTGTGACAGAAATCACCGACCGTCGTGCAGGAGACCCAGTCGTGTTAATCGCATCTTCTGAAAAAGCACAGCGTGAATTAGGGTGGAAACCAAAATATCCTCAATTAGAAGTGATGATTGAACATGCTTGGAAGTGGCATCGTACTCATCCAGAGGGGTTTTAGGAGGTCTGATTCTTTTTATTAGGATCAGAATTTATCCCACTCTTAACGGGCAGTAAGACCCCCACCTCAAGATTCTGTAGTAAAGCAAAGAAGATAGGTGGGGGACAACTGCCCGTAAAGGTCTGATTGGTTCAACTAACATTCAGTGAGGGATGAAAAAACCCCCACTGAATGAAGTTTCACTTTATCTATTTTGATAAAGTTTTCAGGGGGAAATGGAGCATTCAATGTCCAGCTAGGCGCCACCAACTTGAGGTCACAATCCAACATTTAGTCGACTTGTCTTGTGCTTGTCGCCGATAGGCAGGCGCTATGCACTTTTTTGAAGAGGAAGTTCCTTCAACATTTATAAGTGACTTTCCCTTCATGATTGAGTTTTCTGCTTAACAAAATAAAAAAACACCTGCCATATGATTGAAATATAACAGGTGCTTACACTATTAAAAACTATGAAAATAACTCGATTAAGAAACTTAATAAAATACCAACAACCCCAAAATCAGAATCTCCAAATGTCGTTCCTTCATAGCCTAAAGATCCGAGGACCGGAAGTAAGAGTGCTGGCAAAAAGGAGATTAATAGACCATTAGCAAAGGCACCGAGCATAGCACCGCGTCGGCCGCCTGTTGCATTACCGAAGACTCCGGCTGCTGCTCCTGTGAAAAAGTGTGGGATTAATCCGGGAACAATCACTTTCAATCCGAAAACCGGCAATAAGAACATCGAAATCAATCCAGCGATAAAGCTGAATAAAAATCCAATAATCACCGCATTCGGTGCAAATGGGAATACAGCAGGACAGTCAAGGGCAGGCTTAGCGTCTTTTACTACTTTATCGGCAATCCCTTTAAACGCTGGGACGATTTCCGCGCCTCGGAATAAATCCTCTCTTTCTTCAGCCTCAATGATGTTCCACTCTATTTTATAAAAACTTAACAAATCTTTTAAAATTCAAACAAAAGTTGGTGTGAATTGTGTGATACGATTAAAGTAACTTGAAAACATGAGGTGAATGCAAATGAAGGCGGCACGATGGTACAAGGTGAGAGATATTCGAGTGGAAGAAGTCGAAGAACCGACAGTAGAAAAAGGGAAAGTGAAAATAAAAGTGGAACAGACAGGGATTTGCGGGAGTGATTTACACGAATATGTTGCAGGTCCAATTTTTATTCCAGTAGAAGAGCCACACCCTATTAGTAACGATATAGCGCCGATTATTATGGGACATGAATTTTCAGGTCAAGTTGTAGAGGTTGGCGAAGGCGTAACGAAGGTAGAAGTTGGCGATCCAGTAGTTGTAGAACCTATTCTCCGTTGTGGACAATGCCCTGCTTGTAAAAAAGGAAAGTATAATCTTTGTGAGCAATTAGGTTTCCACGGTCTATCTGGTGGAGGCGGCGGCTTTTCTGAATATACGGTTGTTAATGAAGAAATGGTTCACAAAATGCCTGAAGGGCTCTCTTTTGAACAAGGGGCATTGGTTGAACCAGCCGCTGTAGCGTTACATGCTGTACGAATGAGCAAAATCAAACCGGGTGATAAAGCGGCTGTGTTTGGGACAGGCCCTATAGGTCTTCTTGTTATTGAAGCTTTAAAAGCGGCTGGTGCCTCTCATATTTATGCAGTAGAAGTATCGAAAGAACGTTTAGAAAAAGCAAAAGAACTCGGGGCAACGGCTGTCATTAATCCAATGGAAGAAGATCCTGTGCAAAAACTAATGGAACTGACAGATGGCGGAGTCGATGTTTCATTTGAAGTAACAGGAGTTCCGGCTGTATTACAACAATCGATAGACAGCACTTCATTTGATGGCGAAACCATTATCGTCAGCATATGGGAAAAAGAAGCAAACATTCGTCCAAATAACATTGTTTTAAAAGAAAGAAATGTAAAAGGGATTATCGCTTATCGTGACATTTTCCCGGCCGTAATGGAATTAATGAAGCAAGGCTATTTCCCTGCAGAAAAACTAGTGACAAAACGCATTCAACTCGATGACCTTGTAGAAGAAGGCTTTGAAACGCTCATAAAAGAAAAAGATCAGGTGAAGATTTTAGTTAAATCGGAATAAAAAGTTTATAGAGATCATGACTTTTAATATTATGCGTGCCTAACTCTTTTGACCGAGCTGTTGCGTGAAGAAGAGCATGAAACCTTGACACCGAGTGGATGTATAAGTTTATCTATACGGATACTTGGTGTTTTTTAGTTTTGATATTGATTGCCTCGTTTGAGAATGTTTCTGGTAGACTAGGGCTCTATTTATCCATCTATTAAATATGTTACACCGTGATAGTTCATGCGTATTTGGAATTTTCTTGAATATATATGTATTAGGGTTTAAAATTTTTTATATAAGTACAGAATGAGTCGTAGAAGGGATGAATGCAAATGCCTACTGTAAATAGGGGGGTTCAAACAATGACAAATGAACCAACTATGCTAAAAAAAGATATTCATTGGCAGATTGCAGATTGTGCATACGTTGTTCGGAATGTCCCTTATCTTAAAGCTGATTACGACGGAGAAGAAATGCTGGACTTAGATGTTTCAGTAGCAGTCACTACATTACGTAATCTTATGGTTGAGAATGTCATTGTACATGATGTAGATTACGAAGACTTTGCTGATATTGAATTTTAACATTTTGGTGACTCCACGTGAAAGTTGTTTGAGGGATTTCCTTTTGATTAAATGGTAAATGAACTTGTACTCTAAAGGCCATAAATAATCGTGATCTGATATGGCACTCTTCGTAATAGGGTGTTTTTTTATGCCTACGTAATTTTCGAGTCAGACCCCACTCACTCATTCCTCTTATATCTTAAATTTTTTACTTCCCTAGGATTCTTTAAATTTGAGAAGTGACTCGATTCACTACATTGATTGCTATTTTGCGATTATTAAGAGTAGTTTCATCACCCTTACGTTACTATGCCATTCGCTTAATTTATGATTCATTTTGAAATTCAAAAAGTAGTTTATTACCCTTGGTGCATTAAGACATTACGAAAAGATCTTTCAGGCTTATTAATCGCTTTCGTTGTAAAATCGTCAAAAAATTGTAACAACTTTTTGGATAAATTTACACAAATAAGAATACTGTGACTTTTCTTACAGTAAAAGAGGGGTATTCTTCGCTATCCTAAACAGGACATAGTTAAAAAGAAGGTGAGTGAAAAGATTATGTTCTGTTATCAATGTGAACAAACCCCAACTGGTGGCTGTAAAGTAATTGGTGTGTGTGGTAAAGACGAAACGATTGCTAGTCTTCAAGATACGATTATTTTTGCTTTGAAAGGAATTGCGGCATATCGTACGCATGCGCAGCAACTAGGTTTTACCGACCCGTTTGTTGATAAAGTTACGCATGAAGCTCTTTATATGACCTTAACGAATTCGAACTTTAACGAGCAGGAACATATTGATATGGCGATGAAAGTCGGACAAGCAGCAGTTCGTGTCATGGAGATGCTCGATGAGGCACATACAAATCGGTTAGGCATTCCTGAACCAATTCGTGTCAGTCAAAATAAAATCGAAGGCAAATGTATTGTCGTTACCGGGCACAACCTATTTGCTTTAGAAGAACTATTGAAACAAACAGAAGGAAAGGGAATTAATATTTATACTCATTCCGAAATGCTTCCTGCCCATGGTTATCCGGCTTTAAAGAAATATTCCCATTTGAAGGGCAATATCGGAAAAGCATGGTACGACCAGCGTCGCCTGTTCGAGAAGTTTCCTGGGGCAATTTTAGCGACAACAAACTGTGTAATGCCAATCAAAGGCTCCTATGCAGATCGTATGTTTACTTATGAAGTTGCTGGTCTTGAGAATGTGCAAAAAATCATCAATGATGACTTCTCACCATTGATTGAAAAAGCCCTGAAATTACCAGAGGCAGCAATTGATTCAGAAGATACGTTATTGACAGGTTTCCACCACGAAACCGTCTTAGGGTTAGCACCGGAAGTCATCGATGCTGTGAAAACAGGAAAAATTAAACGCTTCTTTGTAATTGCAGGTTGTGATGCACCTGGAAAAGGTGGCGAATATTACCGTGAACTAGCGACTTCATTACCACAAGATACGGTAATTTTAACAACGTCATGCGGTAAATTCCGATTCAATGACGTCGAATACGGCGTAGTACCTGGAACCAATATTCCACGGTATATCGATTTAGGCCAGTGCAATAACTCCGTTTCTACGATTAAGATCGCAAAGGCATTAGCCGATGCATTTGAATGTGAAGTGAATGAACTGCCTGTCAGCATCGTCTTATCTTGGTTTGAACAAAAAGCAGTAGCCATCCTTTTAGGCTTATTCAGCTTAGGGATTCAGGATATCCGAATTGGTCCAAAAGCCCCTGAATTTATCTCTGAAGGAGTATTAAGTGTACTACAAGAAATGTTTAATTTAAAACTAATTGGCACTGCACAAGAAGATATGGAAGAAATGTTGTTAGTCTAAAATGGGACAAAGTACAATAGGGGCAGCCTGCCCCTCTTACTTCCTCTTTTTCTTTCGCTTTACCGAGTTCACGGAAGGATTCTTCCTTAGCTTTGAAATTGGGAAAGTTTGTTTGTATAAAGTGTGTAAAAATTTAACAAGTCAAAATCGTTTCCGAAGGCGTTCGCAACTGATATGAATACAAGAAAGGTATAAATCCAAAATCACGAGACGATGATTTCTATTGAAAGCTTTATTCCTTCATTGTACGATAATATATAAAGTAAATTAAAGTAAAGGAGTATTCACAGATGCAAAAAACACTTATTTTCGGCCATAAAAACCCAGATACAGATTCGATCTGTTCAGCTCTTGTCTATGCAGATTTAAAGGCGAAATTAGGGAAATCGGTTGAACCGATTCGCCTAGGAGAAGTGAATGCGGAGACTCAATATGCGCTTGATTATTTCAAAGTAGAAGCACCTCGCTTCGTTCAAAACGTTTCAGAAGAGACAAACGAAGTAATTTTAGTCGACCATAACGAGTTCCAACAAAGTGCGGATGATATTGAAAAGGTGCGCATTTTAGAAGTCATTGACCATCACCGTATTGCGAACTTCCAAACGAGTGATCCGCTATACTACCGTGCGGAACCAGTCGGTTGTACAGCAACGATTTTAAATAAAATGTACAAAGAAAACGGAGTAGCGATTGAAAAAGAAATCGCAGGACTTATGCTTTCAGCGATTATTTCAGACTCTTTATTATTTAAGTCGCCTACATGTACAGAAGAAGATGTTGCGGCTGCGAAGGAACTAGCAGCTATTGCTGAAGTAGAGCTAGAAACATACGGTTTAAATATGCTAAAAGCTGGCGCAGATTTAAGTGATAAAAGTGCAGCAGAACTTATTTCCCTTGATGCAAAAGAGTTCGAGATGGGTGCATATAAAGTAGAAGTAGCCCAAGTGAATGCCGTTGACGTAAATGAAGTATTAGCTCGCCAAACGGAGATAGAAGAAACGATGACAAACGTCATTTCCGAAAAGAACTTAGACCTTTTCTTATTTGTCGTAACAGACATTTTAAACAGCGACTCCACTGCTTTAGCATTAGGACAAAAAGCAGCCGCTGTAGAAAAAGCCTATAATGTCACGTTAAGCGACAATAAAGCACTTTTAAAAGGTGTTGTATCCCGTAAGAAGCAAATTGTACCGGTGTTAACGGAAGCTTTAACAGCAGAATAATAAAAGAAATCATGAAAACCACACCCGCAGAAGTGAATTGAACTTCTGCGGGTTATTTCGTTTTGATAAAGTTTTTAGGGAAAAATTAAAAAGTGTAAGCGTGTCCCTCATGCGGTTGCGCTTTTTTTCATGAACTTGCGGATACGCTTTTTTCACTTGCCCCTTTCTTATTTTAAAGTAAGTTCGTTTTCGAAAAAAAGAAAAGTGTCAGAAGCTTTCAGGAGACATGTAGTCAAATAGATTAATTGTGTTTTCACTCTCGTCTTTTTCTAAGCATGATTTTTCTCTTTTAAGGATACGTTTTTCATGTCCTACTTCTTTTTCTTCTTCCTCTTTCTTTTTTGCTCAAGCTTTCTTCTTTTATTTTGAAATGTATTAGGAGTGTATGTCCGTTCTTTTATTGGAATTTCCGATCTTTTTTTACCCATCATGATTTCGGCAAGTCGAACCAAAGAATCTGGATGATCTAAGGAAATATCCATGTCTATTGTTAGATTTTTTGGATGATCTTTGTTTTCGCCACTGACAGTTATCATTTCGTAATCACTTGCCTCAGGTAAAAATGGTATTTTTTTATCTGAACCTAGGTGTAGTTCCAATAAACGCGATAAAGCATCGGTTAAAATGTCTCTTAAGTCAGGTCCTTTCATGTACTTGTAAACGGAGGAACTTGCAACCGCTTTTCGAAGGTAGCTTGCAGCAAGTTCAAGTTCGCCAATGTCCATTAGAATTTTTCCGATATTAAAGAGGGATTCAGTTTGCATTGGATCTAGCTTAAGTGAACGTTCAAATGCTACAATCGCTAAGTCAGGACGATTACCTTTATAATATAAATTTCCGAGGCGGCTCCAAATATGCCCATTTTCTTTTTTCAGTACTTTCTCCAAAAGATATTTCTCTGCATCTGTAACAAATTGATGCTGGGTTCCATCATATAAAACCATTACTCCTAAACCAAAACGATCGTCTTCTACTCCCGCTTGAATTTGTATAAGCCCAGTTGTTAAGAAAAGCATTAAGTCCGTTGTTTCTTTCCAGTTACTTGCGGAATTACAATGTATGCAACGAAAATAGCCAGTCGTTTGAGTATAAGATAAAGGATTTAGATTTGCGTTCTTTTTTGCTTTTTGTAAATTATATAAAACTAAGCCGATGTCGTATGTCCCTGTTTTTTCGCATTCGGTACAAATAAGCTTTTGCTCATTGTTAATAAGAGGGGTGTGAATGTGATTAATTTTTTTCAATACAAGTGGCAAAAATTCACTTGGTAGTAAGGAATGAGTAGGAAACTGAGGCAAATCATCAAGTTCCTTACCTGTCAATGCATGAATAAGTAAAGGGTTAATGGGTAATTTTGTCATTATCAATCTTCCTATTCAATTTAGTTTGGTATCTCATAAGTTATCATAAAAAACACATTTCTGTCATCACAGATAGGGGGATGATCATTCTCTTATTTAGAGGATAAAAGCACTAGTGTTAAATTCCCGCTATTCGCTCAATCATACAAATATTGTCCTAAAGAACATGCGATATATACTGTCCAATTTAAACAAACGTTTGATTAAATACTCACACACTATTAATTACTTTTAAATGTACGTTTCACAGTAAAAAAATCCAATCCATGTCATTGTTTTAATTATCTACATGACTTTTCCCATTTCTGTCATGTAACTTCCGTAAACTCTCAAATGGATACAATTTAAGTCGTTTAACGTTATTTCTATAATTAAAAAAGCAGGGCTTGAAGAATGCTTCAAGTCCTGTTTTTTGATTGTTTAGGAAATTATAAATTTCTAACCTGTGGGTAACTTTGTTCATAGTTGGTTGCGTCTAGCTCCGGGTGTTAGCGGCTAGGAAACTTTCCATTTCATTCGTACGATAAGTCAACATCGATTGAAACGTCGCTCGAGTTTCCTTGATCTCCTACTGAAATGGTACAGTTTGTACGCCGCTTTAGCAATGCTTTCGCGCTTTTGTTCCGTCCGTATTAAAAGGTTCTCCCAATTTTCATCGAAATCGTTTGAGCAGCTTGCTTCACTTTATCTACTAAAAAAGTGAGGTGCTCGTCTGTTATATCGTAATCTAACATTTCGATGCTTATAGCTCCGATCACTTTTTGATTAAAACCAATGACAGGTGCCCCGACAGATGCTGTTCCTTCTGTTTTTTCCCCATAGCTGATTGCATATCCATTTCGCTTCACTTCTCTTAACTGCTTTATTAGTGCGTCTCTCTCTTCTTGAGAAGAAATGAGGTTATGAATAATTTGTTCCGCTCGTTTTTCTGGTATATTGGCCAAGATTGTTTTGTTGGCGGCTCCGATATGAAGCGGGATTCGCTCTCCTAAGCTATCGATAATTCTTACACTTCGCGGACTGTCAATCCGATCCATAATAATAGAATAATTGCCATTAGGAAGGTTGAAGTAAACTGTTTCTTTCACATCTTGTGCCAGTTGCTCCATAATCGGTCTCGTCACATCTCGAAAGTCCGTATTTTCAAGTAATTTAAGGCCAATTTCCATCCATGTATAGCCGATTTTATATTGTTTCGTATCTGGAATTTGCATAACTAACCCATTTTTGATAAGTGAACCGATGAGGCGGTGTACCGTACTAATGGGAAGGGCAGTTTTTTCCGCGATTTCAGAAATAGCCCAAGCGTTTTTGTCATCTTCAGATGCGAGAATATGAATAATATGCATCGCTCTATCTATAGATTGAACCATTTATGTGCTCCTTCATTGACTTCATGTAAGAAATTCGTTTTAATTTATTTCTTTTTATTTTACAAGAAGGGTCAATTGCTGTAAACATACGGGTTTTAATTTTCTGAATATAAAGGATTGACAAAAAAATAATATTGTTTTTTAATTTTATTACTGATGTTTTTACATAGTGGAATAAATTCCACAATACGGAATTTGTGCATTCTTAGTTTCTGCCTAAAACAAATAAAGATGGTTCGTTCCGTAACATTAAATGCACAAAAATGTAAGGGTTTTCTTTTTGTGCTGAGAATGTGTACGTCATTACTGAATCTGCTTTATAGGTTCTTACTTTTTTTAGAAAGAAGGTTTGAGGGGGTAAACGATGGAGAAGTTTTCACAAATGATTAGTCAATTAACAGGGGTTATTTGGGGATTGCCGATGATGCTATTGCTATTAGGGGGTGGCATTTTTTTAACCTTTCGCCTAAAGTTTTTTCAGTTTCGTTTTTTGCCTCACATTATCGGTCAAACATTTGGCAAAATATTTGCGAAAAGTAATGCACCCGGTAGTGTTACTCCATTTCAGGCAACAACTTCCGCATTAGCATCGACAATGGGGGCAGCAAATATCGTCGGTGTACCGGTTGCGATTGCTCTTGGTGGACCTGGTGCTATCTTTTGGATGTGGGTGGTCGCCCTTATTGGGATGGCAACGAAGTATTCAGAAGTCCTACTAGGTATTCATTACCGTCAGAAAAACAAAGAAGGGGAATGGGTCGGCGGACCGATGTATTATATCGACAAAGGTCTCGGATGGAAAAAAGTTGCTTCATTTTTTGCGATTGCCTTAATGATTGAAATTGTCGCGAGCACAATGGTGCAAGCGAACTCAATCGCGACGACAGTGAAAGGGTCATTTGGAGTTTCGCCAATCGTTACCGGTATTGTCGTCATGATTCTTGTTGGACTTGTTACATACGGTGGCATTAGAACGATTGGAAAAGTTTCCGAACGATTAATCCCGTTAATGGTCGTTTTATATTTAGTAAGTGCGTTAGCCGTGTTGTTTGTTAATATTTCCGAGATACCTACCGCGTTTGCGCTAATCTTTAAACATGCCCTGACGCCAATTTCCGCAACAGGTGGTTTTGTTGGAGCGGGTGTCGCTGCTGCTATTCGCTGGGGGTTAGCTCGAGGCTTATATTCGAATGAGGCTGGAATGGGAACAGCCCCAATTGCACACTCAGCTGCTAAAAATGACCACCCTGCAAAGCAAGGGTTTTGGGGAATATTTGAAGTCATTGTTGATACAATGATCGTCTGTACAATTACTGCTTTAGTCATTTTAACATCTGGAGCGTGGACTGAAATCGGTCCGAATGAAGCTTCGACAATGGTGACAACAGCTCTTGAACCGATCTTTGGCGTATCTTTATCGGGAACGATTATTTCGACAACGTTATTCTTCTTCGTGATCACAACCGTTATTGTGATTGTATACTATGGAGAAAAACAAGCGGAATATTTATTCGGTACACGGTTTTCAAAGGTCATGCGCTTTGTTTATATCGCATCAATTTTAATCGGTGCTATCGGTGGTTTAAAGTTTATCTGGCAATTTTTAGATTTAATGCTAGCATGTGTCGTTGTTCCAAATATGATCGCTTTACTATTTTTAAGTAAAAATGTGCAAGCGATTACAAATGATTATTTTGTGAAGTTTCGTAAAGCGGCCAAAAGGAACAGAACGATTCAAACGTTGCAAGCTAACATTTTTTAAAACGAGGAGGATTCATTCGATGTACGAAAACATCCACTTACTTCCAATTGATCGACAAGTTGAAGTTTTGACAAAGCATTTAGTATCTATCAACAGTATTAATGGAACAACGGGTGAAGTGGAAATTATTGAAGAGTTATATAATATTGCAGCCAGTTTTCCTTATTTTAGAGAAAACAAGGAACATGTATGGCTTCAAGATGTTCCGAGTGATCCGGTTGGACGTAAAAACCTTTTCGCCTTTGTAGAAGGGAAGGCTAAATCACCGGTCACGATTATTTATCATTCCCATTTAGATACAGTCGGTATTGAAGATTTTGGTTTGTTAAAAAATCAAGCGTTTTCTCCAGATGAATTAGCAGAATATTTTAAAACCTATCAAGCGAATCAAGACGTGCAAAACGATGCGAAATCCGGTGATTGGCTGTTCGGACGAGGTTCTGTTGATATGAAAAGCGGCGCAGCTGTTCATCTCGCTAACATTTTACATTTCTCACAGAACCCTGAAGAGCTCCAAGGAAACGTATTATTAATCTTTAATGGGGATGAAGAAGGAGAGCATCGCGGAATTACGGCTTCCTTGCAAGAATTAAAACGATTGCAATACGAAAAGAATTTAGAATACGTGTTAGCCATTAACACCGACTTCATCACACCGCTTTATGACGGTGATCATCATCGCTACATTTATACGGGAGCAGCAGGTAAGCTTTTGCCATGCTTCTATATTTATGGGAGAGAAGTGCATGTCGGGGATACACTAGCTGGAATTGACCCTAACTTTATTGCGGCAAAAATTACAGAACGGTTGCATAACAACTACAAGTTAACGGAGTTTATTCCTGGCGAACTTGTTCTCCCGCCAACATGCTTATATCAGCGTGATAATAAAGAGTCGTATACCGTGCAGACAGCAACGAGCAGTCAGCTTTATTTTAACTATTTCGTTTATGAGTCGACACCAAATCAAGTGATCGAGCAGCTAGTTGAGGAAACAAAACAAGCATGTCAAGAAGCCGAACAATATTTACGCGAGCAATTTCAAAATTATTTGCTCGTAACGGATTTACCACCTCGCGATCTTTCTTGGGAAGTGGAAGTTTTAACGTATGGTGAATATGTAGAGGAGTTACATCGTAAAGGCATTGACACGGAAAAAGCATTGGAAGATGTTTTAAACCGAAATGAAAAGATGGATTTACGCGAGCTCTCCTTTAAAATGGTCGATGCCTTACAGCAATTAGATCCTGACAAAAAAGCACGAGTCATTATTTTCTTTGCAGCACCATTTTTGCCGCATAACTATTTAAGTGATAATACACGTGATCAAGAGCTGCGTGCAAGCATTGTAAAAGTTTTAAAAGAAGTGCAGGAACAGACGGGTGAACAATTTGCTTTGAAAAAGTTTTTCCCCTATCTTGCCGATGGTAGCTTTTTATCCATCCATGAAACAAAAGAAGAGCTTGAGCCTCTATTAAAAAACTTTCCGAAGTGGGATCAATTATATCCACTTCCATACGAAACTATCCGGAATTTAGACATTCCATCAATCAATATGGGAGTATTCGGAAAAGACGGTCACAAATGGACAGAACGTGTGTACAAACCGTACTCGTTCAAAACATTACCATTATTGATTCAAAAAACGACGGTTGAAGTTTTGTCTGGTGGAGCGCGTTATTCTCGAGTAGTAGGGTAGAGTTTCAGGGAGTGCCAGTGGGTCTCCCTGATTTTTGTTGATGTTAAACAAACGTTTAATTAAATATGGTAAGGACTGATTTCTTCTATTTACACAAACGTATGTTCGTGTTATAATGAAGCTAACGAGAGAGGAGGTAGTCATAATGAACACGCCTGTCGACCATGACCGTTTATTTAAAGAGTTAATTCCAACATTTTTTGAAGAGTTTATGTTACTGTTTTTCCCAAAGGCATACGAACATATTGATTTTCAGCATCTTCATTTTTTGTCGGAAGAAATCTTTACCGATGTAACAGCTGGTGAAAAATATCGAGTTGACCTTTTAATACAAACAAAATTAAAAGGAGAAAAAGGACTTATTGTTGTTCATATCGAAACGCAAAGCTATATACAAAAGTCATTTAATGAACGAATGTTTCTATATTTTAATCGCTTATATGAAAAATACCGTACAAAAATTCTTCCTATAACAATCTTCAGCTACGACACGATCCGTGATGAACCACAATCATTTTTCATTCAATTTCCATTTCTGAATGTACTACATTTTCAGTTTTTAACAATCGAACTAAAAAAACAAAATTGGCGTCATTACATACGAAGTGAAAATCCAGTTGCATCGGCTTTGCTCAGTAAAATGGGTTATACTAAAAATGAACGAATCGAAGTAAAAAAAGAATTTTTCAAAATGTTAATCCGTATGGAACTAGACCCAGCAAGACAACATTTAATCATCGGTTTTTTCGAAACGTATTTAAAACTCTCTGAGCAAGAAGAAGAACAGATGAAAAACGAGGTGAAAAAAATGAATCCGAAGGAAGGAGAGAAAATAATGGAAATTATGACATCGTATGAAAAGAAGGGAATAAAGGAAGGAAAAGTCGAAATTGCTAAGAAAATGTTAATGAAAGGATACGATGTAGAGACGGTAAAAGAAATAACCGAATTATCGTTAGAAGAAATCGATGAAATAAAAAGAAGGGTGTGAACAGTCATGAATCGAAAGCAAGGAGAAAGTGTAGCTGCTAAGAAGATGTTAACGATACATGATAACAGAATTATTAAACGAGGGAATCGAGAAGATTGAGAACATTAGATTATTTTGTTTGAGGAGACTATATTCCTTTCGTCACTATACCCCTAGATTTTCTCACTTGTATTATGAATCTCATTCGGTCTTTCAATTATTCAAATATTCTCGTACGATCCCTTCGTTAATCCTTATTCAAATCTAAGTATTTATTAAAACTACTAAGGGGGATTCCTGTTTGACAACAAAGGTTTCAAGTATTGGTTTAAAAGGTTTAGAAGGGTACCGTGTGCAAGTAGAGGTGCATGTGACAATAGGTACGAAGTCGATGGTGATTGTCGGGCTGCCTGATGCGTCTGTAAAAGAGTCAAAAGAACGAGTGTTGTCGGCACTAAGAACGTTAAAATGGGACATGTCGGGATTCAAAGTTGTTGTCAATTTATCTCCTGTTGAACAAAAGAAAAACGGCCCGTTTTTTGATTTGCCGATGGCGATAGCGATTTTGAAAGAAAAGGGTCACATAAAGGTGGAAATTCCTGAACAGACCGCCTTCATTGGTGCGTTGTCCTTAGATGGAACCCTTCATAACGTAACCGGCGCGTTACCAGCCCTTGTTGCTGCCAAATCAAAAGGTTTTAAGAGAATATATCTTCCATACGATTCCGCCATTCCTTTTCACATGTTTGATGATTCATTAGAGTGTATCGTTGTTCATCATATAAAAGATGTAATCGAACATTTAACAGGACACCGGGCATTTTCTTCCCTTTCCTATAAACAAAATCTAGAAACTCCTCCATTAACACATCATTTATATAAAGACTTTTATCATATCATCGGTCATGAACAAGCAAAACGTGCATTAGAAATCGCTGCTGCTGGGGAGCATAATGTCTTAATGAGTGGGCCTCCTGGTGCGGGAAAAGTTTATTGTCCGAAGCATTTCCTTCGATTCTTCCGTCTTTAACGAGAGAGCAGCAATTGGAAGTAATGAGTTTGTACCAATTAGCTGGAGAAACGCATCGTGTACCTCACATTCCTCCTTATCGACATCCTCATCATTCTGCTTCATCTGTCTCTCTTATTGGCGGAGGTTCAAGCCCAAAGCCTGGGGAAATTTCACTAGCACATGGCGGTGTGTTATTTCTTGATGAAATGGCGGAGTTTACGAAAAAAACGTTAGACATGTTGAGGCAGCCTCTTGAATCGGGGAATGTTACGATAAGTCGCGTACATTCTACGGTTACATATCCTGCTTCGTTTATTTTGATTGGTGCGATGAATCCTTGTCCTTGTGGATACCTAGGTTCCAATATTCGATATTGCACATGTACTGCGAAACAAATTCAAGCATATCGTAATCGAGTATCTGGCCCTGTTTTAGACCGGATTGATCTACTACTCGCATTAAATCCAGTACAACTGGATCATTTAGAAAGTGAGCGGGAGTCATCCTCAGTGATTCGGGAACGGGTTGAAAAAGCACGACAGCGACAATATATACGTTATGAAGAGGAAGTAACGAATGCAAAGGTACCGTTTGAACAATTAATCAAAAAGAGTCCAATAACAAAACAACAAAGAAACATGCTTACAAAAGTCTCAAATAAACAGCAATGGAGTAATCGAGGAGAGGTCAAGGTCATCCGGTTAGCACGTACCATATCGGACTTAGCAGGAAAAGAGCATATAACGGATGAATCCATTTGGGAAGCACTGACATTAAGGCGTGTAAATCTAGTTAAACCATCATTAGCAGCGAGGGAAACATAAGATATATTGTGAAAGCCACTCCTTGCATTTTGTCGAAAAGTATATGGAATTCAAAAGAAGCATCCAGTCCATGTATATAATGAATGGACTGGATTCCCTTAGTCTGTCATAATCCGAATTAAGTCGTAATGATAATACCTGCGATTTCGTTTTCGATCGTCCCCATAAACCATATTTAATTGAACGAGTTGAGCTAAACTCTTTCGAATTGTGACAGAAGCTAAATCTGTTTTTTCTTCTATTTGTTGAACAGTTGCAACTGGATAGGAGAAAAGGGCACCCCAAACTTTTTTCGTTGAAGGTTGTTTAAGTTTTGTGATGCCTGCCTCGTATAATTTCTCAGCGCGATCTAACTTCTCATACTGATGTTCCGCCATTCTGATTGTTGCGTTTAGAAAAAATAAAATCCAACTGTTCCAATCAGGTTCTTTTCGACCAATCCCACGAACGCCATTTAACATAGCATAATATTTGAATTTCTCCTTTTCAAGCTCTTCACTTAAGAAAAAGAAGGGGGAATCAATCAAATCTGATTGAAGCAAGTAAAGAACGATTAAGATTCTTCCTAAACGACCGTTTCCATCTAAAAAAGGGTGAATCGATTCAAACTGGGCATGTATGATTGCAGCTTTTATGAGTGGATGTAACGAATCCTCTTCATCCTTTTGATAGGGGTGTCCATTTATATATCGTTCTAAGTTTGACATATATTCCCCCATTAATTGTGGTTCAGGTGGGATATATGATGCATCTTTTATATCCTTTGTTGGCCCTATAAAATTTTGAATGGCTCTATATTCTCCAGCTGCACTTGTAGATCCACGAGCATCTTTCATTAATTCTTTATGCATATCACGAATTAACCGTTCTGTTAATGGATAGCCCGTTTGAATCATTTCAACTCCAAGTTTTAAAGCACTTTGGTAATTTCTGACCTCAACTTTTTCCCACTCTTCTTTTTGATCAATTTTGTCCTCAAGCATTTCACTGAATGTAACCTGTGTTCCTTCGATCCGAGTGGATTGAACCGATTCATGGAGTGTTAATAATTGTAGGAACGATTCATTCACTAATGAATAGCGTAGTTTTTGTTTTAACTTTTCTAATTTCGCAGATGTCTCAACTACTTTCTTATAAAAGGCAAGCTCTATTTCCGAATCAAATGTGATGGGGAGAAAAGGTAAGTTATATAGCTTTTTCATTTTAGAATCGCCCCTTATATTAATAATTGTTATTATAACCTGAATTATTCACAGCTAAAAAGTGATAATGAAAATCCAGTACCCTAATTTGGCTTAATCGCCTCTTCGACATAAATTATAGCCAGCTAACCAAAATGACTTCATTCCCAATGGTTATTTCCTGTATTTAGGCATACTTCCCCCTTGACTGAAAAAATCGACTTTTTTCAGTTGGGAACAGCATTCTTTCGGTCATTCTAATTGAAGCTTTTGAATTCGATTTAGTACGTCCCAAAAGAATTGTTGGTA
>NZ_JAKZKS010000035.1 GCF_022808615.1 Bacillus sp. FJAT-47783
GAAGATGTCCTTAAAAAGTCAAATCGAAAAATCAAAAAACTAATACAAAGTCAACTACAGCAATGGGTAGCAGCCTTACCTAACTATATCAAGGCTTATTTGCCGATTTCAGTATGCGAAGTTTGAGTTCATAAGAAATAAATATGGCCTCATTTTTTTTAGAATATACCCCTGTTGTCCAAAACTCAATTGTATCTTTTTCCGTTCCTTGCTGAATCTCATTTTGAATATGAACGTGAACAGGTACTCCATTATTCATAACTCTCATCCTTTAAAGGCTGTATTAACTTCATTAGTATAAAGATTCTTTTCGTGTAATGCAATAGAAGGAGGTGCTTGAGGGGGATTTTCGTTGTTTGCGGGTTCTTGCATGGAATGGGTTTTTCCTTTTTATTAGGGATTCCGGCTCTGAATTTGGGCTTTTCTTTCACAAATTGGGGTTTTCTTTCATTATTTGGGCCTTCCTTTCATTAATTGGGGTTTCCTTTCATCATTTGGGCCGTTTGGCGCTTGTATTGGGCTTTCCTCAACAGGCTTGCTGTTCTTACCTACAAAAAAAGAAGGAATCACCTGATTCCCTCTCTTCTAAATTAAGGGCGCTTCTGTACCCACCCTAAAATCATTTCACGAATGAGTTTACTTGCCGTGTTTGCCGTTTGCTCCGAGTGGTCATAAATCGGGGCCACTTCGACTAAATCGGCACCGACGACATGAATATCGGAATGAGCAATCTCATGGATAGCAGCAAGTAACTCTTTCGAAGTAATTCCACCTGCATCAACCGTTCCAGTACCCGGTGCATGTGCTGGGTCTAATACATCGATATCAATCGTTACATAAACTGGCCGTCCGGCAAGCTTCGGTAAAATGTCCTTCAGTGGTTCAAGGACTTCAAATTTTGAAATATGCATTCCGTTTTCTTTTGCCCATTCGAATTCTTCTTTCATACCTGAACGAATTCCAAATGAATACACATTTTCCGGACCGATAAGCTCTGCCACTTTACGAATCGGCGTTGAGTGAGATAACGGCTCCCCTTCATACTCTTCACGTAAGTCTGTATGAGCATCCATATGGATAATAGCTAAATCCGGATACTTTTTATACATCGATTTCATGACTGGCCAAGAGACTAAATGCTCTCCTCCCATACCTAAAGGGAATTTTCCAGCTTGAAGCACTTGATCAACAAATTCTTCAATCATCTCTAAGCTGCGACTAGCGTTTCCGAATGGCAGGGGAATATCGCCAGCATCAAAATATTTCACTTCTTCCAGTTCACGGTCTAAATACGGGCTGTATTCTTCAAGACCGATTGACACTTCACGAATACGTGTTGGGCCGAAGCGTGAGCCAGGGCGATAGCTTACGGTCCAATCCATCGGCATCCCATAAAGAACCGCTTCACTTTCTTCAAAGGAGGGATGACTTTTAATAAATACATTTCCTGAATAAGCCTCATCAAATCGCATCATCAGCCACCCTTTCTTACTTTGTTAAATCTTCAACGAATTTCGGTAATACAAATGCTGCTTTATGAATGTCTTTTGTATAATATTTTGTATCGATTTCATGGAATCGGTCTTCACTTACTTCTAACGGATCATGCTTTTTAGATCCTAACGTAAATGTCCATAAACCGCTTGGGTATGTCGGGATGTTCGCAATGTAAAGACGTGTGATCGGGAAAATTTCTCGAACGTCTCGTTGAACATTCGTAATCAGTTCAGGCGTAAACCATGGGTTATCTGTTTGCGCAACAAAAATACCATCCTCTTTTAATGCTTTTGAAATACCCGCATAAAATCCTTTTGTAAATAAGTTCACAGCAGGGCCGACTGGCTCCGTAGAGTCAACCATGATCACATCGTACTCATTTTCACTTTGAGCAATATGCATAAATCCATCATCAACTTTTACTTCGACACGAGGATCATCTAATTTACCTGCGATCTCAGGTAAATATTTTTTCGAATACTCAATGACTTTTCCATCGATTTCAACAAGTGTCGCCTTTTTGACACTTGGGTGCTTTAATACTTCACGAATCACACCCCCATCACCGCCGCCTACAACTAATACGTTCTCAGGATTCGGATGTGTAAAGAGCGGTACATGCGCTACCATTTCGTGATAGACGAATTCATCTTTTTGACTCGTCATGACCATTCCATCTAAGTAAAGCATGTTTCCGAACTCAGCTGTTTCAACCATTTCTAACTTTTGATACTCCGTTTGTTCTGTATGTAAAGTGCGATTAATTTTCATTGTGATCCCAAAGTTTTCTGTTTGTTTTTCAGTAAACCAAAGTCCACCCATTATGATTACTTCCTTTCATCGTTAAATTAGTTCTTAACAAGTGATCTCCCTACTCGACATATTTTCCCCAACGATCAACTCCCCATTCGAGAATATGGAAAAAGTCTATGAACAGGAACGTCACCGCTTTCGATTCAAACCTCAAAAAAAGTATAGAGGAATCTAGCAAAATTGCAAAGAAAAATTTCATTTTTTCATAGAACGTTGTTTAAAAATGAAGATTCGTACTCATACTAACAAATAGGAAGATGCGTTTTATTTTAAAAACAAAGTCTAAATTTTTGCACATAGTTTTTGTACAACTCAAGAAGCCATCCGCTCGAGATCACAAGGTAAAAAGGGCTATCGCGGAGCTAGGAAGGTGACATTGCGACGTTCCTTAGTAAAGCGGGTAGCAGTTAGTCGCAATTGGCGCGCATTAAGCATTTCTAATGAATTTAACAAGGAGTGACCGAAATGGAATTAACGACTCCTAAAAGAATAACGGTAAAAACAATACGTGCACTATTTTTTATAAATGTAATTGGCATACTCGTCTTTGTCATCGTTCTATCGACGATATTATTTATGGCAAAACTAGAAGGGCCTCCTTCTATATCTGTCCCACAATCAACCGTATTGTATGCAAAGGATGGTTCAAAAATCGGTGAAACACACCATGGGGAAAAACGGTTTTGGGTTTCACTAAATGATATTTCTCCATCTGTTTTAGAAGCGACGATTGCAATAGAAGACCGAAATTTTTATGATCATCACGGATTTGATTACAAACGCATTATCGGGGCAGCAATTGCCGATTTAAAAGCAATGGCGAAAGTGCAAGGGGCAAGTACGATTACACAACAATATGCGAGAAATCTATATTTAGAGCATGATAAAACGTGGAAACGGAAGCTAACGGAAGCGTTTTATACAATTCGTCTTGAAATGAACTTTACGAAAGAAGAGATCGTAGAAGGCTATTTAAATACGATTTATTACGGTCACGGTGCCTACGGAATTGAGGCAGCCGCACGATATTATTTCGATAAACATGCAAGTGAGCTCACATTAGGAGAAGCAGCTATGCTTGTTGGCATTCCGAAAGGTCCTAGTTATTATTCACCGTATGTAAATTTATCACGTGCAAAAGAACGACAAGAACTCATTTTATCCGAGATGGTGAAAGAGGGCTTCATCACGAAAGAAGAAAGAGAGAAAGCTAGCGAAGAACCGCTTGAGCTAAAAGAACAAGAAGCAGTCAAAAAAATTGACATCGCTCCTTACTTTCAAGATATCGTCCTACAAAAAGTGAAAAATTTATTAAATATAGATGAACAGATCATTCAAACGAAGGGACTTCGTGTTTATACAACATTAAATTCAAGCTTACAAAAAATAGCCGAAGAAACGGTGACAAACGTGATCGATGAGAACTCCGATATCCAAGTCGGGTTTACCGCTATGGATCCAAATACAGGTGAAGTAAAGGCACTTATTGGTGGGAGAGACTATGAAAAAAGTTCGTTCAACCGGGTCACACAAGCAAAACGGCAACCTGGTTCAACGATGAAGCCTCTTTTATATTATGCAGCTATTGAAAATGGGTTTACTCCATCTACACCTTTACGAAGTGAACCGACAACCTTCCGTTATGGAGAAAATGAGCAAGGTACGTATAAGCCGAGCAATTACAATGATTATTACGCATATGACGATATTACGTTACTGCAAGCACTTGCTCTCTCAGACAATATTTATGCGGTTAAAACACATCTATTTATGAGCATGAACGAATTGGTTCAAACGGCCAAAACCGTTGGCATCCATAGTCCCTTAAAGGAAGTTCCATCTTTAGCACTCGGTACATCACCTGTCAGTGTACTAGAGATGGTCAACGCCTACGGAATTTTAGCCAATGGAGGAAAAAAAGTTGAACCCATTTTTATTACCCGAATTGAAGATGCGAAAGGAAATGTATTGTATAAAGAAAAGAGGCAACTAGAGCAACTACTAAATAAGCAAGCAGCCTTTGTCACGACACATATGATGACAGGTATGTTTGATAAAAAACTAAATGGTTATACGACTGTAACAGGACAAAAAGTGATTGACCTTCTAACACGTCCATATGCCGGTAAATCCGGTTCGACGAAAGCAGACAGCTGGATGATCGGCTATACTCCTCAGCTCGTTGCAGGTGTTTGGACTGGCTATGATAAAGGAAAAACGATTGACCTTGTACTTGAACGCTCATATGCCAAACAAATTTGGGCACATTTCATGGAGGAAGCGTTAGAGGATCAATCTGTGAAAAGCTTTCGCCCGCCTGAAGGGGTCGTCGGTGTTTACGTTGACCCATCAAGCGGACTTTTAGCCTCGCCTACGTGCCCTGTTTCTCGTTTAACATACTATATTCAAGGAACCGAACCGACCGATTATTGCCTCGAACATTTAGAGCATACAAAGGAAAAGAAAGAAGAGGACAAAGATCCACCAGAAGACCCGTCAATTTGGGATAAACTCATTCCATGGTTGTAGTAAGGTGGATAAAGTGAAACTTCATTCAGTGGGGGTTTTTTCATCCCCCACTGAATGTTAGTCCCTACGGGCTGACCTAAAGGCCCTTGTGACCCACAGGATGTGGGTTACACAGACGTGGCCACAGGACGTGGCGCTCATAGTCTGTGTTCTTTATGTTCGGACCTTTACGGGCAGTTGTCCCCCACCTATCTTCTTTGCTTTACGACAGAATCTTGAGGTGGGGTCTTACTGCCCGTTAAGAGTTGGATAAATGAAAATCCCCGGAACAATATAAGCTCCGGGGATTTTCATGTCCTAGTTTTATAAGTATGATTTTAGTCTACTCATTTTTTTCTAAAACCACAATCGTTTCACAGTTTGTTCACAATTTAGACAAATTTCAAGAAACGGAAAGTCCCTTTTTTAATTCATCGCTTGAAAGCTCCCACATGCTTTCATTGTGATTTTTTAAGAATTTTGCCAACACTTCTTTTGAATGGTCATCCATGTGATCGACGATAATTTGACGCTTTAGTGACTTATCCATTTTATTCACATGCTCTGGTAAAGACTTATATCCTCTTCTTGCTTCACGATCTACAGTCATTTCACATGCCGTTACACCCGCATAATACGGCCCTTCTTCTTTGCGATCAATCGTAACCCAAACGAGCCAATACGGCTTCCCATTCGGTACTTTTTCTTTTTCAGGAATAAATTTAATGCCGCGTTCTACTGCGCTGCGTGCATGCATGGCCCCAATATCAACAAACGCTTCCCCTTCCTCTACATTGACAAATACAGGAGAAACATTTTCTAAGCTTAATGCGCCAATCCCATAACCTTTATGTCCATCTGTCGGATCATTTTTAATAATATTAAACCCAATATTTTTCTTCTTTTTTTCCATGTTTGTAACCTCCTTTTCTATCCCACTTTATCTTACTTTATATAAAAAATGGCTGTAATATAGCTTGGAATAAAAGAATTGTTGCATCACGCCCAACATGAAAAACCGGATAAATAAGATATTGGTCTAAAGGAGTAAAAACGATAATGAGAAATATTAACGCTCCGTAGTTTTCAAATTGAGTAAGCTTTGCCCGAATTTGCCTCGGTGCTAAATCTTCGATAATGCGATAGCCATCTAAAGGCGGAAACGGAAGCAAGTTAAAAATAAATAGTGTAATATTTAACGAAACGAGAATGTTTAAAAACATTTCAAGTCCATTTGCATATGCAAACGGTAATAGGGAACCGTTTCTAATCAATAAATGTAACATTACATAGCCGACGAATGCAATCAACAAGTTGCTTAATGGCCCTGCGATTGAAACAAGTATCCCCGCAAGCCGTGGATTTTTAAAGAAGAACCGATTAACCGGCACGGGCCTCGCCCATCCAAACCCAGCAATAAAAATTAAAATCGTTCCAAGTGGATCTAAATGAGATAGTGGATTTAATGTTAGTCTCCCTTGATTTTTCGCCGTTTCATCACCAAATTTATAGGCGACATATGCATGGGCAAATTCATGAAACGTAAACGCAATAACGAGCGATATAATCACATAAGGTATGACACTTAAATCATAATGTAAAAAAGGCAATGGCACGTCCTCCATCTCTACAAATCATTCTAAAATCAAGTATACTATATTTTAATGACCATTACATTTTTATCCTATGTAATGTGTTCTATTATCGAAAGGAGAATCAATCATGCCATACGTTACAGTAAAAATGCTTGAAGGACGTACTGAAGAGCAGAAGAAAGCGCTCGTTGAAAAAGTGACAGCTGCTGTCTCTGAAACAACTGGTGCCCCTGCTGAAAAAATCGCTGTGTTTATTGAAGAAATGAGTAAAAACCATTATGCCATTGGCGGAAAACGTTTAAGTGACGAATCGTAAATGGCGAAAGGACGGCACATTTTGCTGTCCTTTTTCATTTGTAGACAAGTAGAAAGATGCCGTATCCGCAAGTTGGGTTCAAATTTGCGCAAGTTTGGAGCATAACTCCGCAAGTTCATAAAAAAAGACCGCAACCGCACGAGAGAGGGACTCACTTTCGCTTCTTTCCTGATCTTACACGAAAAGGACAGCAGCTCGCTGTCCATTACTAATTGACTTGTTTTCTTAACTGTTCAATATATTGAAACGCTTCTTCCACTTCTTCATCTGTATAGCGCTGCTTACTTTTTAACGTAAATACTTTTTCTTTAATCTCTTCTTTATTCAATTCTTCAAAATACAAAACGGTTGAGACAAGTTCTAAAAAACGAGCAGGCTTTTCATTTAAATCAATCATACATTCTGGCAAAGAAGGCATATCTAAATGAAAATTATTTAAAAACTCCTTACCAGCATCGGTTAATGCGTAGCGATATTGAAAATAGCCGCCTTTCTTTTCTCGTACTTCATTAACGAATCCTAAATTGCATAATTCTTCTATTCTTAATGTTAGTTCTTCCGAATAAGGACCAAAAAAATGAAAGTTATATTTCTCGTAAAAAGGGAAATTAAGCTTTTTTGCAATGTATATCATTTTTTGAAGTTTTTTCCGTCCAATAATCTCTTGTGAAACAGCAAACACCTTCATCAGCTTTGCGTGTTCATTTAACACACCCCGTCATCTCCTCATTAAAATTTCATCCGCACTTATTTTTGAAGCCGTAATAAATCAATTATTTTCTTTTTTATATTTCGTTTCGTCGAAAAATCGTGTATGAAATCAGAGGGGAAATATAGTTTATGATCCGTTCTTCGTTTCCCTGATATCGCATCGACAATCTCAGATTCTCTTGAAAGCTCCCGTATATCTCCATTTGGCATTAACAAATGAATCGGTAATCGTTCTTCTTCTTCACCTGGTCGATAAAAATCATACGGAAGATCCGAGGAAGAGTCCACCACTAAATAATAATCCGGATCGATTCCGGCTTTTTTAAACAAGGTTGTTAATTCCATCAGCTTCATCATTTGCTCATTCGTCGGATTAAATTCCACATATTTAAACAAATTGCGATTAATAAATCGTCTACATAAATCGCTTAAAATAGGATCTTCTTCTCGCTGCCACGTTTGGAAATAAAATAAAATAATCGACTCATCTAATCCTAAATAATCCTGAAGGGTTACATTTCCATTAAAAATGGATTGGAAATGTAATGGTTTGAATGTAAATTCGTAGTTGTTTTCATAAAGGGCCTTTGCTCGGTGGAGAATTTTCGTTAAGATGACTTCGGCACTTCTCGTTACAGGATGAAAATATACTTGCCAATACATTTGGTACCGACTCATAATATAATCTTCCACGGCATGCATCCCGCTATATTTAATGACAACTTGATCTTCGCGAGGGCGCATTACACGTAAAATTCGCTCCATATCAAAATGACCGTAGCTTACACCTGTATAAAAGGCATCACGTTGGAGGTAGTCCATCCGATCAGCATCAATTTGGCTTGAAATTAAACTCGTCACTTGCTTGTTGGAGTACGTTTTTGCAATCACTTCTGTCACTTTTTTCGGAAAGTCGGGACTAACTTTCTTTAAAACTTCGTTAATTTCTGTATCTCCTAAAATAATAGCTTGCGTAAAATCTTCGTGATCCAAATGAAACACTTTTTCAAAAGAATGAGAGAATGGACCATGTCCTAAATCGTGCAACAATGCCGCACATAAGCTTAATAAACGTTCTTCCTCGTTCCATTCAGGACGACCGCGAAAAACATCATCAACAATCCTTCTGACAATTTCGTATACACCTAATGAATGATTAAAACGACTATGTTCAGCCCCATGAAACGTAAAAAAAGTCGTTCCGAGCTGACGGATTCTTCGTAATCGCTGGAATTCTTTCGTTCCAATTAAATCCCAAATGACTTTATCACGTACATGAATATAACGATGAACCGGATCTTTAAATACTTTTTCTTCCGAAAGCAACTCATTCCGATACGCCATTTTTTTCCCTCTTCCATTAAGACATATATCTATTATATCGATTAACATTCGACGTGAGTAGTGAACTATTATGAAAAGAATTGAAAAAAATGAAGCCTGGAAGAAAAAAATCACCAGTATAGAAAACATCCCTGGTGATTTTTTTAAGGTAAATCATTTTGATGAAGTTTTCAAGGGTTCATGGAGGCTTCGGTATCCAGCGAATGCCACCTAGCCCCTCGAAGTCAAAAACGTGTCGCCGTATAAGTAAAAAGCGCCTTTTCATCGTAAGAACATTTTTGTCTGAGGCTGAACAAGGCGCTTGCACTTTTCTTATTTGTTTAATTTTTTATGAATCTTTTCGATTAATTCATCTTCATTCGGTGCAGAAACTGGACGATTATTAACGAATGCGAATGACTTTTTACGGCCTGGCCCACAATAAGACTGACAGCCGATATCAATTTTCGCATTTGGATCTATCTTCTCTAAACGTGGTAACAACGTTTTTAAGTTTGTTGCTTGGCAATCGTCACAAACACGGAACTCATTTGCCATTTTCGTAAACAACCCTTTCATCATTGTTCATGCTCTCGGGTATTTTACCTTTTATTTCTGCTCAAATCAAGTGATGAGGACAATCTTCTATATATTAACTCTAATAAAAATCTACTATCCTTGTATAAAAAATTCCAATCTGGAAAAGCTAGAAGTAATGGATACCTTGGTGACTAGCTTAAAACATGTTTTAAAGCTATTGAAATAGCAATACAAGTTTACAGATAGGGAGTTGAGACGATGAAAAAACGACAAGATGCATGGTCTGAGGAAAATGATTTATTGTTAGCTGAAACCGTCCTTCGCCATGTTCGTGAAGGCAGTACACAGCTGAATGCATTTGAAGAAGTAGGTGATAAACTAAACCGAACTTCCGCTGCTTGTGGGTTTAGATGGAATGCAGTTGTTCGTCACAATTATGAAAAAGCATTACAGCTAGCGAAAAAACAACGAAAACAAAAAATGCGAGCGCTTGGAAAAGGACAACCTGCGAAAAAACGTTTATTATATTCACCTCCAGAAACAAGCTTACCTTCTGAGGAACCTACTTTGACAGACGCTTTACAGAATGATCATGAACAAGAAATATATGTACCGGTCACATCAACAGATTCTATTCAAACGCAGTCGATACAAAACGAATTAACAATGGATCAAGTTATACAATTTTTAAAATCGTATAAAGGAAACCATTTACACATTTCTGCAATAGAAGAAGAAAATATGCGCTTAAAGCAACAAAATGAAGAGCTCATAAGAAAAAATGAAGATTTAGAAAAGCAGATTGCTAAACTTGAACAAGACGCTGTCACCGTTCAAGAAGACTATGAAACACTTATGCAGATTATGAATCGAGCAAGAAAACTCGTTTTATTCGATGAAGAAGAGCGTCCAGCAACAAAATTTAAAATGGATCGAAATGGAAACCTTGAAAAATTAGCTGAATAATAGTAGGAAAAGCGCAAGCACCCTCTTGCTCAGCCTCAGACAAAAATGTTCCTACGACGTAAGATTTTTTGACTTATAGGGGATGGCTTTCGCAAGACAGTAAAAATAAAAGGACCTCCTGTGCGCGTTATAGGAGGTCCTTAAATGCTTTTTCATTTCGTTCTTTCATTCGTATGAAGTTCTTTTCATACATTTCTTGCTCTTCTTCGCGAAGTCCTTCGGCATATATACGACCACTCAAATCTTTTAATGTCGTTAATACGTTGAACATCACTTCGGAAACCGTTAATTCGGTTTGTAATAACTCACTTAAAGAAGCCATCGTAGCAGGATTGATTTCCGGGTATGCAAACTTAGTTTCATCTTTTTTTAATGTTTTTTCGTAAAAACCTTGAATGATTTCTGCCCGTTTTGCGCCACTTCCATTTACACATATATAGATTTGAACAGCTATGCCGTTACGGAGCCGACGTTGAGAAATACCGGCAAACTTTTTCCCATCAATGCTTAAATCATAGCTTCCTGGACAATAGGAGCCAACGATTTCATAGGCATCAATTTGAACGTTGTATTCCTTAAACATAAAACGAACAAGTTCCCACATTGTATCATATCCTCGGTTAATATCGATTCCTTTTTCGGACTCTCGTAAGATGAGTGATAGATTTAACACGCCTTCATCTAACACGACCGCTAGTCCACCGGAATTACGAACAATCACGCGATAACCTTGTTCTTTTAAAAACTGTACACCGTCTTGTAAATAAGGAACTCTTGTATCTTGAATACCGAGAACGATTGTATTGTGATGAACCCACGACCTCATAACCGGTGAAGATTCGCCTTTTCCAACAAATGCGCATAATGTATCATCTATCGCAAATGATTGTTTTGCATCAAAATGAGGGCCTAAGCTTGAATGATCAATAATTCGCCATTCATCTTGCCGCAATAATGACAAATGCTGTTCCATGTCAAACAATCTCCTTTGATGAAGTAAAAACGATTTCATTATACCATAAAGATTCCCTCTCTATCGTGATTGCTTGCTTGTTTAAAAATTGATTTTTATTTCCTCGGCTTCGCTCATTTTATTTTGTTGTTCGTCAACGACATCACTTGTCATAAATTGAATCGATTTGATGTTTCCATCATATCGTTTCTCAAGAATAAATCCTAGATTTCCAGCTTTCGTTTCATTTCCCTTTAT
This sequence comes from Bacillus sp. FJAT-47783, assembly GCF_022808615.1. Lineage (GTDB taxonomy): Bacteria > Bacillota > Bacilli > Bacillales > Aeribacillaceae > Bacillus_BZ. The sequence goes on from NZ_JAKZKS010000035.1 coordinate 11,480, forward strand.
AGGTCCATTTAAGTTTTCTAGATAAATATCGTGATTCCAATCAAAACTCTCCCCAGTACTTGTTTCTAAAAGAGCGATCGGTGCAAAATAAACTTCTTTGTCTGAGCTATTTTTCATTTCAACTTGAACTTTTACAAAATCAAATTCTTTCTCATGGGTTAATCCATGAAAATAATCGATTAAACTATAATCGGGAATGAGATGAATCACCTTTACATGCTTGATGGTTAATTCAATCGGACCAATTTGCTCATTTTTGTGAACGGGAATCATCGCCTTTAATTGCGCCTCACCCTTTTCGTCACGATATGTGTCACCGACGTTTATTAAGCTGCGGTCATCTGTTACTTGTGGGTTTGGAATGTAGCTGTTGTCTCGCTTAACATCCTCATTATGATTCTCAACCTTTTCATTTTGCCCATTCGACTGCTCTTCCATTATAGTAGCTTGATTTAATTCACATCCTGAAAGGAGTATAAGTATACAGATTAGTATAAACCAATTTTTCACGCTCTCGTCCTCCTACTAGCTTCATATCAGTGAAACTTCATTCAGGGAAGTTTTTTTTTCATCCCCCACTGAATGGTTAGTCCCTATGGGATGACCTCAAGGTCCTTGCAACCAACAGGACTTGCCTCTAGTCTGTGTTCTTTATGTTCGGACCTTTACGGGCAGTTCCCCACCTACCTTCTTTTCTTTACGACAGAATCCCTGAGGTGGGGGTCTTACTGCCTGTTAAGAGTGGGATAAAAGATCCCGTTGCATTTGGCAACGGGATATGAATATTTCCTATTTATCTACAATGGTATGCTGTTGTTTACCTTTACTTAGAAGCTCAAAAATAATTTTTGCATTGTCTGTATTGTCAATATGCCCTGCAAATTTTTCGCTAGCTGGGCCGTATGCAATAACAGGAACATCCTCTCCTGTATGACCTCCTGTCGTCCAGCCCGTGTGCGTTCTCGCATCAAAGATTTTCTCAATCGCGTTATCGATTCCACGAACATCTTCTCGGTTTTCTGCCGCTTCTTGAACGGATTCAATTTCTTCTTTCGTCAATGATAGATCGATATATTTTTTCAATGTTTCTTCCACATCAGCACCATTTGCGATTTGCTCGGCCATAAAATCAGGTGTACGTTTTGCTGCTTTTATTGGTTCACCCGACCAATTGTAAATCCCATCTGCTCCGATTGAAAAACCACCAGTTGAATGGTCAGCCGTTACAACAACTAAAGTATGCTTGTCCTTTTTCGCAAAATCAATCGCTGCTTTTACAGCTTTTTCAAAATCTTTCATTTCACTCATTGCTGCGACAATATCGTTGTCATGACCTGCCCAATCAATTTGGCTTCCTTCAACCATTAAGAAAAATCCGTCTTTATCCTTGTTTAGTTTAGAAATGGCTGCATTTGTCATTTCCTCAAGAGAAGGAGTTTCTTCAGTGCGGTCAATCATTTTAGGCAGTCCGCGTGGAGCAAATAATCCAAGCACTTGTGAATGATCATCATTGATCAGTTCTTGTTTAGTTTGGACAAAACTATATCCATCTTTTTTAAATTCTTCAATAAGATTGCGGTCTTGACGATCGAAAAGGTCTAGTCCCCCTCCAAGAAGCACATCGACTTTATGTTCACCATTAATGAGTTCATCGTAATAATCATTTGCAATCTCGTTCATATTCTTCCGGTTTTCATCATGTGCCCCAAATGATGCAGGGGTAGCGTGTGTAATTTCTGAAGTTGCAACAAGTCCTGTCGCTTTTCCATTTTCTTTCGCCGCTTCTAAAACCGTCTTTACTTCCGATCCATCGTTATCGACAGCAATGGCTGCATTATATGTTTTAATTCCTGCTGACATTGCTGTTGCAGCTGAAGCTGAGTCTGTAATATTTTCTTCGTGATCTTCCGGATATGTCATTTGCTGTCCAACTAAATATTGATCAAATTGAGTTGGTTGTACAAACTTTTCATTCGGATCATCTTGTAAATAACGATAAGCTGACGTATACGATACGCCCATCCCATCCCCAATCATAAAAATGACGTTTTTCACTTTTGAATTTTCTTTTGCCTCTACACTTGAATTGCCTGCAAATATGCCTCCAATCGTAAGCGCAGATATTAGTGCAACAGGTATAACCTTTTTCTTAAACACGCTTTCGCCCTCCTAAAATTCTTTTACGAGAGCGATTATACGGAGCTAATGTTAACTATGTTTAAACATTTAATAAATGATTTGTTAAATACCGTTTACAATTCCCAAGGACGTTCGTACTAGTCTTTTCTGCATAATATGAGGATAATAAATACGAAATTTGTCGAAATAGATCAAACCGAGTCGTATAATGCTAATTATTTCAATTTTTTTCATTCACATTCCCTAAAATGTTTATTTATATAAATTTAATAAAAAATTTACATTACGGGAAATATTGACGCCTTATACATACAAAAACCTGAGCTCAGATACGAGAACTGAACTCAGGTAGAACGAAAACATTATAGAGCTTGTGCTGCGGTAATTAATGCAAGCTTATAGACGTCTTCTGCATTACAACCACGAGAAAGGTCATTTACCGGAGCGTTTAAGCCTTGAAGAATTGGCCCAATCGCTTCAAAGTTACCTAGACGTTGAGCAATTTTGTACCCGATGTTTCCAGCTTCTAGGCTTGGGAAAATAAATACGTTTGCATCACCTTTTAGTACAGAGTCAGGTGCCTTTTTCTCTGCTACAGATGGTACGAATGCGGCATCAAATTGAAACTCTCCGTCTAATGTTAAGTGTGGAGCCATTTCTTTTGCTAACTGAACTGCTTCCACTACTTTGTCTGTTTCAGGTGATTTCGCCGATCCTTTAGTTGAGAAGCTTAACATCGCGATACGTGGATCGATGTCAAACATATTTGCCGTATTGGCACTTTCTACCGCAATTTCAGCTAAATCTTGACTATCCGGGGAAATATTAATCGCACAATCTGCAAAAACATACTTTTCTTCACCGCGAACCATGATGAATACACCAGATGTTTTTTTGACGCCTTCTTTTGTTTTAATAATTTGGAGTGCTGGGCGAACGGTATCAGCCGTTGAATGAGCCGCTCCACTTACAAGACCATCTGCTTTTTTCATGTAGACAAGCATTGTACCGAAGTAGTTTTCATCTAAAAGAATTTGTCGCGCTTGTTCTTCTGTCGCTTTTCCTTTACGGCGCAGAACGAAAGCTTGTACCATTTCATCCATACCATCAAAATTTTGCGGATCGTAAATATCGACTCCGTTTAATTGAATGTTTAATTCATTTGCTTTTGTTTCCACTTCATCTTTGTTTCCAACAACGATTGGCCGAATTAAATTTTCTTCTGCTAAACGGCTAACGGCTGTTAAAATTCGTTCATCTAAACCTTCTGGAAAAACAATTTTTAAGTTTTTCCCTGCCACTTTATTTTTTAACACTGTGAATAAATCTGACATGTTACGCAACCTCCTATGTAGTACCTTTCCACACTGTTGTGTATACAATACATCCACACTTTAGCATACTCCACTTTATACGAATTTCAAACATGTACAGAAAAAGATAACGTTTTCAAATAAAATTCTTTGTTTTCTTAATTTTCCGCCTCTCCTCATTGAATTGTCATGGTTTACGCACTTTATCCCTGGTTAAACTATGTTATAGTAAGATTGTACATACGATGATTTTATTTAGGGGTGAAAAATATGAGTGAAGAACGTCGTACGAATGAGGCAGCTCAAACACTAGATGGCTGGTACTCTTTACATGATTTCCGCTCGATTGATTGGAGCGCTTGGAAAACGTTAACAAGTGATGAGCGTCAAGAAGCGATTCACGAGTTTTTAGGACTATTAGAAAAATGGAGTGTAGCTGAAAAGGCAGAACAAGGTAGTCAAGCTTTGTATACAATTGTTGGTCAAAAAGCCGACTTTATGCTAATGATTCTTCGTCCAACAATGGAAGAATTAAATGAAATTGAGACAGAATTTAACAAATCAAAGCTTGCTGAGTATACGATTCCAACGTATTCTTACGTATCTGTTGTTGAGCTAAGTAACTATATTCCAGGTGGGGAAGATGGCGGAGATCCGTATGAGAACCCTTACGTTCGTTCTCGTCTTTATCCATCATTACCAAAATCAAAGCATGTTTGCTTCTACCCGATGGATAAACGCCGTCAAGGAGACGATAACTGGTACATGCTTTCCATGGATGAGCGCAAAAGTCTCATGAGAAGCCACGGAATGATCGGACGCCAATATGCCGGTAAAGTAAAACAAATTATTACAGGCTCCGTTGGCTTTGACGATTATGAATGGGGCGTTACTCTATTTGCAGATGACGTTCTCCAATTTAAAAAACTCGTTTATGAAATGCGTTTTGACGAAGTAAGCGCGCGTTACGGTGAGTTTGGTTCCTTCTTCGTTGGAAATATTTTAGCACCAGAAAAAGTTGCGGCTTTTTTACATGTATAAAGATTAACCGGCACAAATTGTGCCGGTTTTTTTATTGTTAACTAGGAAATTATAAATTCACCACCTAGTTGTTATGGGCGTTAGCAGCTAGCAAACTTCCCATTTCATCCGTACGACAATGATCACCCGATTTCCCTTTATCTCCTACTGAAATGGTACAGTTTGTACGCCACTTTAGCGAAGCTCTCGCGCTTTTGCTCTCCTTCTACTCATGAATTAACCTCCACATTCTTTCCTTTATAAAAATTCCTTTCAACTAGTCATAGAATGAAAAATATCATCATACGTTTGAATGAGTATGACTAACTGAAACTTTAACTTCCTCTGTCATCAGAGAAACCTAGTTCTTTTTGTTTAAAGGTAGGTGAGATAACATGGCGGTTATTCCCATATAACGAAGAAGAGGTAAAGCTATTAGCTCGATTAATGCGTGCTGAGGCCGAAGGTGATGGCAAACTTGGGATGCTACTTGTCGGAAATGTTGGTGTTAATCGCGTGCGAGCAGACTGTTTAGATTTTAAAGATATTCGATCTCTAAGGAGGATGGTGTTCCAATCTCCTGGTGGCTTTGAAGCTACTCAAAAAGGCTATTTTTATCAAGGAGCCCGTCAAAGTGAGATTGATTTAGCGAGAAAAGTCATAAAAGGGGATCGATATCGTCCTGGTGAAGTGTCGTTGTGGTTTTTTAGACCTGATGGCCCTTGCCCTGAAACATGGTTCAATCAATATAATTCAGGTCGATTCAAATCCCACTGCTTCTTTTTCCCAACTTATTCTTCATGTCCTAGTGTTTATTAACTATAAGGAGGTTTGTTATGAACAACAACCAAAAACCTAAACCAGCTCAACCCTCGAACCCTTATCAATCAAATGGTTATCAAATGGCTGGATACCAACAACCACAAATGGCAATGCCCCCATACGGTTTTTATGCACCGAGCGGGTCGCAGCTTGGGGCAACCCCACAAGTTCAAGGAGTATCTGCAGGTCAATACGTACCAGGGATGCTGCCTTTAGAGGAGTCCTATATTGAGAACATACTTCGTTTAAATAGAGGAAAACAAGCGACTGTTTATATGACTTTCGAAAATAATCAACAATGGAATGCGAAAATTTTTAAAGGCGTCATTGAAGCGGCTGGTCGAGATCACATTATTTTAAGTGATCCTAAAACAGGAAAGCGTTACCTCCTCTTAATGGTTTATTTAGATTACATTACGTTCGATGAAGAAATTGAATACCAATATCCAGCTGGTCTAGCTACGTACTCGCCGAGGTAAGGTTTAAATCAGTAAGGGAGATCCTTACTGATTTTTTTCGTTTTGAAAAAAATCCAATGTGAACATGTTAGCGTACTTGTGTCAAAGCACTTTTAATTTTACTTAAAAAATTCTCCTTTAACTTTTTACGTTCGCTTAGATTAAAGTCCAATGTTTTGTATGCCTGCATACGCGAAAACAAGTCATTCGATACAACTAAAAAAACCATCTGTCTCTCCCTTTCATGGCGACAAATGACCTTATCCTATCCTCACATTTTTCGAAATATATACCAAAATGCACTAGCGTTGCAATAAATAAAAATTAATTTGTCAAGCGATAAATTAATGGAATTAAATTTAATTCATGGTATTTCCAAGTCTTTTTAAATAAAAAAAATCCCCTTATAATTAGGTGGAAGGTAGGTAGTCCTGTCCAAATCCTAATAATAAGGAGAAACCCTATGGACAAGAATACCATAAAAACAGTTTTTAAGGAATACATTTACCCAATGGATGAAAAAGTTATTTTAAAAATGGTTAACCAGATGGAGCTTGATAAATATGTGAAAAAGTTAGATAGCTTAACGTTTACAAAACTTTTTATTTACGCTCAATTAAAGCAACTTGATAGCCTTAAAAAGATTAGTTTCAAAGTAAAGCACAAAAAGAAATTACAAAAGGAACTAGGATTAAAAAGTATAAGTAAATCTCAGCTTTCTCGTAAACTTTCCGACCTTCCACCGAAAATTTTCGAAGCGATCCTACATCACTTGGTTGAACAAATTCACCGGGAATTTGGAACTGAAAAGGGAAATCATTTACTAGGAAAAATTCATCTTATCGATTCTACAACGATTTCTCTTTGTCTTAGTCAGTATCAATGGGCCGACTTTCGTCAAACCAAAGCCGGAGTGAAAATCCATACTCGTGTCGTTTTTTGCGAAGGTGAAACGTATCCTGATAAGATTATTACCACCCCCGCAAGATCGGCGGATGCTACTCAGTTGGATGGTTTGATGGTCATTGAAAAAGATGCACTACATGTATTTGACAGGGGTTATTTCGACTTCAATAAATTTGATGAGTACTGTAAAAACAACATTCGGTTTTGTACTCGAATCAAGGAAAACACGATTGTCCATGTGATTGAAGAACTTCCAGTGAACCCATCATCAGGTGTAATCCGAGAGGCCATAGTTAGGCTAGGAAAGATGAAATATCCTGTACGATTAGTTGAATCGATAGATAGCCAAGGCAATCGAATTAAAATCATTATAAATGATGCAAAGATGAGTGCCAAAGAAATCAGTGATTTATATAAAAATCGTTGGAAAATTGAGTTTTTCTTCAAATGGATGAAACAGCTCCTAATTCTCAAAACGTTTTATGGAAAAAGCCAAAATGCTGTTTACAACCAAATTTACATTGCCATGATTACCTTCTGCTTAACGTTGTTGATGAAAAAGAAGGTATCCTATCAAGAAACTCTTCTTGAAATGTTTGAATTCTTAGGTGAGTATTGGTGGAGAAGTTTCAAAGTTTTTTTAAAAGAGCTATTTAAAAAGTCTAAACGGACGTCACTAGGACGCAGACGAATGAATCATGAGAAAACTTTTAAGGAAACTCTAGCGCAATATGAAAGTGGTGATACCGAGCATTTAGATGATTTAACCTACGATCCAATCTTCTAAATTGTAAAAAAAAGGATAAGGACTACCTTCATACAACCTCCTTGTCCTTTTGACTCTAATGCAGGGGGATTTAGATTTCTGAATATTCAGTCGCAATTCCAGTTACCATTTTATTAAATATTAGTCCGTTATTTAACATTTGACTTTTTTTTATAATTTTTTATGCAACGCTAGTGACCAAAATGCATATAACCATTGAAATTATCTATAATAATGGATATACTCTAAGCATAAAAAGCTGTGAGGGTGATTGCCTTCCAGTGTTGGCGCACTGGGTTGGATAAGGTCAATCGCCTTTTTATTTTGTCTATATATAATTTTACTTTTTTCTTTACAATCTTTCAATTAACTTTTAAATTAAAAAATAAAGCACAATTAGTATTACGTATATACAATATGATTATAAAAAATAAAGGATATATTATAAAAAACGGAGAATATACAATAATAAGTGTTTACATTGTACACACTTATTGTTATAATTTCAAAAGTGGATTAATTAACGATTGGTTAATTAAAATAAGGTAATAAAAATAAATAAAAAAAGAACGTAACTGCAACAAGTTACGTTCTATTAAAAGAAAAGTTTATTTAGCAGATTGAGAAATTACTTTTATTAGTTCTACTTGATAAGACTGATATGTAAAAAATGCAGCTGCTAGTGTACCAAATGCTATAATAGCTGTAAGAAGAACCATGCATAAGTTGTGTTTTTCTTGAGTCATTTTGGTCAGTCACCTCTCTTTCTGTTAGAAGATATTGAAAAATAGTAAATTCCCCCAAATTTACTATTCAACTAGTTTAATATAAAGCAAAACCCATGACACGCCAAGGGTGTTTTTGTCATTTTTTATAATTTTTAACTTTAATGATTTAAAGTGTTAAATATTTAGGGTTAAGATACTAAAAACTCCAATCCAATATACTAAAGGATTGGAGTTTTTTTGAAGGTTCCCCTCATTCTGCAGCAACTTTTGTTAAACCTTCGTATTTTTCTAAAATGTAAAAACTTCTACATTTTCTTCAATGCATCCACCATCTCCATCTGTGAGCTATCAGTATAGATTTTCGTGGTTTCAATGGATTCATGTCTCGCAAGCTTACTAATGGTTTCGATCCGCACACCGGCTAGGGCCAGATTCTTACAGAACGAATGACGAAGACGGTGCGGGGTGATTTGTTCCATGTGTGCCAACTTCGCATACTTATTCAACATGACCTGAATCGCTCTTGCGCCGATTTTTCCTCGTCGTTCCGAGACAAATAAGAAAAGGGAATCTTGATACAGGCCTTTTTCAAGTGTTTGACGATATTTCAACCACTTCTTCACGTTCTTGGCATACTTTTCAATCAAGGTAACAGACGCATATTTACCTTTCTTACCTTCCCTGATCGTCAGGATAACGTCCCCATTGACTTTCACATCCTCGATTTTTAACGCTTCCACCTCTGTGACGCGCAATCCTGCGTACAACATGCAGTCAATCATCGCGAGATTTCGAAGTCGCTGAAATTCATTCTTTTCAAGGTCCACGTATGAAAGAAGTTTCTCTTGTTCCTCTTTCGTCAGCCATTTGACGACATGTTTTTCTCCTACCGTTTCGGTCGCTTCGACCTTTGGGATTTTAATACGTGTCGTTGGATTGTCCGTTAAAACACCTTGATCAACGAGGTACGCAAAAAACGTTTTAAGCGCAGCGATACTCTTATTAATGGTTGCTTGCTTTCGATTCAACTGATGGCGCAAATACGCGATAAACTCTTTGATGGTGACTGGTTTAATGTTCGAGAGGTCCGTATATCCCTCTGTTTTCTCATACCAATCGAGAAACTGGCGGATGGTCGTTCGGTACGCCTGGATGGTCTTTGGGTCTTTTCCCTCGTCATGTAACCAAGTAAAAAAGGAATCTATCATTTCTTTCTCTCCTTTATGCCCAAATGAGTGTTCTGCGAACAATTTCATTCAAGAATTTAAGTGTTCTACGAACAATATAACCTGTATTCCGTATGTTTTCAGCGTAGAATCATAATTCTACGAATAATAATGAGTGGATAATGGGACATCGACAATGAGGTTTTATAGAGGATATTCAATATTGGCACATGCCCAACGTTAAAATAAAAGTTACTTCCTATATATGTTTTTTAGAGATTGAAAGAAAATGGTGCAAACAAAATTGTTATGTTTTTATAAATCCCACATTAAACGCCTCAGATCCTAGTACCAAAGAACGAGGCGCTTTTCACAGTCTGTTTTTAATGAAACATACCAATTGATTATTTGCCATTTATATCTTATGGCATTGAACTAGTTATTACCTCAATGATTAATGAAATAGCCCCTAGAACAATCATTGTTAATGATGAAACGAGCAGTACTCTTCCTGCAACCAAAAAATTTTTTTTATGAGAACTTCCTTGATAAAACCTATAACATATTAACCCTAAAAGTGTTGAAGATATCCAAATAACTATACCATACCTAGTTATGGTTTTTTCCCAATCAATTATCCAAAGATAGAGGATAAAAACGTGACAAATCACCAACATGGATGTTACGGGAAGTAAAAACCTTTGTAAACTCAATTATATTTCCTCCTTAAAAACATTTCTCAACTAACATTTACCTTACAAAACAAAGAATAGCATAATTTAACCACGACATAAATAATACCAAATATACAAAAATACGAAAATAATATTGAAAATAATTGGCTCATCACCAAAAGTCGGGGGTGACAAATTAGCACCCTGTTTCTAGGCGGATACGCAAGAATAAATGTTTATCATTTCGATAGCCATATCCTCTCCGTTTGATGAGTTTTATTTTATTATTTGTC
>NZ_JAKZKS010000036.1 GCF_022808615.1 Bacillus sp. FJAT-47783
ATCCACTATACCAAAGAATGAGGTGTTTTTTGCATTTTTAGAATCATTTGTCAATAAACATTTTTTACACCAATGAACCTTAGAACCACTATGGGTGCACTAACTTTTTAAAGTGCGAAGTTTGAGTAAGGAAAATAAATTATAAGTATAATAGTTATAAGTAATTACTTATGAAAAGGGTGTTGGCAATGGATCAGCTTTTACTCGTCTTTGTTACAGTTGCCGAAAAGAAAAATTTTTCAAGGGCTGCTAGTGAGCTCCATATGACACAACCAGCGGTGAGTCAATACATTCAATCATTAGAGAGGCAAATGGGGGTGAAATTACTAGAAAGAACGAATAAATATGTGCGTTTAAATAAAGCTGGTGAAATTGTTTATGAATATGCAAAGGAAATATTATCACTGCAGGGGAAAATGAAAAGGCTAGTGGATGATTTAACCAATCAAGCGAGTGGAGATATAAACATCGGGGCAAGCTACACGTTCGGAGAGTATGTATTACCATCCATTATCGCTAGCTTACGAAAAAGGTATCCTTTAATTAAGCCATCCATTATGATTGGAAATTCCAAAGAAGTGGCAGAATTAGTATCTAATAATCAGCTCGATATTGGAATCATTGAAAGTAAATATCGACAGGCAGGACTCGTTATAGAGCCATTTGCAACTGACGTTATGAATATAATGGCTTCCACCCTTCACCCGTTAGCTAAGAAAGATCGTGTAACGATGGAAGATTTACTTGAAGTTACATGGATTGTACGCGAGGAAGGTTCGGGGACGAGGGAAGCAACAGATACGTTGTTTAACTATCTTGGCATCGAAAAGGTACAAATAATGGAATTTGGTAGTACACAGGTAATTAAAGAATCAGTAGAAGCTGGCTTAGGCGTAACCTTTTTGTCTGAGTGGGCTGTTCGAAAAGAGCTAGCTCTTAAAACATTAACAATCCTCCCTGTTCGCCATACGCCGTTAGTCCGGTCATTTTCACTTGTTAAACCAGAGTCGTCCTTTGAGCCGAAATCTGTTTCTATCTTTCACCAAGTGTTAAGAGAGGAAATGAAGTCAATAAAAGCGCAAGGAGCCCGCTTATCGGCGACAAGCACAAGACAAGCTGACTAAAAGGTAGTTTTTACATTTTGAGCGGGTTGGCTTGTGACCTCGAGCTGGACATAATCCTAGAACAAAAGTGAAAGCGTCTTGGTCATCTTTATAAAAAAACAGCTTCCTAATCTTCAATTTTTAATAATGAAAAAGGTGCACCAATCGGTACACCTTAAAACGTATTTAGAAAATGAAATGAGCAGCTAAAACGATAACTGGAAGTGTAATGAAAGTACGAATTAAGAAAATGAGGACTAGGTCGAAGAACGAAACAGGAACTTTTGAACCTAGTAACAAACCACCGACTTCTGACATGTAAATAAGCTGTGTAACCGATACGCTTGCAACGATAAAGCGAGTCATTTCGCTTTCAATTCCAGACCCAATAATAGCAGGTAAGAACATGTCGGCAAAACCGATAATTAATGTTTCAGATGCAGCCGCCGCCTCTGGAACTTGCATAAGTTCAAGTAAAGGAATAAAAGGCATACCGATCCATGTAAACACTGGTGTAAATTCGGCTACAATTAAAGCCAATGTTCCTAGCGCCATAACAATTGGGGTAACACCCATCCACATATCTAAAACATTTTTTAAACCATGCTGGAAAAAGTCACCGACACTTTTGTTTTTCTTCGCTGCTTTAACAGCTTGTACAAGACCGAAGCGGAATGGCGAATAACCACTTGGAATGACTTCTTCCATGTCCTCCGCTTTTTGATCGTTAAAATATGTGTTTGGCTTTCTAGATAAAGGCGGGATTCTTGGCATGATAATCGCTGCGACTAATCCAGCTGCGACGATCGTTATATAAAAAGGAACAAACATATGTCCTAAATCAACTTTTGAAATAACGACTAAGCTAAAAGTAATTGAAACAACAGAGAATGTTGTACCGATAATAGCGGCTTCCCGTTTTGTGTAGTAGCCTTCTTCATATTGTTTACTCGTTAATAAAACACCAATTGTTCCATCACCTAACCAAGAAGCAACACAATCGATAGCGGAGCGTCCAGGTAATTTAAACAATGGACGCATCACTTTCGTTAATAATGCGCCAAATAGCTCTAATAGCCCAAAATTTAATAACAGTGGTAAAAATAATCCAGCGAATAGAAACACAGAAAATAATACAGGAAGTAATCCATCAAGTAACAAACCGCCTGTGTTCTCAGACCAAACAGCTTCAGGCCCAATTTTATATAACGTCATAACCGCAAACACGGCAGCTAAAAAGCGAGCGATCACCCATACAGGACTTACATTAAATAATGCAGCAAAAAAGGGACGTTCCATAATAAATGCAGGTTTAATCGTTTTAGCGATGATTGTCCCTAATAATGTAAGAACAATAATGCCAGTCATAATGGTTGGGATTTGTCCTTCAAGCAATCCTTGTAGCCAGCCCGATAAAATTGCAATCGGAATCGTTACATCGCCATTGTAAGGGATTGGTATCATAAATAGGCCAACACCTAGTAAAGACGGAAGTAAGAAGAGAAATATGCTGCTGAGTGATAATTTATTATTCAAAATAACAACTCCTTTAATCGATTGAAAAGATTTATAAATATAAAAACAAACTTATTTTAATACAATAATGTATAGGTTTACAATATAAATAAATATTTTGAATATTTTGTAAAATAAACTGGTAAACCTTGTCGGAAAGCGCTTTCTACAACGTGTTAACATTATATCAAATTTTCTCAAAAATTAAAACGTTATTAAAGTATTATTCTAAAATAATTCTAAAAATTTACAAAATAAACCTTTTGGATTATAGGGGAATAAGTTTTGGAATCAAAAGGAGGGGCACCAAGTAACTTTAAACCCCCACGTTTAGATGGGGGATCATTTCATTTCTAATTTTTCAAGCTTGTCCCATTGAATCATTTTCTCCATCACAATAGACAGAACGATCCCCATGATTAATCCGTTCGTAAGGAATGGCTGAAGAAGAATCGGAATATTTGAGAAAATTTCTGGAGGTACATTCATTAAGCTAATTCCGAATAAAACAGGAGCTGCTAGCCTGAAAATTGTAACGGAAGTAAAAACGGTTCCAGTTAGACTGTTAAAAGCTGTCCCAAACAGCTGAAGGTAGGCAACAAAAAGAACTGCATTCCCAATCGTAATGGGCATAGTCGCAAGGAACGATCCAAACAATGGGATTAACCCTATAAGTGTTAATAGAGCACCTCCAATAAAGAATGGCTGTTTTTGAAAAATACGGGTGCTTTGCAAAAAACCAATCGAAGATGTGAAAGGAGTATACGGAACAAGTCCAAATCCGGACGCGAAAAATGAGAAAATGCCAGTTAATAAAAAAGACATCCTAAACTGTTTTGACACTGGTTCCTCATAAAAAAGCTTCGCTGCTGCATGGATAGATGCAATCGTGTTACTAAAATTAAGAAGTCCAGCAAAAAATGCGACGGTAATAATTCCGAACTCTAGATTTGGTTTACCTAATGGAAATAGTGAGAAAGAAGCTTCTGTCGTCTCGATCGTGGTTTGAAGATCTGGAAATAGAATTGTATAGAGGATCCAGCCAACTACAATCCCTATTAAAATAGAAAAATTACTGATGTGTTTATTGCCTTTAATCTTTAAAATGCTCACAAGAATGACAATGGCAAAAGACAACAAACTAACTGGAATATCTATTGTTCCATGTTCATTTAATTTGAGCATTCCTTTAAAAAAAATAAAAATGAGCTGAAATGTTAATAGGAATAAGTAAACGGATGTAACCATCGGATTAAATATATTTTGAACAAGAGGGATTAAATTAAATGTTGCAATGAATATAGACACAACACCTGCTAATAATATGCCAGTAGCAATCCCACCTCCAATAGCCGTATAGCTCATTCCCATTGAAGAGGCAGAAAGACCGAGGTTTAACACCACACCCCATAACAGTCCAGAATGCCCTTCCATTAAAGGGTATCGATGTCCTACCCACCCTTGAAGGATACAAGCAATTCCAGTAATAATTAGAGAGCTTCGTATCGTCATAGCTATAACATCTGCAGGGAGTTGAAAAGCTGTACCAATTGAGATGGGAACGACAACTGTATTCGCGAAAATAAAAAAAAGCCATTGTACGGATGAAAATAATGTCATTGAATTGACTAGTTTATTCATAAAAAAACACCGCTTTCCCCTCAATAAAGTCTAACGTACGCTCCTCGACATATGTAAAATTATCCAGTCTGATTATTATCATACTTTAATAGAAAAAAAGAAGAAAGCTCAATTTGAGTCTTCGTGTCTAACGTTGATTTCACGTTTAATGAGAGTAAGGCCCCTACACCTCCCTCAAGAATCACAGATATTCCCACAAAAAAGTTGTTTTTGTTTTTTACATATAATAAATCTTTAGCGAAATTAAATTAGTTAGTGAGGGATTTATTTCCTAGCTTGGATTTTCTTTGTTTTATTGTGTCTGAACTGTGGCGAATATTTTACAAAAATATTATTGATTTTTGTCTGTTTTTTGAACTGTAGTATTTTGCATAAAAAAGTGTGATATATTTCACAGTGTGATCTATCTCACACTGTAAATGTTTCATTTGATGGTAACCAAATTGATTATAGGATAGTAACTAAAAATTTTCGTCAATGTGTAGAAAGGAGAGTGAACAACGGTGTTTCAGAAGATGAAATTGCCATTAATCGGGGTTATTGGGTTTATTTCTTTATTCTTAACCGGTTGTGATTATGCCATGTTTGATGCGAAAGGGCCGGTCGCAGAAACGCAACGTGATTTAATCATGTATTCCGTTTGGTTTATGATTTTTATTATGGTTGTTGTATATGTGTTGTTTGCTTTTGTTCTAGTGAAGTATCGTGATCGGAAAGACTTTAATCTGAAAAACTACGATCCTCATATGCATGGAAGTACGAAGCTTGAGATTATTTGGACAGTTATTCCGATTATAATTGTCACTGCTTTGGCAGTTCCGAATGCGAAGGCGCTTTATGATTTAGTGGAACCACCGAAATCTACTTCAGATAAAGAGCCGATTGTCATTCATGCAACTGCTGCTGATTGGAAATGGATTTTTAGTTACCCAGAAGAAAATATCGAAACGATTAACTATGTGAATGTTCCAGAAGACCATCCAATTTTATTTAAAGTCACGGCAGCAGATTCAATGGCATCTTTCTGGGTGCCACAAATCGGCGGACAAATTTACGGAATGCCTGGAATGGTCAACAAGTTATATCTTCAAGCTGATGAGCCGGGAGAATATGAAGGTCGTAACTCGAACTTTACAGGTGAAAAAATGGCTCATCATACATTTAGATTTGTAGCTTTAGAGGAAGAAGACTATCAAAAATGGGTAAAAGAAACGAAAGAAAACGCACCAGCGTTAACAGAGCCAGCTTATGAAAAATTAATGTTGCCAGGAAACGTTGAAGAAATGACATTTTCCAATACGCATTTAGATATTGTAGACCATGGTGTCGATTCTGGTGTTTACGCAATGAGTATTCGGGAAAAGTACGGGGTTACTAAAGATGCTCATGGTCAAAGAGACGATCAGAAGAAAGTAGTATGCAAACCATCTGATGCTCATGACGAAGAAGATTTAGAACATGAATCTCACGCACATCACTAAATAGAAGGGAGGAGCATTATATGTTCGAGTTTATTAAGGAAAATTTAATTTTAAATGATCCGCTTCTTCTTGGAGCTAACATTTCCATTTTATTAACAGTAATTGGAATCGTATTTGCCCTCACTTACTTTAAAAAGTGGAAATGGCTTTGGACGGAGTGGTTAACATCTGTTGATCATAAAAAAATTGGTATTATGTATATTATTGCAGCCATTCTCATGCTTTTCCGTGGTGGAGTGGATGCGTTATTAATGAGAGCACAATTAACGGTACCGAACAACGAGTTTTTGTCATCTCAACATTATAATGAGATTTTTACAACACACGGTACAATTATGATTATATTTATGGCGATGCCATTTTTAATAGGGCTTATGAACGTTGTTGTTCCTTTACAAATTGGAGCAAGGGATGTTGCCTTCCCATATTTAAATGCATTAAGTTTTTGGTCCTTTTTCTTTGGAGCAATTCTGTTTAATATCTCTTTCGTGTTTGGTGGCTCACCTGATGCGGGTTGGACGAACTACGCTCCTTTAGCCATTGAGGGAAGCCCTGGCCCAGGAATTAACTATTACTTGCTCGGTTTACAGATTTCAGGGATTGGTACACTTTTAACGGGTATTAACTTTATTGTGACAATTGTTAAAATGCGTGCTCCTGGCATGACATTAATGCGCATGCCGATGTTTACATGGACTACGCTTATTACATCGTTTATTATTGTGTTTGCTTTCCCTGTTTTAACGGTCACTTTAGCACTAATGTCCTTTGACCGCTTATTCGGTACACATTTCTTTACATTATCTGACGGTGGTATGCCGATGCTTTGGGCAAACTTATTCTGGATTTGGGGACACCCTGAAGTATATATTGTAATTTTGCCTGCATTCGGTATTTTCTCTGAAATTATTGCATCGTTCGCTAAGAAAACGTTATTCGGTTATAAATCGATGGTCATTTCGATCGTTGCGATTTCATTATTAAGCTTTCTCGTTTGGGTTCACCACTTTTTCACAATGGGTGGAAGTGCGGCTGTTAACAATATTTTCTCGATTACAACGATGGCCATTTCCATCCCGACAGGAATCAAAATCTTTAACTGGTTGCTCACACTTTATAAAGGGCGTATAGAAATCACAACACCAATGCTATGGGCTGTTGGATTTATTCCGACATTCGTCATTGGTGGAGTAACAGGTGTTATGCTTGGAATGGCAGCAGCGGATTTTCAGTTCCATAACACATACTTCCTAATCGCGCATTTCCACTACACATTAATTGCGGGAACGGTGTTTGCTTGCTTTGCAGGTTTTGTTTTCTGGTATCCGAAAATGTTTGGTCATAAATTAAATGAACGAATTGGGAAATGGACGTTCTGGCTCTTTACAATCGGATTTAATGTTTGTTTCCTTCCGCAATTCTTATTAGGATTTGATGGAATGCCAAGACGTATTTATACGTATGGAGCAGAGAGTGGTTGGACTTGGTTAAACGTTGTTTCAACAATTGGTGCAATTGGCATGGGGATTGGTTTCGTTCTTCTTGTGTACAATGTGTATTATAGCTTCCGCTTTGCTGAAAGAGAGACAACAGGAGATGCATGGAAGGTTGGACGTACGCTTGAGTGGGCGACAACGACATCTATCCCGCCACATTACAATTTTGCCGTTGTCCCTGAAGTAAAAGGTCTTGATGCATTTATGCTTATGAAAGAAGAGCAAAAAGCAGGTAAAAAAGAACCGGTTGAATATAAACCCATTCATATGCCGAGCAATGCTGGAACTCCGTTTATTATGTCATCCTTATTCTTTGTAGCAGGATTTGCATTAGTGTTTAAATTATGGTGGATGGCCATTTTAGGCGGTGTTGGTGTACTAGCATGTATGATCTATCGTTCAATGCGCTCTCATATTGAGGATGAAGGTTACTATGTTAGCGTAGATGAAATTATGAATACAGAACAATTCAAAGAACAGTATAAGGAGGCGTGAGTTGTGGCACATATGAGTGAAAATGTCAGTCCGAACACGCCCTTGGAATATCAATCGAGTATTGGCAGGCTAAATATTTTTGGGTTCTGGATGTTCTTGGGCGCAGAAGTGGCCTTATTTGCAACAATCTTTGCGACATATTTTACGATTTACGGATATACAGTTGGAGGGGCTCACAGTGGCCATGCTGGTCATAGTGGGGCTCCTCTCCCAAGTCACCTTTTTGAAATAGAAGGTACATTATGGATGACCTTAATTTTACTCACAAGTAGTTTTACTTGCGGGCTAGCGATCCATGAAATGAGAAAGAAAAACGTGAAGTTAATGAACATGTGGCTTATCGTTACGTTAATCCTTGGTTTAGGATTTTTATACATGGAAATCAATGAGTTTATCCACTATGTTCATGAAGGTGCATCTCTAGGTACGAACGCTTACTGGTCGTCGTTCTATTTATTGACTGGAACACACGGACTGCACGTAACATTAGGTATCGGTTGGATGATGTTAATTTTAATTCAAGTAATGAAACGAGGTTTAACACCTGATACGGCGAAGAAAGTCTTTATCTCAAGCCTTTACTGGCACTTCCTAGACTTCATTTGGATTTTCGTCTTTACAGGTGTTTACCTAATAGGGTTGGTGGGATAAATGGCAAAAAACACAGGTAATCACACATTTCCTTGGTCACATGTCATTGGTTTTATCTTTTCGATTGCTTTAACATTTTTAGCAGTTGGTGTAGCCTTATATACAGACTTAGCGTTAAATACGATTATCATCATAATCTTTGCTTTTGCCTTTCTTCAAGCAGCGGTACAATTGTTTATGTTTATGCATATTAAAGAAGGCGATGGTGCATGGCAAATTACGAAGATGGCATCAGCTGGATTTATTGCAATCGTTATTGTTTACGGTTCTTATTGGGTTATGACAAATATGCATTAATAGAAAGTGATCTTCTTTTTGAAGGTCACTTTTTTTATCCACTCATTTAAATAGTGATTATGTAGAATTAACGGCAACTTTAATGGTAGGTGCAAAAGGGGACTGAACATGCAAAAACGGAAAAAGAAATGCAATTAAGGGAATTTTGATGCAAAAAGAGAAAATTAAGTGCAAATATTTTGTGATTCGTGCAATTAAGACAAAATTTCGTGCAAAAAGTACTCGAAGTGGTGCAAAAAATACTAAAACTCGTGCAATTATCGATATTTTGATCTCTATGATTCAAGAAAAAGGGTTTAGAAGCTATTTTTTTATTTGTAAACGATTACAAATTAATGTTAAAAGATGTTTAATACGTTTAATAATCAACACCATTCAAAAGGGTTACGTAACTGTCAGTTGATATGTTAATAACTTGTGGATATCTGTATATTGTCTACAAATATATTTTGTAGGGAACAAATGTACTCACACAAAATGTGGATGATAATTGTGGGTATGTGGATAACTTCTGTGGATAATATGTTCGTATTTCGGGGATTACATGTGAATAAGTTGATGATAAATGTCACATTTTGTAGAACGATCGACATTCTCGTAGAAGGAAGACATATGAAGACGGGTTGTTATTGTGGATAAAGTGATTTGTTAGTACTGTCCACATTTTTTTATAAGAAGTTAAGGTGAACAAAGAAGGCAGGTAGTTTGAGTTACCTACCACCTTAGGAGTCTGATTTCATACGAAGCTTCTTTAAAACAATAGATTCCCAAACAGACCAAGGAATCCACTTTTTTAAGAAAAGTGTTGCATTCACGCCTCGACCTATTGGATAGCGAAGCTTACGAACGGACTTTTTTTCACATAAGTTAGTAATAAGCCTGGCGACATCAGCTGGATCACCCAATTTTTCTCTATTCAGTTCTGATAGAATCGCCATCATATAGTGATGATAAGGGGACGCTTCACTTTGTGGATAGTTTACAATCGTATCAACACGTTTCCATATATTCGTTTCATATGATCCAGGTTCAATAAGGATGACGTCAATCCCAAACGGTTTCAATTCAAGGCGGAGACTCTCTGTATATCCTTCAAGCGCATGTTTCGATGCAACGTATGGAGATAAACCAGGAAATCCGATGAGCCCTGAAATGCTGCTTATGTTTATAATCTTTCCGCTTTTCTTTTTTCGTATAAAAGGTAAAGCGATTTGGGTAACAGCCATTAAACCAAACACATTTGTTTCAAACTGCTTTTTGTATTGTTCGATTGAGACGTCCTCGAAAAAACCCCCGTCAGCATATCCGGCATTATTGATGAGAATATCAAGGGTTCCTAGCTTATTTAAATATGTTTGTAATTCTTCTAATGATGGATTTGATGTGACATCAAGACGGTGTACTGTAATATTTTTTTCTACTTGATCCTTTTTTGCTCGAGTAAGCAGCTCGTTTTTTTTATGTATGTTACGCATTGTTGCGATGACATGATAATCCTTCTTCGCTAAGTGTAAAGCTGTGAGCATCCCAAATCCACTAGATGCTCCTGTAATTAAGACATGTTTCTTCTGCATGTTTACCTCCAACTAATTAATCTAGTTTATCCAAATAAAAGGCTCATGACCAAAAATCAGGATTGATAATTTCTATAAAATATGTACCCATCGCAATTTTGAATGTAAAATAGATGTTTGCATATGGATTTTATGTCACCCCCAAGTTACGGTGATGAACCAAATAAAACAGCCCCAAATTTGGGGCGTACGGTACAAACGAATGATTCGTTAATCACTGCCGGAAGCCATTAAATCTTCTTCAATATAGGCTATAACAGTTCCAGGAACTACTCTATCTCCTTCTTTTACTGTATACGAATCAATAATTCCACTTACGCCGACTCTTATTTGCAGCACTTGTCCATCTTCTGTTTGAATGGACAAAAGGGGCTCCCATTCATAAATTCTCGCTTTAGATCCTAGATGAATGGATTGAATGGTTCCGTACGATGGGCTTGTCACAATTTCTTTGTTGCCCCATCTGTTTGTCATCACATCCTTATTTAACACCTACATCACTCCTTACAATAAATAAATGTTCTTTTATTCAGTTGATTGACAAGTTCGACGGTTGACATATTGTTTGAGGTAAATGAGTATTGAGAGTTGGCTTGAGTAATGAATATGTTTCGTGGATATAAAAGAACAGAACATATTTTATACATATTCGCTGTTTACAGGTCAAATACCTGTAAAATGTTAAACATATTTATCTAGTATCATCGTGAGGCGTTTCATGTGAAACATTTTGTCGATATATGTAGTGATGAGGCGTGGCTTGCGGTGTTTTGACAAAGAACGAATCGGCACTTATCATGGTTTGTAGTCTTTGCATGTAGGAAGGGGTACATAAATGAAACAAGTGTTGGAAAATGATTGGTGGGATCAATTAAAAGAACAGTTTGAAAAGCCTTATTATCAATCATTACGGCGGTTTTTAAAAGAGGAATATGCTCACTATACAGTTTATCCGAATATGTACGATATTTTTAATGCGTTACACTATACATCCTATCAAGATGTAAAGGTTGTCATATTAGGACAAGACCCTTATCACGGTCCAAACCAAGCGCATGGATTAAGTTTTTCTGTGAAGCCGGGTGTTAAGCACCCACCTTCATTACGAAATATTTTTCTCGAACTTCAACAAGACTTAGGTTACCCACCTCCTAATCATGGGTATCTCGTAAAATGGGCAAGGCAAGGTGTATTGTTGTTAAATACTGTTTTAACGGTTAGAAGAGGAGCGGCAAACTCTCATAAAGGGAAAGGGTGGGAGCTTTTTACCGATGAAGTTATCCGGAAATTAAATAATCGGGAACAACCAATTGTCTTTATTTTATGGGGGAGACACGCTCAAGCGAAAAAAGAAATGATTGATGGAAGTCGCCATTTCATTATTGAATCTCCACATCCTTCGCCGTTTTCTGCAAACAGAGGTTTTTTTGGAAGTCGTCCCTTTTCCAGAACGAATCAACTATTAAAACAAATTGGAACAGAGGAAATTGATTGGTGTATTACCGATGAAGATATAAACTAAAAAACCGGGCTTCTCATAGCCCGGTTTAGGAACTTTTTAAGGCATCTTGTAAAAATTTTGGTAGCTTAAAGCACCCTTCTAATAGATCTTGGTTCACATACTTTGTGTCTTTATTAAATTCTTTTACTTGAATGTCTGTATATTTTTTTGAACCGATGGTAAAGCTCCATAAACCACCTGGATATGTTGGTACGACGGCTGTATATAGTTTTGTAATTGGAAACAGTGAAGATAAATGATGATAAGATTGTTTCAACACATCTAGATGGAAAATTGGCGATTGACTTTGACAAACCATTAGTCCATCTTCTTTTAAGGCACGTTGTAAGTTATGATAAAAAGGTTTGGAAAATAATTGTTCAGCTGGTCCAACTGGGTCAGATGAATCAACGATAATCACATCGTATTCGTTTTCTTTCTCCTTCACATATTGAACACCGTCAACATATAGAAAATTCACCCGGGGATCATTTAAGTTACCGGATACTTCTGGCAAATGTTCTTTACAAGCTTTTACGACTAACTCATCGATTTCTACCATATCAATTTCTTTCACGTTCGGGTATTTACAAACTTCGCGGGCGACACCGCAATCCCCGCCTCCAATGATTAATACTTTTTCTGGATTTGGGTGAATACTTAATGGGACGTGAGAAATCATTTCATTATAGATATGACCATCTATAGATGTTGTTTGTACAACGCCATCTAGTACGAGCATACGACCAAAATCATATGAATCCAACACCATGACATGTTGGAATCGAGACTTTTCAGCATAAATGACGTCTTTGATTCGATAACTTATTTTTAAATTTTCACGCTCATCTTCTGTTAACCACATGTCGTTACCGATTTTTTGAAAATATTGTGCTGTTTGTTCCATAGAAACCCCCTCTTCCTTCATTTATGTATGTTTTACGTCCACTATTTTAACAGAACAAGAAATAAAGTTGTGAATAAATCAATCGAAGTGAAAAAATAGTAGCATTAAGGTAAGATAGTAGTTATAAATAGCATATCCTTAAGAGATTATTTCTTTCAATAAGGAGTGAGTATCCTTGAACATCCCAATTAAAAATATAGTATTGAAAATGGAACAGGAATTAATGAAGCTTAAGGAGAGTCAATCAAAAGAAGCCATTGAGGCGAGACTCCTTGTGATTCGTTCTTTATGTGATGTCGTCCTTGATCAACCGGAAGAACAGCGTGATTTTACCGACATTCAAGAACCACAAACAAAGGAAGACATTTCATCACTAGAGCTCGAGAAGATGATGGGGATCAAAAAGCCAAAGCCTGCTGCATTATCTTCTGCACGAGTTATTGAAGAAGATGGTGCAAACGGCGATTCCATCTTTGATTTTTAATAAAACGTTCCCGAATATGTTCCTTTCACATAGTTTGTTATACAGATGGAAAAGATGGAAGGTAAACATATTTGGGAGGGTTACACATGTTTCATCAATTTTCGACCGAAATAGGTGATAGTGAAGATCTTTTATTCAATTTGTCGCAAGCCTCACACGATAATTATGATGTATTTGTTAATGGCCGTTTTGTTGGGAAAAAGCGTTTGTTCTCGGTACATGAGTGCATCCAAGATCTAGCTGATTTCTTATTGCGTGAAGGGTTCTCTCAAATTCGGACATCGAGAAGGGGACATCAATATTACATTCAGTCTAAAATTGATGATTCGCATGCGATTCAAGCCTTAGTATATGACTATTTAAGACAATAATGATAGTAAGGTAGAAGTTACTTTACAAGCTTTAGCTGATTCCTTTCAGCAGATGTGAAGAAACATTGTCATTTTATATGAATGCGTGTTCATTTATGTTTGATTACGTTATGATGAAAATAAAAAGGTAAGGGGGGGACAATTCATGAAACTCTTTCTCATATTAGGTGCTATTAACGCCTTTGTAACGGTTGCTCTAGGAGCTTTTGGTGCACATGCACTGGAAGGGAAAATCCCTGCTAAGTATATTGAAACGTGGCAAACAGGTGTTCAATATCAAATGTTTCATGCAATAGGTTTATTCGTTGTCGCATTCGTGATGGATAAGCTCCCGCAAACGAACTTACTAACATGGGCAGGTTGGCTTATGTTGATCGGGATTCTTTTATTCTCTGGAAGCTTGTACGTTTTAAGTTTGACACAAATTAAAGTATTAGGGGCTATTACACCATTAGGGGGCGTATCCTTCATCGTTGCATGGGTTTTAATGGTGGTCGCTGTATTTAAATTTTTATAAGAAATGGAAGGCTGCTGAATCTAGTTCAGGCAGCTTTTTTAATTGTCATCTACTTGAGACCTCAAGGTATGAAGAAATCCGCAAGTTGTGAAAGTAAACCGCAAGATAAGAAAGAAATCCACAAGTTATGAAAAGAATCCCGCAAGATAAGAAAGAAATCCGCAAGTTGTGAAAATAAACCACAAGACAAGATAAGAAAGAACCTCCATATTAAGAAACCTCCCTCAACTAAACAGAAAGTCGTATGCCATTGTTCATAAATATGACACAATCCCGAGAATGTATGTGAGGTTTGTCACAGAGTATGAAATTAATTTCATTTACAATGATGTTATACAATGGAGAAAGGTGGGTGTTAAAAGTGAGAAATGAATTAGCGCCTCAAAAGAAAAGTCATAGACAGCCTAAAATTAGACAGCAAACGAAAGAACCTAGTCTAAAAGGTACATTTCTCTCCGTTTTAATGTTAGGAGCATTTATATTTTTTTCTTGGATCGGAATTTATTATTTGTTTTTAATTCGATAAGAAGGAGGATTGTACATTATGCATATGCACAAACTTGAGAAAATTTGGTTAATGATTGGTGTAGGAACACTTATTTTATTTCTCACCATTGTTGGCATCGGAGCTTTTGCCCATGGTAATGAGCCGCCGAGTGATCTAGCGACATTAGATCCTGAAAAAGTAGATGTCACGCCTCCTTTTGATGAGCCCGGCCTCAAAAAGATTGGCGAAAACGAGTATGAATTGGTCATCGTTTCCCAAGCGTTTTCCTTTTCACCAAAGGAATTAAAAGTACCAAAAGACGCAACCGTTCATATTATCGTGACGAGTAAAGATGTTGTTCATGGATTAGAAATTGTAGGAACAAACGTAAATATGATGGTGACACCAGGGCATGTGAACTCTCTCACGTATACGTTTAAAGATGTAGGCAATTATTTAATTTTATGTAATGAATATTGTGGTGTCGGTCATCAAATGATGAGCGCAAGCATTGAGGTGGTAGAAGCATGAACGAAATCGTAAACAAAAAAGATGGGAAAATCGCTCTAACGCATATTGCTGTTGCATTCATCGCCTTATTTTTAGGAGCTATTGCAGGTCTATTGCAAACGTTTGTTAGAAGTGGACAATTGGAGCTGCCGGCGGGAATTGGATATTATCAGTTACTAACTGCACACGGCGTATTACTTGGACTCGTATTTACTACATTTTTCATTATTGGATTTTTATATTCAGCAATTAGCCGTACAACAGGGACTTTAACCTCCATTTCGAATAAGCTTGGCTGGGCTGGCTTTTGGCTCATGACGGTTGGTACGACAATCGCAACCGTCATGATATTGCTTAATAAAGCGACTGTTTTATACACATTTTACGCACCATTAAAAGCATCCCCATGGTTTTACATTGGCTTAACTTTTGTCGTTGTTGGCAGCTGGTTAAGTGGGTGGGGAATGTTTCATCAATATACAACATGGAAAAAACAGAACAAAGGAAAAGCAGCACCATTAATTAGCTTTATGGCGGTTGCCACAATGATTTTATGGATTATCGCAACGATCGGGGTAGCGGTTACGGTCTTATTCCAATTTATTCCTTGGTCATTCGGTTGGGTTGATAAAATCAACATCTTATTAAGTCGTACACTATTTTGGTATTTTGGTCACCCGCTCGTTTATTTCTGGCTTTTACCGGCGTATATGTGTTGGTATGTTATTATTCCGAAAATTATCGATGGGAAAATATTTAGTGATGCACTTGCTCGGTTATCTTTCGTACTATTTATCTTGTTTTCCATACCAGTTGGATTTCACCATCAAATATTAGAATCAGGAATTGATCCGGTCTGGAAATTTATCCAAGTTGTTTTGACGTTTATGGTAATTATTCCATCTTTAATGACGGCATTTTCTCTTTTTGCAACATTTGAACTATCTGGACGTGCAAAGGGAGCAACAGGATTATTTGGCTGGGTGAAAAAGCTTCCGTGGGGAGATGTAAGATTTTTTGCTCCGTTTATGGGAATGTTAATCTTTATTCCTGCAGGAGCTGGGGGAATTATTAACGCGAGTAACCAATTAAACCAAGTTGTGCATAATACATTATTTATTACAGGACACTTTCATTTGACAGTAGCGACATCTGTTGCCTTAACGTTCTTTGGGATTTCCTATTGGTTGATTCCTCATTTAACAGGTAGAGTACTAACGAGTACAATGAACAAACTTGGAATTGTACAAACGATTTTCTGGACTATCGGTATGTTTTTTATGTCTGGAGCGATGCATACGGTCGGACTATTCGGGGCACCGCGCAGAACCGCTTTTTCAACATATGGTGATCACCCAGATGCAATAGCCTGGATGCCTTACCAAACGGCTATGGCAGTAGGTGGAGCGATATTATTTGTAGCCATTTTATTAATGATTTATATTGTCATTAACCTTGCTTATTGGGCACCTAAAGGACAGGAAGAATATCCGATCGGTGAGGTGAGTGATGAGGCCGAAGTCACGCCACTCATTTTTGAAAACTGGAAGCTTTGGATCGGAATTTGTGCCGTACTCATTTTATTAGCTTACACGGTTCCGGTTATTGATATGATCCAAAATGCACCACCAGGATCAAAAGGGTTTAAATTATGGTAACTACGAAGCCTTGCTCGAATGAAGAGCAAGGCTTCTTTTGTCGTTTAAGTTAATAGCGGCACATAAATAATGAAACCAACACGTGACACAATGACACTTCTTCCAAAGACACGAAATGTAGAAACGTATTCTCTTAAAAGGACATGAACATTTTAAATACTGGTGTGAGCTATTAAACTTAGAATACGAAGTAGAGTGCGAAGTAGAAAATGCACAAACATCACACTGCTCTAGGGGTCAAGAAGGCAAAAAAGTTCCTACCATAGATTTACCTGATATTAATAATTTAAATAATAATACGTCAGTAGACAGCTTAGATTATACACATACACCTTCTTCAGTTCATAATGAGTTTATTCGTGTTGCAAGTCATTTCTATAATGCAAAACGAATTTATCAACTTTGGATTAAAATATTAATTGCGTATAGACGTAGTAAGCTTGAACGTCCATTAGATGAAGTGATTCCTATTGTTGTGAAAGTTTTCAAAGAAACAATGTTTTTATATAAACAAGGGAGAATCAAGAAAACTTTTGATGGGTACTTCTATAGATTATTAGAATCAGCATTTTATACTGAAAAATGCATCGAGAACCGAGCAAATATTTATGACTGGCTAAACGAAGAATAAGGATTTGACATGCTGAAAAATTAAGCATAGGCACGTCTAATTTCCTGTTGCCTTTTTTAGCTATAAAACGAAAATAAAAGTTGCGACATTAGCGCGCGAATTTAAGGCTGCTAGATAAAGGTATGACTAAAGTATCGTTAGAAAAGGGCGTAAGGCGAAGAGATTGGGTTCCAAAGAAACGGATTGTTGAGACAGATTCAAGGGAAAAGCCTCGGGATCGTTCCTATACAGTTCAAGAAATTCAGGTGCTCAATGCTCATCTTTCAGCTCATGCTCGTATTGCGATGAATTTACAGTTGGCGTTTGGCTTGCGTTTACGAGAAGCAGCGTTTACACGCGTGGCCCACATTGAGGAGCGTAACAACAGGTTGTTTTGGGTGGCTGTGAAGGATAAAGAGGCCTTAAATACGGCTCATGGTGTTACAAAGGCTGGACGGCCTCGAGTCGCGCCTTGTCGCCCTGAATTTGAGGTGAGAATCCGTGAATTGATCCAACATAGCCATCAAAGCCATTTTATTTCTCTGATTAAATACAACAGCTTAAAATCAGCGTATCTACGTGCAGCTAAAAAAGCAGGAATTACTGACTATACCGGTTCTCATGGGTTTCGACATACATACGCCAGGGATTCTCTTACGGATTTGTTCAAAAGAAAGGGGATTGAGTATGAAGGGAAATGGATTTTGGATCGAATGATGCGTAATCATTCCAAGGGAGTACGGAAAGACTTTGGAATCACACAAGATGAGCGCGATCTTTATAAGACTGTGAATCAATGTATTGATACGGTTCATGGATGGTTAGGGCATGGTGAAGGGAGAATCGATTTATGTGAAGTGTATATGAAGTAGGAGGAGGTCTTGTGTCAATGAACAATTCAATCCGTGATTTGCAGAATACGATTTTGTTTCAAAAGGAACAAATATGGCGGTTAAAAGAACAGAATCGGTTACTAAACTCTGAAATTCAATTCCTAAGGGAAGAATTAGAGTCAGAAAAAAACGACTCAGAGAGGCTGTGGGAGCGTGGAGGCGAAAAGCACAAGAAAAAGGGACAGTTCGAAGATGTTTAAGAGAAGATTATCATCATGAGCGAAAGTCTTACTATAAGGTGTACGTCATTGAAGATTTACTAACGGATTTGGATATTGAGGAAGTTTGTCTTGCTTTAAAAGAAACTTTTTTACCGACCGTTTATCCGTATCAATTTTTACGCTGTGATTATTCAACCAAATACAAAGGATGGTTAGTAGAAGTAGTGAAATATAAGTATATTGATATGTTCTTGTTTGAAGAAACTAAAAACACCTATCTTAGGTAGGTGCTTTTTAGTTTTATAGTTTTTTCCTTTGTCAATTGAGGAAGTTAATTTATCTGATTTTGATTGTTTCATCATAACCAATTATGATGCGCCTCCTTTATACGAATACGTTTGTCATTATTTTCTCCCGTATCTAGGTATCTTAAAATGTGGGAATAGAATAGTTTTATGTGGGGGATCGGATCGATTGCAAAACGGCATAGTGTTATCGTTGAAGGCGCTATAACGCATATAGACAGTGTCTAAGCGCTTCGTAGCGCTTACGATATCATTCGTTCGAGGCAAATAGCGCATTTGAAAATACTATAATACCAAAATATCAATATGTACATCTTTTCTTTTTTTGATGTTTACTCTGCTAACACAATTTTTGGGATATAAAAACTTCGCAATTCGGTTACATATTACTTCTGTCTATTTGGAAGTTTTTCATGACATGTAGCTAATGAAAAAGTTAGTAAACATGATTTCTGTTCGTTTGGATTACATTTTACAGTCTAATCCTACCGTCTAATTTATTTAAATGTTGCAATCAAAAGCAGATAAAAACAAAGACACAATAAAAATTATTACTCCAAAAGTTACTATTACGAACTTCATATTATCTTTCAACACAGTTCCTCGTTTCTGAAGAAATAATAAAATGATTGGTTGTTTTTTATATAAAATAAAAAGCCTTCTCTTAATTTAGAAAGGAAGGCTTTTTAGGTACAACTACTATTTATTATAGATTCTGCTCAAGGTCCTTTTTTAATTGTGATACTATCTTTTGTTTGTCGTAATTGATATCACTAACTTTATAGTTGTGCATTATTAATGCACAGTACCCTGATGTATAAGCTGTAGCAAATGACACACCTGTATCAATGGTCATTTTATCATTGAGGTAAAGAGAGAATATATCTTGTCCTGGTGCTAATACATCTACTTTTTTCTTTTTAAATTCCTCAGAATAAACCTTACCTTCAGTATTTAACATTCCTACACTAATAACTTCAGGATATTCCCCAGGATATGAGTTGTCAGTATCTCCTTCATATTTAATATTTCCGGAAGAAGCAATAACAATTATATTATTTTTACTAGCAAGTTTTATAGCTTCATGTAATTCGTGGTTTTCATTGGGAAACTCTAGACTAATATTAATAATATCCACATTTTGCTCTATTGCCCAATAGACTCCTTTAATCAGGTCTTCAAACTTTACATCACCATTCTCATTTGCCACCTTAGCAATATAGAGGTCTGACTTTGGAGCAATACCTAGTAAGTTATAGCTGTTTTTACGGGCGCCAATAATTCCGGCAATCTTTGTTCCATGACCGTTATCGTCGTCAAATGCTTCTATATTTTCGCTGGTAAAATTTTCCCCCTTTATATAACTTAGATCGGAATTGTCTTTGTCAATACCAGTATCAAGTATAGCAATCTTTATGTTATCTCCAAAAATATTTTTGGAATACCATTTATTAAGGTTACTATTAATTTCTTGTTGCATAATTTCTTGTTGGTCTTTTGTGTTTAAAGTGGCGTCTGAGTGATGCTCATGAGAATCATGTTCATGAGCATCATGTTCATGAGAATCATCGCTGTTTTTAACGGAAGTAGGGTTACTACAGCCAACTACCATTAGAAGAATGGATATGAAAATTAGAGCCCTAATACAATGATGCATGTTTATTTTTCCTCACTTTATGGAATTTGTTGATACCATTTATGTGTATGCCAATACTTACTATGACCGATTAAAGGAGAGCAGTTTCGCTGATAAGCCTTACAATATCTTAAGTTAGGATCCATTTTTCCTAATGTAGAGTCAACGGCGCAAATTTTGAATGCTACAATTGCTTTATAGCAATCAGAAGTTATAAAGTTTTGATAGCCCCAACCATTATCATCTAAACAATAAGGCCAGCCACCACCTGATATAATTCCATCTTGACTATCTTTAGAGTGATCAACATAAATTAAAGATTTAGGCCATTTTTGCTTTAAACTCTTTTTCAATTCCTTAGCAATCTTATGTTCACTTTTATCTAGGGAATCGAATGCTTCTAAAAGAAGTGTAAGCTCATGTTGATGCATATAAACACTTTCTTTAATTCTCTTCATATCTTCTTCACTAATTCCAAAATCTTCAGCGTTTGCATTTAAGATTTCATCCATTGAATAAAACTTTTCTTTCTTTTCTTTCGCGTTGTTAATTTTTTGTTCTAATTCTGCTTCTAACTTTTTTTGATTCTCTACCATTTCATTAATGAATCTAGGGTCATTACTTGATTCATGATTCTCGGAATTCATAGATTCGTGATGAGAAATCATTTCTTTTGCAATTTTTTTGAATTCCTCTTTTTCCATTTCTGCCATTTCATTAGTACTTGCATAAGCAGATAGAGGACTTCCTAAAAGTAAAGTTATTGCTAGAGTTAATGTTAATTTAATAAGTTTCTTCATAAAAATACCTCCTTCGACAAGAAAATAGTACCATAAAACGAATTATTTGGCTCATCACCATAACTTGGGGTTGCTTATGTAAAAAACGAATATTTTTCCATATATGGATATGAAAAAAGCGAAAACTCTGGTATCGTAATCGTTGACGAGACAAATCACGATAGGAGTTTTCGCT
>NZ_JAKZKS010000037.1 GCF_022808615.1 Bacillus sp. FJAT-47783
AGGCGCAAGAGCCAGTGCCATCATTTACAGTATTGTGGAGACAGCGATCGCAAATGGATTAAATCCTTATTACTACCTTCGCTATCTATTTGAGCAGCTTCCCAATATAGATTTGACAGATATGGATACCTTAGACCGACTACTTCCATGGTCAACATCTTTACCAGTGTCTTGTATTTCTTTTAAAAAGTTATTTAAATAATACTTCAAGTCCCCATCTGCATGAAGGTGGGGACTATTTTACGCTTACCTTTATATCGATATTTTGTTACCCAGATAACATGGTATTTTATATCAAAAACAGCATGACTATTTTTCTTATATCCGTCCATACTCTCACCTCTTCATTTAGTATGGACACATCCATATAAGGCTAAAAGCGTATACCGTCTAAAGACGGTGGAGTTAGACCACGCATCTGTAAGTTAAACCTGCTTCCACATGTCCAACAGGTATTTGTAAATAAAAGCATGCTAAAGAAGTAACAAAAGTTGTAGAAGTATCACCATGAACTAACACCACATCTGGTTTAACCTCTTCAAGTATTGCTTTCATTTTTTCTAAAATATTTATTGTCACGTCAAATAGAGTCTGTTTTTCTTTCATAATTGATAGGTCATAATCCGGTGTAACATCAAAAGCACCTAAGACTTGAGTCAACATTTCTCTATGTTGTCCTGTAACACAAACAACCGTTTCTAATTTATCTCTTGTTTTTAACTCTTTAACAAAAGGACACCGCTCATTTTAATAGCTTCTGGCCTCGTGCCAAATACCACCATTACTTTTTTCTTCATGTATATCACCAGCTTAATTTATAATTTATATGATTTATCGAATGTACATATATTTTTGGCATCAAGAATAAGCTTGTCCTTTATTAAATCCATATTACTTTTTATATGATCATGTCCAACCATAATTACAAGAATTTCTATCTCGTTTAGGAAATCCTCGAAATTCATAAATTGGTGATCTACTATTCTATCTTTCACGAGTGGATCAAAGACTTTAACTCCAAAAGCTAAGTGTTCGTCCATTCTATCTAATAATTGTAGTGTAGGGCTCTCTCTTGTATCATCAACATTTTCTTTATATGCTAGTCCATAGAGACCTACTTTTGATATATCCTTAATATCATGTTCTCTCATGATATCCCTTATTCTTCCTAGTACATGTCTTGGCATAGAATCATTTATTTTTCTAGCAGTTAAAATAAGGTTTGTCAAGTCAGGGTAATCTCCCACTAAGAACCATGGATCAACTGAAATACAATGTCCACCAACCCCTGGTCCAGGTTGCAATATATTAACTCGAGGATGCATATTAGCAATTCTAATAATCTCATAGACATCCATATTATCAGTGCGACAGATTTTAGCTAATTCATTCGCAAATGCGATGTTTATATCTCTAAATGTATTTTCGACAACCTTAGACATTTCAGCAGACCTTATATCTGTCACAACAATTTCTGCTTTACAGAAGTTTGCATATAACCTCTTAACTTTTTCACCAATCTCTTGATTATCTGCACCAATTGTTCTTGAATTGTATTCGAGTTCATATATCATGTTCCCAGGAATAATTCTCTCAGGAGCGTGTACTAAATTTATATCATGACCAATTACGTAACCTCTTTTTTCTATTTCAGGTCGAATATACTTATCGATTGTTCCTGGAGATATTGTTGACTCAATAATTACTATTGCACCCTTTTCGCAAACATCAAGAACACTGTTTACTGCTGAAATAACATATTTGGGGTCAAGTTTTTTACTTTCTTTAATATAGGGGGTTGGAACAGCCAGTATATATGTGTGAGTATTTTGATATTCATTCGTAAATTCTATCTCATTAGAAAGTGCTTCATGAAAAAGTTCCTCTAATCCTTGTTCCTCGAAAGTAAGCTTTCTATCATTTAGAGAATTAACTAAATTAACGTTATAATCTGTCCCAACAACTTTAAGACCACTTTTTGCTAACATTAACGCTGTAGGTAATCCTATATAACCTAATCCAACTACATTAATCATAGTAATATAAACTCCTTTTTTAACTTTTTTAATTAAAAGTCAAACATTAGACTTTCATCGAAATTGATCTTAATATTCTTCATTAATTATTGAATTTAATTGTAGTACTAGTTTCAATCCTCTTGATTTCCAAAGAGATTCTTGTAGTTACTTTATAAGACCCATACTCATAACAATATATACACTCTTCTAAACTATAATTTTGAGTTTCCAATAAGATTTCCACCCCATCATTTCTTAACAATAATCCTTCGTCAACTTTAAAAAGTTCAACATTAGGATGTAAGATATAAGAAAGCTTTGGTGAATCTTTTAAATTTGTTAATTTGTCAGTTACTAGCACTTTATCTTTTTGTAATTCTAGTTTTCGATTATGGGTATTCCCGTTCTTTTTTAAATATCCATAGTGTTCTCCTATAAATATAAATTCATCAAACTTTATACATTTACTATAAGTTTGTTCCTTTAACAAAAATATCTCATGTTCTTGAAAATCATTTTGTTCATAATCCTCGTAGTATAAAGTGTTATGCGATTTAGTTTGCCTATTTTCATTTCTTAGTTGGTGATTACCATAGTAATAAGCGGTACCTGGGTCTACAAAGAAGTCTTTTCCACTAACATTAAGCTCAAAACTTAACTGGTCATTATGACTATGTCCACCAAAACCGTTTGTTCCTACTCTACCACACTTTATTAATAAGTACGCTTTGTTGTTTTTCATGATATATACACCCCCATCTACAAAAGAGGACATATTTTTTTTACAATCTTTTCTATCGTGTTTTATAGCATTTCTTTCTTGTATATGTTTTTCGTAAATGTTAATAATTGAAATAGACTTTCGGGCATTTTCACAAAAATAGTTATTTAAATTTAATACATAACCATTATCACAGTCACCAATTAATGGTATTTCATTATTAGGCTTTACAATTGTCTTTAGAAAGTGATACATATTCTCTAAAATACTTTTATAAGTTTCAGAAACAGTTAACCCGTTATTTTCTATTATGACCATTGCATAAAACAAAATCTCAAACGTAAATTTATGGTAATAAGTACTGCCTTCATAGTTAGTCCCATCCAGATTTGTTTGTTGTTTAATCTCAGATTCTAATTCGTGGATTGCAAAATCAAGTAGGCTTTTCCCGAAATTTATATTACTAAAATATAAACCAACAAATAACAAGCCTAGTAAATTGGATAGGTAATGATTGTTTTTGTTTAGATTTTTATTTTCTAGATTATCTTTAATAAAAATTCCATGAGAATATATTACTGTATTAAAAAACTCTCTTTCTTTTGAAGTACTCTTATCATTCAAAAGCTCTTTGCTTATAATTACAAGGTTAACAGCTCTTAGAGCTACATCCATATTACAAGCCCATGAAATACCAAACCCCATAGGATTATGGTCTCTCCAATTTTCAAGTTGAGAAATGATTTTATTATATATATTCGTATTATTGTTCTTTTTATAATACAAACATAATATTAATAAATGATTTAAACGAGAGTACTCGAGAGGAAACTTAGCGTCTTTATTCATCTCATATGATTTTAATTTTATATATTTGTAGAATGAATTCTCCCAAACGAACTTAGTCTTAAAATCTATATTCCAATCCAAATTAGGATTCTCAAATTCAACCCCTAAAAGTTTATATTTGTTATTTAAAATATCATTTATTTGATTACTTTGACTGTAAATGTCTTGGTTAATCATATAATCATGCTTAATTCCTTGGAAGTTTGGCATATGATATTTAATATCATCACTTATATAGAATGTTTTATATTTTATAAAAAGATAAGGCGTCAATAAGTACTTCTCATTGATTATTGCTAGTGCTCTCTTAAGTCCAATTTTTTGTATAGTTTTTATGATTTTTTTAATTCTCATATGCTGCCTCTAAGCCATAATAATCCTTATATTTTTGTTGATGATTTTCATTAGTAATTTTATCAATGACTTTTGCTGGAACACCTCCAACAACTGAATATGGTTCTACGTCTTTAGTTACAACCGCATTAGGGGCAATTAAACAATAATCCCCAATTGTAATATCTCCTATAATTTTTGCTCCAGCTCCAATGTAAACCCCTTGTCCGATTACCGGGGGTTTATTACTATCATTTTTTTTAGTACTTCCTTTAGAGCCGATTGTTACACATTGACCAATCATACAACCCTTACCAATCTTAGCTTGTCTATGAATTACTACTGCTATCCCCCCGTAAGCAAACGTGCATTTATCACCTATATCCGTTTCACTCGAAATAAATGAATTGTGGATAATACAATTAAACTTATCAATAAATTCAGATAAAGGGTGCAAATTTTTGTTTCTCAACATTTTTGAAATCTTATATAACCTGTAAGCATTGATGCTGAAAATTTTACGTTTCATTTTATCTCTCCATTAATAATGATGAATATATATCATCTAAAATCTTCACTTGGGATTTAATGTCAAATAATCCCAATTCCCCTTCATTTATGGTATTTTTATCAATATCTCCGATGTGGAGTCGATTAAGATCTTCTATCATTTCCTCTACAGAAAGAAATTTTATTCTAGGTGAATTAGTAAGCTGCTTTAATTCAACCATACCACCTACATTAGTAGCATATATTAGATTACCAGCTGCTATTGATTCTATTGGCTTTAAAGGTAAAGCAGAATCTGTAGATGCAATTTTAGGTCTCGGCATTAACAAGATATCAATGTTTTTATAAATGTGCTTCACTTTATCTTTTTTAACAAACTCTCTTACAAACACATTTCTATTTTTTATTTTTGATTTTATGTTATTACTTTCTTGATTGTTTCCACCAACTACTATAAACTTTATTTTTTCATTTGTTACAGAGTTTATTATTTTAATAAGGTTATCAATTCCTTGGAAAGGTCTAATACTTCCAATGTATCCAACTAGAATATCTTTCTTCTTAGCTGCTTCTTCAACAAATTCAGCAAAATCCCTATCAATAGACATTATCTCTTTATTTGCAAATCTGAAGTCATTTAAATCAATGCCATTGTATATGACATTTACTTCCCCTGATATATTCAAGTTATTAAGCAGTATTTCGCGGGATTTATTAGAAAGTACAATAATAGAATTTGCCTTTGATAAGAGTTTATTTCCAATCCAGGCACTTATCTTATTCTTTACGGTGTATATAGAATGCATTTCTATGATGAAAACTTTTCTTGAAAATAAATTAAATAAATTTGCATAGAAACTAGGTCTAAAATTATGTGCGTGAAGTATATTTATTTCTATCTGCTTTGTTAATCTTTTTAATATAAAGGGTATTTCATAAAAACGGTTATATCTTATGATATTGATACCCTGATAATTTTCCTCCGTTGGCTCTTCACCTATTTTTTCACATAGCACATAGACATCATACTTACTTTTATCTAAATATGAGAGCTGATTTAATAATCTCTGAGTACTCCCTCCCTCATAGGGATAAAACTTTTGATGTATGTGAACAATTGAAGTTCTCATAAGTATTTCTCCTTTTGGTCTTTATAATCGTCCCAAAATACCGGCTCACCACATTTGTTAATCCTGTTTATTACATCATTTAAAATTTTTGGATTTAGAGATATTTTATTAAATAACGACTTAATATCCTCCTCACTATAAGGATCAACCAAAAATCCAATATCTTTATTTTTCACCAACTCAGAAATCCTTGTATTGATTGAAAAAACTCCTGGTTTTTTGAAAGCTAGGGTTTCAAAAAATTTATTTGAAATTGCATATTTAACGTTAAAGTTATGATTAGGATATGCACACCAAACTATGTCCGTATCATTGTAGATTTTTGCAATATCATTTGAATTATATCTTCCATAGAAATTAACATTATTCACATAGTGTTCATCACAATATCTCTTTAAGGTTTTATAGTCAGGACCATCGCCATAAAATTTAATTTCATACTTCTCAGAGTTTTTTAAGGCCCCTATTAAATTCTTCATAATATTCAAATATCTAATTTTACCTAGAAAAGTTATTCGTAGTTTTGTAGAATCTGGTGCCTTAATCTCACTTTTTTTTATGCTACAGTTTTTTAACTCAGGTCTGTTTTCTAATATTAAGATGTCTTCATGTTCATAGAATTCACTGAAGAAACGTGAAGCCAATACAACTTTATGTGCTTTTTTTAGATACACCTTTTCAACTAATCTTACAAATCTATTACTCGGCATATCACATACATCATAAATTACTTTTACCTTTTTTATATTAAGCATAGAAACCATTAAGTAAATTTGCCAATGCCTACATATGATAACGTCAGGTTTTAGATTTCTTATAACTTTTAATATAAATAAGTTGAATTTTGGGAGATCTTTAATCTTTTTTAACTTTTTTCCATATCCTGTACTGGAATTATATATATAAGTATTATTTTTGCTCCCGACTTGTCCAGACCTATTCCATAAAATATAGTGAACTTGATTATTAGGACTAAATAATTCACCTAATTTTTGCAAACGTGGGTGAATTGGATAGCTATCACTAATACATAATACCTGGCACATTAACTTCCCTCCCAATCTATTAAATAGTTTAATACTCCAATTAAAATAGCTTATTTACTATATTTTCATCACGTACCTTTTTAAGGTTATAAGCTAGAATTAACAGTA
The DNA here is from genome assembly GCF_022808615.1 of Bacillus sp. FJAT-47783. Lineage (GTDB taxonomy): Bacteria > Bacillota > Bacilli > Bacillales > Aeribacillaceae > Bacillus_BZ. Next base: position 6,716 of record NZ_JAKZKS010000037.1, read on the forward strand.
AAAATATCAAAGGGTAGATATAACTAAATTGAGTAATCAAAAAGGAATTAAATCCTCCCCTAATGTCCATGGGAATATGAATTACTATCTTTAATATTAATAAATCTGTATATTGAAATTTGCTTATGATTCTTAGCGCTATCAACAGTACAATTAAATATATAAATAAAGATGTAACTACCCCAAAATGGCCTAACTGATGATAGGCCTCGCCAAAATATGTTGTAGTTAATACTGGGTTCATTTTACCTTGTGGATACATACCTGTTATTTCTTTGGTAGCTCTCCAGAAATAACTTACTATAGGCTTGTCTGGCCATATAGCACGAGGAATGAAACTTATTGGTAAGTAATAAAAGTATTGCTTTAAATAATCCTTTTGAGGATTATTCACATACAATCTATAAAAACTTTCTGTACTACCTGATGAAGATCTCAATATTTGATCATAAACTACCTCAGCTGAAACAGCTTCTTTTATATTATTAGAACCCAGTGTACCACCTCTGGCAAAATTACCTATTGAAACAAACAATAATACAGCTATAAAAACTATTGTAATTGTTTTTAGTTTCACCTTTTTAACATGGTAATTATAAAAAAATATTGGTAATAATAAATCTATTAATATTACAAAACGAGTGTGAGAAAAGAGTAACTTATTTAAGAAAACTATAAACCATAAAAATGTACCAGTTTTATATTTTTTATTCTTCCAAAAATAAAATATTAATATATATGAGACTGTGTCAATTATTGGCTTCAATAAGATTGATCTTTGAATAATAGGATTATCTAAATATTCACCAACTCTATCTCGTGTTAAAAAACTAATAAATTTACTAAATGAAAAAATATCAACAGAGAATATCTGAACAAAATTATATAAAGTTGCTAAAATAAATAAAATTAATAGATAGTTAGTATTAAATTGGTATTTTGACACAGTCGCTTCATTTCGGAACTTTTTTTTACTTATATTATCTAATATGAAAATACTTATAAAAAAGCCTACAAATCCAAGGAATATTATAAATAAAAATCCTGTATCCCGTGTCCAATAGAATTTTTCAGAGAATAGAGGGATAATATATAAAAATAACAATGCTAAAAAAACGATGTTTTTAATATTAAACCAATTTCTTGTCTTTTTGATTTGTAAACCTAAATAAGTAATGGTAATGAAGATAATAAAACAAAAGCCAAGATATATAATGTTACTCCCCCCCTAGTTAAGCAGCTTTCACATCTCTTGTGTTTATTACAACTAGAACAGTTGAAGAAATATTTATAAAAATTTGAGACAGTATAGTCGTTAATGCGGCTCCATTTATCCCATATATAGGTATGAAGTATAGATTAAGAACAAAATTCATAACACAAGCCAAAAGGCCTAGCACTGCTAATGCTTTATACTTTTTCATGGAACGTAAAACATCAACATTTGGTGCAAATATATAACTAAAAGCCATACCTACAACAAATATTTTAAATGGAATAATAGAGTCATTATAAATTTCTCCATTTAATATTGGTAAAACCTTATCGGACAATAAAAAGACTATTGTTGAAAAAATTAATATGAAAGGGGCGCTTTTAAATATCCACTGAAGAGTAAATTTCTTTTGTGACTCTAAATTATCTATCATATCAATTTTAGAAGTTCTAACCATTAATACTGCTTTGATCGAAGGTAAAAGAGTTAACATTAAAAGGTAATATTTATTCGCTACCCCGTAATTTGCGATATCCCCATGACCTAAAAAGTTAGTAATCATAAATACATCTAGTTTAGAAAATATGCCTATCATTACATAATAAAAAATTAGCCAAAACGAAGAATGATAATACTCTTTTAAGTCAATAAAATGCTTTCCTTTATTAAGTGGTTTCTTCTTATATATTTTTAAAGTACCTACTATTGCAATTGATAGAAATCCAACTATATAAACTATTGATACTGTATATATATTTACAGTTCCCAAAAGTATTAACATTGTAATTAGTAGCATTATAGTGACATTATTAAGATTAAGTAACTTACCTGATTCCTTAAACTTATCACGTGTTTGATAATATCCAATATTTAATCTGCAGATTGACATAGTATAGGCCAGTATAATTCCAAACAAAATAAAAGAATAATAAGATTCATCATTGGACATAGAAGTCATTAATAAATCTTTAAATATAAGGGCTATAACAATCAAAAAAATATATACGTAAGTAATAAGCTTAAAGTTTAGAACATATAATTTGTTATTGTCCGAACTAATTCTTGAAATTTGCTCAGTATCAAACCTAATATAAGAAGCCACTAAACCACTAGCTACTATACCAACAAAAAGAGTTGCAACAGCCTGAAGAAATGTGAAATATGCATAATCCATTTTGGTTAAGCTTCTAATTAATATAACTGTTATCAGTATTGATAACATCTTTGATATTAAGTCAAATGTTAGAACAGTTAATACGTTTCTAACTATATAGCTCTGGAGCATTTTTTTTATAACTTGTTTTATATTCACATAATCACCTAGTATTTGGAGGAATAAAGTCTTTCTTTTAATTGATTTCACAAGAAAAGACACTATCCACCTATTTAAGATTTGCATACTTGTTAGTATTGGACTCTATCCAATAAAAATAGCCTCATCTTGTTGTTTCAGCTTTCTCCCAAAAAGGTTTTGCTTTTCCAGTCAATATATTATAGACTCCAACCCACTGTGCAAGTATTGTTACACAGTAGTAATAAACTAGAGTCAAGTATTTATTATTTGATTTTGTAATAACTCTCACCAGTGCTAAAAGATAAAACAGCAATTGTCCTGCAAAAGTCAATGTATAGAATATTGACTCCGGTATTAGTAGAGCATTAGTTATAAACACTATAAGGTGTGAAATCCATAATAAATATCTACACGTTCTATGTCCGAAATAAAAATATGAAAACCACTTATACTTAAAAACGTTCAGTATTCTTACATCCGGTAATATATGTTTAAGAATAATTCGGTTCATCCTTACCTTACGCCCGAATTCATCTTCTATAACTTCTCCGGCTTTCTCATAAGCAATAGCATCATGGTTTGCAATTGCCCTTTTACCTTGAAGTGCATATAAAGGTGGCATTGCACTATCATGACATTGAATTGGATCAAAGTCATAGTAATCCCTTGTCCTACAAGCATACAACGCTCCATTACCCGCAGTTATGGTTTGTATTCTACCTTCAATTTCACGTATAACTAAATCATTGTCCCAATAGCTTGCTTCTGCATTACTTATATCAGTAGATGCCTGATTTACGATAGATAATCTTCCTGATACATAAGCAATATCTTCTGAAGTAAAAGCGGCCATAAGTTCTTTGACAGAGTTTTTATCCATTATTGAATTAGCATCAGTCATAACTAAATACTCTGTTGTTACCGTTTTTTGAGCTTCATTTTGAGCATTTGTTTTTCCTTTTCGTGCCTTAACCTCATAAAGTCGTATATTCATATTTTGATGTTCTTTTATGAATTGCTTTACAATTTTATTTGTTTTATCAGTACTATTATCTGATGCAATTAAGAATTCAATTTTGTCTCGAGGATAATCTAACTCTATAATGTTATTTAACTTTTCTAGTATTACTTTTTCTTCATTGTGGGCAACTACCATTACGGTTACTGTAGGTTGATGATTATAATCTTTATTAAGCCTTCGATTCTTTAGTAATTTTCCAATAAACTTCAACGATACTGGATAACCAACCATTGCCCATACTATAATAAATCCACTTATATAAAATAAAATTTTATATAATAATTCCATTTAATTTCTCCCTTATTCTTTTAGTAGTCTAACTTTTTTGCTGGTGTTCCAACATAAACTCCAGGTTCATATATGTCCTTAAGCACAACAGAACCAGCACCTACTTTGCATCCGTTAGTGATGTTTATATTATTACTAACTACACTGCCGATACCTAACCAAGATCCTTTTCCAACTTTGACCGTACCTGCTAAATGGGCTCCAGGTGAGATATGAACAAAATCTTCAATATTATTATCATGGTCAATTGTAGAACCTGTATTAACGATACACCCCTTACCTATTTTGGTACAGCTGTTAATAATTGCTCCCGCCATAACAGCTGTACCAATTCCTAAATCTACTTGTGACCCTATAACTGCATTCGGATGAACTAATACGGGAATGCTAGCCCCAAATGTTTCCAAATTTTCATGAACCTTTTGTCTCGTAGCATTGTTTCCGATGCCAACAAATATCTCATATTCATCTATATGCGTAAAAACATCGTCAGAGGTGCCAAGTACCTCCAAGCCCATTGATGCTTTAATGCTTTGATTATCATCTAAAAAAGCAACACTCTGCCATTTATTCATTTTTATGGCTATGTCAGCCACAACTTTCCCATGCCCACTAGCACCTATTATAAGAAGTTTGTTTTTCATAGCTTTATTCTTTCCTTTTTACTTCCCTTAAAAGGTTCCATTGTTGCCGCAGTCTCTGAGTTGATTCCTTCCCTTACAAAAACCTTTTTAATAGTAGAAAAAATGATTTTCCAATCATTCATAAAACTAACATTATCAACGTAATTTACATCTAGATTAAACTTATCTTCCCAACTAATAGCATTCCTACCATTTACTTGAGCTAAACCAGATAGACCCGGCCTTACTTCATGACGCCTCTTTTGATGCTCATTATAAAGAGGGAGATACTGAACCAATAACGGTCTTGGACCTATAATGGACATATCTCCTTTTAAAATATTAAAAAGTTCTGGAAGTTCATCAAGAGATGTAGAACGTAACAACCTTCCAAACTTCGTCAACCTAACACTATCAGGAAGCAACTCCCCATTCTCATCTCTTTCATCCGTCATCGTCCTAAACTTATACATCCTAAAGATCTTCTCATTCATCCCAGGTCTTTCTTGTATAAATAACACCGGGCTTCCTAGTTTCACTCTTACAAGAACGGCAACTATTAATAATAAAGGACTAAGTACGATAATTGCAATCAATGATAGTATGAAATCCATCGGTCTTTTAAAAAACCTTCTATAGAAACCACCTTTAGAATTTTTCATTACCTTAACCACAACCTCTTAATAATCTTACAAACTCTCTCTAAATCTCCATCCGTCATCTTCGTATCAGATGGCAAACAAATACCATTTTCAAACAACTTCTCTGAAACACCTTCACCAACAAAATCATACTTCTCAAAGAACGGTTGTATATGCATTGGTTTCCAAACAGGTCTTGACTCGATATTCTCTTTCTCAAGAGCTTCCATAATATCTATCGGCCTAACCTTACCACTTAATGTCATTGAGCTTAACCAATAGTTTGGCTCATCCCACTCATTGACAGGCATAAAATTGACACCGCACAAATCGCCAAGTTCTCTCTTATAATATTCAAAAATATATTTTTTCTTTTCTACTCTCTGTTCTAACACCTTAAGCTGCCCTCTACCAATACCAGCAACAACATTGCTCATACGGTAATTAAAGCCTAGCTCACTATGCTGATAATGTCTTGCTTGATCTCTTGATTGTGTCGCCCAAAACCTCACTTTGGCCACCTTCTCTTCATTATTGGAAACCAGCATTCCACCACCTGAAGTAGTAATAATTTTATTTCCATTAAAAGAGAAGATTCCATAATCACCAAACGTTCCTGTGTGCTGTCCCTTGTAGTAACCACCTAGTGATTCAGCAGCATCTTCTATTACCACTACGTTATGCCTCTTACAAATCTCCATAATTTTATCCATATCTGCAGAAAGACCATAAAGGTGAACAACAATAACTGCCTTTACTTCTGGATACTTTTCAAAAGCTTCTTCTAATGCTTTAGGACACATATTCCACGTTTCATAATTACTATCTATAAAAACAGGAATCGCATTTTGATAAATAATCGGATTGGCTGTCGCAGAGAATGTCAGCGTTGGACAAAACACAATGTCTCCCTCACCAACACCAGCTGCTCTTAATGCTAAATGAATAGCCGCAGTACCAGACGATAAGGCAGCAGCAGCCTTAGAACCAACTTTAGCAGCAAGTTCTTTTTCAAATTCATTTACATTTTCCCCAAGAGGAGCAATCCAGTTTGTATCAAAAGCTTCCTTTACATATTGCATTTCATACCCCTCATCACTCATATGTGGTGATGAGAGAAATATTCTTTCGTTCACTTTTGTTGTCTCCATCTTCAAGTCTTCCTTCCTTAGGTTCATTCTTCCTTAAGTAGATTAGTACTTAATTCGAATTTTAGTTTTTCTTTCCAACTAACTACTAACCCACTTAGAAAATCTAAGTTTCCATACATCATAAAAAGGTTTAATCTGAGTGATAAGTCAGATAATATAGTTGTCACTCCATATAGCCCTATCCAACTTATCACACAATATAACATCACTACTTTACTTTCTCCCGATCCAAAACACTCTCCAAATACCCCAAAACATTCTCTCTTAAATCTTCACGCTCCAAAGCAAACTCCACCGTAGCCTTAATAAACCCAAACTTATCTCCAACATCATGTCTTTCACCTTCAAACTCATAAGCCACGACCATTTGCTTTTCATTTAACTGCTTAATCGCATCTGTAAGCTGAATCTCACCACCAGCACCCGGTGCTTGTGTCTCTAAAATTTCAAAAATCTCAGGTCGTAAAATATAACGGCCCATAATCGCATAGTTGGAAGGAGCTTCTTCTAATTTTGGCTTTTCGACTAAGTTATCAACATGAAAAACACCATCATCCATTTGGCCATTTTGAATGGAAATAACACCATATTTAGACACATCTTGATCTGGTACTTGTTGGACGCCGATAACTGATGAATTGTACCGGTCATACACATCAATTAGCTGCTTTAAACAAGGGTTTTCTGGAGAATGAACGATATCATCTCCTAGTAATACCGCAAATGGCTCATCGCCAATAAAACGACTTGCACATGCAATCGCATGTCCTAATCCTAACGGCTCTTTTTGGCGAATGTAATGGATATTCGCTAGGTTTGTAATACTATGCATTTCCTTTAGCTGTTCGATTTTCCCTTTTTTCGCTAACGTCTCTTCCAATTCATAAGACTTATCAAAATGATCCTCAATCGCACGCTTACCTCTGCCCGTAACGATAATAATATCTTCAATACCAGATGCTACCGCTTCTTCGATAATATATTGAATCGTAGGCTTATCTACAATTGGTAACATTTCTTTCGGCTGCGCTTTTGTCGCTGGTAAAAAACGTGTTCCTAAACCCGCTGCTGGAATAATCGCTTTTCTTACTCTTTTCAAGGTAAAACCTCCTTTTTAGCTGCTAGATGTTAGCTTTTAGCTTTTAGCCTTTAGCTTTTAGCTTTTAGCCTTTAGCTTTTAGCCTTTAGCCTTTAGCTTTTAGCCTTTAGCTTTTAGCTGCTAGCTTTTAGCTGCTAGCTGTTACTGCCTAATAGCTAACCGCTAATGGCTAACCGCTAACAGCTAACCGCTAACGGCTAACCGCTAATCGCTTTTAACATGCCATTTATCATTTTCCCGACTTCATCTGTAACCTTTAAAATACTATGATACTCTCTTTCATCTATATACTTTAAATCCCTTGCTAATAACAGTTGATATTTCACTTCTTCAAGTGATCCTCGTGCTATTAGCAAAAACCTTTTATATTCTTTGTCAGATCCGCGGCCCTTACCTTCAACAATATTACTCGGTACAGACACAGCCGCTCTTCGTATTTGCGATGTCAAGCCAAACTGTTCATCTTTTGGAAATGCTTTAGTAATCTCATAAATTTTCAACACCAACTCATGTGACCTTTGCCAGACAATAAGTTTCCTAATGTCATTATGCAAAACCACACCTCCAGATTGCTAGATGTTAGCTTTTTAGCTTTTAGCTTCTAGCCTCTAGCTTTTAGCTTCTAGCCTCTAGCTGCTAGCTGTTACTGCCTAATAGCTGCTAATAGCCAACCACTAACCGCTAATCGCTAACAGCTAACCGCTAACGGCTAACAGCTAACCGCCCCTTCACTCTTCCATGCGCTATATCCAATACTCTTTCCCTCAAACCTTCCTTACCTAACTCTTCATACTCCTCAATACAATCCATCACTTGTCCAATATCACGATTCACCGATTTCCCAACGTAAATCTTCGGATAAATCTGCTCATCATGTACTTCATCTTTGCCGAGTAATTCTTCAAACAGCTTTTCCCCAGGTCTCATTCCAGTAAATTCAATTCCAATCTCATCAGTAGAGTAGCCGGATAGTTTAATCAAGTTTTTCGCCAGATCGACAATCTTTACGGGCTCACCCATATCTAAGACAAAAATCTCTCCGCCCTTAGCAAGAGCTCCCGCCTGAATCACAAGTCGGCTTGCTTCAGGAATGGTCATAAAATACCGAACCATATCCGGGTGCGTAACGGTAACTGGCCCACCTTTTTGAATTTGCTTTTTAAATAACGGAATCACACTACCGCGGCTTCCTAATACATTTCCAAATCGTACGGCAACAAAGCGTGTTTTGCTGACAGTGTCCATATGCTGAACAATCATTTCTGCCATTCGTTTTGTAGCCCCCATCACGCTCGTTGGATTTACCGCTTTATCGGTTGAAACCATGACAAACGTGCCGATACCATATGTACTAGCAGCTTCCGCGACATTTTTCGTCCCGATGACATTATTTTTCACCGCTTCTTCTGGGTTCCGTTCCATTAATGGGACATGCTTATGAGCAGCAGCGTGATACACAACATCTGGTGTATGTTTTTCCATAATCGCAAACATTTTCGCCCGGTCTTGTACGTCGGCGATTTCAGTAATAAGCTCAATTTCATCACCATATGTTTCTCGGAGCTCCATTTCAATGGTGTAAATGCTATTTTCCCCATGACCTAACAGGATAAGCTGTTTCGGTTTAAACTTTGATACTTGTCGGCAAATTTCCGATCCAATCGAACCGCCTGCACCCGTAACTAACACTTTTTTTTCTGTAAGAGAGTCAGAAATACTGTCCATGTCAAGCTCGATTGGATCACGTCCTAATAAATCTTCAACTTGCACATCACGGAATTGATTGATAGATAAATTACCAAGAATAAGGTCTTCAATTTTCGGCATAATTTGTGTTTTTGCTTTTGTTTTGCTGCACTCTTTAAAGATATGATTTAGTTCTTTTCTACTTAATGAAGGGATCGCAATAATGATATGTTCAATATTCATTTTTTTGACCGTTTCTTCAATGGAACCAGATCCTCCGACAACGGGTATTCCTAACACATGTAAACGATGTTTTTTCACATCATCATCAATAAATGCAATTGGTTGTAAATTTGCTTCATCACTATGTAACAATTGCCTTGCAACCATCGTTCCAGCAGCACCTGCTCCAATGATAAGCGTTCTTTTTTTGTTTTTTGCCACTTGCATGAAGGTATCCCTGTACAAGCGCCAAGAAAACCTAGATCCTCCGATAAAAATTATATGTAGCAACCAAGTAATAAGTAATGAACGGAAATAAATATCTTGTCCATAAATAAACTGCACAACAGCGGCTGCCATTATAGAAAATGTGACAACTTTCGTAATCACCATTAATTCACCGATACTTGCATATTCCCACGCCTTATTATACAGTCGGTATATTCCGGCAAATACATGATGACTTATTAATAATGTAACGGATGTTAATAACACTGTTGGAAGTGTAAAAATAGAAAAGTTTGGTTGTAAAAGAAATTGACTAAAATAAATGGACGTTAATACAATCAATGAGTCCAAAAAAACTAAAAGAGTTAACCGTTTTTGATACGTCAAATGAACAGACTCCTTTCTCAATAAAATAAGATGTTTGAATCCATTTCAATAAATATAAAAAACCTAGATACACCGACTGCCCCAATCTCCATATCTAGATTTTCTATTGTTATATAATGATATATTTATAGTTAAAATATGGGCATCAAACCCACCCTCACGCCGTACCACCGACGACACGCGTCTAAGGTATTGTGCATGTAAATACCCACGGCACAGCCGAGTGCCTCCGTTGATAAAGGTAAGGAGGCATCACCTTTTTCAAAAAAATTTAAAAGTATCCTCAAAACAATTTATTTTCATCCGAAATAATATAGAGAAGAGTTAACCATCGATTTCTAAATGACGCTTTCGTCAAAAAAGCGGAAAAATGTAATGGCACCAATGTCAAACTTAAAAACTAGTTGAATGACATGTTTACCTTTAAAAGATCCCTAAAAACTTTTTCCGTTTGATTCGTTCTGGTTGTTCGATATAAATCGATTCGTTTCGAAAAACATACTCTGCATTTTCTTGAAAGTAATAGACGGCTTCTGTTCCAAACTCTTGTTGGATGACGTTAACAGCATCTTTGACGTAAAACCCTCTCGTTTTTACATTATGAGCATCAGATGCAACGATATGAGCAAGCCTTGCTTCGATTAAATCAAGGGAAAACTTTTGAATCTTCTTCCCGAAACGTCCTGTTAAACTGCCTGCCGTTACTTGTGTGATTGCGCCTTTTTTCACAAACTTGTACAAAATGTCTGGATGTTGCATAATTTCGCTGTTTCGTTCTGGGTGAGCGATAACCGGTGTGATTCCTTTTGTTTGCATTTCATATAAAAGCTGTTCCGAATATCTCGGCACATGATTGGATGGAAATTCGATGAGGACATATCGGCTATTATTCAATCCGATCACTCTATGGCAGTCGTAATCTTCTAGTAATTCCCCATATATCCTTACTTCTTGACCAGGTACAATCTGTAAGGGAATTCCTTCGTTGTCGATGGCCTCTTGCAATGCGTTCACTTTATGTATGACAAAGTTGCTTTCGTTTTCATATTTCTCATGTTTATGATGGGGCGTTGCGACAATGGCTGTAATTCCTTCTTCTACCGCTTTTCTCGCCATTTCTAAGCTCTCTGTTACATGCTTTGCCCCATCATCGACATCCGGCAATATGTGACAATGTAAATCGATCACTGTTCGCCCTCCGTTCATAGGAAATTTGACTCAATCCCCTCATTGACTTCACTATTTTAGCAGTCATATTCCCTAATGAAAAGAGGGGGATTTTGTCGAATCGTGTCTTATTTCTTACCGTAATAATAGTAATACTGCGTATCTTTATGCTTTTTACCGTTTAGGACAACGCCAAGCAACTTTCCTTTCCCTGCTGACAACGCTTCTTTTGCCTTTTGAGCTGGTTCTTGCTCGGTCTTTCCGCTCCACGCAACTAAAATCGAACCATCGACATGATTCGTTAATATTTGCGCATCTGCTACCGCTAGTATAGGCGGTGTATCGAAAATGACCAGATCATAAATAGCATACAATTCCTCTAATAATTCATGCATTTGTTTTGATGATAGCAATTCAGCCGGGTTTGGCGGAATTGGACCGCTTGTTAAGATGTCTAAATTGTCCACTTCACAACGTTGTATAGCCTCCTGTAAAGAAGCTTGCTTCGTTAACACATTTGTTAATCCGTAAATATTTTCAACGCGGAATGTGTAGTGAACGGTTGGTTTCCGTAAATCGGCATCGATTAATAACACTCGTTTTCCTTGCTGAGCAAATACAACCGCCAAGTTCGCTGTCGTTGTCGACTTTCCTTCTCCAGGTCCAGCTGATGTTACTAAAATCGAGCGAATATCTTGATCGACAGATGAAAACTGAATATTCGTACGAATCGTTCGATATTGTTCGGATACAGGAGATTTTGGCTGATGGGCTGTAATGATTGAACGTTCATTTCGTTTAAACGATTGACTTTTTGATGAAAACTTTTTACGCGCCATATGACTCTCCCCTTACTGCTGACGTTTGTGTCGGTGTTTCGTTACTTGAAGTCGCTTCATCACTCATTTCAGAAATAGCTCCTAAAACCGGTAATTCTAGCAATCTTTCAATATCTTGTTCTGTTTTAATCGTGTTATCTAAGTACTCTAGTAAGAATGCAATTCCCACACTAGCCATTAACCCTACTACAAAAGCAATCGCCATGTTTAAGGCAGGTTTCGGTTTAATAGGTGATAGATTTTCCTTTACTTCTGCTTTCGATAAAATGTTAACATTATCGACATGCATAAGTGTTTGAATCTCTTTTTGGAACACAGATGCAATCGTATTGGCGATTTCAGCAGCTCGATCAGGATTTGCATCTTGAACAGAAATGTTCACAACTTGTGAATCCTTCTCGCTGTTCACCGTAATCTTCTCATTTAACTGTCCAACACTTTCTTCTAATTTCAACTCATCAATGACTTTATCTAAAATCGCTGGACTTTTAATGATGACATTGTACGTATTAATTAACTGCAAGTTTGTTTGAATTTCATTATATTGAAAGTTTCCTTGCTCGTCTTTTGCTTGATTGACCAAAATTTGTGTCGATGATTGATAGATTGGCGTGATAAAGAAATAACTTACAATCCCACTCGTCATCGTGGCAAGCGCCGTAATCATGACAATAAGTGCGAGCCGTTTTCGTAGTGTTTGAAATAGTTCTTTCAGACTAATCGTTTCTTCCATGTTGACCTCCACGTACTAAAATTTTCACATATCGTCTATTATAAAAGGTTTACCTTTTTATATCTACATGATCTTACATTTTTTATAAAAATTGTCGTAATACGACTTATATTATACTACCTTCTATTTTTCAATTCTATACGATTTACAATTATTTTACAAAAGATAAAAGAAAGCCGTTTTTAGATCAATCCCATATTCGGCACCTCAGAATTATGAATGTCCAATTTTCTAAGGTGACGTTTTTAAAATCCATCTATTCACCTCTCTCTCGACGTTTTTCTAGATTTTCCTTTCTTGTTCGACAATCATAATCGAGTTCACCCCAATTTTAGCTTACTTTGGTTGATTTTCTGCTTTCTTCGACAC
>NZ_JAKZKS010000038.1 GCF_022808615.1 Bacillus sp. FJAT-47783
ACTCTCACCTTCGAGAGAATGAGCCTTCCAGGATTCGGGAGCCGTTTTTACCTTAGGTAACGTACTCCAACCTTTAACAACTCACTCAGTGTAATTGGCTTACACTAAGTACGACTGCCCATCGCACGCAAGAAAGCGACTATTTTATTAGAAGTCGCTTTTTTTACTAAACTTTATTATGTATGATTTGATACGTAATCGGCGTTAAACCTCATCTTACTCCCCTTTGAAATTCGTAATGCCAAATGTTTGGTTATAAGAATACCCGTTGAAGTAAATGTCAAGGTCATGAAAGAGGCGATGAAGCTTTTTCATTGATTCTTTATCATCTGATTGTGTCACTTTCTCAGCATAAAAAACAATTTGTTCAAAGTCTGTTTTTAAGTTTTCGTTATGTACTTCTACCCCTTCAAGAATAGCCAATATTTCATCTGCTTTACTTTTTTGTACGTCGTAATTCGCTGAAGCAATTCTTCCCCAGCCAAGTGTATCGTTATAAAAATCATGAAACTCAGAAATGAACTGATGCCCATTATCGTAATCGTTTGATGCAAATACGATGATGTCTTTTCTAACAGGATCATTTACAACCTTTTCATTGAGTTCTTCTTCATCACTTTTATTTTCGTTACCTTCCATGTCTTCACTCATCGAATCTACTTCTTGATTAGATTCACTTAATGAAGCATAAACGCCCCAGCCAATAATCATTATTCCAAGCAATATGAGTACCGGTATCCATATCTTTTTGTTTTTAAACAAGTTTCCCCACTCCTTAACAACTTCACTAATTCCTCCATATGTTTCCATTCTACAAAAAATACTATATTTTTACACGTAAAAAATATAATTCTATCTTTTTGGTATAATAAAGTGAAACTTCATTCAGTGGGGGTTTTTTTCATCCCCCACTGAATGTTAGTCCCTACGGGATGACCTAAAGTCCCTTGTGACCCACAGGATGTGGGTTACACAGACGTTGCCACAGGACGTGGCGCTCTTAGTCTGTGTTCTTTATGTTCGGACCTTTACGGGCAGTCCACCTATCTTCTTTGCTTTACGACAGAATCTTGAGGTGGGGGTCTTACTGCCCGTTAAGAGTGGGATAAAAAAGAGAGGTCTCAACACCTCTCATAACTTAACTAATTTCTCCTATATTTCCAAGTTGTCATTTAATAATGTACGCTTTTTGTACGTTCGCTTTGCTTTCATTCTCTATTCTACCTAATTCCCCTTTTTCTTTGTTAATCCCCATTTCACATATAAAAAAATGACTAAAATAAAATGATAGCTATGGGGCTGTTCTTGAACAGGTTAGAATGGAAGCAATGTCGTTAGTAAATCATTTGATAACATATCGATTGTAACACCTTGAGGTAAACAAAGGGCTACGGCGCAAATTAATAGATCTGGATCTGAGTATTTTGAGTAAAAGCATCAATGTTTTGAGAAAATTGGTTTTGTTTTCGTGTTTTTAGAGGATCACCACATGGGTCTATTCCCTACAAATGTATTACTTTAAAACAATTATGGTGTTACCTGACAATAAAGGTGTTTAATTTTTAGTCTAATTGCTGAATAACACTTCGTAGATGTAATAATAAAGTCGTTTAAAAATCTAAGTTTTCTTCAACAATCGCGCCCTTTTTCGGAATACTTTAAAGAAAAGCGACATAACTTCTTTTTTATTGATTTATTTCTCTCTTTTTTTCTTTTTTAACGACGTAAAATAAATATAGTCCAATTATTATATACGCTATTAACATACCAATAATTAATTGTGTTTCTTCATTAAGAAAAGTAAACGACAGAAAAAATGTTGGTAGGTGAAGTGCCAACAAACTTATAGGCAAAACTGCTGTCTTCGCCCAAAACGAAAAGATAATGACAAAACTAAGAAACAGAATTCCAATTAGAAAACTACCTAACATTCCAAAATCAATGACGGGGGTATGATACATAGTATCTGCTATGATCACCCCTCCAAAAAAGAGCATACTAGTGGTGATTGGAAATAATAAAATAAGAAACTCCTTTTTTCTAGATACCTGATTTCTAGCTATATACCTAAAAGCAACAAATACGCCTCCAAGGAAGAAGATACTATATACAATTGATCCGATTATTTTTAATAAACTATAGTTTAGAGTACCTTTTAGAAGGTCACCAAAAACAGAATATGACATTGAGCCAATAACAATTAGAGGAACATATTTTGCCCATGCCCTATAGTCAGTTTTCATTTCACTAGAAATAGCCATTATATATTCTTTTGGAGAGGCACCCACAATTTGATCAATTGATTTACCATTTAATTCAGCTTCATAAAGATGATCAATAAGTTCTTCGGTAATTTCTTTAATCTCCTGATTGTTTTTCCCACTAGAAAACAAATATAGGGTTAAATCATCAATAAATTTCTTACTCTTATCTGACAATTGATATTGGCTCACGTTTCCCACCTCAACCTTTACTTTCTTTCATAATAATGGAATTAACACTTTTCTCAAGTTGTCTCCATCTAATCAAAAAACTATCTAATGCTTGCTTTCCCTCTACAGTTAACGAATAGTATTTTCTCTTTGGGCCAGCTATTGATTCTCTTCGTACAGAAGTAACCAATCCTTCTCGCTGCATCCTCATTAATAATGGATAGATTGTTCCCTCACTAACATTATCGAAACCATACTCACTTAAACGCTCTGCCATCTCATAACCATAACATTCCTTCCCATTTATAATTGCCAAGAGACAACCATCCAATATCCCTTTCATCATTTGAGTTTGTGACATCCTTTTTCCACCATTCTCATTATCTTGTTTTACAAGGTATATACTTAGTTTAAAGAATGATACCTTGCAATGCAAGAGTATTCCGTTAATGAATTCCAATTATTTCAACAATTAGTTAATATAATATAATTCACACCTCATACTTATAGCTAAGGGCTTTATTCCACAATATGGCGTCCGTTTGTTGAATATCATGACTGCCGTTTTTTAAACAACTATATTATGATTTAAACAACTTTATTATCATAAAACATATGGGTAATAATAACATCCTCTTCTTGCCTGTTAATAAAGACATATGTGTCATCTTAGCACATGAATTGTTTTTGAAAGGATGAACAATGGCATTAGAACAAATTGTTCATGGTCTTAATCTAGACTTGGCATGGGAATATGCAACTGAAATTCAATATGCCCAACATTCAAGTATGCTTAAAGGTGCTGCCTATTTTGAAGTCGCAGAAGAATTAGAAGAACAATCAAGAGATGAATTTGGTCATGCAATCGTTTTAAGTCAGCTTATTCAATATCTTGGCAGTATTCCTACCACAAAAGTGGCTCACAGACGAAATCGAACACGCAACTCGTTTCGGTTTTTTGCTGTTGGAGTTGTACTAACAACGTTCCATTAAAATTTTTCACATCTACCCATTTTTTTGATCACTTTCTCAGTTTTATTAATCACTTATTTAATTTTTTTCATCAGTTTATTACATTTATCCATCACTTTCTCATAATTATTTATCACTTCTGCTATTTTTACTCAAAAAAAAGAGGTGTTTGATACACCTCGCATTCCATAAATGTCTGCACGTAGTTACTCTGGATGAACACTTTTTCCGACATTCATTTTAACAGAGATCCCCTTTTTCCTTGCCAATATCCATTTCATATATGAAAAAATAACCACGACACTTCCTAACAATATGACAGAAGCCATACGCTGTTCTTGAACAGGAGAGAATGGAAGCAATGTCGTAATGAGATCATTTGACAACATATCAATTGTAACACCTTGTGGTAAACAAAGGGCTACGGCGCTAATTAATAGATCCGGGTCTGAGTATATTGAGTAAATACTAGAAGGTGATAGAATAAATAAAATCGCACACGGTAGCAAAAGGGTTCCGTTAACTAAAAAATAGGCGTTTACTTTGCTATGTTCCATAGCTTGAAACGACCTCATAGAATGAAAGATCGGAATCCATAAAATAAGACCGACACTGAATAATATAAAAACGGACACATAATTCCATACGTAATGAACACGGACAAAATTAAATACGGCTGGAACATGATATAGTACGAATAACAAGTGAAAAACCGCTATCGCCCATAAAGGGTTTAACAAAAGATGTACGAAACGTTTGAAACGAAACCGTTTCATTAGTCGCTCAAAAAGATCCCACTTAAATCCATAAACGATTAGTGGTGCAGAAACAAATAAAAGAATAATCATCTGGATCATATGGGCTCTAAAAAGTAAACGCCCCATTATATTTAACGGACTGCCAAGTGCAAGAAAAAAGAAAAGGAGTCCTGTTAAAAACATAGCAGTTTTCTTCTTTTTATGGTCAACACTTGTCGGTAACAAAAACAAATATAAAATCGCTGCTAATAAAACGATAAATAGTACACCGAAGTTCCATAGAAGATGATAACTAAAATTCGTTAATAGTTCTATAGCCTTCATGCCAATTTGCACCTCTTTCCTACACTTATTGTATCGACAAGAGGTAAATCACGCTGTGAAAAATGTCACTCTTTTACACTCAAAGGATGAACAGGAAAAAAAATAAGAGCAGGGCCAAAATCACCACTGCTCATTTATGAATGTTTACCATGTGGATTTACTATGATTTTCGACAACTTGGAGAACTTTCACGTTTTCTTTCATTTCACTGTTACATAAAGGACAATGTGGTATGTTACTACTTTTAAAGTTGTCTCGCACCCAACCTTTGCATCCCTCTGACGTACATTCCCATATTTTTGTTTCCTTCGTTATGATTTCTTCCTCATTACGACGCGCAAATGCCATGGCTGCATGCCTCCTTTATAATATAAAACCATCTATTTAGATGGTAGGTGAAACGATCCATTTCTACACATACTCATAAGTAATCCCTAAGCAAAAAATAGTATGTTACTTGTAATTTTCCCTATTAAAGAAAAAATAAAACCATTTTTTGTTAATAAAGAAAGAGTCACACCCATTTTCACTTTATTAACTCACTTTTTCTTTAAAAACTTCTTTCCATCGTTTCATCGTTGCTTGCACAGTCGGAGTTTGATGAACAATTTTAATAATTTGTAAAATTAAGACGAATAATAAAGATTTTTTGTACGCTAAATATTTGGGCTCCCATATTGGAGAAAACTTACCTTTATACTCCTTTAAACCTTTAAAATTGTAGTGATATTTGCTGTGCTCAAAAAGAAAGTGGGCTATTTTCTCGCACTTTCTTGCCTCTTTTGTTTCGCCAACATTGGCAAGAGGCGCAACACCTAAACCACAAAAATGATATCCGTGGTCACACGCCCATTGAAAAATGGAAACGAACAAAACATCCATCGTTCCATGTGGGCTATTTCTATTATAACGCATAATGTCGATATGAAGCTTCTTTTTTGTTTTCGCTTCTTCTGCTAATGTTGCAAATGCAATGATTTCCCCATCTGGATTCGTCAATAACGCGACCGGAAACTTCGAGACATATTCTTCATCAAAAAAGCTGACGGAAAAACTTTTTTCACTTCGATTCCCGAGCCACGACTTAGAAATCTTCGCTAAATCATTCAGTAAACTTTGTGAGAATGGTGGGTATTTTATATGAAATCGATATCCTTTTCGGTCAAATTTATTTTTCCTTGTTCGCAGTTTTGCCCAATACTTCCCTCGCATTGAAAAGTTCTCTACATTTACTTTCGCTTCTTCTCCTAGTTTAAAAAAACGAAACCCATGCTTTTCATAAAGCGGCATCGATTCTTTTGACACTTGATAAAAAGCAGGCGTTAATTGATTTGAATGACAAAATGATAAAAACTGTTCAATCCCTTTTTCAACGAATGATTTAGGGCCGATCGGGTCTCCAAGAACGATCAACTGATTGCCAATTCTACGGTACATAAACAATACTTGTTGATTTTGAGCCCAAAAAACTTCTTTATCTTTTAAAAATAATAGATGCGATAAATGATTGCTATGTTCATTAAAAAATTTCTTCATTTCATGCTCATTGAAATCATTTTTTGAAAAAGGTGATGCTATTCGCAAGGCACTGTACAAGAATGCCCCTCCCATCATCATGAGCAAAAAGAATAGTCCAATAAGAATAATGATAACCATTAGATCCTCCTTCTTCTAAATAACGTCCATATAAAAAAATAACATAGATTTTCAACAATTGGGACATTGATTTAAAAATCTGATCGGTTCATTCGATTTAACTGTTTGTTTAAACTTTCTAAAGGCGTAGAAACAAATGACTGACGAAATGAGCAAGTCTATCATTGATCTTAAATGAGCGAGCAATACACAAACAAGCACAATCCCAAGTAGAACAAGCATAAGTTTTTTTATTTTCGTTTCCTCCTTTTTTTTGATTTCATCTTACCTTTTTCATCAAGAAGCTATAACGAGCTTGAGCTTTATTTTCATCTAAGACTTGAGGCGTAGTTGGGCATCAAATAAAGGGAATTCATAGAGCAATTACTAGTTAATGCATTCAGGCTTATCAGTTCATTCGCTTTAACGCAATAAAAGAGTTATAATAAGAATATCACGTAATAAAGAAGGGATTCGGTTTAATGGCAAACACTCATACTTATTCCAGAAATGAGGAAATTGCAAATGCCATAACACATGGTATCGGCTTGTTGTTGAGCATTGCTGCACTCGTTATTTTAATCGCAAATGCTGTACATACAGGTTCAGTTTGGCATATTGTCAGCTTTTCGATTTATGGTGCAACAATGATACTGCTTTATTTATCTTCAACACTTGTACACAGCTTTCCGAGCGGAAAAATAAAAGATTTATTTGAAATTTTCGATCATGCGGCGATTTACTTGTTTATTGCCGGGACGTATACCCCGATAATATTTATTACATTGCGCGATGCAGTTGGTTGGACATTATTTGCCATCGTTTGGTTACTAGCTATTGCCGGCGTCATTTTCAAAGTATTTTTTGTAAAGAAGTTTCTATACACGTCCACCCTTTTATACGTACTGATGGGCTGGATTATCGTTTTCGCATGGAAACCGCTAATCATTGAGCTCCCAACCATCGGCATTTACTTTCTTGTCCTAGGAGGCGTTTTATATACAATTGGGACCATTTTTTATATATGGAGAAGCTTTCCATTCCACCATGCCGTTTGGCACGTATTCGTGATTGCTGGTTCTCTCTTTCACTTCTTTGCGATTTTACAATTAGCTTAAAAGATGGTGTGAGTTTTGAGAAGACCACCCTTTAGTTAATAAAGGAGTGGTCTTTTTTTTATACAGAAAACGGTTTTGAAGCATATTTTTGCGGAAATATCGAATAGTAAGAAAGATGATTGAATAAAGGGAGGAAACGTACATGAATGTGACAAGAGCAAAACAAATTCTCGAGTCCCCAACGATTATTCCTGTTACATATCAAGGTGAAGAAATTATGATTCAAAGTGTTGATGAGGCAACAAAAACAGCACGAATTTACTTAAAAGAAAATCGCGAATCTGAACGGACTGTCCCTGTTGCTATGTTAAATGAACAATAAGAAAAAATCAGTGGGTAAAGGTTATGCCCACTGATTTTTTCTTCCGCTTTAAGAAACAGGCTTGTATTCTTTCATGTTCATACATCCTTTTCTTTTTGTTTCTTCATGAAGTTTCACGGTTGGATTTTTTTTCATGAACTTGCGGATTCCCTACGCGTGACGTTGATATACTATCTGGTTCACTAAAAAAACCGTCTTCATTTAAGAAAACGGTTTTAATGATTTTATTCAGTTTGTTCTGATTCGCTTAATACACGGTTTACACGTTTTTCAAGCATTTTCATACCGCTTCCACCTGCTTGGAAATGACGAAGGGCACCGGTTTTATCAAATACATAATAAGCGGGCACGTATTGATTTTCAAAAGCATCCGTTAATTTATGATCACTATCAACAAAAATTGGCTGAGTAATGCCATGTTCTTTCGCTACATTTTCGATTTCTTCTAAGTTTAAGTCGTTTTCTGAACGCGGCATATGAACTGCCACGACATTTAATTTGTCTTTGTATTGATCACGAAACTCATTTACTTTCGGCATCGCTTCTTTACATAAATGACAGCTGATCGACCAGAAATGAATAAGTGTCGGCTTTTCATCAATTAACTGATCTTTTGTCACTTCTCCATTAATCCAGGCAGTAGCCCCTTCTAATTCTGGCATTGGCGTACGTAATTTCATCCTATTCCCTCCAGTTCTACTAATAATGTATGAGTTGAAAAAGGCCTAACAAGCATGTTAGGCCTTTCGTATAAAAGTGAACATTAAAGTGTTGCTTGACCAGGTTTCCAGTTAGCTGGGCATAGTCCGCCAGTTTGAAGTGCTTGAAGTACACGTAACACTTCATCTACTTCACGACCAATGTTGTTGTGATGTACAACTTGGTACATTAATTCGCCTTCTGGATTGATGATGAATAAACCGCGAAGTGCAATTCCTTCTTCTTCAATTAATACGCCATAGTCACGAGATACAACATGGTTTGTATCAGCCGCTAATGGGTATTTAAGTTGGCCAAGACCATTTTCGTTACGATCCGTGTTAATCCATGCTAAGTGAGTGTGGATTGTATCCGTAGATACACCAACAATTTCTGCATCAAGGTCTTCGAATTCATCGTAGCGATCGCTTAATGCGATGATTTCTGTTGGACATACGAATGTAAAGTCCATTGGATAGAAGAATAAAACTGTCCATTTCCCTTGCTTCATAATTTCTTCTAAGCTAACTTTTCCAAATTCTTTGTTCGGTAATACCGCATCCATTTCAAAACGTGGAGCTTGCTTTGCAACCATACGCTCTGCCATTATGTATCCCTCCAAATTTTTTTAATCGAAAGAAGCTTAATGCTTCAATCGTTACGTATTAATTGAGAAAATAAAATTCATTTTCTCAATTAATAAATTAAAACTTTCCTTACATTTGTCATTATAATCGACAAGTATTTTTTAGTCAATATTAAATAATAATTAATTTAATTTAACATTTCCTTTATACACTTGGATTTACCTCTTCACCCTTTTTAGTGATAGGAAATATATATGATTTCGACGATTCTAACCTCTAACTTCTTACCTCTGAACAAAAGAGCATTAGCGATTTTGTTCCTAGCTTGTCCCTCTTATGTTATACCCATTTAATTCCTCAATCATGTCATAAATATTAAATTTTTATAACAATGAGGGAAAAATTTCGTACCCTATGATAAACTTTTTCTGTTATTTTCAGTTTAACATGTTTTAGAAAGGGTATCCAAGCAATTAGCATGACAGAAAGGGTGGAATCATGAATATTCTAGGAAACATCGAATGGGCTAGTCTTCAAACAAACTTAAATATTTTTGAAAACATTAAATGGGAAAGTCTTGCAATCAAAGTCGGTCTTACTCTTTTAAAACTTGTTCTTATTTGGATTGTCTATTTAA
Source organism: Bacillus sp. FJAT-47783 (assembly GCF_022808615.1). Lineage (GTDB taxonomy): Bacteria > Bacillota > Bacilli > Bacillales > Aeribacillaceae > Bacillus_BZ. The sequence goes on from NZ_JAKZKS010000038.1 coordinate 9,485, forward strand.
TTGTGAAATCGATTGGATCAAAAATTGTTGTAAAAACCTTTGAGCGTTTAGAAAATCGCGATGAAATGACATTTGGCCGTGCGAAAACATTGCAATCTCTATCGTTAAATGCTTTTTCATACTCACTTGTTTTCATTTTTGTCGTAACCGTCTTCCAAGTATTAGGTTATGACGTGACGGCTTTACTTGCAGGAGCCGGGGTTGTTGGGCTTGCGATCGGGTTTGGTGCCCAAGGACTTGTGAGTGATGTTGTAACAGGTTTTTTCTTATTGCTCGAAAAACAAATTGACGTTGGGGATTATGTGACAACAGGTGGATATTCCGGCATTGTCGAATCAGTCGGCTTACGTACAACACAAATTCGTGGCTTTGATGGAACCCTTCACTATGTGCCGAATCGTGAAATTGTCGGATTAAGTAATCATTCGAGAGGAAATATGCGAGCACTCGTTGATATCGGCATTTCCTATAGCGATGATATAGATAAAGCCATGACGGTTTTAAAAGAAGCATGTGAAAAATTCGCTTCAGAAAACGAACACGTTGTCGAAGGGCCAAACGTCCTTGGTGTTCAAACATTAGGTTCATCTGATGTCGTCATTCGCGTCATTGCCCAAACGAAAAATATGGAACAATGGGGTGTTGAACGCGAATTGCGGAAAGTGTTGAAAGAAACGCTTGATGCCAATGGTATTGAAATCCCATTCCCACATCAAGTAATGATTCATAAAAACGAGCAGTAATCTTTAAAAAAATCCACCTTAGACTAGGGTGGATTTTTTTATGTCAGAACGAAAAAAGAAGAGCCGAATGGACCCTTCTTATGACTTACCTTAATTTGTTTTCTACTTCTTGACAAATTTCCTCAGCACTCATCCCGGATGCCTTAATGACAGATCCAGCTGTCACAGCGTTTTGAATGCCCATGACATTTTGATCTTGACCTGAAATCACACAGCATTCACAGCCTTGTGCATCATTTTCTGTACGAAGGGCAACGACATCGTATCCCTTTTCACGTAATAATGAAGAGACATCCGTTAACGTTTCTTCTACACCAATTTTTGGCATAAACTCCACCTCCTAGATGTAATTTGTCACATCTAGCTGGAGATTATTCTCATTTTTCAATTTCCTTTCCAAGAAATATATTTTGTTAAGAGTTGTACAGCTACTTCCATCGCTTTTTCATTTGGATTTAATTTTGCATGATGAAGGCCAAAAGGTGATTCAACACCTAGCCAAAACATGAAGCCTGGTACATCCTTTACCATGTAACCGAAATCTTCTCCGGTCATCGCTTCCTGACAAATCTCCAAATTTACGTCTGTATGCTCCTTGACAAAAGAAATAAACTCTTCTGTTTGTTGTTCATTATTGTAAACTTGATGGTACATCGCTCCATAATCAATCGTCGCTTCACATTGATAGCCGACTTCAATTCCTTTAACAATCGATTCAATCCGCTCTTTTACTCGCTTCATCGATTGTTCTGATAACGTCCGAATCGTTCCTTCCAAGCGTGCACGCTCTGCAATAATGTTTTGAACGGTTCCACCCGTTATTTTTCCGATTGTCACGACTGCACTATCGAGAGGATCAACATTTCTCGCCACAATCGATTGTAATTGCGTAACGAGCATCGAAGCAGCTACAACCATGTCATGTGTTTCATGCGGATAGGCTGCATGTCCACCTTTCCCTTTTAAATCAATAAATAATTCGGACGTGTTCGCAAACAATAGACCTTGTTTTGTTGCAATTGTACCGACTGGAAGTTCTGGTGCGATATGAAGGGCTATTATACAGTCAGGCTTCCACTCTTTCATCGTATCGCTTTTTAACATCGGTTCTGCTCCACCAGGTCCTTCTTCAGCCGGTTGAAAAATAAATAACAAATCATCTTTTATCGGATGTTTCGTAAAATATGTGACGAGACCTAAGGCAATCGTCATATGAATATCGTGTCCGCATGCATGCATTTTCCCATCATGTGTTGATTGAAATTCGAGTCCTGTTTCTTCACCAATCGGCAGACCATCAATATCTGTACGATAGCCAATCATTTTCGAAGGGTTTAATCCGTTAATTTTGACAAATAGCCCCGTCTTCCACGTTTTGATTTCAAGCCTCTCTTGTGGCAAAGAAGATAAAAATTCCATTATATATTTTTGCGTTTTAAATTCTTGAAAGCCAAGCTCTGGGATTTGGTGTAAATCACGCCGAATCGAGATTAATTGTTCCATATTCACGCCCATTCACCACCTATGTATTCAATATAAACAATGCGTGGACGATTCATCCACGCATCGAAATATTATAATTGACGTAATTCTTGCTTAATTTCTGTTTTTGATTTTGTTTGTTCATCAATCTCTTTAATTTTACGTGCCGGTGTACCAGCAACAACTGTGTATGGCTCAACATCTTCTACAACAATTGCGCCTGCTGCAACGACGGCACCTTTTCCAACAGTAACACCTTCTAAAATGACAGCATTTGCACCGACGACTACATCATCTTCAATGACAACTGGTTTTGCTGAAGGGGGTTCAATGACACCTGCTAATACAGCACCTGCACCGATGTGACAGTTTTTACCTACAGTTGCACGACCGCCAAGAACTGCGTTCATATCAATCATTGTGCCTTCTCCGACAACAGATCCGATGTTAATCATCGCACCCATCATAATGACCGCATTGTCACCAATTTCAACTTGATCACGAATAACCGCACCTGGTTCGATACGTGCTTTTACTCCTTTTAAGTCGAGTAATGGAATGGCTGAATTACGTCGATCATTTTCCACAACGTAATCGTCGATTTTTTCTTTATTTTCTTCTATAGCCTTAGAAATTTCAGCCCATTCACCGAAAACAACGCCTGCGTTTCCAGTAATGAAAGCTTTTGCGTTTTCACCGAAGTGAATACCTTCCACATCACCTTTAACGTATACTTTTACAGGTGTTGATTTTGTGCTATTTTGAATAAAAGATATAATCTCATTTGCATCCATCATTTTCATATGTAAGACTCCTCTCATTTTTATATTCATTACTCTATCAAAGAATGGATTCGGTTGACAAGCGTAATCTGATAATCTTCCTACTCTATTTCATTGTGTGATTCACTATGCTTTTTAGCAATTTCGATAAAGCGCTGAACATGTTTTAATTGCAAGGATGCTTCTGTCCCAAGTAACCAAGTGTCACGCTTAATTGCCTTCCCCTTTTCATCAAGAAGTGGGATTTTAAACAGGTGATCTCCTGCATTTTGCAACGTCACAGACGGTAAAATGGCAAAGCCTATTCCGTTAAAGGCCATTTGTTTACATGTTTCAATTTGGTCAACAACAATTGTTCGCTTTGGTGTAAATTGAATTTGCTGATGCCACCAATATTGTATTTCTTGATAATACGTTGAATCACTTTTAAATTGAATGAATGGTCTCTCTGTATATAAAAGGTCTTCTAAACAGCGAATTTCCTTGTCAACTAAATAAAGTGTATCTGTTAATAAATGTTTTTTAATTCCTTTCCACTCCGGGTTTCCTCGAATAATGCCGATATGAATATCTTCTTCATACATGCTTTTTAACATTTCGCTTGACCACCCGGTTACAAGTGAAATTTTCGCTTGCGGATAAAGTTCCACGTAATCCTTTAACACTTTTGGTAACCAATGCTGGCCGATAATCGAAGCAACGGCCATTTTAAGAGTACCATATATCTCTCCATCCATTTGCGTAATTTCTTCACGAATTTTTTCTTCTTTTGCTACCATTTCCCTTGCAAATTGGATCACTTTTTCTCCTTGAGGTGTGATCGTTAAACCTCTTTGTGAACGTATAAATATTTTAAATCCCCATGATTTTTCAATCGATTGAAGGCGTTGAGATAAGGCTGGCTGCGAAACAAACAAACGCTCAGCTGCTTTTCGCATATTCATTTCTTCCGCTAACATAACTAGCATGTGCAATTCAGATATTTGCATAACTCTCACCTTATAAGTTTTCCTTATATTATAAGTTAATTTTTTGAACATTTCATTATAAATCTTTTTATCATAAGATGATGTATGATGTCATTAACATTAAAATCAATCGATCATATTCAAATATGTATTCCAAAAGGAAATGAACAGAAGGCAAAATCATTTTATTTTACTATACTAGGATTTAAGGAAATTGAAAAGCCTGAAAGTTTAAAAAATAACGGTGGGTTTTGGTGCCAATTAGGGGATATTCAACTACACATTGGTGTGGAGGAGCATTTACTGTAGAAAATATTGATCAGGCGAGTGCGTATTTAAAGATGCATTCCGTTCCAATCTATGAAGAAACAAAAATTCCAAATGTAGAACGCTTTTCCATTCTCGATCCATTTAGGAATCGAATGGAGCTATTACAGAAATTTCAAATCGGTTCGTTCCCTATTTAGGGAAGCTAAAAGAGCGTAAACAAACCGTTTACGCTCTCTTGTCTTTCGGTAAAAACAAAATAAGAACAAAGCTGATCACTGCAAAAAGTAAGACGACGATGTACACATGATGTAAGGCAAAATTCAACCCTTCTTGTAATGCGGATTTCATCTCTTCGGACATGTTACTTGCTCCTTGTGGATTTAACAAGGAATGAGTCGAATTTAACTTCATGTCAGCTTCAACGCTTTCAGATTTTAAATATTTGGCAAGCTGACTGTTGACAATTCCACCAAGTAAAGCTGCGCCGACCGTGCTTCCTAAGTTTCGCATAAACATGTTCGTCGCGGTTGCAATGCCACGTTTATTCCACTTAACGGCTGACTGAATCGACACAATAAAGGAAGTCGTTGATAGACCCATCCCAACTCCGATAAAAAAAGAACCAAACATCGCCATAAGTGGTCCATCTTCTTTCGATAATAGAAAAAAGATGATACCTCCGACAATTAATGATATACCACCCATTATCGATGTTTTACGATAACCGATCGATAAAATAAGCCTTCCTGCTAATGTTGAAGCAATCGGCCAGCCGATCGACATCGTTGTTAATGTAAAACCAGCAATCATCGGTGATTTTTCCATCACTCCTTGAACAAAGGCTGGTAAAAAGGAGGAAATACCAATTAGAATAATTCCTGTCGTTAAGGACGTCATATTCGCAATAAATATGGAACGTTCTTTCCATATATCAAATGGCATCATCGGATTCAACGCTCGCCTTTCTTGAATCAAAAAGAAAATAAAAAAGAAAAGCGAAGCACTTAATAAAAGAATGACTGGAAGCGACATCCATTCCCACCGCACACCTGCTTCAACGAGAACAATCATAAGAGAGCTGACGGATAAAAACATCCATAATGCCCCTATATAATCGATTTGCACATCCTTTTTTTCCGTTTTTTCATGTAAGAATATGTATAAACCAATTAAAGCCAATATTCCTATCGGTACATTAATCCAAAAAACAAAGCGCCAACTGACAAATTCGACTAACAATCCACCTAGTACAGGACCAGAAACGGCTGAAATCCCCCACACACTTGACAAATACCCTTGAATTTTTGCTCGTTCCTCTTTCGTATAAATATCTCCAACAATCGTTGAAGCAATGGGCATGACAGCACCTGCTCCTAGTCCTTGAATGAGACGATAGACGATCAGCATCTCCATCGTACTTGCTGTACCGCATAATATGGAACCAATAAGAAATACGATAATTCCAAATGATAATACCGGCTTTCGACCGAGGATATCTGAGAGCTTTCCGTATATTAACACAGTAATAGAATTCATTAACAAATACGCTGAAAAAATCCAGCTATATTTTGAAAAGCCTCCTAAGTCGGACACAATGGCAGGCATTGCTGTGGAGACGATGGTCGCTTCTACAGCTGCCATAAACATCGCAAGCATAACAGCGGCGAGAACAAACGGCCGCTTCGTTTCTTTTCTCATCCTTTTAGCTTGGGTCTCTCTTAATAAAGCTTTCCCCATATGTAATCCCTTCTTTCTATAAAAGGAAAAACGCCCTCTAGGCGCTTTTCCTTAACCGCTACTTATTCATTTTCCGGACGTGTTTGTGTAAATGTTTTAAAATGACACGGCGTGTAAAGATTCCTTCTAGCACTCCATCCTCATCTGTTACACATACAAATGGATGATTAATGACAAGCTTTAATGCTTTTATCGTTTGATCATCTAGCAATAATCTTGGAATATCTTTATTCATGACTTCTTCAACCTTCATTCCTTCAAGCCGCTCTATTTCGAATCGCTCTAATCCTAAAATAGAATCCATGATCATATTTGTACTAATAAGTCCGTGAAGTCGAAAATGAGCATCTAATACAGGAATAAGTGTATACCCTGTTTTCGTTAAGACAAGCAGAGCATGTTGTAAATTATTTCCTATTTGAACGTGCGCAACTTTATCTGCAGGTATAATTAAATCACGAATGGATGTCTCAAGTAATTTTTCAGACTGAACACTAAACATAAAACTCTTCCTCTCGCAAATAATTTCTAACCTTTTCAAGTACCTAAAAAGAGGATGTTAAAGCAATCATCTTTATCATACCATATATTTTATGAAAAAGGATGATTGAACATTAAGCCTTCCATTCATAAAGTATGCGCTTTCAACAAAGGCTGCTATTGACATTTCGTCCTTCTTGCATCACCCTTCTATTCGGAAAATGATGATGTCTTTTGTAAAAATGACTGCTTTCTTTCGAAAAATAAAACGATACCTTTATTCGGTACCGTTTATGTAAGATAGAATTCTAAACGAATTTTATCGTAAAGGTCAATCAGTTTTTTGTATGTTTGAAAGTCTACTTTTTTATGTCCATTTTCAATGTCGTGAAGCTCACTTTCAAGGAGCTCTATTGCATATTCTTGACTAAAGAGCACATCCACAAGCAATTGTTGATCTTCTTTTGAAAATTGACGTACTGCAATACGCATTTATCTTCCTCCTACATTTCATTTCGTATATCGATTAGCATAACTAAATGCTGTATAAGAATCAGGCTTAATTTTCGCCTCTACTCCCATTGCCGTAATGCGACCTGTCATTTCTTGAATTAAATCTTTCGTTACTCCTTTTCTCCCAATATCTAAATGAACCTCAAACCGTAAATCTGCTCCATCACTTTCATAGGGGATTAATATATCGGAAAGCTCTGAGAGGTATTCAATAATGAAATAATAGGCAACTTCCTGACTTAATGCTGTTTCTAGTGAAATTTTCTCCCTTACACTTGTTACTTCTCGAGAAAGGCCGTAATTTTTCAAGCACCCCCATGCACCTTTTCCGACACGATGAAGGTGAATAGCTGTTATAAATTTCGTCTCACTTTGATGAACATGGGAATCTGTCCCAACAGATAAGACGTATACTGACCTTGGATCTTGCAACATGAATCGTTTTAAGCGTTCGATAACAGTTTCAAAGCTCATGTTCCTCTCCGACATATTATAAAATGAATACGGCTCGCTCATTTTGCATCTCCTTTTAGCCCCTCATTTTTTAACAATGACTTCAATTATTTTTATCAGTTCATATAATATATTCGTTATTTGATCTCACTGCCCTTCTTAAAAAATCTTTTACATCGGTTGTTTTGATTATCCTTTCTTTGTTTCAATGTTTCGACTTGTAAAATGACAACGAGGACACTTGTAAATGACATTTTGATTTGATTGCGCCGTTAAGACATGTTCAAGCGGCTCTTGATCATGACATTGTGGACAAATGACTAGCGGATCTTTCATATACAAAGCCCCTTCCTTATTATCGTTATTACAAGAATAGCCACATGTTGCATACTTTTAATCATTTTTTTCAAGTTATTTAAGGCCATCCTAAAAAAGTTTTATAAAACAATCGAATTAATTTACACTTCATCAAGAAAGGACTTACAATAAGGATGGGAGGGATGCTTAAATGAAAGATGTTTATCAAATTTCTGAACGTTTATTTTTAATCGATGCATTTGATTTAGGACAAAGGGGTCGAACAGGTACATATGTGTTAATGGAAGATGACTTAACAATCATTGAAACATCTGCTAGTCCATCGGTACCTTATTTTTTAAAAGGGCTTCTTCAGCTTGGGTTAGAACCTCAAAATGTGAAAAACATTATTGTGACACATATCCATTTAGATCACGCTGGCGGTGCTGGCTTAATGCTCGAGCATTGTCCAAATGCAAACGTAATCGTACACCCACGTGGTGCCAGACATTTAATCGATCCGACACGCTTGATTCAAGGGGCAAAAGCCGTATATGGAGAGAAGTTTAACAAATTATTTGATCCCATTTTGCCAATCCCTAACGAACGGGTTATCGTAAAAGAACATGGGGATACACTACAAATTAGTGATAATTGCACATTAACGTTCTATGATACTCCAGGTCATGCAAAACATCATTTCTGTATCGTCGATTCTGTCAGCCAAGGAGCTTTCACGGGTGATACAGTCGGTATTTATTATGATGAACTAAAAAAAGACGGGATCGATTTTTATATACCTTCAACATCACCAAATCAATTTGACCCAGATATGACACTCCAATCCACTGAATTGCTAGAAAGCTTAAACTTACAAGCCATTTATTTTAGTCACTTTGGGGTATCCCATCAACCAGATGCTGTTTATGCCTCCGTTCGGAAATGGATTCCTCTTTTTTTACAAGCAGCTGAAGCTGGCTTAAAAGACGCCCCTCATGATAATATTGAAAAATGCGTTCAAGCAGTTGAAAAGGAGCTTACAAATGTTGTATCTTCTCACTTAACAAAGCTTGGTGTAAAAGAAGATCATCCAGTTTACAACATTTTATCCCTCGATTTACAAGTAAGTGCGATGGGATTAGTGGATTATTATCAGAAGAAGGTAATGGAGGAAAGCAAAAAATGAAACAAAACGTAGAAGTTTACACACAACCAGATTGTCCACCATGTAAAGTGGTAAAACAGTTTTTAGATCATCATTCCGTTTCCTATAAAGAGTTTGATGTTTCAGTTGATATGGCGGCACGCGACCGTATGGTCATGGAATTTCAATCGTATTCTACCCCTACTGTTCGTGTTGGGAGAGAATTAGTTGTTGGTTTTGACTTACCAAAACTCCAATCTTTATTAGGGATTTCTGATAAGTAAAAAACCTCGGCGTTTGGCCGAGGTTTTTTCTATTTGCTAAAACAAAAAGGGGAGCGGGGGTTTGATTTAGCGAGATTACACTTTTAATGATAATGATTATCAATGTCGTTGTCAACTGTATTCCTTAAAAAAACCGGGTTTCCCCAGTTTTTTTAATAAAAAGTTACCCCCATGTAGATGAGGTAAACAATAACAACACCGATTCCGATAACATAGGCTAAAAAAATCGGGTTTCGGATATAAGGATGTTCTTGCACTTTTTCATTAATTTTTGAATCAAATTCACTTTGGCGTGTATCGACAAGCTTTCCTGCTCTCATCGTTAACACCAAAGATGTTACTAAAATGATGAGTGCGATAATTCCTAAAATGAAGTTCATATATTGCAAAAGAAATCCCCACCTTTTTTTACTATTAGCGTTTCAAAAAAGGCAGAGAACTATGCATCTTATCTTTAGATTGAATCGAATTAACTAAATTACTCGTACACGCAAAATATATTTCCTGAATTATTCATAGAAAATCAGTAACTTAGGTTAATCCCTTGTTTTTCAAGCCTTTCCGGCTTTCTAGTTTTGCACGAAAAAAATGAAAAAAGAATCCATTTCTGTTAAAGTTTAAGTAACCACA
>NZ_JAKZKS010000039.1 GCF_022808615.1 Bacillus sp. FJAT-47783
ATCGCTGGGTAGCTATGTGCGGAAGGGATAAGTGCTGAAAGCATCTAAGCATGAAGCCCCCCTCAAGATGAGATTTCCCATCACGTTATGTGAGTAAGATCCCTGAAAGATGATCAGGTTGATAGGTCCGAGGTGGAAGTGTGGTGACACATGGAGCTGACGGATACTAATCGATCGAGGACTTAACCTAAATATATGAATAGATTTCAGTGAAGCACGTTATCTAGTTTTGAGAGAATGAAACTTGAAAAAAGTTTAAATTTTCTCTTGAAAAAATAGTGAAAATCGTTATAATAGATTTTGTCACTGCTAATTCAAATGTCTGGTGGCGATAGCGAAGAGGTCACACCCGTTCCCATACCGAACACGGAAGTTAAGCTCTTCAGCGCCGATGGTAGTTGGGAGTACTCCCTGCGAGAGTAGGACGTTGCCAGGCTATATCATTCCGCAGTAGCTCAGTGGTAGAGCATTCGGCTGTTAACCGAACGGTCGCAGGTTCGAATCCTGCCTGCGGAGCCATCTTGGAGAGCTGTCCGAGAGGTCGAAGGAGCACGATTGGAAATCGTGTAGACGGTCAACGCCGTCTCAAGGGTTCGAATCCCTTGCTCTCCGCCAGAAAAAGTGTTTTGGCCCGTTGGTCAAGTGGTTAAGACACCGCCCTTTCACGGCGGTAACACGGGTTCGAATCCCGTACGGGTCACCATATGGAGGATTAGCTCAGCTGGGAGAGCACTTGCCTTACAAGCAAGGGGTCGGCGGTTCGATCCCGTCATCCTCCACCATATAAAAAGTATTATCGACGCGGGGTGGAGCACGAACGAATAAGCTTCACTGAGAAACATCAGCGTACCACTTGAGCTGCTACTTGAATAAGCTTCCTGAAAGTGGGACGGTCAATGCCTAACTTAGGGCATAGCAAAAACTAAATTGTTTAATTATCATCGCGGGGTGGAGCAGTCTGGTAGCTCGTCGGGCTCATAACCCGAAGGTCGCAGGTTCAAATCCTGCCCCCGCAACCAAATTTATTCTTCCATAGAGGAATATAATACACTTTAGTTCAAAAAAGGTCCCGTGGTGTAGCGGTTAACATGCCTGCCTGTCACGCAGGAGATCGCGGGTTCGATTCCCGTCGGGACCGCCATCTTAAATAATGTGTGAAATTTATATATGGCTCGGTAGCTCAGTCGGTAGAGCACGTTCGAGTAAGCTTCGAAGAGATACTACAGCGCACCAATCGAACCGCTGCTTGAATAAGCTTCCTGAGATTGGGGCGAAGGTTTTTTAGATGAAATTATTATATAGTGTGAAATTTATATATGGCTCGGTAGCTCAGTCGGTAGAGCAAAGGACTGAAAATCCTTGTGTCGGCGGTTCGATTCCGTCCCGAGCCACCATTTAGCCGGTGTAGCTCAATTGGTAGAGCAACTGACTTGTAATCAGTAGGTTGGGGGTTCAAGTCCTCTCGCCGGCATTTTTAATAATATATGGAGGGGTAGCGAAGTGGCTAAACGCGGCGGACTGTAAATCCGCTCCCTCAGGGTTCGGCGGTTCGAATCCGTCCCCCTCCACCACTACTTTAGGGGTATAGTTTAACGGTAGAACAGAGGTCTCCAAAACCTCCGGTGTGGGTTCGATTCCTACTACCCCTGCCAACGATGATGGCGGCTGTGGCGAAGTGGTTAACGCACCAGATTGTGGCTCTGGCATTCGTGGGTTCGATTCCCATCAGTCGCCCCATTTGCTATGAGGATTATCTTTAGATGCTTAAACCATTTTAAAGTAAGCGTTTGAAATTTTTTATATCGGATGATTTATATGTTATAGAATTTTATTTCAATGGGCTATAGCCAAGCGGTAAGGCAACGGACTTTGACTCCGTGATGCGCTGGTTCGAATCCAGCTAGCCCAGCCATTTTTGTTAACATAAACGTAGCTCTTGAATAATATAAATTATCAATATAAAATTCCATTATAGTGCGGAAGTAGTTCAGTGGTAGAACACCACCTTGCCAAGGTGGGGGTCGCGGGTTCGAATCCCGTCTTCCGCTCCAGTAATTAGGCGGCATAGCCAAGTGGTAAGGCAGAGGTCTGCAAAACCTTTATCACCGGTTCGAATCCGGTTGCCGCCTCCATACATAGACAACTGCCGGGGTGGTGGAATTGGCAGACACACAGGACTTAAAATCCTGCGGTAGGTGACTACCGTGCCGGTTCGAGTCCGGCCCTCGGCACCATGTCTTTTTTTTTATATTTAACCTTTTGCCGGTGTGGCGGAATTGGCAGACGCGCACGACTCAAAATCGTGTGGGTTTATCCCGTGCCGGTTCGACCCCGGCCACCGGTATTTCAGTTTTGCTTATTTTAGTATTATTAAATACAGAAGAATTAAGTAATATCAACGTTTCTAACGCTTCTACAGGTGATTGTAGAGGCGTTTTTTTGTGTGTTTATTTTATTATGCTATTATAGTACGACAAAAAAGGTTCTAATCGTGTTCACTGTAAAAGGAGGTGCTCTATTTGGCTAAACATAAAAATACTTTAGATAAAAATGAGTTAGCCATAATGAAAAAAGAAATTAAATCACATGTAGATACCGTTCAGAATGCGATCAATCTTTTTTATAAAGGACTGTCCAAATAGCTGCGAAAATATTTGAACATTGTAAAGAAAATCTAATCGTTTGACATTAGTTTGATGACAAACTATAATGAACCAATGCTTGATTATAATGCTATGTGGGGTAAATGATTAAAAGGAATGTTCAGAAAAAGCTAAAAGGCTGTCGAGAGGAATCTCGACAGCCTGAGTAGTCGATTTGAAAAATCATGTACTACCCTTTTAAAATAAGTATTTTAAATTTACTTTACAATTCCTTCTTCTTCAAGATAATTTTGTGCTATCTCTGCGGCACTTTTTCCTTCTACAGCGACTTGATAGTTCATTTCACGCATTTGGTCATCTGTTATTTTCCCAGCTAGTTGATTTAAAATCTCTTCAAGTTCTGGATATTTTTCTAATGTGTTTTTCCTAATGAGTGGTGCTCCTTGGTATGGAGGGAACAGCTCTTTATCATCTTTTAACACTTTTAGATTGTATCTTTTCAGTTCACTATCTGTTGAATATGCGTCAATTAAATTGATGTCACCTTGTTCAATAGCTGTGTATCGTAGTTTTGGTTCTATTGTTTTTAGGTTAGGAAACGCCATATCATATAGTTTTTGAATTCCTAGATATCCATCTTCTCGATCAGTGAACTCTAATGTAAAACCTGCTTTGATTTGCTTTTTTACTGTGTGCAATTCAGAAATGGTTTCTAGATTATGTTTTTCTGCGAAGTTTTCTGGAACGGCTAATGCATATGTATTGTTATACTGCATAGGTTTTAATAACACTAAATTAGATTTTTCTAATATTCCATCTCGTGCTTGTTCATATACTTCTTGTTTGTTATTACTAACAGCAGTCTCCTTTAGGAATTGTGAAATAACAGTTCCCGTAAACTCTGGATAAATATCAATACTTCCTGTTTCTAATGCATTAAATAGGAAGGATGTTTTACCGAGATTTGGTTTTAATTCGACGTGTAATCCTGTTTCATTTTCGATTAGAATTTTGTACATATTAATGAGTATTTCAGGTTCTGTCCCCAATTTACCCGCGATCACAAGGGTTTTTTCTTCGTCTTTTATCATATTAGGAAGCACGGATATGCTAAATGTTAGAACTAGGATCAAACCAATCGCAATTAGAGATTTTTTGTAGGTTAAATTTTCCATTTTTCTAAGCAGTAAATCAAAAACAATTGCTAAGAATGCAGCCGGGATAGCTCCAAGAACAATTAAAGCGGTATTGTTTCTATCAATACCTAATAATATTATGTCACCCAAACCTCCTGCACCAATCAATGCAGCAAGTGTTGCAGTTCCAATGATTAAGACCATAGCAGTACGTATACCTGCCATGATAACAGGCATTGCTAATGGCAACTCGACTTTTTGCAATCTTTTTACTTGATTCATTCCCATTGCCATTGAAGCCTCTATTAAAGATGGATCAACTTCCTTAATCCCGGTATACGTGTTACGAAGAATTGGAAGTAGTGCATAAATTACTAATGCTATGATTGCAGGGACTTTTCCAATTCCAAATAGGGGAATGAAGAGGCCCAATAAAGCTAAGGAAGGTATGGTCTGTAAGACGGCGGCAACCCCGATAATACTCTCAGCAAATTTTTCTCTTTTCGTTAAAAAGATACCTAGTGGAATTGCGATGATTACAGCAAATAAAAGTGCAATAAAAGAAATTTGAATATGCTCAAGAAGAGCTTGAATAATTTCACTCTGCCTGTTTTGAAATTCTATTATTATATTTGTCATTCTCTATTCCTCCTTCCACTAAGTGTTTGGAAAAATAGTCAATAACCATTTGACGATTTACATAACCAATCGCCTTTCCTTCCTTTTCGACACTAATATGGTCGTGTTTCGATAATTTCTTAAGTGTCTCCTCTAGTGAAGAAGAAACAGAAAGACTTACAGCATGCTGCTGTGTATTTTCAAGGGAAGGATAGGTAAAATCCTCCAGATTAAAGTTTAAGGATATTTTACTTGATGATCCTATAAAATCCTTAATAAAGTTATTAGCTGGATTGTTAATAATCTCATCAGGAGTCCCCAACTGAATGATCTTTCCATTGTTCATTACACAAATTCGATCAGCTAACTTTATTGCTTCATTCATGTCATGAGTAACAAACACAATCGTTTTCTTGATGGTTCTTTGAAGATTAATCATGTCGTCTTGTAATTTTTCACGGCTGATAGGATCTAGCGCACTAAATGGTTCATCCATTAAAATGATTTCTGGATCAGCTGCTAAGGCACGAATGACCCCAACTCTTTGTTGCTCTCCACCAGAAAGTTCATTAGGTTTTCGATTTAGATATATGTTTGGATCTAGACCAACCATTTCTAATAGCTCTGTCACCCGCTTTTTAATTTTCTCTTTACTCCAATGCTTTAATTCAGGAACTATTCCAATATTTTCTTCAATGGACATATGCGGAAATAGAGCAATTTGCTGGAGGACATAACCAATATTCCAGCGAAGTTCGTGTATGTTATATTCGCTAATTTTTTTGTCATTAATAAAGATGGTCCCACCTGATAAAGGGATTAAACGATTTATCATTTTTAATGTGGTTGTTTTACCACTACCACTAGGGCCAATGAGAACAAAAAATTCTCCTTTATTAACAGTAAAGTCTATAGAATCGACTGCAGTTGTCCCATCTTTGTAATATTTACTGACGTTCTTAAACGAAATCATAAAAGCATTACTCCTTATATTTCCTTTTCAAATAATGTTCTAAGTCTTCTGGTTTATTTCCTGTTATATATTTGAAATCATCGGTTACATCTCCCATAAGGTGCTTAGAAGCAGCTACATATAAGGAAACTAATACACTTCCAAATCCTTTAGGTTGGTCATAAGTTTCTGCAAATTCCTTAACACTCATCGGATCATATACAATGGATTCCTCACTTATACTGCTTAATATATTTGCGAGCTCTTCCATAGAGTAGGCTTTATTTCCTGTTAGTGTGTATCGTTTACCCTGTAACTCTTCTTTTATAGCAATCTGAACGACAGCTTTTGCAATATCCTCTCTTGAAATGAAAGAAATTTTGCCGTTACCAGCAGGGTAAAGTAATCTTTTTCTCTCAACTAATTCTGGTATATAAGGTACAAGTGGATCAGCATACATGCTATTTCGAATATAGGTGTAGTTCAAATCGCTAGATGCGAGTCTTCTTGGTACATATCCAAAGAAAGGGCTCATTTTAAAAGGACTATCTTCTTGATCTGCAACGAATCCAACAAAAATAAAATGCTTAACTTTTGCCTTTTCAGCAGCATTTACAGCATTTTCAAACTCTTCTAATCTTGGCAAATTTGGAATGGTAATACTAGGTATGTAAATGAGGACATCTGTACCTGTAAATGCTTCGATTAATTCCTGTTCTGAATTATAGTCAGCCTTTTTAACTGCCACCCCTTTTGAAAGAAAGTTCCCAGCTTTCTTTGGATTTCGAACAGAAAGAACGAGTTCTTCTCGTTTTAGATACTTCAAAGCTTCTTCTGAAATCTGTTTACCTAAATGCCCTGTAGCAGCAGTAATATTATAAATCATGTTCATTGCCCCTTTATTTTTGTAGTGTTGTACACTTGTAACAATGTTAGTTACATTATATTTTTGATATATGAAATTGTCAAACAGGAAAAATGGACAAAGTTTTGTACAAAAATAAAATAATAATATTGGTGGTGAGAATCTTGTTTCACACAAAAAATACCATAGGAATTCATATAATAGCTCTTATTCTTTATTTTCCTAAGAATCAGCCTAAGTCAGAGTTTATTGCGAGTAGCGTTATTCCTAAATGGGGTTGTAGTAAGGTGACTAAGTAGTTCGCACAGACCCTTGATGAGGCCGGTTATCCAATGGGCAATCAGACAAGGAGTTCATGATGTTCTACTTGTAAGAAAAAAATCACCTATCCCAAACACTTTCCTTTATAAATTTTTTCAAGCTTTAAATCACCCGATAATCACCTTTTCCCTCGGATAATGATAGCTTTCCTGTGTTTCTTTCCCGCGAATTAAAAATAGAAATGAAAATACGCCTATTCTTCCTACAAACATGAGAAAAATAATAATGAGCTTTCCTCCTGTACTTAATGCAGGTGTGATTCCCATTGATAGCCCAGTTGTTCCAAATGCAGAAGAGGCTTCAAATGTAATTTCAAGAAGACTAAACGATGGTTCAATAAGCGACAAAACTATTATGGCACTGATGCAGATAAAACTAGCTGTTCCAAAGACAACAAATGATTTAGTGATGTCATCAGGATCAATTTCCCGCTTGAACACTTTAATTTTGTTTTTTCCTTTTGCATATGTATAAATGCTTAATAAGGCAATCGCAAATGTTGTGGTTCGGATGCCACCGCCAACACTGCTTGGTGATGCGCCAATAAACATAAGGACACACAGGATAATTAATGTAGGTCTGGAAAATTCACTCACGTCCATTGTTGCAAGTCCGCCATTTCTTGTTGTAATGGACTGAAACAGCGAATAAAACAAAGATTCATGCCAAGTCTTTCCTTGAAAAAAGTGATTGAATTCAAAAAGATAAATAAGTATTGCTCCAATAACGACGAGAGCAAAAAAGGTGACAGTTGTTAGTTTCGTATAGAGTGAAAATTGGTAAGGACGTTTTCCTTTATGCGCCATTGCTTCTTTTATTTCAATTAATACTGGAAAGCCAATAGCTCCGAGTATCATAAGAATCATATTGACGAATTGAACAAAATAATCGTGAGCAAAAGGTACAAGAGAAGAACCGGTAATATCAAAACCAGCATTCGTCGTTGCACTTACAGATGCAAACACTCCATGAAGGAACGCTTCTGGCCATGTCGAAAAGTATTGCAGAAAATAAATACCTAACACAATTGCTCCGATACCTTCAATAATCAGAATTAACGCTAAAATTTGCCGAATTAATCTCACTAATCCGGAGAATGAAGCACGATTTTGGTCTGTCATAATAAGTTGTCGTTCTTTTAATCCGATTCTTTTACCGAATAGCAACCAAACGAATGTACCGAGGGTCATAATACCGATACCGCCAAACTGAAGAATAAACATTAATATAAATACTCCAGTTGTACTAAACGTATCGGCTGTTGATACGACTGATAACCCAGTCACACTAATGGCACTTACAGCTGTAAAAAGTGCATCAATAAAACTCCAATTTTCGTGGTCTTTATGAGCAATAGGTAAGGATAATAGCAGCGTAGAGATAACAACTGCTGATAAATAAAATAAAACAATTAATTGCACGGTTGACAGTTTTAAAGCTAGTTGTTTGTTTTCTTTCATTTCCATTGTGCTCCCTATATTCTAATTTAATCTGGTCTAATTGTTGCAAGTATTAAAAGAATAGTCAACATGTAGTCTAAATAATCGATTATATTATGTATTTGCTAAAAGGAAGCCTTAAGTTTGGATGGTATAAATAACGAAAATAGACGGGGAGACAAGGTGGAGAATGTAATTTTACGTTCATGTTCAGTTCATAATGTATCTTTAAACTAAAAACATAGAAAAAAGTTAAATTCTCATGAAAAATGTAAGGGAGGAATTTTTATGTTATCATATGCCATTATCTTTATTACATTGGCACTTATTTTTTATACGATAGGAGTTTGGAGCGAGAAAGTTCAAGGGGTATTAAAGAAGTGGCACGTTGTGATCTTTTGGGCTGGCTTACTATGTGATACGATCGGAACAACAATAATGGGAGAAATAGCTGAAGGGACTTTATTTAGTTTTCATGGAATGACAGGCTTACTAGCCATTTTATTGATGTTATTCCATGCCATTTGGGCAACGGTCGTATTAATGAAAAAAGACAGTAAAACGATAAATAATTTTCATAAATTAAGCATTATTGTATGGGTTATTTGGCTTATCCCTTTTGGTTCAGGATTAATTTTTGGCATGGCAAGCTAATGGGGATTTCAAGTTTTTTACATCTACTATCAATACTGATGCTTGTTGATTAACTGGAAAAGAGTGGCAACTTTTATTAAATTTTGTCTGTTAAAAGTTTGATCAAAACCTGTATTGATATTATAGGTTTTTAGCAAACAAGTCACGACTAAGTACTATTAGAAATTTTCCCCTAGTGCAACTTTATTATCTTTTACCTACTTATATAAAACGATACAAAAAGGTTGCTCTAGACCCACCCATCTTTTAGTTGATATCATATTCTCGTATGGAATGGGAGGGTAGGAAGGATGGAAAAAGAAAAGTACAATGACCTGAAGTTAGGCGAACGGGGACCAATTATTAGTATTATCGCTTATATATGTCTTGCTATTTTAAAATTAGTTATTGGATATATGAGCGACTCTGCTGCTTTGAAAGCGGATGGTCTGAACAATACAACGGATATTATAGCCTCAATTGCAGTTCTTATTGGATTAAAGTTTTCGCAAAAACCTCCTGATCATGATCATGGTTACGGTCATTGGAAAAGTGAAACGATTGCTTCAATGGTCGCTTCATTTATTATGTTAGCAGTAGGTATACAAGTGATCACGGATGCTTTTACTACGATGTTTCAAGGTGAAAAAGAGTCGCCAGACATTATGGCTGCTTACGTAGGTGTTTTTTCTGGAATAGCCATGTATTTTGTTTATCGTTACAACAAAAAATTAGCTATTAAAATAAATAACAAAGCAGTTATGGCCGCAGCAAAGGATAACATTTCAGATGCTTGGGTAAGTATCGGAACAGCAGTAGGCATATTCGGTTCCCAATTAAATATGCCTTGGCTTGATGTGATAACCGCCTTTATTGTAGGTCTTTTAATAATTAAGACAGCTATAGATATTTTTAAACAAGCTTCTCATGAACTATCTGACGGATTTGATGAAAATAAAATTCAACTTTATCATGATGCCATCAAAAAAGTAGATGGAGTTAAAGGAATAAAAGAAATTAAAGGGAGAAATTATGGAAATAATGAAGTAATCGATGTTGTAATCCTTGTTAATTCGACGTTAGATATTAAAGAAGCACACGACATTGCTACCCATGTTGAAACAGTCATGATAAATGACTATGGAGTATATGATGTTCATGTCCATGTAGAGCCAAATTAATTTGATTGTTCCCACATTTGTATTCATACATAAAATATCTATGCACTTATATCAACTATTTTTTTGAGTATTATATATAAAAGCGAAAAACCCATGCAGCCCAACACTGCATGGGTTTTTTACAACTTCTTCCGCTCTCTCTTAGAAGTATTCGGCTTACTTCTTGCGCGAGAACCTGGATTTGTTTCATTCGCATACTCGACAGCTTGTTCAAGCTTTTTGCTCATTTTTTCTTTTGCCATGAATTATCTCACCTTTCATATCATCAATTGATCGTGTTTAGTATGTCCTGTTATCATCACGTTAATTATATGAAAAGTTGATGGAATCATTTCGTGTAACTACGCAAAACCTATACGAAAAGGAGTTGACTGCACATGAAAAGAAAGCTTGAGGATGAGTATTTAACACCGGCAGCGGATAAAAAAGAAATAACGATTCAAACAGATGATACGTTTCCAAATCAAAAGAGTATTCCAGGAGATTCTGTTAATAAACATAAAAATTTAGAAGTAGCCAACGCCGTCGTCGGGGAAGGGGAAGTGATGCAGCAAAATGAAAATTTATAAAGTAGTTTATTTAGTGGGGGATTTACTAGTCCCCCACTAAATGTTAGTCCTTTGTGACCTGTTTGCCGTATCACTCTTAAGTCTGTTCAATAAAGCATCCGATTACTGCAGAGCGTTCAACTATACAACATGTAAATTACAAGCTTTTGATATCGCTGACAAGTTCAGGTAATCCATCATTGAAAAAATGTTCATCGCCATCAAGTGCCCGGACTGTTGCTTGTGGGAGGTTTTCTGCGTAGTACCCAACGTGTGCAAAAGGCACGATTTCATCATTACGACTGTGATAGAAGAACACCTCCGAGATCGGAGGGAGCTTTAAAGCAAAATGATATCGTAGAGTATAATCATTGTTCTGCCAATCCTCGTCTTTGCCCCAGTATGGAGCTGAAATCATAAACAACCCAGAAATAGATAGTTGGCAAACTTCTTCAGAAAGATATTTCAACAAAACTGAACTGCCCAACGAATGCCCGATAAGAATTATGTCATTGTTTAATGTAGTGAGTTCCTTTGCAAGCTGAGCTTTCCACAACGTATACTCAGGGTTTTCCGGATTAGGCATTTTAGGAACCAACAAATTGTATTCATCACCGAACGACTTTTGTAAATACGATGCTAAATTGGTACTACCTTGATGAGGCCCTTGGACTCCTGCGCTATGAATGAATAATACTTGCTTCTTCTTCATTTTGCGTACTCCCCCCTACACAATATAGGAAAAGGTTATTCCACGATCTTAAAGGCTTAATTTATACTACTACTTTTTAACTGTTTCGTAAAAAAGCTGAACATGGCCGGACCCAAGTGTGTTTACACTTTTAAGTTTCATCTTCACTCTATCGTGAACGTCTTTAAATAATGGTTTGCCGCTGCCGAGAACAACGGGAACAACCGTAATATGATATTCGTTGATTAATCCCGCATTGAGTAAACAGGAGGCTAATTCCGCACTTCCCAATACAGCGAGATCCTTGCCGGGCTGTTCTTTGAGCTTCCGGATTTCTCCCAATGCATTTTCGTTTACAAGCCTCGTATTTTCCCAGGAAGCTTCCTTTAACGTTTTGGAAAAAACAACTTTGGCATGCCTATTCATTTGCGTGGCAATGTCGCCGGTAGCGGTTGGCCAAAAGCTTGCCATAAGCTGATAAGTCACTCTCCCGAACAATAGCATATCCAATGATTCGAGAAACTCTTTAGCGTACTCTTCATATTCATGATCAACCTGATGCCAATCAACTTCCCCATTAGGTCCCGCAAAGAACCCGTCAAGGGAAATGACCTCCTGAGCAATCAATTTTCTCATTTCATCACCTTCCGTTTAGATAAAATTAGTATATAATTTGTTGTCCTCACTCTTTTCCCGGAATTAAACGAGTAGAAACGGCAATTCGATTCCATGCATTGATCGTGACTATTTGCATGATGATTTCTGCCATTTGTTTTTCTTCAAAATATTTTCTTACTTCTTCATATACGTCATCAGGTACGTTCGTCTCCGCTACGAGTGTAATCGCCTCCGTCAAAGCAAGTACAGCACGCTCTTCTTGTGTAAAGAATGGCGTCTCACGCCAAGCATTAAGAGCATAAATATGCTGCTCTGTTTCCCCTCGTTTTCGGGCATCCTTCGTATGAAGATTAATGCAATACGCACATCCGTTTATTTGTGAAGCTCGAATTTTAATTAGCTCCTTCCACGAATTGCTGATACTTGTTGTCGTCACGTATTTTTCTAGGTTCACCATTGACTGATAGCCTTCCGGATTTACCTCCTCCATTAAAAATCTTGTTTCCATTGAATAATCCCTCCACAAAATGAAATAAGTATGCTCTGGAACTGGGATATTTTCATAGACATTTTATAAATTTTTTACAAAAATCCCAATTAAGGAATTTATAAAATGACATCTCAATCTCCCGTTACTTATTAGACAAATTAGCATTTCATTTTGTGACAAAAAAAATGCTATGAACCTGGAATATGCTTTAACTTATCTGGGTTCATGACAATAAAAATACTTCTAATTGATTGTCCGCTTGTATCCCAATCAAAGCATATTACTTTCTCGACACGGCCATTCTTTCTTGTAAAATACCAACTTGACCGTTAATTGTAAGATGTAAAGCTTTTTTTATTATCGATTATGCTCATTTGATTTACTTTTGTTTTACTTAACAATTTTATGGCTCATCACCACAAGTCGAGGTTGATAATTTCTATAAAATATGTACCTGTCTACATTTTTAAATTTTTTTGCCATTATGAAAGTAAAATAGATGTTTAGAATGGATCAAAGTGATGGATTTTATGTCACCCCCAAGTTACGGTGATGAACCAATTTTATCATTACATTCCATATGTAGGGGATCTTGTACTTGCTGAAAAAGAAAAAATCCCGCATACAAATACAGGATTTTTTGATCAACATAAATTTTCACTTACATCACTCTATGAGTGAGGGGGATTTTAACAACAAATGGTTACCCTCCAGCATGTGGCTTTACATCTTTTTCATCCTGACCAATTCCTTCTATTCCAAATTCCTCTTGTACATTAAACTGTACCTTTTTATCATTTAGCGCATCTCTTTTAAAATTGAGATCTGGTTGGATATTGTTGTTTCGGCTTGCTTGTTTGTTCCAATCGCCCACATGATTCACCCCCATTGTTTGTTACGTTGTAGTATGCTTTGTAGCACGTTCATTTATGAATTTCTCCAACATTTTATTAGGAACATTTGTGAACAAATTGACACGATTTTCTGTTATTCTGTTTATAAAAAATGAAAGAAGGATGGCGGAATGATTCTACTAGGAACAATGGTCAATGGCTTATGTATTATTCTTGGAACGATTATTGGAAAATATCTATATAAAATGCCTGAAGGAATCAAAACAACAACAATGCAAGGTATTGGCTTGTTTATCGTTGTCATCGGGTTACAGATGGCGTTAACAGGGGAGAAAATGTTAATTGTTTTAATTAGTCTTGTGTTAGGTGCAGTGATCGGAGAACTTTGTAAACTGGAAGATGGATTAAATAACATCGGAAAATGGATTGAGTCGAAGTTATCAAAAGGAAATGAAGTGGATATTGCCAAAGGGTTTGTTTCTGCTACGCTTATTTTTGTTGTTGGTGCGATGGCGATTGTTGGTTCACTTGATAGCGGTTTAAGAGGGAGTCACAGTGTGTTAATTACAAAAGGCATTATTGATGGGTTTACGAGCATTTTATTAACGGCATCATTAGGGATTGGTGTATTATTTTCGTTTATCCCCGTTGTTTTGTATCAAGGTTCCATTACGCTATTTGCGAACAAAATTCAACAGTTAGCACCGGAAGAAGTATTAAATTCATTTATCGCGGATATGACGGCAACAGGCGGTATTATGATTATGGCGATTGGATTAAACTTATTAGGCTTGACGAATATAAAGGTCGCTAATTTACTACCAGGAATCGTAGTTGTAGCATTATTAACATTTTTAATGACAAATATTTCATAATGGCTTATCAAAACATGTTAAAGGGGAATGAAAATGTTATTCCCCTTCTGGATTATATTTTTCATTGAGTTTCCATAAATACTCCTCGAACTTTTTAAAAAGGTCTTTGTGCTTTTCTTGATCTTGATTCATATGCACGGATTTTGCGTATTTTTGCAATTTCAATAGTTCATTTTTCATTTCTTCTGATTCAACATTTCCGAACTTTAAAAAGTATCCACTATATATGTAAGTGGAGCTTGCAATATGTTTTTCTAGCATGAACGGGGAGCTGTACATCATTTGTTCTTCAGCGTCTGGCTGTAGAGCGCGTGTCATGTCCTTTAACATCGCTTGAATCGTTTTGTATTCAGGCTTTTTAATTTGAAAGTCGTCTAACGGTGGCATGGACGGCTTTGGTGAAGATTGCTCGATTTTTTTAATTTTTTCCTCCATGTTTTGATTAGCCATCGTTTCGTTCACCTCCATTTCTTCGCTTTGACATGCTGAGGTAAGGAAAAGTAAAGATATCACTAAAAACAAATTCTTCTTCATTTGAAAAAACTCCTTTCTATTCTTGATTTTCCAGTAAATGACGTTGTGAAAAAAATGGAACAGGACAAAATATTTCATGTAGAAAGGAGAGGGAGCATGAAATATAAAATTATTACAACGTTTACGATCATTTTATGCTTGTTTGCAACAATCATTCAAGGTCAAGCATTGGCCGCTTCATATGAAGAACAAGTGGCACAGCTTGTGAATCAAGAGAGATCTTCACGTGGACTAAGTCCATTAAGCTTTTCAGCGGAGCTTTCACGGGTGGCTGAAGATAAAGCAAAAGACATGTACAATAACAATTATTTCTCTCATACTTCCCCGACATACGGTTCGCCTTTTCAAATGATGAAAAGCTATGGAATAAAATATACCGCTGCAGGTGAGAACATCGCAAAAGGGCAGCGCAGTCCGCAAGAAGTGATGGATGATTGGATGAATAGTTCTGGACATCGAGCCAATATATTAAGCACGAAATACAATCAAATCGGTGTAGGCTATTACAACGGGTACTGGGTGCAAATGTTTATTTACTCAGAAACACAGGTAAAACAAGCGCCTCCACAAGGATATTCAAGTCCTGATCCAAGTCCGAATGTCCCTTCATGGCAATACTATACGGTTAAAAGTGGGGATACGGCTTGGAAGATAGCCCGGAAAAATTGGATTACATTATCGCAAATGCGAGTATTGAATCCTAACATTCGAAATTTAAACTATTTAAATATAGGACAAAAAGTACGTGTAAGAGCGCATGTTTATAAAGTGAAAAGTGGAGATACGGCTTGGAGAATTGCTCAACGGTATGGGATGACCTTAACAGAGTTAAAACTGTTAAATCCACAAGATGAAACGATCCATTCGTTATATGTCGGACAAGGATTATACGTTCGATAACTGTTTAGTTAAGTTCGTTATCGCTTAATGATAGCGAACTTACTCTTTTTTCATATTGAAAAAAAGAAATAAATCATTTATGATAGTGACTAATAAGAATCAGTAAAAGAGACAGGAGATTACTGTCGTAGAAGATAAAAAAATGTCGATTTTTTAAATTTTCTGTTGAAAAATGTTTGTTTTCTGATATAATAATATTTGTCGGTACGATGCGGGTGTAGTTTAGTGGTAAAACCTCAGCCTTCCAAGCTGATGTCGTGGGTTCGATTCCCATCACCCGCTCCATACATACGTATTTAACGCAGTGTTTCGTTTATTATGGAGAACGAAGCATTGCGTTTTTTGTTTTTTAGTAATGACATTAAACCTTATGTTTTCTTAATGTTAGAAGAAAGAGGAGCATTACGAAATGATTTCGTATTTCGCTTCTCCTCCGTGAATTTGTGTAAACATATTCGAAATGGTATTGATCATGTTTTCTGCATGCTGAATCGTCATAGATGGTCGTAAATAAACGATGTGAAGGGCATTTTTTGTCGAATGATGAACGGCGGTTCGTTTCGAATCGACATATGGACTACCAAATGCTCCTTTTTCATCTACTGTCACTAATTTATTTTGCATAATGACAGTTCGCCCATTAATCGCTTCATATTCATCTCGTTCAGTCCCTATTTTGAGCAGAACATTTCCAGAAATGTGATCAAGGTCGTAAATGCCAAAGGGAATTTCGTATTGAATAGAGAAAAAGTTGTTTAAATCAACGGCCGAATGAATAGTATGTAAATATTGTTGTTTTTGAATCCTCCGGTATAACGCTTCGTTTGAGGGGCGATAACGGTTTGGATCAGTTCCTACAGCTTTAAACACACGGCGCCATTCTTTAATCCCATCAACATCGGTTACATTTTTTTCTTCTAAGTCAAAGAAAATTTTCTCTTGATAAAGACGCAGTCTTCCTTTTAACATCTGAGGAGACTCATTGATTCGGATATCTGTATAATGGATGACGCCAATTTTAAAGTGCAAAACAGCATTTTTAATGGAATCATCTATTCGAATTTCCATTTATTTTCCCTCCCATTTTGGTTGAACTCATTCTACCATATATAAAGATAAAGTGCTATTTGAAAGGAGGTTTGGCAATGGATGTACGTCAGTTAAAACAAGAAGTCATTGAGTATAGTCGAGAAATCGGCATCGACAAAATCGGGTTTGCAAGTGCTGATACGTTTGAAACATTAAAGGATCGACTGATACTGCAACAAGAGCTTGGATATCAATCGGGTTTTGAAGAAAAAGATATTGAAAAAAGGACAAACCCAACATTACTATTACCGAAGGCAAAATCAATTATTGCGATTGCTCTTGCTTATCCATCGAAAATGAAAAATGCTCCAAAAAATACGAAAGAAGAAAGAAGAGGTCTTTTTTGTAGAGCTTCATGGGGCCGAGATTATCACCATATCCTACGTGAAAAACTAGATATGTTAGAGCAATTTCTTCACACAAAAGTACCTGAAGCCGAGTTCAAATCAATGGTAGATACAGGAGAGCTATCTGACCGTGCAGTGGCGGAGCGTGCTGGAATCGGTTGGAGCGGTAAAAATTGTGCGATTATTACACCTGAATTCGGTTCTTACGTATATTTAGGAGAAATGATTACGAACATCCCGTTTCCTCCTGATACTCCGATTGAAGATAAATGTGGAACGTGTAATAAATGTGTTGAAGCTTGTCCAACCGGTGCGCTTGTGCAAGGTGGACAGCTCGATTCAAACAAATGCATTGCGTTTTTAACGCAAACAAAAGGGTTTTTACAAGATGAATACCGGACAAAAATAGGGAACAGGCTTTATGGATGTGATACGTGTCAGCTCGTTTGCCCAGAAAATAAAGGAAAGGACTTTCATCTACATCCAGAAATGGAGCCAGACCCTGAAATAGCAAAACCAAAATTAAAACCGTTGCTTTCAATGAGCAATCGTGAATTTAAAGAAACGTTCGGTCAAGTGTCAGGTTCTTGGCGAGGAAAGAAACCGATTCAGCGGAATGCGATTATCGCGCTCGCTCATTTTAAAGATCAAACAGCTATTGAGGAGCTTATAACGCTCATGCATAAAGATCCACGACCAGTCATTCGTGGAACAGCCGCTTGGGCTTTAGGAAAAATCGGGGAGAAGAGTGTTTTAGAAGAGTTAGAAAAAGCAATGGAACGGGAAGTAGATGAAGAGGCTCGAGCTGAAATTAAGAAAGGGATTTGTATGTTAATAGAATGATTTCAGGAATAACCATCATACGTATTTAATACAACGACATGATGGTGGTGATCTTTTACAGTGAATATTGAACCGTTATATTCGCAAGTGAATGAAAGGTTACAATATTTAGTAAGTAAATATATGCGATACCCTACACATATTGAGGAGATTGAGTTGTTTGAAAAAAAGAAGCGACTAGCTGAAAAGCGAAACGCTGAAATTGTGAAAGCGAAAGCAAATATTAAATGGCCAAAGCAAGTAAATGTGAAAGAACCTGTACAATACGTATGTCAATACCAATTCATGTATAAGCAAGGGGATTCTTTCTATATTGAAGAACTATCAGAAGAGCGGATGACTCAATTTTCCTCTAGCGGAAAACTATTATTTGACCGAGCGATCGAAAAAGATTTTTCAACACCAACGAATGATCATGTTGAACAGCATCATGTTCAAGTACCGAATAAGCGAATTTCTTTCCAATATGACCGATTAGCAGCTGTCCAATATGCTGAGCGATGGTGGAATGACCATAATCCGAAGTTTAAAAACTTTGACGTGAACTGTACGAATTTCGTCTCGCAATGTTTATATGCCGGGAATGCACCGATGAGAGGTTATCCATCAAAAACGATTGGATGGTGGATGCAAAAGGAAGACTGGAGCTTCAGCTGGTCTGTCGCTCATTCCATGAAGATCTATTTATCAACATCGAAAACCGGTTTAAGAGCGGAAGAAGTTTTTTCACCGGAAAAACTTGTCCCTGGTGATGTCATTTGCTATGATTTTCAAGGAGACGGGCGATTTGACCATACAACGTTTGTCGTAGCAAAGGATGAACAAAACATGCCGTTAGTCAATGCACAAACGTATAATAGTCGGATGCGTTATTGGTCGTATGAAGATTCAACAGCTTATACGCCCAACATAAAATATAAGTTTTTTCATATAAAAGACGATACATCAAAATAGGTAGACGGGGTGAACAATTTTGGCTTTACACGTAGTTTTATATCAACCAGAAATTCCAGCGAATACTGGAAATATTGCACGTACATGTGCTGCAACGAACACAACCTTACATTTAATTCGTCCGTTAGGATTTTCGACAGACGATAAAATGTTACGTCGTGCCGGGCTTGATTACTGGCAATTTGTGAATGTTGTTTATTATGACTCTTTAGATGAGTTATTTGAGAAAAATCAAAACGGTGAATTTTTCTTCATTACAAAGTTCGGTCAGAAGCCACATACGAGCTTTGATTACTCAAATGTTGATAAAGATTATTTCTTCGTGTTCGGTCGTGAAACGAACGGTTTACCAGATGAAGTGATCGAACAAAACATGGAACGTTGCTTACGTTTACCAATGACTGAAAATGTTCGTTCATTAAACTTATCGAACACGGCTGCAATTTTAATCTATGAGGCCATGCGCCAACAAAACTATCCAGGTTTGCAATAGAAAAAAGCTGTCATCAAGTTGATGACAGCTTTTTAGTGTGCGATGGGCAGTCGTACTTAGTGTAAGCCAATTACACTGAGTGAGTTGTTAAAGGTTGGAGTACGTTACCTAAGGTAAAAACGGCTCCCGAATCCTGGAAGGCTCATTCTCTCGAAGGTGAGAGT
>NZ_JAKZKS010000004.1 GCF_022808615.1 Bacillus sp. FJAT-47783
AGATACCGAAAAAATCTGAATAACTTTGGGCACAGACCGAAATATAGTGATAAAAATGGTACATTATTTCAGAATGAATTCTGGATTATTGTGAAAACTGGTTTCTGAATTAATGTGCTCGGTTACATCTTTTTCTTTACATAAAAAATGGGCTGCATTTTTCGCAACCCAATCCAGCTAAAAATATTTTTTTCGATCTCGTTCTTCTTTTAATATTTCCACTGCTTCACGGAATCGTTGTGAATGAATAATTTCTCTTTCTCTTAAAAAGCGTAAACTATCGTTTAAATCTGGATCGTCTGATAAGTCGATAATCCATTGATACGTCGCCCTCGCTTTTTCCTCGGCGGCAATATCTTCATATAAATCAGCAATCGGATCTCCTTTTGCCGCAATATAACTAGCCGTCCAAGGAACGCCTGATGCATTTTGATAAAATAAGGCTCCATCGTGGTTTGCGTAATGTTCCCCTAGACCCGCTTCTTTCATTTGTTCCGGTGTTGCATCTTTCGTTAATTTATAGACCATTGTGGCAATCATCTCTAAATGAGCAAATTCTTCTGTACCGATATCGGTTAAAAGTCCAACAACTTTGTCTGGAATTGTATAACGTTGATTTAAATAACGGAGGGCAGCAGCTAGTTCTCCGTCAGCTCCCCCATATTGTTCAATTAAAAATTTAGCTAATGTCGGATTACATGTACTTACTTTAACAGGATATTGAAGTTTCTTTTCATAAACCCACATCAACTTGATCGCCCCTTATTTGTTATACTTGCCATGGCCAAGGTCCTGTCCCCCACGTCCACTCATTTGCATTTACATAGCTATTCCCATATTGGAGCATCGGTCCATATTTCCCTTCGTACTGTTGTTTTAGCTGTTTCGAATAAAGGGCATATTGATTAAACTGCTGGATTGCTTGATAATCATAAGGATGAGTATCTAAATATAAGGTTAAATCGACGAGAACAAAATCTATCGCTTGAATTTCATGGAGCAATTGATAATATTCTTGAGGTAATGGTTTCAAAAAGATTACCTCCCTTTCTTTTCATACGGATTATCATAATAATCCCAAAAGTAAGGCCATAATGTTCCTTTTTTAAGCGCTTCTTTCGGTGGGTATTGCTGCATGTTTGCCGGTTGAAATCCAATATATAAATGCGGCGGGGTTGAATAGTATTTCTCCCCTATTGGCGGACACGGATCATATGGGCTATGATACGGCTGATATGTTTTCATCGTTGTAAACGCTTTTGGTGCTTGATTATTCAATGGACACACCTCTTTACAAAAAAATTGTTCCTTTATACTTTTATTCAATGAATAATTGTCCACATTCATTTTTTTATACATAATGATGCCTTTCTATCATAATGAGCCCTTTTAATTGATTCCACTGAGAGATATGTCAAAAATATTTCATCTATTAAATCAATGTAAAGAATGAATTTTTTGTGAAATTATAGTTGAAATATTCGAATAATTTGGATATTATTGTTTGTGTAATCGCTTACAAAACTAACCTCAATGACTCCACATACAGTTTTTCCTCAACTTGAAGTCATCTAAGAAACGATTAAATGAAATAATATTTTGGAGGGTGATCTATGAGTCATTTATTGATGAAAACGAACGAAAAGGTTGCTGAGTTTTTAAAGGGAAAGAAGAAGCTTTATATTAATGGAGAATTCGTTGAAAGTGCTTCAAGTAAAACATTTGACACGCCAAATCCTGCAACTGGTGAAACTTTAGCAACTGTTTACGAAGCAGATAAAGCGGATATTGATCGTGCGGTTAAAGCTGCAAGAGAAGCGTTTGAAAATGGCCCTTGGTCAAAGATGTCCCCTTCAACTAGAGCACAACTAATGTATAAACTAGCTGAATTAATGGAAGAGAATAAAGAAGAGCTAGCTCAGCTCGAAACGTTAGATAACGGGAAACCGATTCGCGAAACGAGTAACGCGGATATTCCACTTGCGATTGAACATATGCGTTATTATGCTGGTTGGGCAACGAAAATCGTTGGTCAGACCATTCCAGTAAATAATCAATATTTCAACTATACGCGCCATGAACCAATTGGTGTTGTCGGTCAAATCATTCCATGGAACTTCCCTTTATTAATGGCAATGTGGAAGCTTGGAGCTGCTCTTGCAACAGGTTGTACCATTGTGTTAAAGCCTGCAGAGCAAACTCCTTTATCGGCCCTTTATTTAGCCGAATTAATTGAAGAAGCTGGGTTCCCACCTGGTGTTGTTAACATCGTGCCAGGATTTGGGGAAACAGCGGGACAAGCACTTGTCGATCACCCGAACGTTGATAAAATCGCCTTTACCGGTTCTACAGTAGTTGGAAAGCGCATTATGGAAAATGCCGCTAAATCATTAAAACGTGTGACGCTTGAGTTAGGTGGGAAATCACCAAATATTATTTTACCTGATGCTGATTTATCAAAAGCTATTCCTGGTGCATTAAACGGTGTTATGTTTAACCAAGGCCAAGTATGCTGTGCTGGTTCACGTGTGTTTATACAGAAAAAACATTATGATAATGTCGTAGCCGATATGGTATCACACGCGAAAAGTATTCGCCAAGGTTTTGGCCTAGATCAAGAGACTGAAATGGGACCACTCGTAAGTGTTGAACAACAAAGTCGTGTACTTAACTACATTGAAAAAGGAATTGAAGAAGGTGCAGAAGTGTTAACAGGAGGCGGTAACCCTAAAGATGAAGGCTACTTCGTTTCTCCAACGATATTCGCTGGAGTCGAGGATCAAATGACGATTGCAAAAGAAGAAATTTTCGGTCCTGTCATTGCCGCCATGCCTTATGACGATTTAGACGACGTCATAGAGCGGGCAAATAATACCGAATATGGATTGGCTGCTGGTGTTTGGACAAGAGACGTTGCAAAAGCCCACTATATCGCAAATAAAATAAAAGCAGGAACCGTTTGGGTAAACTGCTATAACGTATTCGACGCTGCCTCTCCATTTGGTGGTTATAAGCAATCTGGTATTGGAAGAGAAATGGGTTCCTACGCGTTAGACAATTATACAGAAGTCAAAAGTGTTTGGGTAAATTTATCGTAAAATGTATATACATGAACAAGCTAAGGCAACGTTTCATATGCCTTAGCTTTTTTCTTTTAAACATTCAAATTTTGAATGAGTATACATATAGTTAAAATTAGAATGTCAATAAAGGAGGCTCACAACTTGTACGAAAGTGAAAGCTATATTCGTCATATGAAAGAATGGGCATCAAATTTGCAACAACAATTAAAGATAGCTGGATCGAATATAAAACCGGAACAATTTGTACGGCTTGAAGATCAATTACGATCGTTTCAACAATTGCTTCACCGACAAACTGACCTCAAAGAAAACGTTATTTACGATGAAGCGCTTCAAATATATGAATCATTTCGCTCTTTATTTGATGCGTCGTTCGTTCCCATTGGTGGCCACACACTTCCCCCACTCCCTTACGCTTACGATGCACTAAAACCTTATATCAAAGAAGAAATTATGAGACTACACCACGATAAACATCATAAAAGCTATGTGGACGGATTAAATAAAGCTGAGGTTGAAATGGAAAAAGCGCGCAAAACAAAAGACTTTTCACTTATTAAACATTGGGAGCGTGAAGTGAGTTTCAACGGAGCTGGTCATTATTTACACACAATTTTTTGGAATGTGATGAGTCCAAATGGCGGAGGAAAACCAAAAGGCCCCCTCTTATCCGTTATAAATGATGCATTTGGAAGCTTTGAACAAATGAAAGCACACTTTTCCGAAGCAGCGAATGCGGTTGAAGGAAGTGGTTGGGCCATTCTCGTATGGTCTCCAAGAGCGCATCGACTTGAAATTTTACAAGCAGAAAAACACCAAAACTTAAGTCAATGGGATATCATTCCCCTACTCGTTTTGGATGTATGGGAACATGCGTATTATCTTCAATACAAAAATGATCGAAAAAAATACATTCATAACTGGTGGAATATCGTCAACTGGCGTGAAGTCGAAAAAAGATTTCATGAAGCAAAAAAAGTGAAATGGAAACCATTTTAAACGGTTTAAAAAGGAGAGTCTCCTAAATATAGGAAACTCTCCGCTTTTTTATTATTTAAATAAGGACAAAATGCCTAATACATCTAAAAAAACGATGATAATGGTTATAGGTGCTAAATACCGGATTAAGCCATACCAAAGGATAAACAGTGTGTAGCTTATATTCGATCCAGTCTTTAATTCTTCTAATAGCAATTTTTTCGGAATTTTAAAAGAAACAAAAATCGTAATTAATAGCGCCCCTAATGGCATTAATATGTTACTGACTAAAAAATCCGCCATATCAAAAATGATTTTATCAAACAATTGGATATGTGATAACACACCAAAGGATAAGGCTGATGGAACTCCTACGACAAATATGATGAGCCCCATAATAATAGAAAACGACTTCCGTTTCTTTTCATCTCCTTTAGATAAGGAAGCAACGATGATTTCTAACATTGAAAATGCCGAAGTTAACGTGGCAAAAAGGAACAATAATAAAAAGGCTGATAAGAAAAATGTTCCTAACGGCATTTGATTAAAAACAGTCGGTAAAACATTAAATAAAAGAACCGGTCCTTCATTTGGTTCAAGCCCAAATGCAAAAACCGCAGGGAAAATCGCTAATCCCGCTAAAAAGGCGACTAATAAATTTAAGAAAACAATGGATAAAGCCGATTGCGGTAAATTTTCATTTTTCGGTAAATATGAACTGTATGTCACCATAACGGAAACACCAACGCTTAAGGCAAAAAACGATTGTCCCATTGCAAATAACACTGTTTCAGATGTAATTTGCGAAAAATTAGGCTTTAAAAAGAAAACGACTCCTTCCATAGCTCCTTCTAATGTAAGCGATCGTACAATTAATACAAGGAAAATAATGAACAATAGCGGCATCATCCACTTACTTGCACGTTCAATCCCACTTTTTATCCCTTTTCCGACAACGAGCATGACAATTAATAAGAATATAAATTGCGCAAAAACAGATAAATATGGATTCGAAATCGTTTCACCAAATAATGCTCCATATTCCTCTTCAGATAGTCCATTTAAGCTACCTGTTAAAGCTTTAAACAAATAAATAATAATCCAGCCACCGACTACACTGTAAAACGATAATAAGATAAAGCATGTAATAATCCCGATTTTTCCAACCCATGGCCATAACGTATTCGGGGCAAGCTGCCGATATGACGCAATGGCATCCTTCTGTGTATTACGTCCGATAATAAACTCTGCCAGTAAAAGCGGTAGGCCAATCAATAAGGTAAAAAGGACAAAAATGAGTAAAAAGATTCCTCCCCCACTCGTCCCTGCAACGTAAGGGAATTTCCATATTGCTCCTAATCCAATAGCTGATCCTGCAGCGGCAAGGATAAAGGCTAATTTTGAAGACCACTGTTCAATTTGATTCAACTAACACACCTCAATCTGCTTTTCGTTGATGTATAAAAGATAGCTGTTGGATACATCCAACAGCTTCCATATGATTTATACTTCCTGGAAGTATTCTTTATAAAAGCCGCCAACTTGGCCGGAATTATCGACAACGAAATAAAATTCTTCTGTTTCATTTTTCACTTCATACGTTTTCCCAGCTGTTAACATATTGTTTACCATATACTTTTTTGCATCTGTATGGGCACATTTAACGGTTTTCAACGTAGGCTTGTCCTTCCAGCTAAAATGATTCATAAAACCACTACTCCTTTTATACATGAATGTAAAATTGATTATACACTATTCACGGAAGTCTGTTAATTGAAAATTAATGTCTTTATAGGTGAGACATCAAAAAGCCGTTTCTCTATTTTTTAGAAACGGCTTTTTCACAAATTTTATTGATATTTTTGCATTATGCCATAATCTCTTTTTTCATCACGGTTGCCTCTCCATCAATGACAAGTTCATCTCGTTGATTTTTCACTTGGGTACGAAGCTGAATAATATGTTTATCATCAATCTTTTTTAAAACTTCAACTTCAGCTTTTACGGTATCTCCTATTTTAACGGGTGCAAGAAATTTTAAGTTTTGTGACAAATAGATTGTATTAGGGCCAGGCATTTTCATTCCGAGAACAGTTGAAATAAATCCTGCTGATAAAATTCCGTGTGCAATGCGTTCTTTAAAGAAAGTTCTTTTTGCATATTCTTCATCAACGTGAAGTGAATTAAAATCCCCTGTTATACCAGCAAAATGATAAATGTCCGTTTCAGAAACGGTTTTGGAAAAACTCGCCCTGTCACCTATACGAATCTCCGCATATGTGAGCTCTTTCATTTCATCCTCCGCTTTATGAAGTTTGAAACCAATTAGATGCAAGCGTTTGATAAGATTGCATTGAAGATAAAAAGGCTTCTTGTGCTTTTTTCTGTTGTTCTGTTACACCCTCTAATGTTTTTAAAAACTCGTCACGACTTTTCTTTTGATGATTGATCATTTCTGTAAAAGCACACTCGATTTGGTTTTGGTTTTGAACAAGCATATCCATCATGTTTTTATATGGACTCAACGCTAAGTTTTGTACGTTTGCTCCAATCTCTTCGACCTTGTTCATCCATTGTTGAACTTGTTCGCTTTGATATGGGAGCACTTGCTGAACTTGTTGTTGGACGCTTTCAGTCAATTCTTTGCTCAGCCCTTGTGTTTCTTGTTCTAACTTTTCTAGTTGCTCTTTTGTTTTTTCTAACATTTCTTTTTGACGTTTAACAGAGTCTAATGAACGCGCTTCAAAATCATTTTGGGCCGTATAAAATGATTTTATACTTGAGAACCACCCATCCCAAAAGACATCGATTGGACTCACATTTTGATTTTGATTTACCGTTTTCTTCGCCACCATTTTTTGGCCTCCTATTTTTAAATTTTATTTGCTGAAGCATTCTTGATGCTTATTCTCATCGTTATGATCTTACCTCTCTGCTAGCGATTTAAAGCGTATAACAAACTAATAAGCAAGCGGCTGGAACACCTCAATTGCACACAACTATGCTATTAGCTTATAAGTGTAATTTACACCTATATACGTTAGTTGTCAATTATAATTCAGAAATTAATAAATATTAGCCATAATTCGACACAAAATGTCGTAAAAATGCAGAAAAAGCAGAAATTTTTGGATTTTTTTATCGTTCATTTTACACAATGTTATATTATCCTAATTCCGTAGGGGATTTTTGTGAGAATAAACCGATTTTAAAAAGGGGTTGTAGTCAATGTCACAACAAACAACATTTGATCCATTTTCAATGTGGAAAAGCATTTATGACAAAATGGAGGAAAATTACAGCGACATGCTTCAGGAGTCTATGAAAAAAGAAGCATTTGCTGAATGGATGGGTCAATCATTAAACACATTTTTACTTTATCAAGATTTTATTCAAAAAACGACAGAAACTTACTTAAAGCAAATGAATATGCCTACTCGTGAAGAAGTATCGAACGTAGCTTCCCTTGTCATTAACTTAGAGGAAAAAGTCGAAAACCTTGATGATAAATTTTTCGATTTTGTTAATGACAAACAACTAGCTACGGAAGTGAACCGAATAAAATTAAATGTTTCAAAGCTTGATAAAAAACTAGATCAAGTCCTTACGCTTCTTGAGCAAACTGCTAACCAAAGTAAACAAGTTGCTAGCCAAAATAAACAAGTTGCTAGCAATGAGAAAAAATAACTCGACTTTGTTCAGAGTTTAGAAGTTAGAGGGTAAAATAACAGATTTCATTTACAACTACAATGAATCATATTTTCCTATTCTATAAAAAAATGTAACGGGGTGTTTATATGAGTATGGTTGAAAGTAATATTGTTGAAAAAAACGTAGAAAATAAGCAGCTTGAAGGAAAAGTTGCCATCGTAACAGGCGGCTCGCGCGGAATCGGTTCTGAAATCGCAAAAGTTTTAGCAACCCATGGCGCAACAGTTGTCATTAACTACAATAATAGCCCAGAAGCAGCTGACAATGTCGTCACGGAAATTATGAATACTGGTGGAAAAGCAGTTGCCATGAAAGCAAATGTTGCCGACTTAAACGAAGCAAAAAGCTTAGTGGAAGAAACGAAAGAACGCTTTGGAAAAATCGACATATTAGTGAATAACGCTGGTATTACGCGTGACCGTACATTTAAAAAAATGTCGGAAGAAGATTGGAAGAATGTGATTGATGTTAATTTAACGAGTGTCTATCAAATGACTTCTTCTGTCATTCATGAAATGCTTGAGCAAAAATGGGGTCGAATTATTAATATTAGCTCCATTATCGGGCAAGCTGGCGGATTCGGACAATCCAATTATTCTGCAGCAAAAGCAGGGATGATTGGATTCACAAAATCACTCGCCTTAGAAACGGCACGAAAAGGTATTACGGTTAATGCGATTTGTCCAGGTTTTATTGAAACAGAAATGGTTGCTGCAATGCCGGATAACGTTTTACAACAAACGGTTAACAAAATTCCGGTTGGGCGTCTCGGACAACCGAAAGAAATTGCAGAAGCCGTATTATTTTTAACACAAAGTGAATATATTACAGGACAATGTATAAATGTTAATGGTGGCTTATACATGTAATTTAGCTTTATTTTAGCAAGAGTCTTCCCATTTGTGGAAGACTCCTTAATTAAGGAGGATTTATTTAATGAACCATTCATTATTCCCTAGTGAAACGGAAAAATGGGTACCAGATTCTTATCGAAAAGAGTATCGCCGCTTTAAACGTGTAACAGACGTTTTAACAACACAACCGGAACCATCAGTTGGCCAAACACCGAAGGAAGTGATTTGGACAAAGAATAAAGCAAAGCTGTACCGTTATCAACCAGCTAAAGAAAAAAAATATAAAGTGCCTATTTTAATGATTTACGCATTAATTAATAAGCCATACGTCCTCGATTTAACACCTGGAAGCAGCTTAATCGAATATTTAACGGATCGCGGACATGATGTGTATTTATTAGACTGGGGCACTCCAGGATATGAAGATCAACATATGAAACTTGATCACTACATTTTAGATTATATTCCTCGTGCCGTGAAGAAAGTGCTCAGTCATTCAAATGCGAATGAAATTAGTTTATTAGGATACTGCATGGGTGGAACGATGACATCTATCTTTGCTGCTTTACACGATGAACTTCCGATTCGCAACCTTATTTTCTTAACGAGTCCGTTTGACTTCTCAGATGCTGGATTGTATTCAAACTGGTTGGATGAGCGATATTTCAATATTGATAAAATGGTTGATACACTTGGAATCATTCCACCAGATATGATTGATACGGGGAATAAAATGTTAAAACCAATTGTCAATTTCGTTGGCCCTTACGTCACGCTTGCCGATCGTGTTGAAAATGAAAAGTTCGTGAAAAATTGGTCTCTCATGCAAAAATGGGTCAATGACGGGATCCCATTCCCAGGAGAAGCATTTAGACAATGGATTAGAGAATTTTATCAACAAAATAAATTAATAAACGATGAACTAATGATTCGTGGGTATAAAGTGGAATTAAATAAGATTAAAGCAAACATTTTAAATATTGCAGCTGAGCGTGATCATATTGCAACACCTAACCAAGTGGAACCATTAATGAATAAAGTGTCAAGTAAAGATAAAACGTACTTCCTTATGCCAACAGGTCACGTATCTGTTGTTGTCGGAGGAGCAGCTGTGAAAAAGACATATCCAACGATCGAAGAATGGTTAAAAGAACGTTCTAAATAAGAAAAGCACAAGGCGCCCCAATTGCGACTAACTGTTGCCCACGTCATGTGAGCAACGTCGCACTGTCGTCATCTTGACACTGCGACAAGCACAAGTTAAGCCGAGACTAAAATGTGCCTTGTGCACCCTCTTGTGAGCTAGAGCTGGGCATTGAAGAGCCGAGAAAGCTTTATCGACTTGATATAAAAAAGCGAAAGAACTGCTGTTTGTAATGGACAGCAGTTCTTTCGCTTTTTAATAGACGACAAAAGCGCAAACACCACCTTGCTCAGTCTCAGACATAAATGTTCTTATGACGTCACGTATTTGACTTGAGGAATAGATGCTGGAGCAAGACGTAAACATCTCTATATCTAAACGTTAAAAAGTTTAAACAAACAATAAGAAAAAGGAAGGAACGTGATTTGTTCCTCCCCTTCATCATTATCCTTCTAATAATAATTGTTCTGGATCTTCAAGTAAATCTTTAATTGTTGCAAGGAAGCTGACAGCTTCTTTTCCATCGATAATGCGGTGGTCATAAGATAATGCAATGTACATCATCGGACGGTTTTCCATGCGTTCTGCATCGATGGCAACCGGACGAAGTTGAATTTTATGCATGCCTAAAATTCCAACTTGTGGGCCATTTAAAATTGGTGTGGAGAGAAGCGAGCCAAATACGCCACCGTTTGTAATCGTGAACGTACCACCTTGCAATTCTTTTAATGTTAGTTTATTGTCACGAGCTTTGCCCGCTAAGTTCATGATTTCTCGTTCAATTTGAGCAAATGTTAAGCGATCTGCATCACGAACTACCGGTACGACTAGACCGTCATCTGTCGATACAGCGACACCGATGTCATAAAATTTCTTTAATACGATTTCATCACCTTGAATTTCTGCATTTAATAACGGGAATTTCTTCAAGGCTGCAACGACTGCTTTCGTGAAGAAAGACATAAAGCCTAAACGAACATCGTGTTGTTCAAAGAATTGATCTTTACGACGTTTTCGAAGGTTCATGACAGCCGTCATATCAATCTCATTAAATGTTGTAAGCATTGCAGCTGTTTGTTGAACTTCAACAAGGCGTTTCGCAATCGTTTGGCGACGACGAGTCATACGAATGCGTTCAACGGACTTTGTATCTTCAACTTGTTGTGCTGCTACAGGCTTTTGTGGAGCTTCTTGTTTTACCACTTGTTTCGGCTCTTGGTATGACTCAATATCTTGTTTTCGAACGCGTCCTAGTGGATCTTGTGTTGGTACTGCTGATAAATTGATACCTTTTTCACGCGCTAATTTTCTTGCAGCCGGCGAAGCGATAGGGCGATCTTTTACCGCTACATCCACTTCTTCCTTTTCTTGCTGAACATTTTTTTGTTCAGCTACTGGTGCTGCTTCTTCAGTCGCTGCCTCATTTTGTACCGGTGCTTCTCCACTTTCATCAATAATACCGATAACTTCTCCAACTTGAACGGTATCTCCTTCGTTCTTATGAATTTCTGTTAAAATTCCTTCATGCTCTGCTGTGATTTCTACATTTACTTTGTCTGTTTCAAGTTCTAAAATATATTCGCCTTTTTCTATTTTATCCCCTGGTTTTTTCAACCAACTTGAAATCGTTCCTTCAAAAATGGATTCTGCAAGCTCAGGAACTTTAATTTCAGCCATTTTTAAAAATCCCCCTTGTTAATTCCGAGTTAGCGCTTTTGTTGTTAATGCTTCTGTTAAAATTCGATTTTGCTCTTTTTTATGAACATTAGGATCTCCTTCTGCAGGGCTTGAACGTCTAGGGCGTCCAATGTATTTCACGTCCACTCCATCCGGAGCCATTTTTCTTAACTGCGGATCCATAAAAATCCAAGAGCCCATGTTCATCGGTTCTTCTTGAACCCAAACAATCTCTTCTAAGTTTTTAAAACGATTAAACAGTTGCTCAAGACCTTTCTTAGGGAATGGATATAACTGTTCAATTCGTGCAATGTGCAGCCAATCAAGTGATGTTTCCTTTGATACACGATCGGCTAAATCAATCGCGATTTTACCCGAACATAACACAAGTCGTTTTACTTGATCAGGTTTTTCTCCTAATCCCTGTTGATCAATGATCGTTTGGAATGAACCTGAAACGAGTTCATTGACATTTGAAACCGTATGTGGGTTTCTTAAAAGACTCTTCGGCGTCATGATGATTAATGGACGGACTTCCTCACGTGTTAATACCGCCGCTTGGCGACGTAAAATGTGGAAATATTGTGCTGCGCTTGTTACGTTTGCGACTGTCCAGTTATTTTCCGCTGCAAGCTGCAAGTAGCGTTCCAGTCGTCCGCTTGAATGTTCTGGCCCTTGCCCTTCAAAGCCATGTGGCAGGAGCATAACAAGTCCAGACTTTTGTCCCCATTTCGCACGACCTGCTGAAATGAATTGGTCAAACATGACTTGGGCAACGTTTGCAAAGTCACCAAATTGTGCTTCCCATAATACTAACGTCTCAGGAGAGAAAACATTATACCCATATTCAAATCCTAATACCGATGTTTCCGATAATGGACTGTTATGAACAGCAAACGATGCATCTAGGTCAGACATGTGATGCAGTGGTGAGAAGTTTTCTCCTGTTTCAACGTTATGAAGGACAATATGACGATGAGCAAATGTACCGCGTTCAGAATCTTGTCCCGTGAGTCGGATTGGTGTACCGTCTTTTAAAATAGACGCAAAGGCAAACGCTTCCGCCAACGACCAATCGACTTTGCGTTCTTCCGAATAAACTTTTGCTCTCCGATCTAAAATACGTTGAAGTTTCTTAAAAGGTTGGAAACCTTCTGGAAACTTGATTAGTTCATCGTTAATCGTATTTAACTGCTCTTCCGAAACGCCTGTATCGACAACTGGAAGCCCGGAGCTAACCGTTTCTGGAACGTGGATGTCTTCAACTTCATCTTTACGTTTCGGCACTTTTTCACTTGCTTTTTTAAGTTTCTGTTCAATGTCGTTTTGAATTTGCTCGATTTGTTCTTTCGTTGTAATCCCCATTCCTAAAAGCTGATCAGCATAGATTTTTCGAATGGTATCATGCTTTTGAATTTTTTTATATAATAGCGGGTTTGTCGCTACCGGTTCATCCATTTCATTATGACCGTACCTGCGATAACCAATTAAATCGATTAAAAAGTCTTTATGAAACTTTTGACGGTACAAGTGAGCGATGTAAATAGCCGCTAAACACGCTTCTGGATCATCTGCATTGACATGAACGATTGGTATTTCAAACCCTTTTGCTAAGTCACTCGCATATTTTGTTGAACGAGAGTCTCGGCTTTCTGTCGTAAATCCAATCATATTGTTTGCAATGATGTGAACCGTACCGCCTGTTTTATACCCCTCTAATTGGCTTAAGTTTAACGTTTCAGCGACGACACCTTCACCAGGGAATGCCGCATCACCATGAATTAAAACAGCCATCGATTTTTGCACGTCTTGTGCAGGGTATCCACTCTTTGTGCGATCATCTTGAGCCGCTCTCGTATATCCCTCTACAATCGGGTCAATAAATTCTAAGTGACTCGGATTGTTGGCTAACGTTAAACGCGCTTGAACAGTATTATCATTTTTAATTTGCTTATCTGCACCTAAGTGATATTTTACATCACCGCTCCAACCATAGTTAATCCCAATCGAACCTTCTGAAGGTACGAGCTCTTTATTCGGAGCGTGTTGAAACTCGGAAAAGATTAACTCATATGGCTTTCCTAACACGTGCGCTAACACACTTAAACGGCCACGGTGCGCCATTCCAATATTAATATTCGTTGTCCCATGTTGGACAGATTCTTGAATTAACTCATCAAGCATTGGAACAAGCATGTCCAATCCTTCGATTGAGAATCGCTTTTGTCCGACGAATGTGCGATGCAGGAAACTTTCAAAGCCTTCTACTTCTGATAAACGCTTTAAAATGGATAAACGTTTTTCATTGGATAAGTCCCTGAAAATCTTCCCAGACTCCACCATTTCATTTAGCCATTGCTTTTCTTCAATTTCATGAACATGTTGAAATTCAAAGGCAATAGATTTTGTGTAAACCTCTTTTAAATAATCAATTGCTTCAACACCCGTTTTTACATAATCCGGTGCGTGTGGGCATAAAATTTTCGCCGGAATTTCATTTAAATCTTCTTTCGTTAAATCATATCGAGATAAATCTAATACATCACGATATTCTGGCTGAATACCCATCGGATAAATGGAAGCATTTAAATGACCGTATGTACGGATATCTTCGGCAAATTTCACAGCAGATGCAACTTTTTGTAGTTTTTGAATACTGACTGCTATTTGCTGTACTTTCGGTGTGAAACCAACCTCTTTTTCACCTGATTCGTCTAACACTTGCGGAGCTCCCCAAGCATCAAACATATCCCTTAGTTCTGGATCGACAGAACTTGGGTCTTGTAAATACTCTTCATACAGTTCCATGACATATCCTAAATTTGGACCGTGAAAATGTTGCCATGGATGGACACGACTTGCAGAATGTTCTTCCATCTCGCAAAAACCCCCAATGATCTCTTAATCATTAGAATCATATATGAATTCTGACTAGTTTTACTTTCAAAGCCTAGTATACTATTCTTTTGGCTATTTGTTTAGTCGATAATTGTCAAAAGATAGTATAAAACGCT
This sequence comes from Bacillus sp. FJAT-47783, assembly GCF_022808615.1. Taxonomy (GTDB): domain Bacteria; phylum Bacillota; class Bacilli; order Bacillales; family Aeribacillaceae; genus Bacillus_BZ. Next base: position 14,462 of record NZ_JAKZKS010000004.1, read on the forward strand.
TCCACATGTATTTTAACACTATTCACCTTTTTACACCAACAAAAATTACTTAAAAATTAACATTTTTGCTAAAGAATTTTCACATTTTTCTTTGATGTTATAATCAGATTTTTCAAAACTTAATGATTAAAGTGAAAAAGAGGAGGCTCTCCCCCTCTTTTTTATCATCCGATACTTTTTTGTAATAGCTTTTTCAATAATGGAAATAAAATAGTTGGAAGTTCATGAATGTCAGAGACGATAATACTATAATTCCCATAAATATTTTCAATCGTTTTTTTTGCACTTTCCTCCACTTGTCCATTCGATAAAAAGATATTGATCACTTCAATCCCTTTTTTTCTTGCTTCAAGTACAGCTTCGTGTGTATCAACGATGCCATTTTGCTCATAGCTGTATGCAGCAGGTTCACCATCCGAAAAAATAATTAAAAATTTCTGTTTTTCGCATCGATTTATTAAGTCCTTTGTCATATGACGAATGGCAAAACCGTCTCGATTATCTTCCTGCGGTTCAAGTTGAACAATTTCTGGTCCTGACGCTGAATGAAACGATGTATGAAAGTCGATAACGGTCTGAAAGTAGTTTGGATGATAAGTATTTGTTGCCTCGCCTGTATCTTCCCAAAACCCGACAATTTTATGAGGAACAAGCACACTTTTTAACGATTCATGAAACAGAATAATTCCTCGCTTCGTTTCATCCATTTTGTCATACATAGACGCAGAACAGTCGACTAATAATGTAAAAACAGCATCAATTTGTGATGAAGGGTGTATCTTTTTATAAAAAATTCGTGGATTTTCTTCCGTCCATATTTTCAAAAGCTTTTTGCTTAAACGTCCGTAATGGAAATCTGTTTTGGGTCGCTCATTTTTATGTTCTAACGTTTTTTGAATGATCGTTTTTAATTTCTTTTGAAACGGTACAATGTCTTTTTTCATCAAATCGTATCGGACTTTATCTTCCGAGGAAACGGGTTTTAACTCTTTATCCTTTCGTTTAGCAAACTTATTTTCTTTCCCGTATGAATGATTAGTACCACTTTTCTCTTCTTGTTCACTCATTCGCTCCGCTTCCATGTTAGCATAATCGTTCAATGCAGATTGTTGTGAACGTCCTTGAACCATCGCTAATGCTTGATCGTGTGCGTCTCCTTCGCGAGCAGTCCCTTCACCCATTAAGTCGGTTTTTGTGCCATGCTCTAAGTCAAATTGAAGGAAGCTTTTCGTTGGTTTACTTGTTTCTCGGTGCCATGTCGGCATCTTATCTTCATGAATATCTTCGTCGCCCTCTTTTACATCAGTTAACTCATCATCGTTATCGAGTTGATTCGTACGTTTTAAATCATCAAACGTCAATCCATTTTGATCCTCATGAAAATCCATTTCTGGCAAAATAAAATAAGTGTTAAATAAATCCTTTGGCAAAACCTCTTCTAAAACCTCTACGATTTGCTCTGTAATCCGTTTAATATCGTCTGTTGAATTTGCTTCATACACCTTTTCTAATTGACTTTTTAAAAACGGTACGACTAAATCGATGTCTTCATGTATACTTGGAATCTCTTGTAAAGGTGATGTTGCATTTAACAATAAATACATGCCTGTAAAGAAAGCATCTGTATAAACACTTCTTTCCAAATTGGCGGTCAGCTGTGTCTCATAATACTTTCGGTATAAAGCTCTTCTTTTTTGGAACGCTTTCTTTGTGCCAGGTCTCAATGTAACAATGATGTCTTCAAGCCGATTATCTTCTAACATCATAAATAACTGCCGACCGAAGTTTTCGACAGGTGATGATTTTACCTTTTTTAAAAAACGTTCAACCGTTAAATAGTTCGTGTGATGGTAGCTTCCAATACTTCGTAAGTACACATCAGATTTCATGCCAAACATTTTATCTTGTTCGGGTCGATGATTCCAAAAATGACTAACGTAAATGGTTTTCTCAATCGGATGATAGTACGACTGCACCCCAAATTGGACAGTTAATTCCCGCTCATTCGTAAATGTTTTTGCTAGGTCAACGAGCTCCATAAAAGCGAAGGAGTCGACGATTTCGTCATTAAATTTAATAAACCTCATACTGAAAACCTCATTCAAAAATCGTTTCTGCTATATTACGAATCGCAGCTTTTTCTCGTTCATCATCAAGCTTACCGACAATGCCTCTCTCAACTGCTCGTTTTGGAGGTAAATAAACGGCTAAATCACACGTGTCAAGAAGAGCACGAATCGATGCTGCTTCTTCAGCCATATGACCATTTTGAACGAGTGTTATAATATCTGTGGATAGTGTAACAAATTTTTCGATCATAGTTGGATCTGTAAGTTTTGATTGCCCGTTGATCACTTCTTTTAATGTTTCACCGTGGATATACGGGACATCGATCATAACAAATCGATTTTTCAGCGCTTCATTTAATGGGACTGTTCCGACATATCCTTCATTAATCGCCGCAATAACGCCGAACCCTTTCTTCGCTTTAATGACTTCACCTGTAAAAGGGTTTGTTATCGTTTTTCTATAATCAAGCACACCATTTAAGATTGGAAGCGTTTCTGGTTTTGCCATATTAATTTCATCAATGTATAGGAAATGTCCCTTTTTCATTGCTTGAATAACGGGCCCTTCAACAAACTGAATGGTTTGCTTCCCATTAACATGTTGAATCGTCTTATAGCCTAATAAAGCTTCAGCATCTAAATCTACAGAACAGTTAATACTGTGCATCGGTGTTGAAAAAGTTGCAGATAATGTTTCTGCTAATTTTGTTTTTCCTGATCCAGTGGGGCCTTTTAACAAAATATTTTTTTCCAACACAAGTGATATAATCGCATCTTCAATTATTCGATTATCTGATGCAATGTAGCCGCCTTCACCGATTAATCGGAAATCATCCTCCTCTACTTTTTTAGCTTTTCGTTCATTTATGATCACTTGAATTTCATCTAGTATTGTATTTTTCATCATATGATTCATATGCAATCCCTTCTTCTTTCAACATTCCAAAATATTATTTTACAAAAAAATATCGAGAAACACAAAAGGAATACGGGATTATGAAAAAAAGAGGATTTCCGCGAGCTTTTCGCAAAAAATCCTCAACATCTTTTTTATTGAAAATATCTTTTCGCACCAAGATAACGTTGTTTCCAATAGGAATTCGATAAACTTGAAGTCATTACACCGCTTGAGCTTGCGTGAATAAATTGATTATTTCCTAAATAAATTCCCATATGGGATGGCCCTTTTTTATAGGTTTCAAAATATACAAAGTCCCCAACAGCAGGTTTTTGAACTGGTTTCATTATATTCCAATACCCTGCCGTATTTAAGCGGGATATGGATGTTACTTTATTCATTACATAATAGATAAATCCACTGCAATCAAATCCAGAAGGAGTATTGCCTCCCCATTTGTACGGGATTCCGGTTAATTTTTTCGCCTCTTGAATCATGACAAGAACTTTTCCATTTGTAACGGAGGAGTTTGAATCATCTTTCGTTTTTTCTGATTCATCTGGTGTTGAAGGATTAGATGATGATTGTGAAACTTTTAATACTTGTCCAGGATAAATGATATCCGATTTTAATTGATTCATAGACTTAATGCTTTGTACCGATATGTTTAAGAGATTGGCGATTTTCCATAAGGAGTCGCCGGATTTAACTGTATATGTACTTTTTTTCCCGTTATTCGAGTGATCGTTTGAACCGTTGGATGGAGTAGAAGGTGGCTTTGACTCAGAGTGATCTGAACTCCCCTTTGATACTTTTAACTTCTGCCCAGGATAAATGATATCTCCTTTCAACCCATTCCACGATTTTAGCTCACTAATAGTCGTTTTATACTTTTTCGAAATCAGCCATAAAGAATCACCTTTTTGAACCGTATACGTCGAGCTCTTTTGAGGATTTGGGCTAGTTCCCTTTTCTGCGCTCGGCTTCTTCAAATCAGGTGTTGATTTTAATGGAATTTGTAAAGATTGGCCGACATAGATCATTTCTGTTTTAAGTCCGTTTGCATCCTTAATCGCTGAAACTGATATTTGATACTTTTTGGAAATGCTCCACAATGTATCACCGGATTGAACTTTTATGCTTTCTGCATTGGCAAATGTAGAAAACATCGATGATCCGATGACAGCTGTAGTCGTTAGTCCGATTATTTTCCGATTCATTTTACAACAAACCTCCTAAATGTTAATATTTTAACATAATTTTACTAAATACAAGTCTAAAAAACTATATTTCTCCTTATGTTTATTTAGCCCAACACTCCTATTCTTCTGGAGATATCCGGAAAATAAATAGGAATCACGTTTCAAAATACGAGAAACTTCATCCAAATCATCCCTTTTTATTTATATCGGTCACTAATCCAAAAGTTTGACATCTTTTTTCATATTCTTCGTTAGCATCAATCACTTTATCTATGTTTTTATAAAATTCTACATTAACTCTTTTTCACCTCCCATTTTTTCCTACTTTTTTCGTCATACGAAATAGTTTTAGCGAATGAAAAAATTGTCATTTGTGCTGTTTTTATATATAATTCTTTCGAATGCACATAGGAATTGAGGTTATAACATGCAGCAAACAACGACGATTCATCGTAAATTAAAACAGTTTATGATCATTTTAGTTCCCATTTTCATTACACAAATTAGTCTATATTCGATGAATTTTTTTGACACGATGATGTCTGGAAAAATTGGGGCAAATGATTTGGCAGGGGTTGCGATCGGCTCTAGTTTATGGGTACCAATTTATACAGGATTAAGCGGGATACTGCTAGCTATAACCCCGATTGTTGCCCAATTAATTGGGTCTAAAAAAGAGCGTGAAGTCTCACATTCTGTTCTCCAAGGATTGTATTTATCTGTTGCCGTTTCGCTCGTCATATTATTAATTGGCGCATTAACCATTGACCTTGTCTTAGAGTCAATGAGTCTAACAAATGAAGTACGCCATATCGCAAAAGGTTACTTAGTTGCTTTATCCATCGGGATATTCCCGCTATTTTCCAACACTGTTTTTCGAAGCTTTACTGACGCACTAGGTCAAACGCGTGTAACGATGATTATTACATTGACTGCCTTACCTGTTAATATTATTTTTAATTACATCTTTATTTTTGGTGCATTTGGTGTTCCACAGTTTGGAGGTATTGGGGCAGGCATTGCATCCACGATCACTTATTGGTTTATTTTCGGCTTATCGTTTTGGATTATTAAAAACCAAGTGCCCTTTTCGAAGTATTTCATTTTTGACACATTACATCCGATCTCGTTATCGAAATGGAAAGAAATATTAAGGATTGGGGTTCCGATTGGTTTATCCATCTTTTTTGAAACAAGCATCTTTGCAGCCGTAACCTTGTTAATGAGTGACTACGATACGATTACAATCGCATCTCATCAAGCTGCATTGAACTTCGCTTCGATGCTTTATATGCTCCCATTAAGTATTTCGATGGCGTTAACAATCGTTGTCGGATTTGAAGTTGGAGCAAAACGATTAAAAGATGCGAAACAGTACAGTATGATCGGTGTTACCGTTGCTGTCGTTTTGTCCATTTTTTCTGCAGCGATCATTTATTTCTTGCGGATACCGATCGCAAAATTATATACAGAAGAATTAGCGGTTATAACATTAACACAGCAATTTCTCTTATACGCGATCTTTTTCCAGTTATCGGATGCTATTCAAGCACCGATTCAAGGAGCATTAAGAGGGTATAAAGATGTCAATGTCACATTTATTATGTCACTCATTTCTTATTGGGTAATCGGGTTACCGGTAGGATATGTTTTAGCCAAATTTTCATCATTTGGTCCCTTCGGCTATTGGATTGGCTTAATTGCAGGGTTAGCTGCAGGGGCTAGTTGTTTATCGATTCGGCTGTTCGTTGTACAAAAGAAGTTTCTAAAAAAAGGAAGATGCAACGTAAAAGGGGCTGTCTAAAACGTTCCTTTTAGGGGGGAAAATACGCCAAAATGAAGACCGAAAGAATGCTGTAAAGTCAACAATCTTTCGGTCTATCTTTTTAGAATTCGGGACGTATTTACTGATTTTCGGACAGCCTTTTTTCAAGGAAGATTTAGTCTTTAAAAGGATATGTCCAAAACGCTTCTTTTTCTAACATTGATTGAAGTTGCTCATTATGATCGATATTTTGTACGAGCCAAAACGTTTGCGATTTATGTGCTTTAATTGCCTCTAGCTTTTGATCAGCCACCTCTTTAATATCAATGACAACATCGGGCTCACCAATATGTTCGAATCGATCGTTTGAAAAGGCTAAACAGTACACAATTGGACGCTCTGATTTTTGCATACGGCCGACTGCTCGAATTACCGCAGCCCCACATGCGTCATGGTCTGGATGAACGGAATAACCAGGGTAAAATGTTACAACATGCGTAGGGTTCACATCCCGAATGATCTCTTCAAAATGCGAAGCTAACTTTTCATCATCTTCAAATTCGATCGTTTTATCTCGATAGCCGAGCATTCTTAACTCATTAAGATCGAGAATTTCCGCTACGTCTTCCAGTTCTTTTTGACGAATATTACGCAATGTTTCACGATTGGCGATAACAGGGTTCCCCATATTTCTCCCCATTTCTCCAAGGGTGCAACATACATATGTAACAGGTATATTAGCCTTTCGCTTTAATGCAATAAACCCAGCTGTCCCAAACGCTTCATCGTCAGGATGCGGTAATATGACGAGTAGTCGTTCATCCATTTATGATCACTCCTTTATTCCGGAAATGGTGTTTCACTTATTTGTAAAGCGATGGCTAATTTGCCTTCATGATCGTAACCTGCAAGCAATAATCGATTTTCTTCATCAAAAGTAAAGTCTGTTACTCCTTCAGCATAAACCCAGCCATTTTCTATCTTTAGTCCAATGCGGTATGGTCCGTTCCCTTTTATTTTCGCTTGCGAATATTTCACTTTCGCATTTCGTATAAACGCAACAACTGTCAAACTCTTTTCGTTAAAATGGGCCGAATAAGCTCCAGTTGTCGTTTCTAAATGAACGTAAACGTCTTTATTGACGAAACGGTCAAGCAATGCTTGAACTTCACTTTCGTTTATCTTCTTCATTGTTGACCCTCCCTCCTTTATTTTTTTAATAGCGGTTCAATTACGTTTTTATGTACTTGAATGAGCTGGAGTTTTTCTGACTCTGAGAGGTCAGCTTGTAAAATTCGATCTAATGCCGATATGAATTTATGTTCAGGCTTTTTGCGAAGCCGTGGATGTGTCATTTCATCCAACATTTCCATTTGAATAGCTTTTATTAATGTCTTTTCAGCACTCTCTTCAACACGTAACGTACGATTAGACCAAAGTTTTCGGTACGATTCAAGTAAATGAACATAATCCATACTTGTTATCTCCTTTGTATTTTATACCGTTTACGACAATTAGTAAAAAGATATGCAAGGAACATAGGCTAAAGTAGCATACAAACTATACCATTTCAACAGGAGAAAAAGGAAACACGGGTGTGCGAATGAGTCGATCTTGACTTATCGTACGGATGAAATGGGAAGTTTGTTAGCTGCTAACGACCGGAGCTAGACGCAACCAACGAGGAACAAAGTCGTCCATAAGCTTTCCTAAACAACTAAAAAGGAGCAAACATTGCTCCCCTTTAACGACTTTTCACAAGTAAATTCACTGCTTCCTCCACGATTTGACTCGTCTCTTCTCCTTTTTCGATTTGCTCTCGTACACATTTTTCTAGGTTAGCACTGACAACAACACCAATTGTGCGGTCAAGCGCATTTCGAGCAGCAGACATTTGTGTCACAAGCTCTCTGCAGTCTTTCCCTTCTTCCATCAGCTTCAAAATACCTCTCAATTGCCCTTCGATTCGTTTCACTCGGTTTTTCATTTGTTGCGTATATTCCATATAAATCTCCTTTACATCTCTATAGTTTTACGGTTTTTTATTTTCAATTTATTCATCAAGGTCTGCTGACTAAATGTAAATATAATTATACCACACCATATAAACGAAAACGTAATGAGATCAACAAGTGTAAATGGCTCATGATACAAAAACACGCCAATAAAAAAGGTCATTGTCGGGGTAATGAATTGTAAGATTCCAACCATAAATAATGGTATTTTTGAAGCCCCCATCGCAAAAAGCAATAACGGAATGGCCGTAGCAATCCCTCCCCCCATTAGCAACAATGTTGTTTTCGTATCTCCTATAAAAAATGCACTTTGGTCATGTAATTGTAAATATAAAACATATAGTATTCCAATAGGAAGTACAAGGAGTGTCTCCAATGTTAAACTAAACGAGGCTTTTAGCTTAATAACCTTCTTTGTCAAACCGTAAAAACCAAATGTTAAAGCTAAAATAAGCGAAACCCACGGAATTTGTCCATATTCAACAGCGGATACGAACACACCGATTCCCGCTAAAACAAATGCTAATTGTTGTCCTTTATTCATCTTCTCGTTAAAAAAGATACGTCCTAAAAATACACTAACAATCGGATTAATATAATACCCTAAACTTGTTTCTAAAACGCGCTCATGATTGACAGCCCAGATGAATACAAACCAGTTTAAACTAATTAAAACAGAGGATAAAATGAAGTTTAAAAATAATTTCGGTTGCTTCACCATTTCAAGAAGCTGCTTTAAAAGCGGAAATATTTGCTTTTGTACAAAGATTAATATAATCATAAAACAAAAGGACCATATGATCCGATGAGCTAATATTTCTTCTGATTGTACATGTTCGACCATCTTCCAATATAATGGAAAAGTCCCCCACATGATAAAAGCGAGTGCCATATAGATCGAGCCCTGTTTTTCTTCCTGCATGATTCACACCTCATTTTCCGATAAAAATAGACGAACGATTCAACCAAAACGTACATATATTACATTGAAATGTGACGGTTACGATGGTCAAAAAGGAAGTGATCTCCTTTGTTTCCTTGGGATAAATCAAAAGCGCCTTTTAATATGAATGAATTGTTAAAAAATATGAATCCGAAAGATGTTGAAAATTATGTAAATGATGTGATGTCGCAAGTGTTTGGTGAAAGTTTCCCACCTCAATTCCCTTACGCCCCCCCTTTTGAAGCAAAAAGTCGTGAAAAAAAGAAAAACAACGATGCAGAAGTATATGAAACAAATAAATACGTTTTTGTTAAAGTTCCATATAATAAAAATGAGCAGCCAAAAATAAAAATACAACATACAAGCCATGTTCTTTATTTACTTCATTATCCGAACGATCATGAAAAAAAGAAAATCATGCTTCCATCTCCTGTTAATAGAAAAGGAACAAAAGCGTATATCCATGATGACCTGTTAGAAATTCAATTCATAAAAAAAGATGACAATGATTATACGGAAATCGACCTTTTTCCGTAAAAAACTACCTACAAAAAATGCAGGTAGTTTTTTCTATTCACCTTAATATGGAACACCCGGACCATCATAAGGACCTCCACCAGGGCCACCGTATGGACCGCCACCGTAAGGACCTCCATAATATGGACCTCCAGTATACGGATAAGGTGGGTAAGGTGGATACGGTGGATAAGGGTAGTAGTAAGGTGGACGCGGCCTGAATACAGCCGTTCCTAAAAGACCTCCTAAAAACCCTCCAATAAACGGAAAACCGATTGGAAACGGTCGAAACGGACCGATAGGGTTACGTATATGCCTAGGATACATGTTAACACCCTTTCATTTTTCACTCATTAAAAGGGTATTCACCTAGAAGTAAAAAGGAGTGGGCATTTGTCCATAAAAACAAAATATATTAGCGATTAGCTTAAAATTCAATGTGTAAACAAGTTAGATTTTTGACTTTTTTCGTTCAGAGGATACTATATTCCCTATTAGCTGTCGGATAAATATTTCTTCGCCCAATTTCCCACTTCATTCATGACGATTTCTAGAGACCTGCCTTTTTCTGTTAATACATATTCAATTCTAACAGGTGTTTCTGGATACACTTTTCTCTCAACAATAAAATGATCTTCCAATTCTTTCAAACGATCGGCAAGCATTTTTTGACTAATTCCAGGGATACTTTCAGTAAGATCTTTAAATCGTTTTGGCCCTGTCAATAACACATGGATAATGAGGCCATTCCATCTTTTTCCTAATAGACAAAATGCGCGCTCAATATTTGGACAAAGTTTTTCCATATCCAAATCAACCTCCCATGCAAAATTCTTGACTATCATCCTAATAACATGAATAATATTTACGTAGCAACTTACAAAAAGTGAGTCTGTTTATTAATTACATTATATAATGGAATGGAAATTATCACAACTTGGAGGTATTGTTATGTCAACAAAAGTAGTAGAAAAAAATCTCATTCAACTAATGGAGGAGCGCACATCGATCCGCCAATACGATCCTTCTGTTAAAATGACGGAAGATGAAGTAAAAGAATTACTTGACATTACGACGAAAGCACCGTCTGCATGGAATTTACAACATTGGCATTTTGTTGTTTTCCATCATGACGAAGCTAAAAAACGTCTTCATCCAATTGCCTACAATCAAAGCCAAATTTTAGATTCTTCCGTTGTCATTGGCATATTAGGTGATCTAGAAGCGAATAAAAACATAGAAACCGTATACGGTCCATTAGTTGAACAAGGTTTTATAAAGGAAGAAATAAAAGAAACCATCGCGGGACAAATTCAAGGTGCCTATCAAAATAAACAATACGCGCGGGATGCTGCATTTTCTAACGCATCATTAGCAGCTATGCAGCTGATGCTTGCTGCAAAAGCAAAAGGATATGATACATGTGCAATCGGCGGGTTTAACAGTGAGCTGTTTGTAAAAGAATTTAATATTAGTGAGCGTTATGTACCCGTTATGTTAATATCTGTTGGAAAGGCATTAAAACCAGCTCATAAAAGCAATCGTTTAGCTGTCGAAGACGTTTCAACTTGGGTATAAGAACAAAATCGACAAAATTTCAAATATACAATAGTATGACTATACTTAAAAAAAGAGAGTAACGAATTCTAGGTTACTCTCTTTTAAACGTTTCTTCAAGCAGACTCTTTTTTAAATCCGCCACCAAAAGCACCGCGAACATCATGGATGACAACAAAGGCATCCGGGTCTATTTCATTTACAAGTTTGCGAATCGCTAAAACTTCTTGCTGATTGACAACTGCGTATAATACGTCTTTATTGTTTTTAGAATACCCGCCATATCCTTTAAAAACCGTCACACCTCGAGAAATATTCTGATTAATGTTTTTTAAAATTAAATCTGGTCTGTCAGAAATAATCGTAACCGCTTTTCTTGCATCTAATCCTTGTAAAATGAAATCCATTACTTTTACACCGACGAATACGGCTACAAGTGTATACATAGCTTTTTCTTGGCCGATGACAAACAAAGAACCGCCAATGACCATTAAATCAAAAACAAAAATGCCTTTCGCAATACTCCAGCCTAAATACTCTTTTGCCATTTGCGCTAATATCGATGATCCCCCAGAGGTGCCACCCGCTCGGAAAATTAGCCCTAATCCTATTCCGACGAAAATCCCTGCATAAAGCGCTGCTAATAACGTATCGACGTGAATAGGATTTCCAAAATCCTTCGTCAAATATAAGAATCCTGATGAGAAAATGACACATAATAGTGTGTAATACATCGTCTTTTTATCTAAATACCGATATCCAACGAGCATCAAAATTCCATTCAAAATAAAGTTGACTAGTCCTGGTGACCAGTCAAACAAATAATGAAGAACGACCGTAATCCCGATCACGCCACCTTCTGACAGCTTATTCGGAATGGCAAAATAATTAATACCTAAAGCAAAAATTAAGGAGCCAACAATAATGAATACATGTTGACGGAGATGTGTTATCATGAAAACCCTTCCTTTCTTCCTTAATAACGATACGGAAAAAACTTCATTTATTTGGACAACCAGAGATATTATAGCGTTTGTTTCCTTTTTTATAAAGAATCTTCACTTCATCAAGAGATATTTACAAAGATTAGCATAATAAAAAAGCTAGAGTCAGTGCCACTCTAGCTTTTTCATCATTTCATATACGATATTCCTGCATTGAATCGTAACGTTAAAATTACTTCACTTTATAATACAGTTTGAAGTCTAATGATGATTGATTTTTGGTTCTAACTGTCCTATAACCTCATTTTCTATTAAAGCCCGGATTTCAACCTCATTTAGTCCTGCTTTCAGAAGGATCTCCTCCGTGTCAGCTCCCCTTTTTCCTCCGACAAATTTATATTCAGGTTCAAATGCTGTAGATTTGATCGGACTTGCAATTTGTTTTTGAGTTGTTCCATTTCCTTTTGGTACATCGACAATCATTTTTCGCGCTATGAGTTGTTCGTGCTGACAAGCTTCAGAGAAGGAAAGGACCGGCTCGACACACGCGTCTACATCCGCAAAAATGTCGATCCACTCATGAAATGTTTTTTCAAGAAATTTTTTCTGTACAGCCTCTTTAAATAAACGGACATCCGCTTCTTTCATACTTGCAGCCTTGTCTATTATATGCGTGAGCCCTAGCGTTTTACAAAGCTGTTTTTGAAAATGTGGTTCAAGGCTTCCTACAGAAAAATAACGACCATCTTTCGTTTCATAGTAGTCATAAAATGTCGCACCATTTAGTGCTGTTTCTTCAGGTTTCGGCTCTATCCCACAGGCTAGGTATGCCGGACCGAACATGGCATTTAATGCAAATGAACTATCTGTCATGCTAATATCAACATATTGTCCTTCACCAGTATTTTGGCGATGAATGACTGCCGCTAAAATCGCAATAACCGCATGCAAGGAACCTCCGGCCATATCCGCTATTTGAATGCCCATTGGAACAGGGCGTTCATTCTTTCGAGCAGAATATCCTGCAACTCCGGCAATCGATAAATAATTGTTATCATGTCCTGGCCGATTACGATACGGACCTGTTTGGCCATAACCTGACAGTGAACAATAAATGACCTTAGGGTTCACTTCTTTTAAAACTTCATAATCTAAACCGAGCCGTTCCATAACACCTGGGCGGAATTGTTCCAAAATGATATCATATTCTTGAACAAGACGTTTAATAAGGTCTACAGCTTCTTGTTTTTTCAAATCCAAACTAATCGACTTTTTTGAACGGTTAAGATGTTGATGAACAGCTGAATCTTCCCCATCAATGGGCGGAAGCTCCCTTATATAATCACGTAAGTTCGGTGATTCTACTCTTAAGATTTCAGCCCCCATGTCAGCGAGCATCATCGTTGCGTAAGGACCCGGTAGCAATTTTGAAAAATCTAATATTTTCATAGATTGTAACATATTATCATCACCTTTTCATTTCATATTTATTTGAAGGGAATTAAGAGAACCTATCTTCCCTATCCACACACATTTATTTCGGCTGCATACGAATCGCTCCATCTAATCGAATCGTTTCTCCATTTAACATTGGATTTGTAACAATACTTTCCACTAACTGTGCATACTCACTTGGCACTCCTAATCGTGATGGGAATGGGACCATTTCACCTAAGGCAACGCGGGCTTCCTTGGAGAGTGTTTGAAATAATGGCGTTTCAAATAAACCTGGCGCAATCGTCATAACACGAATGCCATCTCTAGCAAATTCTCTCGCAATCGGCATTGTCATTGAAACAATTCCACCTTTTGAAGCGCTGTAAGCAGCTTGACCAATTTGACCTTCGAATGCTGCAACCGATGCAGTTGAGATGATAACGCCGCGTTCACCATGTTCATTTGGTTCGTTTTTAAGCATTTTCTCTGCCGCAAGTCTAATGACATTAAACGTTCCAACAAGGTTAACTTGAATGACTTTATTAAAATCTTCTAAGTTTTGTGGCTTTCCCTTTTTTAACACTTTTTGAGCTGTTCCGATTCCTGCACAGTTCACAACAGCGTGAATAGCAAAAAATTTATCAACCGCTTGATTTAAAGCATCTTGCACATCTTGTTCTGAAGCAACATTAGTTTTGACAAAATGCACATGTTCTTGTCCCAATTTTCCGACCAGCTCAGCACCTTTTTCTTCATTTAAGTCAAGGATGACCGCTTTCCCGCCATTTTTAACGACATGAATAACAGTCGCCTCACCTAAACCTGAACTACCTCCTGTTACAGCAAAAACACTATTTTTTAATTCCATTTTATTTCCTCCTTGTATTAACCAATTAGCTTTAAAATGCGAAAAATATATCATTGAAAATTTCTCAGATCTCACTTTAGGAGGTCCTATCCAACCGCGCATTGTTTGTGTAACTTATTTTTTAGGCCTTTACTCGAAACTGTTCTCGTAACTTGTATTTTTGAATTTTCCCAGATGTATTTCTAGGTAGCTCATCAACAAAAATGACTTTACGCGGGATTTTATATCCTGCAAGCCGGCTTCTGCAAAAAGATTCGATCTCTTTTTCTGATATTGTTTTGCCTAATTTACTTACGATAACGGAAGTAACGACCTCTCCCCATTCCGGATCAGGTGTTCCTATTACGGCTACCTCTTGAATATCCGGATGTTCATACAAAACATTTTCTACCTCGATAGAATATACATTTTCGCCCCCAGAGATCACCATATCTTTACTCCGATCTACAAGCGTGATGTAACCGTCTTCGTCTTTAACAGCTAAATCCCCTGTATAAAGCCATTCATTTCGAAAAGTCTTCTCCGTTTCTTTTGGTTTCTTGTAGTATTCTTTCATAATTGTTTCTCCGCGCAATATCATTTCACCGACTATTCCGGGTGGAACGTCCTTTCCATCTTCATCAACGATTTTAACTTCCGTAAATAAGAGTGGATTTTTCCCGGATTTACCGAGCTTTATTTTATGATCCTCCGGTGTTAAATAAATTCCTGATGGCCCTCCTTCCGTTAAACCGCATAAATTGTAAAATTGATCAGTTTGAAACAGATCCATACTTTGCTTCACAAGTTCTGGTGCCATTGGTGCTGCCCCATAACCGCATCGTTTAACAGATGAAAAATCATACTTTTTCACATCCGATACTTGCAATAAATAGTTGTACATCGTCGGAACGCCAAAGAAAAGGGTGATTCGTTCCTTTTCGATCGATTTCGCCACTTCTACTGGATTAAATTCCTGATGAATGACATGACTTGTTCCAAGGAAAAAACCTGGAATAAGAAAAATGCACAACTGAGCGATATGAAAGAGTGGAGCAACGTGCAGAAATTTGTCCTGCGGCTGAAGACCTAACATGCCGGTAACACCGATCACGATTTTTACAACTCGTTCATGGTCAAAAACTGCACCTTTCGGCTGACCTGTCGTACCGGATGTATACATAATATGAAGGTCATCACTTCCTTTTACTTCAACTCCCGGTTCATTTTCATTTAAAGATAATACATCATTGAATGGAAGGTGCTCTTGTACGATTGGATTTAAAACTGTGATGACTTGACGAATAGATGAGACTTTCTGCTTCGCTTCAAAAACCAATTGATCTAACTCTTCATCACAGACGACGATGACACTATCAGACTGATCTAAAATATAACAGACTTCTCGGGTAACAAGACGAAAGTTAACGGGAACGATTACAGCACCAATTTTAGCTGCGGCAAAATAAGAAATTGCAAAGTAATCGGAATTTTTTAACATCAAAGCGATTTTTTCGCCCTTTTTTAATCCTAATTTAAGTAAACCGTTGGCGAATTGATTTACTTTTTTATTAAACTGTTCGTACGAATACTGTCTTTCATTAAATGTTAGTGCCATCTTTTCAGGATGTCTGCGTGCATTTAGTGCTAAATAGCTACCAATGTTCATATTATCAACCTCCCCTTTTTCCGTGTACGATTCGATTAAACAATCGACTTCAATAAACGTTATGCAATTTCAATGCCAAGGCTCAACATGTTCGTTTTATTTTGAAATCACAATTCTTGTTTCACATAGTTGAATGATTTTCGTACACTTAAAACCCAGGTTGTTCAGAATATTTACAACAATATAAATGACCGCCAAAAAAATTAATTGACGGTCTTTTTAATAAAGTGAAGCTTCATTCAGAAGGGGCTTACTCCCATAAAAGAAGACCTTTTCATCACTATTGGTGAAGCTTTTCTTCATGTTTGGGTACCCTTTAAGAGTTGAATAAAGCCTTTTTTATATGTTTGAAAGCTCATATTTTTTTAATTTATCGTATAAAACCGAGCGACTGATTCCTAGTAGTTTTGCGGCTCGGCTTTTATTTCCATTCGTTTCCTTTAATGCGTGGAAAATAGCCTCTTGTTCTGCTTTTTCCATCATCGAAAATCTTTGATCATCCTTCTCATGATGATGGTCTTCATGATTGACTTTTTTTATCACATAATCAGGTAAATCTTCCAGTTGAATTTTCCCATGGTCGGCAAATATCATCGCCCGCTCCAAAACATTTTTCAGTTCGCGGACATTTCCAGGCCAGTCATACTCCATCATGACACTTTGAGCGACAGGATCGATTCCTGTTATACTTGTTCCGTTTATATTGTTTAGATCCTTGATGATTCCTTCACTTAATAGAAAGATATCTGATCGTCTTTTTCTTAAAGGTGGAATTTCAAATGAGATGACATTTAAGCGATAAAATAAATCTTCACGAAAATCACCAGTCTCGACCATTTCTTCAAGCGGTCGATTCGTTGCTGAAATAATTCTTACATCGACGTGAACTCTCTCTGAACCTCCAACACGATAAAACTCTCTTTCCTGCAAAACTCTTAGCAGTTTTGCTTGCATTTGCATCGACATATCCCCTACTTCATCAAGGAATAATGTTCCCCCATGAGCAAGATCAAATTTACCCACTTTGCCTTTTTGTTTCGCCCCGGTGAATGCACCCTCCTCATAGCCAAAAAATTCAGATTCAAGTAAATGTTCCGGTATCGCTGCGCAATTTACTGTTATAAAGGGACCACTTTTTCGGGAACTCGTGCTATGTATGGCATGGGCAAAAAGCTCTTTCCCCGTTCCGCTTTCACCGCGAATTAATATCGTCGAACGACCCTTTGCGGCTTTAATACCGCTGCGAATCAATTTTTCCATTTGCTGATCTTTTGTAATAATCTCATCAAACGTAAATCGCGATGACTCAGAGTTTTTACTTCGCGTTGGAATGTGCTGGCCTCGTTTATTTTCAAGTCTTCTAAAACGTTCACGAACTTCATGAAGCTGCCTGAAAACAATTTTACCAATCGCTCCGATAATTCGATCCCCTTGATAAACAGGAATTCGATGGGCCATATAATGAATCCCCTTAATTTCCATAAAGTCACTAATGTCTGCCACACCTGTTTTTACAACTTTCGGTAATTCCAATTGAGGAAGAACGGTATCAATCGATGCGTCCGTTACCCTTTGTCCATCCAAATCAAAAAGTTCAATGACTGAAGGGCTCATAAAAATAATTTGTTTTTTATCATTGATCATCACGAGACCGTCAAACGAATTATGGATGACTGTTTGCAAAATACTTTTAAAGTTCTTCACAGTTTCTAGCTCTTGTGCCATATTTTCAAGTTCCGAAATATTTTGAAACAACGCGATAAAACCTTCCTGGCCGCTTGATCTTTTCGTTATTCGAACAATAAAATGATGATCGCCAATCTTGATTCGACGGTGAACTTCTTTCTCTAAAAGGTTGATTGTAAGATCTGGTAAGATCCTTTGGATTTGTATATGGAGAAGGTCTTCCCTAGACTTGTCCATCATCTCGGTTAGTTTATCGTTTACGAACAAGATTTTCCCCTTAGAACTTGTAATTAAAGCCCCAAGTTGAGAAGTATGAAGGATCGTTTCTAGCTGTTCTTTATACGATTGGCTCTTTTCTAAAAAAGTCATAACGAGATCTGTTTTTGTAATGAGTCCAATTGGCTTTCCTTTAGAATTTGTTACAATTCCCGTACCCACTTCACTTTCTTGTACTAATTTTTCTAACTCTTCAAAGCTTACGTCCTCTCGAACCGTCTCAACATCTTTTCTAATAAAATGATCAATCGGAGTACTTAGTTCTTTCCCCATTAAGACCATTTGATAGAGAGCACTCCGAGTAAATACACCGATTAATACGCCTGAGCAATCTGTAACGGGAACCGTGTTCCACTTAGATGTTTTCATGAACTCGATCGCTTCATGTAGTGTATCATTAGGTTGAAGACATTTTTCGACAGGAGTTATAATATCTTTTATTAAAGCCATGAAAAGCCACGCCCTTTTATTCAAAATAATTAATTTTATTATGTATCGAAATATTCCGACAGTCAAATGCTGTATTATCCCTTTGTTCGAATAGTCCATAGAATAATAGTCATTGTGACATTTAGAATCAGATAGCTTTATCTTAGTCTTATAAATTGAAGTGAAAACGAACCATCGACGAGGTCTTTTCAATGACTGTAAATGGTTCATACTCTCACTACTATCTATATCCGTTCCTACATCTACTGTCATTTCCCCGATTACTCATTCCCTGTCAATTCCTGCACTTTCACATCACTTGGCAAGAAGGTTGAAATGATTCCGATTAACGGAAGGATACTTGAGACAATCATCACAAATTTAATGCTGAAAAGATCCGCTAATATTCCGAACAGAACAGCTCCAATTGCCCCCATACCAAACGCTAGGCCAACAATCAAACCGGAAACCATGCCCACTTTATTCGGCATCAACTCTTGAGCATATACAACTGATACGCTGAAGCTTGTCATTAAGATAAAGCCAATTAAAAAGATAATAGGAATTACCCACGATAGCGGAACGTGAGGCAAGGCGATTGTTAGCGGAGCAGTACCGAGCATTGAAAACATCATAATATTTCTTCTCCCGTACCTATCTGCTAATGGGCCGCCGAAGAAGGTGCCTAGCACACCTGCTACCATAAAGATGAATAAATAAAGTTGTGCTTTTGAAATCGATAAGCCGTAGCCTTCTATCAAATAAAATTGATAAAAATTTGAAATTCCTGCCACATACCATGAACGGCCAAAAACGAAAAACACTAATAAAACAATCGCGATTTTTATGTTTCTGTGCAATGGTTTTAACGTCATTTTCCCTTTCGCTTTTTTCTTGTTCGAAATCGTCGCTACCATTTGCTGTTTGTACCATTTGGAGACAAAAAATAGCAGCATGATGCCTACTAAAGTTAAAGCGGTAAATGATAATGCTCCTTTTTGACCTAACGGAACAAAGATGAATGCCGTAAAGATAGGTGCCATCGCCTGACCTGTATTTCCACCTACTTGATAAATGGATTGCGCCAACCCTCGCTTATTCCCTGCCGCCATGTACGCAACCCTTGAACCTTCTGGGTGGAAAACCGCTGAGCCTAAGCCGATAAAAAGAACCGATAATAAAATAAATACAAAGTGACCAGATAAGGCAAAGCCAATTAAACCGAGCATGCTTAAAAACATCCCGAACGGCAACAAAAAGGGCGTCGATCGCTTATCTGCATAATAGCCAAATAGCGGTTGCATAACTGATGACGTCATATTCAGGACAAAAGCAATCCAGCCGATTTGCGCATAAGACAAGCTTAACGATTTTTCAATAATCGGAAACATTGCCGGCACAACTGCTTGGATCGAATCGTTAATAAAATGACCTGTACTAATAGCAAACAACACGCCATAAACTGTTGATAACTCCGTCTTTCGTTCTTTCAAAGCAACTGCCATCTTTTAACTCTCACTTTCTACCAAATTAGTATGTCTCTATTATACAAAAAGTTTGAAAAATCACTACTAATATGTTTCAGTACCCGAAAAAGCATTTGATGACGTATGATGATTTTATTAGAAAAGAAGGCAAAAAGGCTGACCTTCCATCGAATCAAATGACGGAAGTCAGCCTTTATTTTTGTATCGGAAATTATCTATTTCTCTAACCTGTAGACAACTTTGGTTGCGTCTAGCTCCGGGCGTTTGCGAACGCCGTGTGCTTTTGTTCTTTTAAGACGCCATCTCCTCTTTTAACACGTCGATTGCCTTTTTCATTTGTGTATCATTTTCGACAATTTTTTCTCGAACAAGGTTCATTAACGTTGTCGTTGTTTCCCCTGTAATGATTCCTGTTTTGTTGAGTCCATGATCTTGTTGGAACGATTGCACTTTGTTTGCTTCTTTTTCATCTAAAAATCCGTCCGCATTCACTTCATACCCAACCGCAATGAGCATTTCCTCTGCTGTTTTAACATCTGTTGAGGAATCTCCTTGCTTAATGGACACTTTCGGATCTAAATATGAAATATTCGCATACTCTGGCAAAGAAACTTCATGCTGTGGTTGTAGCCCTTTTTCATGAATCCACTGACCAGACGGTGTGAGCCATTTTGCAATCGTATATTTTATGGATGTTCCATCATTAAATTCCTGTGCATTTTGCACAGTTCCTTTCCCAAATGTAGTTTCCCCTACAACAGGAATGTTCGCCGACTCATGAAGTGCCGCTGCCATAATCTCTGCTGCACTTGCCGTCCCATTATCCGTAATGACAACGACCGGAACATCGACCATCGCACGGTTTTCAGCTTTATACGTTTCTACATTTCCATCATTGTCTTTAACTTGTAAAATTGTTTTTCCCTTATCGACAAACATATCAGTCATCGCAATAGCTTGATCCATTAAACCACCAGGGTTTTGTCTTAAGTCAAGCACGATACCTTTAACCTTCTCTTTATCAAACTCCATTAATGCATCTGCAAGCTCTTGACCTGTATTTTCTGAAAATCTTGTAATTTGAATCGTTCCGATCTTCTCATCTGTCATTTCCGAATAAACGGTATGGAGCGGAATCGTGTCACGGATAATGGCCACATCCATCGTGCCTATCCCTTCACGTTCAATCGTTAATTTCACTTCAGATCCTTTTTCACCACGTATTAACATGACGGCTTCGTTAGCAGACATTCCTTCAATACTTTCTCCATCCACTTTTAAAATTTTATCTTCAGGTTTTAAGCCTGCTTTCTCAGCTGGGGAACCCTTTATTGGGGAGACAATCATAATCTTTCCATTTTGTTCTGTTACTTCTGCCCCAATTCCTTCAAAACTGGAAGAGATCGCTTCTTGGAATCCTTTCGCCTCATCGATGTCCATATATGTTGTATAAGGGTCATCTAACGACTTAACCATTCCTTGAATGGCTCCCTCAACGAGCTTTTCTTTATCTACTTCTTCAACATATTGATTGTCTAAAAGCTTATATACTTCATGAAGCTTCTCAAAGCTTGCTTCTGTCCCAAGCGCTTTCGGTGTCAGTTGAAAAACAGCAGTTGAAAGTCCAATACTTAAGACGACGATTAGAATGATTCCAATGATAATATTTCTCTTTTTTATGTACAAAGTAACACCACCTTCTATTACATGTATACATTATGTCTGACATCACTACGAACGTCAAGAACAAAAGCGGAAGAGCCTTGATTACCGCCAATTTTCACCGATTCCTTTATAGTCCATATGGCTCAAATTGAAATAAAATGGATGGAATTATTGGAAAACACTTGTATTTTTTCTTAATATTTTGTAAATTTAATATTACAAGGATGTAAAGAAGGTGAACGACATGGTTATGAACGAATTTATGGATCAAAACGAATTAAAGCTTATTCATTTCTCTTTCCAGCTCACCTCTGAAATTAAGCAAAAAATACAATCAAAAATCTTTTATTACCAAAACCAAATTGAAAAGTATGCGATGAAACGCATTCATTTATTTATCTCCACTTTACCATTAAAGCCTGCTTTAAAAACCGTTTATTATAATCAACTTCTTCAGCTCGTTACGAACAGATTGAAGCAACTTCTTCATCAACATAATGTCCTCAAATGTATGTAACAACGAAACGTGTTTTTCCAAAACTGGAGAAACACGCTTTTTATTTTTTCAACCTAAACACTTATTTTAAATCGTGCATATGTTATAGAAATAATGAATAGGAAGGAACCATTTTTATGACATCTCCATATTTGAATATGTTAGCATCTCTTGGAGTAGGTGGCGCACATCCCGGGGGATTAGCCGTAACAAAACAATTGATTGATTATATAAATTTGAAAAATAATGTCAAAATGATTGATATCGGTTGTGGCACTGGACAAACCGTACAATATCTCCACAATCATGGGTTTACTGTCGTGGGCATTGACGCTAACAATGAAATGATTACACGAGCAAGAAAGCGCTTTACAGATGAAGATCCTATTTTGTTGTATCAAATGGACATTGAAAACTTAAAGCAATTAAATCAATCGTTTCAGTTTGCCTTATGTGAGTCTGTTTTAAGTTTTACAAATCTTTCTCATTCTTTGGAAGCAATTTATCATGTTTTAGAAGAGTGTGGCACGTTAGTTGCGATCGAAATGGTGATGACGAAACCATTGACCGATAAAGAAAAAAAGGAATTACAGTCATTTTATGGATTCCAACATTTTTACACACGAGAAGAGTGGATAGCTTTTTTTCAAAAGGAAAAGTATCACGTGATGGATGTCATTCATCCAGACGAATGGATAATAGAAGAAACGGAACCGATGACCGAGTTTGATTTATCCGGCACCGTTCAAGAAGAACATTTTGAATTATTATCAAAGCATGAACAATTAACAAAAAAATATGAAGACAAACTAAATTACGCTATTTTTATTTGTAAAAAGTAGAATATGGACATTTGTACAAACATCCCTCCCGAAAAGGACATAGTCTAACAATGAATAGATGGTAAGGAGGGGGAAAAATGTCTTCAAATATATATGAATTATGCTGTCGCTACCGTGGTCAACATGTCCGAATTTGGGATAAACGTGGCAGTGTCTACTCAGGTCGTATTGTCAATGTGACACGTAGTAAAGTATATATTCAACCGATGATCAAAAGAGGCCCAAGGGGCTTTGGTATCGGCTATTACGGTGGCTATTATGGCGGCTACTACGGAGCACCGATTGCTATTGGACTCGCCTTTATTGCTGGAATCGCATTAGGTGGATTATTTTTTTGGTAAGAGCAAAAGGGGATCTCATAAGTCGATTTTATCGGCTTATGAGATCCCCCTGTTGCATGTTAAATACGTTGAAAATTTTCACCTTATTGGAAAGCATATTTATATTTTTTTTACTTTTCCGAAATATTCTTCAAGCGTTAAATCATTTTCAAATAACACTTTCGCTACTTTTTCCCCTACATATCGAATATGCCACGGTTCGTATTGATACAATGTAATATCTTCTTTTCCTTTCGGATAACGTATGATAAAACCAAATTCGTGTGCGTGTTCTTTTAACCAGATGCCCTCTTTCGTTTCGCCAAATTGCTCTGTAATTTGATAGCCAACACTCTCGCTTGATACATCAATCGTCAAACCAGTTTGATGTTCACTTTGACCTGGCTGAGCAACGGCTTGAATCGCATGCTCTTCTCCTTTTTGTTCCACTTCATTGTTGAACAGGGATACTTGATATTCATACGGGCGAAATGCAGATACCCCGTAAAGAATAATTCCTTCTTCCTTTGCCGTTTCAAACATTCCTTCTAATGCCTCTGCTGCCTCTTTTCGCATATAACGCTTTGGAATGTCTAAATCACCGAAAGAGAACGGAACATTCGGCATTGTTAAGTCTTCAGGCGTATAATTGGATGGTAGCGAATATTCCTTATTTACAAGTACTAATATATTATCAGGATTTTGGATCACTGCTTTGCCATCAACTAGTTCCACTTCGTTAAAAAAATGTGATTCGAGAACAAAGTCTGGGTC
Organism: Bacillus sp. FJAT-47783; assembly: GCF_022808615.1. GTDB lineage: Bacteria > Bacillota > Bacilli > Bacillales > Aeribacillaceae > Bacillus_BZ. Next base: position 38,299 of record NZ_JAKZKS010000004.1, read on the forward strand.
AGCTTTCTTTTCTTCCTCTTTGACAACCGAATCATTCCCTTTATTTTCTATGGATTCTCCCGGATCGTTCTCATTATTTGTGAATGAACACCCTGTTAAAAACATTAATGCTGTGAACAAACCTAAAAAGGCTTTTTTCATGGTCCTTTCCCACCTTAAATCAAATTATTACAAGTATACGTTTCATCATTTTTATTATAAACGGAGGACATGGAAGCCTCCCATGCCCTTTTTTCACCATTTCCTTATTCTTTTAACGCTGATTCCAAAGCAATTTCAATCATTTCGTTAAAAGTTGTTTGCCTTTCTTCAGCCGTTGTTTCTTCACCTGTTAACACATGATCACTAACGGTTAATACAGAAAGTGCTTTACGACCATATTTGGCTGCTAACGTATAAAGTGCAGCTGTTTCCATTTCGATCGCTAAAATTCCGTATTGTGCCCATTTTTCAAGTTCGGCATTATCATTATAAAACATATCGGCCGTAAAGACATTTCCAACTTTTACATCAATATTGTGTTTTTTGGCAGCATCATAGGCGTTCTTTAATAATTCAAAGTTTGCACTTGGTGCGTAGTCAACCCCACCGAATGTTAATCGATTCATTTGCGAATCAGTAGATGCAGACATCGCTAAAATGACATCGCGAACGTTTACATCCTTTTGGATAGCTCCACATGAACCAACGCGGATTAATGTTTGCACATCGTATTCACGCATTAATTCATTAATATAAATCGAAATAGACGGCACACCCATTCCTGTTCCTTGAACAGAAATACGCTTGCCTTTATATGTACCTGTAAACCCTAACATACCACGCACTTCATTATAGCACGTAATATCATTTAAAAAAGTCTCGGCAATATATTTTGCACGAAGTGGATCCCCTGGAAGTAAAACGATATCAGCAATATCCCCTTTTTTTGCACCAATATGTACGCTCATATAATATCCTCCTTATGAAAATTACTAGCACAACAATAGTATCATAACTCAATCTAATGATAAATAATCTCCTCTATTACGTTCTTGTTACAAAACGATTTACACGTGAACATTTTTACATTTACTGAAAAAGTCGTATGAATTCTCTTTGTAACACACATGCTATCAAAAGAAACAACCATGTGATAAGGAGGCCGAAAAATGGGGAAAAAGCATCGAAATCGAGTAAACGCACCGAAAAAAAACAATCATATTCCGAAAGCTGATATAATCGCAGAACATGAAGCGCATGATAAAGAATATTCTGCAAATAAACGAAAAAATGGTCCTGGGCATCGATTATAACGAAACCTTCAACCATACAATGTATTTGAACAAAAGTGCTTATCGCTTTTCTTTTTGTCGATTAGAATACAGAAACAAAAAAGCATATAAACAAACCGTTTATCTCACATCTTAATTGTTAAGATAGACGGTTTGTTTATCGTACGTGAATACGATTAACTTTTACCCATCCGCCAGATTGAAGCTGATAATACGTTTGTCCTCTCTTCCCTTCGTCAATTAAGATGATATCTCCTGTTGCGACATATCTCGCCTCATAATCTGGAGGCATCGTATCAGGTATATTAAACTTCCGAAAAGTTTTGTCTAATGCATCTTCGTGGCTTTTAGCTGGAACGAGTAAACGATAAACGGCTTTATAGCCTTTGTCATCCCCATACTTAGGGGTTTGAAAAAGAGTAATATCGAATTCCGTTACGTTACTTTTAAAGTTAAACAGAGATACCATCAATCTCCCCCCATCGCCTTTATATTATGTATTAGATTTTTTTGCCAAGAATCCTCTTTTAAAGATCTACAATTTTTGTCGAACGAACTGAAAAATTGCAATAATGATTAAAAGCCATACTGTGCCTGCTGCAAATCCCGCCAAAATGTCGGTTACATAATGAACCCCAACATATACACGACTAATACCAATAAGAAAAATAAACAACATCGGTGCGATGAAGTAAAATTTGTTTTCTTCTCGTCCAGGTTTTTGGATGATCCATAAATAAATAAAAAATCCATAGATTGCCGTAGAATTCATAGCATGTCCACTTGGGAAACTAAATTCACCAACATCAATGATTCGGTTCAAGTCAGGTCGTTCCCGATGAAACAATTCTTTTAAAAAACGATTGAATGCACGTACAGAAAAAAGGTTTATGTACAGAAAAATAAAAGGGAGCCATTTCCTTTTCCAAATAAAATAAACCGAAATGATGACAGTAAGTGGCCCTATCACTTTAATCGAACCGACAGTAGTAAAAAAAATCATGACATTTGTCAGCCAACGATTCCGCAAATGCTCACCATATAGGATCATTTGTTCATCGATTGCTTGTATGAAAGAAGTTTGAATCATCCAGGATAAAACAAGAAATACAACAAGTCCGACGATGAGTGGTTTGTATCTCACTTATATTCCTCCTCAACAAAAAAATTAGCCGAACAATCGGCTAATTTTTTAACAATAACGATTAAGTAAATCGGCTAATTGTTCGGTTAGATGATGGATATCACGATTTGTAATCGTTACCTTAACTAATGATTCATCCATTTCTAAAGCTTCTGCTAAAAATCCAGCAAGCCCTCTTGCACGACGGTCAATTTCAAATACAACTTCAATTTCATTTTGTGAAATTTGGAAAAATACAACTTCTAACTCGTCTAATCTTCCTCGGAATGGCCCTTCTACTGGATAAAACTCAAATTCTTGAATAAACGGTAGCCGTTTTCTAAGGCGATAGGGCGCTTCTTCATTTTCCACCTGCTTTAATTGAAACCCTAACTCGCCGATACTTTTAAACACGGCATTAGTTAGCTCATTCGGAACGACTTCAATATAGTCCCGATCTTCGGGATCAACAGCACCTTTAATATCTAATCCTGTGTGTATCCAAACACGTGATGAACCTTTTGTAATTGGGGTATCTAATGGTAGTTGAAAAGAGAAAGGAATCGTCTTATGTTCATTAGCTGTTATAACAAAAGGTTCATTCAGTTTAACTTTTGCAATTTCAGCTTGTTTTGTATATTTTTGGTCATCATCCTCTTTCATATACGTAGCCAATACCGTTAAATAAATTTCATCTATTTTTTGCTCAACGTTTCCACCTTTTACTTCCACAACACCTTCAATGATTTCCCCTGCACAAAACGAATTAGAAGCTAACTTCGTGTCCACTTTCGCAGCTCCAATACCAATACTTGCAAACATTTTATGAAAGAACGACATGTTTTTCTCCTCCTAAAAGCATCGATTGTACATCATATATAACTTGATGAATATTTTGATAAGGCTGTTCAATCATTAATAATTTCCGAATAATGTAGCGCGCTTGACTCGTAAGTACTAATTCTTTCTCCCAGCTTTGTTCCTCACAATTTGATTTCGGTTCATATGTTGAGTATAGCAAAAAAAGAACTAAATGCCCGAGTGCATAAAAATCGCTTTCAAAACGAATTTCTCGCATGAGTCTTTTTTCGATTTCGTATTGAGAAATTTGTTCTTCAATATCATGAATTCTTCTCGCTAATCCAAAATCAATGAGATGAATCGTATCTCCATCTACTAAAATATTCGGAATTCGCAAATCTCTATGGACAATCCCCTTACTATGCAAATATTTTACCACTTGCAGTACCTTCCATAAATAATAAAACGCATCCGTTTCCGAATATTTCGTTTTTTGTCCAAATATTTTTTCTTCAAACGTTTGTCCTTTTTTATATTCCATTATGATGAAGTGATGTTTTTTCGTTTTGATCTCTTCTAAAAATGTCGGAATAGACGGGTGGTCAAGCACGTTCAACATTTCTTTTTCCGTTTGAAATGATTGAATACCTTTTGGGTGATATCGCTTATGTTTTCGTAATTGTTTAATCACCACTTCTTCCTTCGAATGGTGTGATTGTCCAACATATGTGATACCATAACTGCCAATTCCTAGAAACCTACTAATTTGATAGTCCCCGACCATCGTGCCACGCTTTAATTTTCGTTCAAAACATAAAAGCTTAGTCAACATTAGCTTGAATAAAAGCTTGAGAAAAATCCGCTTGATTTATGTTTCCTTTTGTAAAAATGGTGCCCATGATGCTTTGGATAATGGTGTGGACGATGGTGATCATAACTACTCGTATAGTGACGGTAACGCTTCTTCTTATAGTAACTACTATCATATTTACTGCCGACGAGTGATTTTAGTAGCTTTTTAAACATGTATTCAACATCTCCTTTTCTCTTTCCTATCATTCTTACGTTTTGTTATCAAAAGAAGTTTCATTTTATTATAAGAAAAACGGGAAGCGCCTGTTTTGCCCCAGACAAAAATGGTCTTACGATGAAAAGGCGCTTTCACGTTTGTAATTTTTTCTTACATAAAATAAGTTCTGATCATATTACAAGAAAAAATGCGGGAATTCATGCCCACATTTCACCAAGAAGTTAATTTTTTTTAGGGAAACTGTTATCACCCTTCATCTATATCAATTTCTTCTTCTATCACACATTTTTCGATTAAAAAATCAAACGTAATATCGGCTAATTCATAAGCCTCATCTTCAGAAGGTAAAAAGCCTCGGTTTAGTAACTCCTGAAAAAAATATTCTGCGAGTTCTTCCGTATCTATGACAAATTCGATTTCCCTCAAGCGATCGCCCCCCTTTGTTATTGTTTATGATGATTTAAGCAATTGTATGTCAACAATGCATAAATGATTGTTCCCTCTCATACGTATGAAGTAAATGGACAAGCTTGTAAGGGGGATTGAATTTATGCGTCAAATTCAAAAAATGGAGAATATACATGTTGAAGATAAAACAAATAGAAAAGGATTCGTAGAAGAGAATGTGCTGACAGCTTTTTTAGATAGTGAGCACATCGATCACTTGTTAAATAAACTAAATCGTTCATTATGGATGCTCATCGTTTTCTTTTGCATCCCGTATTTTGTTTATTTATTCATTCAAATTCTTTAACTTAATTCGAATATTTTTTTAAATGCTCAATGATAAATTCCATGATTTCCTTATATTCTGCATTTCCAAACCATTGATATAGAAGCTTGTAATCATTATAAATATCTAATAATGAATCAATTAACTGCCTTTGATTAAGTGAAGGTGGTTTCTCGTTTGGCTGCTCGGGTATAGGTAATTGGGCAATTACAGCAGTATCTGCTGTTTGTTCTGATAGAAGATGAGTCATATGAATATGATAAAAAAATTTCTCGGCATCATGCTGACTTAATATCATTGTTATTTCTTCCTCTGATGCTTCCATCCATTCCCCATCGCGAACTCTTACTAATTCATATCTAACTTCCTCCCAAGCATCTTCTTTATAGCGCCATAACTCTGTCCGAATTCCAATCACTTTAAACAAATCTTGACCATAACCGTTCACTTGAACGATGTCACCAATTCCAAAGTCATATTGGATTTCAATAATTTCAGACTCATATACATTTCCCTCAAATTCTGATAAAGGGGTGAGCGTATTTTCAAAATACAATATATCACTATGGTTCACTTCATATAAATAATCCTCATTCATTCGATGGATGTTCGTAATCGTACCGACTGTACCGTAAATTGTAATCACGACAATATCACCAATTTTAAATTTCGGCTTCTTCTTTCTCCCCACGGTACATCTCTCCTTGTCGTGATTTACGGTTATCACATTATATGCAAAAACATTTTATATGAGATAGAAAGACAACCTAAAAAGAAAGCGCTTTGGAATTTGTATAGGCTCTTTCTATCATCATTCAATGTTCTTTATGTAAAATAAGCCAATCCCCATTGCAAATGAGGATTGGCTATAAAGTGAAACTTCATTCAGTGGGGGTCTTACTGCCCGTTAAGAGTGGGATAAAGTAACGAACTCATGATTTCCCATTTTCCATTACATATTTTTCCCATGCTTCATCGAATATGGTCATACTTTCTAAATAAAATCCATTCAACTCTAAATAGGAACTAATTTCTTCATAACTCGAAGACATTTTCGGAAAGCTATGGTCTTGGTAAGCATCATTGGCAAACTGGCTAATTACATCTCTCGGCTTTGGATGACGATATTTCATTAAAAAATGATAAAACGATTTCAACTCTTTCACCCTCTATTGACAATGTTGATGATTTCGCATCACGAAATTTTCGTTCCTTTCATTATAGTCATAAATAACAGAAGGTGAAAAGAGTGAATAGGAAAGATCATGGAGAATATTGGTCTTCAGTTCTTTCATTTCATACTAAACAATCACACCATGAAGTTACGAATAATCAAAATAGTTTCTTTTTAAGAGCCGTTCCATATTCATTAACTGTTCATATGAAACGGATTTCGTTAATTTTGTTCGGTCAATTAAAAACAATTGGTCATCAATCTCTTTGATTGTTTGCTCATCTTGGTACTTCATTCCACATTGTGGACAAGTGATACACGGTGTCTCGGTGATTTCAATAGCTCTAGTACCATCGGGAAGTTCCCAATAAACTGTATTTGTTTCTTTTTGCGCGCTGTCGGCTTGACACCACTCACATTGTACCATTACGATGCATCCTCACTTTCTTTTTTCTCGTATTTCGACATTTGCGATTTGAACTTTTTCTCTTTTAATTCATCGCGTTTCTCTCGTTTATTTTTAAGAGACTCGTGCTCTGGGTTTGTTTCGTACATTTTGCGGCGATCCAGTCGATTTAACCCTTCTGGGACGAGATTGAACTTCGTTTCTTCATATAAGCTACTAATACCGACATTTGATCGTTTCTTATCCATATCTGGATAAATTTGTTTAAAGTATTCTTCAGCTGTTCCCGGTACATAGTTTTCTGGTTCTGGATATGTTGTGATAACGCCTTCAAAGTTACGTAATACGACTTTGTCAGAACTTTGTGAAATAATATAGTTTGGCTGAACGGCAATTTTTCCACCACCGCCCGGCGCATCAACAACAAACGTTGGGACAGCATATCCTGACGTATGCCCGCGTAAGCCTTCAATAATTTCTAAACCTTTTGACACTGGTGCTCGGAAATGCCCAATACCTTCAGATAAATCACATTGATAAATATAATACGGGCGTACACGAATTTTGACGAGGTCGTGCATGAGCTTTTTCATAATTGGCACACTATCATTGATGCCTGCTAAAATAACCGCTTGATTCCCGAGTGGAACACCTGCATCTGCGAGCATCTCACACGCACGTTTTGATTCCTCTGTTATTTCAATAGACGTGTTAAAGTGTGTATTCAACCATACCGGATGATATTTTTTTAAGATGTTACATAAGTTTTCCGTAATCCGTTGCGGAAAGACAACAGGTGCTCTTGTGCCAATTCGAATAATTTCCACATGGGGGATGTCGCGTAAATTTTTTAACACATATTCTAAAATTTGATCATTGATTAATAGTCCATCCCCACCCGATATTAATACATCGCGTACTTCCGGTGTTTGGCGAATATATTCAATCGCTTTGTCCAATTGTTTTTTCGGAACGCCCATACCGATTTGACCGGAAAATCTTCTTCTCGTACAATAACGGCAGTACATCGAACATTGATTCGTTACTAAAAATAACACGCGATCCGGATAACGGTGCGTTAAGCCTGGCACTGGTGAATCTTCATCCTCATGGAGGGGATCTTCTAAATCATACTTTGTTTTATGAAGCTCTTCCGAAATAGGAACGGATTGCATCCGGATTGGACATCGCGGGTCATCCGGGTTCATTAACGATGCATAATATGGTGTAATATTAAGCGGAATCGTTTTTGTTGATATTTTGACCCCTTCTTCTTCTTCAGGGGTTAAGTTTACAACTTTTTTCAAATCGTCTAATGTACGGATCGTATTTGTTAATTGCCAAATCCAATCATTCCATTGTTCCTCTGTTACGTCTTTCCAAAGTTCAATATCTTTCCAATGTCGTTTCGGTTTGTATAAATCCATCTTCATCGCTAATCATACCTCCTGCTTTATCTTTTTATTATTAAATGCAAATACTATGCCAACAGGTGACAGTTGGATTATTAAGAATTTTCTAAATATATTTGCTCATTTTTCGGCAGGAGATAGGTTTTTATTGACTAATTTTCGGCACTCATTTCATACCGTTTCATTTTGTATTGCAATGTTTGTCTTGGAATTTGCAAATGTTTGGAAGCTTTTAATACATTTCCATTATGTAATTGGAGGGCTTCATTTATCCTTTTTTTCTCTAAATGTTCAATTTCTTCCCGTAAGGACAGTTGTCCATTTTCTAACTTTGTTTCCATTTGGAAGTAATCAGGTAGATGTCTTAGTAAAATGATCTTTCCTTCCACCATTGTCATAGCATATTCGATCACATGTTTTAATTCCCGAACATTTCCTGGCCAATCGTGCCGATAAAATAGTGTCTTCACTTCTGTTGAGAGCTCATGAACGTCTTTTCCAACTTTTATATTAAATGATTGGATGAAGGATTTCGTGAGTACGATAATATCTTCTTTCCGCTCCCTTAAAGGAGGGATGGCAAGGGAAAAAACGTTTAAGCGATAAAATAAATCCTCACGTAAACGGCCATTTTCTACACATAAAAAAGGTTCTTCATTCATTGCGGCAACGATTCGCACATCTACCTTCATGGACCGGCTTGACCCGATTCTCCTCACATAACCGTCCTCGATGACACGTAATAGTTTCGCTTGAAGAGACAAGGGCATTGACTGCAATTCATCAAGAAAAAGCGTCCCCCCATGTGCAAGCTCAAATAAGCCGGCACGATCTGTCGCACCTGTATAGCTTCCTTTTGTCGTACCGAACAAAATACTTTCGAGCAATGATTCGGGTAAAGCTGCACAATTTTGGGCAATGAAAGGTCCTTGCTTCCGTAAAGATTCGGCATGAATCGATTGAACGAAGAGCTCCTTCCCAGCGCCTGTTTCCCCGTATATTAAAACAGATGCCGGTGATTTTGCGACTTTTTTTGCTTTCTCTTTCATTTTTATTAATGTAGGGTTTGTCGTTATAATGTCATCAAAGTGATAGAGCGTTTGTTCTATTTCCGTTAATTCATTCGATTTCTTTTGTTGTAAATCGAGAAGTTTCTCTGATAATGATTTTAATTTTGAATAATCCTTCGCAATTTCGACCGCACCAATTAACTCACCATCGACTACTATCGGTAATGTCGTGTTAACCGTTTCAATTTTTTCCCCTTTCACGTTAACATACGTTTGAGGTAAGTGGTAAATAGGTTTTTGCGTATGTATAACTTTTAATAAGGTACTTGTTTCCTCTGTTAAAGATGGAAAAACATGTAATAAGTGACGGTCAATGACTTCTTCTCGCTTCATTCCATCGTGTTTCGCTGCGATATGATTATAAAAAATCGTATAGCCATCCGCATCTACGGCATGAATCCCTTCATCAATCGTATCTAAAATTTCAAAAAAGAGTTTTTCTGTTTTTTGAACTCGTTTCATTGCGATCACCTATCCCTTTTTATCCACAAGCATTTAACGAAAATATAGCAGGGGAAGGATTCCCCCACTATGATTAGGTTGTTACAATTCTATTAATTGCAGGACAAATCTTTACACCATACATTCATATTTTCGATCGATTTTGAAATATAGCAGTTATTAATGAGCCTACCGCGATATTGATAATCGAGTTGGTGGAGCACTGCGTTCATTCCGTAAGATTGTGCCCGTGCAATCGAATAGCTGCAATAAATGCCGCTTTTCTTTAGCTCTTCTTCAAGGTTTTGAATGATGCTGTTCATTAATTTTAGTTTGCGATATTGTGGCAATGTCGCACAGTCTGTAATTTCAGCATTATAGTAAGTGTTATTAACTTCAGCAGACGCTGCACTCATTAATGCATTACCCGATTCTGCTAAAAAATAAACCGTCCCCTCTTCCATCGTTTTAACAATATAATGGGCATCATGAAGAGGGGTTGGGTAAACGGTAAATGTTTGCTGATACAATTGACTGAGTGCATACGCATCATGCTCGTTTCCTTTTCGAATTGTAATGGCTTTGTCATGATTTGCAAGCGCTTTCGATTTTGGACGAGCATAAATGGATTCAATCATTTCGTCTTCATCTAAAATACTATCGGAATTTTTTCGATTATTGGATAAATACCGGCACATAAAAAACATATCGTCACCTTGAAAATATTGATCGACGACCGCCTCGACGACGAAAAGATGGGCTAAAAAGGAGGGGATATCTCGCTTTCTTGCTTTCATAATCACTTTATTAAATGAACCGTTTTGAATATAAGAAAGAATGTCTCGAATCATCCATTCCGCATTTCCACGATAATCGTCAATCCGACAACGCTCATTGTAATAATCAAAGGTTACGGTTGCTTCATATTTATTCGTTTGAAATGTTTTAACTTGTGAATACGTTTTATTCATTTACTCTCCTCCTTCTGTACTCATTTCACACCAATCGATTAAAAGTGAAGCGATAACTTTAGACGTTTCAATCATTTTTCTCAAATCAATGTATTCATTTGGGAAATGAGCCATTTCTGTTTGTCCTGGTCCAAATACAATGGTTGGGATTCCTCCAGCATGTGATAATAAACCGCCATCCGTTCCCCAAGGAGACGCTTCAATTGTTGGCTCTTTTCCGATAACTTCTTTAAATGAGTTGATTAATTGTTGCAGAAACGGATGATCTTGATCCATTTCATTTGGAAGCCATCGTGCCCCAAACCATTCAATTTGTAATGGATGGTCTTCAAACCAAGAATCCTCTTGTTCCAGTTCTTTTATAAAGGTGATGAATTCTGCTTGAACGTCCTCTTTTCTTTCATTCGGGGCAATTCCGCATCTTCCTTCTAAAATAACAGAATCAGGTACAGAAGAAGGCCAATTTCCACCTTCCATTTTTCCTATATTAATCGGTACTGGAATTGGAATTCTCTCATATAACGGATCTGTTATACGAGCGTTTCGTTTTTCTTCAAGCTTATGAATTTGCTCGATGACTTTTACCGCTTTATCAATGGCGCTTACCCCTTCATACCTTGTCCCCCCATGAGCCGAACGCCCTTTCACTTTTATACGGAACCACATCGAACCTTGTTGTTTTAAAAATATTTTCATATTTGTTGGTTCAGGGATGATCGCAGCATCCGCTTTATATCCACGCATAATGGCTGCTAACGTTCCTGCACCGCCACACTCTTCATCTACGACACTTTGAAAAATGACATCTCCTTTTAACTTCAAACCGCTCCTTTTAATCGCTTCCATCGCAAACAGTAAGGCGACATTTCCGCCTTTCATATCTGTTGCCCCTCGGCCAAATAGCTTCCCATCCTTTATGATGCCAAGGTATGGATCATCTTCCCATTGATTGCGTTCACCTTCAGGGACGACATCGATATGACCATTTAAAATAATGGATTTCCCCCCGCCGGTTCCTTTTAATGTCGCAACTAAATTCGGACTTCCTTTAAAATCGTTTCGTGTTGAAACAAATTCTGGATGAGACGTCAAAGCGCTTAATTCAGGTTCCCAAAGATCAATCGTAAGACCTAACTCTCGACATTTTTCCAAAACGACCGCTTGTGCACTCGCTTCTTTTTGAAAGACACTTTTTTCTTGTACGACTTTTTGTAGGAACGATACCATTTTTTTCTCATGACGATCGATCCAGTCGAAAACGCTTTCTTTCATCTCGATAATCCCCCTTCATCCAAGTTCTCGATCATTTTGACGTCTGAACTGATCGAAATACGAGCATCTGTTGACTCAAGAATATCTTCCACTGTAAAAGGATGGAACACTTCTTTTAGTAAAAGTCCTTGTTTTTCTACATGAAATACAGCTCTCTCCGTAATAACCATGTCTACACACTGTCTAGCCGTTAATGGCAGTGAGCAAGTTGGCACAATTTTGCTTTCCCCATTTTTGTTTACATGATTCATGACGACGATCAGTTTCTTTGCTTTTTGCGCTAAATCCATTGCCCCCCCAATACCCGGAACGCGCTGCCCTGGAACAATCCAATTGGCGAGATCCCCTTTTTCACTTACTTGAAGTGAGCCGATAATGGAAACGTCAATTCTCCCACTGCGAATGATGCCAAAGGCGATACTGCTATCAAAGTAAGAAGCACCATTCATCGTTGTCACTGGAAATCCAGCCGCATCACATAAATACGGATCTTCTTCACCTTTTAATGGGTACGGGCCGATGCCTAATATGCCGTTTTCAGCATGTATCATAACGTTTTTGTCTGATAAATAGTTCGCAACGAGCGAAGGGATACCAATTCCGAGGTTTACGATCATGCCGCTTTTTATTTCTTTCGCCGCTCGTTTTGCCATTTGTTTTCTTACTTCGATTCCCATGCCCATTTCCAGTTCACCCCCCTACTTTGGACGATATGTTGAACAAAGACTCCTGGAGTCACAATCTCTTCTTCTCTTAATTCTCCTAGCGGAACAATCTCTTCTACTTCCGCAATGGTTGTCTTTGCTGCCATCGCCATAAGAGGATTCATATTCCGAGCGGTTTTATCATAAATTAAGTTTCCGAATGGATCCGCTTTTTTCGCATAAATAAGCGCTACATCAGCTTTTAAAGGCGTTTCAAGCAAATACGGTTGACCATCTACAACGATTCGCTCTTTCCCTTTTTCAACCCACTCATTTCCTACACCAATGTCGACAAGAATTCCCCCAAGTCCGACCCCGCCAGCTCGAATTCGTTCTGCTAACGTTCCTTGCGGTGAAAATTCCACTGACATCTCTTTTTTCTCCATAAATTGTCCAGCAATAGGGTTTGAACCAATATGAGAAGCAATTAACGTTTTCACCCGTTTATGACAAACAAGTTTGCCAACACCGATATTAGGAAATCCAGCATCATTACAAATAACGGTTAAATTTTTTTGCCCAAATGAAAGGATGGAGTCAATCAGAGTCGGAGGATTTCCTACTCCACCAAAGCCACCGATCATCATTGTTGAACCATCCTTCACGTAATCTTTTAAAATATCGATTTTTGTGATTTTTCCAAATTCATTCATCAGACTCTCTCCTTACGACGGGATGATTTCAGCGATTTGCAGTTCACGTTCAATTTCTGATAAAGTTTTGTCGAAAATCGTGACGAGCTCTTTCATTTCTTCTTCCTCAATCGTTAATGGTGGGGCAATAATAACTGCATCTCCGCAATCTCCTTCAATTCCAGTTTGAGAAGGGTAGACAAGTAGGCCTTTCTTTTGTGCTTTTTTTACGATTAATGATGTTATGTTTAATTCTTTGCGGAATGGTATTTTATTTAGTTGATCGGAGACAAATTCAATACCAAAAAACAAACCTAAACCTCTAATGTCACCGATCATTGGATGATACCCTTTTAGCTTCAGTAATTCTTGTTCTAAAAATTGGCTTTTCTCTTTTACTTGTTGAATAAGTTGGTGTTTTTCAATGTAGTCTAAAACGGCAAGTGAAATGGCGGCCGATTGTGGGTTGGCACTATATGTGTGCCCGCTCATGATGGAGCCGCTCCCTTTTAAAATCGGAAACATTACTTTCGGACTTACGAGCGTTGCCGCAATAGGTGTATAGCCTGCACCTAATCCCTTTCCTGTTGCTATCATATCCGGTTGTACAAGCCAATGTTCAAGCGCAAAGTTTTTCCCTGTTCTTCCGATTCCCGTCATTACTTCATCCGCAATAAATAATATTTCATGACGATCACATATTTCTCTTATACGTTGGTAATACCCTTTCGGCGGAATGATCACACCACCGGCTGCCCCGACGATTGGTTCGGCAATAAATGCGGCAATATGATCACTTCCTGTTCGCTTAATGACTCTTTCTAATTCATTGGCACACATTAATTGACAATCCGGATACGTTTTATCAAATGGGCATCTATAACAATATGGAGGAGATACAGCCGGGTTCGCTTCAAGAAGTGAGGAGAACCGAAAACGTCGTTCGGTATGACCCGATAAAGATAAAGAGCCCATTGTTATCCCGTGATAACTCATATACCGTGATATAATATGTGTTTTCGTTGGTTTACCGACTTCTTGCCAATATTGAATCGCAATTTTCATCGCAGTCTCTGTTGCTTCTGATCCGCTATTTACAAAAAATGTCCATGGAAATTGACCATTTGTCCAATTACTAAGTGTTTCAGCCAACTTTTCTGCCGGCTCATTCGTAAATTGAGAACGGTAGACAAACGAAACTTTCTTCGCTTGTTCGTGCATCGTCTCAATAATTTCTTGAACTCCATGTCCGATTAAACAGGTGACGGCACCAGAGGACCCATCTAAATATTTATTCCCTTCAACATCATATAAAAAAACTCCACGACCATAGGCGATCATTGGATAATCTTCGTTTAATAACGGTTTAATTAAGTGGGAATGCCTCATATTATCACCTTACTTTCAACAAAATTCTTTTTTACCTATGATTTCTACATAACTATTTCTAACTCCTTTTCTTCATGCGTCATTTTTTAGCTAGTTTACGACAACGTTCTTCATATCGTTAGGAATGGGCAGAGTCCCAACCTAGATTGAGATCTCTGCCCATTCATTTTGCTATGCTCTAATGCTTACCATTAGAGTCACTCGTATTCACTTACGCTAATGTCGAAGTTTCTTTTTCTTTGACAAAGTCAATTGTAAAGCCTAAATCCTTAAGCATCTCATGATCTTTCGTACTTTCTTGTCCTTCTGTTGTTAAATAATCACCGACAAAAATGGAGTTGGCCGCATAAAGCCCTAACGGTTGGAGCGAACGAAGGTTCACTTCTCGTCCTCCCGAAATGCGAATTTCCTTTGATGGATTGACAAATCGGAATAAGCATAGCACCTTTAAACAATATCGTGGGTCGAGATCATTTGTCCCTTCTAAAGGTGTACCATCGATAGCATGTAAAAAGTTAACTGGTATCGAATCCGCATTTAACGCTTTCAAACTAAAGGCCATGTCAACGACGTCTTCTTTCGTTTCTCGCATTCCAACAATGACGCCTGAACATGGTGAAATACCCACTTCCTTCACTTTTTCCACCGTGTTCACACGATCATCATATGTATGAGTTGTCGTAATGTTTTCATGGTGTTTTTCCGATGTATTTAAGTTATGGTTATATCGGTCAACGCCGGCTTCTTTAAGCCTTTCTGCTTGCCCTTCTTTTAAAATACCAAGACACGCACATATTTTTAAGCCATAGTCGCGTTTTATATCTTTCACAGCATCAATGACATGATTGACTTCTTTATCGCTCGGTCCTCGACCGCTCGCAACAATGCAATACGTGCCAATATTTAACTCATGGGCCCGTTTTGCTCCTTGTAAAATGCTTTCTTTATCTAGCATTTTATATTTTTCAATCGGTGCATTTGATACAGATGATTGCGAACAATAACCACAATTTTCAGGACATAACCCTGATTTCGTATTCATAATCATGTTGAGTTTTACTTCATTCCCATAGTAATGCTTACGAATTTGATAGGCACCATGAAGAAGCAATAATAAGTCTTCATCTGGTGTTTGTAAAATTTGCAAAGCTTCTTCTCTCGTAATCTCATAACCTTTTTTTACTCGCTCAGCTAATTCTATCCATTGAGCTCTCATTTTATTCACTCCCCTTTTCCCATCTATCTTATATGGTAAAAAGAGGTTTGATTTATGTCAACATATTTTTTATTTTAGTTTACATTTTAAGTTGAGACATTTTCTCTTAAGATGTGCAGAAAAGCTTTGCGTAGCCTCACATAAAGTGAAACTTCATTCAGTGGGGTTTTTTTCATCCCCCACTGAATGTTAGTCCCTACGGGATGACCTAAAGGCCCTTGTGGCCCACAGGATGTGGGTTTCACAGACGTTGCCACAGGACGTGGCGCTCTTAGTCTGTGTTCTTTATGTTCGGACCTTTACGGGCAGTTGTCCCCCACCTATCTTCTTTGCTTTACTACAGAATCTTGAGGTGGGGATCTTACTGCCCGTTAAGAGTGGGATAAATAAGACGCTCAGGAATAAAAGGCGCTCTTTGCCTCTATTCCTGAGTGACTAGATCAAGGGAACAGACACAGCTTCGTTCATCATACGTTTACGATTTAACGATCGTATACGATTTGCAACAATAGTAACGTCCGTTACTCGTTCCGAAAAGACCCGTTATCCTCTTAGTATTTTACAAACGCTGTCCCAACAATTATTAACAAGATAAATAATACGAGCACTAATATGAAGCTACTTGCTCCGTCGTAACACGGGTATCCATATGAAGGCATATAGTGACCATAATAAGGACTTTCTTGGTGACTGTAATTCATTTTATTCGGCTCCTTCCTCATGAATTGTCATTACATGTTTTACTTTATGTAGGTATACGCTTGTATCGTTTGTGCATTTGCCCATTTTTAATAAGAAAAACGGAAGCGCGCTCCTTTACTGGATAAAGCTTTTTGACCACAAGGGGAAGGTGGCTTTCGCTAGGCATCGAAAACTTTATAAATAATAATGTTGATCCTATAAAAAAATGGTGCCAAAAGACACCATTCTCCATTTAAAAATATCTTTTTTTCCAAAAAATGAAGGCAATGAGGAAAGAGAGGATTAGTGATATTGAAATTGGAATGAAAAATGCGTACGGTTCATGTTGAAACGGCAGCGGAACATTCATTCCATATAAACTTGCTACTAAAGTTGGAATGGCTATGACAATTGTAATTGCCGTTAAAAACTTCATGACAATGTTCACATTATTGGAAATAACAGAAGCAAAGGCATCCATCATGCCACTTAAAATACTGCTGTACACTTCGGTCATTTCAATCGCCTGTTTGTTTTCAATAATAACATCTTGTAATAAATCTTGATCCTCTTCATACATTTTTAAGTAGTTTAATCGAAGTAACCGCTCCATCACAATATTATTTGCTTTTAAGGATGTCGTAAAATATACTAAGCTTTTTTCTAAGCTTAGTAGTGAAAACAGCTCTTTATTTTTCATCGATTGATGGAGCTCTTTTTCAATCGCACTTGTTTTTCGATTAATTTGCTTTAAATAGCGTAAATAATAGCTTGAGATTAAATAGAGTAATTGAAAGGCAAATCTCGTTTTCATATACGTATAAAAGCCTTTCACTTTATTTCGCGCAAATTGCTCAAATATTGGGTTCTCTTGTAAACAAACGGTAATAAAACATGATTCCGTTATGATCATTCCGATGGGAATCGTATCATAAATGGTAGCCCCAACATCATCGGTTGATACGATCGGAATATCCACAATGATTAATACGTGTTGTTCTTCTTTTTCAATACGTGAACGCTCCTCATCGTCAAGGGCATCTTTAAAGAAATCGATCGGAATTTGAAGCTTTGTTGAAACGAATTTAATTTCTTCTTCCGTTGGAGCAACTAAATTAATCCAACAACCATTTTCAATATCGTTTATTTCTACTAATTCGCCGCTCATCGTTGACATGTACATATTTAACATAAAAGCATAACCCCCTTATTGAGGCAGCTCAATCATCATTTTGACGCTCAGCGTTCGTTTACGAACAGCAGAGGTCTAAATGACCGGATTAAACTGCCTTTTGTACATCGTATCGGGTCAGGTTCATTCGTTTTACTGCTATTCATAAACGTTGTTCACTCTCCTTTTCTATTTTCCTTGATCTATGATACTAATTAACATTTGAATTGTATAGGGATATTATGATAAATTAACACCTATTTTACGTTATGCCATTTTTATATTTTTGGCACAATGGTATTTTCTAAATTTTTTTACAAATGCAACACCGTGTATTATAATGAATGTAAACGCTTTCTAAAAGGTGTGATGATCATGATCGTTGAATCTGTATACCGTAGAAAAGCAATGGGACAAATTTATCAACAACCTTTACAGCCATCACGATTACCAAAACGTAAAAAAGTAAAACAACTCTCCTTTTTCACTGCAATATATGACATAATGAGGAAGAAGCTTCATAGTCATTAGGTGGTGGGTTTTTTGGAAAATAACTTGTTAATTGCACTAGATGGGACAAACCATTCAAAGAATGCCGTTGAGAAAACGAGACATTTATGTAGCATTATGCATAACTGTCGCATTCATATTATTCATGTTTTTACAAAGTCACCAAGTTTAAATGATCTTGAATCCAATCATTTTAATGTGTCACAACTATTATATGAACGAGCCGTTCAGCAGTTACGTCCACTTTTACGGTTGTTTGAAGAAGCCAATTGCCAATACCATCTTGAAGTGGCGATTGGGGATCCTGCAAAAGAAATTTTAGATTACGCGAAAAAAATCAGACCTTTTATGGTCATTGTTGGTTCAAGAGGACTTTCAACATTAGGTGAAGTGTTACTCGGAAGTGTCAGTCATAAGCTTGTCCATGAAAGCGATATTCCCGTCCTTGTCGTAAAGTAAAAGAGTGAGGTCTCCCTCACTCTTTTCTATTAATGAGCAGAATGCGATTCTAACCCAATCTTCTCTACTAGTTGTTTACTTTCTTCATTTAATCCGCGTATTTCAACGGTTTTACCATTTTGTTGATATTTTAAAATAACTTTTGAAATAGCTGTTACGGCAGAATGATCCCAAACGTGTGAATGTGAAAAATCAATCACGACATGATCAGGATCTTCTGAAATTGTGAACTGATCAATAAAATGAGACACCGTTCCAAAAAACATTTGCCCTGAAATGACATATGTTTTCTTCGCTTCAGTAATCATTGATGAAGATTTAATTTGGGCAACTTTCCATCCAAAGACGAGTGCGCTTGCGATAACACCTGCGATGACTCCTTTCGATAAGTCATGTGTGTAGACGACAATCGCAACGGTCATCACCATTATGACTGATTCAGAGGCTGGAATTTTCCGTAAATCTTTTAATGACTGCCAATCAAACGTACTGATCGATACCATGATCATAACCCCAACTAACGCAGCCATTGGAATTTGTTTCACGATATCACCAAGAACGATAATTAAGAATAGTAGAAACACACCTGCTGTTAAGGTAGATAATCGACCTCGACCACCCGATTTCACATTAATGACAGATTGACCAATCATCGCACAACCAGCCATACCGCCCAAAAATCCAGTGACGACATTCGCAATCCCTTGACCTTTCATTTCTTTATTTTTATCACTTTTTGTATCTGTCATATCATCGACAATCGTTGCGGTTAATAATGATTCTAACTGACCGACAAGCGCTAATGTAATCGAATATGGAAGGATAATTTTAAATGTTTCAAGTGTTAATTCTATTTGCGGCAAATGGAAAGAAGGCAAAGAACGTGTAATCTCTCCCATATCACCAACTGTTTTAACATCTAATCCGAAGAAAATGGCAATAACCGTCATTACGATGATCGCAACTAATGCTGACGGAACTGCACGTGTCAAACGCGGCAACGTATAAATGATAACTAACGTTGCAGCGACCATTACATACATCATCATTCCCGCATTTTCAAAGTGCGGTAGTTGAGCTAAAAAGATTAATATAGCTAATGCATTTACAAAGCCGACGATAACAGATTGTGGTAAAAACGTAATAAAACGACCTAGTTTAAAGAATCCCATTAAAAGTTGAATTATTCCGGTTAATATCGTTGCGGCAAATAAATACTCCACGCCATAATCTTTTACTAACGTTACCATTAATAATGCCATTGCCCCAGTAGCTGCCGAAATCATGGCAGGTCGTCCACCTGCAAAGGCAATGACAACAGCCATAGAAAACGATGCATATAAACCAACCATTGGATCAACCCCTGCAATAATCGCAAAGGCAATCGCCTCAGGAATAAGGGCTAAAGCAACTGTTATCCCCGCTAAAATATCGGGGCGTATATTTGAAAACCACTCTTCTTTTTTAAAAATGTTCATAGTCCACCTCTTTCTAAAATGATGTTCCCGGTCAGCATAACGGTATCCATCATATCAAAATAAATAAGAATCGCAAACTGAATGAAAACGTGTACATCTCTTTTTTTCTTAAAAAAACTTTCTCTATCTCACTTTTTCTATATCCATTCACATTTTGTTCAAAAAGAAAAAGTTCTTGTTTTATTAATAGTTTGATAACGTGACATTTCATCACTACGCCACGATTTTTCTTTCACTTTTTTAAGTTTTTCCATCACTTTCTTAGATTTTTTCATCACTTTTTCGAGTTTTTTCCACTTTAAGTCGCCTATCTAGTTATATTTTCACAAAAAAAAGGACCTCCCAATCGGAAGGCTCAACTATGATAATCATTTACTTGTTAAAGTACGACCATTCTTCGTTTCAATTGGATGATCCTCATACGTAATCCAATCACTCCAGCTTCCAACATACAATTTCATGTTTGAAAAACCAGCTTCCTTTAATGCGACAAAATTTGGACATGCTGTCACACCTGAACCACAATAGACAATAATCCGCTCTTTATTCGTAAGGGAAGAAAATTGTTGTGCTAACGCTCCTTTTGATCTAAACGTCCCGTTCTCCATATTTTCTTTCCAAAAGTGTGAGATCGCTCCTGGAATATGACCAGCTTTTGAATCAATCGGTTCTGACTCACCGATATATCGACTCCATTCACGTGAATCAATAATCGCTGTGCGACTATTTTGCATCGCTTCTCGAACATCATCGACCGTTGCTAATAGTTCGTGTTGTTCTTTTTTCACATACGTTGTTCGTTCATATGTTTTAACTTCATTTGTCGTCGGATATCCCGCTCTTTTCCATGCCTCATAGCCACCATTTAAAATAAAGACTTGTTCATGTCCAATATATTTCATCATCCACCAAAAACGAGAAGCAAATGCGCACGCATTGTCATCATATGCGACAACGATTGTTTCATTATCGATACCGAGCTTCTCAATTAATTGAACAAACTGATCGATATCCGGAAGAGGGTGTCTACCGCCATGCTCCTTTACTTCTCCCGATAAGTCGTTTTCTAAATCTACGTATTGAGCATGAGTAAGATGGTCTTTTTCAAACCGTTCTTTTCCAGCTTTTTTGTTCGCTAAATCAAATCGACAATCAATCATTCGAACGTTCTGTTTCTCCTCAATTAAACGATATAATTCTTTAGCACTCATTAAGTTACTCATAAATTTCCCCCATTTTAAAATGTTTAGTTCCCCTTTTCATCAAACAATACGAGATATTCACCATATCCTTCTTTTTCAAGGTCAGCTTTTCGGATAAAGCGTAAAGCAGCTGAATTAATACAATAGCGAATCCGTGAAGGACCAGGCCCATCGTGGAAGACATGGCCTAAATGAGAATTAGCCGTTTTCGAGCGAACTTCTGTACGAATCATTCCGTGAGACGTATCCAGTTCTTCAATCAGCTCACTTTCATGAATCGGTTTCGTAAAGCTTGGCCAGCCGCAACCTGCATCGTATTGATCATTCGAACAAAACAGCGGCTTTCCAGAGACGATATCCACATAAATCCCTTCTTCCGTATTGTTCCAATATTCATTTTTAAATGGCGGTTCTGTTCCATTTAATTGGGTTACTTCATATTGGATTGGCGTTAAACGTTTTTTCAGTTCGTCTTTTGAATGAGCTGACCAATGCTTTTGAATAAAAGCATCCCGCCCTGAACCTTGACGATACCTTTTATAGCGATACGGATTCTTTTTATAGTAGTCTTGGTGATCGTCTTCGGCACGATAAAAGGTTTTTGCTTGTAAGATTTTTGTGACAATGGGCTTTTGAAAGCGACCACTTTTTTCCAACTTTTCTTTCGAAGCTAGCGCTAGCTGTTTCTGTTTTTCATTATGATAAAAGATAGCCGTTTCGTAAGAGCTGCCTCTGTCATAAAACTGTCCACCTTCATCTGTTGGGTCTATTTGCTGCCAAAAGATGTCGAGTAGTTTTTCATAAGGAAAAATGCTTTCATCATATGTAATTTGGACGGCTTCCATATGACCGGTTTCGTTTGAACAAACTTCTTCATAGGTAGGGTTTTCTTTATTCCCTCCCGTATACCCTGATATGACAGATTTAATCCCTGGTAATGTGTCAAACGGCTGGACCATACACCAAAAGCAACCACCTGCGAATGTGGCAAGTTGAATCGTGGAGTCGTGTTTCAACAAATATCCCTCCTCTTCTATCCATTATTATAGAGCGATTTGAAAATAAAAGAAATGGAAAGCCTCCGAATTTCATTCTACATAAATGTTTCAATGCTTCCACATACTAACGAAAAAAGGAGGTAACTACATGTCCACACCTTACCTTTGTCCAAATTGCAAATCAAATCGCACCCGATTTAATATTATTGAACAAATTCCGAAAGCCGTTAAATTAGATCCGAAGAGCGGAGACGTTGTTGAACAATACGAACAAAACGCACTGGATCCATTTCACCTCCCCTATAAAGGACCACATTATAAAATTCAATGTGGAGCATGCGGTTTAATTGAGGATGAAATCTCATTTATTAAACACGCTCAATTAGGTAATGCTTAAAAAGGTTGAAAAGTGATTTTCAACCTTTTTAAGTTAACATAATGATATTACCGTTTATTTATTCACTATGTTGCGTCGTATTAAAAAACATCTTTGGATCATGGGATGTTTTTTCATTTTTCTTTTCACCATTCTCTTCTTCCGAGTTGCCCATTTGGTCATCCGACTCATAGCTGTATTTGTATTTATGACGTTTCTTCTTCATGTTCATCATCCCTCCTATTTATTAGCTTGTTCTTCGTAAAAATCTTTATTCTTAACACAGGTCATCCTTCATAAAATGTATCAAAATAATGATCAAAAGGAGGGAAACATGTCCTTTTTACGTATCTTGCACGCATCGCCTGATTCTCGCGCCTTTAATGTGTATATTAATGGTCAATTAGCAATATCCGGACTAACCTTTTTAAAAATGTCTTCTTATATTAAGATTCCAAAAGGACATGTACGTGTTGATTTCGTTAAAGTAGAGCAACGGAAAACAATTTGTTATACGAAATACTTTTTCGCAAATCGTTCTAAATCAAATACGATTGCCTGTTACGGCACTCATTCAAACCTTGACTTTATGCTTATAGGTCATGTACATACCTTAAATGAAGATCTAACCGAATGTAAATTCGTTCATTTATCACCTGATGCCCCACCATTTGATTTTCAGCTTGAATCAGTCGGAACCATTTTTTCGAATGTTCCTTATAAAAAACTAACTCCTTACAAAACGGTTCAAAGCCAAAAGTATGATGTCCATCTTACGATTGCTAAAACGAAAGATAAAGTGTGGTCTCAAAACAACTTGCTTCTCCGTGAAAATACGTCTTATACGTTTTTTGCTCTCGGGTTTGCAAATGGCACCCCCTCCCTTCACGTTTTAATTGCACAAGATTGAAATTGTAAAATCATTGTAAGAAATAGTAAAAATGTAAAGTTACGATAAAGTTTCTGTAAATTCAATTTTTTAAGACGTAAAATCTATTATAATGGCCTTGTACCAGCTGGTTAACATTTCAAAAATTGGGAGGTTCAATATGAGTAAAAAATCGCTTTTCATAAAAGTTGGCGCATCCTTGCTTGCTCTGTTTTTACTTACAGCTTGTAATAATGAAACAGATCCCGAACCCCAAGAAGATGTAAACACAGAAGAAAATAGTGAAGATACAACGGAAGAAGAATCTACTGAAGAATCTGAGTAATAAAAGATGAAAAGCCACTTAAACAAGTGGCTTTTCAAGTTATTCATTCTTTTCTTTTCGCTGATCTTTAAGATGGAGTAAATAGACTGTTAAGCTTAAAAAGAGCGCTGAATAGGCGACATTTAAATAAATTTTATCTAAATCCCACGCCAAGTCTCCACCTACATACACTTTATAGGCAATACTAGCGAAATACATCGCAGCGATAAATGTAACTGCACTAATACCGATAAAAATCTTATTCATTTAAAATCCCCCTTCATAAAAAGAAGTCCAAGGAGTCTACAATTGTCAGAACATACGTGTATTCATTTTCCCTCATTTTTTCTCTCTCGTCAAGGTTGTTCACGAAAAGGTCATAACCTCTTACCTTCCTTTATTAAAATCCGCTATAATGGTTACGGATGAAAGGAGATTCATGATTATGCTACCAAAAGAATTTACAAACAAAATGAACATGCTGCTAAAAGAAGAAGCGAACGAATTTTTCAAGTCATACGAACAACCGAAATCAAGCGCTTTGCGTTTGAATGTTCTTAAACTTTCAACTAAACAATTTGAAGACAATTCCCCTTTTCACACTTCAAAAATTCCTTTTTGCGATACAGGGTATTATTTTCATGCAGATAAAGATGAACCCGGTAAGCATCCGTATCATTTTACTGGAGCTTATTACATTCAAGAACCGAGCGCGATGTTGCCAGCAGAACTATTAAACCCAAATCCAACTGATCGCGTCCTCGATTTATGTGCAGCTCCCGGTGGAAAATCGACTCAATTAGCGGTGAAAATGAACAACAGTGGCGTGCTCGTTAGTAATGAAATACATCCAAAACGGGCGAAAATACTGGCTGAAAACATTGAGCGACTAGGCATTCGAAATACGGTTGTAACGAATGAAGCACCTGAACGGCTTGCTTCACATTTTCAACAGTATTTCGATAAAATTTTAGTCGATGCTCCTTGTTCTGGAGAAGGTATGTTTCGTAAAGATCCGGAAGCAACCAAATTTTGGAGCACTGAACATGTTGAAAAATGTGCGATTACCCAAAAAGAAATTTTACGAAATGCTTACAATATGTTAAAACCAGGTGGCGTGCTCGTTTATTCAACTTGTACTTTTTCACCGGAAGAAAATGAACAAGTAATGGAATGGTTTATTACAGAATTTCCTGATATGAAACTTCAAGCCATTCCGAAAGAATACGGCATGGCAGATGGCCGAATAAATTGGACCCTCCATAACACCGAAGCTGTTCAAAATAGCGTCCGATTATGGCCGCACTTATTAAAAGGCGAAGGTCATTTCGTTGCTAAGCTCATAAAGGCAAATGATGAAAGTGAACACAGTATTGTTAAACTTGAAAAAAACATCGTTAAAGAGCGTGATTTAAATGAATTCCGTTCTTTTGAAAAGCATTATTTAAAAAAGAAAATAACAGGAGATTTTATGATTCATAAAGACCACTTATTTTTATTGCCAGACAATTGTCCTCATTTCGGAAACTTAAAGGTGATACGTAAAGGCCTTCATATCGGTTATTATAAAAAGAAGCGGTTTGAGCCAAGTCACCACCTTGCCCATTATTTATCACAAGAGGATGTGAAACATACTTACAACATGAAATCACATGAAAAGGAGTGGAAGGCTTATTTGCGTGGAGAAACGATTCCAACAGGCGGCGACAGTGGTTGGACATTAGTATTAATCGATGGCATGCCAATCGGTTGGGGAAAAGAAACAAAAGGTACGTTAAAAAACTTTTACCCGAAAGGCTTGCGGATTTATTTCAAGTAAGAGGGCAGACTCCTATTGAATCTGCCCTTTTCCTTTACTCATACTCATATGGAATATATAGTTCCGCTGAAATTGTATCTTTCTCTAGATTAATATTTCCCGCTTTCACTTTGTAATCATTTTGCAATGATATATCGGTTAACTTGACGAATACTTGGGCTTTTTTTGCATCAATCGTTACTTCTTTCGGTAACTCATAATGTCTTTCAATATATTTTAGTACATAGGAAATCGGTAAAGCGAGCTTCCCAACTGACATTTCGTGTACAGTCAGGACGACATCTCCCTCATTTGTCACTCTAGGGATAAATGAGATCGTTAATTGTAGGTCGCGGCCAAAAGCTGGTAATGTGCCATAAAGCTTTACGTTTTCTTCAATCGAAATTTCGTAAGATAACGGTTGATTGTTCGCTTCTTTTATTAAATATTGATTGACAAGCTTTGTCACGGTCTCTTTATTTGTCTGTACATGAATGGTGGCGTACTCTTCTTCATTCACTTCTACTTTGTCAGGAACATCTTTCTTGACTGGAGAAAAAACGAGAAGAACTAAAAGAAGAATGATCGCAATATTTATCGTCAATAACGTAAAAAAACGAATCTTCCATTTTCTCATCCTACATCTTCCTATCTTGTAATATTGCTTCATAAACTTGTTCGGCTATATACGTATATCCTTGTCCGTTCGGATGGATTTGATCAGATAATAAACGACCCTGTTCGTCATGTTCAAATAGTTGTTGAACAGAAATAAAGGAGGCATTGTTATCTCGTAAAACGGTTTCTCTAGCTGCTTCATTCCACTGTTCGATAATAAAGTCAATTTCCGGAATATCAGGGAGAGTTAAATAAAAAGGGTTATAAAGCCCAATATAATATATATGCGCTTCACCGTTATAGGAACGTAGAACCGTCATGATTTCTTCTAAATGATTCGCGAACACTTGTTGTTCATTTTCAAACGGTTCATAAGAGAGAGCAAATATATTATTTCGGACAATTTTCATTAAATCATTCGCACCAATCGTTAAAAAAATCATATCTGCTTTTTTAATCTCTTCTTGCATCGTTTCTTTCTTTAATTTTTTTAATAAATTCGTTGTTTTATCCCCTTTTTTTCCAAAGTTTTCAATGTGAACTTCTTCTACCGACGTTTTATTTAGAAGCATCTCTTTTACACGTCCGAGATAGCCACTGCTTTCTTCTTCATCCCCTACTCCTTCAGTTAATGAATCACCGATTCCAACAATATGAAGCGATTGCTTTTGAAACGTTACGGGGATTGCCTCTTTTTCTTGTAAATTTGACTCTTTAAGTGCAGACTGTTGAACCTCTATAGAAGAGCAACCGATCAACATGATCAAAAATAAAGGATAAAATAACCACTTTTTCATATTTTTCACCTTCATGTCTTTATGGTGGTGATCGTTTATTCTATTATGTTGCAATAAAATTATTGTATGTTTACGAATATTCGTCAACCTTCTTTTTCTATTTTCCTCCCCGAGAAAATCGGTAAACATCTTCTTTCCTATTTTAATCGAAATTTCTCTATTTTGTTCCTATTATTTCTTTTCATAAAAAAAACGTTGCGCGAATGCAACGTTTTTATCCCACTTTTAACGAGCAGTAAGCCCTCACTGAATGAAGTTTCATTTTATTGAATTGTTTTTATATCTTGAATAATTTCGTCATATGGGGTGTTTTCAATGCCGCTATAATATTTTAAAACCATCCCTTCTTGATCGACTAAAAAGAAGGTTGTTCCATGGATAACTTGGTCATTATTTTTCGGTTTTTGGACGATCGTTTTAAAACTAGACATCGCAAAATCTTCAATTTCTTTTTGACTATAACCTGTTAAAAAATGCCAATTATCAAACGATAGGTCGTAATTACTTGCGAAATCTTTTAGCTTTTCTGGCGTATCGACTTCAGGATCGACACTAAATGAAACAAACTCCACATCAACTCCTGCTTCTTCCGCTTTTTTCTGAAGCTGAGTCATATGAGCGGTCATAGGCGGACAGACGGTTTCACAATTTGTAAAAATAAAGTCTGCGACCCACACCTTCCCTTTTAAATCCTCTAGGGAAAATGCGTTGCCGTCCTGATTCGTAAAGGTGAATGGTTCGACTTCATAATTTAAGGCACCTTCAATTTTAGACCCTCCACATGCAGTTAATAGAAAGATCGCACAAATAGATAAGATTATACCGATTTTTTTCATTCTCTACACCTTTCTTCTTCTGATTCAGTAAAAAGTTTAGCAAAAAATAACGGTTTATGAAAAGGTTTTTATTATTTGTCAATAAATATTCATTTAATGAGACGTATAAATAGATTCACATATATGGTAAAGTATGTTTGTGATAAAAAAATGAAGTATAGGTGATGAAATTGAAAAAACTTGTTATAACAGTCGTTTTCCTCGCTTTTAGTGTTTTAATGGGGTGTGGGCATAGTGAAAATTCGATTGGGCATGACCATACGACCATGCCTAATGGTGATGTTCGTGAAACAACAGCTTCAGTCAATGAATATCCATCGTTCTTATCGGAGCAAACAGAACAAATTCAAACGATTTATCAAGCAGCCGCTTTGCACGAAGATTTACTGCGATCGATGCCTTGTTATTGCGGCTGTGCTGAAACGGCTGGACATCGAGATAATTTTGAGTGCTTTGTCCATAAGATAAAGGAAAATGGTGAGGTTGTTTGGGATGATCACGGGACAAGATGTAAGGTTTGCTTAGAAATAGCCGCGAATTCTATTCTACAATACGAAAAAGGTGCAAGTAAAAAAGAAATACGCGAACAAATTGATGAGCGTTATCAAGAAGGCTACGCAGATCCAACCCCAACACCTATGCCACAAGCTTAATTTTCTTTATGTGTAGTCGAGATGCCATATAAAAGCAGTCCCTTTTGAAAAGAGACTGCTTTTATTACGCATTGTTCCGTAATATAGTATGTTTGTATATTGCTTCATAATCACGCCATTTTAATACACGTTTTAAGTACTCTTTGAATGAATAGATGCGCTTCGGCTCTTCTTCTTTCGTTATGGAAAGCAAAAAATTTTGCAACCGAATATTTAACATGAAACGGTAAGAGCTATTTTCCTCCAATACTGGAATTTCAATAATTTTAACCTTCTGTCCACTTTTCGTTTTGAACTCTAGGCTTTTGACTAACAAATTATCAATCCTCTTTTTTCACCCGTTTCTTATATTATAACCGATGCCACAAGTAAAGTATGTAGAATTTTGTCACAACAAACTATTTATTTTCGTCAATTATATGACAATTGAATGGTAATCGTTTTTATCTGTTGTTCCACTCTCTTCACGAACGTATTTTCTACTAGTGAGGCCGGACTCAAAACTGCGATTTAAATCGCTTTAATACATTGCTCTGAATTATTTTTCGGTGAGTTGACGATCGGTGAAACTTCATATGCTTTCATTTCACAAGCAGGATACGCTTGGATTAGTGGTAATATGTCTGACCAGTTTGTTATCGCTGGATTTAACCAATTCTCACCTATTCCTTTATTTAAGATGGCTGGCATTCGATTATGAATAGGAGCTACGAGTTCATTGGCTGCTGTTGTTACAATCGTACATGTGACGAGCACCTCCCCATTCTTTTCGTATTTGTCCCATAGTCCCGCAAAAGCAAACGGCTCTTCGCTTTTTAATAAAAATCGAACAGGCTTTTTCGTTTCCTTCTCCTTTTTCCATTCAAAGAAGCTGTCTGCTAAAATTAGACATCGTCTTCTATTCAAATGTTTAAAGCTAGGCTTTTCTTGCAACGACTCTCCGCGTGCATTAATAAGTTGAAAAGAAGGCTCTTTTGCCCAAAACGGGATGAGTCCCCATTTAATATAGCCTGCACGATTTTTTCCTTTATGATTGACGACGGCTAACACTTGTTGTGATGGAGCGATATTATAGCTTTTCTTAAAATTTTCCTCATCAAATTCATCAATGTCAAAATATTGGGCGATTTCTAGTGCATCAACCGTTAAGGTGAATCTGCCACACAAATTAACGAGCCCCTTTCTAAATGAGTAAATGAAACAAGTTGCTATCTTTATTTACTTCAGTAAACGGAAATCCTTTCTTTTTCATTCGTTCAATGAGACCTTCATAATCTTGACGATCTTTTAGCTCAACACCTACGAGAGCTGGCCCACTATCTTTATTATTTTTTTTCGTATATTCAAAGCGAGAAATATCGTCTGTTGGACCTAACACTTCATCTAAAAATTCTCGAAGTGCACCTGCTCTTTGTGGGAAATTCACAATAAAATAATGCTGTAATCCTTCATAAACGAGTGAGCGCTCCTTTATTTCTTGCATGCGGCCAATATCATTATTTCCGCCACTTAAAATACAGACAACGGTCTTTCCTTTAATTTGATCTTTATAAAAGTCTAATGCTGCGATTGGCAATGCTCCAGCTGGTTCAGCTACGATCGCATTTTCATTGTACAAATTTAAAATCGTTGTGCAAATTTTCCCTTCAGGTACGAGTACGACATCATCAATTAATTGCTGAGTAATCGAAAAGGTGAGCTCTCCGACACGTTGAACCGCTGCTCCATCGACGAACTTTTCAATCTCTTGTAATGTAATGACTTCATTCGCTTCTAGCGATTTTGCCATGGAAGGCGCCCCTTTAGGTTCAACACCGATCAGTAACGTATTAGGGGAAACACTTTTAAAATAAGTTCCCACTCCAGATATGAGTCCACCGCCGCCAACACTTGCAAACAAATAATCAATCGGTTCTTCGCAATCGTTTAAAATTTCAATCGCTGCTGTACCTTGCCCGCTAATAATTTCTTTGTCATCAAATGGATGAACAAACGTTCTCTTTTCTTCTTTCGAGCACTCCATCGCCTTATTGTAAGCATCATCAAACGTATCCCCATATAAAATGACTTCGACCAGATCTTTTCCATGTCTTTTCACTTGAGATACTTTTTGGTTTGGTGTTGTTGTTGGCATAAAAACTTTTCCATGAATGTTTAACGCTTTACATGAATAGGCAAATCCTTGTGCATG
Organism: Bacillus sp. FJAT-47783; assembly: GCF_022808615.1. Taxonomy (GTDB): domain Bacteria; phylum Bacillota; class Bacilli; order Bacillales; family Aeribacillaceae; genus Bacillus_BZ. The sequence continues at coordinate 68,908 of NZ_JAKZKS010000004.1, forward strand.
GTTTCCAGCACTTGCACATACGACCCCGTTTTTCGTTTCTTCTTTGGACAATTGTTTCATTTTATTGTAAGCGCCGCGAATTTTAAAAGAACGAACAATTTGTAAATCTTCGCGTTTTATATAAACATTACACTCATATTTATCAGATAAAGGCTGATTTCTTTCAAGTGGAGTGTGTAGGACGACATCTTTCACGGCTTGATGAGCTTTTAAAATATCTTCTACTTGGACATTTACATCTTCTTTTGTAACTTGACTCATTGTACATCCCTACCTTAATCGTTTCTTTTAATTTGTAAATTATAACATGAATTATCTAAAAATAAAGAGTATACAGATATTTTTTAAGAAAAAATTAAAATTTTAACGAATTTTCACTTCATGATGATAGGAATGGCCTTACCTAGGTTAGTGTGACACGATTAACTTGTTCTTCTAAGATCCTCATATTTTCCAAAACACGTTTAGAAGTTTCACATAAAGCATCTATAGCTTTTGCTTTGTGATCAGATAATTGATGAACGATATCTTGAAAAAGGAGATCCATTTCTTCGAGTATAGATATTGCTGCTAAATTATACAGATGAACATTATAATAACTTGTTTCGTTGAATAATGCGGTATGCACATACGGCTTAAATTCTTTCAACAATAAAGGATAATATGCAATTAGGTTACCTACTCCTTTTCGCACACCTTCAATTGTAGCAGCTATTTCATCAATAGGTTCTAAAGCTCCATTGATCGCTTTCTTAATTTTGTCATCAAAATCAGTAAATAGGCTCATGAGTTGCCCTGGAAAGGTTCCCTTTAATAAGATATTGGTCGTTCCCTTAACGGTTAGCGATAAGGTCTCCAGTGTGTTTTCAATGGAAAACAGCATCATCTGAAGTCCCCCGAATAATGGAAGTATCAATTCATAGGTCTTAGCAGAAAACACTCCATAGCCAACCTCTAGCATAATCTCTTTTAATCGCATTTTCTCCATCATATATGGAGATTCATTTAATGCTGTCATATCCAGTTGCTGTATATATTCTGTACCATCTAATAAAAGAGTATTGTTTTCAATAGCTTGTGCTAACCCTTCATCTCGATTTTGGAAAGCTTCTGAAACTTCATACACCCGTTTCTGAAAGTCTGATAGTTGATGCAAGATTTTCGATTTATTAATTTTAATGATTTCATAATGAGCCAATAATTCTCCGACAACAGCGTCTATAAACTGATCTCTACCGCCTTTAAACAAATCTGGAATCAACGCCTTCATTATGTAATCAAATGAATAAGTTACCTCATCAATTTTGTCTATTAACGAGTATAATAGATATCTTGCCTCTACAATAATGCTTTCAACACTTATATTTTTGTTGATTACGTGTTCGACGAGTTCTGCAGGAGGGGAATTCAAAATGATATTTAGCGATTGGCACTTGAGTTCTACTGTATTAAGTATAGATATAAGACCTTCGATTTTTAATTTTAATGTATTTCCAGCAAAAGCTGCTCCTTTTAGAAATGGGTCTCCAACAGCGTCTTCAAACAATTGTTGGAAAATGAATCGAAGTTTGTTTATTCGTTCATTTATTTTATTTCCTTCATCTTCCACAATTTCAATAGAATTTCCTAAATAGTCATCAAAAAGATTTATTCGTTTAATAACACGTTCCCCTAATGCTTTGGAAAGGAGTAGCAAGTTTTCTTTATTGATTTCAATTCTTTCCGAACCTCTTTCATAAAGTGGCTCCCCAGTCCAAATGCTTGTAACGATATGTTCATCCGCATCTATATAGATTTCCCCAAATCCTGGCTTCCCCTTTTTGCCAATTGTATAAAATTGGATTCCATCTTCATTTCGTAAATAACCTGTATGGTTTGTAACAAACTTTAAAAACTCAGGGATTCCATTATTGATTTTATATTGTTTTCCCGGGATGCGATGTCCGAGCCCCAATGCTGTTTCCGTTAAAGTTAGGACATCATATTGACTGAAATAGTTGGTGATATTTGAGTAGTTTTTCGATGTATCGACCATACCTGAAGGAAGAATTGCCGGGTTTAAGGTGACAGCCTTGACTTCAGGATTCTCAACCGCTACAGCATTAGTCAATCCTCCCCCAAGCGAATTTCCACAAATGGAAGAAACACCTCCTACAGCTTTATACTTCTCATTCATTTTATCGAAGTAATCTCGTGCAGCTTTCATTTGTTCGGGGGTCAACTTACTTAATAGCTGCACATCCGTGATAATATCCTGTATACCGTTTTCCGCTCCAGCATCTGTGCCGACAAAAATGATAGTGATTTCGTCAGTTTTAGTATTTACAACGGTTAGAGCATCTAGGCCTGTTGGATGATTATAAATTGTATCAATAACCTTATATTCTTTACCATTGACTTGCATATTATCTTCAATTTGTGGATAGAAATACGCTTGATTACCTGCAAGTTCAACCAAATCTTGATCATTATTTATATCTTCTGTTTTCTGTAGTATTTCTGTCTTTTCCATAGACTTTCACTCCTACTACTCTTTAACAATGTAATTGGGATATGTTTTTTTTAATGAATTATCTTTAACACCATTATTAGTTAGCTTATCTATATTATTATCATTAATAATTACACTATATGAACCTTTTGGAATTCCATCCATTTTTTTGATATCTTCACATATTTGTTTAAATAGCTCTTCGCTTGGAGCAGCATTTCTTTCTTTCATAAATAACTGAATCGTTATATTAAAATTTTTAGGTAAGAATTGGTTTTGGTCGAAAACCTTTAATAACTCTTCCATGCTTGTGTTTGAGTTTTTAAGGTACATATCAAAAACTGGAACAATTGCTTTATCATGAATCGATGTAGTTATGTAATAATAAGGGGTCATATAGCCTGTTCCGCCAACGTTCTCTAGAGACTTAACTGTTCTTCCAATTACATCACCTTTATTTGATAAGTCATTTAAATATTGATTTAATTTTTCAAACTCATCTTCAAAAATCATGGCATATAAACCACCTTTAATTGCATCCTCAACCTGTCCTTCTTGAGAAAACACTTTATTCAAATATACTTTTTCTTCATGAACATCTATCGGTACAACAGCAAACGTATAAAAATGCGGTTCACCGATTGATTCTACGAATACAGTAGCTCCATCAGCAGCACCTACGATATTATGTACTTTTACTTCCGTTTTATAGTTATCTAGAAAAAATTTCTTAACTGCCTTATCAATTTCATTACGATTGGCTTCAGCGATTTTATCAGTCTTCTCTCCACCTTGAAGTGTGTATTCTTCCCCTGTGTAGTCCTGTACACTAATATAGTTGGATTCTTCGGTATGTTTCTCTTCTAGTGTTTCATCTTTTTGATTTTCTTTTGAGCTGTTCATATTTACACATCCTCCCAACAGTACTGACATTCCGATGCTTAATAGAATCATTTTTTTCTTGTGTTTCATATAATTTCATTCCTCCCTCAATAATATAGGTTCAGGAGAGCAAGGCTTAAAAAAAGTAAATAACAAGGAAATATTTCTACTTATATCCATGTCATTATTATTAAATAAAGAATCTTTGTGAACATTTTCATTAATATAAGTATACGCAATAGAGAAAATGAGGAAATAGTCCAAGATTCCATTGATGTGTTTATCATTGGTTTCTAGAGAAAAATAACCATCCTCTAACTTCTTAAAAAACTCAACCTTACTTATCACAATGTTCTGCGATAAAACTTTTTTCTTTCTTTAAATAAGGGGCTGTCTAAAAAAGTCCATATTAGGATTAAAACACTCCAATATTAAGACCTAAAGAATGCTGTAAAATCAACATTCTTTAGGTCTACCTTTTTAGATTTCGGAGTGTAAATACTACTTTTCGAACAATCTCTTATTTCCGTTCATATACAAGAAAGCGATGCGGATAAATATTTTTTTCATCCATCGTTCCTTCTTTTTCAGAAAGGAGATTCCATTCACTTTTATTAAAATGAGGAAAATATGTATCCCCGTCAAATGTTTCATCTATTTCAGTAATATATAAGCGATCTGCTTTGTCAAATAAGCGATTGAAAATAACGGCACCACCGATCACGAACAGTTCTTCGTCACGATGCTCTTTTGCAAAGTGTAAAAAATTTTCGATCGAATGAAAAACTTTGCACCCTTCTGCTTCATATTCTGGATTTGTCGAGAGGACGATATTTTCCCTGCCAGGTAAAGGACGACCAATGGACTCGTATGTTTTTCTACCCATCACAATTTTATGTCCCATTGTCACTTCCTTAAAATATTTTAAATCAGCCGGCAAGTGCCATGGTAAGTCATTGTCTTTTCCGATTAAACGGTTTCGATCCATCGCTACTAAAAATGAAAGCATTCCTTTATCCTCCCTTTCTTAAACCGCAACAGGTGCTTTAATCGTTGGGTGCGGATCATAACCTTCGATTTTAATGTGTTCCATTTCAAAATCAAAGACAGATTTCACATCCGAATTTAACTTTATTGTCGGGAATGGTTTCGGTTCCCTTTCAAGCTGTGTATGAACTTGTTCTAGATGATTGACATAAATATGTGCATCCCCTAATGTGTGGACAAATTCGCCTACTTCTAACCCACATTCATGAGCAATTAAATGGGTAAGAAGAGCATAGCTTGCGATATTAAATGGAATTCCTAAAAAGATGTCACCGCTGCGCTGATAAAGCTGACAGCTTAATTTGCCATCGAGAACATAAAATTGAAACATCGTATGACATGGCGGTAGTGCCATCGATGGAACAAATTCTGGAGACCACGATGAAACAATCAATCTTCGAGAATTAGGATTAACTTTTATTTGTTCAATGACATCCTTTAATTGATCGATTGTCTCCCCTTGTGTCGTTTCCCAAGCTCTCCACTGTTTACCGTACACCGGCCCAAGCTCTCCATATTGTTGCGCAAATTCATCATCTAATAAAATCCGCTCTTTAAACTTGTCCATTTCTTCTTCGTACACTTTGTTAAATTCTGCATCTTGCTGACTTCTTATCCCGAAATTTTCCATATCAGGGCCTTCATATTCATCACTTTCGACCCAGTTTTTAAACGCCCATTCATTCCAAATGTTGTTATTATGCTCTAGCAAATACCGAATATTTGTATCACCTTTAATAAACCATAATAATTCACTAGCAATGAGGCGAAAAGGTATTCGCTTTGTCGTTAGTAATGGAAACCCTTTACTTAAATCAAACCTCATTTGATAACCAAATGCCGAGATCGTTCCTGTACCCGTTCGGTCACTTTTCTTTACACCGTTTTCTAAAACGTGTTTACATAAATCTAAATAAGCATATTCTGGATGTTTCAATCGTAACCACTCCCATTCGAAAACCTACTTTAAAATTAGAAAGCAATAAATTGCTAACGTAATTTTTATAAACAAAAAGAGATGTTCAAAACACCCCTTAACTATTCTACCACTAATTTAAAATTGGACGAAAAATATTTTTCATTGTTACCTTTCTTTCGTTGACAGTATTTTTATGAGATCTTTTTCTCCCCCCATTTTTGTCACACCTTTGGGAAATGCGGATAGTTGAAGTCGGCTATTTCGCCGATTTCAACAACTCTAACCTCTGAACAAAGTCGCGTTAGCGATTTTGTTCTTTAAGCATGTTTTCAAAAAACTCATAGGTTAGCGGAGCATTGTTTCTTAATCGCGCTTTCGTCTCTTCATTCAAATAATAAAGGGCAAAACATTCAGCGAAGTATTCCTCTGGAAAACGATGAAAATACGTTTCATTTGGAAACAAAGACTTAGCTTCAACTTTCCACACTGATTTAAAAACCGGATCATAACGAACAGACTGAAACACGTATTTATCAAGTGAATGGGCAAATTCATGTAGCTCTAACGCAACCGAGCCATGACCGCTGCCGAATTCACTATGACCTATTTTAGCAAAAACGATTTCACCACCGCCAATACCTGGAACGAAATCCCACCTCGGGTCAGCTTTTGAATATCCTCGTGGAAGTTTCCCTCTTAAAAGAAGCAATTCTGATTGTTCTGTCAATTTACCAGTGAAAAGTTTGATTTTTAAATTTTTTTGGGTGGCACGCTCTAAAACAGAAGGATGAATATGACTAATATGTTCAATCATTTTTAACGCTTCATCTTCATTAAAATCTCCATACGGTAAATAGACTAATTGGTTAATAGGAGCGGTCAAAAATGGAGAATGTTTAGTAAAGTGATATTCGTTAAGTGCTAATCCGACAGGAGATGTATTTACGTTCACGAAAATGAGGAAAAGTGCTCCTAGATTCATAAAAAATAATCCAAGCTTTTTCATGATGTCACCCCAATGATGTCCCGTTTCTTCTATTTTATCATACTCTTTATCTATTAAAATCATCATTTTATCCCACTCGTAACGGGCAGTAAGACCGCCACGCTCTGTGGGTCACAAGGGACTTTAGGTCATCCCGTAGGACTAACATTCAGGGGGGATGAAAAAACTACTGAATGAAGTTTCACTTTATATTGCCTTTCATCCCTCAGTGGCTAAACGAAAGTGAATCAAGGCACCTGGAGCTTGACAGCGAAGTCGCTAAAAACATATAAATTCTAAATTCCCCAAAAAAAGAAGTACGCTTTTCGCGTACTTAAGAGGTTGCTAATTCAGGTAATTGATCCATTTGATCACGGTGATGGTGGGCAATTCGGCTTGCAGCAGCTGCAGCGATGGCCGCAACAATATCATCTAAAAACGTGTTCACTTGTCCATTTGACTTTGAATCTAATTGCTTAATAATGCCAAATTTCTCTTTATCTAAATAACCAAAGTTTGTAAAACCAATCGATCCATATACGTTAATGATCGACAATGGAACAATTTCATCAATACCATATAATGGCTCATCTGTTTCAACTAGGTGTTGCAACGGCTCTGGAAGCAACTTTTGTTCAGCTAATTGGTCAATCGCAATGCCTGTTAAAATCGCATGGACGATTTCACGTTTACTTAACACACTTTCGATATGATAAATACATTCTTCTATTGTTAAATCATGTATGTATTTTTTTTGTAGCTGAAGCACAATTTCGGCGATGTCTGTAATCGTCACTCCTCTTTCTTCTAACATTTGCTTTGAAACTTCTACCATGTGTTGCAAGCTATATTTTTTCATCTTGTTCACTCCATTTCTTAATGCGTCATCCAGTTCGGAGGGGTGTTATGATTCCAAAAAATTGTACCAAGCTCATAATGTGCTTCAAATTGGTCGTGATACGTATGGTAATGAAAATTAAACCAATATCCTTCTTGAGGGGGATGATCAATGCGGACATGGAATCTTAATAAGTCTTGTCCACTTTTTTCATCATAAATGTGAAAAATCTTTTCACTTTTCCCTCCAGTTGGTTTTTCGGAAATGACAACTTTTTCGAATTGTTCCTGTTCTTTTTCTAAAAAAGCAGTTAACACTTCTTCCATTTTCGGAAGAATAATTGTTGAAAATTCATCTTCAATGACTGGCCCGATTCTCCCACCAAACTTCGCAAACGACTGTTCCTTCGCTTTATAAACCATTTCTTGGATGGCATCAGCTGCCCTCTGGTCTTCAAAAGATTCTGAAACAAGTGGTTTGTCACTACTTATAGAAGCCGATTGTGGTTCGACTGATTGATTTTCATCAGCCGTTAATGCGGCGGGAGGTGTAACGAGACCGAACGTTGCAATTGTAAATAATACAACGAGCGATTTCCTTACCCACTTTTTCATAGCTTTATCCTCTCTCTTTCTATTTGCTTACTATTCTATCATACAAATATGAAGGATATATGAATATTTGCTTAAAAATGGATACTTTTCTTTACAACTATTTAAAAATAGAATGAAAAAGGGTAAAATAAGGGAGGCTACTATACATAAAGGGGGTTACAAAATGTTCGAAACATTATTTGTTGTAGCAAGTTTTGTGACACTAGCCTATTTAATTGTCATGGAAGTTACTGATTAAGAAAAAACTCATGGAAACCCATGAGTTTTTTCATTTGATTATACTTTCTTCTGTTTTTTACGTGACGAATCCCGACTTGCTCCCATTTCTCGATTCGTTGTCCCTTGACCTTCCACTTGAGAGGACGATAAGCCGATTGTGGATGGATCTTTTTTACGCTTAGCCACCATTCACCACCTCCACACTTAGCTTTCCACATAGTGTCAATCTTACTCACCTAATTCAATGACACCGAAATGAAATGTAGCTGTTTTTCGATGAATTTGTTTAAAATGGAGGGTTGAAAATCTTTCGCTTCGGAAATGATCTTTTAACACAACTCGGCTCCGTGCCACACGTTTCGCTTCTTCGATTACTTCTGTTGACAATCGACCGTATGAAGCGATATCGCGCAATGGATCAATTCCATTAGCTGCTTCGATTGTTTCTTCAAACATCGGATCAAAGTATACGACGTCAAAAGATTTACTTGGCATCGACTGTAAATAAGCATAATGGTCGCCTTGAATGATTGATATTTTCCGCATCGCTTCATTGACTTCATCCACCTGTGTTTCCCATCTTTGTAGGCCTTTTTGTACGAGATACGAAATAATAGAACTTTTCTCAATCCCAATAACCTTTCCATTTCTTCCAACGACAAAGCTCGCTGTAATACTATCTGATGCTAACCCGACCGTACAATCTAATAGCGACATTCCAGCACTTAGTGCAGCCGCTTCTATAAAGGGATCTTTCTCACCTTTCATCAGTCTTTTTACCCGAAACATTGCTGAATTAGGATGAAAGAAAAACGGTTGAGAAGCATGGATCGGGTAATATTCAAGGCGGTCTTTTCCTACTACTAACACATCTTTCTTCCATTCGTGTTGAATAGCATTAATGGAACGTTTATGGCGAGGAATAAATGTTGCTTTTAAATCATGGGCAATTTGCTCTGCAAACATGACCATTTGGTCGTTTGTTCTTCCAGCTGTCGTGACGATCATCCTTAAACTCCTTCAACGTTAAAAAAGGATGTACGAATACATCCTTTTAACAATGCTTTTCAAATGCTTGTTGTAATTGGTTTATAATGCCTTCCATTGTGTTTCCTTCAATTTCGTGACGAGGGATAAAGTGCACGACTTCCTTCCCTTTCAATAAGGCCATGGAAGGTGAAGAAGGTTCGATCCCTTCGAAGTATTCTCTCATTTTCGCTGTTGCATCACGCTCTTGACCAGCGAAAACCGTAACTAAGTGATCAGGTGTTTTATCACTTATCAACAGAGCTTGTGTCACGGACGGACGAGCAAGACCGGCTGCACAGCCACATACAGAATTGACGACAACAAGCGTCGTTCCTTCTACATGTTCCATAAAGCTTTCAACATCTTCAGGTGTTAACAATTCCTTAAATCCAGCATTCGTTAATTCCGTTCTCATCGGTTGAACGAGCTGACGCATATATTCTTCATATGCCATAGACATGTAAAATCACTCCTATAACTCGGGTTACTAGTAAAAGAATACACGAATTTACTATTTGTTGCAATGAATCAATTTGCTTCTGAACTTCTGTTATCTGCTTGCAAACAGAACCATCATTCTTTCAAACATGACTGTTAGGATCACTTTGTTAAAAATTGTTCAATTACATTTTTCATGTCACGAGGGTTTGTTTGTGGTGAAAATCGCTTTATTTCTTTTCCATCTCGATCGACAAGAAATTTTGTAAAGTTCCATTTTATCGCTTTTGTTCTGAAAGCACCTGGCGCACGTTCCGTTAAAAAACGGAATAGTGGATGCGCATGCTCCCCATTTACATCACATTTAGCAAACACGTCAAACGTGACCCCGTAATTTAATTGACAAAAGCTTTCGATTTCATCATTCGAACCAGGCTCTTGATTTAAAAATTGATTACAAGGAAAAGCTAATATGTCAAATCCTTGCTTATTATATTGTTCATACAATGCTTGCAAATCTTTATATTGTGGAGTAAATCCGCATTTACTAGCCGTATTGACGATTAAGAGCACATTCCCTTTGTATTGACGTAAGCTTATTTCCTGTCCATTTGCCTTTCTTACGGAAATATCAAATAAATCCATAACATTCCTCCAATATTCTATTCATCCCGACCATAACACGACCATTCGTTCGACTCCATAAAGTGAAGCTTCATTCAGTGGGTTTTTTTCATTCCCCACTGAATGTTAGTCCTTACGGGATGACTTAAAGGCCTTTCTGACCCACAGAACATGGCGCTCTTTCTGCCCATTAAGAGTGCTTTAAAATATCCATTCATGAGTAAAGGCTGGAAAAATCCAGCCTTCACTTATGATGATTCCATTACGTTTAACGATTGTTTCGTTAACGAATAAAGGTTTGATAATTTTTCAATGTCGTCTTCTGTCAAGCCGTTATAAAGAGAAATCGTATACTTGGTTAAATAATGACGTTTCTCATGTAAAGGATGGAACGAAACTTTTACATCTACATCTGCTTCTAATTTCCAAATCGCTTGTAACTTGTCTACAGTTGTTTTGATGTGAAATAAATGAGAAGTTTCCGTCTCAAGTTCGACTGTAACTTGACATACTGGCTCGTCACTCATTTCTAAAATTTCACGACATAACTCTTTACTCGTCATGAATAACGTCATCGTTGCTTGACTATTTGTCGCCTTCTTCTTTTTAAACGTAAGCTTAAACATACGATTCATAACGGCTAAATTCACGAAATCTTCGCGATTTACGACTTCCATTTCACCGTATAGGTCCTCGTCGTAAATCGTTCCCTCTAGCACGGTTTTTAAATTGTCAAATGCTGTTGGATCAAACATCGGCTCACCTTAAAATAACCCATGTACTTGTCCGTGTTCATCCACATCCATATTTAATGCAGCAGGCTGTTTCGGTAATCCTGGCATCGTTAATATATTTCCTGTTAATGCGACGATGAAACCGGCGCCAACAGACGGCTTAAATTCTCGAATAGTTATTGTAAAGTCTTCAGGACGGCCAAGCTGTTTCGGATCATCTGTTAAAGAATATTGCGTTTTCGCCATGCAAACGAGGAGCTGATCCCAACCGTATTTTTTAAATTGTACTAACTGAGCCTTCGCTTTAGAGGTAAACTCGACATCCTTCGCACCGTATACAAACTTAGCAATTTTTAAAATTTTGTCTTCAATCGAATCATTTATTTCGTAAAGGGGCGCAAACTGGTTGTTTTCTTTTTCCATTTGTTCTAACACTTTTTTCGCCAGTTCAAGGCCACCCTCTCCACCTTTTTCCCAAACTTCCGTCATCGCAACAGGATGGTGATGCTCATCGCACCACTTTTGAATGGCTTGTAATTCCGCATCCGTATCGGTAATAAATTTATTTAAGGCAACGACATAAGGTAAACCGAATGCTTTAATTGTTTCAATATGTTTCGCAAGGTTTTGTAAACCTTTTTTCGCAGCATCAGTATTTTCCTCTTTAAGATGATCTTTTTCTACTCCGCCATGCATTTTTAACGCTCGCACAGTTGCGACAATGACAACCGCTTCAGGTTTAATTTCAGCCGTACGCGCTTTAATATTTAAAAATTTCTCAGCACCTAAATCAGCGCCAAAACCGGATTCTGTCACAACATAATCGCCTAACTTCGCCGCCATTTTCGTTGCGATAACACTGTTACACCCATGAGCAATATTTGCAAATGGACCACCGTGAATAATCGCTGGCGTATGTTCAATCGTCTGGACTAAATTCGGTTTTACGGCATCTTTTAAAAGTAAAGTAAGTGCACCTTCCACTCCTAAATCTTCGACCGTAACTGGCTCCCCATTAACATTATAAGCAACGACAATTTTGGCAAGACGTTTCTTTAAATCTTCGAAGCTTGTCGCTAAGCAAAGGACAGCCATTATTTCTGAAGCTACAGTAATGTCAAAGCCGTCCTCTCTTGGCACTCCATTTGCCGGTCCACCAAGACCGACGACAATGTTTCTGAGCGCACGGTCATTCATATCGAGTACGCGCTTCCAAACGATGCGACGCTGATCGATATTTAACGTATTTCCTTGATGAATATGGTTATCGATAAAGGCGCTTAAAGCATTATTCGCGGTCGTAATGGCATGAATGTCTCCTGTAAAGTGTAAATTTATATCTTCCATCGGTAACACTTGTGAATATCCTCCACCAGCTGCACCCCCTTTAATCCCCATCGTTGGTCCTAAAGAGGGCTCTCTTAACGCAATAACAACCTTTTTATTTAATTTATGTAAAGCTTGACCTAAACCAACTGTTACCGTTGATTTTCCTTCTCCTGCAGGTGTTGGGTTAATGGATGTCACTAAAATGACTTTTCCATCTTTTTTCGTTTCAAGACGATCAAATAGTTGATGAGAAAGTTTTGCTTTATATTTTCCGTATAGTTCAAGCTCTTCTTCCTTTACACCTAATTGTGTAGCAATTTCAGAAATTGGCTTTAACGTTGCTTCTCGGGCAATTTCAATATCTGATTTTACTTTCGTTTTCATTTTCATCGCAAAAACCCTCTTTCTTTTTGGTGTCACTTTGTTACAATCATAATAATCTTAACAAATCTTAAATTGAAATATCATCATAAACTTTCTATAATTAAAAATATTTATTGACGAAACGTGCAAAGGATCACATATTTAGATTGAAATCTTAGGAGGTACGATCATGCCTATTAATATTCCTTCCCATTTACCAGCAAAAGAAGTTTTGCAAAAAGAAAATATTTTTGTCATGGATGAAAACCGAGCGTATAAGCAAGATATTCGTCCATTAAATATTGTCATCTTAAATCTTATGCCAGAAAAGGAAAAAACCGAAACACAACTTTTACGTTTACTCGGAAACTCACCCCTACAAGTGAATATAACCTTTTTAAGGCCCAAAACACATACGCCAAAAACGACTCAAAAACAGCATCTTGACGACTTTTATACGACATTTGACTATATTTGTCATCGTAAATTCGATGGGATGATTGTAACGGGAGCTCCTGTCGAGACACTACCTTTTAAAGAGGTCAATTATTGGGTCGAATTAACAGAAATTTTTGAATGGTCAAAAGAAAACGTCACATCTACGTTGCATATTTGCTGGGGTGCTCAAGCAGGCTTATACTATCATTATGGAATCGAGAAATATATTTTACCAGAAAAATGTTTCGGCATATTCGAGCATAAAATTACAGATTCGTCTGTTAAATTATTACGCGGTTTTGATGAGGTGTATTTAGTTCCGCAATCACGACATACAGATATTGATACAAACGCTGTCTTAAAAACAACTGAACTTGAAATATTATCAACATCAGATGAAGCAGGTATTTGCTTACTCGCTTCAAAAGACGGGAAATTTATCTTTTTAACCGGTCACCCAGAATACGATGTAACGGTGTTACGGGATGAATACAAACGAGATTTAGCAAAAGGATTAAATATTCAAATCCCGAAAAACTATTTCCCAAACGATGACCCTTCTCTTAAGCCTTTACATCGTTGGCGCTCACATGCTAACCTACTATTTGTAAACTGGTTAAACTACTATGTTTACCAAGAAACACCTTATATTTGGGAATAGAATAAGACTTCATTCAGTGTTTTTTTCACTGAATGGTAGTCCTTACGAAATGGTCTAAAGGCCCTTGTGACCCACGGGAATTTTCGCACTTCGTCCATGTTCTTTATGTTCGGATCTTTACGGGCAGTTGCCCCCACACTTACCTTCTTTGCTTTACGATAGAACTTTGAGGTGGGGGACTTATTGCCCGTTAAGAGTGGGATAAATGTGAAATTTTTGGATTGTTTTGCTATGATAAAGATAGAAAAAAAGATGTTACATTTCTTAAAAATTATTAATAATCTATTTACATGATGAAAAAAATGTAATTTCCCCTTTAAAATAGCTTTATAGTATCATAATATTTATATGGTACATTAAAAGTATGTTCAAAGAAAAAATAGGTTGTCGTGTTGTTGAGGTGATTGTAACATTGAAGAGCAATCCGAAAATTTTAATTCTGACTGCTAAGTATGGAAATGGCCATATTCAAGTAGCCAAAACGCTTGAGCAGAGGTGCAAGCAGTTAGGAATGAATGTTGTTCTTTCAGACTTATACCAGGAGTCACATCCTGTCATTACTGAAGTTACGAAATATTTATATTTAAAGAGTTTTTCAGTTGGTAAGCAATTTTACCGCCTTTTTTATTACGGTGTCGACAAAATGTACGATAAACGAGTGTTGAATGTGTATTACAAAATGGGAAATAAACGTCTTCATGAAATCATAACAAATGAAAATCCAGACATTATTATCAACACATTTCCTATGATCGTTGTACCAGAATATCGACGTCGTACAGGCAAAGTGATTCCTACTTTCAATGTGCTAACGGATTTTTGCCTACATAAAATTTGGGTGCATCCCGACATCGATAAATACTATGTCGCAAGCCATGAAGTGAAAGAAAAGCTGATTGATTTAGGCACACACCCTATGGATATTATGGTTACAGGAATACCTATTCGAGAGCCGTTTGAAAAAGAAATAGACACTGCTCCTTTGTTCGATAAATTTGGACTTCATCCAAATAAAAAAACATTATTAATTATGGCAGGAGCACATGGTGTGTTAAAAAACGTAAAAGATTTATGTGAATCCTTTCTTCACCATGAAGAATTACAAACAGTCGTTGTATGTGGAAAGAATCAGGCATTACATGAGCAGCTTGCTCCTATTGCGAACGAACATCCACATAAATTAAAAGCATTAGGATATGTAGAAAATATTGATGAGCTTTTTCGAATTTCGTCGTGTATGATTACAAAACCAGGGGGAATTACCTTAAGCGAAGCCGCAGCGATAGGTGTCCCGCTCATTTTATATAAGCCTGTACCTGGGCAAGAAAAAGAAAATGCCGAGTACTTTGAGCGAAATGGTGCAGCAAAAATTGTAACGAAAATCGATCAAATTGGCGATGTTGTCAATCAACTACTTCAAAATCCTGAATTAATTGCTGAGATGAAACAAAACATTCAAAAGCTTCATCACGGAAATGCTGTAGATACGATATTAACCGATATACTGCAACAATCTGAGCAAATAAAAGAAAAAGCTCATTACGTATTAAATTCCGCTAATTTTTAATCAATAAAGGGATGATCTAATGTAGGGAAGTGGAATAACCTGCTGTTCGAATGAGGCAGGTTATTCCCTTTTCGTTTCGTTACATTTTTTGTAGCATAAATACCCACATAAATGATAGCGCTTGATTTAATTGCAACGGCAAGTTCTTCATCATTTCTTCCGTGACGCCTCTTTTCATCACTCCTTCATGATCGATGATCTTCCAACCATTTTCTTCTGATAGTGACATAAATTCCCACGGCATCATCGTATTCATAATCGCTTGTCGACCGTAAAGCCTGTCGTAACTATTTTTCCGCGGGTGCGCTGTTGGCCCTAAAATGGCGGCACATAAATAGCCCCCTTCTTTTACCACTCTTTTAAGTTCATTTAACGCGTTTAAAGGATGCTCTGTCCATTCGATGCCATTTATGACCATCACGGCATCAAATTGTCCGTCTTCAAACGGCATATGAATCATATCCCCCCGGATGAAATGGACATTCGATTCCTTATCGCTCTTTTTGGCTAAATCAATCATTTTCTCAGATATATCGGTCGCCGTAACGTTATATCCGTTCTTTGCAAGTTTTAAGGAACCATATCCGTCACCACAAGCAACATCAAGAACGGCACTTCCATTTTCAACATATTTTTGAAAAAACGGAACAATCGTTTTTCGACTGCCGCTTTCCCACATTTGTTCACTTGACGCATTCCAATCATCTGCATAATAATCCCATTTCGTTGCTGCTTTTTCATGCCAATTCGACTTGTTCATTTTTACATCCCCTTTACATTTCATTCTAACTATTATCATGAAGCAACTGTTTTTGTATGTAAATATCCCATTTGAAACAAAATAACGATTGGAGGTGAGAATGTGACGAAAAAATATAATAAAGGAAGTGTAAATCAAAATCGCCCGGACCAGCCAATGGAGGACTTCGATACATCTGGTGATAATAGTAAAGGAAATAAACGAAATAAAGATGAGAGAAGCAAAACAAATTAGTTAAAAATTTCAATCAAGTTTGACATTAACTTGACTTTCCATCTTTTTATAGTGTATATTTAAAGCATCATTTAGCACTTTATCCTTGTTAAATGGTGAAAATTTTTTGAGCACGGATCGTGCATGTATTAGGAGGAAAATGTAATATGCAACAAAATGGTAAAGTAAAATGGTTTAACAATGAAAAAGGGTTTGGATTTATTGAAGTAGAAGGCGGAGACGATGTATTCGTACACTTCACAGCCATTCAAGGTGACGGTTTCAAATCTTTAGAAGAAGGCCAAGAAGTTTCTTTCGAAATCGTGGAAGGAAATCGTGGACCTCAAGCTGCAAACGTTGTAAAACTGTAATTTAACAGGTCATGTGATTTTATATATAAAAAAGAGGCTTATGAAAGCCTCTTTTTTTGTTCGGTTAAGGATGCTTTTTGTGAAAGCATTAAATATTCAATAGCCTTTAAATTTTCCATCATATTTTTCTCAACGCGATACACTTCTTTATGATTAAATACGCCGTGATTTTTTGCCATAAAGGCGAGCTGTTTTAAATCTTTCTGCATTTCTTGAAACGTTTGTTGAATCGCCACATCAAACACAACTTGTTCTTTCATATCATTTCTCCCTTCCCCATCGTTCATCATTCTACTAAATAAGATTCAACCTTTTCCTATCTTTTCCTGCATGTAGTTTTAAATTATTCATTCATGTCTTGGAGTCTTTATTGAACGATTCGTAATGTTTAATGAACAAAGCGAATATTTTCTATTTGCATAGTTTTGACGAACTTTCTCATGCTAAGAAAAGGAGGTGTTAAAGATGGACAAGCGCGATGACTCTGGATTAATTAGCGGTTTTAATGAACGAAAACAACTCGAACTAGCCGTTCAAGCTGCCGAAAAAATGGTCGGATCTGCAACGATGAGCATGGATCCGGAAGCGATTCAAACGGCTGAACGTTCCATTTCTGATGCACGAAAAATGTTTCAACAATGTAACAATGAATACGATCAATCCTTTTTATCGGAGCAAAACGAGAAGCTTAAGCACTGTGAACATCAATTACAAAAGGCAAAAGAGCCAGATACAATCGTATAATTGACATTACGGATGCGTGCTGGACATACAGTTCTCATCCTGTTTATTTTCGATTTAATAGTAAAATCCACTGAACAATTTACTCAGTGGATTTTTCACGTTAGTTTATCGCCTATTTTTTTTATCTTTTGCCCAACTGTACATTGTTGAATGCAGAATGAATGGGCACGTGCCTTTCCATATTCTTTGCGAAAATGCTTCTTTAAAAAGCAATCGACACAATACGTATCCATTAACTCCGTTAATTGTTCCAACACTTGTTTTTTATCCTTCATTTTGAAACCCCAATTCTCGCTATAGTCTTTTCGTACTATCGATGGCTGTTCCTTCAATGGCTTGTTTTGCTAGCTGATCAGCCTCTTTATTTTGCTTTCGATCAATTGGTTTAAAAATCGGCTTAATTTTTTGTTTTTGCAACAAACGTTCTATTTTGTCTAACCAATATTCAAGTTGCGCGTCATAACATGGCCATTCTCCAGCTAATTGGTTTAAGACGACGAGAGAATCTCCAGAGAACGTAACGGACTGACCTTTTATCCCTATTTCTTCTAAAAGTAAGACGACATGGTATAGGGCAACGTATTCCACTTCATTATTTGACGTTAATCCTCCAATTAATAAGTTTCGCCTTAGGCGATATTTGTCACGTCCTTGATTGTAATAGATCACCATTCCAACCCCTGATTCCTTCGTCTCTTTTTGATAACTGCCATCAAAGTAACAATGGAATTGTGAAGGCTCTTCATCGAGTTTTTTGGCTAATTTTTTCAATTGTTTTACGGTCCATTGTTCGTTCTGTTCATCTATTGCGACAATTTCCTTGACACGCCCTGTTTTTTCGAAGTCCTCTATCAATAATAAAGCATGATCAACGGATAGCCATTCGGATTGAAGGAAGATCGTAGCCCCTTTTAAAGTGCGATATTCCCATTTTATATATACTTGCATCATTTTCAGCTCCTGTTTCTACCTTAGATTATGCTATAATACTAGTCGTTCACCTTATGATTTAACAAAGGAGTCTTTAAAATGATCAACGAATTGCTTTGGATCGGTTTCGCATTTTTCAATTTTATCATTGTTTTGTTTTTTTACAAGCTGTTTAAAAAAGAAGGGTTGTTTGTTTGGATTGGCTTTTCAACCGTTGTCGCCAACTTACAAGTTGTCAAAACGGTTGAGTTGTTCGGTTTAACAGCTACGTTAGGCAATATCATGTATGGTACAGCTTTTTTCGTCACCGACATCATTAATGAAAAATATGGGAAAGAAGAAGCGAAAAAAGCCGTTTGGCTTGGATTTTCTACACTTATATCTTTAACCATTATTATGCAAGTTGTGCTTATCTTTATCCCCCATGAGTTTGATATCGCGCACGATTCTTTGCAAACAATTTTCGGATTACTTCCTCGGATTGCGCTAGGAAGCCTTGTCGCCTATTTAGTTAGTCAATATGTTGATGTGCATTTATACGCAATGTTAAAAACTAAATTTCCAAGTGACCGCGCTCTTTGGATTCGAAATAATGGCAGTACGATGATTAGTCAACTTCTTGATACACTTGTCTTTACTTCTATCGCCTTTTTAGGTCAATATCCATTGGCCGTTTGGGTGCAAATATTTATTACAACATATGTAATCAAATTCATTGTCGCCATCATTGATACACCATTCGCTTATAT
Source organism: Bacillus sp. FJAT-47783 (assembly GCF_022808615.1). Classification (GTDB taxonomy): domain Bacteria; phylum Bacillota; class Bacilli; order Bacillales; family Aeribacillaceae; genus Bacillus_BZ. The sequence goes on from NZ_JAKZKS010000004.1 coordinate 87,853, forward strand.
CGCGAAAAAAATGCATGCAAATAAGGAGTGATCTATGTTGATCGAAGTTTATATAGATGGAGCGAGTGCCGGTGATCCAGGTTTATCTGGAGCCGGTATTTATATAAAAGGAAACGGCGTAAACTACAAGGAGCGTATTCCGCTTGGCATGATGAATAATCATGAAGCTGAATTTTATGCGCTCATCCATGCCCTTACCCTTTGTGCAAATGAGAAATTTTCCATCCTATCGATACGAACAGATTCTCAAGCAATTGAACAAGCAATCGAGAAAAGATTTGCTAAAAAAGAACCTTATCAGAGCCTTTTAGAAAATGCGTTAACATTAATGGAGCAGTTTGAATTCTGTTTTGTAAAGTGGATTCCTGCTAAGGAAAATGCCGTAGCAGATAAACTGGCTAGAGAAGCGATTCACTTAAATGATGTAGGGGGAGAAAAAAGTGAAAAGTCAAAAAACAGCTGATCTTTTATTGTTGAGTGTTGCGTTTATGTGGGGGTCAACATTTGTCATCGTTCAAAATGCTATACAAGTTTTACCACCAAACCTTTTTAATGGTGTACGATTTTTCATCGCCGCCATATTGTTAACATTGTGGGCATACCGAAAAAGAACCTTTTCGATACATAAATCTACATGGATTCACGGATTGTTTCTTGGAATGTTTTTATTTTTTGGATATGCACTTCAAACATTAGGGTTATTATATACAAGTTCTTCTAAAGCTGGATTTATTACAGGACTTAGTGTGTTAATCGTGCCGATCTTATCGGTCTTTTTATTAAAAACAAAAATGACGATCTTTTCAATGATTGGAGTTCTCATTGGACTCACCGGATTGTTTTTACTAACAGCTGGCGATTTCTCTTCCTTTACCATTGGTGATATTCTCGTTCTGTTATGCGCATTTGCTTTTGCGTTTCATATTATTTTTACAGATAAATATTCGCGCAAGCATCGTGCATTACCTTTAACAATTATTCAACTTGTCACTGTATCCCTTTTCAGCTTTTTCGCGTTTGGGCTCTTTGAAGTAAACAAATATACCGTTTCGCTTGCGATGTTTACACATTTTGATGTTGTCCTTGCTTTAATTATTACATCGTTGTTTGCAACTGCTTATGCATTTATCATTCAAACAACATTTCAACCTTATACAACAGCAACGAGGGTTGCGCTTATCTTTGCAATGGAGCCTGTCTTTGCTGCCTTAACAGCATTTATTCTAATTGGCGAACGATTAACATGGATGAGTACAATGGGATGTGTTCTTATTTTCATCGCCATGATTGTTTCAGAATTACGCGATGTTCCAAAAATAAATCCTCAATCGTCAAAAAATCACTCTGTTTAACGCGCAGAGTGATTTTATCTTAATAAGGCCATTCTTTTCGCAAATGAAAGAGCTTCCTGTCTCCCTTTAATTCCTTCTTGCTGAAATGTTTCTAATAAGGCAATAAAAAACGCACCATCGAATGATTTTTGCACTTTTAATGTTATTTCGATCGCTGCAATAAGCAGTTTATCATTTGCATTCGTGTAGCCTTTCCCGAATTGAATAAATCCTAGAAAATCTTCCCCAAATCGAAAGCCTTTGCTATACAAAAAAGATAAATAGTTGTTTAATTCACTAGACATATGTGTCACCCTGCCCTTATGTACTAATGTTGACAATATCTAGATTATTCTACGAGTAATTCATTAAAAGTTAGACAAACTAACTGCAAGGAGGTGTGATAATGACAAAAGAAAATAAGCGAAATCGCGGACAAAGAGCACCTGGTGTAAATCCTCAAGGATACGACCGTCCAGATGATACACCAAGCCCACAAAGCGAATTGGAAAACCGTGCAAAAAAATCAAATACAAAAATATAAGCAACTATTCGCCTACATAGGTTGGAATCCACATGATATGAGGTCAGCTTTTTTAGCTGACCTCATGCAAAAATTGAATGTTTTTCGTCGCAATTTTTCTTACATCGAATTTTTGTAACGTTCGTTCCAATTGCTCCGAAGTCAGCTTAAACGTTTTTTCAATCGTAATTTGCAGCGGTACATCTTTATAAATTTCCGCTAATTTTCGTGAGATTTTTAAATCATCCATGCTCTCTACCATCTTTTTATATTGTGACGGTGTTAATTGATCTACATTTTGTAATAATTGCTCGATCGATTGATACTGGCGGATTAATTTATAGGCCGTTTTTTCTCCAATTCCTTTCACACCCGGATAATTATCGCTTGAATCCCCCATCAATGCCTTCACATCTATGAGCTGCTTTGGTGTTATCTCATACTCTTTTAAAAATTGTTCTAACGTATATACAATATAGTTACCAATTCCTTTTTGCAAAATGGCAACGTGAACATTTTGGTCAACAAGCTGTAATAAATCTCGATCTCCCGTTACTACTATCATGTCGTAATCGTGTTTGTAGCGTTCAGCAATCGTTCCGATACAATCATCCGCTTCAAAATTTTCTACACCAATATTCGTTATATTTAATTCGTTCATAACTTCTTTTGCAAGATCAAACTGTGGAATTAACTCTGCAGGTGGCTCACTTCGGTTCGCTTTATACGCATTGTACATTTCGTTTCGAAATGTTTTCGCTCCCATATCCCAACAACAAATAACGTGTTGAGGCGCAAATTTGTCTATCACCGTTAAAACATGCCTTACAAGGCCGTTAACGCCATTTGTCGGAATGCCGTTTCTGTTCTCCATAAAACGTCCGTGTATAGCCGTAGCAAAGTAAGAACGAAATAACAACGCCATGCCATCAATTAATAACATTTTATGCTTCATATTCCCTTCACATCCTAACTAAGAAATCAGCACTTTACAAGCATACCATAATCAATTCATTTCTGTGAGAGGGAATTTTTAAATCAAACTTTTTCCAATCGATCAGAAAAGCATATGCGCCTTGCTCAGCCTCAGACAAAAATATATTTCGCCCAAAAAGGCGCTTTTTCCTTTAAGGCGTCACATTTTAGAATCGAGGGGCTAAGTAGCTTTCCTTGGACAGCGAAGACTCCATTAACCACTTGTCTAATCACATAAAAAAGTGACCTTAAAAACGGTCACTTTTCGTTATCTTCATTTGACATTTTTTCTACTTCCATTGCAGCGTATGATACAAATGGTTTATTAAAGTCGTTTTTCTTTTTAACATTATTATTGCGCTGTGCATTGGCATTGCCGTGCTTAGTGCGTCCCATCAAAACTCCCCTTTCTTCGCGGTACACGATTAGTGTTTACAGTTGATGGGGCTTTTCATACTGGAAGTTTTCGGTGTCGTTCTCTCTTAAAAAGATTGATTGTATTTCTTTGCGACGAATTCTTTGACCATGTCTATCGTGACACGTTTTCTCGTAGGAACAATTCCTTTTTTCGCGAGTGCATTCATTTCATCGGTTACTGCATTGATTTTTTCAACAGAAAAAGGTTCATTATTTAAGCATCGTTGAATGGCTTCTTCAATCAATGCTTCACGAGTCGCTTCAAGCTGTACAAATGTTTTAACGATTTGGTGCTGACGATTGGAATGTTTAGAAATTTCTTTATGTACTTCCGTCATGATCGATCTCCTCTCTTTCTCATTAATTCTACCACTTCTCGTTTTGGAGTCCAGCAAGAAAATGAATAATTCGGCTTTGTTTCATAACCGAGCCTTTGACAATGATATGTGACTCCTTTATCTTTCTTTTCTACGAAAAAATGAATGCACGAAGCACAAACTTGATACTTTATTTTTGCCAACAACCTCTCCCCTTTAAAAAACGGATAGCTTATTCGTTATCGAGTACCCAATTCACTACAAACTCATGATAGGAAGAGCTCGATTGTTGATGTTCATTTAACATCAACGGACACATCGATAGTTGATCGAAATGAAGACGACATGTTTTGATCATTTGCTCCAAGGTTTCCCCTGTGATCCCGCGATTCCGTTTCGCTTCAAAAATGACGGCTTCATATGTCTCCTTTATTTGATCATCTGTTATGTATAAAAGGAGTTTCGACAATTGGACAGGTGGGATTTTTTGTTCATGGATCATATATTGTATCGCCAGTAATGATCGGATCGCATGAAGGAGCATTTTAAATTTCCCTTCGCGAACTTGCTCAATATTTTTCGTAAACATTCTTTCATAATGTTTACGCAATGTGCTTAAATCATAGCTTTCTTTACAACGATCAAAAAATTTTTGTGAAAAACGCTTTTGATCCAAATAAATGATAGGGGACTGAAGCCACTCAATGAGCGAAGGATTCGACTTTTTCGCTAATTGAGCGGCTTTTTTAATATCCCAACCGTGACACTCCATTTGACCATGATTATACTGAATACTTTCTTTAATTGGATTGATGCCAATATAAGATGCAATCGGGTATTGAAAAATAAACCGGATATCGTAATCACTCGTTTTCGTTTCGTAACCGTAAGCTCTGCTTCCGAGTTCACATGCATATAGGATCGAAATGCCGTTTTGTTGTTCAAGTTGTCTTAAACATTGAATGATTGTTTCTTTCATTCAACAACCTCTTTTTCCATCGTTTTTAAAATGGTTTCCAATTGGTCCACATCTCTTGGTGCATTTAACGTTGTAATTCTTGATTGAACATACGCTTCCACATCACTTTGCACTACTTGTAAAATCTTTTGCCATTGTTTTTGAAATGCTTTTTCATAATAAGGATAAGAAAGATTCTCACCTTTTTTCACCATCGTTTCCATAATGAAAGGAAGTTGCTGTTCAAAATATAAATAAAGCTTTTGCTTTTCATTATGTTCAAAAAAAGCTTTTGCATTTTTAAAATATTTATGTCCTTTTTCCATATTGTCAGGAATGATGGAACGAAGCTGTAAGTTTAATACAGGTGTGTCGGTTTGTAGCTTCTCCATTTGTGAATACGGGATCGATGGAATAACCTCTTCTATATGAGTGATTAATTGAGAAAAAGCTCTTTCCATCAAACCATTTACATATTTTTCAATCCGTAACGATGTTGCGTTAAACTCTTGAACATATGCTGTGTTCAATGTTGTAATAAATTCATCGAAACAATTAGTTAAAATTTGTTTCGTATTTTGGTTCTTTTCTACAAATTTACTCGGTTCATACGCTTGTTTAAATAAATCTGACATGCGATAAAGTAGACGTTGTTTTACATAATGATTCAATTCTTGTAGTTCTTGTTTCATCTGAATCATGACGTCATCTTGATTTGAAGTTTTCATCATTTGTTCAACTGAATGTTTCGCCTTCTGTAATGCCTCTATTTTTTGCTGGCGCTCTGATTCACCGAGTTTCGATAAGGTGATCAATTCCTTTAATTGATTGATCGTTACTTGTAATTCATGAGAAGCACTTTGAACCATCATCTCCATTAAATCGTGTTCAATAAAATGAGCGAACGCTTGCTCGAAAGGCTCAAACTCATTTTTCACATGTGTCAGTTCTTTTTTATTTAATGTAGCGAGACTCGAGACGTTAAATAACTTCGGATTCCGGATGGAATGCTTCAATAACATTTGCTTAACATATTGTTTAACGGTATTTGCTTCTTCCTCATCTTCGGCTAAGTCGATGGCATTAATAATAAAAAACATTTTATCTAACGTAAAGGTATCTTTTACTAAACCGAGTTGATGAAGAAATTGTTGATCCCCTTTTGAAAATGGATGGTTAAAATACGTTAAAAAGATAATGGCATCTGCATCTTTTATATATTGAAACGCTAAGTCTGTATGCCTTTGATGTAATGAACTCGCACCTGGTGTATCAACGAGCGTAATTCCTTTCCGCGTTAGCTCACAGTCATAGTAAATGGTAACTTCTTGAATGACACAAGATTTTTCTTCATTGGCAACGTATTGTTCAATTTTTTCAACGAATGTGATTTTTTCTTTTGACTGTTGTGCTTGTAAAAATTGAATACCCTTTTCATAAATATCAAGCCTTTTTCCAACTGAATCCGCTATGTTTTGTTGTAACTCGTTTCTAACTTTCGTTAATTGACTTAATTCTGTTACATGTAAATGATGAGGGTTTAGCAAATCATTTAGTTCCTCCAGCAAATCTTGTTCTGATTTAAACAGAATTTGCACATCGCCATGGGAAAACTCCGAAGTGATGCCTGTTAATTTATTAATGACTGCTGTCGTTGGATTTGGTGATGAAGGAAAAATACGCTCTCCAATTAACGCATTAGCAAAGCTAGATTTTCCCGCACTAAAAGCACCAAACATGGCAATGGTAAATGATCGATTTTCAATCGTATTCGCTCTTATCTTTAATCGGTCTTTTAAATACGTTAATTCTTCCAAGCCTTCAAGTAGCTGGACTGCTTTATGCAGTTTGTTCACGATCGTAGCAGATGTTTGTACACCGCTATTCATCGATGAGATGTCTTCCTCTTGTTCAATCATCTGCTGTTCCATCTCATTTTCTGTTAATATAGCTGGGTATTCATTTTCTTTTAATAAACGAAGACGTTCTTGCATTTTCTCCTTTAACCAGCTTTGCACCGAGAATTCTTCATATATCACACCGTTTTTTAGTGCTGCTAACATATTGGATTGCCATTTTTCTATTTGCTCTTTCTCTTCGATCCACTTGCTTTTTACTACTAATTGTTCGGTTAATGATTCTTTTTTCAAAATGAAGGACATTTTCTTATCATTTTGATGGCTCTCTTTTGTTTGGATGAGCTCATTCAAAATGTCAAACGCTTGCATTTTTACATTTCTTTTTACATAGTCCGATACATCTTTTGCAAATTGTAAGACGTATTGGTCATTTAATTGGGCCCCTTGCTTCACTATACTTTGAAGCTCACCAAGCGTAATCTCATAGCTTAATGCTAAAATGCCTTCAAGTAACGAACCATTTGTTAGCTCATACGTTTCGTATATCGCCTTCGAAAAGTTTCGTAAATGCCAAATGATTTCGGTCTCAATTTGCTTGTTTAATTCTTCAAGTAATGCCTCGTATGCTTCTTTTTTTGCGGCCTCTGTTTTTTTCTTTGAAAACAATAAACCGACTTTAAATTGCGGGTCTAGTGTAGTTAGAAATTGCTTCGCTTTTTCCCTTACCGTAAATGGAGTGATGTTGGCGTTTTTTAACAAGCTGTCGAGTTCGTGCTCATAATCGCTTTCAATAGCCTTTTTCTGTTTATTAAGTGTTTCGATTTCTTCATCTATTTTTTCAAGCGATTCTTTTAAATCATCAAGCGTAGCTTCAACCTTTTGGAACTGTTCATAAGAAACTTGTTCTTTCTCTAAAAATCGTTCTACTGTATCATGGGCAATTTCTTTTATTAATTGAACAGATGATTGGACGATGTTTTGCTCAATAAGCTCTTGTCTCTTTTTCTCAAACTGTTCAATTTTTTTCATGAAACGATGTAATTCATTATTTGGGTGATTTAAAGCTTTTAATGTTGTGTAAAAAATATCGTCTCTTTCTACTCCGACTTCAACCATTGTATCTTCGATTCGTTCTTTAAATTGTGAAAAAGGTAGCTCCTCTTCGTTATGTTTATCAATTTGATTGACGATAACGAGAAGCTCTTTGTTCATCTCTTTTAACTTTTTGATAAATGAAATATTTAATTCCGATTGTACATGGTGATAGTCTGTAACGTAAACAATAATATCTCCCATATGAAGAGCAGACTCTGTACTTTTTCGGTGGTCGTCATCAGTTGAGTCAATACCAGGCGAATCCATGAAGACAAGGTTGTTGTCTAATTCAAAGGAGTCATGTTCGATATACACTTTATGTAACACATCGCCCCTTTTACAAAGTGTTTGAATAAAGGAATTCTCCGCTCCTCCCTTCCATTCATACATCGTTCCGTCATAATCTGTAGCCCTGACAACTGATGGTCCTTTTGCTAGCATGACAATGTTAGAACTTGTTGGTAACGGGCTTGATGGCAAAACCTTTCCATGGACAAGATGGTTTAACAATGTCGACTTTCCAGCAGAGAAATGACCGGTAAACGTAATATGTAAACGTTGATCTCGCGTCTTCTCCATTAACTCAAGCCATTTTGGAGCATATGATTCTCTTACTTCTACCGGTGTATGCTCGTACAAATGAAAAATCGTATCAACAAAGTGCTTTTGTTTAATTTGTTCCATGTGGCATCCCCTTTTGTTCCAATACAGAATTAATTATGTTGATTTTATCATATTATGTTCACATTCTGTTCACTATTGTTAAAAAAATGTGGATTTGAAACAAAGTTTAACCGTTTATAAAAAAGTTTGACCGTTTTGAAAAAAGATTAACTGTTTATAAAAAAGTTGCACTGTTTTACCCCTTTGGATATTACTGTCTAAAGTGTTTAGGGGTGTTTTTTATGTCTAAAAGAAGACGAACATCTAAAGTTGAAAAATGGATTAAAAAAGGTCGCGGGACAGGGATCGGTGCAGACTATAAGCCATGGTTAAAGTGTACCAGCAAAATTAAGTTCTTCCGTAGCAAAAAGAACTGTATTCTTGGTTAAATAAAACATTCCCTAACACGAGCGAAAATCGAAATCACCATCCGAGGTTATCCCTTTATGTATTTTTATGTAACATCAAGCATAATCAACACATTTGAAAAGTTATTTCAAGTAAGATACATTAGGTTATATTTCATGGTATAATTGTAAAAAATTAAAAGGAGATTATGATATGTCTTGGAAAGAATATAAATATTTGCATATATACGCCCAACATTCTCATCATCATGAATCTTTTATCGTAGGAAATAGAGGAGCATTAATTGAACTTAGAACATTAATAGATAACGCTCTGACTAACAATACATCTATGGGTAATTTCTTTCCTTCCGACGACGAAGGATACCAGTTGTATGTGGGGGTAGTAGAAGATGAAGATATGTTTATGGCATTAGAGATGCCTTACACCGAACAATTCGGAGAACGTAATCACCATAATTACTTCATAAACTTAAAACAAGATCCTAAAGCACCTTACTCGCCAGTTATACTGTTTCCAGATGAAGGCAAAAAAGAAGAGTTATAAAATAACTCTTCTTTTTATTTTTAATATAATGTGGTAGCTGCACCCGGCTTATGCTTTGCTGGGACAAGGGAACGTAATGAATAATGATGTTTCATTTTAGCGGGAGTATCTCCAATATGGTAATGCCAGTACCAGTCCTGTGAACCTGGTTTCAATGGTATAGTACCGTTGTCAATTCTAAACACCATTTGTTTCGTTGGCTTGTGCTGAATTTTAAGTAAAGATGTGACTTTACCTTTACTGTTCGTAGAGTTCCAAATCAATTTGTAATTTTTCCCTACGGATTTCAATTTATTTTTAAGATACTTAGATGCAATTTTTGTACCTTGTTTCACAATAGTTTTTAAAGCGACTCTAGCTGTTGATGCTACAATAGGGACCAGGATTGGTGCAATTCTAGGTTGAATTACGCTTTGATTAAGTTCTGCTTCATATTGAGCATACTCTTCTTCATAATTCTTTTCTAGTTCCAAAAATTCTCGACTATTGAATATCTCATTGTATACTTGATCAACCTCTTCTTCACTCATATTCTGATAGTCTTCTTCAGTATATTTAAATTGTTCGAGATAGTTATCAATCTCATCTTCCAATTCTTGTAACCCAACCGGCAACTCTTCTTCATACAGTACTTCACCTAAAATAGATGCCTCTCCATAGCCAGTATCGATTTCTGTTCCATCAAAGTTGCCTGCACCTGTTACATTAGGTAATAGAGCAGATGATAAAAGCAAGAAACATAGAAAAACTGAAACAAACTTTAACTTTTTAAACATACGCCACCATCCTATATATTACAAACCCTGTTATATATTAACATAATCGAAGTTTGAAATCTATTTTTTTGTATATTCTATTAAAATTAAAGTTGACTCCCTCTCGATAATACGGGGGAGAACTAGCAATTGAACAACCTAAAATTTTTAAAAATGGTAAACGAAGCAATTCTGTAGCTTCTTAACCTTTTCCTATTCAACATTAATTAATTGTCAAATGAAACATGTTTCCCATTCGTTTTAACAAACTAGATACACTCCTAGCTTTAAATTCATAAAGAATGATCAATTTTGGTTATAAAGTTACATCTTGTGTGTTTGAAATAAAGTCGTACCGTTTATAAAAAAGATGTGATGTTTTGAATAAAGTCGCAATAAAATATGTCGTTCTAAAGCATAAAAACCCTAATTCCATCAGTTTTGAACGCTATTTTGATCGAACCTTTTTATAAAAATTGCCGTTGAACAATAGTAGCAAGTCCTCATTTTGATCAATCTTTATTCAAAATGAAGTTTTTGCATTTGATGCCAAATAAGGAATACTGACGCCTTTTTATTTAGTTTTTATTCCAAACTAACAAAAAATGTACAAAATGAAGCAAAAAGAACGTCGATTATGATCGATTGGAAACAAAAAAAGTAGCGCCCATTTAATGGATGGGATCGCTACTTTTCTACGTGAGGATTCTACTGATCTTATTTCTATGTAAAGAGGAATGCAAACGGTGTGTACGTAAAATCATGAATTTTGACTTGCTTCAACTTTCTTTAAAACATAACCAATCATGACGCTGTACGCAATAACTGTACCGCCGATAAAAGCCATTGTCATGATTCTTCACCAACCTTTTGTTGAGAATGATTTTCATCTTTACTTAAATTTTACCATTAACGAGAATCATTTTCAATACTACTTTACATTTTTTTAGAAAAAAATCGCGAAGTTGCGTGAAAAACATTTGAATAGTTCGTCTCGACCTTTAATGCACGTTCTTCTTCACGAATTCGGATAAATAAAATGACTCCGTTTAACAGTGTAAATATGATGGCTGTCCAGATTGCTTGAAATAACAGCGGGATGAGCGCGATTTCCATAACAACGGCCACATAGTTAGGGTGTCGAATAAATTGATAAGGTCCTTTCACTTTCACTTTTGCGTTCCGTAAAACAATAATTTTCGTATTCCAAAACGGGCCGAGTGTGAAAATACTCCAGTATCGGATAAATTGTGCGAAAAGGAGAATTGGGATCAACACATACCAATACGGTGAAATACTTTTGTTAAAATATGTGACTTCAATGATGAAAGACAACAGGAATAAAATGTGGATGAGAACAATAAACGGATAATGAGCTTTGCCAAATTCCTGTGCACCTTTTTTTTTCATAACACGTTCATTAATAGACGCTATTTGTAGCTCAATGAGTCGCTGAATGACAAGTAAACTTACAACGATAGCAAAAATCATTTATTTATGCCCCCATCTTACGAGTAGTTGTTCCGAACAAAATCCTGGCCCCATTGCTGCGATTAAGCCATACTCTCCTTTTTGGCCAATATTTTCTGTTAAATACTTTTCAATGACATAAAGGACGGTAGCCGATGACATATTCCCGAACAATTTGAGTACTTCACGTGACAGAAGCAATTGTTTAGGCTGTAATTGTAAGGAACGTTCATACGCTCGCAACACTTTTTTCCCTCCTGGATGGGCGACAAAATGATCAATATGCTTTAATTGAAGGGAATGCTTTTGAAGAAATTGTTCTACATTCGGCCGTAGCCACTTTTCGATTATTGAAGGAATGTCTCTCGAAAAAATGACGTAAAAGCCCTTTTCACGAATATCCCATCCCATCACATCTTCAGAATGCGGCATTAAATTGGATTGTGTTGCAAAAATTTTCATAAACGATTGTAAATGTGAAAAATCTGCATAGGACGATTGATCGCCGACAACAAGCGCACAAGCGACACCATCTGCAAAAAGTGACGTCCCGATTAAGTTGCTTTTGGATAGATCATCGTGTTGAAATGTTAAACTGCATAACTCTACCGATAAGACGAGCACTTTTGCATCAGGATAGGCTTGACAATATTCGAAAGCTCTTGATAGACCAACTGCACCACCCGCACAACCTAAACCCCAAATTGGAACGCGTTTAGTCGTTTCTTTAAATGGAAGTTGGTTCAAAATTTTCACATCAATAGTTGGGGTGGACATTCCCGTAGATGAAATAAAAAAAATAGCATCTATTTCTGCATAGTCAACACTTCTTTTTAACAAATCCTTTCGCGATAAGCAACGATGAATCGCCTCGATACTTAATTGAACAGCATGTTTGATATAGACATTATTTTTTTCTGAAAACGAATGAGCTTCTTTATACCATTCTAGACTTTCAACAAAATGACGTTTCTTTATATCGCCATTTTGAAACACGGTTAATAGTCGCTCAATATTTGAAAAGGAGGACGAAAACATCTCTTTAGCAAATTGAACAGCTTCACTTTGACTTAATATATTTTCAGGTGGTTTCGTTCCAACAGATAAAATGATTGGCATGCTCAAAACCTCGTTTCAACTCAAATTAATGAACGTCTTTATGCAAACGACAAAGTTACTCTTATTAATCGATAGCATAATCCATTTTTAGTATATTATGTAAATATCATGAAACAAAAAAGCCTAACCGCATTGGGATAGGCTCGACGTTTTGAAGAGTTATGTTGTTGTGCACATCTTTATTGTACAAGAAAAGGGCTACTTTCTCATTAGGTAAATAACGGAAACGACTCACCAATGGCTCGTTGATGAATTGGCAAATTCATTGAAAAATAGCACCTATTGAAAAAACATTCGCAAAGGAAAAGGGCAGCTATTAAAAGCTGCCCTTCATAGTTATTAAGCTTTATTCATTTCAATTAATAAATCAGCTGTTTGAATCGCGTCTCCGCTTTTTACATAAATATCGCGAATCGTTCCGCTGTATGGGGCTTGAACAGTCGTTTCCATTTTCATCGATTCAGTAATCATAAGGTGATCACCTTTATTGACTTTCTCACCTTTTTCGACAAGCACTTTAATAACGGTTCCTGGCATGGACGCGCCGATATGCTCATCATTTTGCGGATCAACTTTTACCTTAGTCGCAACAGTTGATTTAATGCTCTCATCTTTAATTAACACTTCACGACGTTGGCCATTTAATTCAAAATATACGACGCGTGTGCCGTCAGCTTGTGGCTCTCCAATGGAGACAAGCTTTACAATTAATGTTTTTCCTTTTTCAATTTCAACTTCAATTTCTTCACCAAGTCTCATACCGTATAAGAACGTTGGGGTATCAAGCGTTGAAATGTCTCCAAATTGTTCATATGTTTTCGTGTAATCTGTAAACACTTTTGGATACAATGCATAGGCGATTGCTTCAAAGCTTGTAATCGGGCGATTCAACTTTTGGAAGAGCTCTTCTTTAATGGCTTCAAAGTTAACAGGCTCTAGTCGTTCTCCCGGTCTTTCTGTAATTGCCTCTCGTCCCTTTAAAATAATGCGTTGTAGGTCTTTCGGAAACCCTCCATGTGGTTGTCCAAGATACCCTGAGAATAATTCTACAACCGAGTCTGGGAAATCTAACGACTCACCACGCTCATAAATATCTTCTTCCGTTAAATTGTTTTGAACCATAAATAATGCCATGTCTCCGACAACTTTCGAAGAAGGTGTCACTTTTACGATATCACCAAATAATAGATTTACGCGACGGTACATGTCCTTTACTTCTTCCCAACGATCGCCAAGCCCAACCGCTTTTGCCTGTTGTTGAAGGTTACTATATTGTCCGCCTGGCATTTCATGCATATAAATTTCTGAATGCGGTGACTTCATGCCACTTTCAAAATCTTGATAATAAGCACGAACAGACTCCCAATATTGGGAAAGCTTTTCAAGTGATTGAATATTTAAGTTTGGTTGACGCTCATGTCCAGAAAGAGCATGATATAGTGAGTTCGCACTTGGCTGTGACGTTAATCCGGCCATGGAGCTTACTGCCGTATCGACAATGTCTACCCCTGCCTCGATTGCTTTTGCATACAAGAAAATACCATTTCCGCTCGTGTCGTGCGTGTGAAGGTGGATTGGTATATTTACCGTCTCTTTTAACGCTGAAATTAAATCATAGGCTGCTTGCGGTTTTAATAAACCAGCCATATCTTTAATTCCTAAAATATGTGCACCTGACGCTTCAAGCTCTTTCGCTAATTGTGTATAGTAATTTAAATCATATTTACGACGAGTCGGATCTAAAATGTCTCCTGTATAACACATCGTTGCTTCTGCAATCTTACCTGAATCACGAACAGATTCAATTGCAAGCTGCATGCCTTTTACCCAGTTTAAGCTGTCAAAAATACGGAAAACATCAATCCCCGCATGTGCCGACTTTTCAACAAATTCCTTAATGACATTATCTGGATAGTTTTTATAACCAACGGCATTCGAAGCACGTAACAGCATTTGTAGTAAAAGGTTCGGAACTTTGTTTCGAATTGTGAGTAGACGATCCCATGGGTCTTCTTTTAAGAAACGGTACGCGACATCAAACGTTGCCCCTCCCCACATTTCGAGAGAAAATAACTCCGGCAACATGCGGGCTGTTGGTTCAGCAATTTGTTTTAAGTCATTTGTACGTACTCGTGTAGCAAGTAAGGATTGGTGAGCATCTCTAAACGTTGTATCTGTTAATAACACTTGATCTTGTTCTTTAACCCACTGGGCCAGTCCCTCTGCACCACGCTCATCTAAAATTTGTTTCGTTCCAGGCTGAATGGGATCTGTCAGCTTTACTTTCGGCACGACTGGTTTTTCAAAAACAGGCTTTTTCTTTTTCTCGATCCCTGGGAATCCATTCACCGTCACATTTCCGATATACGAAAGCAATTTCGTTCCGCGGTCTTTTCTCACCGGAAATACGAAAAGCTCAGGGGAAGAATCGATAAAAGATGTGTCGTATTCACCAGAAATAAATTTTTCATGTTTCACAACATTTTCTAAAAACGGAATGTTTGTTTTAATTCCACGAATACGGAATTCGCGTAAGTTACGAATCATTTTCGCTGCTGCTTGTTCAAATGTTAACGCCCATGTCGAAACTTTAACAAGTAACGAATCATAATAAGGTGTGATGACCGCACCTTGGAAACTATTCCCTGTATCTAAACGAACGCCAAAGCCGCCACCAGATCGGTACGCCATAATTTTTCCTGTATCAGGCATAAAATTATTTAACGGATCCTCTGTCGTCACACGAGATTGAATTGCATATCCGTGTGTACGAATTTCTTCTTGCATTGGAATACCAACTTTATCACTATGAATAGCATGTCCTTCCGCTACTAAAATTTGCGTTTGAACAATGTCTACACCCGTAATCATTTCAGTAATTGTATGTTCAACTTGAACACGTGGGTTTACTTCAATGAAGTAAAATTCTTCACCGGAAACGAGAAATTCAACGGTTCCTGCGTTCACATATTTGACATTCTCCATTAATTGGACAGCGGCTTCACAAATGCGTTGACGTAACGAATCAGATAAGGACACACTTGGTGCCACTTCAACAACTTTTTGATGACGGCGTTGAACCGAGCAATCGCGTTCGTATAAATGAACGATGTTCCCTTCATGGTCTCCAATAATTTGGACTTCAATATGTTTTGGGTTTTCAATTAATTTTTCCACATAAACTTCATCACTACCAAAAGCTGCTTTCGCCTCTGATTTAGCACGCTCATACGATTCTTTTAAACCCGCTTCACTGCGGACAATACGCATGCCGCGTCCGCCTCCGCCTAAGGCAGCTTTAATAATAAACGGATACCCGTATTCTTCACCGAAACGAACGGCCTCATCTAAGCTTGAAATAGGACCATTGCTCCCAGGAATAACAGGAATGCCCGCTAATTCAGCTTGGTGTCTCGCTTTAACTTTATCACCGAACATATCTAAATGCTTCGATTTCGGTCCGATAAAAATAATTCCTTCTTCTTCACATCGTTTTGCGAAATGAATATTTTCAGAAAGGAATCCGTATCCAGGATGGATCGCGTCAACTCCATTGTTTTTCGCAATTTCGATAATACCTTCTATATCTAAATACGCATCAATCGGCTTTTTCCCTTCGCCAACGATATACGCCTCATCTGCTTTATAGCGATGATACGATCCGGAGTCTTCTTTTGAGTAAATGGCCACTGTGCGAATGTTTAATTCGTTACAGGCACGAAACACACGAATGGCAATTTCTCCACGGTTTGCGACTAACACTTTTTCAATTTTTTTCTGCGACATATAAATCCCCCTTACGCTTCATAACTTCATTTAGTGAAAGAAATGATATAACATATTTTATTAAAAGTATAACACTAACGCAATTAATGTGACATACTTTTTTTAAATTGTATAACCTTTATTTGACGAAAGAGAAGGGTGAACATTGGCTTTTTTCTCTTTTTTCTCACGAAAATTAATAAACATAGACACATTTACTAAAATGCCCATCGATAATAAAAGTAATAACAACGAAGAGCCTCCGTAGCTAATAAAAGGCAGTGTAACCCCTGTAATCGGAATCAATCCGGTTAAACCTCCGAGATTAATGAACGTTTGAATGGCAATCATGCTCGATATTCCGATGGCGATAAGGGTTCCAAAGGCATCTTCACATTTCCTTGCGATAGCGAACCCTTTAAATACAATGAACGCTAATAAAATTAGAACGAAGGAAACACCCAATATCCCTAATTCTTCTGCGATGACAGCCATTATAAAATCGGTATGCGCCTCTGGTAAATAGCCATACTTTTGAACACTTTCCCCTAATCCTAAACCACTCAAACCGCCAGAACCAATAGCAATATACGAATTCACCAATTGGTATCCGGATTTTTGTTCATTTGCAAAAGGCTCAGTAAACCCATCAAAACGGGATAAACGAGCTGAGTTAAAAATGGAATCAGCCTTCCAAATAATAAGCGGGCTTAATAACACGACAATAAAGACGGCAAGTATAATGAGTTTAAGCATGTTTTTCATACTCATTCCGGAACAAATAATCATTGTACTCGCAATCATAGCAATGATAAAAGCTGTTCCGACATCCGGTTGGAGAATAACAAGTACGCAAATTAAAACAGTAAAAACGACTGGTGGCAAAGTACCTTTTCCAAATTCATTTATATAAGATTGTTTTTTTTCGTATACTGCCGCTAAGTATAGGATGACGCTTAGTTTTACAAATTCCCCAGGCTGCATAGCTCGTCCAAATAATTTAAACCAGCTTTGCGCTCCCCCTGCAACATGTCCAAATACAAATAGTAGTGCTAATACGCCTAACGATCCGAAAAATAATATTCGTAAAAACTTACCGTTTAAATAAGCACGATAAGGAAAAAACATTGTAAACAAAAATGCGATCGTACCGATTAAAATAGCGTATAGCTGTCTTTTAAAGAAAAAATCGGTCGGTTTATTATAATAAGCAGCAGCGTTAATCATACTTGAACTATAAATCATTATTAATCCAAATCCGCACAATAAAAAGATGGCAAGAATGAGCGAATAATCGTAGGATTTCATCACTTTTTTTATCATCTATCATCTTCCTTATCTCTATGTAGTTCGTGATGACTTTATTGTACTATTATTTCGCATTTAAATGGGTATCACCTTTTAGATTCTAATGAAAATCGTTCAGATGTCACCATAATTCGATCATTTATAGGTACGTTTAATAGTAGATTTCTTATCATTATAATCGGATTTTAGTATTCATACAATGCTATTTATAAAAATGTAAAGAATTTTAAGAAAATATGTATGGCAAGAAAAGCGCAGGGCGCTTGATCGGCACGACAAAAAGGCGCTTTTTGCCTTGATGGCGTCACGTTTTTACCCCGAGGGGAAAATCGGCTTTCGCTGGACAACGAAAACTTCATCAACCCTTGTGATTTTTTTAACATGATTGAAGTTCTTATTTTACAAAAAAACTCAAACCACCCGATATGGTTTGAGTTCTTCCTTATTTTTTCATAAATGCCTCATGCAATGCTGACAGTTCTTGTTCAAGCGTATCCAATAACGATTTACCTTCCGCTCCGTCTATTAGACCTAATCGTACAGCAAAATCAATTTCCCTCGATAACCCGAACATTTGTGTATCTAAAACCTCTTCATAAAGAGGACATTGCGGCATCGTTAAGTTGTCCATTTGGACTTTAATAAGTTTCATTATTTTATCAGCATCTGCTTTAAGAAGTGCTAACGCTTTTTCACGGTGGTCAATCGCAGTCTCAGACGCCAAATTAATCCCTCCGATCTGGTGCGCGATGATCTATTCTATTAATTAATATTAATGGGAATAGTAGAAAAATGCAAGAAATCCTTCACAATTGATGAAGCTCTTTTTCGAATCATTATTTTTTCGTTTCTTTATCATCATCATGTATATGTCCTATTTTATTAAAAAATGCTTAATGAATAAGTAGAAGAGATCAATTCCAGCAAATAAATACCTGCAATACTGTTACCGCGCCCATCTAATGAAGGACCGAAAACACCTATCCCGTATCGATTTGGGACAACCCCTAGTATGGCTCCTGAAACCCCACTTTTCGCCGGGATTCCGACTTTAATCGCAAATTCACCAGAAGCATTATACATCCCGCATGTCACCATGAAAGTTTTACAAAGTCTTGCAATATCTTTCGGAATGACTTGTTGACCTGTTTCAGGATGAACACCATTTAAAGCAAATACACTCCCGATTTTAGCTAAATCTACACAATTCATTTCAATCGCGCATTGTTTCGTATAAACGTCCATTAATGCTTCAACATCGTCCTCAATGATCCGATGCTCCTTTAAAAAATAGCACATCGATCTGTTTAACCAAGATGTCTCAAACTCAGATTGTGCCACCTTTTCACAATATGTAACATGGTCATTATTCGTTAATAATTGAATAAAGGTGATTAATCGCTCTAATTTTTCTTTGCTATCTTTTCCTTTAATCATATTCGTGACGGCTAATGCCCCAGCATTAATCATCGGGTTAAGTGGTTTTGACGGTTTAACGGTTTCAAGCTTTGCAATTGAATGAAACGGATCTCCTGTCGGCTCCATCCCCACTCGATTAAACACATATTCTTCCCCATGATCCATTAGGACAAGAGCTAATGATAAAACTTTTGAAACACTTTGTAATGTGAAGGTTGTTTGCACGTCTCCCGCTTTTACACATTCGCCTTCGATTGAAAAAATAGCAACAGATAAATCATCTTGATTGGCATCCGCTAGCGCTGGTATGTAATTCGCCACCTTTCCAAAGCTTGTTTTCTTTTTGGCTTCTATTACGTATTGAAGAAGCTCTTGATTCGTCTTACACAGCATATCGTTACCCCCTATTATTGGTTCTTTTCATGAATCATCGAATATTTTTTCCGTTTCATCTATTCCAAATATGAATTAGTATAGCTTAATAGATGTGACAAAATTCAGGAAAGCACTTATACTTGTAGACAGTACCATTTACAATGTTAATTTTTGTTTGGAGGGTAAGAACATGAAAGGGATTATTCCAGTAAAAGGGAAGGTCAAATATACGATTACACTAGACCCTGGCGTTTGGATTTTTGATGATCGGAGAATCGATTTAGATACATATTTTGACCTACATGAACAATCAGAAGATGAGGAATTAGCGTATATTGAAAATACGGCTAAACATTGGGAACGTGAAATACGTGAAGGAGCTGTATTTCCCCCTACGTTAAAAACAGAACGAAAATTTGAGAAGGAAAAAATACTCACTGGTTCATTTGGGATGAATTTAGCACCCTTTCTACAAAATGCAAGCCCAACAGAAGACGCATCAAAAGTCATTTTTCAAACAACGAGTGGAAATGTAGAAGTTCCAATGGAAAAAGCAAAACAAGCGATCCTTGCATTTAGCCTTAATGGTAAGCCATTAAAAGAAGACGGGCCTGTTCACGTTTATTATCAAGATGGATCAAACCGAAAAGATCCGATTAAAAACGTAGAAGCCATCGTCGTTGAATAGTGTTAATACAAAAAAAGCTGTCTATACGAACATTTTTGATCGTTAGACAGCTTTTTTGACATTATAATAAATCTGCCGCAAGTTGTGCTAGTCCAGAACGCTCTCCTTTAATGAGCTTCACATGCCCTGCAATGGCCTGTTCTTTAAATTTTTCGACTACATATGTTAAGCCGTTATTGTATTCATCTAAATAAGGATGGTCAATTTGGGCAGGATCTCCCATTAAGACAATTTTACTTCGTTCCCCTACCCTTGTTAAAATTGTTTTCACTTCATGTTTCGTTAAATTTTGCGCTTCATCAATTATAATGAACTGATCTGGTATACTTCTGCCGCGAATATATGTTAATGCTTCCACTTCGATGGAGCCCATTCCGGCTAAAATGGCATCTAATTCTCCCGGTTTTTTTGTATTAAATAAAAACTCTAAATTATCAAATATCGGTTGCATCCACGGCCTTAATTTTTCTTGCTTTTCTCCTGGCAAAAAGCCGATATCTTTCCCGACAGGTACGATTGGTCGGGCAACAAGGAGCTTTTTATACTCTCCTAAATCTTCTGTTTGCATGAGACCGGCCGCTAATGCTAACAATGTTTTTCCTGTACCAGCTTTTCCAATTAACGTGATGAGTGATAAGTCTCTTCGCATTAATAATTCAAAGGCCATCGTTTGTTGGACATTTCTTGGCTTAATTCCCCAAATGTGGTCGTAGTCAAATACGAGACGCTTTACGCACTTTCCTGTTTTATCGACAATGCCAATGGCCGATGCTGAACCGCCTAAAGCATCTTTCATCACGATAAACTGATTTGGATAAAATGGATGATTCGTAATTTCCGATAACACGAGCTCATTCTTTTCATAAAAGCGGCTTAAATTCTCACCGCTTATGTAAAGGTCTAAAAAGCCAGTGTAAATGTGATCCACTTCAACGACCCGATCGCTCAAAAAGTCTTCCGACACTAATCCAATAGCGTCTGCTTTTACGCGAACGAGCGCGTCTTTACTAACGATAATAACGGTTTTTCCGTTTTCTTTCGCTTCTTCCTCTAGGGATAAGTTTTTCGCTACTGCTAATATTCGATTATCATTCGTTTTTTCAACAAAAATGTCTTGTAGTTGATGGAATGATCGATGATTCAATTCAATTCGAAGCGTGCCACCATTTGGTAATGGGATTTTTTCATGAAGCCGACCTAGTTCACGCATTCGATCAATGATTTTTGATACTTGACGTGCATTGCGCCCAATTTCATCCATATACCGTTTTTTTGAATCGACTTCTTCTAAAACAACGGCTGGAATCACAACTTCATTATTTTGAAAGGAATAGATAGCATTGGGATCTTGTAACAATACATTTGTATCTAACACGTAGACCTTACCCAATCTTTCGCCTCCTGCTCCGAATAAATTTGGCAGTGCATCCAAATGCTTTAAAGCTTGGAAAAGTCCATTATTGCTAAAATATATGTATTTGTGCATAAAGATAGAAGGTTTATTGAACAATATTTATAAAACCGCTTCTAAGGAAGGAGTGTCATTATGCGATTTTTAATCATAGCTACGATCATTTGTATCACCTCCCTTCACGGATGCTCTGCAAACGAGAATGCTCGTGGTGATGTTCCAGATGAATATAAAACAAAGGTCATTACAGTAAAAGACTCTGTTCAAGAAAAGGTGGATCGGAAAACGGGACAACAAATTGCTCGACATTTAGTTGATTTAGCAAAACGGAATAAAGAAGTTGAAAGTGCAACAGCCGTTGTATTAGGTCAATATGCTGTAGTCGGCATTGATGTCGCAGGAACGCTCGATCGTTCAAAAGTCGAATCGGTTAAATATTCCGTAGCTGAAACGTTAAAAAAAGATCCTTACGGTGCGAATGCTGTTGTGATTGCCGATCCGGATACGAATGAACGAATTAAGAGCATGGCTGCCAGTATTCAAGATGGCAGACCGATCGGCGGCATTTTAGATGAATTAGCGGCCATTGTCGGACGAGTCATGCCAGATATACCGAGCGATATAATCGACAATCAAGAAAAACAGCCAACAAATCAAAATAATGATCAATTACAAAATGATCAAGAACAACAACTGGAAAAGGAACAGCAGGATCAATCAAACGATCAAATGAAAGAGTAGAACATAAAAAGCTTAGTCCGCATATGTGCGTACTAAGCTTTTTTCATCGCTTCTAATACTTGTTTGTCAAGGCGAGCAGCCGCTTTTTCATCGTATGTTTTTTCATACGAAGGCGCAACAGAAATTTTCGAGCCATAGAACATGACATCTCGAACTTCAGAAATCGATAACTCAAGTAAAGCAAGCTTTAACGGAACGTCGTCGAGCTTTTCAACTTTTACATGCGCGTGACCGACAATGGAGTATGTAGATTCATTTGCCCATAATGTAATAACTGTTGCCGGGTGTTTTTGAATATTCTCAACAATACGTGAACGATTGTCCACAGCAAAATAAACACGCTCACGATCTGGCGCATAAACCCAAGAAATAGCCGAAACATTCGGTGCCCCTGTTTCATGATCAATCGTTGCAACCGTTACATATCGTTCTTGTTGTAGACTTTCAAATAAAGGTTCAATTAACGTTGTTTCCACTTTATTTGCCATGATTCCACCTCCTACAACTTCCTTACTTCCATCATACATGTATTATATGAATTTTTTCAATAAAAAAATTATTTAGTGTATAAGAAAGAAACATGGTATACTTCGATTGAAAGCCCTTTAAGAAAGGTTTGAATGAAGATGAGAGTAAAATGTGTGCTTTGTGATAAAATAAATACCATTCATGATGAAACATTACTAGCGAAAAGATTGCGAAATCGTCCGATCCATACATATATGTGTGAAAAATGTCATGAACGAATTGCAACAAGAACAAATAAACGAATTGAATCGGGAAACTTTAAGTTGTATCGTGATAAAAAAACGGAAGAACATTGGTCGTGAATTAAAACAGGTAACTCAAAGCCCTTCAGCAAAGACTGAAGGGCTTTATCATTTTTCCTAATATTTTTCTGGTTCTGATTCGATTTGTGTAATGAGCATTTCCGCAAGTTCTGTTGGAAAGCGGTATGATTGCTTTTCATGTCCTTTCATGAAATTTACAACATACATATCATCATCTTTTTTGATTACGTCAATATTTGAAACAGAATGGTCTTCTAAAAGAATGGACGTAAAAAGTTGATACGTTTCTTCTGCAGCTTTGTCATGAGGTCGTCTTTCCAATACAAGCTTAATCGTCAACCAATTGAATATCGTATCTTGTAACGATCTCATGATTTCGCCTCAGCTTCCTCCTTTTTAGCACGGTATAATCGAACTTTGTAAATAATTAGAATTAATGCCGCTACAACAAGCCCTTCGGCAACAGGGAGAAAAATTCCTAAAAAGGAAAGTACAGTACATCCTAATGCTAAAAAGATATAAATAACCGCAGATTTTAATAGAGGCAGTTTTTTAGCAAATCCTAGTTTATACACGACGATAGATAAAACGAATATCGTCAAATAAAGCATCCACATTCCGAATTCAGGCTGTTCATCGACTCGATAAAGACTTGCAAAAAAGGATAACCTTTGTTGAACGTCCGGCATTTCTTCACCCCCAGTTCATCTTTTACGCTTTTTCTGCTAACTTTTTCTTTTTCGCCATTTTTTCGCGCTCATTTTTGTCTAATATTTTCTTTCGTAAACGAATCGATTGCGGCGTTACTTCACAATACTCATCTTCGTTTAAGTATTCTAACGCTTCTTCTAATGACATAATACGTGGCTTTTTCATCCCGACTGTTTGTTCTTTCGTTGCTGAGCGAATGTTCGTTTGTTGTTTTACTTTACAAATATTCACGACAAGGTCGTTTTCACGTGTATGCTCACCAACGATCATTCCAGCGTACACTTCCGTTCCCGGTTCTACAAAAATTGTACCACGGTCTTCTACCCCTTGAATACCATAAGAAGAAGCTTTACCATTTTCCATTGAAATTAAAACACCTTGACGTCTGCCACCTACTTGACCTTTTTGCATCGGTTGGTAGCTATCAAATGTATGGTTTAAAATTCCATAACCACGTGTAATCGACATAAATTCAGTCGAGTAGCCGATTAAACCTCGAGATGGCACCGTGAAGATTAGGCGAACTTGGCCGTTTCCGTTATTGATCATATCGACCATTTCCCCTTTTCTAGCACCAAGTGACTCCATTACAGCCCCCGTATATTCTTCCGGTACATCAATTTGGACACGTTCGACAGGCTCAGAGCGAATCCCATCAACTTCTTTTACGATCACTTCTGGTTTTGACACTTGCAGTTCAAAGCCTTCTCGTCGCATATTTTCGATTAAAATGGATAAATGAAGTTCCCCGCGACCAGAAACAACCCAAGCATCGGGTGATTCCGTCGGATCAACGCGCAAGCTAACATCTGTTTGCAATTGCTGCTCAAGCCGCTCTTCAATTTTCCTTGCTGTTACATATTTTCCTTCACGCCCCGCAAATGGACTATTATTAACTAAAAACGTCATTTGAAGTGTCGGCTCATCAATGCGTAATACAGGCAGTGGATCAGGATGATCAACCGGACAAACCGTTTCCCCTACATTGATATCTTCCATACCTGAAACCGCAATAAGGTCACCCGCTTTCGCTTCTTCGATTTCAACACGTTTTAAACCTTGGAAACCGAACATTTTCGTCACGCGGAAGTTTTTCACAGATCCATCTAACTTCATTAACGACACTTGCTCGCCAACTTTCATCGTACCCCGGAAGACGCGACCAATTCCGATACGGCCAACATAATCGTTATAATCAAGAAGCGCAACTTGGAATTGTAACGGCTCTTCACTATTGTCAATTGGAGAAGGAATATGCTCAACGATCGCATCAAATAACGATTGCATATTTTCTTCTTGACTTTCTGGGTTTGGATCTGCACTTGCCGTTCCATTTAATGCAGACGCATAGATGACTGGAAACTCAAGCTGGTCATCATTTGCATCAAGCTCAATAAATAACTCTAACACTTCATCAATGACTTCAGCTGGTCGAGCAAAGTCACGGTCGATTTTGTTCACGACAACAATAGGTGTTAAGTTTTGTTCTAACGCTTTTTTCAAAACGAAGCGAGTTTGCGGCATGCACCCTTCGTAGGCATCGACAACTAAAAGAACACCATCAACCATCTTCATAATACGTTCGACTTCTCCACCAAAGTCTGCATGCCCTGGTGTATCAAGGATGTTAATTCTCGTGTCTTTATATTGAATCGCTGTATTTTTAGCTAAAATCGTAATCCCACGTTCACGCTCTAAATCGTTTGAATCCATCGCGCGTTCCGCTACTTGTTCATTTTCACGAAACGTTCCCGATTGATGTAATAACTGATCAACTAAAGTTGTTTTCCCATGGTCAACGTGAGCGATAATCGCAATATTTCGTAAGTCGTTTCTTCGTTTCACAATGTCATCTCCTAAAATTTAAAATAAACCTAAGATATTATATCATATCGTTATGGAAAAGAAGAATATTTTCCGTTAAACTAAAGGAAATCATACATAAGGAGATGTTCCATATGTCAAATGGAAAAGGTTTTTTTCTACTGCTCGCTACATTAGGGGCACTATTTATCGTTTTTATCGGTTTTTCCATCGGAGCAAAAAGTATCGTCGGCCTCATTTTTTCTGTCATCGGAGTCGTTGCTATATTTGGAGTCGGATTTTCTTATAAGAAAAAGCTGCGTGAAAAAGGACTACTTTAAAGGGACTATCCGAAAAATAGTATTTACGTCCCGAAATCTAAAAAGATAGACCCAAAGAATGTTGATTTTTCAGCATTCTCTGGGTCTTCATTTTGGACTATTTTATCCAAATATGGACTTTTTAGAATGTTTTTTAAGGTTTATATTTCCCCTCAATATATTCTTTCATGACGGTTTGATGAATAACCGGATTGGCTACAAACACACTAGACTCTTTTAGAAAATCAATCGGTTTCCCATCTAATGTTGTTGTAATCCCGCCTACTTCTTCTACGATGACAATACCTGCTGCAATATCCCAAGGTGACAATCGCATCGTAATATACCCGTCTAGTCTACCTGTCGCGATATAGGCAAATTCCAATGCAGCTGAGCCGAACGATCTCGTTCCACGAACTCTTCGAACGAGCGGTGATAAAATGGAGGGGTCAATACGGTTGTTTTCTATTACCCACGTGGGATTCAGTGCTAAAATTGCTTGTTCAAGTGTAATATTTGTTGGTAGCTTTGGAATGGGTGTGTCATTGAGATATGCCCCCTTTCCTTTCATTGCATGGTACAGCTCGTCATGAACAACATCATAAATAAGGCCAATTTTCCCTATCCCATTTTCATAAATTCCAACGGATATACAAAAATTTCGTTGCTGGTGAACAAAGTTCATCGTCCCGTCAATCGGATCAATAATCCAAACAATCCCTTCCAATGCTTGAATATCGTGCCCTGCTCCTTCTTCACCTAAAATTTTATGATGAGGGTATGTATGTCGAATGTTCTCACAAAAAAATTTCTCAACGTCTCGATCCATATTTGTCACTAAATCATTAGGATTAGACTTCGTATGTATAGACAATTTTTCACTAAAGGAACTGCGTATTTTTTTACCTGCTTGTCTTACCCATTCCTTCGCTTTTCGGTCTATTTCTTGCCAATTTGTCATACTACCCCTACTTTCTATGTACCGGTCATTTATATTAGGATACTTTATGATTTTGTTCAAAATCAAGTATTTGTATGTATATGTATCGCTCGGAAAAAACGAACCTTTTTTCTGAAGGTTCGTTAGGTACACTATTTTGTTAATCGTATCCATTCATTACGGAGCCTTTCTAATTTTTTTATACATTCTTTTTTCTTTTCAACATTTTTTTCATTCATCGCATCAAACAAAGTAGCTAATTCATAATCCAATTCTAGCCGAACAACATTTAATCTGTTTTGTTTATCGTATTTTTGATTTCCCCTTATCACCTGTTTCACTGTTTCTTCTCCCCTTTCATCTTTTTTTCACGTTATCCCCTAAAAAACTAAAACGCTAATGTATGTTTCTATATCGTATGAAAAATTAAATATCGAGGGTACATCCATTGAAAATTTGTGCTACTACCTATTTTCTTCTCTCCTACCATTTAGAACGTACTATTTAAACGAAAAATTCATTTGTGATAAAATGTGTTTTGAATTCCTCGATTCATAGTAAGTTTTTTTCATCGATACGTTGTCCAAAATGAACAGCACAAGAAATGAATGAGATGCATTTCAGAAAGGTAGGCGAGAGCTTTGGAATTTACAGGGTTTTTTAAGAGTGATTTTCAAACATTTACAATTGAAGGTCTTGAAGCTAGAATGGACGCAATCCAAAAACGAATCCAGCCTAAGTTTCATGCAATTGGGGAAATTCTAGTAGATGACTTATCTGTTGAAATTGGGAATGAAATGTTTTTACATATTGCAAAACATGCTAGAAGAACGAAAAATCCACCGAAAGATACTTGGCTTGCCATTAGTGCAAATAAACGCGGTTACAAACAACATCCACATTTTCAGCTAGGGCTTTGGGACGATCATGTATTCTTATGGCTAGCCTATATTTACGAAGCACCGAACAAAAAAGAAATTGCTAAAAAGTTTCTCGAAAACATTGATGTCGTGAAAGAGACGATTCCAAGTGACTTCATGATTTCTAAAGATCATACGAAAAATGAAGCAATTCCAATGACAGAAGATGGACTACAAAAAACGCTTGAGCGATTTTTTGATGTGAAAAAAGGTGAACTTCTTATCGGACGTAAAGTGATGGCTGATGACCCTATTTTACAAAATCCAGAAGCTTTTATGGAATTCGCAAGAGAAACGTTTAAACAATTAATACCTTTATATAAATTATCATATGAATGAGATTCGACATCATGACTTTTTATCCGTCAAAATGCATTTTATTTATAAGATTTCTCTCTATTATACGTATGAAAGTAGTTTAAGGTTTCATTTGAGCGTGAATTTTTGAGAAGAACTTTGACTTTGCATTTACCCTTTTTGTTTCATGCTTTTCTACAATTCTAATATACTATTTCACCTTCATTTAGCAGAATACAGCAAACAAAAGGACAGTCCAACTTTCTTGAACTGTCCTTCTTTATACTATCACCATCATTTATACCATTTTGATAAAGGCAAAAAGCGCCTTTTCGTCGTAGGACATTTTTGTCTGAGGCTGAACAAGGCGCTTTCGCTTTTATGTACGATTATGACATTTTAATCCATGTACCGTCTTCTGATTCCCGTGCTTTTTTCACAACGTGGTAGGAAGAATAACTGCTCTCTTCTTGAAATTCAGCGAACATCTTCTTTTCTTCCGATTTACTCGGAACGATTTCTTTGAATCGACGGTAAACAGTGAGCATATCTTCTCTTTTAATCCCTTTTTCATATGCTTTTTCAACATACTCAAAAAATTTAATGACATCGATTACTTCTTGCGTTGACCAATCATGAGAAATTGGGTATGAATAGTCCATTTCGTTCACTCCATATTCACGATTTTGAGCTTTGCCTTTAACATGACCACTTAGAACGAATCTCATGTGCTTCATTTAAGATTCGTTCAAACAACTGAGCGACAGATGGAACGTCTTTGATTCGCCCCATCACTTGTCCAGCCCAGGCAAAGCCTTCATCTATTTTACCATCATAAATGAACTTTTTGTTTACTTCACCGCTAATAAGTGATTTCAAATCTTCATAAGTTCCTGACTGCGCTTCCATTTCTAATATTTTTTCTGTCCACACGTTATGAATCGCACGAGCAGGTGCACCAATCGACCTTTTGATAACAACTGTATCCGTTTCATCACCATTAACGAGCGCTTCCTTGTAGAGTGGATGTGCGTGGATACATTCTTTTGTCGCGATAAATCTCGTTCCCATTTCGATCCCTTCAGCACCGAGAGCAAAAGCCGCCATAAGCCCTTGGCCATCACCAATTCCACCAGAAGCAATCACCGGGATTGATACAGCATCTACGACTTGAGGAATAAGGACAAATGTGCCGATATCGTGCTTGCCTAAATGACCCCCACCTTCTTGACCGACAACCATGACAGCGTCAGCTCCTAACTGCTCGGCTTTTTCCGCTTGCCTTCTTGCTGCAACGAGAACGAGCTTTTTCACATCCACTCCTTCAAGCTGTTCAAAAAGCGGAGATGGATTTCCGCCCGTAACAGAAATAACCGGTACCTTTTCTTCAATAGCCACGTCGACCATATGGGAATAGGGACGTCCGTGTTGCCCAATCGCAAAGTTCACCCCAAATGGTTTCGTCGTTTTTTCTCGAACCTTTCGAATTTCTTGACGAAGCTTTTCAGGACTTTCTAATGACATAGCGGTAATTTGTCCTAATCCTCCTGCATTGCTAACAGCTGCTGCTAAATCGGCATAAGCTAAGTATGCTAATCCTCCTTGTATTATCGGGTATTCAATATTTAATAATTCCGTTACTTTTGTTTCCCACATGTTAATCCTTCTCCTTTCTCCGTACCATTTCGGTACAAATCACGATCAATCCTGCTTAAATACTTATGAAAAATACTTCTTTGCAAAAAATATGGAAAGTGCTATAATTCATTTGTTTTATTGTATATGAATTTTTTTGTATTAATTTGCATAATAAAGGTGGGAAAACGAATTGTCTCAACATGAAACACCATTATTTACTGGATTATTAAATCATGTTCAAAAAAATCCGATTCAGTTTCATATACCCGGTCATAAAAAAGGTGCTGGAGTCTTACCGGAATTCCGTGAATTTATCGGCCATAATGCGTTAGCGATCGACCAAATTAATATAGGGCCATTAGATGACCTTCATTCCCCGCATGGAATTATTAAAGAAGCGCAAGAGTTAGCGGCGGAGGCTTTCGGCGCTGATTATACTTTTTTCTCTGTTCAAGGAACGAGCGGTGCCATTATGACAATGGTGATGACAGTTTGCGGACCTGGCGATAAAATTATTGTTCCGAGAAATGTCCATAAATCCGTTATGTCGGCAATTGTGTTTTCCGGTGCAATTCCTATTTTTATTCATCCAGAGGTTGATAAAGATTTAGGGATATCCCACGGGATTACAATTGATTCTGTTAAAAAAGCATTAAAACAAAACCCAGATGCAAAAGGACTGCTTGTCATTAACCCAACTTATTTTGGCATTTCCGCTGACTTGCAAGTTATTGTTGAACTCGCTCATTCTTATGGCGTTCCAGTGTTAGTCGATGAAGCACATGGTGTACACATTCATTTCCATGAAGATTTGCCCCTTTCAGCGATGCAAGCAGGTGCGGATATGGCAGCAACAAGTGTTCATAAGCTTGGTGGATCGATGACACAAAGCTCCATTTTAAACGTAAAAGAAGGTCTTGTGTCCGCACAACGTGTCCAAGCGATATTAAGTATGTTAACAACGACTTCAACATCCTATTTATTGCTAGCATCGTTAGATACGGCAAGAAAGCAGCTCGCAACGATTGGACATGAGCTGATCGAGCGTGCGATCCAACTTGCAAATAAAACGAGACATGCGATTAATCAAATTGACCATTTATATTGTATTGGTGATGAAATTGTCGGATCAAAAGCTACTTATGATTACGATCCGACAAAACTCATTATATCGGTGAAAGACCTCGGATTAACCGGCTACGATGTTGAAGTTTGGCTTAGAGAACATTACCAAATCGAAGTCGAGCTTTCAGATTTATACAATATTCTCTGTATTATTACTCCAGGTGATACAGAACATGAAACGACGATTTTAGTAAATGCCTTAAAAGCGTTATCCGATCAGTTTAAACATCAAGCAAATAAAAGTGTTAAACCGTCCGTTCTTCTTCCAGACATTCCTGTTTTAGCACTTACACCGCGCGATGCGTTTTATGCCGAAACGGAAGTCGTACCGCTTGAACAATCAGCAGGACGAATTATTGCTGAATTCATTATGGTTTACCCACCAGGAATTCCAATATTTATCCCAGGTGAAATCATCACGGAAGAAAACTTAACGTATATTCAAAAAAACTTAGAAGCCGGTTTGCCTGTACAAGGCCCAGAAGATCAAACGCTAAAATTTTTACGCGTAATAAAGGAACATAAAGCGATTAAATAAGAAAAAAGGTTAGCACAATGCGGAAAATGTGCTAACCTTTTTCATAATTGGACGTACTTATTCCGATTTGTACTTACCTACCCTCGATATTTGCCAATTTCTTAAAAAATAAGCATGTGCCATTTAAGCACATGCTTCCCATTTACTATATAAAAATAACCCCTTTGTATTTCTCCCATTCACATAAACTATTTTTCTTGAACGTGGTTTTCTTGATTACAATCGCATTGATTGCATTTTCCGTACAAAGTCGTCACTTTTTCATCTTCAAAAACATCAATTGTGTGGTTACATTGTTGACATACAATTGTTCCCATTTTCCATTTCCCCTTTTCGTTTTTTAATAATGAAAGCGATTAATGATTTGTTAATTCTATAATAATATGTCACATTGAATCCGTCAAGCCTAAATTGTATGTCACAATTGTTTTTTTGTTTATTATTAATAGTGATATTCATAAAAATGACATGACTGTATTTTCTGTTAAAAAGATAAAACCTGACGCTACACGTCAGGTTCCTCTATTCATATTGTGTTTCAAATGGAATAATCGGAAGTGTATGTGATAAGAAGTCTGCAAGTTCTGAGGCTTGTTCTAATGAATCGATACGGAATAAATGCTGGAGGTGTTCAACATCTTCTAGATCCTTCATATCAAGGAGTGCGGATCGACCCGTTTGCATACAAATAACAAGAGGCTTACCGAAAAACATATGCGTAAAGACGATACCAAAATCAAAACGAACATCATTTGTTGTAAATCCGACGAAACGGACATTCACTCGTTCTGTTTCATCATAAAATTTTTCAACCAATAAAAAATCCCTCCTTTATTCATCCCTATAGTATTATTATAATCGAAAAGAGGTGAATATTCAAATTATTCAAACGATTATAGTTCGTTCAGTTGTCTTCCTTATTCCTCCGTTATACAATATAAAGAAGATGTTTAAATTTTCAAAAAGGGGTGCTGCTTTTTGAGAGACGAAGCGAAAATTACGTTAGTAGAAAAGTCTGTACAACAGACCATTACGTTACAAGATGTTGAACAATTACTTACATACTATAAAGAAATAACGGCAAAAACAGGGGAACAATTAAACTGGGGCTATGGAGAGTACGCCTTTCCTTATAAACTGCAATTAATTGATCATAAATATTATATATTAGCAAGCAACCAAAAAGACTATTCCAAAATGTATTTCGGAGTGGAAAATGATCATACGATTGTATGTATTCTTCCGCCTCGCGCAACATATGGAGATAAAGGAAAGGCCGTTGAGCTTTGTAAGTTTATAGCTAAAAAACTTGCAGGCCGACTTCAATTATTTAATGGACGGACGATGTATTTTTATAAACGGTAAATTCTCATTGTTTCACCGAAACGATTCTTGGTAAAATGGTACATGTCTGATTTTCTTATTAGGTGAAAGGGGAACCAAAAGGTGAACAAAAAAACGATATTTCTTCTCATTATTTTCAGTACGATCCTTACATTTTTGACACCGTTTCTTTTTGAAGCAAAATTCACACAACCACCATCCAATAACGTTGTGTATCATGGAACACCTTTTCCATTTTTCCAATCACCGTATGATTTCCCGGCTCATTTGAATCAATATCCGATCACGATTCCTTTTCAACTCAAGGGAGCAACTTTTTCGTTTGTACCATTTTTCCTTTCTTTTATGAGCATTTTCTTATTTGTTTTAGCTATTTTTTACCTAATCGGACGATTCTTTCAAAATGGCGGCTACGTAAAGAAAAAGAGTGAAAAATAGTGGCGGTCTAAAAAGTCTATTTCAGGGTATAATGCTTCAAAAGTAATACCCAAGGAATGCTGTAAAATCCACATTCTTTGGGTCTACTTTTTTAGATTCCGGGACGTAAATACTCCTTTTCCGACAGCCCCTATTTTATTTTTCCACAATTTGACCGGGATGCAAAAATGTATAACCTTTCCCTTCTAATCCCGATACGATTGTTTGTAACGCTTCATATGTCCACTGTCGGTCATGCATAAGTAAAATAGAGCCATCTTTTAATAAAGGTGTATTGACCATGATCTCTGCTATACTGTCTTTCGTTAAATAGTCTTTTTCCCAGTCATAACCGTAAGTCCAATTCATTACGATCATGTCTTCTTCTTCAGCGACTTTCATACTCGTATCCGTATTGACGCCAAATGGTGCACGGAAAAATCTTGGACGTTCACCAATAATCTCTTCAATTAAATCGTTAAGTTCAACAATTTGATCTCGCTGTTCTTCAGCAGATAACTTTTTTAAATTCGGATGACCCATCGTATGATTTCCAATATCAAACCCTAAATCCGCTATTTTTTTTAATTGACGACGCTCTTCATCCGATTGCAAGAAATGGCCATTTACGAAAAATATCGCCGGTGTATTGAACTTTTTTAACGTTTCAGCCATTAAAACGGCATATTGATCAGGTGCATCATCAATTGTAAGAAGAACAACATTTGTGACGTCTGTCTTGTGACTTGGCTTCACCATCCAAGTTTTGTCGTCCACTACATATGTTTCTTTTTCGACTTCTTCAGCTTCTTCCCCTTCAACTTTCAGTTCGTCTCTGTCTTCATTTTTTGTTTTTTCCTCTAATAACGGCGCTTCCTCGGTTACATCTCTAGGATCTTTTGCTCGTTCCTCTTCTTTCACTTCAACTGACTGACATCCAAACAGAAAGAAAATAAGAATTATGAACATACTTTTCTTCAACATGCTCTCCCCTTTTTCTTTAATATTCGAGTTTTTCCTTCACGTATAGACGCGGAAATGGTACACTAGAGAACGTGACTGCGCCTGTATCATATAGGAGGTAATATTTATATGAGAAACAGGTTTACTCCCGTGTTCATTATTTCTGTCATCATTTCAGTGCTTTTTATTGTTTGGGGATCGATTCCAAAGTCGGTTTTACCAAACTGGAATTTAGATGATGTAACAATGAATATACACGGGATGATTATTCAGAAATTTGGTTGGTTTTACTTATTAAGTGCAACATTTTTCCTACTCTTTGCGATTGGGCTCATATTTTCAAAATATGGGTCTATTAAACTCGGACCACAAGATTCAAAGCCGGAATACTCTTACTTAACGTGGTTTGCGATGCTTTTTAGTGCAGGTATGGGTATTGGTCTTGTCTTTTGGGGCGTAGCTGAACCGATGTACCATTACTCAAGTCCTCCCATTGGTGAAGGTTATACAGATGATTCAGCGAAGCTTGCCCTCACCCATTCATTTTTTCATTGGGGTTTGCATCCTTGGGGAATCTATGCAGTAGTCGCACTAGCACTCGCATACTTTACTTTTAGAAAAAATGAAAATGGCGTAGTCAGTAGTATTTTAAGACCATTGTTCGGCAACCGAATAAATGGCAAACTCGGAATTTTCATTGATTGTATTGCTGTTTTTGCCACAGTGTTTGGCGTTGCAACATCCCTTGGCCTAGGAGCGATTCAGATTAGCGGAGGAGTATCCTACTTATTCCCTTCGATTGAAAGTACTATTACAACACAAATGGTGATTATTATCATTGTCACGTTTATCTTTATGATATCAGCTCAAACCGGATTAAACAAAGGGATGAAATTTTTAAGCAATATAAATGTAATTTTAGCAATATCCCTGCTTTTCTTCTTACTTTTTGCAGGACCAACGAACTTTATTATGGATTTATTTACAACAACACTCGGTTCGTACATTCAAAACTTGCCAACGATGAGTTTTCGAATGACCCCTTTTAATACGGAAAATACATGGGTACAAGATTGGACCATTTTCTATTGGGCTTGGTGGATTGCATGGGCTCCGTTTGTCGGAACATTTATCGCACGTGTATCGAAAGGACGAACCATTCGTGAATTTGTCATCGGTGTATTAGCCGTTCCGACTTTATTTGGTGCACTATGGTTTGCTGTATTTGGCGGTTCCGCTGTCTTTTTGGAACACTTTGACAACATCCCGATTTTACAGCAAATGAGTGACCAAGGAATGGAAGTTGCATTGTTTGCCGTGTTAGAAAAATACCCGTTAGCACGCATAACATCTGGGCTTGCGATTTTGCTCATTAGCACATTCTTTATTACTTCTGCAGACTCGGCGACATTCGTTCTCGGTATGCAAACTTCAAACGGCAGTTTAAACCCATCCCGATTTATTAAATTTATTTGGGGTATTATCCAATCTGCTGCGGCTTTAATCCTTCTTTATTCCGGAGGGTTACAAGCATTACAAAGAGCTTCAATAATTGCAGCATTGCCTTTTGCGATTATTATGATCTTGATGGTCATTTCCTTAGCTAAAGCATTAGGGCAAGAAAAGATTGTCCAATACAAAGTGGTTCAAAAAGAAGATAAAGCAAGTTAATCATTTCACACCTTGTACCAACTACAATTTAGCAGCTATTCTATAGCTGCTTTTTTCTTTCCCCTATCCTACCTGTTCGACTACTTAAGATGTAAGCCTCGCCACTTTCTCTAACCTATTAAATGATGAGCTGGAACAGCTGTTGTGCTGAAAAGTAGCTAATGATATATATGCCCGTAAAGGTAATCGCCTTTTTCATATTCCTTGTCCACCATTTGGAAACTTGATAAGAAATAAAGACAAAAATGGTCGACATCAACATTTTCACAATGAAATGATCCTCCGTTGAAAAATGTAAAATAATTGAAAAACCGCTCCATAATAGACTGTGCAAGAAAAATACGATAGCCCACTTCCCATTCATTTTATGTATCTCCTCATTTAGCTTTCATTTGGATACTAAATTTTATGCTAGGTTTCTCTATAATATTTTTCATTTATGTAACAAATAAGTGACAAACAATGGCAATTAACAAAATTATGATAGAATATCATTAACGAACTGATTAGTTAATTTTTCCTATATAGGACGAAGAATGAATGTAAAGAGGTGGATGAGGTTGCGAGTTGTAACCGTTTCCCTTTTAACCGTTTTACTTTTAACGAGCTGCCAACATACAAATCAACATACGATGCAAGAGCAATATGATGGTCGACATATTTTATTTTTTTCTGATGTACGCACAATTAATGAGGAAGCTGTATATTATGATGCCTTATTACAGCTTAAAAAAGACTATCCGAAAGAAATTGAAAATATGGTGGTTTTTCAAGCCGCGCAAACATCAGATGAGCCGTTTGACATCGACACCTATCCGTCGCTTCTAGTTGTAGAAAATAATCAAATTATCGTACATATCCAAGGTCGTGTCGAACAGAAAGAAACGATTGTAGAGGCTGTCCAAAATGTTTTATCACAATAAAAAGCTTCCAAAAATAACAATGTATTAATGGAAGCTTTTTATTGATTATACGCTTAATACTTTTTCAATACGCTCTATTGCCCATTCAAGATCTTCTTTTGAGATGATAAGTGGTGGTGCAAAGCGAATAACGGTTTCGTGTGTTTCTTTACATAACAATCCTTCTTCTTTCAGCTTTTCACAATAAGGTCTAGCAGCTGTCGTTAATTCAACGCCGATAAACAACCCTCTACCTCTTACTTCTTTAATAATCGGATTTTGAATTTTTTTCAATCGTGTAATGAAATACTCTCCTAATTCATGAGCATGGTCTGGTAAATGTTCATCAAGTATAACATCTATTGCCGCGATGGATACGGCACATGCAAGCGGATTCCCTCCGAAAGTAGAACCGTGAGAGCCAGGGTTAAACACGCTTAAAACATCATGATTTGCTGCAACACAAGAAATCGGAAAGACTCCTCCACCTAACGCTTTACCTAAAATGTACATGTCCGGTACAACATTTTCCCAGTCACATGCAAACATTTTTCCAGAACGTCCTAAACCAGCTTGAATCTCATCCGCAATGAATAAGACATTTTCTTTTTTACAAACTTCAGAAGCCTCTTTTAAAAATCCTGCCCTTGGAATATTAATTCCAGCTTCCCCTTGAATTGGCTCAATAAGGAAAGCGGCTGTATTTTCTGTGATCGCTTCTTTTAAGGCATCGATATCGCCATAAGGAATTAATTTAATGCCCGGTAGCATTGGACCGAATCCACGTTTATATTCTTCTTCTGAAGACAACGATACAGCCGTCATCGTTCTCCCGTGGAAGTTTCCAGTACAAGCAATAATTTCAGCACGATCTGTTTCAACACCTTTAACGTCGTAAGCCCATCTTCTCGCAGCTTTAACTGCTGTTTCCACCGCTTCGGCACCTGTATTCATCGGTAGCACCATATCTTTTTTCGTTAATTTTGCTACTTTTTCATACCAAGGCCCTAATTGGTCGTTATGAAACGCACGTGATGTAAGCGTTATTTTATCTGCTTGATCCTTTAATGCTTGGATAATTTTCGGATGTCTATGACCTTGGTTTACTGCAGAATAGGCACTTAACATATCCATATATTTATTTCCTTCTGGGTCTTTTACCCATACACCTTCAGCTTCTGATATAACAATTGGAAGAGGATGATAGTTTTTTGCTCCAAATTTTTCTGTTTGTTCAATAATTTGTTTCGATTTTGGTAGTACTGTCACAACAATAACCTCCTTCATAGTTCATTTATTATTCTTGCAAAAATCGTGCCAATCATCACATCCTTTGTTTACCGTATTTCCCTGCTTTATTAAGCAAAATTTATTGGCAGGTACGCAAAATAAATTTGCACTCATTTAAAAAAATATTTTGCACTCTTGCACAAAAAAAAGTGCAAACACCTTGCTTACCCACGGGCCAAAATGTTCTTCATCAATATTGGCGCGACTATTGCTTTTCTTGAATGAGCTTTCGCTAGACAAAGCTCCATTCATTGTATTTTAACGCTTTTATAAATTTAAACTATTTGAAACAATAAATAGAAAAAAACCCTCGAGTTTTCGAGGGTTTTTTGTTTATTACTTTACGATATGAATTGGTGTGCCAATTGCCACTTCTGCAGCTTCCATTGAAATCTCACCTAATGTTGGATGAGCATGGATTGTTAAGGCAATATCTTCTGCTGTCATACCTGCTTCAATCGCAAGACCAAGCTCAGCAATCATATCAGATGCGTTTGGACCCGCAATTTGTGCACCGATAACAAGACCATCTTCTTTACGTGTTACAAGCTTCATAAAGCCGTCAGATGCGCTTAAAGATAGGGCACGACCATTTGCTGCAAATGGGAATTTAGCTGCAATAGCGTCAATACCTTCTTCTTTCGCCTGTTGTTCCGTATAGCCAACAGAAGCAAGTTCTGGTTCTGAGAATACAACCGCTGGAATTGCTGTGTAATCAATTTCTGCTGGCTGGTTAGCAATCGCTTCTGCAGCAATTTTCGCTTCGTAGGAAGCTTTGTGAGCAAGCGCAGGACCTTCCACAACGTCACCGATTGCATAAATATTTGGAACGCTCGTACGGCATTGATTGTCGATTTTAATTAAACCGCGATCTGTCAACTCAACACCAACTTGCTCAAGTCCTAACTCATCAGAGTTTGGACGACGACCAACTGTAACAAGCACGTAGTCTGCTTCAACTGTTTTCTCTTCACCTTTTACTTCAAACGTAACTTTTACACCGTCTTTCGTTTCTTCCACACCTTTTGCCATTGCTTTTGTATGGATTTCAACACCTTTTTTCTTTAAGTTACGTTTAACAAGTGCTGTCATTTGCTTTTCGAAACCTGGAATGATTTCGTCAGCACCTTCAACGATGACAACTTCAGTTCCAAAGTTCGCATAAGCTGTTCCAAGCTCTACACCGATAACTCCGCCACCGATTACAACAAGTTTCTTCGGTACTTCTTTTAAGTTCAGTGCCCCTGTAGAATCAATGACGCGATCAGAGAATTTAAACGTAGGAATTTCAATTGGTCGAGATCCTGTTGCGATAATCGCATTGTTAAACTTATACGTTTGTGCGGAGTTTTCGTCCATTACGCGAATAGTATTCGCATCAACGAAATAAGCTTCCCCTTTTACAATTTCTACTTTGTTGCCTTTTAGTAAGCCTTGAACGCCGCCCGTTAATTTTTTGACAATGCTTTCTTTCCACTCTTGAACTTTTGTGAAATCAAACGTAACGTTTTCCGCTTTAATTCCCATGTGATCAGAATGTTTTACCTCTTCAAAGCGGTGACCCGCATTGATTAATGCTTTGGACGGAATACAACCAACATTTAAGCAAACGCCGCCTACATTTCCTTTTTCTACGATTGTAACTTTTTGACCTAATTGCGCTGCGCGGATTGCTGCAACGTAGCCACCAGGGCCAGCACCTATGACTATTGTATCTGTTTCAATTGGGAAATCTCCTACTACCATTGATTACGCCTCCATTAATAATAATTGTGGGTCGTTAAGCAAACGCTTAATATGGTTAAGCGCATTTTGTGCAGTTGCACCGTCGATCATACGGTGGTCGAAGCTTAAAGATAAAGCAAGAACTGGTGCAGCAACAATTTCTCCATCTTTTACAACTGCTTTTTCTTGGATGCGACCGATACCTAAAATCGCAACTTCTGGATGGTTGATAACTGGTGTAAACCATTGACCGCCAGCAGAGCCGATATTTGTAATTGTGCAAGAAGCACCTTTCATTTCGGCTGGAGCAAGTTTACCATCGCGTGCCTTCACCGCTAATTCGTTAATTTCGTCTGAAATGCTGAAAATCGACTTGCGATCAGCATGTTTAACAACTGGCACGAGCAATCCTTTATCTGTATCAGCTGCAATACCGATATTGTAGTAATGCTTTTGAATCACTTCATCTGTATTATCATCAATTGAAGTGTTGAGTGCAGGGTACTTCTTCAATGCTGAAGTTAAAGCTTTCACTACATACGGTAAGTATGTAAGCTTAATACCTTGTTCAGCTGCAACCGCTTTGAACTTCTTACGATGAGCAACGAGCGCTGTTACATCGACCTCATCCATTAACGTAACGTGAGGGGCTGTATGCTTCGAGTTCACCATTGCTTTGGCAATTGCTTTACGGATACCGCTCATTTTCTCACGTGTTTCTGGGAAGTCTCCTTCAAGCACAACTGGAGCTGCTTGTTTTGTTTCTTTTACCTCTTCTTTTGCCATTTCTTGCGCTGGTGCTTCTACTGCTTTTGCTTCAACAGCTTGACCACCGTTTAAGAATGCGTCAATATCCGACTTCATGATACGGCCATTTTTACCAGATCCAGAAACTTGGCGAATATCAACACCTTTTTCACGTGCATATTTACGAACTGAAGGCATTGCGATGATTCGGCGGCTTGGATCTACGTTTACTTCTTCTTGTTCTTGTCCAGCTTTTATTTCCTCTTGAACCTCTTCTTGTTTTGGTTCATCAGCGTGATCATCGCCTTTAAATTGAAGGTTTTCATAGCCTGGTGCGTCAAATGTTACGATAACTTGACCGACAGTTGCAACTTCACCTTCGCTCACTTTTAATTCTAATACTTTTCCTTTAACAGGAGAAGGAATTTCTACTACAGCTTTGTCGTTTTGTACTTCTGCTAATACATCATCTTCGTTAATTTCATCACCAGGTTTTACGAACCATTTTACGATTTCACCTTCATGAATTCCTTCACCGATATCTGGCAATTTAAATTCAAAAGCCACGGATTTCGACCTCCTATAAAAAATGATTTATGTTTCGTTTGTCCTTACATATTCTTAAAGAAAGAAATCAGCAATATCTGATTTCTTTCTCTTATGTTGATTTTTTATTTCTAGGTTAGAATGATAATACTTTTTTCGCTGTTTCTAATACATCTTTGTAATTAGGAAGCCATACGCTCTCTGCTGAAGAGAACGGATAAACTGTATCAGGTGCAGCTACACGTAATACAGGAGCTTCTAAGCTTAGGATTGCACGATCGTTGATTTCAGCTACAACGTTCGCCGCAATTCCCGCTTGTTTTTGCGCCTCTTGTACAACAATGGCACGGTTTGTTTTCTCAACAGATGCAATGATTGTTTCGATATCTAATGGGCTTACTGTACGTAAGTCAATAACTTCTGCAGACACGCCTTCTTTCTCAAGTTCTTCCGCTGCTTTTAAAGACTCATGTACCATTGCACCGTAAGCGATAATGGAAATGTCTTTTCCTTCACGTTTTACGTCTGCTTTTCCGATTGGAATCGTGTATTCCTCTTCAGGAACTTCTTCACGGAATGAACGGTATAACTTCATATGCTCTAAGAAAATGACTGGGTCATTATCACGAATCGCTGATATTAAAAGACCTTTTGCATCGTATGGTGTAGAAGGAATGACAACTTTTAATCCAGGCTGTTGTGCCATTAAACCTTCTAAGCTATCAGCGTGAAGTTCTGGCGTATGTACGCCGCCACCAAACGGTGAGCGAATCGTAACAGGAGAAGTCCAACGACCACCAGAACGGTAACGCATACGGGCCATTTGACCAGAAATGGAATCCATCACCTCATATACAAATCCGAAGAATTGGATTTCTGCAACCGGACGGAAGCCTTGTAAACCAAGACCTAAAGCTAGTCCACCAATACCGGATTCAGCTAATGGTGTATCGAAAACGCGGTCTTCACCAAATTCCTTGTGTAAACCTTCCGTTGCACGGAATACTCCGCCGTTTACACCAACGTCTTCACCGAACACTAATACGTTTTCGTCATTTTTCAACTCCGTACGTAACGCATCAGTGATTGCTTGAATCATAGTCATTTGCGCCATGGCTTACTTCGACTCCTTCTCTTTGTAGATTTCATATTGCTCTTGTAAGTTAGAAGGCCAGTTCCCTTCTTCAAACATAATTTCCATTAAATCTGTTACTTTTTGTTTTGGTGTATTATCTGCTTTTTGAATCGCTTCTTTAATTTCTTCTTTCGCTTGCTCAATTACTTTGTTTTCTTCTTCTTCGCTCCATAAACCTTTTGCTTCTAAGAAGCTGCGGAAGCGAACAAGTGGATCTTTTGCTTCCCATTCATTGTCAAGATCCTTCGTACGATAACGAGTTGGATCGTCACCAGCCATCGTATGTGGACCATAGCGGTAACAAAGTGTTTCGATTAATGTAGGACCTTCACCGTTAATAGCGCGTTCACGTGCTTCACGAACAGCAGCGTAAACAGCAAGCGGATCCATACCGTCAACCTGTACGCCAACAATTCCTGCAGATACTGCCTTTTGTGCTAATGTTTGAGCTGCAGATTGAACTTCAACAGGTGTAGAAATCGCAAAGCGGTTATTTTGAACGATGAAAATAGCTGGAG
This sequence comes from Bacillus sp. FJAT-47783, assembly GCF_022808615.1. Classification (GTDB taxonomy): domain Bacteria; phylum Bacillota; class Bacilli; order Bacillales; family Aeribacillaceae; genus Bacillus_BZ. The sequence continues at coordinate 130,298 of NZ_JAKZKS010000004.1, forward strand.
CTTTGAATGCACCTGCAAAGTTAATACCTTCGTAGAAATCACCTTGAGATGTACCACCGTCTCCTGTATATGTAACAGCAACTGCTTGTTTGCCACGTTTTTTCATTCCGAGTGCAACACCTGCTGTTTGGATGTACTGAGCACCGATAATGATTTGTGGTGAAAGTGCATTTACATCTTCAGGCATTTGGTTACCGTGGAAATGACCACGTGAGAATAAGAACGCTTGGTATAGCGGTAAGCCGTGCCAAATTAACTGAGGAACATCACGGTATCCAGGTAATAGGAAGTCTTCTTTCTCAAGCGCAAAGTGTGATGCAATTTGAGAAGCTTCTTGTCCTGCTGTTGGCGCATAGAATCCGAGACGACCTTGGCGGTTTAATGAAATTGAACGCTGGTCTAATACACGTGTATATACCATACGTCTCATTAATTCTTTTAATTGTTCATCCGTTAATTCAGGCATTGCCGCTTCATTCACGACTTCGCCTTTTTCATTTAAAATTTGGAATGTTTGGAACTGCTTTGAAATGGCTTCAAATTGCTTCTTGCTGTCGACTACAGCTTTTTTCGTTTTCGCAGCCATTAAAGTCACCTCTTCCTTTCGTTTTCGTTTGTTAATGAAAAAAAAATCTTACCTATTCACAGCATTAGGTTACCCTAAATTGAAAAGGATGACACATTGCTTTGATGACTATATAAACCCTTACCCTATGATTTAACACCTAATTACACCCGTGAATTAGGTCATCGTTCTTTATTCTGTACTAATCATTACTTGAAAAATATTAGTACACATTTGAACACAATTCATAGTTTACACATTTTAATTGCACTCGTCAATGACTTTGTTTTTCTTTATTTTACATAGGTTAATACGACATAAATAAAAATATATTATTGTCTGAAAATTATTTTCTGTATTAATACAACATTTAGATCTGTTATACTATTACTGATACAGTTAGTTCAAATTTTATGAAACTTTTTGAAAATCCAATGTAAAAAAAGAATCCCCTCTTTGCGGGGATTCAATTCGTGTCATCGGTTAATTCCGCTTCCTTATAAAATTTTTCTTTTTGATCATTGTATGATTTCGTATAATCATTAAACGACTTATTTTCTTCCATCACTTTTTTATACTCTTCATTGATTTTGTCAATATGTGTTTGAAGTTCCTCTAACGTCAACTCTTTATTTTGAAACATTTCATATAATTCTTTATCCAATGATAAAGCCTGTTTATAATGAGCATACAGCGTTTCGTATGTTTCATATCGGTTTGACATTACTTCTATAAGTTGTTCTGCACGCTCTTTTAATTTTTCGTCTTTAATCTTCTCCACTTCGCTTTTAGCCTTGGCGAATTCTTCTTTTGATTTTTTTATACTGTCATATTCCTCTTGAATTCGTTTTTCTCTTTCTTCAATCGTCGTCAAAGCTTCCTTACTTAACTTAACAATCTGATCGAAATCTTCCATGTTTAAGGCGATGATTTGTTTATATAGCTCCTGTTCCTTCTTTTCTAATTCCGCAATCGATTTTTGTTGTTCCTTAAATGAATTTTCAAGTGTTGCGACCTTTTCAAGAATCGAATAAACATTTTCTTCTGGCTTATTCCCTACACATCCACCGAGCAATATGATGGCCATGATGAATAATAACGGAATGTTCCTCTTCATTTCATATCCCCCTTTATGTAAACAACCCATTTCTACTATATCTATTTCTATACGACCTGACAACGTTTTACAGCTTGTCAGTGTTTCATTTTATGAGGGCAAAATAGAAAAAATGACCTGCTCAGGCGAATGACTATAGAAGAAAATTATTTGCTTATAAATCATTCATACCATTATAATTTGTCATATGAATGTTATTTTTAGGAGTGGAGAAAATATGATTACGATGAAAGATATTATTCGTGAAGGTCATCCAACACTTCGCCAAGTGGCAAAGGAAGTACCAATTCCGGCAACTGATGAAGATAAACAAACACTTAAGCGGATGATCGAATACGTAATCAATAGTCAAAACGAAGAAATGGTTGAAAAATACGGATTAAGACCAGGAATCGGGCTTGCTGCACCGCAAATAAATGTCTCGAAACGAATGATTGCCATTCATGTGGAAGATGAAAAAGGAAAGCAACATACATACGCTTTAATGAATCCAAAAATTGTCAGTCATTCCGTTGAAAAAAGTTATTTAACAAGCGGTGAAGGGTGCTTATCTGTCGATCGTTCTGTACCTGGATATGTTCCTCGTTATGCCCGCATTCGAGTAAAGGCTGTTGATATCGATGGAAATGATGTTGATATACGATTGAAAGGATTGCTATCAATTGTATTCCAGCACGAAATCGATCACTTAAATGGAATTATGTTCTACGATCATATCGATCAAAAAAATCCATTCAAAGAACCTGAAAACGCTATTCCGATTGAAAGGTAATGGAAAAGCTGGGTACCGATAATTTCGGCTGCCCAGCTTTTATTCAATCGTTATAACAAATTCAATTCATAAACCGCGTGTTTAATTCCTTCTTCATCTACTGGTTTCGTTACATAATCGGCTACTTCCTTCAAGCTTTGGACGGCATTGCCCATAGCGACACCGGTTCCGGCAAATTGTATCATTTCCATGTCATTTAATCCATCTCCAAAAGCCACAACATCTTCACGATTAAATTGAAGACGATCCATAATTTTTTTCATTCCTTCTGCTTTGGAGCCACCCAGTGGTAAGATGTCTGTTGAAAATTTATGCCATCTAATGAAACGAAGCTCTTCGTAATGGTTGTATAAAACTTCGTCCCCTTCTTCACAAAATAGAAGTGTTTGATATATGTTTTTTTCGTTAAAATATTGAGGATGAAAACCTGGGTGATCAAATTTTAATGAGCCCATGCTTTCATGGATAAATGGATGGTCTTCGACACTTGACTTCATATCCTCTTCACTCATAAAAACGAGCGGATGATTTGATTCATGCGCATACTCTAACAGCTTTTTTAATGTATCGATTTTTAGTGGATTTTCATACACGACATCATCTTTGAAAACGACGTATTGCCCATTAAAACTGACAAATGAATCAATAAGTAGCTCTTCTCGTAACTGTTTAAACATAAAAGGAGCTCGGCCAGTCGCGATGGCTACATAGTGCCCTTTTTCTTTTAATTGTTGAATCGTTTCTTTCGTTGAAATGGGTAATTCTTTGTCAGAGTCTAATAACGTCCCATCTATATCGAAAAAAATTAATTTTTTTGTCATATGTAACCCCTCTTTTTTGAATTCTTTCATTTAAATGAAACCATACTCATCTTAACGAATTTTAATTTTTAACACAATCAATTCCTTATGGATTTACACTATTTTAAAAAAATGAGATTTGAATGAATAAATAGCTCAACGTCCAAAAACCATCATGGTGAATTTTCCCATCTGCACTTATGTAAATTAAGGGACAAAAACACATATAATAGAAGTAAAGAAGCCAAAAGAAAATGTCCTTACCATTTTTCATAAGCCCATATCATTGAAATCATTTTAAGGGGGGATGAAATATGCTGAAAAAATTAAAGAAGAAACTGCAAAAAGAATGGAAACATGTTTTACGAAGAAAATTAATTGCGTAAGGAACTGGGCTTTTGCTCAGTTCTTTTTTTTAGCAGGATAAAGAGCTGTTTTCCTTACATTCGCTTTTCTTTATGTACAATTTCGCATATAATAATAAAAGCGAGTGAAACAAACGGAAGTTAAGGAGAGATTTGGAAAAATGATGTTTAAAGTATTCTATCAAGAAATTGCACAAGAACCACCTGTTCGGGAAAGAACGAAATCGATTTTTGTTGAGGCAGAATCAGAAGGTGAAGTTCGGGCTAAATTAAAAGATCATGGATATAACATCGAATTTATTCAAAACGTAAACGATGTTTTCCTCGAATACGAAAAACAAAGCGAAAACTTTAAAGTATTGGAGATTTGATGATTTATGAAATTTGTAAAAAATAATCAAGTAGCAACATTTGCTCTAGGTGGACTAGGGGAGATCGGTAAAAATACGTATGCGGTACAATTCCAAGATGAGATTATTTTAATCGATGCGGGTATTAAATTCCCTGAGGATGAATTACTTGGCATTGATTATGTGATTCCGGATTATTCGTACTTAGTAAAAAATCAAGATAAAATAAAAGGATTGTTCGTCACGCATGGGCATGAAGACCATATTGGCGGTATTCCTTATTTATTAAGAGAAGTCAATATTCCGATTTACGGTGGGAAACTTGCCCTCGGGTTAATTAAAAACAAATTAGAAGAGCACGGTCTTTTGCGTCAAGCAAAATTACATGTTATTTCTGAAGACGATATCATTAAGTTTCGGAAAACGGCCGTAACCTTTTTCAGAACGACACATAGTATTCCGGATTCGTACGGAGTTGTCGTGAAAACTCCGGCAGGAAATATCGTACATACGGGTGACTTTAAATTTGACTTTACACCAGTTGGCGAACCTGCTAACTTAACAAAAATGGCAGAAATCGGAAAGGAAGGCGTGCTTTGTCTTCTATCTGATAGTACAAATAGTGAAATTCCTGATTTCACGATGTCTGAACGACGTGTCGGTGAGAGCATAGAGGAGATTTTCCGTAAAGTTCCTGGACGAATTATCTTTGCAACGTTTGCCTCAAATATTCATCGATTGCAACAAGTAACGGAAGCGGCTGTGAAATACAACCGTAAGATTGCTGTGTTTGGGCGAAGCATGGAAGCAGCCATTGATATTGGACATGATCTCGGCTACATTCGTTGTCCGAAAGATACGTTTGTCGATGCGAATGAGATTAACCGCTTGCCCGCTCATCGCGTCACAATTTTATGTACTGGAAGCCAAGGTGAGCCAATGGCGGCACTATCACGTATCGCGAATGGAACTCACCGACAAATTCAAATCATTCCTGGAGATACTGTTGTCTTTTCTTCATCACCGATTCCAGGAAATACATTAAGTGTATCTCGTACGATTAACCAGCTTTATCGAGCGGGGGCAGAGGTTATTCACGGCTCATTAAGTGACATTCACACATCTGGTCACGGTGGTCAAGAAGAACAAAAATTAATGCTTCGTCTCATGAAACCGAAGTATTTCATGCCTATCCACGGTGAATACCGGATGCAAATCATGCATGCAAAGCTTGCTGTTGACTGCGATGTAAAGGAAGAAAATTGCTTCATTATGGATAACGGTGAAGTGTTAGCTATGAATGAAGAGGAAGCATCGATTGCTGGTAAAATTCCGTCCGGTTCTGTTTACATTGATGGAAGCGGCATTGGTGATATCGGAAACATTGTCCTGCGCGATCGTCGCATTCTTTCAGAAGAAGGGCTCGTCATTGTTGTCGTTAGCATTAATATGAAAGAATTTAAGATCGAAGCGGGTCCAGACATTATTTCACGAGGATTCGTTTATATGCGCGAATCAGGTGATTTAATTAACGATGCTCAAGAATTAATTGCGAAACATTTAAACAAAGTGATGGAGCGTCGGACATCACAATGGTCAGAAATTAAAAATGAAATTACCGATACACTAGCACCATTTTTATATGAAAAAACGAAACGTCGCCCAATGATCCTGCCAATTATTATGGAAATTTAATACAGAAACAAAGCCCACAGAACACTCTGTGGGCTTTGCTTTTTCGATTGATGAACCTTGTTAAGAGCTATACTTTTTCTCCATGACATTAATCCCTACCCCCATCATTACAACTCCCATAAAGGTTAAAACCGCGATCGGATATAACATATCGGTAAACGATAATCCGTATATCGTTGCACCTTTTAACAGTTCCATTCCGTATGTGATCGGGACAAATTTTGAAAGAGTAACCATGATATCAGAAGAAACAATTTCAATAGGCCAAAACGCTCCTCCAATCATCGCCATACTAACAGAAACAAGGGGGATCATCGCTTGAAAATGTCGTGAATTTTTTACGAATCCTGTGATCATGACAGACATTGCCACAATCGCAAACACGTATGGAATAAGTAATAGAAGAACACGCAAAAACGCACCGTGAAAGTCCACTCCTGCCCCGAACTTAAACATACAAAAGATTAGTACAATTTGAATATAACCGAGGACAAAGCTATAAAGAAGGTTCGCTACATACATCTCCCACTTCTTTACGGAAGAGAGTACGATTCGATTCCAAATTCCTGCTTCTTTCTCCTCCAATATGGAAACAACAGTATAGGCAATTGTATAAATCGCAAAAAACAAAGAGAAACCGAATAAGCCTTGTAGCTGAGTATCAATGATGACGGTTTCGTCATTCGTAAAATTTTTCTTTTCTATTGTAAACGCTGGATTTTCTTTTGAAGCTTGTAATGCTTGTTTTACCGCCTCTTTATTTGTGAATTTCGCTATAAGCTGTTCATTTTGAACATACTCAGAATACACGTCTGAAACATATTGTTGGATCAAAGTAAGGTTAGGTGTATTGGCCGCAGTTAAAATGGTAAAATCATCTTCTTTTAATACGATCCCAGCTTCGACCTTCCCTTCACTTACTTGTTTTTCAACCTCATTCTCTGTTAGCAAGTCGAAACGGAAGCTTTTTGATTCTTTTAGTTTTTCCATCACAATTGCAGTATCTTCTTCATTCATTTCCGAAAAAACGGGAATTTCAATGATCGGTTTCGTCCCTTTTCCTACAAAAATAGCAAAGATTACACATAACACCGTCATGATTAAAAATAACCACGGCTTTCGAATAAATAATCGTATTTTTGTTTGCAAAATGGCCTTCATCTTATATCCCCCTTTCTCGGAAAAGAAAACCATGCGAGAATTACAAATAGACAGCCAATGCAAATCAGCGTGAAAAGCTCACCATTGATCGCAGATATTGGATAACCTTGCAATATTTTCAAATAAGCGCTCATACTTGCCCCATTTGGAGTTAGCTGTCCAATTTTTCCGATAAAATCTGATAAACCGCTTGTCGGAAAAAAACTTCCGCCTAAAAAGGCAAAGATCGTGATGATTGTGCTTGAAAAGATGGTGGATACATTGGCCGAATTGTACCGATAATTAAGCGCCATTAATAGTGATGCGATACATCCTACTGAAAACGATAAACAGATTGTAACAAGCAAAAATGCGATCAGATTCGGCCATATAACTTGATATAGGGTGCCTGTAACAGAAAATAATATCCCGAGTTGAATGACCGATAAAAGCATGGAAGAGAAAATAATACTTGCAAAATAAGTAGATGGAGAAACATTTGCGAGAACGATGCGGTCAAATACACGCGACTTTTTTTCTTGAAACGCAAGTGCCCCGGTATTTCCAGCAATATATAAGACGAACATGACACTCATACCGATCGTATAATAGCTCATCGCAGAAATCGGTTTCTTTTTCTCGATCGCTTCAACGACACCTGGAATGCGTAAACGTTCACCCTCATGACTTAGATCCACTCCAGCTTTCATGAAAGAAAGCGAACGGGAATATTGCTCTTGGTAACTTTCTAAAATATCTTCGATAATATTTGTCCGAAGCTCTCGCCCTTCATTGACATAAACTTGCAATGAGGGAGCTCGTTCATCACGAAACCCGTACATTTTTTCAAGCATTTCGTACGAAAACTTTTCCGGAATGACTACTATGGCGTCATAGTTATTGTTCTTCTTTAATTGATCAAGATCATTCGCTGATTCGATGTCAACGTCGATGTATTCTTTCAAGTCCTTGCTCATTAGTATTTCGTTAACAAGAATGTGTACCGGAGCGATCTCAGTAATCTGTTCCTTTATTGGTTCTGCCTCTTCCTTTTCATAATCTGAAAGAAATTGATGGATCTCTTCTTTTTCGTTCCCTTCTTGAATGATGGCAACATTTGCTTTTAACGTGATGCTATCGCTATCCATAAAATTTCCAAGCGCAAAGCCTAATATCGTGATTAATAATAACGGCATCCCTAATAAAATGAGTAGCTCTTGCCGATTACGAAAAGAAAGAAGGAGATCTTTTTTTATAAACGCTTTTAACATTTGAATCCCCCCTTTAATTGCGAAGTGCTCGACCCGTTAAATGTAAAAAGACATCTTCAAGTGTCGGAACTTTCACATCAACCGCTTGGATCATTGTTCCCGTTTCCTCAGCCATATGCACAATCGTCGTAAAAAAGTTCATTTCCTTTGGCACTAATACCGAAATCATTTTCCCTTTTTCTGTTATATTTGTAATCGAAGGATGATTTTGTAAAGCGTGTATGAAGTGTTGATTTTCTGTCTTTACTTTGATCTCAACTGCTTGCTCGGAAGATAAAATATTTTTTATTTCATCTTTCGTTCCTGATGCAATAATTTGTCCTCTATCCATAATGTAAATACGGTCACACAAATATTCGACCTCTTCCATGTAATGGCTTGTGTATAACACCGACATTTCCTTTTCTTTATTTAACCTCTTTACCGTTTCCAAAATATAATGACGTGATTGTGGATCGATTCCGACTGTCGGTTCATCCATCACTAATAGCTCAGGTTCATGAAGGAGGGCAACCCCAATATTGAGACGTCTTTTCATCCCGCCCGAAAACGTTTTGACAAGCTGATTTTTTCGTTCATCAAGACCGATTAAGCGGAGAGTTTCTTCCATTTTCTTTTTCAGTTCACTTCCAGTGAGTCCGTGAATCCGCCCGAAAAATTGTAAATTTTCACGAGCCGTTAAATCTTCATACAAAGCGATTTCTTGAGGAACGACCCCAAGTATATTTCGAATCTTTTGTGGATTTTTCAAGATGCTTTCATGATTTAAACGAACATCTCCACTCGTTGGCGCAATTAATGAAGACATCATGGAAATCGTCGTTGACTTGCCGGCGCCATTCGGTCCGAGTAAACCGACGATCTCCCCTTTTTGGATAAACAGCTGAACATTTCGGACTGCTTCCACTTTTTTATAACGTTTTGATAACTCTACAACTTCTAACAATGAAATCACCTCTCATTTGTTCTACATTTATCCTATAAAAGCTTCCTTGCATTCGATAGTAACTTCCGTCACGAATCGATGATACACGTATGACCTCCGTCACTTTTTTATATGGATTAACAGAAAATGTCAGGCGCGCGTACCTGACAACGTTTAGTCCATGTACTTTTATCTCGCAAGATTCCCGCCTGAATGAAGTTTCACGTTATACTAAATCATTTCGGATGGCATATATCGCTAGTTGTGTCCGGTCCCTTAATTCAAGCTTATGTAAAATTTGCGTCACATGATTTTTCACCGTCCCGACAGATAAATGTAGTTCGACTGCAATTTCTTTGTTTGTTTTACCTTCCCCTACACACTTTGTAATCGATAGCTCGCGTGGTGAAAGAGGGATATCACATTTGCTTGACTTGTTTTCTGACTTTAGCAGTTTAGGTACTACTTTTGCAGCAACCTCTTCATGAATGCGCATCCCTCCTTTTAAGCAGCTGTCGATCGCTTCTATTACTTCATTTGCATTCGCTGTTTTTAACATGAAACCATTTGCCCCTACTTTCAACGCTTCCATCGCATATTCATCATCATTGAATGTTGTTAATATTAATATTTTGACATTCGGCAACCTACATTTTATCTTTCGCGTTGCTTCAATCCCATTTAAATCAGGCATACGAATATCCATTACGATGCAATCAATCGTTTTGATCTCCATTTGTTGAAGAGCCTCAACGCCTGTAGAGGCTTCCGCAATAACGGTATAGCTTTCATATTGTTCGATCATCATTTTTAATCCTTGGCGAACGATCGCCTGATCTTCTACAAGCATAATTCGAACCATCACATCAAATCCTCTCGTTTTTCGGAAATGTTCCACGTATGATGAAACGTTGATCCGTTTGATAAATCGTTACTTTCCCATGTAGTTCTTCTACACGTTTTCGCAAATTCGTTAAACCAAATCCTTCTTTGAAGACTGTAGGTTCCGAAATATCATTTTCAATCAAAAATTGTAATTCTCCTATCGCATTGATGGATAACGTGACAAATACCTCACGTGTACTTCCGTGCCTCATCGCGTTTGTTAACGCCTCTTGTATGACTCGATATAAAACGACACTTTCCTTATTCGTTAAAGGGATGGTTAATACCCCTTTCTTCGTTGTGAAATGGACGTTTATATGACTCTCCAACTCTAGTTTCCGAATTAAATGAATGACAGAGGCAATTCCTTCTACTTCCTCTGCCTTCAAGCTTCGAACAGCCAATCTTGTTTCTTCTAAACTTTCTTTTGCTAACTGTTTTATAATGGTAAAAGCACCTGTTGAATCATGTTCCCGCAATATTTCAATTTGCATTAATAAAGCCGTCAATTTATGGCCGACAGAATCATGAATATCCCGGGCAATACGCGTACGTTCTTCCAATCTCGTCACCCGTCCATTTTCAAACTGCATCCGCTTTAAATGCCGGTATTCACTTAATAATTCTTCATAAAGCACTTTATTCTCTTCATATCGATGGAAATATAAATTAGTTAAATAACTAATGATGTAGAAGAACATAAAGCCGATGATCCACTCCATTTTCCACAAGCCGTCATAATAAAGAAGCACGGTTGTGATGACTGCAGAAAATATGAGCAGCACTGTAAATGCCTTCATCTTTAAATGTTCAACAGCATTTAAAAAAAGAAATAAAATGAGGAGCTCAACGTATGCATTTTGACTTGAGAAAATAAAAAAGTCCGTTAAAAACATAGCGATGACCATGAATATGTATAATGGAAATTTATTCTTTACTAATGGAAGGAGAAAATAGCTTGTAAGAATGATCGTACATGTAAAAAATGCGATCGTTACATGTTGAAGCGAATGCCATTCTGACCATAAGTACCCTACCCATAAGCAGCTAAACATAGCAAAACGGATCATAAATGAATACAACATCTTATCCTCGCTTTCTTTGATACTACTAAAGTACCAAATTGTTAAATGTTGGTCAATTTTATCTCAAAGTGAGTGATTACTCACTTTACAACTTTCTTCATTCCTCTTATACTAAGAATGAGTGATTACTCACTTTACATGTTAACGAGGAGGAGAATTGATGGATCATTCCGTTATTCAATTAGATAATGTATCGAAATCGTTTCGAAAAAAAGAAGTGCTAAAGAATGTAACATTCAATGTCAATCGTGGCGAAATATTTGGGCTGCTCGGTCCTTCAGGATCAGGAAAAACGACGTTAGTAAAATGCATCATCGGGATGGAGAGTACTTCAATAGGAACTGTTCACGTTTTAGGCACAAAAGTTCCAAACTTAGATTTGACGTTAAAAATCGGTTTTATGGCGCAATCCGATGCTTTATATAATGATTTAACAGCAGCGGAAAATGTTGATTTTTTTGCATCACTATACGGTTTGAAAGGGACTCAAAAAAGAAAGAGAATCGAACACGTATTAGCAATCGTTGATTTAATAGAAGACAAACATAAAAAAATTCATCAGTTTTCTGGCGGGATGAAAAGAAGGCTTTCTTTAGCGATTTCCCTCCTTCATGAACCAGAAGTTCTCATATTAGATGAGCCGACTGTCGGAATTGATCCGATCTTACGACAGTCTGTTTGGAATGAGCTGGAACAGCTTCGGGAAAATGGGACGACCATTGTTGTTACGACACATGTGATGGATGAAGCGGAAAAGTGCACGCGACTTGCGATGATTCGTGAAGGGAAAATCATGGCGATAGGTAGACCATCAGAACTAAAGCAAAACGTTTCCGTTAATAGTATTGAGGATGCCTTTTTACATTATGGAGGTGCGCTTATATGAGAATCATCGCTTTAACGAAACGGATTATCCGGCAATTTTATCGAGATAAACGGACACTTGCCTTAATGATTATAGCCCCTATTTTTATTTTAACATTAATGAACCTCATATTTACGAGCGGTGAGAAATCGTTTACGATCGGACTGTATCAAGCTCCTGAACCGTTTATAGACCAATTAAAGGAAAAAAATATTGAAATAGAGGTCTTCGAGGAAACGAAACATATTGAATCAACAATCATTGACCATGAGTTGGATGCGTTCGTTACATTCGATTCAATCCCGCCTAAAATAACGATAGAAGGGACGAATCCAAATGATTCAAAAGCAGTTTTAACGATCGTTCAACAATCTTTAACGGCCTTATCTTCCCCTTCTTCACTCGAACAAAAACCGAGCGTTGATTATGTATACGGAAATGAAGAGATGAGATATTTTGATTATATCGGCCCTGTTCTAATTGGAGTGTTCATCTTTTTCTTCGTCTTCTTAATTGCAGGTGTCTCGTTTTTACGAGAACGAACGACAGGGACACTTGAACGATTAATGGCGACACCAATCAGGCGATATGAGCTCGTTTTTGGATATATTCTCGGTTTTGGTTTATTTACGAGCCTTCAAGTTTCGTTTATTGCTGGTTATTCGATTACGGTTTTAGAAATGATGTTAGAAGGTTCTTTTCTTTACTTATTACTGATTTCTCTCTTATTAGCGATGACTGCTTTAACACTCGGAACGTTGTTATCAGCCTTTGCGAATAACGAGCTGCAAATGATTCAATTTATTCCGCTCGTGATCGTTCCGCAAATTTTTTTCTCTGGTCTCTTTCCACTTGAGGCGATGGCTGACTGGCTCGCTTCGATTAGTGTGATCATGCCGTTAACGTATGGTGCAGAGGCATTAAGAGAAGTGATGATTCGCGGTAATGGGTTTGAGGCCATTCAATATGACATCTATATTTTGCTCGGATTTTCCGTTTTGTTTACATTATTAAATATTGTTGTTTTAAAACGATATCGACGTCTATAACGAAATAGTTGAAAGGATGTTTATTTTATGGATATAGCTGAAATGATGGACCAATTTTTGCGAAATTACGATCCAGAAAATAAAATGAGTGAAAAGCAGAAGAAAATTGTCGCTGCCGCAATCGAAATATTTTCCGAAAAAGGGTTTGCCGCCACATCAACAAGTGAAATTGCGAAAAAAGCAGGTGTCGCTGAAGGGACGATTTTCCGTCATTACAAAACAAAAAAAGATCTGCTCATTTCAATTGTCATGCCGACGATGATTAAATATGTCGCTCCCTTCTTTGCAAAAAACTTTTCAAGAGAAATTTTTGAAAACGAGCATAAAAGCTTTGAATCGTTTTTACGAAAGATGATTCAAAATCGCTTTGATTTTGCTAAACAAAACTTTCCTATTTTAAAAATTTACATGCAAGAAGTATTTTATCATGAAGAGCTACAAGGGGAATTTCGTAAAGTGTTTTTAAACCACGTTTATGAAAAATTTAAAAACATCATTCTGCACTTTCAAGAAAAAGGTGAAATTGTTTTTCTTCCACCGGATACGGTGATCCGCATGATTATATCGACTGTTCTCGGCTTTATGGTCAACCGATTTGTCATTTCACCTGAAAAGGTTTGGAATGATGAAGAGGAAATCGAACAGACGGTTCAATTTTTACTAAATGGTTTAAAAAGATGAATTTTCTCTAAAGTATGTGGTAATATAATAGTAATTAAAAACCGCAAGTGCGGCAACACTTGCGGCTAGTAGCTAACGTTTATAGGGGATCAGCCTAATAAAAAATAGACCTCACCCGCAACATCACTCATAAGGGAGGTCTATTTTTTATGGTCGAAAGACAAGATGGCAATGATAAGCGTTCCGAACGAAATCGCCAGCATCAAGCTTTCAAATACCGACAGAAGCATCACCCCCTTTCCGTTGGAATGAGGGGTTAGCCGACCACCCTTATAGAACGTTTAACTACTAAGTTTTATTATAGCATAGACAAACGTTTGGAAAATGATTCAATACTCATACTTTCAATTATGGGTTAGCATTCCTTTTTTTCAAAACGATTAATATCTACATCGGCACCAATTACAATCATGATATCCCCTTTTTGTATGACTTCATCCGCCTGTGGGGAAACGATGATTTCTTTATCGCGCTTTATCGCAACAATATTTATTCCGTACTTTGCGCGAATATCTAGCTCAATAATGGAATGACCGCTAATATTTTCATTCGCGACAATCTCAACAATGCTATGTTCATCCGATAATTCTAAATAATCTAACACATTATTTGAAATAATATTATGAGCAATACGTTTTCCCATATCTCGTTCAGGGTGTACAATTGAGTCTGCACCAATTTTTGTTAGTACTTTCTCATGGTAATCGTTTTGTGCTTTTACCGTAATGTACTTTACACCAAGCTCTTTTAACATTAACGTTGTTAAAATACTCGCTTGAATGTTATCCCCTATCGCAACGATGACATGATCAAAATTGCGAATGCCTAAGCTTTTTAATACCGCTTCATCCGTTGTATCTCCTACGACCGCGTGCGAAGCAATATTGGCAAACTCATTTACTTTATCTTCATCAATATCGATCGCTAATACTTCTAGTCCCTCTTCACTTAATTCACGGCAAATACTGCCACCGAAACGGCCAAGACCAATAACAGCAAACTCCTTCTTCATCCATACTCCTCCATCTTCATTATGTATGACGATATTTTACCATAATTTCATACTATGTCATAAACACTTCTTTTCCATTTTATTGTTTAGGTAGTTCCTTCATGTACCGTTCAATTTTTTCGTAGTAGGCATTTGACACTCTCCCTTTTGAACCACGTAATATTTCTTCCCTATAATGATCAGGTGGTGCTAGTTCTTCTTTTTTCTTACAAACAACAAACGTTAAACAGTCTTCATACGTTTGACCGTCTATTTCGACATCGACAAATGTAGGTCGATATAATGAACAATTGACACCTTCACGTTTATACAAGTAACGGACCGCCTCAAAAGGAACTTCATATATGATCCCTTCAACAGTGCCACCATCTTCAACAATATCTGCCCGACCGCCGTCTGCGGCATGCACAGTAAACCGTAATGAATAGTTTTTTAGCTTACCAGCACCTATGACTTTTTGAAAATGGTGATCTACTTGATGTTGCCGGAAACGATTTGTATCCATACATGACCCGTACGCAAAATAATACGTTACGGGAGGTTTTTCTATAAAATGGCGATATTCTTTCCAGTCGCCACGTTCAATCAAACGGTAAGATGGTTCTACATGTTGTAATCGGTAGATGTAGCACGAAACTTGTCCAGTATCCGTTTGAGCTGTTATCATCTCACGAATATATAAACTATCTTTCTCGTTTTTTTCATTATAGCCTTCTAACCTATCAAGCTCTTGAAGTGTTGTTCCTGATACTTCATAAATTTCCCCATAAACAACACCCTCACCAATTGCAAAGCCAGGGTAATAATAGTTTGTATCATACAAATGGCCCTTCACATAGGCTTGTGCAAATAAACGCTTTTCATTTTGTAACAAATCATGATGATGCTCTCCTTTTCGTAACGTTCCATAAACAAATACAAGTGGCATGTTCTCCCTCCTTTTATTCATTGAACAATCGGGATTATATTTAAGTTATAACCCCGCTATTCATCATTAAGGTAATCTTGAAGCAAAATTTTGTACCATTTCCTCGTTTTCTTTTTTTCGATGTTTTCGTATTTCTGATCGTTTTTTGGCTGTTTCATGGAGCTCTTTTTCAAGATCCGTTTCAGGCAACACTTTTGGTACAGGTATCGGTTGTCCGTTTTTATTCACAGCAACCATCGTGAGAAAAGAGATGGCACATACATTTCGCTCACCCGTTAATAATTTTTCTGCGACAACTTTGACAAATACTTCCATAGACGTTCGCCCTGTATATGTAACAAATGATTCTAAACAGACGGCATCCCCTTCAAAAATGGGGTGAAGAAAGTCAACAGAATCAGTAGAAGCCGTCACAACAGGACTTCGCGCGTGCCGCATCGCAGATATTGCTGCGACATCATCTATATAAGCCATAAGTTTTCCCCCAAACATCGTTCCGTGACTATTCGTATCTGGAGGCAGTACAATACTTGTTTTCACAACAAGCGAATCTCGGCATCGTTTCGATTGTTCCATCTTCGTTTTCTCCTTTCCATTCCATATTTCTATCCTCTCCTAAAAAAAGAAATTTTGTCAACAATGTGTCAGCATTTAAAATGCTTACATTACCTAGCCTATCCTCTTATGGTAAAATGACGAAAGAAAGGAAAGTTGAGGTGTTTGACACGTGATGTTTTTCAAACGTTTATGGATTAAAGCTCTTCAAATGAGTGGTTGGACTTTATTTTTTGGAACGACAACGCTCATTTTATTTAGTAGTTTCTTTATTTCGTACTTAGAACCTGAAACGTTTCCTAGCCCGTTTGAAGGCTTATGGTGGACGATGACCACGGTCGTGACCGTTGGATATGGAGACATTTCCCCAACGACTGTCTCTGGAAAAATATTTGCAATGTTTTTATATGTAATGGGAATCGGACTTATGACGGTCTTAATCGGGAAAATCATTGAATCATTTACATTACGAAAACGGCTGAAGGAGGAAGGTAAATTGAAAATCACAACGAAAAACCATATTGTTTTAATAAACTGGACGAAAAAAACAGAGCTTGCTTTACGTGAACTCCTTTTAACATTTGATCATATTCATATCGTCATTATTGACGAAAACCTTGCAAAAATCCCCCTGCTTCATGAACGTGTGGAGTTTGTTAACGGGGATCCTGCTACAGAGGACACGCTCTTACAAGCCAATTTTCTCGAATGTAAGTCCGTTATGATTTTTTCACCAAATGGCGAATTAAAACCGTCGGAAGCAGATGGTCACACATTATTAATCGCCTCCATTTTAGAAGGGCTAGGTAAAAAGCACGGAAAGAATATTTATACGATTTGTGAAGTGTCAGACTCTAAACATATACAAGCCTTTACACATGTAAATGTTGAAGAGTTTATTACACCAAACGATATGTCCGCACACCTTGCGGCACGTTCTATGCTGTTTAATGGAACAACCGAAATTATTCGTCAATTGACTAGTCATGTCGGCCATGATCTTTATCATATTCCGAAAAAGAAGGAATGGAAGACATTTGCTGATGCCAAGCATGAACTTAGTGAAAAGGGAGCCATTTTACTTTCGAATCATCAAGATATGTCCATCACCCATCAATTAGACGAACTGATTCCAGATGATGCGAAATTGTTTATTATTTGTGACCAACATACATATAAAATGATTATTGATTAAAAAAGGAAGAGCGGATTCCGCTCTTCCTTTTTAGTACGTTAACGATCCAGCAATAACTAACCCAATTCCGACAGATAGAAATAATAAAAACAAGCCGACTGCTTCATTATTGTCATCAATCGCTTTTGTTATATTAAATTTCGGTGTGATCCATTCTGCAATATAAAAAAGTAAGATTTGAATGATAATGGCAATACTTCCCCAAATCACCATATCGATTAAGTTAACTGAGTTTGCTATCGCCGAGTAAAGAACGATGGCAAGACCTAAAATCCGACCGCCAAATGCATATACAGCTGCTTTATTTCCGTTTTTAATCAATTCAAACTCTTTATTTTTCGTTGTGACTTCAAACAAAATAATTCCGATTAATAACATAAGCGATGCAACACCTACATAGGCAAGTGTTGAAACAAATAAATTAGAAAAATTCATCACAATGTACAACCCTTTCTTTTTTTAAATTGTACGGACTCCAATTGGAAGATAATAGGCGCCATTATCCGTAATGGGGCCCCCTGCCCGTACGCCAATACCACTTGCTTCCCCATTAATTAGAAAGCTGCCAATTAAATAGTTTGATCGTTTTTTCCCTTCGATCGTTTCTATTTCATAAGTGGGTAGTTCAACATATTGTTGAAAAACGGGGATCGAATCTTTATATGTTTTATTCGGATCTTCCATTACTGTTCCATCATTTAGATAAATCTCAACCGTGTCACCTTCACGGCCGAAGCTAGGCTTTTTCACATATGGAATACCCTTCTCCGTAAAAAAGTTGTCGTCTAAATAGGTTGGAAGGAAGTATGTATAAATCCACTGATGCTCTTCTTCTGTAAAGTACGGATGATGTTGCTCAAAAAGACCCCAAATAACGGCTTGAACCGCTTTTGACTGCAACAAAAAAGCCGAAATCGGATTGATCATCGCCAATTGATGATTCGTAACGAGCTCTAACAGTTGAATCCCGACTTTTTCTTTCGTTATCGGATCTTCATCTAAAATTAAATGTTCAAGCGGATATGTTTGCCGATATAAAATATCGATTTTTCGTCCCTTTTGATCATATAGCCCTTCACCTGAGACAATGTTTAATTGCTGGAGCGGAACATACGTTGCATCCAGACCGGAAATTTCTAATAAATATAGAGACGTAAATTTATCTTCTTCATGATCATGATGAGAAGTAAAGACGATATAAGGCTCCTCTTTATTTAGCTTAATTGCCGATTCAATGATCGCTTTTCGTACCGCTAATGCTAAATGCTTTTCTACTCCTACATTCGGGTTCTTGGCATGAAAATAATCGGTTAAGTATTCGTTCACATGAAACACTTCTTTAATAAACGTTGGGGTATCGGCATTTAATTCAAGCAATTTATACCCGCTTTTTGTTTGAACGAAATCGCAACGGGCAATAACAGTTTCAACCGGCAAAAATCGATGCCGAATAAATGGAAGCATCTCCCTCGGTATGTCGAGCATCATAAGCGTTTCATCATCCGCTTTCCGCAACAGTTTCGCCGTTTTATGAAAAATATGGGCGACCCGGTTCGTTGCGAGACGAATTTCTTCTATTTCTTTTTCGTTAAATAGAATGATGTCAAGTAAAGCGTATTCACTATCATATAAATCTGGCCAAAATTGATCAATTTGACGATACGTTTCGATTCTCTTTTGACGAAACGAGTGACGATCACCGACCATTAGCCGCCAAATCCTCCCTTACTCCCTGATCCAAACCCAGAGCTTGTACTTTTGGAAGAACCCACATTTCCCTTAAATGAACTGCTTGATTGATAAGATTTAAAGGCCGAGTCCTTACGTAAAGACGATTTAGATGAGAACGTTCTTCCCCCATAATAATAGTGCCCGTAATGTGGGGAATCGAAGTCATCACATTCCCATACGCCGTCGTCATCATCCCATTCCCATTCTGTACACGAATCATCTTCCGGTACAGGTGGTAAAGACACTTCTTCTTCACTACATGCGGCTAAACTCGTAACCATTGTAGCCGATACAATTCCTGTCAATAACTTACTTGTCTTTTTCAACAATACTCCTCCTTTTTTTTATTTTCCAACTTTTCCATTGAACTCCATGTTATAGTATAAGGGATACTAATCCGATTTTGGAGGTTTGATGATGAATTTTGCGAAGTTGGAATATCGATTAAATGATGAAAAAAATCACTTCCCTGCTTTATATCATTACGAACAATTAGATGTTCATGAAATATTTTGCCGCAGGCTTTGTGATTATTTTATTAAAGATGGAAAAATATTTCGGAAAACGTCTTCTGCCAAAGAACAACATAGTTTCGTTATTTATGTGGAAGAAGACCATGAAGAAGAACTATTTCTTGACGCAAAAACGTATGAGCATGTCACATTGGAAATTCGTCTTTATAAAGAAAATGAACCTTCTCCCCTTCTTTTTACATACAACTTATCAAGTCACAAAGACGTTTTAGCCTATTTTGACAACGACTATTTACAGCTTGGGGAATATGAGTATGAATACATTTCTTCTGAAATCGATGAAGACCGTTCCACTTATGTCCTATACGTAGATTTGACGGGCTATAAATACGAATAGAGAGAGCGCCTCTCTATTCGACACAAATCACGATTATTGGCGATTTTTGCGCTTTCCCAAGAAATATCTCGTTGTATTTCCTACACTTACTATTACGAAAAAAAATACGGTTTTGTTTCGTTTTTATCCTTGTTTTGCTTGAGGAAATGCAAAAGATATTTTTCCATTGTGCAGCTTGAGCTTTGCGTCAAATGTTTTTTCCCCTTTTTTAAACCCTTTTATGACATTCGTTTCCCCATCTTTTAACAGCTTTTTCACATTCGCCTGTGATATTTTTTTCGATAAAATCGTTTTGGAAATCGTCATGGTACAGTTTGTTTTCGTATAATTGGAACAACCGTAAAAGTTTCCTTTATCAACAATAACGCCACCACATGTTGGACAAGTACCGAGCTTTGTTGCCGTTTGTTTTTTTGATTTCGAAAAGCGATTTTCTTGTAAGGAATCAATGTCAAATGATTCAAAATTCCATTTTTCACTTCCACGTTTTGCATCGTCAATCATTTTGACAACTAGTTTCTTCGTTTGCTCGATAAATTGCTTCGCAGATGCTTCCCCTTTTCCGATTTCTCTAAGACGCTGCTCCCATTTTGCCGTCATATCTGGCGATGTAAGCAAATCTGAACAAATGGATGAGATAAGAAGCTTTCCTTTTTCCGTTGCATATACTTGATTTTTCTTCACTTCAATATACTTCCGATCTTTTAAAACCGTAATAATTTGGGCTCTCGTCGCTTCTGTACCTAACCCTTCTGTTTCTTGTAACACTTTACTTAGCTCTTCATCCTCACTCCATTTGCCGGCTGTTTTCATCAACGTTATAAGCTGACCTTCCGTATATCGTTTCGGTGGCTCTGTTTTCCCTTCTTTCACTTTTACGTGTTTGACCTCACCTCTTTCTCCTTTTGAAAGAGGCGGTAAATGTTTTTCTTCCTTTTTCTTCTCTTGTGATAAGACGGTACGCCATCCTTTTTCAATCATTTGTGTTCCTTTTGAAATGAATTGGGCTCGGCCGTCGACAACGGTATGTACGGTTGTATAATCAACGATCGCTTCATTGTAGTGAGCGGCGATTAATCGTTTTACAATAAGGTCATATATTTTTTGCTCATCAGGCGGTAAGCTTGTTACGTTTACGACTTGCTCTGTCGGGATGATGGCATAGTGATCGGTTACCTTTTTTTCATTGACGTACCGTTTATTGTTTAGCAAAGAGTCATTCGGAAGCGGAAAAAAAGATTCATATTCTTTCATTTTGTTAAATTTCGCTACTATTTGCGGAAACATGTTTGCTTCCTCTTTTGTGACAAAGCTTGAATCAGACCGTGGATACGAGATATTTCCTTTTATATATAATTTTTGCGCGATGTCTAGCGTCTTTTTCGGTGAAAATTTAAATCGTTTGTTCGCCTCTGCTTGAAGGGATGATAAGTTATATAAATACGGTGGTTGAAAATGTTTACGCTCCTTCTTTATTTCAGTTATTTCTGCTTCTTTTTCCTGACAAAAGCGGGCAATTTTCTGTGCTAACTCGCCATCATCCAACCTCGTTTCACCGTTTTTGTGCCACTTTCCTTCATATATTTTTCCGTTCATTTGAAATGTGGCGATTACTTCCCAAAAGGGCTTTGAAACAAAGGACTCGATTTCTTTTTCCCTTTTGACAATGAGCGATAATGTAGGTGTTTGCACACGCCCAATCGAAAACAAACTGGAAATTCCTTTTTCTTTTAACAATAGGGAGTAGACTCGAGATGCATTCATGCCAACGAGCCAGTCGGCACACGAGCGACTATACGCTTCATAAAACAAATTCCGCGTTTCCTTTTCATCTAATAGCTGTTCAAAGCCTTTTCTCACGGCACTTTCGGTTAAGGATGAAATCCATAATCGTTTTAATGGCTGCCTTGGGCGACAAAGCTGTAAAATGAGCCGAACGATCGCTTCCCCTTCCCTGCCAGCATCGCTAGCGATAATGATTTCATTGATTTCTCTTTTTTGCACAAACTCACGAATGATTTGAAATTGTTTCCACTTCCCTTTCGACACACGATGCTGGAATGTAGTCGGTAATATGGGAAGGGTTTCTAACTTCCAACGTTTCCACTTCGAGTCATATTCTTCAGGTGGCACGAGTTCACAAAGATGGCCAATCGCCCACGTCATGATAGCCCCATTTGGGAAATGCGAACATTCGTTAATTTCGATATAGCCTTGTTTTTTTCGATGTGGAAATGGAGCCGCTAACTTTGCTCCTTGATCTGGTTTTTCTGCGATAATTAATACGCAACCCATTTATCGGTCAATCTCCTTTACTCTATATTTTATGAAAGATAAGTCTTGTTCGACTTTTTATAAAGAAAAACAATAGAAATTCAATAATCATAATCGTCTTTTTTAACCGTTTCTTCCTCTTTAAGTTGAAAGTCTACAACATTATCTAGGCTAAAAAGCCTATCTGAAATAGATGCGAATATGAATCTTTAAAATCGTATTATAAAACTTTTTTTCAAGAATGAATAGATGAACAAGTTAAAGAAAAAGCTTTACATGATGTAATGATCGAAACAGCCTTTATTTCTCAAGTTTCACAATTAAAGTTACTACCTTGAGAAGAAGTATTAAAGTGGTAAAAACTTCGAAAAGGCAAGCGGAGAAGAGTAAAAGAAATGGTTGATAGCTTAATAGAAGGGTTAAGGATTTCCGAAGATGAATATTAGCAAACGGTTGTTCCTAGTGGATTTGTATGCACCATTAGTAAAGAATGACTCTTCGAATATGAAACAAAGAATATTAAAAACGTGACCTCTTTGTAAGAATGAGGCCCTTACAAAGAGGGTATACCTTTGTTTGATTATATTTGGTTATATTAGTGTTTTATTAATTAGGGCTTGCTGAACGAATTGGCAACTTAATGTTTTTTAAACAGCTATCTTCGCGAATACCTTTCTGAAAAAATGCCAAAAAAGAACTCTGAGCTTTCGCTCGAGATTCATGACGAGGAATTGG
>NZ_JAKZKS010000040.1 GCF_022808615.1 Bacillus sp. FJAT-47783
ATGTATTAGGCACGCCGCCAGCGTTCGTCCTGAGCCAGGATCAAACTCTCCAATAAAAGTTTGACTTGCTCATAAAATAAATAGAATTAACAGAAACGCTTGGTTTTGTTTAGTTTTCAAAGATCATCATTCAGACATTTTTATTATACCAAAATAATAATTGTTGTCAAATGTTTTTTTGATTTTTTTTAAGCGACTTTTTAAATATATCAAACCGCAAAAGCTTTGTCAACTCCCTTTCATATAACTTGTAGAAGCGACGTTTATTAATATACCAATATATTTAAAGTATGTCAACACACAAAAAGAAAATACCTACATTTTTTTTGCAGGTATTATAAGATCATCGTTTTAATGATAATTAACGCTGCTAATCCAGGTAGTCCCAAAAAGCCAGATATGGAAGAAGTAACAAAGTTAATGGGAATATGAAAACCTAAACTAGTACCAAATGCGTTTGCAAAAAATAATAATAATGCACCGATAACTAATTTTGTTGCAAGTTGCCCAATAAATTTAATTGGCTTTATCGGTGCCCCTACTAGCAACAGTATAATAATAAGGCCGCTTATTCCTAAAATTAGTACAATGGGTTCCAAATGCTAGAGCCCCCTTTATTCTAGACGTTCTTATATTTGTATGTATATGAGGGTTGTCTACATTTAGAACATAACTTCGTTTCACCCAATATAAAGTGAAACTTCATTCAGTGTTTTTTTTCATCCCCCACTGAATGTTAGTGCCTACCTGATGACCTAAAGGCCCTTGTGACTCACAGGACGTGGCGCTCTTAGTCTGTGTTCTTTATTTTCGAACCTTTACGGGTAGTTCTCCCCCACCACTACAGAATCTTGAGGTGAGGGTCTTACTGCCCGCTAAGAGTGGGATAAAAGTAAGCTTGCGTTTGCAAGCTTATATTTCAAATTTTTTTATCGTGACTTGTCTTTTTTTTGCTTCCCTTAATAAGAAGAAATATTTAGCTTCTGCTAACTTTAAATCATAAAGTACTTCCGGGGAAGGTTCGACACTTTTTTCCACTAGATCTCTTTTTCGGTTCCAGTCTTCTTTTAACTGAATTATAGTCTTCATTAATTGTTCGTTATATTTCTTTTTGAGCCAACCTTTTTGGCGAAACAGCATGAATATACTCCCCCCTATAAGAGATTCTATAATTCCCTTCTTCCTTCTAACGCCTTCGAAAGTGTTACTTCATCAGCGTATTCCAGATCGCCCCCTACAGGTAAACCATGTGCAATCCTTGTCATTTTAATACCTGTCGGCTTTAAAAGTCGGGAGATATACATTGCTGTAGCTTCTCCTTCGATATTAGGATTTGTCGCCAAAATTACTTCTTGCACTTCATCATTTTGTAGTCTTTTTAATAAATCTGGAATTTTGATATCCTCTGGTCCTATCCCATCCATTGGGGATATAGCTCCGTGTAAGACATGATACAGTCCGTTGTATTCCTTCATCTTTTCCATCGCAATAACATCTTTTGGATCTTGGACAACACATACGATGCTCTTGTCACGCCGTTCATCCTCACAAATATAGCACGGATCTTGATCGGTAATATGACCGCAAACCGAACAATAGGAAAGGTTACGCTTTGCGTTTACAAGTGCCTTCGCAAAGTCCAACACAGTATCTTCCTTCATATTTAATACAAAAAAAGCCAGACGAACGGCCGTCTTAGGACCAATCCCTGGCAGTTTCATAAAGCTATCTATTAGCTTTGATATCGGTTCAGGATATTGCATTTAAGCCAATCCCCCTAGAATAAACCAGGTAAATTCATACCTTTTGTGAATTTGCCCATTGTTTCGTTTGTTAATTCATCAACTTTTTTAATCGCATCATTTGTTGCCGCTAACACAAGGTCTTGTAACATTTCGATATCTTCTGGATCTACTACTTCTTCTTTAATAGTAACTTCTAATATTTCTTTATTGCCATTTGCAATGACTGTTACCATCCCACCGCCAGCAGAGCCTTCAATTTTTTTCTCAGCAAGCTCCTCTTGCGCTTTTTGCATATCTTTTTGCATTTTTTGCATTTGCTTCATCATTTTTTGCATATTACCCATTCCGCCACGCATCATAATACAATCTCCTCCAACTTTATTCTGTAATTTCAATGAGCTCCGTACCAACAAGTTTTTTTGCTTCTGCAATCAGTGGATCTTCCTCCACCTTTTCCACTTCATCACTACGTTGCTCACGTATAAATTCCTCTCTTATTTTAACCCAATCCTGTTCGGGTACGCCAACCATTTCCAATTGGGTTCCTAGAAATCCATGTAAAATAGACTCAATATTTGCCTGAACATTATTTTTATTTTCTGCGACCATTTTACAATGAATTTCATATTTAAATTTTAACACAAATGCCTGTTCTGAAGCAGCAACTGGTTCACTATCGTTTAACAAGGCAGCATGTGATACTTTGTTTTGTTGTTTTAATGTTTCCAACAAGTCGCCCCATCGCGTCTTAATAATCTCTAAATCCTTACGGGTTGCTTGTTTTAATATTTCTTGTATTCGACCTACAGGTGTTTTATAGCCTCCTTTCATATTTCGTTGTGGTTGTGATTTAGGTTCAGGTGTTGGGCTAGGTTGTGATTGAATTCCCTTTTTCTTCAAATCAACGACCGTTTGTTCAAGCTCTTGAACACGTTGAAGTAATTGTTGATAATTCCCTCCTGCATTTTGGGAAGATGAACTGTCTTGACACAGCTTTACA
This sequence comes from Bacillus sp. FJAT-47783, assembly GCF_022808615.1. GTDB lineage: Bacteria > Bacillota > Bacilli > Bacillales > Aeribacillaceae > Bacillus_BZ. The sequence goes on from NZ_JAKZKS010000040.1 coordinate 2,746, forward strand.
ATCGCTACCTCTAAGAAAACTCGTGGGTGATTTGTCCACTTCATCTCTTGTTGACTTTTATTTAGAACCTCAATCGTCGTGTAGATTGTTTCAGGTGACATTTCTTTTGCTAATAAAGTAAATGCCTCATCAATTGTTACTCGCTCCAATACTTCTTCTAAGTTTGGAGCCGTTTGATATAATAACATATCCCGGTAATAGTAAATAAGGTCCTCAATAAATTTCAGCGGATCTTTCCCTTGATTCATTAGATCATCTAAAGCTTTTAGTGCAGATGATACATCTTTTTTATAAATGGATGTTACGAGCGATGTGATAAACGTTTGTGAGACGGATCCTGTAATAAGAAGAACATCTTCTAATGTTACTTCTTCATCGCTAAATGAAATCGCTTGATCTAATATACTTAGCGCATCACGCATTCCACCATCAGCGGCACTTGCGATAACTTGTAACGCCTCTTGCTGCACATTGATTTGCTGATTTTCTACGATATCATTCATTCTTGCAACGATTGACTGAACCGAAATTCGTCTAAAGTCAAATCGTTGACATCGAGAAATTATCGTTAATGGAATTTTATGCGGTTCTGTAGTAGCCAAAATAAAAATTACATGTTTTGGTGGTTCTTCTAACGTTTTTAATAATGCGTTAAAGGCACCAATAGACAGCATATGAACTTCATCGATAATATAAACCTTATACTTCACCGACGCAGGTACGTATTTCACTTTATCTCGAATGTCCCGTATCTCATCTACTCCATTATTCGATGCCGCATCAATTTCAATAACATCCGAAATAGAACCGTTTGTAATCCCTTGACAAGAAGGGCACTCGTTACACGGCTCTGCTACTGGTGCTTTTTCACAGTTGACTGCTTTTGCAAATATTTTCGCAGCACTTGTTTTTCCTGTTCCACGAGGGCCAGAAAAAAGATAAGCATGGGAAAATTTATTTTGTAAAAGGGCATTTTGCAATGTCTTCGTGACATGTTCCTGACCGACTACATCACGAAATTGCTGCGGCCGAAAAACACGATATAACGCTTGATAACTCACGAAACGCCCTCCTTTTTGATATCATCTCTTTCATTATACCGTATAGCTGTTTTAAATGACAAAACGGTCTATGTAAAAATAAAAACCCATCCCAATGGATGAGTTTGAGTATGTATAGTAACTGCCGTGCACCTTCTGTCGATTAGCAACCCTAGGCGTTACTCAAGCAGTTAGCTCAATCCAGGCACCCCTGCGGCACATGAGAGCTTCCACTTAATGCTGCTTCCTTCCGGACCTGACATGGTTCATGGATTCTCATTGCGCAGGACCCAGACGTCAACACCACTTACTTGAGTCAGACCCTAAAGTTAACTAACCTTGAGAAGGGATTCGGCCTCGCTAGAGCGGATTGCGAGTACAGGGCACCGCTACCTCCCCGCTTAGCACGGCAAAGTTATAACCTAATTTAATTAGCGCGTCTTTACTGACGCATTTACAAGTATATACTGTTTAAACGAAAAATGCAACGTTTAACAACTGTGAATTAATGTAAACTTCCATTTTATTTTTTTAACTGTTTCTTCTTTTCGCGAAGCTGTTTAAAAAATGAAGATAATAGGTGGGAACATTCTTCCTGTCTAACACCGCTCACAACTTCTGCTTGATGATTAAATCGTTCTTCCGATAGTAAATTCATTAAAGTTCCGGCACATCCTGCTTTCGGGTCCGTTGCTCCATATACTACGCGGTCTACTCGTGACAAAACAATTGCACCTGCACACATTGGACAAGGCTCTAGAGTTACATACAAGGTTGACTTTTCTAAACGCCATGTGCCTAATTTTTGACACGCCTTATCGATCACTAATACTTCTGCATGGGCAACAGAACGCTGACTCGTTTCACGTAAATTATGGGCTCTTGCAACAACTTCATCATCCATAACAAGAATTGCCCCTATCGGAACTTCTCCAATCGCTTCTGCTCTTTTCGCTTCTTCTATCGCTAAACCCATATAATAATCATCTTTATTCATCCTTAACTCCTTTATTAGCCATTTATCATATTTTCTCACTATTGATTAGCCTTATCTTATATAACACGTCAAAAAGTTTCAATAATACATGAAAACGAATCTTATACATACAATGTACAAAGCTTATTTTAAGGAGGAGTATATGCAAATTCATGTCATACAACAAGGCGAATCATTATTTACTATTGCCCAAACCTATTCTACATCGGTAAATGATTTAATTACAGCTAACGAAATTCCAAATCCAAATCAACTTGTCATCGGTCAAACAATTATCATCCCTATCATCGGCCAATTTTATTTTGTCCAATCAGGAGACAGTTTGTGGAGTATTTCGAGAAAGTTTAATACAACTGTTTCAAAATTGGCTCAAATTAATAACATCAACCCGAATCAAATGTTACAGATCGGATTTCGCCTATATATCCCTCAACAACCTAAAACAAATGCAGAGTTTAATGCTTATATCGAGCCAAGAGGCGAATCCGTAAGCCCCAATTTACAAGCTAGTGCTCAAGAAGCCGTTCCACACTTAACATACCTTGGTTTATTTAGTTTTCAGGCGCAGCGGGATGGTTCGTTAAAAGAACCTCCAATTGATAATTTGGGCGAAATCGCTAAAAGCACAAATACTACTTTTATGATGATTATTACAAATATCGAAAATGATCAATTCAGCGATGAACTAGCACACGCCATATTAACAGATCAATCGGTACAAGATCGATTTCTTTCAAACATTGTACAAACAGCTAAAAAATATGGGTTTCGAGATATCCATTTTGATTTTGAGTATTTAAAACCCGAAGACAAGGAAGCTTATAACACCTTTTTAAAGAAAGCAAGAGATCGATTTAAGCAAGAAGGTTGGTTCATCTCAACAGCTTTAGCTCCTAAAACAAAGCGAGATCAAAAAGGTCAATGGTACGAAGGGCACGACTACAAAGCACACGGGGAGATCGTGGACTTCGTTGTTATAATGACATATGAATGGGGGTATAGCGGTGGGCCTCCAATGGCCGTATCGCCAATTGATCCTGTTCGAGATGTTTTAGAATATGCCGTTACGGAGATTCCTCCACAAAAAATTATGATGGGTCAAAACTTATACGGCTATGATTGGACACTTCCATACGTAGAGGGTGGTCCTTTTGCAAAAGCAATTAGTCCGCAACAGGCAATTCAATTAGCCGCAAAATATAACGTTCCAATCCGCTATGATGATAAAGCTCAAGCACCGACATTTAACTATGTAGATGAAAACGGAAAAGAACATGAAGTTTGGTTTGAAGACGCACGATCGATACAAGCTAAATTTGACCTCCTTAAAGAGTTAAACTTAAGAGGAGTAAGCTATTGGAAGCTTGGATTGTCTTTTCCACAAAATTGGCTGCTAATTAATGATCAGTTTATCGTGATAAAGTGAAACTTCATTCAGTGGGGGTTTTTTCATCCCCCACTGAATGTTAGTCCCTACGGGATGACCTAAAGGCCCTTGTGACCCACAGGATGTGGGTTACACAGACGTTGCCACAGGACGTGGCGCTCTTAGTCTGTGTTCATTTTTTCGGACCTTGTCCCCCACCTATCTTCTTCGCTTTTCTACAGAATCTTGAGGTGGGGGTCCTTACTGCCCGTTAAGAGTGGGATAAAAAAATAATGTAATTCCTCCCACCTAATCACATCCGATTCGGTGGGTTTTTTATCTGTTTAAAGCTTAGTGGTACTATTTATCGAAAAACACAAGCACCTTGCTAAGTCTCAAACCAAATTGTTCTTACAACGAAAAGACGATTTTTCCCTTTACAACATCACGTTTTTGATTCAAGGGGCTAAGTGCTGAACACTGAAGACTTCATTAATCTAGTATTTTTTTTACATAAAATAAATTCTGACACGAAAATAAAACACAAAAAAATTCGTTACGAATATGTAACGAATTTATCCAATCTCCATTTTATGCGCGAGTTATCATTTATACCTTATGGCGGAGGAAGAGGGATTCGAACCCCCGCGGGCTTTGACACCCCTGTCGGTTTTCAAGACCGATCCCTTCAGCCAGACTTGGGTATTCCTCCGTATCGACAAGATTTAATATATCAAATGTTATTTAATATGTCAACAAAAAAATATTTTTTTGGAAGACGGATTCAAAACTAAAATCCGTCTCCCCTTATTCATTAACGAAGCTCTTTTTTATTCCCCATATACGGACGTAATACTTCTGGAATTATTACTGAACCATCTTCTTGCTGATAATTCTCTAGGATGGCCGCAACTGTTCTCCCAATTGCTAATCCAGACCCATTTAATGTATGCACTGGTTCTGGTTTTGCCTTAGGATCACGACGGAAGCGAATATTTGCCCGACGAGCTTGGTATGCTTCAAAGTTACTGCAAGAAGAAATTTCCCGATACGTGCCATAGCTTGGAAGCCAAACTTCAATGTCATATTTTTTCGCTGCAGTAAAACCTAAATCAGCTGTACACATACTTAACACTCGATACGGAAGTCCTAATAACTGAAGCACCTTTTCTGCATGTCCTGTTAACTTCTCAAGCTCTTCATAAGAATCTTCAGGTTTAACAAACTTCACAAGTTCAACTTTATTAAATTGATGCTGGCGAATTAAACCTCTCGTATCACGACCAGCAGATCCCGCTTCAGAACGAAAACAAGCACTATAAGCAGCATAACTAATCGGCAATTGATCAGCTTGTAAAATTTCATCGCGATGTAGATTTGTAACAGGTACTTCTGCTGTTGGAATTAAAAAGTATTCCTCATCTTGAATTTTAAATGCATCTTCCTCGAATTTTGGAAGCTGACCTGTTCCTGTCATACTTGTACGGTTCACAATGTATGGAGGCAAAACTTCTTCATAACCATGTTCTTCGATGTGCAAATCTAACATAAAGTTAATGAGGGCACGTTCTAGTCTTGCACCTAAACCTTTATAAAACACAAATCGACTTCCCGTAACTTTTCCTGCACGTTCAAAGTCTAAAATCTTAAGGTGATCAGCAATTTCCCAATGTGGCCTTGGTTCAAACGCAAAGTCTTGAACTTCTCCCCATTTTCTCACTTCAACATTATCCTCTTCAGATTCACCTACTGGTACACTTTCATGAGGAATGTTCGGAATAGAGAATAAAATGAATTCTAACTCTGCTTCAATCGCTCGTAACTCTTCATCCAGAACCTTAATACGTTCTCCTACTTGACGCATTTCTAAAATTAAATGATCTGCATCTTTCTTTTCTCTTTTTAACTTCGCAATTTCACCAGAAACTCCATTACGTTTACTTTTCAATTCTTCTGTTTGAGTAATTAATTCACGGCGCTTCTTGTCTAATTCTTCAAATTTAACAAAGTCTGTTAAATCTTCGCCGCGATGCTGTAATTTTTCTTTTACTTCTTTGAAGTTAGCTCGCAAATACTTAATATCAAGCATATTTACCACTCCTCAAATATTTTTTAGAAAAGCGCAAGTACCTTCATCAACCTCAGACAAATAAGACGGACGATTTGGAATGAAAGTTGTACTTTACCTTCAATTCCTGAGGCGCTAGGCGCATGCGCTAGACATATTTAGCGAGATGTATCTTTTTTATTAAATAAAAAACTCCCACCCCTCCTTAAAAGAAGGGACGAGAGTTACCCGCGTTGCCACCCTAATAGAAAACAAATGTTTTCCACTCGAAAATATAACGGTTTCCCGTAAATGCTTACTAACAACATAAATTGTGTTCAACATTTCGCTCAAGGATGGATTCACAAGCTTCTTTGACTGATTTTCACCGACCATCAGCTCTCTGAACAAAGATACACTTGCTACTTGTTCCTTTCAACGCTTTGCCGATCTTAAATTCTCTTTAACGATAATGTACTACAAGTTTAACAACATTTCAATCGTTTTATACGTGAACTTCTTTTGATTTTTTCACCATATTTAAAAAGTACTGTGTAAAACGATTGTCATCTGTTAATTCTGGATGGAACGAACAGCCTAAAACGTGACCTTGTCTTGCAGCAACAATTCGGTCGTTATGTTTTGCTAAAACTTCTACATCTTCTCCAGCTTCAACAATATGAGGAGCACGAATAAACACACCGATAAAATCATTTCCAACACCGGCTATGTTTAATTCTGCTTCAAAACTTTCGCGTTGACGTCCGAACGAATTACGCTCCACTGTTACATCTAATACACCTAAATGAGGTTGATCATAGCCAACGATGTTTTTAGCCAATAAAATTAAACCAGCACAAGTACCGAAAATCGGTTTACCACTATCAACAAAAGCTCTTAATGGCTCCATAAAGCTATATTTATCAATTAAACGACGCATCGTCGTACTTTCTCCGCCTGGCAAAATTAAACCGTCGCACTCCTCTAATTGAGCTGGAGTTTTAACAACGACACCTTCGGCTCCACACGCTTCTATTGATCGAATATGTTCACGAACTGCACCTTGTAAACCTAAGACTCCGATTTTCATGCATAAAACCCCTTTTTTACCAACCACGCTCTTGCATTCGTTGCTCTGGTAATAAGTTTGAAATTTCAATTCCTTTCATAGCAGTACCGAGACCTTTTGAAAGGTTTGCAATTAATTCATAATCTTCATAGTGTGTTGTCGCTTCAACAATCGCGCGCGCAAATTTTGCAGGATTTTCTGATTTGAAGATACCAGAACCTACAAATACACCATCTGCCCCTAATTGCATCATTAAGGCTGCATCTGCAGGTGTTGCAACACCGCCTGCTGCAAAGTTAACAACAGGTAAACGACCTTCCTTTTTAATTTGGAGCAATAATTCATAAGGCGCACCTAATAATTTCGCTTCTGTCATTAACTCATCTTCACTCATACCTACTACTTTCCGTACTTGCGCGTTCACTTTACGCATGTGGCGAACTGCTTCTACAATGTTACCAGTTCCTGGCTCACCTTTTGTACGTAACATAGATGCTCCTTCTGCAATACGACGAGCAGCTTCACCTAAATCACGGCAACCGCATACAAACGGAACAGTATATTCACGTTTATTTAAATGGAATTCTTCATCAGCAGGTGTTAAAACTTCACTTTCATCAATATAGTCTACACCAAGCGCCTCTAATACTCGCGCCTCTACAATATGTCCAATACGCGCTTTCGCCATTACAGGAATGGAAACCGCATTCATCACTTCTTCTACAATTGTTGGATCTGCCATACGTGCAACGCCGCCTGCAGCACGAATATCTGCTGGGACACGCTCAAGGGCCATAACAGCAACAGCGCCAGCCTCTTCTGCGATTTTTGCTTGTTCTGCATTGACAACGTCCATAATGACGCCACCTTTTTGCATTTCTGCCATACCACGTTTTACACGATCAGTACCTGTTGTATTTGCCATTTTGAATCCCCCTTAACCAAATATACAAAAAGTGCATAAGCTTATTTTATCCTAATTTTAATAAAATTCCTATCAAAATAAAAAGGAATTAATAAAGTATGTGAGTTTTTCCAACCAATTAAATAATCATACCCTTAACTTGAAAGCTACAACATGCTGCTTTGTAGTCATTGTTCCATTGAATTCATTAACGACGTATAGGAAATAATACCAACCCTTTCTAGCAACAAGAAAAGCGCCAGCGCCTGATCAGCCTCAGACAAAAATGTTCTTACGACGATTTTTCACTTTTACAGCATCACGTTTTTGACTCGAGGGGATCGGTGGCTTTCACTGGACACTGAAGACTCCATTTACCCCTAAAAGCTTTATCAAAATGATATAAATTCTGATACTATAAAGAAAAACTCCCAGCATTATACTAGGAGTTTCCTTCGATCATTTAATATGTTATCAAAAATAAGGAGATTTTTCCGACTCTTAACGGCAGTAAGATACTACGCCAAGATTCTATAATAAAGCGATGAAGATAGGTTGGGAATAAAATAAAACCATATAATGATGTTTCATTTTATTCTTCTAAATTAAGAGAACCACCCTTTAACCATATTGGTAATTCCTCCCCAAATATCACCGAAGAAGTTACCTATACTTCTCATTGTTAAAACGAACCAATTGGCTTTTTCAACCTTTTCAGCCGTAATAACATCAACCTTTCCTTTAGAAATGCCATTTACATAACCAAGATCTTGTCCATCACCTGTATATTCTACTGTTAAATAACCAACAGATGCACCTTTTTTAATAGGCGCTTCAATGGCCCCATCTTCATTTAATAATTTTTCATCTAAAACATATTTCGGCTTATACTGCTTATTTTCACCACGTTTTATCGCAATCTTAAACGAATCCTTTGAATGAATCGATACTTCTTTTTCTTTTCCTTTTATAACCGGAAGTGTTGATTCACCTTTTAGTTTATATTCCTCAGGAAATAGCTCTTCAACAGTAAAGTTACTAAAAGCATAATTTAATATTTTCTCCGTTTCATTAAAACGTGGTAAATACGGATTACTTCCATTTCCCTTTGCATTCATGACAACAGAAATAATACGCATACCGTTTCGTTCCGCCGTTGCCGTAAAGGATGAACCAGCAAAATCTGTATAACCAGTTTTTAATCCATCAACACCTTCATACCCTTTAACGAGACCAGGTAACATCCAATTCCAGTTTTCCATGTTGATGGCATCTTCTGTACCCTCTTGGAACACTTTTTTCTCAATACTTGCTGTTTCCAAAATTTCTGGATAATCCTTTAATAAATGATAAGCTAATGTCGCGACATCACGAGCTGACATCATATTTTCCGCTTCTGCATCCGTTCCTTTTGGGTGCATACCTAACAAATCATGGTTGTTTAAACCTGTTGCATTAACGAATGAAGCACTTTTCATACCAAGCTCTTTTGCTTTTTCATTCATCATTTTAACAAAATTTGTTTCTGTTCCTGCTACAACTTCAGCGATTGCAATGGCGGCACCGTTTGCAGAATAAATAGCCATCGCTTCATATAATTCACGTACAGTGTATGTACCATCTTTTCTCAACGGAACATTAGATAAGCTTGTGTATTGAGATATTTTATGAACATAATCACTAGGACGATATTGCTGTGTCCATGAAACCTTACCTTCCTTTACAGCCTCAAGAAGCAAATACTCGGTCATCATTTTCGTCATACTTGCAATACCTAGTGATTCATCAATATTTTTTCCATAAATAACTTTTCCGGTTGATGCTTCAACTGCAATTGCAGCTGACGCATTAATGCCAAGAGGATCATTTTGAGCTGCATAAGATTTGGATGTTAATGGGGTAAACATTCCAATCATCAGCACTAAAGACAAAACGAGAGCTGATATCACTTTTTTATTGATGTACACCTTTAATACCTCCAACTTTATAATATCTATGTCATTTTTTAAATCGTTTTCTTTTCAATAGCGACAACAAAATTGATTTTATCACATATGTAATAAAAAAAATAGACAGAGTATATACTCTGTCTAAAAGTAATAAAATCGTAATATTTATAGAATGAATTGTCACTATATTTTATGAAAGTGAGTAATTCGGAGCTTCTTTCGTAATTTGCACATCATGTGGGTGACTTTCTCTTAATCCCGCACCAGTCATTCGAACAAATTGAGATTTTTCACGTAGTTCATATAAATCTTTCGTTCCACAATACCCCATACCAGATCGTAATCCACCAACAAGCTGATAAATCGTTTCAGCTAATGGACCCTTATATGGTGTACGTCCTTCAATACCTTCAGGAACGAACTTTTTGTTCTCTTCTTGGAAATAGCGATCCTTACTCCCCTTTTCCATTGCAGCTACAGACCCCATACCACGGTACACTTTAAAGCGACGACCTTGATATATTTCTGTTTCACCAGGACTTTCAGACGTTCCAGCTAGTAAGCTTCCAAGCATTACCGCATGTCCACCAGCTGCTAAAGCTTTCACAATATCACCAGAGTACTTAATTCCACCGTCTGCAATAATGGAAGCACCATGTTTCCGTGCTTCTGTTGCACAATCATAAATAGCTGTAATTTGAGGTACACCTACACCCGCTACGACTCGAGTTGTACAAATAGAACCAGGGCCAATTCCAACCTTTACAACATTAGCTCCTGCTTCAATTAATGCACGTGTTCCTTCTGCCGTTGCAACATTTCCAGCAATAATATTTAACTCAGGATATTCTTCACGAATACTACGCACTGTTTCTAAAACACCTTGAGAGTGTCCATGTGCTGTATCCACAACAATAACATCGACATTTGCTTCAACTAGCTTTTGAACACGAATCATCGTATCCCCTGTTACACCAACAGCAGCACCAACTAATAAACGGCCGTGTTGATCTTTAGCAGAGTTCGGGAATTCAATGACTTTTTCAATATCTTTAATCGTAATAAGCCCTTTTAAAGTCCCCTCTTCATCAACAAGTGGTAATTTCTCAATTTTATGCTTTTGTAAAATTTTCTCAGCTTCTTCTAACGTTGTTCCAACAGGAGCTGTAATAAGCTGCTCTTTCGTCATTACATCGGAAATTTTCATTGAGTAATCTTGAATGAATCGAAGATCACGGTTCGTAATAATACCAACAAGTTTTTGATCATTTTCGTTATTTACTATTGGAACACCTGAAATTCGGTATTTTCCCATTAAGTGTTCGGCATCATATACTTGATGCTCAGGTGTTAAAAAGAACGGGTTCGTAATTACACCGCTTTCAGAGCGCTTAACTTTATCAACCTGCTCAGCTTGTTGTTCAACAGACATATTTTTATGAATAATACCTAATCCACCTTGACGTGCCATTGCAATCGCCATTTTTGATTCCGTCACAGTATCCATTCCAGCACTAATAATCGGTATATTCAGCTTCAATGTTTTCGTTAATTCGACACTTAAATCGACATCACGAGGTAACACTTCAGATTTTGCAGGAACTAATAGTACATCATCAAAAGTTAATCCTTCTTTTGAAAATTTTGTCTCCCACATAAGTAAAACCTCCTCACTTACGCCAAAATATTATTAGTAGATTATCAATTGGATGATAACATGTCAAGGAATCTTGAAAGAGTTTAAATATTTAGAATTGTGATTAAGGAGGTTGTATGCTCTTGTCTTCAATCTGGACACACTATTCGTCCTTTTATTCCTCACAAACCGTTCAAAAAATTTTAGTAAACCAATATCAAAAAATAAACATACCTTCTCCTGAACAAAAGGCTTTTCAAAATAGCTACCCATTCATGTATTACTTAATGCATGCAGAAAATCACTTTAAAACAGCTAACCAATCACCTTTTGCTGTTCAGCCAACACTTGCCTTTTATGGTTTATGCCAATTAATGAAAGCCGCAATTTTAACAGTTGATCCTGACTACCCGTCACATTCTAGTCTTTTAGCACACGGTGTCTCATCGCGAAAAAGAAAAAAACAAAACTACCAGTTTTTAGACGATGAAATTAAAATACAGAAAAACGGGTTATTCGGTCATGTCGCACAATGCTTGTTTCACATGAAACATGTCGAAGGAGATAAATATTCTATGCAACAATTATTAAGGAAACTTCCTGAACAAGAGGAAGTATTTAAACAAAACTTAGAGATTGAAACGATGTATAGAATATCTAAAGAAATGGACTCCTTGCATATTCATAAAGAATTAGCTGACTTTTATTTTGTTTCACCTAACCGTTTAAAAGAAATCGTTGAAAACAAACTAAATTTAATATGTAAAAAAGAACAAGAAAATAGCTATATTTTTGAAGCACCAACATATTTTGATATTGTTTGGAACTCTAAATTAGCATGGAACTTCTTTAACAATCAATTGTATTTACCGACTAATAAAGACGATCTTAGAGCGGTACCGGAAGTGCTGATTCATTATTTACTTCTATACAATTTAAGTATGATTTCTAGGTATGAAACAGAATGGTGGTATGACTTGCTTTTTAGTCATACTAGTTACGACTATATTTTTATTTACCAATTTATTCATGCTTCATTATTAAAAATTCCGTTTATTTTTTATCAATTCTTTGAAAGTATTTTCTTTACTCAAAATAAAACATGGGAATTATAAAACCTAATAAAAACGAGGGGACACAAATACAAAATGATAACTGACATATCTCTTTCATGACATTAAACAAAATTATTGGGGAATTAAGAATAAAAACGGCTTTTTCCCTGTTTTTACGTAGGTTAATTATAGTTTGGAGGATGTTTTTGCGCGAACATTGAGGGTAATTGCACCACTTTCCGTAACAATTGCACGAATCTCAAGCTTAATTGCACGAACTTCAAAATTATTGCACCACTTATCATGTATTTGCACATTTAATGGTGTAATTGAACTTCATATCCATTAATTGCACCAGATTTTCTTTTATTGCACTGATGTTTAAAAACACAAAAAAAGAACAGCTTTTGCTGTTCTTCGTTTGCCTGGCAGCGTCCTACTCTCACAGGGATTACTCCCAACTACCATCGGCGCTGAAGAGCTTAACTTCCGTGTTCGGTATGGGAACGGGTGTGACCTCTTCGCTATCGCCACCAGACCTATGTTTTACGGCTTTCGATGAGCGGCGCATTTCGTTGTCACCTTCAGTCGTCGGCATCCTCACGTACGGATGTACGCTCCGGTACC
>NZ_JAKZKS010000041.1 GCF_022808615.1 Bacillus sp. FJAT-47783
GCTCTTCTACTTTAGCTTATCGTCTTCAAATTGTTGATCATTGTCATGGACGAGCCATTTCAGATGTGGCTTGTGAATATGGACTACCGTACACAACGGTCGAACGTTGGTTTTATACATATGCACCAAAATTTAGCGATTGTTCCAGTACGAGACGAAGAAGCGATTCAATCGGCTCTTTCTTGTGTGAAAGGAACCATTCAACAGGCTGTGAGCGATTTAGCACCGGCCATGGCCAAAGCGATTCAATGCGTTTTTCCGTCTTCCATTCATGTGCTTGATCACTTTCATATTATTCCAAGAGTGTTGATTAACCAATAAAATCCAAAAAAACAACAAAAAAGGACACCTTTCCTGTAGAATGTAAGTACCAACCAACAAACCAAGGAAGAGGTGTCCCTTATGAAAAAGAATACCACGCTCCCGAATTTACTGCAAAAGATTATTTCTGAAGATGAATTAAAAATGATTGTGAAAGCTGTTGGTTACAAGGATACTGCTCGAAAGTTTGATGTTCAAACGTTAATCGAGTATTTGGTAACAGCTTCAGCTAATGAGTGGAAAAGCTTTCGGCATGGGGCAGATGTCGCCCCTACGTATGGACTCGCACAGGCAGACTATTCAACGTTTTCAAAGAAAGCCAGTCATGTGGACTTTGAGATAATGAAGCAACTTTTTGACTTGGTTGTATCTAAATGCAACCGTCAAACTCGTCGATCATTAAGGTTTCCGCGCCAATTAGTAGTGGTTGACTCCACAACGATGACGGTTGGAAAATCACGACTCCCATGGGATAATCTTCCACTATTATTCCGCTCCGGATACCAACTATTTAGCAGTAGGTACCGACTTTTTAGCGTGGGGAAGAAGAAAGTAACAGCTACATACAACTACTGTAGACTTGGAATAAAGTATGATTGAATTAACTTAATAAACCTTGATATAAGAGCGAATAGAATAAGCGTGTTTTGAAAAAAAGATTGATCAAAACACGCTTATTCTAAATTCAATTGAATCATCCTTTTATAAAAAAGTTTGATAATTTTGTGATCCTTGCTCAATTAAAGCACCCGATAGTTGAAGAATGAAATTAAAGCCTTTCCCTAGGTGATTCGTTCTCAAATTCAAATGCAGCTGTCTTTGCAAAATTTAAACCCTTAGCGAGCCACGGAACCCCCTGGCAGCATAGTAGGATTCTGCTCCATTGTGGTACACGAAGACGTGCCCGAAACGACAATCGCAAAAAAGGGCCCCGCCGAGTTCTCTAATATCAGAGGGTGTTTGTACCCAACTCGACGTTTTCATATCTAAATTTTCAATTTTCTGAAACGCTCGATATTGTTCTTCTGTTAAAAGTTCAATGCCCATGGCAGTTGCCATATCAATAGCGTTATTTTCTGGTTTATGTTTTTTCTTGACTCCAGCCCTTCACGGTCGTAACAAACACTTCTGCGCCCTTTTGTTGAAGATCAAGATAGTATTATGATTGCTGCCTTTAGCTTGTAAGCCTTGCTATTATTGGCTGAAAATGAAAGATGATTGTTTTTCTATTCATTATGGCATATTATAACGCGGGAAAAAGTTATACACCATAAATGCGCCGAATAATACGAACATGATCGGGCCAAAAATCGCACCTTCTGTAAAACCGACGATTCCCCAAATAATACAAATAAGACCAAACCAGGAAGCCAACGAACTGACAATATAGGAATATATGGCGCTAATAAACGTCAGTGTCCGCCCTAAGAATTGTCCTGATCTAGGCTCTTTTGCTATATGTATGATACTTAAAACAACGCTCCATAATAATAGTGCTGGGATTCCCCATAAAAGAATTAATCCAAATAACTCTACCATTTTCCACCCTCATTATCCCTAAGCCTTTTTTTCCTCAAAGATTACATATTAATTATTCTCTTTCCCGCTCTTTATTTCCTTCTTCAGCAAACCTTCTCCTATAGTTTAAGTACATTCCTTCACAACCTCCATCTATTTTAACAAAATCTCTAATTATCTTTAGAGAATATCCTCTACCAATAGTAAAACTGATTATAAGAAGGGATACGATTAGCTTCCCAAATGCGGTACTGCATCTCACCATTTTCTTTATAACTATCTGAATAAAAATCTCGAAGAATAAAGTAATAAACATCTTTTAGTGAATAGTTATTTGTCTTTCGGTAGTATTTATTAATTGCATGTTCAAACTGCAATTTCACTTCATCAGTTATATTAATACCTGTTTGATATTCTCCACTAATATTTACCCTTCTTGGGCGACCAATTTTTTCTTTCGTTAACGTTTTAGTTTTTCCTCGACCACCAGAATTAGCATAATCAGGAAGCATAGCATTTTTGCTCATACCACGTTGCCAATAACGGCTAAGAAGTTCCTTTACTTTAGGTTTGCCAAGACCACTTTCGTCAACTATCTCAGTAATTTTCTTTTCTCTACCTTTTTTCTTCAGCAACTCTTTCATATTGGGAATAATATATTTTTCGATGGTTTCCCAATCTTCCTCACGTTTATAAATTTGCACTTCAGAAAGTTCATTATCAGGAATAGCTCTAGAATATGGATCACTAACAACTAATAACCCACCTTGATTCATTTCTGTTTGCAAATTGGAATATAGTTCTCTTTGAGGCATAGCACTGGTTGTATCAATATTCACTATATATACATATGATTCTTCAATTTCAATAACACGTATTCTTTTAGAATCAGATACATATTGAAGTACTTGATTAATGTAAATCATCCGTATCTCACCTTCTTCAACTTGCTTTCATCAATAGACTTAATAGCTATTGTGTGTTCTAAATTTATAGGCTCTAGCATATCAATTCGAATAATTTTTTGAGCGAGTAAATGGTAAAACAATGTAACGCCACTACCAAAAGGCAGATGCGTATCAGCATCAAATTCACTCGTAATCTCTCTAATACTGCATTTACCGTTTAATAAACGCTACATCAATGACATTGATAAATCTTCAATATGCTGTGAACTCATTTCTTGAAAAACGTCATAATCTCGAATATCGTAATAATCATGTATATAGCTAATATTCCGTGCCATCATTTTTGGAATTTCTACTTCCGTTACAATGCCCCAATCAATGTCTCTTCGCTGCCAATACTCTCTTTCTATCTCAAACTTCTCAAGTACACGCTCTTTTAATTGTTCATCTTT
This sequence comes from Bacillus sp. FJAT-47783, assembly GCF_022808615.1. Classification (GTDB taxonomy): domain Bacteria; phylum Bacillota; class Bacilli; order Bacillales; family Aeribacillaceae; genus Bacillus_BZ. Next base: position 3,200 of record NZ_JAKZKS010000041.1, read on the forward strand.
ATTGTCCTAGCTACTTCAAACACTCCTTGACCTTTATCTATTGTTAATAAAAAATCCGTTGTCATCACAATAGGTTCACCAGTTTTAGGATCAGTTGGATGTTTTATACCTAACTCATCTGCAATAAATATTGTTTCTTCCAACGGTAATAAAGGAAACTGTTCTCGAATATCAATAATGACATCTGAATATTCAGTTAGGTAAAAGTAGTTTCGTTCCAAATCGGATAAAAACTCATGTTGCCTTCTCGTCTTTATCCCTTTTAAACGAGTAGAGCGACCTAATGAAGATACATCCTGAATTTTTAACCACGGCTTATAATCTATACCAATACCAGAGCCTCGGCCTTCTTTTATCCATTTCTCATTTGAGTGATTCTTTTTCGTTTCGACATAAAAAACACCCCTTTGGCTAAATAATAACCAAAGGGGTAAAGCTTCGCAACTTTATTTCAAATCAACAACTACTAAAATTACTTCGTCCCCATTATTCCACCGTAACAGATTTCGCTAGGTTACGAGGCTTATCTACGTCACAGCCACGGTGTAGTGCCGCATAGTAAGAGATTAATTGTAACGGAATAACAGAGATTAATGGTGTTAAGTCTTCATGCACAGTTGGAAGGATGAAGCGATCGTCTTCTTCCTCTAATCCTTTCATGGAGATGATGCATGGGTTTGCTCCACGTGCGACAACTTCTTTTACGTTTCCACGGATGCTTAAGTTGACGTGCTCTTGTGTCGCTAGTGCAATGACTGGTGTTCCGTGTTCGATTAATGCGATCGTTCCGTGTTTCAATTCTCCACCGGCAAAGCCTTCCGCTTGAATATAGGAAATTTCTTTTAGTTTTAATGCACCTTCTAAACCAACGTAGTAGTCCATTGTACGACCGATGAAGAAGCAGTTACGTGTTGTTGATAAGTATTCGCGTGCAATTGCTTCCATCTCTTCTTTTTGGTCACATAATGATTCCATTGCATTTGCAATGATGCCGAACTCTTGCATTAAATCAAGGGACAATTCTCTTCCGTTTTGCTCAGCTGTTACCGCTGCTAAAATCGCTAAAACCGCTAGTTGTGCTGTGTAAGCTTTCGTCGAAGCAACGGCAATTTCAGGACCTGCATGTAATAATAATGTGTGATCCGCTTCACGGGAAAGTGTTGATCCTGGCACGTTTGTAATGGTTAATGCTTTATGACCAAGCTCTTTCACTTGAACAAGTACGGCACGGCTGTCAGCTGTTTCACCGCTTTGAGAAATGAAAATAAATAGCGGTTTATCTGACAGTAACGGCATATTGTAAGAAAACTCACTTGCAACATGGACTTCAGTCGGTACTTTTGCCCATTTTTCAATTAGTTGTTTTCCAACGAGACCTGCATGGTAACTCGTACCGCATGCAACGATGTAAATTCGATCTGCCTCATTAACTGCACGAACAATTTCAGAATCAACATTTAAGTTGCCCGCTTCGTCTTGATATTTTTGAATGATTTTACGCATCACTAATGGTTGCTCATCAATTTCTTTTAACATGTAGTGAGGATATGTTCCTTTTTCAATATCACTTGCATCTAACTCAGCAGTGTATGGAGTACGCTCAACGATATCACCCGTCAACGTTTTAATCGTTACTTTTTCACGTGTGACGATGACCATTTCTTTATCCATTAATTCAACATATTGATCTGTTACTTGAAGCATCGCCATCGCATCAGATGCGACAACATTAAAGCCATCTTTGCCAATTCCGACAAGAAGTGGACTTTTGTTCTTTGCTACGTAAATGACATCTGGATTTTGTTCATCGATTAACGCAATCGCATAGGAACCTTTTAACTTTGTTAATGTTTGACGAAATGCTTCTTCAACATCCATGCCTTGTTTTACAAATTGCTCTACAACTTGAACGATGATCTCTGTATCTGTATCACTATTAAGCTTAACATCTGTTAATAATTCACGTTTAAGCTGTAAGTAGTTTTCAATAACCCCGTTATGAACAAGTGTTAATCGTTTTGATGCACTTTGGTGTGGATGTGCATTTGTTTTACTTGGTACACCATGCGTTGCCCAGCGCGTATGACCAATTCCAATGGTAGATGAAACAGAAGCATCGACAATTTCACGTAAATCTGCAATTCGACCTTTTTCTTTAAAGACGTGAACTTGCTCTCCGTTCACCACCGCAATTCCTGCTGAATCATATCCACGATACTCTAACTTTTCTAAACCGCGTAATAAAATCTCTTTACAATCTTTTTGTCCAATATATCCTACAATTCCGCACATTTGATTATTCTTCCTCCCATTTTAGCGAAGGGACGAAGAAAGATACATCATCGGGGACAGGTTCCTCGAAGCCGAATCTTTCCGTTGTCCCCTCACTCATGTTTTCTCTTTTTCTTTTCTAGTTACGTCTTATTCCTTTGTGCGAAGAGTTGCCTCTTTCGTTTTAAGAACAAGACTTGACGGTTGTAACTAGGGAAACAACCGGGAGGCATCCGCCGATCACTCGATAAACCTCCTCCTCGTCAACTAAGCAATCCGCGCTCATGCTTAGTTCAGGCGCTTTATATGAAATGGATTCCAACAATCCCCCTTTCCAATTATTGACTCATGCAAACAAGAAAATTTTACACTACTAAAAAAGAATATGTCAATCATTTTATTTATTAAATAGGTTGCATGATTAGTATATGTAACGAAACATTTCAACGTTATCCCCTATTTTTCACGGGCTTAACTTATTTTCTAACAAATCATTACATTTATGTTTCAAACGAAAAATAGTCATACCTTGTTGGGCTTATGAAGAATGGGGCTACTTCTACGCGTAGCCCCCTATCATTTACTCTAGTCCTATTTCTTCTCGAACGACATTCGCAATTTTTTCAACATATTCTCGGCATAGCTCTTCTGTAGAAGCTTCAGCCATCACACGTACTAACGGTTCTGTTCCGGATGGTCGAACAAGAATACGACCATTTCCAGCCATTTCTTCCTCGACAGCTAAAATCGTTGATTTAACTTTTTCATTTTCCATGACGCCATGTTTATTTGTCACTTTTACGTTGATGAGCATTTGCGGGTATTTTTTCATCTCCCCTGCAAGTTCTGAAAGCTTCTTCCCAGTTAATTTCATAATATTTACGAGTTGAAGAGCTGTTAATAGTCCATCACCTGTTGTATTATGCTCTAAGAAAATAATATGTCCAGACTGCTCTCCACCTAATACATAGGCATTCTTCTTCATTTCTTCCACTACATAGCGATCTCCTACAGCCGTTTGTACACTATGTATACCAAGAGCTTCTAATCCTTTATAAAACCCTAGGTTACTCATAACTGTTGAGACAACGGTATCGTCCTTTAATAAACCTTGGTCTTTTAAATGTTTGGCACAAATAAACATAATTTGGTCACCATCTACAATGTCGCCGTTTTCATCAACAGCAATAAGACGGTCACCATCTCCATCAAAGGCTAATCCTACATCTGCTCCTTTTTCCTTCACCAACTCTGCTAATGTTTTAGGATGCGTTGAGCCTACACCATCATTAATGTTTAATCCGTTTGGAGATGTACCAATCGTTGTAACATCTGCATCTAAATCAGCAAATAAATGAGTGGCTAAAGAAGAAGTAGCGCCATGTGCACAATCCAATGCAATATGTAATCCAGTAAAGTCTTCATCTACAGTTTGCTTTAAGAATTGTAAGTATTTTTGGCCACCTTCAAAATAATCACTTACTTGTCCGAGATCACCGCCAATTGGTCGAGGAAGTGTATCTTCTGCTTCGTCCAATAAAGCTTCAATTTCTGCTTCTTGATCATCAGATAGCTTAAAACCGTCCGATCCAAAAAACTTAATTCCATTGTCTTGCACAGGGTTGTGAGAAGCTGAGATCATCACACCCGCTTCAGCACCTAAAGCACGTGTTAAGTAAGCAACACCTGGTGTTGAAATCACGCCAAGTCGCATCACTTCTGCACCGATTGATAATAAACCAGCCACTAAAGCCCCTTCTAGCATATGACCTGAAATACGTGTATCCCGACCGATTAACACTTTCGGACGTTCTTTATCCTTCGTTAAAACATATCCCCCAAATCGACCTAATTTAAACGCTAATTCAGGTGTTAACTCACTATTTGCAACACCTCTAACACCGTCAGTACCAAAATATTTACCCATGGATCATCGCTCCTTTTACGTATTCATCTTCATCAAGACAGAGATGTTTGTTCTTCATCTTTTTCTGTTTCTTCTTCTACTACTTCACTAGATGAAATTTGTACTTTAATTTGATTTTTCGATAAGGTCCATGTGATGTTTTGTGGACCGTTCACTTGTACATCAAGGTTATGCTGTCCTTCACCAATATCCGCAACATTTATATATAACTCGATATCAGACTTCTTTATATTTTTCAGTACGTTCTCGGCTCCCTTTAGTAAAATATCAAGCTGAGCGTTTTCAGGATCAAGAAATGTTAGGTTTTCACTATCATTTAGCCCAACTGTTTTGATTGGAAGACCTTCAAAAGAAAGTTCTTCTTCTTTATTAAGTTCAATCGAAATATTGACTCTTTCAGGAACAATCTTTGTCACACCTTCTGGCTTTGGAAGCTCTACTTCAAGCGTCGTATCCTCTTGAATTTTGCTAAGGTCTACTTCGACTCCATCTAGAAATTCCAATTTTTCCAAAATGCTTTTTTCACCATAGACGGTTACCTCATTTGGGTCAACGGAAATATTTTCAATACTAAGCCCTTCCGGTAATGTCCCTTTCTTCTTTACATTTATCGGAATCAATTTACTCGGACTTTTCACCGGTACAGTTACCGTGACAACATTTGGCTCTACTTCTACAGGTAAAACCGTTCCGTTTTGGTCATAAACCGTCACAATCGATTCTTTTTCTATCGTTTCATCAACACCTTCAAGATCGACTCTTGCTTTTACGAATGCTATCCGATTAAGATCTTCCTTTGCTCCCGTAATTTTTACGGTACTTGGGTGTACAATTGCCTCTTCAGGTGTATAGCCTTCTTTCATTTTTTCTTTATTAATGAAATCGACCTCAACTGGAAAATCCTCTGTTACTTTTGGTTGAATATTTACTGTAATGACAGAAGGGTTTATTGTGATCCTTAATTTATCAGATACGTTTTTATGCTTGAGTTGAACACGATGGGTTCCAACGGGGAGCTCTCTCAAATCGGCATATATTTCAAAATCTTTCACTTGTTTAGTCGTCGTTAATAAGCCTGTTGGACCCTCTAACGTCACTGTAACGGTTTGTGGAACACCTGTTACTGCATACTTTTCCTCATCGTAATATACAGAAACGGGTATTTCTGTTAACGTTTCTGAGTCTGTTGTTGTCGTTGTTGGAAAAAGTGAATCATTTGGATGTTTCGTTGAAGACGGAGACTCGATGTTAACCGAAACATATAGCATGACCGCTAAAAACAATGAAATAACCCGCACGAACCATTTGCTATTCATAAATTTATCCATTCTTTTTCGTCCTCCATTGCCAACGGCTTGAAGAAGCAGCTTTCGTCTGACTAAACTCAGATTTAAGCAATTCTTTTAACTGTTCTACCGTTAAGTTTCGGTGCAAATCACCATTTTTTGCAATCGAGATACTACCAGTTTCTTCGGACACGACAAGTGTTAGACTATCCGTTACTTCACTTATTCCGACAGCTGCTCGGTGCCTTGTACCAAGCTCCTTTGAAATAAACGGACTCTCTGATAACGGTAAGTAACAAGCGGCTGCAGCTACTTTATCATGTTGAATAATGACAGCACCATCATGTAACGGCGTGTTAGGAATAAAAATATTAATTAATAGCTCAGACGAAATGCTCGCATGAAGCGGTATTCCGGTTTCAATATAGTCCCCCATACCTGTTTCACGCTCAATCGTTACTAAAGCACCAATTCTTCGCTTTGCCATATATTCCGTTGCTTTCACGATAGCATCAATCATTTTCACATGCTCATCATCTTCCTGATTCATCGTTCGTGCAAAAATCCGCCCTCTTCCTAATTGCTCAAGAGCTCTTCTAAGTTCAGGCTGAAAGATAATAATAACAGCAAGAAATCCCCAAGTAAGCGCTTGATCCATTAACTGTTGTAAAGTTTTTAAACCTAAATATTGGCTCAGTATACGGACAACATAGACAACTGTAATCCCTTTTAATAGCTGTACAGCTTTTGTGCCACGTATCACCATAATTATTTTATATATAACATACCAAACGATGAGTATATCTATAATATCGCCAAGGTATTGAAGTACAGGAAAGTCACCTAAGACCATTTCAGTTTCCTCCAATAATTAATCCATACCCCATATTATAGCATACTACTGTTAACACGCGTATACATAACAAGTAGGTCATCTAAAAAGATGACCTACCCATTAAAACACTTCTTTTATAAGAGATTTTATTTCAAACCAAAGCCATTCAAATAGCTGATCAATCTCTTCAATTTGCCCTGTAACTTGTCCTGCAGATGCTAAATATTGTTCACCATTAATAACGGTTACGTCTCCATCAACTTTCCCTTCAATTTTGATATCACCATTACGTACGATGATATTCCCTTCCACCGTTTCTCCTTCTGGTACAATAACTGTATGATTTTCTACAACGATATTGTCGTGCTTTGTGACACTGAATTTGTCATCTTCTTGATACGTTGTAAACAAGCTTCCGGTCATTAATAAAATAAATAAAGATACTGCCACTAATAAAGGATGACCTCGGAACCATCGATTAAAGCTTACAGCACGTTTCTCTTTCGGCAAGCTTTTCATCACATTTGCCGTAAAATTGTTAGGTGCTTGAATATGTGATGTACTTTGTACCAACGCGACGGCTTTATCAAGCTCTTGATAATGTTTCATACATACATCACAGCTGTGTATATGTTCTTTGAACATTTGTTCTTCATCTGGACTTAAATCGCCGTCAAGATATCGGTGGATTAAATCCGTTACGTTAGAAGGACAACCCATGTTTTTACACCCCATTTCTTATAAATGTCTAAGTTGTTTCCTTAATGCTTCACGTCCTCGATGTATACGCGTTTTTACGGTTCCAATTGGAATCTCTAATATGTCTGATATTTCTTGTAATGAGAGTTCATCAATGTACTTTAAAACGATCACCGATCGATACTTTTCTGGAAGCTTTAAAATTTCTTGTTGAATCATATCTTGTAAATCCATTGCCTCAACTTCTTCATCAGGCTTTAACTCACTTGAAGCAATTTGCGAATACATGGTTAACCCTTCCGTCCCTGATACTTCGGCATCTAAAAAATAATCGGGCTTCTTTTTTCGAATACGGTCAATGGACAAGTTCGTAGCAATTCGGTACAGCCATGTAGAAAATTTCTTATTAATATCAAACGTATGAATATTAACATAGGCCCTAATAAATGCTTCCTGAGCAATGTCCTCTGCTTCATGAGCGTTCCCTAACATCCGATAGCATAATTGATAGATTTTATCCTTGTAAAGATCTACAAGGTCGGCAAATGCTTCTTGATCACCTTTTTTGATTTGTTTTATTCTTTTCTTTACTAATACATCCATATTTTCAACCTCCGCAGCCTGCGGGTATCTATTATACGCTTTTAGTGCCTTCAAAGTTTCACTTTTGACACATAAATTTATTTTAGCAAAAATTGGTCAGTTATGCTGGATAATTTTTTTATTGTATAATCAATATAACGAAAAAAAGGTTACCCTTAAAGGTAACCTAAAAAGCGAATAATAGACAATTGTCAAATATTAGAATCTCTTACTTAATTTAAAGCAATTTTTCTCCAAATAATGATCCCATTAAAGCAACTGCTACAGTTGCTGTTTTATTTTTCTCATCTAAAATCGGATTGACTTCAACAAACTCTGCTGAAGTAATAATCCCAGCTTCAGCTAACATTTCCATTGCTAGATGGCTTTCACGATAGCTGATGCCACCAATAACCGGAGTCCCAACACCAGGTGCATCGTGCGGATCTAAACCGTCTAAATCTAGTGATAAATGAACTCCGTCTGTTCCTTGATCTCTTAAATAAGTTATTGTCTCTTCCATTACCTTTGTCATGCCAAGTCGATCAATTTCATGCATTGTATAGACTTTTATACCCTTTTCTTTAATTAATTCACGCTCTCCTTCATCTAATGAGCGCGCACCGATAATGACGACATTCTCTGGTTTTACTTTTGGCGTAAAGTCCAAAATGTTTGTTAAACTTGGATGGCCAATTCCTAAACTTACTGCTAGAGGCATCCCATGAATATTTCCAGAAGGCGATGTTTCAGCTGTGTTTAAATCACCATGTGCATCATACCAAATAACACCTAAATTTTTATAATTTTTAGCCACACCTGCTAACGAACCGATTGCAATACTATGGTCGCCTCCTAATACTAATGGGAAAGAGTCTGTCTGAATCGCTTCATCCACTTTAGCAGCAAGCTTCCCGTTCGCTTCTGCTACCGCTTTCAAATTTCTTAAGTTTTCGACATTTTCGCTGTCACTACGCTCTGCTCTCCCAATTTCGATATCGCCTAAATCTTTTATTTCATAATTTAATCGTTCTAATCGCTCAATGACACCTGCATATCGAATCGCGCTTGGTCCCATGTCCACTCCGCGTCTCATTTGTCCTAAATCCATTGGAACCCCAATAATTGATACTTTATTTGTTTTCATTCGTCATATCCTCCTTTTCTACCTTACTTATATTTTACCGAGAAAAGAATACATGACTCAACTCGACAAAATATTGTATAAATATACAGAAAATTTCACTTTGTCAGTCACTTGATAATAAAGTGAAGCTTCATTCAGTGTTTTTTTTCATCCCTCACTGAATGTTAGTCCCTACGGGATGATTTAAAGGCCCTTGTGACCCATAGGACGTAGTCTGTGTTCTTTATTTTCGACTTTTATCGGCAAGTCCCCCACCTATCTCCTTTGCTTTACTACAGAATCTTGAGGTGCGGGTCTTACTGGCCGTTAAGAGTGGGATAAACGGATAGATGTAAGAAGATAATAACAAACATTATTATTCTTAAATAACAAAAAACTCCATCACCTTTTCTAAAAGTGATGGAGTGGTTATATGGAGCCTAGCGGGATCGAACCGCTGACCTCCTGCGTGCAAAGCAGGCGCTCTCCCAGCTGAGCTAAGGCCCCGTAATACAAAAAAGATCCATTCTAAAATGGATTTTTGGAGCGGAAGACGGGATTCGAACCCGCGACCCCCACCTTGGCAAGGTGGTGTTCTACCACTGAACTACTTCCGCAAAAGTGAGCCATGGAGGACTCGAACCTCCGACCCTCTGATTAAAAGTCAGATGCTCTACCAACTGAGCTAATGGCTCATATTACAATCAATGATTCTAACTTTGTTTTTTCACTCGTATCAGACACCCAAATCTCAGGAAGCTTATTCAAGACGCGACTCGATTTGTGCGCTGATGTGTCGCTTTGCAGCTTATTCGGTCGTGCTCTACCAACTGAGCTAATGGCTCAAAATATGTATGGCTGGGCTAGCTGGATTCGAACCAGCGCATCACGGAGTCAAAGTCCGTTGCCTTACCGCTTGGCTATAGCCCATTGAAATAATATCATTTACCAAAAGGACATAAATCCTTCAAAGATAAAGATTTTCGTTATATAACTTTATCTTTCCAATAAAAAAATCACTTTATACAACAAAAGTTGTTTTAATGTGATTTAATTAACAATTAAATTAAAATGGTGGAGGGGGACGGATTCGAACCGCCGAACCCTGAGGGAGCGGATTTACAGTCCGCCGCGTTTAGCCACTTCGCTACCCCTCCATATTAAAAGCAGTGCCGGCGAGAGGACTTGAACCCCCAACCTACTGATTACAAGTCAGTTGCTCTACCAATTGAGCTACACCGGCATAAAATCATTTTATATTAAAACCTAGTTTATTAATTTTGAACTCGTCGTCCCGATTTCAGAAAGCTTACTCAAGAAGCGGTTCAATCGGTACGCTGGATGTATCTCACGGAAGCATATTCAACGTGCTCTACCAATTGAGCTACACCGGCAATATATGGTGGAGGATGACGGGATCGAACCGCCGACCCCTTGCTTGTAAGGCAAGTGCTCTCCCAGCTGAGCTAATCCTCCAAATGGTGACCCGTACGGGATTCGAACCCGTGTTACCGCCGTGAAAGGGCGGTGTCTTAACCACTTGACCAACGGGCCAATTCTATTTTCCTAAGCTTCCAACCGGGCTTGAACCGGTGACCTCTTCCTTACCATGGAAGTGCTCTACCTACTGAGCTATGGAAGCATGGCTCCGCAGGCAGGATTCGAACCTGCGACCGTTCGGTTAACAGCCGAATGCTCTACCACTGAGCTACTGCGGAACGATACAGCCTGGCAACGTCCTACTCTCACAGGGAATACTCCCAACTACCATCGGCGCTGAAGAGCTTAACTTCCGTGTTCGGCATGGGAACGGGTGTGACCTCTTCGCTATCGCCACCAGACAATTTTAAGCAACAAGATTTATTATACTTATTTCATTCAGTCTGTCAAGACTTTTTTATTCTCTCAAAACTAGATAACGTGCTTCACTGAAATCTATTCATATATTTAGGTTAAGTCCTCGATCGATTAGTATCCGTCAGCTCCATGTGTCACCACACTTCCACCTCGGACCTATCAACCTGATCATCTTTCAGGGATCTTACTCACATAACGTGATGGGAAATCTCATCTTGAGGGGGGCTTCATGCTTAGATGCTTTCAGCACTTATCCCTTCCGCACATAGCTACCCAGCGAT
>NZ_JAKZKS010000042.1 GCF_022808615.1 Bacillus sp. FJAT-47783
CGGTTGGCAAATTATTGAGCAAGAGATAGACCAAGACCATATCCATGTATTAATTCGTTACTCCCCAAAATGGAGTATTCTTGAAATTGTTAGGTTGCTGAAACAACTTACGACTTATCGAATATGGCAAAAGCATAACGAATATCTTTCCCGACATTTTTGGAAAGAACGCACCTTTTGGAGTGACGGTTACTTCGTATGTAGCATTGGAAATGTTAGCAAAGAGATTATTCAAAAATACATTCAAACACAAGGTAGTTAGGGCTTACATCCCCTAGCCTAAAGGCGTAGGGGTTTTACGCCCCTCTTATAAATCTCCTTCAATATCTGTTTCCGTTTTCCTGATCCAACTTACTTTATTAATGGAAGGCAAAAATTTCGGTTGATAATCCCCTTTGTCTTTCGGTGGGTTCGTCATTTCCACTTGCTTTTGTCCACTTAAATCTAAATTATATAGTGATGGTTTTGGTCGTTTTTTAGGGTCATTCGACCATTCGCTTTCTTTAACTCTTGAAACGATAAGGGAATTGTCATCAACCCACGTAAATCCCATTTCAGAATAATTAGGCGGTGTTAAAGTTAGCGAGTGATAGGCCGGAAGTTCCGTCACTTTCAGATCCTTATTTTTAAAACCAAATACGATTCTTCCTCCTCCAGCGATATAACCTAACAAATTTTTGTGATAAGCCCATTTTGGATCGTCTAAATGAAGGATGATTTCATCAATCGTTTCAAATTCTTTACCATCGGCAGAAATAACACAAAGCATATTGCTATCCATTGACATAGAAGCTGTTGGAGAGACAATAAACGAAATCCATTTCTCATTAGGTGCATAATTAAAATCCCTTGCATAAATAGACATGACCTCAACGCTATCTTTTGTCACTTCTTTCGGTATGACAAATAATTCTTTTACATGATTCGTTAAACTCGTTAAATTTTTATAACCATCTTTTATTGAAATCGTATAAAGAATTGGATTTAACCATCCAGTTGGATGAATTGTAGCACTGGAAGAAGCAATAAACCCTTTCCCATTTGGCTTCCATTCATAATCGCTTATTCCTAAAGCGATGTTATAAAACGATGTTAAATCAGAGATATTTAACACACCACCACTTTGAAACGCCACAATATTTTCTGTAGGAGACCATTTCGGGTTGTATGCATCATAAAAAATTTTCCGATGTTCTTTTTCTTCAAAATCGTATACCCATAATTCATATTGTGTTTCTTGATTAGATCCAATTGTTACCATCACTTCTTTTAAGTAAAGAATCATTTTTCCATCGTGTGACCAACTAGGTGGATAAGGGTATGTAGCTTTTTCATTTGTCAGTTTAACTTCTTCGTCATTTATTTTCAGCCACAAGTATCCATCTCGAACAAAAGCAACTTTAACAGGTGTTGTGTTCGCTTCTACTTGACTCAAGACAGGAAAAAGAACGAATATAATAGTTAAGATTTTTATTAGTCGAATCATATAATCACCTCTTAACTATTATCCATCCTTAGTAGAAGAAATATTTAAACAATTTGCTGTTAGGGTATGTAATGATATTCGTGCAGGCTTCATGAGAAAGAAGATGATGCTTTTAATGCTCCAAAAATGCTTCTGTAGTTTTTCATGCGGGGAGTCAAACACTCACTTGAAGAAGAGAAAAAATTAATGAATGAACTCGCTTCACTATTCAAGCAATTAGTGGGTGAATCTTCATTCAATGGGGATTCTCTTTGATCCCCATTGAATGTAAATCCATAAAGGATCAATTTAAACTCACAAGATGTAATGCCCTTTATTTACTTTCCCACAAATTTATACTTGTACGTTTTCGATGACTAATGCGATTCCTTGTCCACCACCGATGCATAAACTCGCTAAACCATACTTTAGTCCTTGGCGTTTTAATTCGTACGCTAATGACAAGGTAATTCGTGTACCACTTACTCCAACTGGGTGACCTAATGCGATTGCGCCACCGTGTACATTCGTTTTGTCTCGATCTAAACCAAGTTCCTTTTCCACTGCTAAATACTGAGCTGCAAACGCCTCATTAATTTCGATTCGGTCTATTTGATCTAGCGTTAGGCCTGCACGGTTTAGTGCTAATTTAATAGCAGGTACAGGTCCTATTCCCATCATTTTAGGGTCAACTCCAGCTATCCCCCATGAAACTATTTTAGCAATTGGTGTCTTATCTCTTTTTCTAATCTCTTCTTCATTAGCAAGAATGATTGATGCAGCTCCATCATTGATTCCACTTGCATTACCAGCTGTCACAGTTCCATCCTTTTTAAAAGATGGTTTAAGCTTAGAAAGCTTTTCGAGTGATGCATCAAGCTTTACGTGCTCATCTGTTCTAATCTCTTGCGTACCCTTTCTAGATTGTACTTCAACTGCTGTTATTTCTTCAGCGAATATTCCAGACTCAATGGCTTCCTTTGCACGTAAATGACTTAGTAAAGAAAATTCATCTTGCTCTTCCCTTGTAATTTCATATTTTTCAGCTAAATTTTCTGCTGTCATCCCCATCCCAATGCCTATATAATCATCAGTTAAAGTTTTTACTAGCATATCTTCAAATTCTAAAGAACCAAATTTCATTCCACTAAATCTGCTGTTGAAGTTAGAATGAGGAGACGAGCTCATATTTTCCACACCCCCGACAAGGGCTACCTTCGATTCCCCTAGTAAAATTCCTTGAGTAGCTGAAACAATCGATTGCATACCTGACCCACAAAGACGGTTAACTGTTAGAGCAGGTACTTCTACTGGAATTCCTGCCTTTAATGCAATATGACGTGCGAGATAAGCTGCATTTGGTTCTGAATGAATCACATTTCCATAGACCACTTGATCAACATCTTCTGAAGAAAATCCAGATCTTTTTAATGACTCAATGGCTGTAACAGCACCAAGATCAGATGATTTTACTGACTTTAGCGAACCACCAAATGATGTGAATGCTGTTCTCGCACCATCAATCATATATACATTTGACATTTATTTTCCTCCTATATACACATTTAGGAATCTGTACAATCAAACTTCTTCGTTATTACTAAAATCGGCACGTGTTCACACTGCTAAAAGTTATTGAATCACTTTTTCTAACTTTTTCACGAAGGAAAGGGAATCTGTATATGATTGCTTTAACTCTTCGACAATCTCCGCAACAGACTGTTCCTTTTTAATGCTTGTTACACCATGTCCTGCTGATACAATGTCTTTCCATGCTTTTGCGTTTGATTTATTCATTTTTGAGAAATCAACCGATTTTTTATCTGGTAAATGATCCGGATCCAATCCTGCTTTTTTTATACTCGGAATTAAGTAATTAGCTTTTACACCACTAAATACATCTGTATAAATAATATCCTCAAATGTAGAATCCACTAACATCTTTTTATACTCATCCTGTGCAAAGCTTTCGGATGCAGCTATGAATCTAGTCCCCATGTATGCGAAATCTGCTCCTAACACTTGAGCCGCAAGAATATCGTTACCATTTGAAATGGAGCCAGCTAGCACAATGATTCCATCCCAGAATTCTCGAACAGATGAGATAAATGCCATTGGATTTATAACACCGCTATGTCCTCCTGCACCTGAACATACGAGTATTAAACCATCCACTCCTTTTTGAACCGCTTTCTTAGCGTACTTCAGATCAATGACATCCGAAAATACAAGTCCACCGTAATCGTGTACTACATCCGTCACTAGGCTCGGATCTCCAAGTGATGTAATAACGATAGGAGGCTGATATTTTTTCACCAACTCCAAATCTTCTTTATAGCGCTTATTCGAGCTATGTACAATCAGATTTACTGCCCATGGCCCAATTTTACGATGAGGTTCCCTTACTTTTGCAGCCGATAGTTCATCCGTAATTTCTTTCATCCATTCTTCTAAAATGTCAGAGGTTCGAGCATTTAATAGTGGAAATGAACCAATGATTCCAGCTTTACATGATTCTATGACCATTTTAGGGCTTGAGACGAGAAACATTGGTGCCGCAATAACTGGTAATTCCAGCTGATCAGATATAGAACAAGGGATTCTTTCATTCATCTTTTTTCACTCCATTCACTCGTTACGATTCTAACTTATTAGATTTTACTAAGCATTGAGTAATTCTTAAAAATTTCTTGTCCATCTTTCTTTTAAGTTTCATTTTTATTGTACACGATAGAAATTTAAACACCAAGAATATTGTTTGTTTTTTCTGAATTTTTTAATTTTTAATTTCTAGAATAGTGGAAAATACAAAAGCTATTAATTTAAGAAATCGCTTTAAAACGAGGCAATATGATAGGACATCATTAATCCTTTTTAGCCCCTTCTTTTACTTTTGGGATGAATAGGTCATACAACTCCAATGCTTAGCACTTGTTCGCTTCCCTTCCCATCCCATATTTTTCAGTTCTTTTGCTAGTAGCCTATTAAAAAACCCGTGCCCGACTAAACATACCGTATTATGTTCCTCCGCATATTCAACGAGTAATTGCGCTGCTTTTTTTGACCTTTGTTTTGCCTCCTTTAAGGATTCGCAACCATTTGAATAACCACTTAGCCATAAGCTTCTCATAACAACTAACCAATAATTTGGTATTAACTTTAAACCTTTCAAGTTCACAGAAGGTAAAGGTAGTTCGGTTTCATTGAACAACGAATTCGATATAAGCTCTACTTTTGGGCTGAGTAGTTTAGCTGATTCGATCGCTCTTTTTAAATCACTTGTGATAACGAGATTAGAAGATTGAATTTTTTCAGTTGTCAGAGAGGGGTATATCGTTTCTTCAAACACTCCATGTTCATCATAGCTTTTCACCCAATCATGAAATTCTTTACTAGAAATACGTCTGTTTTCAGTGAATTTAGACCTTCCATGCCTAATTAATGAAATTTCCATCACGTTCTCCTCTTTATAATAGTTTTAATGAGTACAACAGCACTCTCTTTTCCACTTAATTATATTACTTAGTTTTATTACTTGGTACTAATTTTCTCTCAATAAATTTAAAAAAGGCGCTTCTTTCAAAAAAAGAGCGCCTTCCAAGGTCAAATTTAATTCAAAGCTTTTTTAAACACATAGCTGACTTTGTCATAGTTCATTTTATCTTCGTAAAAACGGTGTGCGTTTGTCCGTTGTAAGCCTGAAGATAAAGCAACACTTTCATAATTATGTTCTTTTGCCCAATTATGAACATATGTAAGTAATTTTTCCCCGTACCCTTTTGACCACTTATTCGCGTCTGTAACGAAATCACAAATCCAAACAAACTTACCGTAATAAAGGGTGATCATTGGCTGAAACCCAACCACAGCAACCATTACATCTCGATCATATAACGCGAACATTTTGTACCCTTCTTTTTCCTGTGCCTCTCTTACTAGATTCAGATAGGTGCTTTCGTCAAGATGAGTACGCAGCTGCTTCATGACTGGATACGCTTCAATAATTTCCTCATGTGACGACAGTTCTTTCACTGTTAACGTCTCCATATATAACCACCTCCGTTTTTCACCAAAGAATTAGGAATGTATGTACTCTTTTATTTTTTCATTATAATCCAAAACATCCCCTCCGTATTTAATCGTGTTTTCTTTATTCCGTTTGTAAACTAACAAAAACGCTATCGAAAAATTTCACATTCGTAATGCTACAATTTCTTTAAATTAGACTTAATTGGCAGAAGTATATCAACAGTTGTCCCTTTATCAACTTCACTATCAATAAACATTTTTCCTTTATGTTCTTCAACTATTTTATAGCAGATCATTAACCCTAAGCCTGTCCCTTTTTCTTTTAAACTGTAAAAAGGTTCACCTAAATGCAAAATACGTTCCTTTGGAATCCCACAACCATTGTCAATAAATCGAATTAAAACGTGGGCTTCATCATTTTTCATCACTTGAATTAGAATATCTCCCCCCTTATTTATTGCTTCAATCGAATTTTTTATAATATTGATAAACACTTGCTTTATTTGATTTTCTTCACATTCAATGACGGGAATATCTCTTTCGGTTTCTACTTTCAGCTCCACGTTACTTAATATTGCTTCCGGTGAAACAATGACCATAACCTGTTCCAACAGTTTATTTAAATCAATGGTTCGTATTTCCTTTACTTGAGGCTTAGCTATCGCCATAAATTGATTCGCTATCGAATCTATTCGATCAATTTCTGATAACATCACATCAAAATACCATTTCTGCTCTTCGTTACTGCTTGATTCAAGCAGCTGCATAAATCCTTTAAGTGATGTTAATGGGTTACGGATTTCGTGTGCGATTCCGGCAGATAATTGTCCTACTACCGCAAGCTTTTCTGACATTCGCAGCAAATCTTCTGTATTCTTTAGTTCGGTAATATCCCGTCCTATGACAACAAGACCATTACGTTTTCCATCACGTTTATAAATCGGTACTTTAATCACATCAAAAATAGCCTTCTTTCCATTTTCAAGCGTAATATGTTCTTCTCCCCTTATCATATGCCCACTTTCCCACACTTTTTCATCCGTTTCTTGACACATGCTTAACGTTTCTTTGTTCAATAAATTATAATCAATTAATTCAGAATTTGTTTTCCCTTTGTATGGAACACCTCGGAAGTTATAACAAGATAATGTAAATTCATTTGCTTCAAGCCACCTTCCTTTACCATCTTTAAATATGACAATATCCGGCATTGCGTTGATTAATGTTCGTAATCTTTTTTCACTTTCTTTTAAAGCTTCTTCCATCCGTATACGTTCAGAAATATCTCTCATAATACTAACGAATCCTATAACATCACCTGAACCATTTACAATCGGTGATATAAAGTTGCTAACGTTAAGAAATTGATTGTCCTTTGTTTTTCGGATCGTTTCAAATGACATCACTTGTCTTTCATTTTTCATTTTTTCGATCCTATTCTCAGTATCTTCCATTAAATATTCCGGAATAACTGGGCATTTATTCCCGATTAACTCTTGTTCAGTCCAACCAAATACTTGTTCAAATGCTTTATTCACTTTAATGATATGCAAATGGACATCTATAATCGAAATCGCATCTACTGTATTATTAAGGAATAAATCTAATTGTTGTTTCATTGACTTTAACTCTTCTTTTATTTGTTTATCTTTCGTAATGTCTTTTACAATTCCATATACTCCAACAATTTCATGATTAACAATAATCGGAAAACTTTCAACGCTTATGTCTACTCGATGTCCATTTTTATGCCGAGTAAATGTTTCAAACTTTTGAGGTATTCCTCTTGTTGTCCTTTTAAAATATTGATAATCCTTATCAAAATTATCTTTAGCAATAAGTGTGTGAATAGACTCTTTACAAATTTCTTCAATTGAATATCCGATCAACTTCTCAGCAGCTGGATTCGCATCAATACAGCGTCCTTCAAGATTAAATGAAAAAATTCCATTTGGATTATGTTTAAAAAGGGATTGATAAAATTCTTCTTTCATAATAGTCTCCAATTGATTATTTTTTTCTTTATTACACGAATAATGAACTTCTTTTTCTTTTATGCGTCTTATGCTTACTGACATGTCTTTAATAAGGGTCATTGCTGGAGGAATAACGTGTACAACAGAACCGATTTGAGTTCCTCCGTACATATATGGTGTTAGCTCAAAGCTCCATCTTCCATTTTTATAGTTAACTTCCCAGTTAGTTTTTGTAAAGGGTGATAGGTTTGTAAAAGGGGCACCGGTTAGATTTTTGTCCGAGTCAATGAAACCGTTCTCATACATAACGGGTGATGCTTTAACTACTTTTAAGCCGCGATCAATAACCATCATCGGAGTATGGGAAACTCCTGAAACGCTTTGATAATGTTCAAGTAGCTTGAATCGTTCCATCTGCAAATGGGTATATAATGATTTTTCAATATTTCTTGCAGCCTTTTTTATAACGGATAAAAAATGAGGGTGCTTGGCTGTCCATAAGCCCGTTAAGTCTATAACACCGATTAATTTATTTGTGGCTGGATCTCGAACAGGAGCTGCAAAGCATGTCCATTTTTGTACTTCTTGACAAAAATGTTCCCCAGCAAATATTTGAACCGGCATCCCAGTAGCTATTGCCGTTCCTATCGCATTTGTACCTGCACGATCTTCAGACCATGAAGATCCCGTGGCAAAATTCATATCTTCCGCTTTTACCATCAATGGAACAGGTCCATCTAAATAGACGATATCGCCATCACCGTTACAAAATGTAATTAAAAGTCCAGAATCCGAATAAATTTCTTTCAAATTTTTTAGTACTGGCTCTATAGCCCAAAAATAAGGATTCGTTGATAAATACTCCTTGATTTGCTCTTCTTTAAGGTTCATGGAAGTTTTGGTTTGAAAAGGACTGACACCATGATTCATGCAGCGTTTCCATGAATCATGTGTAATCGGGCGGACTGTTGGTATTGAAGTATGACCTGAGAGGAACAGTTCCCATTCTTGTTGAAGTTTTATTTTTTCTAGTTTTAGGGAGGTCGAAGATTCTATAGGTATTAGTAGTTTTTTTTCCACATCAAAACCTCCATTCGTTATTATGTTCTTTTGAGCATGGCATTCAAGCCTTTAATTAAATCCACTCCATATTTTCAAAAAAATTTAAACATTTTTATATATTGTACTACAATTCCTACTATTCTAATAGTATATATCTTTAATTTATCCCCATTAAGAAACTTTGTGATCAGCACTTTTCGCCGATAACTTCTATATTATTAACCGCTAATCAAACAATCCTTTATTTCAGCATTCTCTAAATCAATCACTGCTTGCATCCTACCATTGAGATGTGTAGTATGCTCACCTGCCCCCCTCCCCCTGCCAACGCTAGTTAATCAGTTCTTTAGATTTATATCTTTAAATTTTATTAAAAAATGACAAAAAAGATTGCACTTTTTGAATTTTCTGTTATATAATACTATACAACAAACAATATCTGTATTAATACAGTTGGGGGCGTGAAGAAATGAAATCATTACAAGAGAAAGCGTTAGATATTCACCGGTCATTACAAGGTAAGCTTGAGGTAACATCTAAAGGGAAAGTAAACACAATAGAAGATTTAAGCTTACTTTATTCTCCAGGGGTTGCAGAGCCATGCAAAGAAATTCATGAAGATGAAAACAAGTTATATGAATATACGATGAAAGGAAATACGGTTGCAGTCGTCACGGATGGAAGTGCTGTGTTAGGGCTTGGGAATATTGGAGCTGCAGCATCACTTCCCGTTATGGAAGGGAAAGCGATGTTATTTAAAGAATTTGCAAACATTAATGCCGTTCCGCTTTGTATTGATACAAACGATGTAGAAAAAGTAATTGAGACGGTTAAGCTTCTTCAATCATCCTTCGGTGGCATTAACCTTGAAGATATTAAAGCTCCAGAATGTTTTATCATCGAAGAACGACTTAAAGAAGAGTTAAACATCCCAGTATTTCATGACGATCAACACGGCACAGCTATTGTAACAGTAGCTGCCCTAATGAATGCATTAAAAATCGTAGAAAAAGAGTTTCCTTCCCTTAAAGTTGTGATCAATGGTGCAGGGGCTGCTGGTGTAGCTATTGCTAAACTCCTCCTCAAATTAAATGTTCAAAACATCATTGTTTGTGACTCGAAAGGTGCTATTTACCATGGTAGACCAAATGGAATGAATGAAATGAAAGAACAATTAGCCTCCATCACAAATCCGAGCTTACATAAAGGAACTTTACAAGATGTTATTCAAGAGGCTGACGTCTTTATCGGTGTATCTGTGAAAGGTGCTTTGACGAAACAAATGATTCAATCAATGAATCACGATCCGATTGTGTTTGCAATGGCCAATCCTGATCCCGAAATCCATCCAGATGACGCAAAAGAAGCTGGTGCTAGAATTGTAGGGACAGGGCGCTCTGATTTCCCAAATCAAGTGAACAATGTACTCGCTTTCCCTGGCATATTTAAAGGTGTTTTAGATGTTAAAGCAAAATCGATTACGGAAGAGATGAAAATTAGTGCAGCAAAAGCCATTGCTTCATTAATATTAGCGGAAGAGTTAACAGAGAATTACATTATTCCGCATCCTTTTGACAAGCGAGTCGTTCCTGCTGTAGCAGAAGCAGTTGCTTCTGTAGCAAAAAAAGATGAACAAATTCTTTTATAATAGCTTCAAATTATGTGAAACTTCTTTTAGACTTAATACGTAATACTACTTAGACATCATAAATGAGGTGACACTTTGTTTGACATCGTATTTATATCAGAAGCGGTTTCACTGGCATTTTCTATACAACTTTATATAGTCATTACACTATATCTTGTTCACTATATATGGAACGATACGAGACAATATGTAGCGAATTCAGCGGGATTTGAGCCCATTAATATAGAAAAAAACGCAATAATTGAGCATGGACAACTACTCATACGCCCGCTTTATATTCTTAAGTACCTTATACACTTTGCCAAACGAAAAGAAGGCAAAGATGATGATGAAGACCATGTTTTCCTTCTCTCTTAATAGGCAAAATAGATGAGGAGGAAAACAATTGAAATTCGTAAAAAACTTTAGCATTTTCATCATGATGTTCATCTTAACAGGTTGTAGCATGAATGGGACAGATCAAAACGGGGGCTTTTTTCACACCGTTCTTGTTGAACCATTTTCTTTTGCTATTGAAACGATCGCTTCCATCTTTCATGATAATTACGGGATTGCTATCATTATCATTACCTTGATGATTCGCTTATTGTTAATGCCGATGATGCTCAAACAACAGAAACAACAAAAAATCATGAAAGAAAAAATGGATTCAATCAAACCGAAAATGAATGAAATTCAAGAAAAATTAAAACGTGCGAAAGATCGCGCAGAACAGCAGCAAGTACAATTAGAAATGATGAGCTTATACAAAGAAAATGGGATTAATCCATTATCTGTTGGATGTTTGCCGCTTGTTATTCAAATGCCGATTTTGATGGGACTCTATTATGCAATATCAAGCTCAAATGAAATTGCTACACATTCCTTTTTATGGTTTGACTTAGGCTCACCTAATATCGGACTAGCCCTTATGGCTTCGGCAATATATTTTGTTCAAACGAAAATATCGCTTCAAAACATTCCGAATGAACAACAGCAAGGGCCTATGAAGATGATGATGTTTATCTCTCCAATCATGATTGGGTTATTTTCATTAGGTGCACCAGCTGCCTTACCTCTTTACTGGGCCGTTGGCGGACTGTTTCTCATTCTCCAAACGTTGATTAGCCAGAGGCTCTTTTCTACAAAAAAACAAGAACTTGTACAACCAAGTGTCGAAAAGTAAATAATGTAAAATGCAAGTATTGTAGATTTCTTGATAATGTGCTAACCTTTTCGTGAGACATAAACACTCCTTTGTAGGGTATGGGGTGGCGCTTTTATTCTACCAAGGAAGTTTGTTTATGGCTCTTTTTATGCACTTTTTCGTTTGTAAATGTGTGTAAGTATTTTTGCTCATCTCAAGTTATAAGAAAAAACCTTGAAGGAACTTACTTCCATTCAAGGTCAACTTTATCATCCATAATATTATGAAAGTTATAATACAATATCTTGATAACCTACTTCTTCTACCATTTCATCCTCAATTTTTATTCCCATTCCATTGTCAATATCCCAGGAGACATCGCAAAGTAAACCTAATCTTCTTTTTCCATTCTTTCTTACTCTTCTTACAATTAATTCAACTGGCTTCACTATTCTCTTTAAATCTGAAATAGAATCAATCTTTGGTGCTAATTTATCTGCTTCTGATTCATTACCTAACATCTCTCTATACTCTTCATAGTTCTCAATATAGTAATCGTAAACTTGCTTTTCAGCCTCATGTATTATGTTTTTCATATCTTGATTAAAGTTAATAAATGCTTCTCTTTGCACATTTGAAAAATCAGCATTTTCATGTGCATCAACACTTAAAAGTATTTCTTTTTCCAAACCAAACATTCTAATGGTTGTTTTCCCTCTCCAAAAATTGTTTTTATATTCAAGCTTTCCAAATAATTCATCATTAATCATGACCATCCCAATTACTCTCCTAACTTAACTTTTATATTATATTCTCCAACTCCACCCAAATGTTTAAAAACACTATTGATTTTACTTGGCACCAATTGTATTGTTTCCAAGTCGTTAAGTTCATGCCAAGTATATTTATTATCTTCTCGCCAATCAGCTATATCTTCTGCTGTCCACTTTTGTTCTGGTGTACTCCACTTTTTAGCCAATTCTTCATCAGCAGTCGAAAAGTTTGATTTTCTATCATTAGTCATATTTTCTAATTTAATTTCACCTTTGGAAAATGGAGAAAAGTCTGGCATTCCGTTTTTATACTCAACTCCATCAACACCAGCTTCATCAAGATATTTTTTTATTTCACCGGTCTTATCGGATATAAATAACGATTCTGCTCGTTCGTTACTCCATTCACCTTTATTAACAGGGGTAGTTTTTACCCTTTGTTCATAAGAACTGTATTTAGGGTCTACGTCAAAACCTCTTGTAAAGTCTATTTGCCTATTATTACCCGCACCCTTACCAACTCCCCCAACACCCTCAGCTTTCATCATTAGATTCTCTTTTGGCACGTGCTGAACGGTGTCTGCTGCATTTGATCTCGTAATCCCTTGCGCTCCTGCAAAGCTAAGGCTGTCGGTAAGATCAAGTTTTAAAGCTCGGGATGTATCTCCAATAACTTGACTTCCTTTTGCTTGGATGTCTTTCCCGATGTTCTTGAAGTCTGTTGCTAGGTTGGTGGCGTCTTTTGTGACACCGTCTGCGCCTTTTACTGTGATGTAGCCGGCACCTAGTCCGAGAAGTCCTTGGACAAAGCTTGCCTGCCGCTGTTCTTCTGTTAATTTGTTCCCAAACATGTCATAGCCGGTGATGTATTCACCGAAGCCATTGGCACTGGCCAGGCCGTATAGGCCCATTTCTGTTTTTTGCAGAACGTCAAAGGTTTTCGTTGTTTTATAAGTATCGAGTGCTTGGGAAGCAGCGTTAATGCCTTTTGTCGTTTTGTAAATCGCTTTTCCGCCTTTAAAGGCTTTTCCTGCCCAACCTATGAGCGGAATGAAGCCCGCTGCTGCCATGGCGGCTGCTTTTACGCGGTCAGCCTCGGATAGTTTTTCGCCGGTAATGGGGTCGATTCCTTCTTTTGTTCTCTTATAATCATAATACCCGGTGAACTCACCTGTAAAGGTTGCAATCCCATCCCACGTTTTTTCATACCAAGGTTTGTTCGCTTCTTCCTCTGCTTTCTCTTTCAGGTCACGGACTTCCGCTTGCTCTTCTTTTGTTTTTATGTATGCTTCGGTCGCTTGATCAACTTCATCTTTTACTTGGTAAATGTCACTGCGATGATAAGCCTTTTCATCAAAATACATCGGGGAAGTAGCGCCACCTTTTGTCGTTGCGTTCATTAGCTCCCGATATAAGTTGATGACAAGCCCTTGATTTTTTTCCGATACGGCATATTCATGTAGCCATTGTTGGTCAAGCTCCCCAACCTGTTGT
>NZ_JAKZKS010000043.1:0-10314 GCF_022808615.1 Bacillus sp. FJAT-47783
CACTCCTCCAATTAATATGCAAAAAATTTAGCATATTATCTCAGAGGCGTGTCATGTAAGTTCTGGAGGAATTTGAAAATTTTTAAAGGTTTTTAGAGGGAATAAAGTGATGATTTACAGGATTGAAACGTACCATTTTCCATTTTTCCGCTTTTCCATTCTTCGTTTTTATCTTAACTATGAGGGATTGAAACCGTAAATTGTGCGGCGTGACGAACGCTCGTAGCTTGGTTTTTATCTTAACTATGAGGGATTGAAACCTTCGAAAGGGGGCTCGGACATGACAGTAGAGCTCGTTTTTATCTTAACTATGAGGGATTGAAACAGAGCAAATGAACGGGTATCTGTTGGTGAACGTGGACGTTTTTATCTTAACTATGAGGGATTGAAACATAAATCGATAAGGTCTGTTTGTTTTTCCTTCGATTGTTTTTATCTTAACTATGAGGGATTGAAACCTATCTCATTGATGTAAATGGTGTCATATTCTGTCGTTTTTATCTTAACTATGAGGGATTGAAACGATGACATAGGGGAAAAGGTAAAAGTCGCTGGAGGTGGTTTTTATCTTAACTATGAGGGATTGAAACAATCTACGTCCGTTTTGCCTTTTGTTTACGCGGTCAGGCGTTTTTATCTTAACTATGAGGGATTGAAACCATGAACAAAATGAATACACCATCGGTCTCGATGCAAGGTTTTTATCTTAACTATGAGGGATTGAAACTGGTGGCACTAATTTCGACATTCAAGCCTTCTAAATGTTTTTATCTTAACTATGAGGGATTGAAACAATAAAAGACTTGTTGTTCATCATCTACAATTGTGTAAGTTTTTATCTTAACTATGAGGGATTGAAACCAGGATTGGGTGTAGGTAAGCATTTGGTTGAAGTAAGTTTTTATCTTAACTATGAGGGATTGAAACCATGGAATAGTTTTTCTTCTACCACAAATGTTGTTGTTTTTATCTTAACTATGAGGGATTGAAACAGCGAAAAGCATAAACAAGCGTTACAAGCTGGGAGAGTTTTTATCTTAACTATGAGGGATTGAAACAATATTGGAATGGATTGAATGCGAGATATACGAAAGTTTTTATCTTAACTATGAGGGATTGAAACTGCAGAAGATGAAATGGAGTACGAATGGGGTCGTGTTTGTTTTTATCTTAACTATGAGGGATTGAAACTCTCTTGAATTGTACCTTTTTCTTTTATCTTATCAATGTTTTTATCTTAACTATGAGGGATTGAAACCTGATTCTAATAATGTACTAACCATAGATGTACCTCCGTTTTTATCTTAACTATGAGGGATTGTAGTTTAGTAGCATTCTCCTTTTCTGTTTTTAAGAAAGGAGTAATGTCAAACAAGACTGAACCAAGGTTAGCGGGAGAGCAATAATTATCTTTTATTTGATTAACTTGCGTGATTGTATTGAATGTTGATGGTGGAATATTTTACAATGGGTATATAGGTAATATTTCCTAAGTAAGGAAGGTTGATAGAATTGTATAGTACCGTTGTTTTAACTTGTGGTGTGTCTTTGTTCACCGGGAGAAATAATATGTTTTCAATTAATCGAGAAGAAGTGCCTAAATTTCCTATTTCATTACATAATCAGGGTTTAGATAATGAAACTACTCAATTACTAGATGAATGGATTGGTAGAGTTAGACCGTTTTTAAATGAAGTTGAAGATAACCCAAGTCGAGTTAGTGCTGAATTTTCAACAGTCAATGCCTTGAAAAAGCAAAGAAAACTTGTGGAGAAACCGGTGTTTATCCTCTTTTTTACTAACACAGCAGGTGGTTATGCTGCTGAAAAGATTTTAAGAAAGATCTTTGAAGAAACGTTTAATGCGAGTGTTAAAGTGTTTTTTGTGGATGTTCATGTAGGGAACCAACAAACGTTAAATCAAGATATTAGTGAATATATGAAGAAACTTGCGGAATCTTTGGAAGCAGGCGAACCAACTACAACTTGTTTTGCCCCAATCGGTGGATATAAAGTCATGACATCCTTTGGATATATTGTTGGCTCTTTTCTTGGGTATCCGACAGCATATCTTCACGAAGATCATCAAGTGTTACACGAAATCCCGCCAGTACCAATTCAAATAGACCAGGATATTATTCAACAATTCACTCCCTTATTGAGAAGGTGTCAATCTGATTATATTGAACTGCATAGTCTTTCATTCCAAGAACAATCATTTATAAATAAGTTTAAATCCCTGTTCTCTATCGAAGAAGAAATGGTTTGTTTAAATCCGTTCGGAATATTTATGCTTGAACGTACGAGATATAGTCATTTATTACAAACGCATTATTATGGTTCAAAGCAAGTGCGTGCACTTATAAATAAATCCAAACACCAATCCCTTTTTATTAAACAACAATTACGGGAGTTAGTGAAAAAAATAAAGTCTGGCGATGGTCGATTATCAGATTTGCAACACGAAAAAGAAATCGCTGGATTAGATAGTCGTCTCATTCATTTTCACCTTTATAAAGGTGCTAGTAATGGCCAGACGGCCTTTCGTTTAACCTATCGCTATGATGAAAATGAGGATATTTTGTATGCGAACTATATTTGGTTAGATCATGATTGTTATGAACGAGAGATCACGCAAGGAAAAGGGATATATAAACAAGTTTCTGAGTTTTCTAGATTAATCGAATATTTTAAATAGGGGTGATTTTGTATGTCTCGTCACGTATTATTTTCATTTTTAGGATTAGGTGATTATTTACCTTGTTATTACACATTTGAAGGAGAAAAAGCATCTTTCTCCCGTTTCACTCAGACGGCCATCTATGAATTAATGAGTAAAGACAATCAAATGGAAGTTGTGCTGTTTTTGACGAAAGATGCAAAAAAGAAGAATTGGTTTAACAGTGAGGGGCGGGATGGAAACTTCCAAGAAGGCTTAGCGTCAACGTTTCAACGAATTGCCCCCGATGCAAAAGTTAAACTCGTTGAGATTAGTAAAGAACAGGACGAACAAGGAAACTGGATGTTGTTTGATGCGATTTTAAAAGAGGTTCAAGAGGATGATACAGTTTATTTCGATATTACGCATAGTTTTCGTTCCATACCGCTTCTGGCACTCATTGTCTTAACTTATGCGAGGCTAGTGAAAAACGCTAAAATTGGTAAGCTTGTTTATGGTTGGTTCGAGTCATTAGGGCCTCAGATTGAAGTGAAAAAAATGCCGGATGAAAAACGAGTTGCCCCGATTGTTGATATGACGAACATGGTGACTTTACTCGATTGGACAAATGGAGTTAATCAATTTAAACATACGGGAGATGCATCATTTATTAAACAATTAACTAGCGCCCAAATGGGGTCGATTATGAAAGGGAAAACGAATCAAGCGGAGAAAAAGAAAGCCATTATTTTTAATAAACTAGCCATTCAATTAGAAATTGTCGGTAAATGTATGCAAACGAGTCGAAGCTTACGAATTATGGACGAAATTAAAAAATTGCAATCTTTACTTTCTGAAGCAAAGCAGTTTGAAAGTGGGGCTATTAAACCGCTCATTCCTTTGCTAAACGAAATTGAAGAAAAGTATAAAGGGTTTACAAATGACGTATGTTCCCATAACTATGTGCAAATGGCGAATTGGTGTTATGACAACGGTTGGATTCAACCTGCCTATACACTACTTCAAGAAAATGCGATTACGTTAATTTGCGAGGTTTATAACATTGATGCAAAAGATGAAAATAAACGTCTAGACATTAGCTCAGCTATTCGCATCATGCTAAAAGGTATTGAAGAAGAAGATTGGATTGTACGTGATAAAGAATTCACCAAACAAATCATTGATAAGCTCAAGCCTTATCGGAAGATGTTAAGCCCATTTAATAATATTACGGATTATCGTAATGACTTAAATCATGCAGGGACGAAAGAAAATCGTCATCCAGAAAGGTTCGAACAAAATTTTCAAAATAAGTTTAAAGAGATCTCTTCTTTCTTCCAAGCGATAGGCAGTGAGAAAAGAGAAAAAATAGCAAGGGGGAGTGAAGATTGAACACTAAAGTAGAGAGGAAAACAAGTCCAACAGCTCTAATTGAAGAAAAATATATACTAAAAACAATCACTCCACTCGCAATGCACGGGGCAAATAATTCACGTGTCGCGGAATTTCGTGCTCCTTCTTTAAAAGGGGTATTGCGATATTTTTGGCGTACGTTACAAGATGAAGCAAATCCGAAGCAGTTACTTGAACAAGAGGAGAAATTTTTCGGTGGTACAACAACAGAAAAAGGAAAATCTCCGATATCCATTCTGATACCTAATGTCACGCAAGGTAACGAGCGGATCAATATACTGCCACATAAAAACGCTAATCTGAACACACCAGCCATTGCTACTAACAAAGAATTAAACGTTACAATTCGAGCGAATAAAACGAGAATAGATGACTTGAACAAGTACAAGCAATACATGAACTATTTATTTCATGTCGCAGGGTTTGGCCAGCGATCACGAAGAGGCTTTGGCTCTTGTCAATGGAATGAACATAAGTGGGAATCGGTTAACGACTTTTCCTGCTCATTAAAACAAGTATTGCAATCTCTCGATATGAGTGGAAAGTTTATGATTCACACTGATTCACAATGCATACTTGAACGAAAAGAGGGGGTTAGAGCACCTCATCCTGTATTAAATTCCATATGGATAGGGGAAGGGAAGCAATCATATCAACAAGTACTTACTTCTATTGGCTACGCATCTCACTATGGAAATAGAAAAGGAACACTTGGAGCGGTGGAGCCAAGAAGGAAAGCATCTCCGCTTTGGGTAACTGTAAGGAAAATGAATGAAAAATATTACCCGATTATTACAGAAGTCAAAACAACAATTCAAGAAAAGCCTCTTTATGAAAATGAACGAAGACGATTTTTGCAAGAACTTGGGGTGATGATATGAGTGAAAAATATATGGTTGTTTTTACGATTGGCCCTGTGCAGTCTTTTATCGCGGCCGCCCGAAAAACGGAAGACTTTTGGAGTGGAAGTTATTTGTTATCACATCTAGTGAAAGAAGCGATGAAATCCCTTTATGAAAATGTGGAAAATTTTCAAATGATTTATCCAAATGTCACAAAAGAGGAACTATTTGCTGAAAAATTGGATGAAAATATCCATATCGCTTCCTTACCAAATCGATTTACGGCCATTCTTTCTTGCAATGAAGAAGAAACAAAAGCATTTTTAAAAAGTGCCGAAAATAGAGTGCGAGAATCTTTTGAAATGATGAGTGAGCAAGCGGTTGAGAGGGTTTTTCATCCGTCTATTTATGAAACATTGAAAGAAAAAGCGAAAGAGCAAGTAAATGAATTAGTCGAAATATACTGGGTTGCTGAAAAGTTTAACAATGAGCACGAATTCAACATTGTGCGAGAACGATTGGAAAAGCGCCTCGGTGCTTTGAAAAATGAAAGGTTTTTTTACGGAAATGAACAAAAGGGGCTTACATGCAAAATATGTAACGAGCGGAGTGCCTTAACTTATGAAGAAATCGAAGAAGGGGATTCCTATCGTCAAATGAGGCAGAAGTTAGCTCAAACATGGCAACATAACGTAAAAAGAAAAGTAGAATTTTTGTGTGGCGTCTGTTTAACAAAACGTTTTGCCCGTCAAAATTTCAAAAAACTTTATCAAGTACCGGATAGTTTCAAGCGCTTTGAGGCTATTCCGGAATTAAGTGGGGAAGACAACTATATAGCCATCATCATGATGGATGGAGATAATATGGGGAAATGGTTTTCGGGTGAAGATATTGAATCGTTTCGAAAGATAAGTCGAAACCTTTCAAACTTTGCTAAAAAGACAGTACCCACTATTGTGGAAGAAAAATTTGATGGAAGGCTCATTTATGCTGGGGGGGATGACGTCCTCGCATTTGTCCCAGTTCATCAAGCGCTAAAAATTGCTGAAGCATTACGGTTTGCTTTTAGTGATGAAGAAGAAGGTTTAGGGAAAGGAGCTACCGCATCCGTAGGTATCATTGTTGGCCACCAAAAAGCTCCACTCCAGCAATTACTACAAAGTGTACGAGGATTGGAGAAAAAGGCGAAAAGTTACCACAGAAGGTTTACAGATGAAAAGAAAAACGCATTGGCTCTTTCGGTTCATACAAGATCAGGAGAAATTTCTGAAGCGGTGCTTCCTTGGAAAGTAGGAGAAGAAAAGACAACGGAAATGCTCCATTCTCTCATAACGCTTTTACAAAATGATGTTTCTGCTACTTTTATCCATCATTTTAGCCAAGCATTTCTACCGCTCATTTCGATTCGGGACTATAAGTATAAAGTTGAGACTAAAGAAATGTTGGAAATTGAACTACGGCGGTTACTCAATCGTTCAATAATAGAAGGAAGAAAAGGTGTAAAGGTTGATGAACATGTTCATCATTTACTAAACCTTCATGATGCTTCCGTGTCAACGATGGAATTTTTATTTACTTTAAAAATGCTTACCTTTTTAAAGAAAAAAGAAAGGGAGGAGCAAGCACATGAAAAAGATCGAGATAAAACCGGTTGATACTTTTTTCTTTAAAAATCATCAAACAACGGTCACTGGAACAGATACGAGAATGACGGGAATGTTTCCACCGCGACCGAATACGATTTATGGTGCCTTAAGAGCAGCCTACATACATGAACATACAAGCTTTACTGATTTTAATAAAGGAAATGACGAGGAAGTTAGGCGGTGGATGGGAACACCGGATGAAATTGGTGAGTTTTCCATCGATTATATGGGTCTTAATCTCAAGGGAGATCTTCTCTTTCCCATTCCATATGACTATCAAGTCGTGGAAGGTGAAGGAGGAGAGGTTATTGCTTATCCATTGAACTTACAAGAGGATCTTAACTTATCTTCTCGCCCATCCAATTGGCGTCTATTTTCGAATCGAAATGAAAAATCAAAAGGGGGAGCGGACTACTTTATCAAACGATCCACGTTTAAAGATTCTGTCTTAAGCAATAAACCAATTACAGAATTCATTAAAAGGTCGGATTTACTAGCAAGAGAAGATAAGCTTGGCATTGCGCTTGATTACAAGAGGAGGAAGTCGGAAAATTCAATGCTTTATTCGATGGTAAAG
Organism: Bacillus sp. FJAT-47783; assembly: GCF_022808615.1. Taxonomy (GTDB): domain Bacteria; phylum Bacillota; class Bacilli; order Bacillales; family Aeribacillaceae; genus Bacillus_BZ. The sequence goes on from NZ_JAKZKS010000043.1 coordinate 7,137, forward strand.
TGGCGGTTTAAAGAAGAAGGGTCACTTGTTGTGTATACTTCCTCGGAGGCTGATTTTGCAAATGTTAAGTTTGCTAGATTAGGGGGCGAGAATCGTCCATGGTATGTCCGACAGGCTGAAGAGTCATTTACATTATGGTCATCTTCTGAATTGGATAAATTAAAGAAGAAATTACAAGAGACACGGATTGCTAGAATCGTATTTTTATCACCAACTATTTTTGCAAAAGGTTCAGTACCTAGCAATTATGATGGGAACTTTATAACATTACCAAATGGTGTGAAAGTTGAATTGTTAACGTCAGCGGTTGGTCGTGCAGAGCTTTTTGGTGGTTGGAATATTGTTTATAACAAACCAAAAAATAGAAAACCGATGGTTCCAGCAGGTAGTGTTTTTTATGTTCGGTTAGAAGAATCACAAATTGATGACGTTTTGTCATTGGCTAATGGAATGAACTTTACAGATGAAGGCGCTCATGAAGGATTTGGATTCGCCATTATTTCAAGTGTTAACATCCATAAATAGGGAGGAATTAATAATGTTTTCAAATTCAAAGCCGTTTTTGCTACATGCGATTACATCTGTTCACGCTGGAAGTGGAAGTGAAATTGGATTAGTCGATTTACCAATTCAACGTGAAAAGCATACAGGATTTCCGAAAATTGAAAGTTCTACATTAAAAGGGGCTATTCGCTATGCGATGGAGCCAAAATGTGAAAAAGATGGGGAAGAGAAGCAATTCGAACTCATATTTGGTTCAAAGCCAAATCAATCAAGTCAAGAAAATCAAACACAGTCAAGCGCAGTTGCTTTTTCTGATGCAAGAGTTTTATTATTCCCGGTAAAGTCGATAAAAGGGATATTTGCGTGGATTACATGTCCACAAGTATTAAAACGATTTAATGATGAATTGATTTTACATGAGAGAGGAACAGAAACGTTCGTTGTACCTGAACCGAACTCGGTTTCTTCCAATAAACTAGTTGTTGCAAATCATCGTATCGTGTTAGAGGAGTATTCTTTTACAGTTGAAGAGACAAATGAAGCGAAAGTGTTAGCGAATCAAATTGAAAGTCTCGTGAAAGGAGATTTACAAATCGATATAGCGGATCGAATCGTCGTTCTTGAAGATGATGACTTCGCTGATTTTGTTAAGCTTTCGACAGAAGTAAATGCTCGAATCAAGATCAATCCAGAGTCTGGAACAGTTGATAAACAAGCGCTATGGTATGAAGAGAATGTCCCGCCTGAGACGATCTTTTATAGTTTCATGTATATCGGAAAAGTGCGTGGAGACGGTATTGAGGGGATGGAAAGTGCAGAAGATGTTGAACGTTTCTTAATTGAAGAAGAGCGTTTTCCAAGTGTATTTCAGCTTGGGGGAAATAGTACATTAGGTCGCGGAATGCTTCGGAAAATTTGGGTGTAAGAGGGGGATTGTCATGACGACAACAGAAAAGTTTGGTCGAGTAGGAATAGAGGACGGGCGTGCGTCATTTGCTTTTGAAAAAGTAAAGGAAACAAAACAGAATACAAAGGTTAGTTTTGACCAATATCGGTCGTATGTCAAAAAGCTACCTTCCCTTATTCAAGTAAACGGTTTTGGCCAAGCTCTTGCTTTTTGTTTTCAAAAAGGGAATGAATACCGCATCATTTATGACCAACTTCATGAACGGTTAAAAAAAACATTTTCTCATTATTTTGAAGGTAGTGAGGAGGAGTTTGTAGAAGTTGTCATTTCGTTAAACAGTCAAGACTATCGTTTATTAACGATGGAGGCATTAGCTATTTTGAACTGGATGCGCAAGTTTGCTGATGGCTTTGCGAAACAGTAAAGGAGTGGATGTCATGCATTTTCATCCAGCAGATACGAAAGAGGCGTTTGCCCCTGCTAATAAACATTCAATTGGGCATTTGTGGTACCATATTCATTTCAATCAAACTGAAAAAGTAGAAAATTACAAAAAGAAATATAAGACGAAGAATCTAAAACCTTACTATAACGTAAGCCACGAAGTCAAATCCATATCAGAAAAAATGATGGAACAACGCTTACAAGCGTTTGTCGATTTATCGAGTCAAGTATACGTCAAATTATTAGAAGGAAAGCCAATCGGACGATTGGTTCATGGGTTAGGAGGCGGACATGTTCGCGAGACGTCGCTAACGATCCATCCAGTATATGGAGTACCATTTATTCCAGCATCAAGTGTGAAAGGGGTTGTGAGAAACTGGTATATTCATGCTTTTTGTGACGGAAATGAAGAAGATCTAGCGGAAGATGTGTTAGGCTCAACAATTTTTGGAACGCAAAATAGAAAAGGAATCATTCAATTTCATGACATTTTTCTAATAAAAGACTTATCGATTGAGCAAGATATTTTGACGACACACTTTAAGGATTATTACGGGCAGAGAAATGCGGCAACCGATACTCAAAAACTGAATCTTGTCCCATTTTTAACGGTACATGTGTCTTCAGCAGATATTTATTTAACGACGAACAAATATGTGAAAACACCTTGTGAATATAAAACGGAAGAATTACTAGAGATGGTGGCACAATGGACAGGAATCGCTTTACGAGAATTCGGAATAGGGTCTAAAACATCATCAGGATACGGGTATTTTACTGAAATTCACGATGTAACAGATACAAAGTTAAAACAGTTTATAGAAAAACGTCAAATGGAAATTGCGCAAAGAAAGGCAAAACTAGTCGAAGAGAGAAGACGTCAAGAACAAGAGCGGATTCAAAAAGAAATTGAACAAAAAATTGCGCAAATGGATGAAAAAGAGCGCCTTCTTTATCAAATTAATCATCTAGAGAATCGCCAAGAAGATGTGTTAAAAAGTAAAAATAAACTCTTTGACAAAGTGATCAATCAGAGAAATATCGACGCAGCCCTAGCATTAAAAGAATTTTGGCAGCAAACAGGCGATTGGAATGTAAAAAAGAAGAAGAAAAAACAATTCGAGAAAGTGCAAGCAATTAAACAGTTATTAAACGAATAACGCTAATAATAATCGCCGGATTTCTAAGGGACTCCCTATGAAATCCGGTCGTTTCTTTCAAAGTTACTTCCCGAAAATGAATTACCATCATTTAAAAGGAGAAAATTGTCGTCGACCTCTAGTAGCGCCAAAACCCCAAGGATCAAAGACTTTTTAAAAACGG
>NZ_JAKZKS010000043.1:10324-11779 GCF_022808615.1 Bacillus sp. FJAT-47783
AACGGAAGAAAAACAAAGATAATAAAAGAGATTAGGAGAAAACAACTCCCTAAACAAAGAAATCTAAATTTCTTGAAACATGAAAAGAGGAACTTAAGGAAAATGTAGAATGTTAAGATACAAGCTTTTTTTGTTTAAATGTGAGGGATCGAAACTTCCAATAATCAACAGAACACACAAAAGTGATTAGATTTTTTATCTTAACGATGAGGAATGGAGATTTATATCCAAGTAAAGGAGTGAACAAGGTGGCAAAGATTTTAATATCACCTCTTGGTACGGGAAGGTTTTCTTTAAGTAAGACAGAAAAAAGGGAATATAATCAAGTAAAATATAAATTTCATGATAATGATAGTGAATACGTTACTTCATTTATTTCTGCTGCTTTAAGTAATCATATCGTTTTTAAAGGTTTTTAGAGGGAATAAAGTGATGATTTACACTACTTCCAAAAGGAGAGTAACAGAAGAAATACAAGAAGATGGTTCCGATTTTAACTAAGCGGGTGTTTGAACATGTCTGTTTTCGCGAATATCCTAAAATATAAAACAGTTAAGAAGCATAAATAAATTTTGTAAAAAAGTCGTCGACCTCCAATAGCGTCAAAATCCTAGGGGATCGACGACTTTTTGAAATCAAAAGGAAAATTGATAAAATCCAAGCGTTACAGAGAAAATACCCAATTTAACAAAAAGACACATTTTTAAAAACAAATAAAAAGGAATTCAATAAAGAATGTAGAAATTATAACATAAGCGATTTTTTGGGTTTTTATCTTAACTATGAGGGATTGAAACCAAGCAAAAAATGAGCATTTTGCTTGTAAGAAGATGTTTTTATCTTAACTATGAGGGATTGAAACATGTGATGATTAAGCTTTTCTAAAACCGGTTGGTAGTTTTTATCTTAACTATGAGGGATTGAAACACCACACGAACTTTCCTAGCCTCAGCTCGCTTCTTCGTTTTTATCTTAACTATGAGGGATTGAAACTTTTCTCTTGGATGTCAAACAGGACATCCTCCATTTCCGTTTTTATCTTAACTATGAGGGATTGAAACTTTTGTAGATTCCTACAAAATTGTTGCTTATTCTTGTTTTTATCTTAACTATGAGGGATTGAAACCGAAATGCCTTCTCAATATATGTGTCAACTGAATTGTTTTTATCTTAACTATGAGGGATTGAAACCAAATAATATATATGCTGCTGCTATAAACACGCGCGGTTTTTATCTTAACTATGAGGGATTGAAACTCGTATTTCATTTGAATGCCGTACTTGTTCCAAAATGTTTTTATCTTAACTATGAGGGATTGAAACTTTTGAGTTTGGACTGCCATAATGTCAGTTCCATAGTTTTTATCTTAACTATGAGGGATTGAAACTTTTTCCCTCGCATGTTTGCGGGTTGTTTTCGCTAGCGTTTTTATCTTAACTATGAGGGATTGAAAC
>NZ_JAKZKS010000044.1 GCF_022808615.1 Bacillus sp. FJAT-47783
ATCAATAAACCGTACCTTATGATGCTTTTTCGCTTCGTTTAAATAGCGTCTTCGTCTTTTCAGTGCCTCCGTAAATAATTGAATAATATGAAAGTGATCAAGCACATGAATGGAAGACGGAAAAACGGATTGAATCGCTTTGGCCATGGCCGGTGCTAAATCGCTCACAGCCTGTTGAATGGTTCCTTTCACACAAGAAAGAGCCGATTGAATCGCTTCTTCGTCTCGTCCTGGAACAATCGCTAAAACACGCCCTGTGTCGGCATTTAACACACTTGTCGCATAGGTATGTCCTTTGCGAAGAGCAAACTCATCCACACAAATTCTAGAGGGCTCTTCTTCTGATAATTGTTTAGGTGCATATGTATAAAACCAACGTTCGACCGTTGTGTACGGTAGTCCATATTCACAAGCCACATCTGAAATGGCTCGTCCATGACAATGATCAACAATTTGAAGACGATAAGCTAAAGTGGAAGAGCGAACAAGTCCTAGATCATAATCATAGGTAAACGTGTAATCACAATTTGTGCAACGTTGTCTAGGCACTTCTAATTCAATCCAAAGCGTGCCGATGTGCCAAGCATAACTATGACGAAAGCGACGAAGCTTTTTATCATGACGATAGGTTTTACCCAAGCAAATAGGACAAAGAATGCATTGAGGTGCTGCTTGAACCGGAAAAACGGAGGGCTCTTCATCAGAAGGCATGGAAATCTCAAAAAAAGATGGTAATGGCATAATAGATTTGATAAACTGGTTGTACATAGCGAAAACTCCTATCGTGATTTGTCTCGTCAACGATTACGATACCAGAGTTTTCGCTTTTTTCATATCCATATATGGAAAAATATTCGTTTTTTACATAAGCAACCCCAAGTTATGGTGATGAGCCTTTTCTAAGTCGATTTGACAAGATCTGCTATCATTTGTGAAAGCAACTGTATATACAAACTCAATACCTTGGTGACTTTTTTTGTTATAATATAAGAAAAAAAGCGATAAAATGTACTGTTCTTATTGTCATTTACTTGATGGATGTTTTTGGCAAAATATATCGTTTTATCGTTGAATTCTAATTCTTTGTATTCACCTTCATACCCAACAGAACTTGACAGTAAGTTAATGTTTTCCCTAATAGAGCGTGTTCAAAAAGTGCCTAATTCGCTAAAAAAACAAAAATGCACCTTTACAAAAAATGGTAAAATGGAAGTGGCAAACAACCCAAAATACCAATTTGCGAGGTGCATTTTCATGGAATTACAATTAGAACTAATCCCATACCATTACTATAACACACTCGGCTTTGATGTGGAACTCATTGATTACATCGACCATGTGGATGATGGAGTTGTAGTAAACAAAATAACCCCCCTTTATAAGAATGGTGGGCGTCCACCCGTGGATCCAAGGACATATTTTCGGATGCATTATCTGTACTTTACACGTCCCGAAATCACGTCTTTTCGAGAGCTATGCAGACAACTCATGGAACCGAAAAACCAGGCTTGGCGTAACTTCATTGGGACTCCTAACATAGAAGATGTACCTGCTCACAGTAGTTTAAGTCACTTTCGTAAGATCGTTACGCCAGAATTATTTTATGAGATCTTATTTGATCTTATAGGCCAAGCATTAAAGTTGGACAACTTTTTACAATCAAACCTTGCAGGTATTGATTCTCGACCTGTCTACGCTCATGTAAATGGATACAAAAAGAAACGTTGTTCCTGCGAGAATAAAGATACTTGTGCATGTGAAAAGACGTACTCGGATCCTGATGCGAAAGTGGGGGTACAACGAACCAAAGCCAATCAAAACAAGTTCTTTATTGGCTATCGGAAACATTCGATCGTCTGTCCTACACCTTCAGGGCCTGTCGTTCTGTTGTCGATCATTCTTCCACCCGATACCGCCGACATCGATGTGCTGCTCCCATTGATTGAAAAGATCAATCAAATAGGTGATCTGAAAGTGGAATATCTTGTTGCTGATCTAGGCTATTTTAGTGCCGAAGATCAGACCACATCCTTAAAAAAGTTGTTTATGTCCTAGTGATTCGTCTGCCCTTTTTTAGAGTGAAAATAACTAAAAATCATTTAAGCAATCTCATTCTAAGTTATTTTACTTTCATTCCCACATTTGGAAGTTAGGATAGCTAATGTGCAACTTGAGATTAAGTTAAGAGGGTACTTTTTGAACATACTCTAAAAGGAAATAGATTTTAAACAAACGTTTAATTAAGTGGGGAAAAATTGATTTTACTGGTGTTCAACGTTTAAACAAACGTTTAATTAAATAGCATACAGGAAGGAATTTTCGTTGATGCAGAGGGGCTGTCTAAAAAGTCCATATTAGAGTAAGATACTTCAAAATTAAGACCCAAAGAGTGTTGATTTCACAGCATTCTTTGGGTCAACTTTTTAGATTTTAGGGCGTAAATACTACTTTTTGGACATCCCCTCTAAGAATTGTTGTTAGGTCAAGTACCGTTATCACAAAAATGGAAATTCAATCTTATCAATTAAATGTTGAAAGTCAATAAAGGGATTACGATTTCCTTGTATTTCATAAATCGCTTGGTTGCGATGCAACTCATAAATAGTAACAGGAAAGGCGTGATGCCAGTTAATTAATAACGAAAGGTTTATTCGTTTTAAATGACTTTTTTTAATGGCATTCGGATATCGTAATAAAAAATACATCATCGCTCGAGCGACGCTTCCCTTTCCATGTTCTGGTTCAAAATAACCATCTTTCACGACACCACATGCGTTTCGGATTTTTTCTTTAGGCGATTCAGGCTCGTAAAAGGTAAAATCATGGTAATGAAAATTGGATCTTTTTACATTACACTTCGGTAGGCAAATAAACAAATGATGTAAATCCCCTTTCATTGGTTCTCGAGCATGAAACCAAGATTGGGGAACAATATGTTCAGTATTAAACTTGAGATATTTGTCGATTGTTCTCATCTTTTTTAATAATCTAGCTTCAGAATGGGCATCGATTTCAGAAAGACTATGAAACTTTTCATATCTTTTTTTTATTTTTTCATAGTCTTCATGAATAATTTGGCTAGGATTGTATTCTTCATTTGAATAAATGCTTTTGACCGTACCATCTGGCTGCAAATCAACAAAAGTATATAAAAAATAATCTTTACTTAAAAAATAAGGTAATTGATTTTTATGAGAGTGTTTAATCAAGTGATGATATCGGTAAAATAATTCAATGCCGGTTACTTCTTTTCCCATAATGTTTTTATAATAGGATGCTTTATCTTTTTCATCTTTTTTCGCATTATAATAAAACTGCGGATTTTTTCTAATTTTTTCTTGGTTTTGTAAAAGTGTAAGGATCGATCGTGTTCTATCTAGTTTTTCCCACTCTTTGTGTTCTAGAATATGCTTGATTAATGGTGTTTTATTTTTCTGTTTTTTGCTCATGGACTTCATACCTCGGTATTCTATTATCGGTCATCATAAAAAACTTCTTATTTTTATTTTAAATGATTCTAGTAGAGATTGAGGAATTTATTTCTAATCTTCACAACAAAGATATAAAAATTCTTGTATAAAAGTAGCCTATGTTATCGTAAGGTAAAGCTGGAGTTGAAGCGAATGAATAAGTCTACTTAAATAGGTTCTTTTCATGGTGAAATTTGCTATTGAAATCGTAAAAAAAGCTCTAGGTACGTTGAACCTAGAACTTTTCTATCTTTAGCTCACTCTTAACGGGCAGTAAGACCCCCACCTCAAGATTCTGTAGTAAAACAAAGAAGATGGGTGGGGGACAATTGCCCGTAAAGGTCCGATTGGTTCAAGGGCCTTTAGGTCATCCCGTAAGGACTAACATTCAGTGGGGGATGAAAAAAACCCCCACTGAATGAAGTTTCACTTTATCAAATCGCCCCTCTAATTACCTTCCGATAATACATTACTGAAAGCATTCCGAAGATAGAATATAAAATGGTATAAAGTACCATAACCATTAGCATCGGTACCCATAGCTCTGTTCCAAATAAAAACCAGCCTGATTGGACGGCGAAATAGCTGTGAAGTAGCCCTATGACTAAAGGAATGCCAAAGTTAAAGAGTTGCTTGGCGCGAATGCCTTTTAGTAAATCTCCTTCGGTAAAGCCGAGTTTTCGTAAAATGGTGTAGTTCGGCTTTTCGTCTTCGCTTTCGCCCATTTGTTTAAAGTAAAGAATACAGCCGGATGTTATGAGGAAGGTTAGTCCTAAAAATCCGACGATAAACATGATGAGTCCCATGTTCCTTTTCTGACTGTTACTCATTTCAAGACGTGAATCGTGTGAAAGATTATTATGGAAGTTCGCTTCTTTAAATAGATCATTTGCTTTTTCGAGCTGTTCTTCTTTTACGATATTAATTCCGATATACGTCGATGATTCTTTTTGAATTTCTGGATTTAAATCGTTTTTTAAACGTTCAAAGATGGTTTCGTCTACGATATGAGACTACTATAAACTTTAAGAGTTTTTCAAACAAAAGACGGCGGGAAAAATGTTTAGTTTACAAAAGATAAAATGCAACATGTTTTCCAAAACCATCATCCGATTATTGGACTGGAAAAGGTGGAAAATCGATGTTAGATTCCAAAATTAAGTGTTAATGATGTAAAGAATTTTGTAACTAATAATACTATAATAGTAACAAAACTAAAATTGGGAACGCATTGAAAGTGGAAAATTTTGTGATGTTTACAAGGCTATAAATGGTATCAAGCACAAAATACACATAGGAAAAGATGGTTATGTGAAATCAGCATATCCAGTTTAATAGGGGTGTTAAGATGAACAGGATAGAAACTTTCATAAGAGATATAAGTTCAGATGAAAATGAACCTTTATTTTTACCCATTACTAATACTGACTCAATAGAGTTAGTAAATCATACATTGCATGAAAATGATTATGATTATTTAGAAGGAGCAATCAGCTTAACTGTCGACTCTGAAGTTATTTTATCTAAAAGCATGGAAACAACAGACCTTTTATTTACATGGCAAACATTAATTGAACCTATATTAGCTCCTAATGAAAAAGATTATAGAATCGCATTGTTAGATTCTCTCTATGAAGTCGAATTATCATTAGTAAACGATGGTTATGTTTTCGCGAGAAAGAAACTAGATGAAAGTTGTGAAGTGATATCAAAAGTAGTTCCGAAAAAAGTATACAATGAATTGGTGAAAGATGGGTTTTTGGAATTTGGAGAATACATTATCAATAATCAATTATTCTTTTCAGAAGAAAGCTCATTTTTATCTTTTGTTGAGGATTACAAAAAAATAAGAAAAGAATTTGAATAGATAGATGCAAGAAAATTGTAAGAGATAAATACATGATTATATCGCAATGAGGCTATATATTTCTAAGGAAGATGAGCGAGTAAAATCTATTTTAGATGACCCATATTGTCCTGAGAGTTTAATTCAAGGTGTTTGCGTAATTTATAAACTGGTTGTACAAAGCGAAAACTCCTATTGTGGTTTGTCTAGACAACGATTACGATACTAGAGTTTTCGCTTCTTTTACATCTGTACATGGAAAAATATTAATTTTCACATAAACAACCTCAAGTTATGGTGATGAGTCATTTTTTTGTAAGTAACTTTTTGTGTTAGGAATTCATATTTTGTATATATGTTGATAATTGAAATCTGCTTCTTTCGCAAATTTCGATTCTAACCTCTGAATTGATTCTGATGAAACAAGGAGAATCAATCGTTTCCAAAAGGGGATTAGTCTTAAACAAACGTTTAATTAACTATGAAAAAGCTTGAGAGAAGAATTTTTCCGAATTTGCTGCCTGCACCTCAGTACAATAAAGTGTTTACATAGCGGGGGACAGGCTGTTATCAATAAAAAACCTATGGAATCGGATCGGTTAATCTGATTCCATAGGTTTTTTTAATTTATTCTTATCGCTTTTTTGAGTTCGAAAAGTGAATTTCTAGAATATTCGTCTCCATATTCAGCTACCAATCGTTCAATTTTACATATCTTTTCTCTTAACTCGGTATGAATTTCTGTAGTGTCTGCTTTTGAATAAAGAATATGAAGTAAGTCTAAGACTTCGCCTATTAAAAAGGTAGTTTTTAATTGTAGCAACTCATTAACAACTGTTGGAATGTAATTAAAAGCATCTTGACTACTCATACCCTCAGTTAATTTTTCAAAGGAATTTCTAAAATACCATTCATCCTTATCCAACTTCTCTTCCCAATCTTTTAATATTTCTTTTAGTTCAAGCATTATGCATTCACCCTATTAATTATTTGAATTTGAAGTCATCAAACTTGCCTGTTTCCAAGTTGTTTCAAACATAGGAGGGTAGGAAGCTTTTTTCGATAAGTACAATAACTTGGCAATTATTGTGCCTGTCTATACATGTTGGTGAAGTGTTTCACTTGTTGTCACTTGTTGAGTTTTCAATTTTGCTTTTCCACTCCATGAGAGGTACGTCCACATACGGAGTATTTTCTCTATAGGTCCTGTTTTAAATATTTTTAAATAGAGCAGACTCCCCAACCATTGAAAGCTAAATATGACAACGGCTAAACCAACTCCTGCTAGAACACCTAGTTTTCCAAATAACCCAAAGCCATATCCGTAAAAGATCGTGACACATATGACCGTTTGAAGAAGATAATTGGTTAGTGACAAACGACCGACACTTTCAAACCCTTTAATGATAAGAGATTGTTCTTTGCTGAGCAACAACGAAAATGTGAAGATATATCCAAAAGCAAGAATTGGACCTCCTAATGCATAACCGACTCCCGCTAAATCCGAATCTGGAATTACAAACTTTATGGTTTTTAATGTTAGGCCAAGTATTAACAATACAGTAGCTCGTTTCATCCTAAACGAACGTTTTTCTTTTAAGTTATGGAACCATTTTGCTTTTGCAGCGACCATTCCAAATAAAAACATCGGTAATGTTACAATTGGAGACATGAGAAGAAGAATGAAAATCATCTCATTAGGTAGCGGTAGGGGATCTTCTTTACGATGCTCCATAATTTCAGTAAATGTACCACTTCCATAAATCTCGAATGTCTTTTCTAGATATTCATTCATGGCCGCTTTTTCTTCATGAGTCGAAGTAAAATCTCCACTTCCATATCCTAATACTCCAGTAAGGGAAAGCGTAATTAACGCCCATATTATAAGCGTTTTTTTCTTTCGATTGATAAATACTAGTAGAAGAAATCCTGTCATTCCATAGAAAAATAAAATGTCACCTTCCCATAGAAATGCGCTGTGCAGTCCCCCTAACAACAACAAAAATAAAAAGCGTCGGATTAAATGTCGTTTTACTTTTAACCCTTTATCTTCAAGGCTTTCTTTCATTTTGATAATTCCATACCCGAACAAAAAGGCAAAGATGGGCATAAAACTCGATTCAACAAAAATGGATAAGCCTTTATGAGTTAGTTCGTCAATTCGAGATGGGGAATAAAATGATATTTCATCCTTTCCATAAATTCCATATTGAAAAATCAACATATTGGCTAGTAATATGCCAAACAAACTCAAACCACGTAAGGCATCAACGGCTTTTATTCTCTTTATCATGAAACTTCTCCCTCATTTGTAGATTTATATTGTTTAATGCAGTGAATACCAATGAGAAGAAAACCAATGCCTGCTATACGAATAATCGGTTCATAAGCGACTTGAGAAAACCAGATGAAAGAGGAAACGAACATGTTTGCTCCAATTAAAAGAAGAAAAGTAAATAAACACCTTTTTATTTCCATCTCTACTCCTCCAGTTTCATTATTTCTCTTTTCTACATTAATGAATGCTCCTTACGGGAAAGTATACGAAAACCTTACAATTTGCTAACTATTCATATTCATTTGTTAAGGTATTTGTAAGGTAGCTGTGGTAGGATGGTGAGGGGGTGAAATGGTAAAAATTATGAATATTTTACTTGTTGATGATGAAACATCTATTGTGAAAATGATGGAAAAAATATTAATAAAAGAGGGGTACGCTTCAATAAAAACAGCCTTTACAGCAAAAGAAGCGCTGCAACAGATTGAGGTGTATTCTTTTGACTTTATCGTTCTAGATGTCATGTTACCAGATGGGAATGGATTTGAGC
>NZ_JAKZKS010000045.1 GCF_022808615.1 Bacillus sp. FJAT-47783
GTTGACGATCACACAGGATGTTGATGACCAGCGCTTTCAAGCGGGTGCCAGGTGATAAATGACAGCGGTTCTTGTCCCATTCAAGCTGTTCATTTATAATTTTTTCAAATCCTATCTCATCACAAATAGCAGAAATCAATTGAGATGGTCCAGCCGAAAGTGTAAAAATTTGGTCCGTCTGTGTCATCGGAATCATTCCCCCACAATCATTCATTAGTGATATTTTTCGATGGGGAGGGAACATTTCTCTTTAAAAAAACAAAATTTCTTAATTTGGCACCTGCCGAATGTGGGATCGATAAAATACAGGTGTAGATTTAGCGATCCAAATATAAATACAATATGGGCTGTCGAGTATCTCAACAGCCCATTCATTTTTTATTGTCCAACTCCAACATATTTAAATCCTTGTACTTCCATCGCTTCTCTTCTATAAATGTTGCGAAGGTCAAAGAAATAAGGTTGTTTTAATAGTTGTTTTACTTGATCTAAATGTAGATTTCTAAATTGATTCCACTCCGTAATGATGACTAAGGCATCGCTATCTTTCATCGTTTCATATTCATTTTCACAATAGGTGATTTTATCATTTATATTTTCCAAGCGCCATTTCGCTTCTTTATAGGCGATTGGATCATACACTTTAAAGGTTGCTCCTTTTTTTGCAAGTTCATTCAAAATAGTGATGGAAGGAGCTTCTCGCATGTCATCGGTATTCGGTTTAAACGATAACCCTAAAATGGCCAGTTGCTTCCCTTCAAGTCCCCCCAATTCCTGTTCAATTTTCTCTGCCATTATTATCTTTTGTCGTTCATTCGCTTTCACAGTCGTTTCAATTAAAGTCATTGGTGAGTCGAATTGTTTCCCAATTTCCGCTAATGCTGAAGTGTCTTTCGGGAAACAACTTCCTCCATAGCCTGGTCCAGGGTGTAAAAACTTCGGACTAATCCGACCGTCGCGCCCCATTGCTTTGGCGACATCTTGAACATTCGCCCCTACTTTTTCACATAAATTCGCTACTTCGTTAATAAACGTAATTTTCATTGCTAAGAAAGCATTAGCCGCATATTTAATCATTTCCGCTGTTTCAATATTCGTTTCAATAAATGGCGTTTCATTTAAATACAATACGCGATACACTTCTTTCATAATGGACATCGCTTTTTCCGATTCCGCTCCGATTACGACACGGTCTGGATGAGTAAAGTCATGAACAGCTGAACCTTCCCGTAAAAATTCTGGGTTTGATACAACATCAAACTCATGGTTTACACCTCTTTTTTCCAGTTCATCTTGCACCCAACCTTTCACCTTTTGACCGGTACCAATTGGAACAGTACTTTTATCCACAATCACTTTATACCCATTCATATATTTCCCTATATCACGCGCAACAGCTTCTACGTATTTTAAGTCTGCACTTCCATCTTCTGCTGGCGGTGTACCAACCGCTATAAAAATAACGTCATACTCTGATACAGCATGTTGAATATCTGTTGTAAATTCTAATCGTTTATAATAAGCATTTCTTTCAACAATTGGTTGTAAACCAGGCTCATAAATCGGAATAATTCCTTTGCGTAATTTCTCAACCTTCTCTTCATCGATATCTACACACAAAACATTTAAACCAAAGTCTGAAATACAAGCACCTGTCACCAATCCTACATAGCCAGTACCAACTACTGCAATTTTATGCATCATTTCCTGCTCCCTTCATTTTTTAGACACGATAGTATTCACAATACCAGTTTACAAACTGCTCAAGTCCTTCTTCAATACCCGTATTCGGTTTAAATCCGATATCTTTTTCTAAACCTGAAATATCTGCATACGTTTTAAAGACATCTCCAGGTTGCATTGGTAAATATTCTTTTTCGGCTCGTTTACCAATTTTTTCTTCTAAGACAGAGATAAATTTTTCTAATTGAACAGGTTGGTTATTACCAATGTTATAAATTTTATATGGAGCAAAACTACTACTAATATCCCCTTCAGTCTCATCCCACGATTCATTCGGTTGAGGAATAACTGGGATAAGCTTCACAATCCCTTCTACAATATCATCAATGTACGTAAAGTCCCTTTCCATTTTACCGTGATTAAACACTTTAATCGCTTTTCCTTCTACGATACGTTTTGTAAACGAGAAGTAAGCCATATCCGGTCGTCCCCAAGGTCCATAAACGGTAAAGAACCTTAATCCCGTTGTCGGAATTCCATAAAGGTGGCTATACGTATGAGCCATTAATTCATTTGATTTCTTCGTTGCAGCATATAAACTAACCGGATGATCGACGTGGTGATTGGTTGAAAATGGTACCACTTTATTACCACCATACACTGAACTTGAAGAAGCATAGATGAAATGCTTCACTGGATGATATCGACAAGCTTCTAACATGTTCATAAAGCCCATTAAATTAGAATCGACATAAGCATAAGGGTTATCAATACTATAACGTACTCCTGCTTGGGCTGCTAAATGAATGACGAAATCGAATGTATGCTCATGAAACAACTTGTCTATAGCTTGTTTGTCTTTTAAATCTATTTTATAAAAAGTAAACTGATCCTTTTTGTTTAACCGTCTTAGCCGTTCTTCCTTCAAGGAAACGTCATAGTAATCATTCATATTATCGATTCCGACAACTTGACATCCTTCGCTTAGTAAGGCATTGGATAAATGAAAACCAATAAAACCGGAAGATCCCGTAATGAGAATTTTACTATTTGATAAATAATCCATATTACCTCTCCTTATAACGATTTTTCTGGAAGTGTTAACCAACTTCCCATTTCTGTTTCAAATTCCTCTGGTCTGAATTGTCCGTAGCCACTTTCATGAAAGAACGTTAACTCTCCAAAAACAATTCTGCCTTGAACGACATAAAAGTCGACTCTCACATGTGGAAAGTCTTTCGATAATTTCCTACTTAATTCGAGCATTTGTTCTAAACAAGCTGGTTTAGGTACTTTTACGTCACGGTTGTTTGGATAGATAATTTCTATATCTTGAAACGCCCAATTTAAGTCATAAAAATTTCGTCCGTGCGAAGTAAATCGATCGAAGTCCACTTGAATTAATTTAGGTTCACCGTTAAAACAAAAGATTTTATAGTCTTTTGGCGGTTCACCGTTTTCATCTGACAAAAACCGCTCACATATAATGCGCGGCTTTAAATCCCGATATACCCATTCACGTCCATATAGATAAAAATTCGTATTGAGCCACCTTCTCATTTTCTTAAATTCTAAATCCCAATCCATCTCGTTTTTATTTTTGCAAATGATGTTCCACCCTGATCCATGACTCGCTTTTAAGACAAAAGATTCTGGTAGCGCATCAATATGAATTTCATTGACCGATTCATATACGCCGTATAGTTCATTTAATAACTCTTTACCAGCTCTCTCTTCTACAAATTCTCTTACTTCATACTTATCAGCGCATTTTGTAGCGAGTGGATCATACCAATGTAATTTTAACCATTGAATTTTATCATTAAATTTCACCGGGTTTGTTAAATTCACGTCTCTTCCTAGTTTTTTCTTGAACTTCTTCTTTATTAAAATTGTATCGGTAATCAAATATTTATAGTAGAGCTCTTTTAATTGATAATAGGAATTCGCTATTTGGTCATTATTTTTCAAAATTTTTTTTACTTGCTGAATCATAAATTCACCTCTAGACTAAGTAACCAATGTTTTTTAAGCTAATTTTTCATGTCTACTTTCACAGACTATCGCTTTAATGCGCTTTTCACAATAAAAAGCAGAATATCCAGTCGTTAAAATAATAGCTATCGTTGTTGCAATCGCTGGACCAAGAAGTCCAAAATATTGGATAAGGATAATATTTAAACCAATATTTAATACAGCTCTAATAATGTTAATAAGCTGTTGTAATTTATGTTTATTATTCGTATTAAAATAAAGCATATAAAAAACGGAAAGATATCTAAAAATACTTCCAATCATTAGAGCATTGAAGATGATGACCGCATCCGTATATCTTTCACCATAAAACAACACAATAATCGGTTTTGAAAATATCATTACAATGATGTGTGCCAATGTACTTAAACCAAATATAATATATCTTTCTTTGTGAAAGAACCGTTTTATATTTAGGGTATCATTTTTTGTAAAGTACATAGAAATGCTTGATGCATAGTAAGAGGAGATGACACCTGCAAATCCAGATACAGCTGTAAACAGTTGATAAGCAGCATTGTACATCCCCACATCTTCATTCGTCATAAAATGTTTAATAACAGCTGTATCGCCAAAATTGATTAAGTACAGTCCTGAATAGCCAAACAATTGCCAAAGGGAAAAATTTAATACTTGCTTAAACCAGTCTTTATCGAACTCAAATTTTCCGATATCTTTTTTATTTATCGTTAATATATATAAAAGAACTGTCGCATGACTAAAAATATTGATAATGATGAGTGTTTTCACATCAAATGACATAAATAAAATGGTGCTTAAAAAAAGGACCTTTGCTGTCACCGATAACATAGCGGAAAAAATTTGTTTTTTTATCGCTAAAAAGTAATTACTTAGGAAGTCTTCACTGACACTTATAAAAAGCCAAACTAATATTAATAACGCTAAATCCATGCCAATATAGTTGTTAATGGCACTTTGAAAAATAATAAAAATGAGCGAAACAATGATTAAACTAAAGAATATAATGACGTTTCGCGCCCAAAACGTTTTATTGATCGACCCATATTTTACCTTTTCCTTACTTCCAAAAAAAAGAATCGATGAAGAGCTCCAGCTAAAACCAAATGTTGTTGCTAGACCAATCAACATAAACGCCACAGAGTACACACCGAAATCATGTACAGATAACTTTCTTACTATAATGATGTTTGTTATTAATCCTAGCACCATAATTAACACTTTAAGCAGTGTATAAAAAATAAAGTTTTTTCTCGATAAAAAGAAATTAATTAATTTACTCATAATACTTGGTGACACTTCCTTAGAGAAGCTGAAGAACAGCCATATCTTTATTTACTGGAATCGTGATTATTCCGTATTCAATAACCATTTCCGACAAATACCACTATATCATTTTTTCAACAAAATCAATAACTCTTTAACGATTAAAACGAAAAAATTTCTTCATCATATTGAACAAAATAAACCTCTTTGTTAATTCAAGAATATACTTGTGTTTCGTGTTTGCTTTAAATAATTGCTTGATGCCAATCATTACGTTTCCTTTTCTTAATAGTTCCATGGCATTTTGGAATGTTTCATAGGCAAGATTAAATGTGTTTCTGTTCTTACCGTCATAATAGCCATGAGCCTTCATAAATTCCTCTAAGTTTTCTACCGAAAAATCGTCTGTACCTTTTTCAAGCCGTTGTTTATACAATTGTTTTTGATATTTATCAATTAAAAATTGTTTGTATTTATCTTTTCGCGAATTGCTTTCTTTCCGAATACGATAAGAGATGAGCGGTTCATTAATAATTCCAATTTTATAATGAGCCGTGACCAATCTTAACCATAAATCATAATCTTGTGCTACTTTAAAGTTTCTATATCCGCCGACATCGTCTATAACGGCCTTTTTTATAATAACGGATGGATGAACGATGATGTTGATAAGCGGGAGTATTTTATTTACTTGATGCGGTTGAGTAAATACATTCTGGTTACTTCCTATTACTTCATCCGCTTCATTTATATACATACAGCTGCTCGAAACCATATCTAAATCGTTTCTGAATAAATAGTCCATCTGTCTTTTAATTCGGTCTTTATCAGATATGTCATCTGCATCCATTCGGGCAATAATTTCCCCTTTCGAAAGCTGAATTCCTTTGTTTAAGCTCATTGCTAAACCGATATTTTCTTCATTGAAAATTAAATTAATTCTCTGATCTACTTTTTCGTATTCTGTAAGCAATTTCAAAATTTCAGCATTTTCAGGGTTATCTAAGATGATGACAAACTCAAAATGAGTATAGGTTTGGTTTAATATCGAATCTATTGCTTGCTTAATTTCTTTTTCACTTTCGTTATATGTACTCATCACAACACTTACTAATTTTTCCATAAGGTGCTCTCCTTTAAAAACCATATCGATGTATATCTCTTGCCAAATTTAAACTGGACGAAGGACGAACTCTAACATTTAGCTTAATCTTTCATTTATTAAATGTAACGTTACAATCCGATTAAAATTTCATTTAACTATGTAATATTTTTTCCAAAAAGGGGTTCCTTCCTTTAGTATGTGATTTTTCTCGTTACATATTTTCTATATTTAAAAAAATGCCCCAATTAATTTCACACGGGGGCATCTTCCATCTCTTTTAATTAAAATTCTATACATAGATATATAAATCCGACTGTATATTTCGTTAACTTTTTTCTTTTTCTCCAACTAGTAATGCATCCATAAAAGGAATGAGTTGATTTTTCAACTCATGGTTTTGCATCGCAATCTCAATTGTAGTCTTTATAAATCCTAGTTTTTCGCCCACATCATAACGTTTTCCTTCGAAATTATAAGCAAACACGCGTTGAATTTCGTTTAAATGCTGAATAGCATCTGTGAGTTGTACTTCTCCACCAGCTCCGATTTTTTGTTCTTCAAGGAACTTAAAAATTTCAGGGTTTAAGACGTAGCGACCCATAATAGCCAAATTAGATGGTGCTGTTCCTTGCTTTGGTTTTTCAACGAAATGACTCACTTGGTATAGGCGGCCATTTTGTTCTACCGGGTCAATAATACCATAACGATGTGTCTCGCTCTCTGGCACTTCTTGAACACCAATAACAGAAGCTTGAGTTTTCTCATATTCATCAATTAATTGACGTAAACAAGGTTTTTCAGACTGGACAATATCATCTCCGAGCAGAACCGCAAATGGCTCATCACCTATAAACTTACGGGCACTCCATACAGCATGCCCAAGTCCTTTCGGTTCTTTTTGTCGAATGTAATGAATATCAACTTGTGATGGTTTACGGACTTTCTCAAGTAAATCAAACTTTTCTTTTTCCATTAAATTGTGCTCAAGCTCAAATGAGTGGTCAAAATGATCTTCAATAGCACGTTTACCTTTTCCTGTTACAATAATAATATCTTCTATACCAGAAGCGATAGCTTCTTCAACAATATATTGAATTGTGGGTTTATCAACAATTGGAAGCATCTCTTTTGGCATTGCTTTTGTAGCTGGTAAAAACCGTGTTCCAAGCCCCGCAGCTGGAATAATAGCTTTTTTGACTGTCTTCAAACCCTATCTCTCCTTTCATAGAAAAAATCTAGATATATGGGAGAATAATATAGATATCTAAATTCTTACTCGTTTTATTCATGTATAGATGATTAATGCACCCATCAAGATACTTTCATAATGACACGGGCTAAGTATACGATTCTACGATTCCTAAAGATACTCTAGGTAAGAAGCCATTGCACTAAAATTTATACACAAGATGGCCTACATTATTACAATTAATTATTCTAGCACCCTTTACTTAAAATGGAAAGGGAGATTGCTGTAAAAAAAATATTCTATTTCCTATTATCAAATCTTAGCTTTTATTATAATCGTTCCAACAAAAATGTTTACAAAATTTTTAATGACTGATTCTAAGGCATACATTCGTATCCTTATAAATCAGCCCATGCGTGTTGATTATCCAAATTTAGGCAGACTTATCCTATAAAAAGTTGAGTAGCTTTTTAGAAATGTCATCATTTCCGAAAACCAATCAATCGGAAGCTCTCCTGTCAGCAGTTTTCGTTTAAATGTAATAAAAGATAAAGAGGTGAATACTTTTCGTTTGGCTGTTTGATCATATAGCCATTTTAGAAGGACATAGGCGATTAAAGCAGCGAACAACTGATTATAAACAGCATTCTTCGTCGTTCCGAATAAGACAGGGACATTTAAATG
>NZ_JAKZKS010000046.1 GCF_022808615.1 Bacillus sp. FJAT-47783
ACGTGTGAGTAACGATAATCCCTACTCAGAAGTAATGTTTCGGACACTCAAATATAGACCGGATTTTCCACACAAAGGCTTTGCATCACTCGAAGAAGCAAGAAAATGGGCACGGCAATCTGTCCATTGGTACAACGAGATTCACCTACATAGTGGGCTAAATTTTGTGACTCCTGTACAGTGTCATTCGGGGGAACACGTAGCCATATTGGAAAAGCGAAAAAACGTATACGAAGCAGCGAAGGCAAAGCATCCAGAGCGTTGGACTCGAGGCACAAGAAATTGGACACCGAATAAACAAGTAGCGCTCAATCCAATGCGTGACGAGGAGAAAACCGAAGCATTGAGGAAACCATAATATTCCCTATTTCCCTAGTGAATTGAACCGAAAGCACGCTTTTCCTTTCCATTCAAATCACTAGGCCAGCAAGCGCAGCGCGGTAGCCTTGACTGAACTTGGGGATTGATGGCATTTATTAAAATACTAAAGTAACTAAATGCGACAACTATATTGACAAACACCGCCCCCAAATCTAAAAGACCCCAAGAATGTTGATTTTTTTGTATTCATGGGATCTTAAGATTGGTTCTGTTTAATTATTGTTTACCAAGTTTAAGTTTACTTTTCCAATTTATTTTCCATTCTGTCGATTACTTTTCGTGCATCTTCATTTGTTAAGTTTGTATATAAAGAGGTTGTTTCAATCGAATTATGACCAAGCTGATCTCGTAACAATACAAGATTACCACCAGAACGCAACCACTCACTCTCAAAGGAATGACGCAGCTTATGTGGGCTTATAGCTTTTCCGTCATTAAACGCTTTTGTATATTTCTTTACATTTTCCTGAATCGTCCGTACAGAGATAGGGCTAGCATTTCCGTCATACTTGGTTAAAAAGACGTATTGTTGGTCGCCTGGAGCTTTATACCGTTCCTTACGAATGGATAGGTACTGCTTTAAATAATGAAGGGACCATTCGGTTGCTAAGATGGTATCGGCCTTATCGCCTTTACGAATCACGTCAATCTGCATTTTGTGGAAGTCCACGTCTTCTATCGTAATGTTCGCCAATTCAGTGACACGTAGCCCTGTACCAAAGGCTAACGCTATAATGGCTATATCGCGTTCTTTGTCACGCATGAAGCGGGACTTCTGGCGAGAGGAGAGAGTTTGCTCATATTCACACTCTAAGAATTGAATAAATTCATCGATCTCTTTCAGAGTAAGAATCACGCTGCTAATCTTTTTGGCTCGGCTACTCTTCGACACTTTCTTTTTAAAAGTCTTTATCTTCGAGAATACATTCCGATAGAAATAACATTCACCTTCATCATTCTCCGTTTCTTGTGTCAAATAGTTAAATAAAGATTTAAGGGCATTAATGTTTCTAATAACACGATCATGGCTTCTTTTCTTCATAACACCTTTTCGATATTCAAAAGGGGAGTCGTACAAGTAATCGATAAAGAACTCAACATCTTTCTTTTTCAGCTTTTCGAGCGTTTCGAGTGATATATCTTTTATGCTATCAACTTGTACAATACCTTCAGATTGCAGCCATTCAAAAAAGATTTTAAAGTCATGTACATAGCCCAATAGTGTAGAAGGGGATAGATGGGCACGTTTTTTGGCCCGTACATACTCCACAACATAAAAAGGCATTTCTTTTAAATGTTGCTCCAATCGCTGCTCATGTTGTAGACGTTCTCTTGAAAGAGAGGGCATAGCTGTTCACCGTCCTAATCTATTTATTTGAAAATATAGTAAACTTGCAGCTTGTTATTGTCGAGATTTGTCGTTTATTTGCGTGAAAGACAATTTAACCATACTAACAAAAAATGATTAAAACGTCTAAAACCCTTGATATTATTGGGTTCGACGTTTTTTTATTATACCATGAACAAACGGAAAGGGCTATTATCCGTAGTGGATGAAGAGATTGAGAAAATTGAACAGAAAGCCACTATTAAACCAAGCTGTTTAAAAGGTTGTGCGCATTGCTGTTATTTTCCGATAATCGTAACCCGCGGGGAAGCGAAGCTGATGGTAGAATATATAAACAGTTTGCCAGAAGAACAACGAGTAAATATTTATAAGCATTTAGACAACTATTTCACTCAATATAAAGAGCAGATTCAAGGTGCGTGCGCGATTGATTTTCGAGATGATCGAGCGTTTAAAGAAACGTATATACAGAAACAATTGCCATGTCCATTTTTAGATACGAAAACAAACTTATGTAAAGCGTATGAAGTACGTCCGATACCGTGCCGTACGTATTTAAACTATTGTAACCCAACGGTCTGTGCGGAAAACGACGTCCCAAAAGAGCCATTCAGCTATGAGTTTTTATATTCTTTTTACATGCAAGCATTAAACGAAGTTCTCCAAGAGCTTGTGGAAGAAGAAGAATTTCCATTCGACTATCCGAATGATTTCATCACATACGACTATTTACCGAATTTGCTTTCTGAATATATGAAAACCGACTCGTAAAACCAACCTTATCTCTAAGTTAGCTTAGGGGTAAGGTTTTATGTTGTTATTGAGGGGAGAATCCGCAAGTTTATGAAAGAAATCCGCAAATCATGAAAAAAAGGAGCAACCCTTCAGTTGTAGACTGAATTGGTCCTATTTTTTAAATACTTCTAGTATTGGTGTTTATCTACATTTACTAACAAACGATAAAATTTCCACATCATGTAGAAGAAAAAAATATATCCAAAAAGTGAATACAAATGGTTCCATTTAGGGGCATGTTCAAATACGCCAATATTTTCAGCTATTTGTTCGATAAAATAGGCGAGCACACCGATCAAGTATAACAAGATAGCACGGACAAAATAGCAGGATTTTCCCATCAACATTAAAAATAAAGCGGTTATAAGAGGAAGGATAACGAGTGTAAACAAAATATTAATCGAAAAGGTTTGCGGGAATAATCGTTTCGGGAAGGTGTAAAATCCGTTATGAACAAAAATCAAATCTAAGTATGTTCCAAGTAAAGAGGCAAAAAGTACTGTAGCAATTAAAGCAACATTATTCCTTTCTGAGAAAAAAGGCTTTTTTGGCGATGATGGCAAGTTCAATTTTTTCAATCGTTTTACAATATTCATCATAAATATCCCCACCCGAATATGTTTCTTCTTTTAAATAGTCGATGATTGTATAGTCATGAAACCAATCTTCACCTTCGGCTTTATCATGCTTTCTGTTTTCCCAAGCAAATTTTAATGGTGGACTGTATATACGATGTGCACCTTTTTTTAGCTCACATTTTTTAGTTCTTCGTTTATACACGGTTCCTGGTAATGACTCATTGACAGGATGAAAGAGGTGCTTCCAATAATCGGCTCTTGAACCTGTATGCTTATTCTTTTTAGCCCAATGTAACACACCATTTAAAACTTGTTCTTTATGAAAAAGTAAGGAATAAAGACGCTTTCCTAATAATATCCGTTCATGAACAGAGGCAAAATGCTGCAGTGTAGCCCCGGTTAAAAGAGGCTTTTTTCCCTTTTCTATATAAGGAAAAACAATTTGATTAAAGCGTAAAAAATCATAAAGTTTAAATTCAATCGTGTTTAAAACGGTCTTTTGAAAATGAGGGTTTTGAAGGATGTGCTTTTCTAAATAATTTTGTTCATTGATAACCGTTGCAATGGCTAATAAATAACAGTCTTTATGCTCCCAATAATAATTCCAAATGGTTTCCATAAATGTTGATACGTTTAAATAGGGAAGGAGATAAAATAAGTTTTGCTTAAACCGTAAGCTATGATGATAAAGTAAAAATTGTGGAAAAACATCTTGGAAAATTAACCAATTCCCGCGCTCTAAAAATAAAAAGAAATGTTTTTGCTCTTTTTCTGATAAAAGCCTCGGTAACATATCCCCTTTTAAATCTGTCATATGCCATCCCCCGTTTCGAGATACCATATGCCCTAATAACGCCCAATGAATGTCTGGATGTCTCGTATAAAAATCTAAATAAGCTGCAGTTCTTGTCACGTTGTTCACATTGAGTTTGGTTGTCACTGTCTGAATCGAATCGATCATGTTTTGCTCCCACATTTGTAATGGTGGCATCGGCATTTCCATGCTGCTTTTTGACTTTTCGATCAGCATTTCTTTAAGTGTTAATAGGTGAGGTTCGACTGATTTCTTTTTGTGGAAAATTTGAAAAGGCATCCTTTTCCTCCCTTTATCGAATAGCTTTTATAAAGTCAGAATATGTATAGGAAAAAGTATGATTTTTACTTGAGACGGTGGTGAAGAGGATGAGGCAGCAAATAGAATCTGAAATCAATCGAATGGTTGCTTCAATTATAAAGTCGCAAAATGTGAACGGATCATGGGATTTTCCATTTGAAACAGGAGTTGCAACAGATTGTTATATGATTATCTTATTACAAACGTTAGAAATTGATGATGAAGATTTGATTCTCTCACTTGTTGAACGAATTTTGAGCAAACAAGAGGAAAATGGAGCTTGGAAGCTATTTTACGATGAAGAGAATGGGAATCTTTCGTTAACCGTTGAAGCGTACTACGCTTTACTTTATTCAGGCGTAATAAATAAAGACAATCCGAAAATACGTTTAGCGAAGGAATTTATTTTAAATCATGGTGGCATTAAACAAGTTAATATGTTTACGAAAGTAATGCTTGCTTTAACAGGGCAAATGAAATGGCCTAAATCTTTTCCTTTACCAATTGAATTTATTTTATTCCCTTCCTCTTTCCCATTAAATTTCTTTGATCTTTCCATTTATGCAAGAGCTAATTTAACACCAATCCTCATTGTTGCCGATAAAAGATTTAGTGTGAAAACAACACATACCCCTGACATATCTGATTTATATGTAAAAAGAAGCCAAGATTCTTGGAATATGAACTCTCGCGAATGGCGATCTTTTCATCATTATATTTATGAAGGCGTGAAACGTTTAGTTGGAATTCCTTTTCAACTTCATCAATTGGCATTAAATCGAGCAGAACAATATATGCTGCATCGGATTGAACAAGATGGTACCTTTTATAGCTACTTTAGTGCGACGTTTTTAATGATCTTTGCGCTAATGGCTCGAGGATATTCAAGAAGGAATCCAATTATTGTTCGCGCTGTTCAAGGTCTAAAGTCATTTAAAACAACAATCGATGGACATACTCATATTCAATACACGACGGCAACTGTGTGGAATACGGCATTACTTAGCTATTCAATGCAAGAAGCAGGTGTTTCTTCAACATCTGTTTCTATACAAAGAGCGAATCACTATTTGCTCACACGCCAGCACTTTCTTTATGGAGATTGGGCTGTTCATAATTCGAAGCAATTACCAGGAGGATGGGGGTTTTCAAATATCAATACAATAAACCCAGATATTGATGATACCACTGCATCATTAAGAGCGATTCGAACGCAAGTGAAAAATGAGCTTCCGTACCGTCAAAGGTGGGATTTGGCCATTCAGTGGGTATTGTCAATGCAAAATGATGACGGTGGCTGGGGAGCATTTGAAAAAAATGTAGATAAGCCGATCTTTTCTTTGTTACCTGTAGAAGGCGGTGAAAAAATGCTCCTTGATCCATCAACCCCTGATTTAACTGGAAGAACGTTGCAGTTTTTTGGTGATTTTACGAAATCAAGCTACAATCAAACGTTTATAAAGGAAGGAGTCAAATGGCTCTTAAAAAAACAAAGAAGCGACGGTTCTTGGTACGGAAGGTGGGGGATTTGTTATATATATGGAACGTGGTCTGCTTTAACCGGATTGATCTCAGTAAAAGTAAGAAGTGATCATCCTAGCATACGAAAAGCTGTTAAATGGTTATATTCTATTCAAAATGAAGATGGAGGTTGGGGAGAGTCTTGTAAAAGTGATAAAGAGAAAAGATATATTTCGTTACCAGCTAGTACGAGAGTGCATACGGCATGGGCATTGGATGCATTGGTAGCTGCGGAAGAAAGCATTACACCTCAAATAGAAAAGGCAGTGAACTATTTATTAAATCCGAAAGCGGAAACGTCATGGGCTAAAAATTATCCTAAGGGTCAAGGCTTACCAGGAAGTTTTTATATCCACTATCCAAGCTATGAATATATTTTTCCGTTAATCGCATTAAGTCATTATCAGAAAAAAATGTATGATGCTTAAATTAAAATATGATCGGTTATAAAAAGTTCAGGAGTGACCTGGACTTTTTATATTTCTCCCTCAAAAAACTTTGTCTCATAAGTCTTCACACTTTTAATATCAACTATTCCGAGTGGTTTTTAATTTCGGTTAAATATGTTATAGTTTTTTAGATTTTTAAACAATGAGATTTAGAGGGTGTATTTAGATGAAAAAAGAATGGATCATACGATGGTGCTTTTTTATGACTGGTTTAATGGTACTAGGATTTGGTATCGCCCTTACGATTAAAGGAAAAATCTTAGGGATTGGTCCGTGGGATGTGTTTCACTATGGCTTATATTTAAATTTTGGCCTTTCTATAGGTGTATGGTCAATCATTGTCGGATTCTTGCTTCTCACAATTACTTCCCTATTTACAAAAGAGCTCCCGAAATTCGGTGCATTTTTAAATATGCTATTACTAGGTGTTTTTATCGATTTATTTAACTATCTTCTCCCACAGCCAGATGCGTTTTTGGGTCAAATCAGTGCATTTATCTTCGGTGTAATTGTAATTGGATATGGAATTGGTTTATATGTATCGGCTAATTTTGGAGCTGGGCCACGGGATGGCATTATGCTACTTATTGTTGAAAAAACAGGGTGGAGTGTTACTTGGGTTCGAAACGGTATTGAAATTTTCGTGTTACTTGTTGGTTGGGCTCTAGGAGGACCAATCGGTATTGGAACACTTTTGATTGCGTTCTTATTAGGTAAGGTGATTGCCTTTTCATTGCCACAATGTCAAAAACTTTTAATGTATGTGACTCACCAATTAACAGTTCTAAATAGAAATCGTTCAATTACATGAAGAAAGTTAGAATATAAGTTAATGTGCGTAAGGTTGGCTATTTTATGAAGTCAGCCTTTATTGTTCTAATAATGAAACTATGATTTAATTATATGTCATTGATCTTCAAAAAGAGTTTAAAGAACTCTAAGACAATAGTATTATATTTTTATAAAAAAATTATTGACTTATGAAATTGAATATATTAAGATAATAAATGTCGCTGCAAGACAACAGCGAATTCTTGCGAAATGCTTCTTTGGGTATTGGTGAGAAAAATAATTGTTTTTATAAATAACTGTTGATTTTGTAAATGGATTTTACTGAAAAAGTATTGACAGTTTAAATTTAAGATAGTATATTAAAAATCTGTCTTGTGAATAGTTCTTTGAAAACTAAACAAAACATGAACGTCAACGTTAATTCTATATTTAATTATGAGTAAGTCAAACTTTTATTGGAGAGTTTGATCCTGGCTCAGGACGAACGCTGGCGGCGTGCCTAATACATGCAAGTCGAGCGAACAGATAGGGAGCTTGCTCCCTTGACGTTAGCGGCGAACGGGTGAGTAACACGTGGGCAACCTGCCTGTAAGACTGGGATAACTCCGGGAAACCGGGGCTAATACCGGATAACTTTTCCCCTCGCATGAG
>NZ_JAKZKS010000047.1 GCF_022808615.1 Bacillus sp. FJAT-47783
TCGGTTGGCAAATTATTGAGCAAGAGATAGATCAAGACCATATCCATGTATTAATTCGTTATTTCCCAAAATGGAGTATTCTTGAAATTGTTAGGTTGTTGAAACAACTCACGACTTATCGGATATGGCAAAAGCATAACGAATATCTTTCCCGACATTTTTGGAAAGAACGCACCTTTTGGAGTGACGGTTACTTCGTATGTAGCATTGGAAATGTTAGCAAAGAGATTATTCAAAAATACATTCAAACACAAGGTAGTTAGGGGTTTTACGCCCCTCTTATAAAGTTGATAGCGTATTTTTAAAAAGATGGTACCGAATACAACAACGAATAATGGGTTTGTGAATGTAAGAATGGAGGATTCACTAGCGGTAATCGTACGTAAACTCAAAAATATACATCCCATAACACCTGCTGTTTGTAAAGCACCAATCACCATCAACTTGATCCAGCTTCCTATCGATACTGGATGTGGTCTTTTTAAAGCAAAAACGATGATCGCCATGATGATTCCGGCAAGTGTAAAGCGTAATGCTGCTAATAGCAATGGAGATGAATAATGCAAACCAATTTTAACTACAGCAAAAGAAGAACCCATTAAAAATGTTGTTAATAGAATTAACAATGTAAACTTCAATGTACTCATTTCATATCTCCCTACAGATTTTAGTAAACAATCCAAAATTCTTAGTACCAACCATTATCAAATGATGAAACAGTTAGACAGACAATAGTAGCTCGCTCAATAATCTTACCGAAAAATATATAAAAGACTTTGGGTTTATGCATGAGAGAGAATAGTTTATAAGTTGGATGAAAAGGACTCAAATCCCTTTTTATTTATTAAAACATTCTCAATTTTCTGTATATTAATCTCAAAAAAACATCTTTTTGAAGAGACTATTACATTCAGAGGGGGTTTTTCATCCCCCACTGAATGTAGCACACTCTATTATCACATTAATTTTTATTTTTTATATGAGTAAACCATCTCCATGCGAGTTGCTACAGTTTAATTTGTCTCCTTGCACTCTACCTTTTACCCTTTCCGATACTGCACGACTTTAGCAGCTTCCATCATAATAACTGACCCAAGCGCAAGTGCTGTTGCTATCAACCAGTCTACCATACCAAATTCAGGAGGAATATTAAACACACTTCGAGCAAATGGTAATACAGTCATTCCGTACAGTAATAATCCAAGTACGACCGCACCAATGACATATTTATTGCTAAAGAAACCAGAACGTATGCATGTTTGTGTATTCGAACGGGCAGCAAAGGTTTGGAATGTTCGTGATAAAATGAGCGTTGTAAATGCCATCGCTACACCCATATCATCGGAATGGGATAAGCCGATATAAAAGGAAATAATAACAGCTACCCCGATTAGTATACCGCGTGTTAGGACGGCCTTCATCGTCCCACCAGCAAAAATACCTTCATCAATCGAACGAGGTTTTCGTTTCATGACATCTGGCTCGGACTTCTCAACACCTAACGCAATAGCAGGTAATGAATCATTCACAAGGTTAATAAATAACAATTGCAACGCTGTAAACGGGTTCGGCAAATTGAAAGTGACGGCGTACAAAATCGCAACAATAGCTCCGAGATTCCCTGCAAATAAATAACTAATTGCTTTCTTAATGTTATCAAACACCGTTCTTCCGATTTGAACAGCATTAATAATGGAAACGAAGTTGTCATCAGTTAAAATCATCGCAGAAGAATCCTTGGCAACGTCCGTTCCGCTCCCCATCGCAATGCCGATATCCGCCTGCTTCAATGCCGGAGCGTCATTAACACCATCTCCTGTCATTGCTGTAACCTCACCTTTTTTCTGCCAAGCTCTCACAATTCGAATTTTATTTTCTGGCGATACGCGGGCATATACAGAAATCCTGTCTAACTTCTGATCTAGCTCTTCCTCACTCATCGCATCGAGCTCTTGACCCGTAACAGCGATATCTTGCTCTTCCATTAAGCCGATATTGCGGCCAATGGCTTGTGCGGTTGTTTTATGATCACCGGTAATCATAATGGTACGGATGCCGGCTTTTTTCGCCTCCTCTATTGAATGATAAACCGCTTCTCGTGGCGGATCCATCATAGCTGTTAATCCAACTAAGACGAGGCCATACTCTTCCTCAAAGTCAATGACTGCTTGATCGTTTCGCAGACGCTTATAGCCATATGCCAAAACCCTTAATGCTTGATTAGAGAAATTTTCATTAGCCTCTTTAAATTGTTTTAGTAAATCATTTGTCATTGGCTGTTCTTCACCGTTTATTAATACATGGCTAACGCGGCTAAACAGAACATCTGGCCCACCCTTTGTAAGCATCATTTTTGTCCCGTCTATCGTATGTACAGTGGACATTAGCTTACGATCTGAATCGAACGGCAATTCCGCTTCTCGTTGATACGTTTTTCTCAACTCCTCATAATTGCGCCCATGTTTATTTGCGAAATTGATTAAGGCTACTTCTGTTGGATCCCCTACTTCCTGACCATCTTTATTCATATAGGAATCATTACAAAGTGCCGCTATATAAACAAGGAAACGCTCAGATTTATCCCAATCATTTAGATTATCTGGAAATCGCTCCTTTTGATGAAAAGGTAAAAAATAATCTGTAACTGTCATCTTGTTTTGTGTTAACGTTCCCGTCTTGTCTGTGCAAATGATACTTGTTGATCCTAATGTTTCCACAGCAGGAAGCTTGCGAATTATCGCATGCTGCTTCGCCATTTTATTCGTCCCAACAGATAACACGATTGTGACAATTGATTGTAGTGCTTCTGGTATCGCTGCTACTGCTATTGCAACAGAGAACATCAGTGCATCCAGTAATGCAGTTGTCGTATCGCCATCACTACCTCCCAACCAAATACGAGCAGCTTGTACGGCAAAAATCACGATACATAAAAGCAAAATACCGAATCCTAACCTTTTACTAAAAACATTCAATTTTCGCTGTAATGGCGTTTCCTTTTGCTCGGCTGTTGAAAGCATATGGGCGATTTTACCGACCTCTGTTTTCTTACCAGTCCCCGTAACGACAAACGTACCGCGTCCGTAAACAACTAACGAGCTACTAAATACCATATTACGACGATCTCCAAGTGCTACGTCACCCTCAATGGCTTCAGTAGACTTTTCAACCGCTTCAGATTCACCGGTTAGCATCCCTTCATTTACTGTCAACGAACCACTTTCCAGCACACGTCCATCAGCCGGAACATAATCTCCCGCTTCTAGGAAAATAATATCCCCTTGTACTAATTCTCGTGCTGCAATCGTCTGCTTCTTTCCATCACGAATCACTTTCGCCTCTGGCGCTGACATATCCCGCAACGCCTCTAAGGAACTTTCCGCTTTTCTTGTCTGCACAACACTAATCACTGCATTTATGATGAGCACAAGAAAGATAATCAATGATTCGACTAGCTCACCGAGTAAAATTTGTACACCTGCTGCAATGAGTAAAACAATGACCATTGGATCTTGAAAAGTCTCTAAAAAGAGCTTCCAGGTTGGCACTTTTTCTTTATCTTCAATTTCATTGTATCCATCCCGCTCCAAGCGAGATTGTACATCCTGACTCGTTAAGCCATCGACTGTTGTATCAAGAGTTTCTAGTACATTTTCTTTGCTATTTTGATAGAATTTCATTTCGAGACTCCTTGCCCATAAGATTTGCAATTATATTCTTTATTATACTTTTAACTACTTGTCTACATCTATATTTTGCCATATTCATCACCATATTCCCAATAAAAAAGAGTCTACCCCTTAATATGAGGAGCAGACACCTTTTGTTAAACGACTACATCAGCCGTTTTTTTCTTCTGACGATAAACGATCTTGGATTTGCTAGTCTAATTTCTAAATCAACAGTAAAGTAATTTTCCCTATTCTTTCTTTAATGTCCGGTTACTTCATATTTTATTATGTAATCGAAATCAAAAATTATAATAAAAGAGTTTGACAGCCATATCTAATTATTAATAATTGATAAACTCCTGAAGTTAACGACAAAAACAGCAGTGAAAAAATAAATTGTACTATTCGCTAAAGTTTTTTTCTATGTTATAAGCAATTAAGTATGATTTTTCGCCTAGGTGATTTATTATAATATTGAGAAAATTAACAAGGAGTGTAAATCATGAAATATTTATTACAAGTGGATTTTAAAACGGATGGACCATTCGGTGAAGAAATGTCAAATGCTTTTGTTAATTTAGCTAAAAGTATTAATGATGAGCCAGGTGTCATTTGGAAGATTTGGACAGAGAATCCGACCACTAAAGAATCTGGTGGGGTATACTTATTCGAAACGAAAGAGGATGCTGAAAAATATTTAGAGATGCATTCAGCTCGTTTAACAACTTATGGAATTACTGATATTCGCAGTAAAATTTTTAAGGTTAATGAAGCACTATCGCTTATTAATAACGCACCAATTAAATAAAAGAAATAAAAGTTTGTCTGAGTGAATTTTTTAACCTAGTTTGATAGGAGTGACAACCCTCTTCTCAACTCCCTTGCTTTCCAAGCACCTTACAACGTAGCTATCCATTCTAGCCGAAGGTGCTTCCTTTAACCCTGTTAGCTGGCTGCCGCTATTGTTCGCCATAGAATATATCAGAGGGGGCATTTTTACTACACCACTCACCCTATCGAATGTTGGTAAATAGGATCAGTCTATATTTAATCCTCAAACCACCCTTACCTTCGTAAAGTTCGTCCGTTCTTTTGTCGTAAAACATTCTCACCTTATCTAGTTTTTCAGCCATGTGGTATATCCAGAATACCTTTTCCATCGAAATGGCTTCAGCATTTGTTCAACAGAATCCACCTGTACTTCACATCCCATGATCTGTCAATCATGACACATGCAGGGCTCTATAAAGGTAAACCCAAAGAATGTTTAATCTTCAGCATTCTTAAGGTCTTAATTTTGGATTATTTTATCCTAAAATAGACTGATCGGACAGTCCCTCGTTTAAGATTGATTTCTTTCATGTGATCTGCTGGAGTCGGGTTACTCGGTAGATGCGAAAGTTGAGAATTTAATTGACTGACCAACTAGTATGCGCAGCAGTATAAATTTACCATTCAAAGGAAATGCCGTACAGAAAGCGAAATTTTCAGGACATCCTATTAAGCAGTATTAGTAACTTTGCCTTTATTAATAAATAGACTGATTAGAAAGTAAAGGGCGATTCCAATACTAAATGATAAAAGCGCCCCGAATGCCGTTGCTTCTGATACAAAGTTCCCGTTCGTCATTTGAATATCATACAGTTTAAACCCAAACAGAGAAGGACATGATTGAAAATCCCTTTTATCGAGAAAGATCATGATAATTGGTACGACAAAGATGCTAATCGCATAAAAAAGAAACATACTGAGACCACTTGAAACATACTTAAATAATATTTTCATTGCACATCCCTCTCTAATAATATTAATATATTCCTACCATCTGGGAAAATCGGTAAAATAAAGGCTCATCACCGTAACTTGGGGTTGCTTATGTAAAAAACGAATATTTTTCCATATATGGATATGAAAAAAGCGAAAACTCTGGTATCGTAATCGTTGACGAGACAAATCACGATAGGAGTTTTCGCTATGTACAACCAGTTTATCAAATCTATTATGCCTTTACCATCTTTTTTTGAGATTTCCATGCCTTCTGATGAAGAGCCGTCCGTTTCAGCACCTCAATGCATTCTTTTTCCTATTTGCTTGGGTAAAACCTATCGTCATGATAAAAAGCTTCGTCGTTTTCGTCATAGTTATGCTTGGCACATCGGCACGCTTTGGATTGAATTAGAAGTGCCTAGACAACGTTGCA
>NZ_JAKZKS010000048.1 GCF_022808615.1 Bacillus sp. FJAT-47783
AGGAAGCCGCTGAGACGCGCTTTCGATTACTCAAAAATCCGCAATTTGTCGATGGCTTTTTCTTAAAGAAACCGAGCCGGATAGAAGCGTTGGGAATCGTATTTGTGATGGCCATCCTCATTTACGGGATTTTAGAGTACCGGGTACGAGAAAAAATGAAACAGGAAAAAGAGCCCCTCATTCTAGCGGGTAAACGTAAAGTATTCCAGCCAACCGCTCAGGCTTTATTGAAAGAACTTCAGGAAATCAAGGTGATCTACATTCAACAAGGTGGGCAGGTCATGCGTTATATACCAGACAACGTTGGAGAACAAAGCAAACGAATTCTAGAGTTGGCCGGCTATGATCTCTCCATGTATGTGTCGAAGAAAGCAGAAAATCAACCAAAGTAAGCTAAAATTGGGGTGAACTCGATTATGATTGTCGAACAAGAAAGGAAAATCTAGAAAAACGTCGAGAGAGAGGTGAATAGATGGATTTTAAAAACGTCACCTTAGAAAATTGGACATTCATAATTCTGAGGTGCCGAATATGGGTTTCAAAACGGGTTGGGAGTAAAGCTTCAATCCTAAATTCATAAAAGTATTGTAGATTTCTTGATGATGTGCTAACCTTTTCATGAGACTTAAACACTCCTTTGTAGGGTATAGGTTGGCGCTTTTATTCTACCAAGAGAGTTTGTTTATGTCTCATTTTATGCACGTATTTATTTGTAAATATGTGTAAGCGTTTTTGCTCATCTCAAGTAATTAAAATTTTTAATGTATTATTAGTTATTGATATAGAAAGAAATTCTAAAAAATCTAATTAAGTTTACTAGATGAATTAAATCAAGTCTTCTCATTTATGGAAGAAAAAGATATAATGGAAAACGGGTTATGTTTAATTAATGAGAAGTATGCAATATTAAAAGAAGTATAAATTTAGATATATAGCATTGTATCTACTAATCTCCCTAAGAGGTGTAAATTCAAATGATACTATTCATTATGATATTTATCTTGACATTTCTAATAAGTACAATTTCGGTTCCATTTGTAATTAAGCTTGCTAAAAGCATTGGTGCAGTAGATAAACCAAATAATCGTAAAGTTCATAACAAACCAATTCCAAGGATTGGTGGACTTGCTATATACATGGCTTTCTGTGTGGGATTTGTATTTATATCTATGTTTGCGAGCTTGAATTACAGTATTCTTTTAGCAGCAACAGTAATTGTTATAACTGGGTTTATTGATGATAAGTTTCAAGTTAAACCTTGGCAAAAGTTATTTGGCCAAATTATAGCAGCTACTATTGTGTTATCAGAAGGGATTGCAATTGAGTATATAACAGTTCCATTTCTCGATGAAAGTATTCCTGTGAATGTTTGGGTAGCATTGATTGTGTCACTTTTTTGGATAGTTGGAGTTACAAATGCAGTCAATTTAATCGACGGGTTAGATGGGCTTGCTTCTGGAGTCTCTATTATTGCTGCAATTTCAATTTTCGTAATGGCTTTAATTATTGGGGATACAAACGTGGCATACTTATCACTTGCTTTAATAGGAGCCTCACTAGGATTTCTAATATTTAATTTCCACCCTGCAAAAATATTTATGGGTGACACAGGATCATTGTTATTAGGATTTTTACTGTCGGTTCTATCCATCATTGGATTTAAACAAGTTACATTTATAACTTTTATAATTCCGATGGTAATATTGGCTGTACCACTTACAGATACGACAATTGCCATTATTCGTCGTAAACTTCAGAATAAAAGAATTATGGATCCGGATAAAAATCATCTTCATCATCGATTATTAGATGTCGGTTTTTCTCATAAACAAGCTGTGCTATTTATATACTTGATTTCAATTTTGTTTGGGGCATCAGCCATTCTTTTGTATAATGCAAACTTATTTGCAGCAATAATTATCTTTATGGTAATTTTGCTTGCAATTGAACTATTAATCGAAACCTTTGGGTTAATAAGTAAAAACTATAAGCCTTTAATAAATTTTTATAAAAAGGTTATTTCAAAGAGAGTTAGTATAGAACATAACGAAAACGCTTGATGTTAATTAAGCGTTTTTGTTATTAATTGTAATAAGAATTTTATTAAGATTGAGAGATGGTTATATGAAGATTCATTTAATATCAAACATGTATCCTAGTGAAGATGCTCCCAATTACGGTGTATTTGTAAGAAATACTGAAAAGATATTGTTAGATGCCGGTTGCCAAATAGACCGGACTGTTTTATATAAAGAAACAAATAAATATTTTAAACTAATTAAGTATCTAATTTATTACTTTTTAATAATTTGTAAAACATTGATTAGAAAGTATGACATGCTTTATGTACATTATGCAGCTCACAATGCGGTTCCTGTTTTGTTTTTAAAAGTAATTTGTAAAGATTTGGTGATTTATACAAATGTACATGGTACAGATGTTGTTCCACAGATACCCTCGCAGGAGAAATACCAGCCATATGTTAAAAAATTACTAAAAAAATCAACTTGCGTAATTACTCCAAGTAATTATTTTAAAGAACTTGTAAAAAAGAAGTATAATTTAAATAATCGAATAGAGGTATTCCCATCTGGTGGCATTAATAGCAATATCTTTTACCAAAGAACTGATAGAGAGTCCTCCTTTAATGAGTTAGGGATTGACTCAAGTTATAAGTATATCGGGTATGTCAGTAGGATAGATGTTGGAAAGGGATGGGAAGTTTTTTTAACCTCATTAAAGAACTTAAAAGAAGAACAGTATTTTGATAATAATAAGATAAAAGCTCTTATTGTTGGTGATGGGAAAGATAAGGAACGTTTTGAGAATATGGTTAATGAGTTTGGTTTAGGAGAAATAATTGTACACTATCCTTTATTACCACAAAAAAAATTGAATGCCATATTCAATGCGATAGATGTATTCTGTTTTCCAACAAAAGGTGAGAGCTTAGGACTTGTTGGATTAGAAGCAATGGCTTGTGGAACCCCAGTTATTGGGAGTTCTGTTGGGGGGCTACTTGATTATATTATAGATGGAGAAAATGGTTTGTTATTTAAGGTAGGTTCCAGTGATGATCTTACAAATAAATTAAAAAATTTCTTTACCTTTTCAGAAGATAAAAGGAGGGAACTCAGTCGACAAGCAAAGATAAAATCTGAAGAGTATAATTTAGAAAATATAAAAGGGAAATTACTTAGAATTTTCACCTTTCAAAATAACCACACGCGCGATTTCTGATAATGCGTTAATACTACTATTTTGTTATAAATATTAAAGTTTTGGTTTGGTTGTTAAGTGGATATAGATGAAAATATAATACAAAGACTATAAATGAAATATGCTTTTAACTCATGTATTTACACAAATTTTCAGTGGACACATTTTTCTGAAAAGATAACACTCATAGACTATTTCAAAGCAAGTCTATTGTGTCCACTGCTTTATATATTTAATCCCCTTAATAAGATTTTTGCAAATTTATTTATCTTCTTCGAAACAGTATACATTTTTTACTTTACCGGCATTTAATCCTTTATACAATAAAATTTCTCAATATTATGATTACTGATTCGGTTGATTTGATACTTTTTTAGTTGAATGTCAATTAGAGTAATTGGCTAACATATGACTGTACATAATTAAAAAATTGAGGTACAGTATATGATAATTTTCCTTAAATCAACAGTAGTATTTCTTATTTCTTTTTTATTAACACCAATAATTATTAAAATTGCTTTAACTACAGGTGCAGTAGATATTCCGAATGAACGAAAAGTTCATTTTAAAAAAATTCCAAGGCTTGGTGGGTTAGCAATTGTTCTTTCTTTTTATTTTGGACTTTTACTTTTTACACCTAAAAGCTCGTATTTAGAAGGTGTTATTTGGGGATCATTCTTTATAGCAATAACGGGTATCATGGATGATTTAGTAACTTTATCTCCAAAGTGGAAATTAATTGGGCAAGTACTAGCTTCCTTTTTTGTGGTTACAAATGGTTTATATATTAAATTTATGCATATCCCATTTATCGGACAAGTAGATATTGGATGGTGGGGGATTCCATTAACGTTTATTTGGATTATAACAGTCACTAATTCAATGAACTTAATCGATGGGCTTGACGGCTTAGCTGCCGGAGTTTCTGTTATTGTCTTGTTAACAATCATTTATTTAAGTCTGCCTGGATTTAATTTTGTCGTTCAAACATCGATAATTTTGATTGTCTCGATTTTAGGTTTTTTATACTATAATTTCCATCCGGCTAAAGTATTTATGGGAGATACGGGTGCATTATTTTTAGGGTTTATGATAGCCGTCTTGACATTATTGGAGTTTAAAAATGTTACTTTGTTCTCGTTGTTAGTACCAGCCCTTATGTTAGGTGTTCCTTTATCTGATACTTTTTTCGCCATTAT
Organism: Bacillus sp. FJAT-47783; assembly: GCF_022808615.1. Taxonomy (GTDB): domain Bacteria; phylum Bacillota; class Bacilli; order Bacillales; family Aeribacillaceae; genus Bacillus_BZ. The sequence continues at coordinate 4,419 of NZ_JAKZKS010000048.1, forward strand.
AAGGAGATTAGTGAACAAAAAATCGATATCTGTCGCTGATAGATCACATTTACATCATAGTATTCTCAAATTAGGGTTTAGCCATTTACAGACTGTTTTAATCATTTATTTAATTAGTGCCATTTTTAGTATTGCAGCGATTGTTTTTTCGAGAAGTACAATATGGTATTCAATGTTTGTAATATTTTTTGTTCTTTTTTTTATTGAATTGCTAGGTGAAATGTTAGAACTTTTAGGAAAGGATAATAAGCCATTAACAAAGATTTTTATTAAAGTATCTTCTTTATCTTGGAGGAAAAAGGAAGGGTAGTGTATAAATCCCACATTCGGCAGGTGCCAAATTAAGAAATTTTGTTTTTTTAAAGGGAAATGTTCCCTCCCCATCGAAAAATATCACTAATGAATGATTGTGGGGGAATGATTCCGATGACACAGACGGACCAAATTTTGACACTTTCGGCTGGACCATCTCAATTGATTTCTGCTATTTGTGATGAGATAGGATTTGAAAAAATTATAAATGAACAGCTTGAATGGGACAAGAACCGCTGTCATTTATCACCTGGCACCCGCTTGAAAGCGCTGGTCATCAACATCCTGTGTGATCGTCAAC
>NZ_JAKZKS010000049.1 GCF_022808615.1 Bacillus sp. FJAT-47783
GTTGACGATCACACAGGATGTTGATGACCAGCGCTTTCAAGCGGGTGCCAGGTGATAAATGACAGCGGTTCTTGTCCCATTCAAGCTGTTCATTTATAATTTTTTCAAATCCTATCTCATCACAAATGGCAGAAATCAATTGAGATGGTCCAGCCGAAAGTGTCAAAATTTGGTCCGTCTGTGTCATCGGAATCATTCCCCCACAATCATTCATTAGTGATATTTTTCGAGGGGGAGGGAACATTTCCCTTTAAAAAAACAAAATTTCTTAATTTGGCACCTGCCGAATGTGGGTTCTAAGTGAACAAGCGCTTGTCTTCCGCTCAAGATATCAAGAACGACTAATTGGACGATATCGCCCGGTGTTGTCAAACATTGTGAATCGTACTCCACCATTTCATTAAAGGTTTGGGGAATGTGAAGTTGCTTCATGATAGCACTTAATAGATTTAAATAAGACTGTTGATAAATGTGATCGATTTGGATGTTCATAAGGTTGTTCCTTCCGTTCAAAATTAGTCTGAAGGAAGGATTCTACAAGAAGATGAAAAAATCCTTTTAGATTCATTCAAAGGGTGCGAAATGTGAGTTAAAGAAACCGAGCCGGATAGAAGCGTTGGGAATCGTATTTGTGATGGTCATCCTCATTTACGGGATTTTAGAGTACCGGGTACGAGAAAAAATGAAACAGGAAAAAGAGCGCCTCATTCTAGCGGGTAAACGTAAAGTATTCCAGCCAACCGCCCAGGCTTTATTGAAAGAACTTCAGGAAATCAAGGTGATCTACATTCAACAAGGTGGGCAGGTGTAACCGTCAAGTTGAATTAAACAGTTTTTGATAAATAATTTTAAACAGTTTTCATCAATTAAGATTCAACACTTTGCTGTTAACAATTGTTTATCTGTGTCTTAATTATCCCCCCTGCCATAATGGCAGGGGAAATTTACTGCTAAATCCAGTCATTCAGTCCTAGTAAATTTTCTAATTGTTGTTTCTCTTCTTTTAACTTCTCAATTTCCTGTTTTAGAAGAGAATTCTCCTCTAAAAGTCTGGATATTTTTGTTTGGTTATTAATTCCTACTTCATAGGCAGTTCCTTTTACCATGCACCAATCGTTATATCTATAAAGGTCTTCTTCAACAATTGGACGACTTTTGGAAGTCATATCTGACTTCTCATTCTGTTCTCTGACCCATTCTATTACCGATCTCTTATCTACTTTTAATCCATAAGAATTAAAAAAGTTAATCGCATCTTCAGCGTTTAAAACACTCATTTTCCATCTCCTTTTGGTCATGCATCATTGTCATGTTTAAATAAGTTTTTTCTGTATTTCATCCTGATACTACTCTGTTCTTCGCTAAAGGTTAAGATTTCACTTCGATGGAGTAGACGATCTAAGATTGCTGTTGTTAGTGTCGCATCCCCAAGAAACTTTCCCCATTCACCTGGACCTTTGTTGGAAGTCAGGATAAACGCTGCCTTGTCGTACATGTCATATATAAACTGAAAGAATAAATGGGCATCCTGTGGTTCATAGGCCATATACATGACATCATCAATGATGATTAGATCAGATTCAGTGATGCGTTTATATCTCGTTCTAGATTTTACAACGTATTCCCTAGATTTTAAGACGTAGATTAAGCGATCCATAGATATAAAGGATACTTGGTATCCTTGCTCGATCGCATGAATTCCTAGGGCTGTTGATAGAAAGGTCTTCCCAACTCCCGTTGGCCCCATCATAATCAAGGTGAAGCATTCTTCCACCCATGACAACTGCTTTAATATATTCAGCTGTTTTTCCCCAACTGCAGTTTGTTCTTCCAAGCGAAAGTTCTCAAATGTTAGCGTTTCAGGGAATTCTGCCCACTTCATCAATTTCTCTTTGTTTTTTCTTTCACGGGAGTGAACTTCATGGCTTAGAAATTCATGAATAAACTCATGATATGTCCATCCTTTTGCTTCTGCTTCCCTCAATAGGTTAGGGAGTTCTTTAGCTGTCTCTGCTAATCTTAAGGTACGGCATTTATCCTGGAGTATTTGGTATGGCTGGCTCATCTGTTGCCACCTCCTTGAAGGACGCTTAAGTAAATATCTTCTTTTCGTTCAGGAGCCACCAGATCCTTATATTTTTCATTTACGGAACTTGTGTCTTTTCTTTCTTTACGACCTTCGATTTCGAGAGAGATGGCAATATCACGTAAGTCATTTGCACTTGTTAATCGCAGACGTTTCAGTTCATTAATAGCTTCCATAACGAAAGAAGGATACTTCAAAATGACGGATTGCACCACTTTTAGTTGGTCAATAAAATGACGCGGGTATTGCTTAGCCAGCATTCCAACTAGCCACTCTGTAGCTTCATTGTCATCTAACATTCCTTCTATCTGCTGAATTAAAAGGTCGCGTTTGGTCTGGCTACGCTTCCGATGAGAAGGGTCAGATATGACATCACCAATTCCTTCTGCGATTTTATGTTTTGCCAGGATTTCCCCATTCTTCTGTAGACGTATGTACAAATATTCTCCATCTGAATCGACATAGGCGATATTAGGAGCTCCTTTTCTATATGTGCCGCGAGGCACACTATATCGATTATTGTCATACCGGATAACGTTGTCTTTGCTAATTGTTCTTGTTATACTTGAATCGAAGATGTCTTCAAAAATATAAGTCCCAGAGACCTGTTGTAAGTGTTGCTTTTCCAGGGCGTACACTTCGACGGGTCTCTTTTTTGTATTATGGTGAACTTTATAGTTCCCGGTGCGCTTTAACCAGTTCATACAGGAATCCTGCCAATCTATTAAATTATCAAACATTCTGTTCTTCGCAAAGTTGTTCTTTACATATTTAACCACCTGTTCTATTTTACCTTTCGTCTGAGGATCAGATTTCCTACACAGATAGATTTTGAACTTCCTTGTCTTCTGGTATTTCGAGAATTCGTCTGTCAAGATAAGGTCTCCAGCGTTCTCACTAACTGCGAGTAAACGATCTTGATCATAAACTATCTCAATAGTCATTCCTCCATAATGCCTAAAGGCATTTTCATGCATTCGAATAAGATCTATTGCCCGAAATGGTCGATCTAGCCATTCTACATACTTGTATCTGGAATGGGCTAAAACAAACGCAATAAAGTAGAGGTGTTTGAACTTTCCATCAGTTGTAGGAACTCTTTTTTGGCCAAAATCAACTTGAATTTGTTGCCCCATAGGAAGTTCTGGGACTGCACTAAAGTCCCTCTCAGAAAGAACTTTTGGAATATGGTAGGCTTCTCGTAGCTCATTTACATAGTTTCTCACTGTTCCTTCGGTTACAAAGTCAATGCTTAGTTTTTCCTCTAGCCAGTCGAATATCTGAGCTGCCGACAGATCAGGATGTTCCTTTAACCACCCGAGTATCTTGTCCCGAAAGGGATCAAGCTTTTTACTTCTCCCCTGTAATGAGATGGCAAATAGATAAAATTCATCTGGAGACATTTTTCCGTATTCAATCACCCTATTCCTTGATATTTTTAATTTTCTGGCTATCGCACTGTTGGTGAATCCTTCATTACGAAGCCTGTGAACCTCGTTGTAGATCATCAATTTTTCCACTCCTGCTCCTCACTTTCGATAGACTAAATCTAGTATATAGAAAGTAGGTTTAATTGAGCTAAACTGTTGAGTCGTAAGCGTAAAATAGTCCCCACCTTCATGCAGATGGGGACTTGAAGTATTATTTAAATAACTTTTTAAAAGAAATACAAGACACTGGTAAAGATGTTGACCATGGAAGTAGTCGGTCTAAGGCATCC
>NZ_JAKZKS010000005.1 GCF_022808615.1 Bacillus sp. FJAT-47783
GCCATATTATCAGGGATTTATGCCGCTTACGATATCCTTGGTGTAGAAAGCTATGAACAACTTACAAAGCAAATTTATAAAAGCTATGATGATTCGCTCGTTTTACGAAGAATGGTGGAAAAGCTGGATAACGAAAAACTTGATCTTATCGTCAAGCAGCTCGACGGTTACATAGGCGAAAAGTTGTTCCAACACACAAGGCTAAACCCGATTAAAGTTGCAAGCTTTTTCCTACGCCCGTTTCTAACCTAATTCCGTGTAAACAAATAAATATTTTGACATCGAATTTATAAGAAAAGGACAGCACGCTTGCTGTCCTTTTCATTTATAGACAAGCAGAAAAAAGCGTATCCGCAAGTTCATAAAAAAAAAACGCAACCGCACGAGGGACAATCTTACACCTTTTCGAGGCGTAAATACTACTTTTCGAACAGCCTCATTTGTAGAGTCACTTTATTATCGTTTGACAAGCTAACCGAACATTCACATCCCCGCACTTTTTTAATTCCTTTTCGTTTGGCGGATGTAAAAGGTTTGCTCCTTTAACAATTTCGACAGCACACTTCCCGCATGTTCCTTTCCTGCACTTAAAGTCTAGTGGGATATTTTCCGATAATGCACGATCTAACAATACTTCGTTAGAAACAGGAGTTACCTTAAACAGTTGACCTTTTTGCTTTACTTCAATAAAAGTCGTTTTTATAGGATCCTTTTTATTCTCAGAAATCGTATCCTCAATTATCTTTAAGGCGTTTCCTTTAATTAATGACCCCACCGTTAACCTTCTATCCACGTCGGTCCCTCCAATCCATTTATTACCACATTATTTTGAAAATGAATCTCATTTACAACTATATTGAGAATTGTTATCATATGAATAGGGGAGGCGAATATTATGGGTTACCAAATTAATGGTTTACGAGATATGAATGCGATTTTAACAAATGAAAGAAAAATTGGCGGAGTGATTGAAGCCTCAAGTATCCGCCTTCGCTCAGGTGAAGAATATTCAAATGCATGTATAGTGAATGTTGATCAATTAGGATCAAACTATTATTCAATCGGTTTTGTTACAGAAAAAGGTGAAAAAATGATTGTAAATGTAAACGAAATTAGTATGATTTCTTCACCAGAACATAAAAAAATAGCAAATCTAAATAATCAATATTATAAAGAGACAATTCGAAAAGAAAAATTCAAATACTTAGCTCGTCTCTTCAGAGTTTATCAAGGAAATTATACGATACATTTCTATCAAGAAGTCAAAATGATTCTTGATGATATCGGTTTTAACATCGAGGACCAAGATTTGTCTACGAATATTTCTAGTATAGAGACTGAATTAAAGCGTATTTCTTAAACGACACGACAAACAGCAGTTGCTGTTTATCGTGTTATTAGTCGTCGCCATCTGGATCTTCTAGCGTACATATCGCCGTTGGCCGCTTGATTCTTGGTGTGATCGACTCATACACCCGGAAGATAAAGTTCATGTTTTCATCATCCAAAAAGATTGTTTGGAAGTCGACAGCTATTGCTAGGTCAATATTTTGCTTTCCTGGGTCAATCACGACACCTTTTTTGCCTTTAATCATTGGCGTTTGATAAATACCAGCCGTCATCAATTCTCGAATATGCTCGATTTCCAACACATGCGTTCCTTCATGAACTCGATGAATAAGAGCATATAATTCTGGTGAAAGCACAAGTGCATAAGGTCCTGTATGACCTAATTGAAGCAATTTATTTCGCGCTTCTACTACATCACTAAAAGCATTTCCAGACTTCATCCAGTCATTGCGAATATGAGCAATTTTCCCTTTTACATTCATAATTCCAGGGAGGTCAAATTGACTAGACCCATTAAAAATTAATTCATCTTCCAACAATGCGCACTGCTGCGCCGCATTTGCTGCAGCCGAAAAATCAATCGGATTATGAAGTTGTTTAGCTTGTTGTATATCACGCCAGTATAAAATAAAGTCCTTATATATAAATGGAATCGTTAAATGCACTCTTTTCGTTGGTTCAGAAAGTTCTGTTTTATCACCATGGAAGCTAATCCCTCCATGTTCAGGTTCCTCATAAATATCGTTTGCAACCGACTGAACCCCTTCACCTAATGGGCCATAAATATCGATAAACCTTCTCCCTACAAGCTGCTTACGGGCTGTTTCAATGACCGTTTCTTCTAATTCTCTCCATTGCTCGCTATTTAAAGGAGCATCAGCGAAAAGTGATGCTTGATCCATATGTCTTCCTCCTTACATTCCTTTTAAATTTCCGACAGTTAAAGATGATTTTGGAAAAGTAGGCTGTTGTGTAACCGTTTGACTCTCTTGTGTATACGTATCAATTTTTAAATTACTTGATTTATTCTCCTTTTCATCCGTAGGGATCGATGCTGCAAGATGAACTGGTGCGTCTAATTCATTATTTAATTCATCAAACGTATGTTTAAATGTTTGATAATCAGAAGCTGTCATATTTCTTAACTGTTCAATCGTTTCTTGATAATCTGTATCTTTATAGTGAAAAAGTGATAAATCAAGATGCTCTAAAAAATTATGTAAACCAAACTTTTCTAAGCTAATATCTTGTAGTAAACGAAGAAAATCTCCATTTTCCTTAGAAAGAGATGATGAATTTTCTATTTGTGTATGAATCTTTGGCAATAACGCATCTAATCGATCTAAACGATGCTCTTCCTCCTCATAAATATGATGCCAATATAATCGTTCATGTTCATCTTTCGCTTCTTCAATCGCTGGAATTAAAATTTCCATAAATTGATTTAGTGCATCTTTTGATCGATCTAAAATCTCTTGAACATGATTTAAATGATTATCCAATTTCAAATCCCCTCCTACCCTTACTAACTTCATCTTTAAACATCTTTTCCAAAATTGAAGAATATAAACAATGGCATTAGCAAAAAATAAAAGATTGGGTAGCATTTGCCACTACTTGAAGCGGACTTGAACTCACTCATTTTTGAACTTTTTGGTCTACTCCCTCCTCCCTTCTTTTGATAAACTTTTCTAAAAGGTGGTGTTTTCAAGTGAGGGTTGTGATTGTGATTGATTCGTTTAAAGGGTGTGTTTCTTCACTTGAGGCGAGTAAAGCGATTTCAGATGGAGTTACAGCCGTTTTCCCCAATGCCGATATCGACGTTGTTCCGCTTGCAGATGGTGGCGAAGGAACGGTCGAAGCTTTCATTCATGCAGTGGGAGGGCAACTCATTTCAACTGAAGTGACAGGACCACTTGGCGAAAAAACAATCGGTACATACGGAATTTTAGAAGATGGGCGTACGGCTGTGATTGAAATTGCCGCTGCTTGTGGACTTCCCCTCGTTCCACTTAAGAAAAGAAATCCCTTGCTAACAACGTCATACGGAGTTGGTGAACTGATCATCCATGCTATTGAAAATGGCTGTCGTGATTTTATTATTGGGCTCGGTGGAAGTGCTACAAATGATGCAGGCGTCGGTATGCTTCAGGCACTAGGATTTAATTTTTTTACTCGTGAAAATAAGCGCATTGGACTCGGCGGAAAAGAATTACGCAACATTGCGAAAGTTGATTTTACACATGTATTGCCTGGTTTAAAGCAATGTACATTTCGGGTTGCGTGTGACGTGACAAATCCGTTATACGGTAATAACGGAGCAGCGTATGTTTTTGCCCCTCAAAAAGGCGCCAATGAACATATGGTAAAAGAGCTTGACGAAGGTTTAAAAAACTTTGCCAACGTAACGAGACGTGAATTACAAATAGAGATTCAACACATAAAAGGGGCAGGTGCCGCTGGTGGTCTTGGTGCAGCTTTTTTAGGTTATTTAAATGGTGTTTTAGCTCCTGGTACAGACATTCTGTTTAAGATGGTTTTATTAGAAGAAAAAATTAAAAAGGCGGATATGATCATTACAGGCGAAGGAAAAATAGATGGACAAACATCGATGGGAAAAGCGCCACTCGGTGTAGCAAAGCTCGCGAAAAAATATGAGAAGCCCGTTATTGCTTTAGCGGGGAGTATTAGTAGAGATGAAGCATCTTGGTTACATGAGGTTGGTATGACGTCTTATTTTTCTATCTTAAACAAACCGATGTCACTCGATGAAGCGATGAAACCTCATATCACCTTACAAAATTTAACCCATCATACAGAACAGCTGTTTCGGCTATTGAAGACTACTCGCAATTGTAATTAAATCAGCTTCGGTGCGAAAGCTGTAACCTTTTTTCTTATCGATTCAAATTACAGCCATGCTTAAATACCAAAAAAGCTTGTAGACGATAATGTAGGGTCTACAAGCTTTTCCATTTTTATTTTAAAGTTGTTCGTCTTTTCTTTCATGTTCCTATACCGATAGTGTTCTACTTCGTAAACGTACTAGGCATCACGACAGCAACGACCTCTCCAGTAGCACAGAGTGTTTCATTAGCATATACTTCTGTTTGAACTTTCCACTTTTTCGGATGAATTTCTTCAACAGATCCGATTGCTTTTAATGGAACATCTTGTGGCGTCGGCTTTATAAAGTTAACATTTAAGGCCGCGGTCACAAATCGTGGAGGCTCAACTCCATCTCCTATTTCGTGCCCATTCTTTCTATGTAAAGCTAATGCGGCTGAACCTGTGCCGTGACAATCAATTAGCGATGCAATTACACCACCGTAAACAAAGCCCGGAATGGCTGTATGTTCTGGTAATGGTGTATAAATTGTAATTGTTTGATTCCCTTCCCAATTTGTTTGAAAATGATGCCCCTCTTTATTCAATCGACCACAACCGTAGCACCATGCAAAATCATCTGAATATTCATCTTGAATCCCTTTTAGTACTTTTTCCACCATCATTTTCCTCCTCTTTTTCAGAATATTATAACATAAAAGGTCTATTCTGTCCCTCAGTACATCCAATTCTATATAATGAAAGTCGATTACGTTACATACACATTTAAAGTAAACGCTATGAATAGGAGAGATTCTATGCCTTATATATATGATCAGGGGAATTTTATTGAAGACAAATGGGCAACTGTCAGCATTAAAAATAAAGGACTGCAATATGGACTCGGTTTTATCGAAGGAATCCGCGCCTTTTGGAATCGCGAAGAAAACCAACTATATCTCTTTCGAATGGAAGACCATTACATCCGTTTTCATCAATCAGGGAACATTCTTCATATGCCTATTCCCTTGTCCGTCGATGCCTTAAATCAAATTACCATTGAACTTATGAAAATTAACAAGGTCATGTCGGATGTTTACATTCGCCCCATTTGTTTTAAAGGTGAGCAAACCATCACCCCAACATTGTTAGAACCTATAAACCGCGTAGCAATCTTCCAAGAAACACTTACGTATGTACCGAAACCTTCCATAAAAGTAAGTGTCAGTTCTTGGAGAAGAAATGGCAATGATATGATTCCTCCACAAGCGAAGTCAACAGCTGGCTATTTAAACTCTGCACTTGCTAGACTGGAAGCTAATCAAAATGGGTTCGATGAAGCCATTTTTTTGACAACAAACGGGTTCGTCTGTGAAGGTTCCTCCGAAAATATTTTTCTAGTAAAAGAACATCAACTCATGACACCACCAGTATCAGACGGCATTTTGCCTGGAATCACAAGAGATACTGTTATGACATTAGCCAAAAATGAGCTTGGTATGGAAGTAATTGAACGAAGTGTATCCAGATCGGAATTATATCGAGCGGATGAACTTTTTTTCACAGGAACAGCCATCGGAATTAAGCCAATTGTAGAGGTAGATCACCGACCTGTTGGTCAAGGTAAATCAGGGCCGATAACAGAAAAAATTCAACAACTATACGAGTTAATGGTGAGAGGCAAACTTCCAAATTACAAACATTACTGTACAGCTGTTTATTAATTAAAAGCTACAGTATGTATGACAGCCTATTAGAAAAGCCATACCGATCACTAATATTTATGTATATCCCCCCTTTCACTCTTCCCCCTCTCACTATTTTGACACCGATGATGTAAAAAGGTTCGCTACTTTCGTCATTGCATTTCCCCTCTTTCAGTGATACCTTCAAAAATGAAGTGATTGGGGGGAGACTTTTGACTAAAAAGGCTTTTTGGATGGCATTTGTTACGGTCATTATATGGGGATCTACATTTGCGGCAATTCGTGCTAGTTTACAAGGGGGATATTCTGCAGGACATTTAGTCCTTATTCGTTACCTTATCGCATCAATAGCCTTTCTCCTTTATGCTTTATGGCCAGGTGTAAAGTTTCATTTACCTAAAAAAGCGGATATGATAAAAATTTTACTGCTTGGATGGATCGGCATTAGCGTTTATCATATTGGGGTTACATTCGGTTCTGTGACCGTTTCAGCAGGAACAACTGCCATGCTAGTTGGTTCATCCCCCATTTTTACAACAATTATTGCTGTTTTCGTATTAAAAGAACGGCTCGATTTTCTTGGTTGGCTAGGGCTCTTACTTGGATTTATAGGTATTTTCATGATTTCTTTAGGTGCTGCTGGTTCTTCCTTTACAATTACATTCGGAGCCATTTATGTGTTAGTCGCTGCACTAGCAACATCGATTTTCTTTGTTTTTCAAAAGCCGCTTTTGAATCGTTATAAACCTATTGAATTAACGGCTTATTTTACTTGGGCAGGGACCATTCCGTTCTTCTTGTTCTCCCCAGGACTTTTTGAGACGATTCAACATGCTAGTTTAGAAGCACATTTATCAACTATTTATGTCGGAATCTTCCCAGCAGGTATCGCATATGTCACATGGACAATCGCATTGTCTCTAGGTAAAGCGAGCACTGTTTCCAGTATGCTGTACACAGAACCAGTGATCGCTATCATCGTTGCATGGATTTGGCTTCAAGAATGGCCGAGTACCCTTTCCATTATTGGAGGAGTTGTTGCAATTTCCGGTGTGATTGTTGTAAATTTTTTAGGGAAAAAACGGCGTGTCACTGTAAAAGAAGCTGTGTAATAGAGAGAAGGATGTGATTAATAAGGTTATACACATCCCTCTCTCCTATTAATCAAGCTCCACCCTCTATTAAACAATTTCAGAAAGAATTTTGTTCCCTTTCATCCCTTTAAAGGCGTTCCTTGCGTCTTTTTCATTGTCATATTCAAACATTTTAATATTGTTCTTTGAATGAACTGTAATAATCCACATAGAAAGTCCCTCCATTTTCTTTCTCCTTTTCTTGTCCTGCCCAAAGCTTTTTCATCGACATAGCATTTCATCTTAATAGTTGAATTTACTCATTTATTATCAAGCAAATATTATGCCAACTTTATCTTACGAAAAGATATTCTTTTTATAGAAAAATCATGATAAATTCCTATACATTTTGTTCATTTATTAATAAAAATGATTTAGGATTGCCAATTTTTTTTGCTCTCAAATTTTAATATAGCGTAACCGAAAAATTTTTTTGCACAAAGAAATTCCTAAATATTATTCATTGTCAGTTTTTTATAATTTTTGTAAAATAGAAACATCTAGAAACGCCAAATTTTTTTGCTCTTTTTTTATTATTAGTTTCCCGATGAGAGGAGGATTACGATTACGATATGGTTGAACATTCAAAACAAACGATTCAATCTTTACAGCACCTTATCAATATATATGAAAGAATCATAGACGAAGTGGATGTCGGTCTTCATGCCGTTGACGCAACTGGAAAGACGATCATATATAACAAAAAAATGATGCAAATAGAGGCTATGGACAGTAAAGAAGTTTTGAATAAAAATTTGTTAGATGTTTTTATGTTTAAAGAAAACCAAGAAAGCACCCTCGTTCAAGCATTAAGAGAGGGAAAAGAAACGAAAAATGTAAAGCAAACGTATTTCAATAACAAAGGGAAAGAAATTACGACGATTAACAATACGTTTCCACTAATAGAGGACGGAAAGATTCAAGGCGCAGTCGAAATGGCAAAAGATGTGACGAAGCTGGAGCGATTAATAAAGGGTAACATGAGTAGAAAAGGAAATGCGCGATTTACTTTTGACAGTATCATTGGGAAAAGCTCTTCCATTAAAGAGGTTATTGAAAGTGCTAAACGTGCAACCCGAACTTCCTCATACGTACTTATTGTAGGCGAAACCGGAACAGGGAAAGAGTTATTTTCGCAAAGTATTCATAATGGCAGCAGTCGATCAACAGGCCCCTTTATTTCACAAAACTGTGCAGCTTTACCTGATAGTTTAATTGAAAGCCTTTTATTTGGAACAAAGCGCGGTGCCTTTACAGGTGCTGCTGACCATCCTGGACTATTTGAACAAGCAGAAGGTGGAACTTTGCTACTTGATGAAATTAATTCTTTAAATCCAAATCTTCAAGCAAAGCTTTTACGTGTCCTTCAAGAAAAAACGATTAGACGCATAGGCGATACAAAAGATACACCTATTGATGTTCGCGTTATCGCAAATATGAACGAAGATCCAATTGACGCTATTAGTTCTAATCACTTACGAAAAGACTTGTACTATCGACTTGGAGTCGTCACATTATTTATTCCTCCTTTAAGAGATAGAAAAGAAGACATACCGTTATTAGCTGAGAAATTTATTGACAAGTACAATGGATTATTTCAAATGGATGTAAAAGGAATAGACGACAGAGTAATCGAATCTTTCTATGCCTATGATTGGCCTGGGAACGTGAGAGAATTAGAACATATCATTGAAGCCTCTATGAATATAATGATGGATGAAGACATCATCCAATATTCACATCTTCCTTATCAATATCGGAACAAATTTAAAGTAAAGAAAAAAATTCATCCTGATAAAAAGATGGAATCTTTCTCCCAAGAAAATACCGGTGTTACCATGAATTTAAAAGATCAATTAGAAGCATTTGAAAAACATTATATTGAACAAGCTCTGAATAAAAACGGGCATAATATTACGAAAACAGCTCAACAACTTGGACTTAGCCGACAAAGCCTACAGTATCGGATGAAGAAACTAAATATTAAAAGTGGATAATAAAGAGAGCATGTCCCTAACAAACATTTAATGCTGAGGGTCATGCTTTTTTTCATTTTCACTTAATGACCCAAACCTTTCTCCTATGCCATTTGCGATTACAAAAGATAATAAATCCGTATCATTGCATTAAATAAAAACAAAAATGTCAAGTGTTCAGGATGGAATTTTCACCCTGAAACGAACCCTTTAAATGTAATAGATTCCTCCAAAATGTGTATGAGTCTATCTCAAAATCCTTGCGCCACATTCTGCAAGACGAAAGCTAGCGTAATGTTACATTTAAGAGTTGTCGTGACCAAAGATTAGACCGTACCCGATAAAGCGTTTCAATCCGCGCATTCATGTAGGATTCGACTAGTACTTCTATATTTTCAATATGTCCTTGACTCCATGCATCCATATAGGATGCGACTTAATTTTTCCACGATTAAAATCTTGACATATGCTATTTCAATCCACGCATCCATGTAGGATGCGACCATACTGCTGGTAAAGTTCTGGATGCTCTTTAGAATTTCAATCCACGCATCCATGTAGGATGCGACCAAGTTGAGAACATACACTTGTACTTTATCCCTGTATTTCAATCCACGCATCCATGTAGGATGCGACGACGTTCTTGTAGTTCTTTTGCTGCTTTATATTTATTTCAATCCACGCATCCATGTAGGATGCGACAGCCAGTTGTCATTTTACGGATATAAATTTAGTATTTCAATCCACGCATCCATGTAGGATGCGACTGAAACGTTCCCGATACTTACAAGTCACATTAAATATTTCAATCCACGCATCCATGTAGGATGCGACTGTGCTAGTTGCATATAATTCAGCCTCCTTCTCAAATTTCAATCCACGCATCCATGTAGGATGCGACTTTAGCGGAAGTTGAGGGGGATATAGCTTTTCAAATTTCAATCCACGCATCCATGTAGGATGCGACGGTGGGAGAAAGTCGATTCCGTATGGACGAGTATATTTCAATCCACGCATCCATGTAGGATGCGACGACAATATGTTTATCACGTTTACGGAAATAACGGATTTCAATCCACGCATCCATGTAGGATGCGACAATAGGAGCGATCGCCAAGTGTTTCAATAATGCTGATTTCAATCCACGCATCCATGTAGGATGCGACCAGGACCAATTATCATCCAAATCCCGTTGAACATTTCAATCCACGCATCCATGTAGGATGCGACTCGACTTCCTTTGTGGTGGAGCTGATGCACCAGAATTTCAATCCACGCATCCATGTAGGATGCGACATATACGGATTGATTCTGTCCCCACTAGGTCTGTTATTTCAATCCACGCATCCATGTAGGATGCGACTCATATAGCCACACTCGTTGACCTTCCTCGATCCATTTCAATCCACGCATCCATGTAGGATGCGACGATGTCTCCAACTATATTCGGATTTATCCACGTACATTTCAATCCACGCATCCATGTAGGATGCGACGTTCAGTGTTTGTACCGTCTTGGTCAATTCAATCATTTCAATCCACGCATCCATGTAGGATGCGACGGTATATGGTCGATAATCTCCGATTCTGTGATTAATTTCAATCCACGCATCCATGTAGGATGCGACTGTGAGCAGTGTAGATGACGGTTTAGTTAATACATATTTCAATCCACGCATCCATGTAGGATGCGACCCAATAACGTTCTTAAACGTCTGCATAGAGACGGATTTCAATCCACGCATCCATGTAGGATGCGACGTTTCCCATCATTGACAACCGTTGTCGTATTTAAATTTCAATCCACGCATCCATGTAGGATGCGACGATCAATTAGCTGATGCTGTAAAAGAGTTTCGTGTTATTTCAATCCACGCATCCATGTAGGATGCGACTTATACCCTTTTACAACCACTTAGCCACATCGGAATTTCAATCCACGCATCCATGTAGGATGCGACCGCAATGGAAGCATTAGCTGATGCTCGTATGGGTATTTCAATCCACGCATCCATGTAGGATGCGACTCAAAAATGGGAATCTGTTAAAACTTGGACTTCTATTTCAATCCACGCATCCATGTAGGATGCGACATCAAGGTCTGCTGACTCATCATTTTCTAAAATGATTTCAATCCACGCATCCATGTAGGATGCGACCTCAAAAACTGCATTTTCACGATTTCTCAAATTATTTCAATCCACGCATCCATGTAGGATGCGACCTACGTTTCGGAAAAACCATTCTTAAGTATAGCTATTTCAATCCACGCATCCATGTAGGATGCGACTGCTGAAGGATATTCATATTCGATTGTTCTTCTTATTTCAATCCACGCATCCATGTAGGATGCGACAGCGTTCTCAAATTTTTAGGGATGGGAGTTTGAGATTTCAATCCACGCATCCATGTAGGATGCGACGTGATTTTATGGACGGTTCGTATTTAGCTAAAGAATTTCAATCCACGCATCCATGTAGGATGCGACAATTCGATTTGTTGCCTTGTTTGGACTTTTTTCAATTTCAATCCACGCATCCATGTAGGATGCGACTGATCCCGCACTTCCTTTTAGAGCTCGATATCGGTATTTCAATCCACGCATCCATGTAGGATGCGACAATTGCACTCGACCATAACATGAGTAAGGTTTGGATTTCAATCCACGCATCCATGTAGGATGCGACCGAGTTATACGTTACATCCATATCAGTAAGAGGTATTTCAATCCACGCATCCATGTAGGATGCGACTTTGGAGGCGGCGTCGGCAATCAAATTTTAGACGGATTTCAATCCACGCATCCATGTAGGATGCGACTGACGAAATCAAAAAATATTTATCACTTGTTACATTTCAATCCACGCATCCATGTAGGATGCGACAGCGATTTTCGACCTAAACAACTATAAATTACATTATTTTTGATCAAAAACTCGCTATTTTCTTTATTAAAATAAAGAACAACACAAAAATTCACATAATTTATCAGCGTTCTCATGATTATTCAGGTGCGAATGTATCCAGAAATTGATGTGAGCTATACATTCGCACTAAAAAATCAATGGGCCTTCAAGATCAACTGATTCTTTCACACCAATATGCTCTACTTTGGTCTTATAATTATCACCTAACCGATAAAATCTGAGACTGTCCTGACCTTCATCAATAATATCAGCAAGTTCAATTTTTAAAGAAACAAATTGAGTTGCGTCTACAATGCATTCAAATACCGAATTTTGGACTCTTTGACCATAATTTTGACATACTTTCGCAACTTTTCGCAGCCTTTTTTGTCCCGCACTGCTAACAGTACTTACATCATACGTAATTAATACTAACAATTTTTGCACCTACTTCCACATAAATGGTGGATACTCATCTAAATCATTACGTAAATAGCGAGCTAATAATAAAGCTTGTACATGCGGTACTAATCCCCAAGAAATTTTTTCACCTAGATATGGATGAGTTATCTTTTCTTGCTTTTTGTTTTGCCAAGCCGCTAAAAATTTCTTTCTAGCTTCATCCGTCATAATCACAGCCCCATTTTCTTTTTTTAGAAAATCATTGTTATTTACAACTTTTTTATTGATTAATGACAAAACAAACTTATCTGCATATACACCTCGCAACTCTTCCATAACATCTAAAGCTAACGATACCCTTCCTGGTCGATCTCGATGTAAAAAACCGACATATGCATCCAGTCCAACACCTTCTAACGCAGCTGCCATATCATTTGCTAATAAAGTATAAGCAAATGATAACATCCCGTTCACGTTATCTAACGGCGGCCTTCTAGAACGCGAGTGGAAATAAAAATCCTTTTTTTGTTGTAAAATCATTTGATTAATCAATCTATTGTAACTAATAGCAGCTTGTCCTTCTAAACCTCTTAATCTTTCTAAATCCTCACATTTCCTTACCTCAAGAATGATCGATGATAAATATTGAGAGATTTCTTTGAATTGAGTTACATCTATTCGTAATGGATAATCCCTTGTCATTCTCTCGATAATCCATTTATTATTGTAAATCTTCCCAACAATAAAGTTACGAGCAATTTTCGCTGAAAACACTTCATCTTCTGATAGACGATATTGCTTCTTTCTTAGAACAACATTACCTTTACTTTTCCCGATCACCCGAGCAAGAAATCGACCACTGCTCGTTAGAAATACTAAAGAAATATTTCTTTCTGCACAATAACCCATTAGTGCTGGACTTGCACCAGTATAACCAAAGGATACGATAGATTCTAAATTATGGAGCGGTAGCCTACCAAGCTTCTCCTGCTCTTTGAGAAGGACAATATTGTCTCCGTCTAAAGATAAATAAACGTCTGGTTGAGTGACAAATAACGAATTCAAAAGCTTTTTCATTCCTTTATCTTCCCTTCAATATAACTTTTTACAGAACGTTTATTCATTAATTTTGGTAAACAAATATGTTGAAGGGAACAGCTTTTACAAAAGGAACCTGTCTTTACTTTAGGTGTATACCTACGTTTAAAATAATTTTGCATTTCTGCTACAACATTTCTTACTTTATTTTTATTTTCTATAGTTAGCGGAACTTCGACTCTGTGCTTAATTTCATTATAAAACATATACCCTATGTTTATTTCACAAAGTAACATCTCCTCTAGACAAATTGCTTGTGCAGTTAATTGTAAAATATCAGAATCATTCTTTTTTGGTTTCCCTCGTTTATATTCAATAGGGTAAGCAATGTATTTTCCTTCCAAACCATTTATTTCAACACCACTATTATCCTTAGCAAACTCTACGACATCACAAACACCTGTAATTTGGAGTTCATTTGACTTTACAGGCATCCCTCGAACAATGAGTTTATTACCACGTTTCTCTCTAATAAATGGCTTGTCAGCTTTTTGATGGAGAAATTGTCCTTCTACTGTTCTAACGTTTTCTGCCCACTGTTGCTCGATATGGATTAGAGCCCACTGGCGTTTACAAAATTGAAAATGTTGTATACCAGACAACATCAGATAGTTGTCTTCCTCATTATAGTCCATCAATCACCTCGACTGTTAAACCTTCTAATTCATTTAATGTGATCGAATAGTCGTCAAACGTTTTTGGTTCTTCAGTATTAGGTCTAATCTCTACTAAACGATGAACTTTTGCAGAAGAATATTGACCTAATTTAGAATTATGCTCCCACCAATAAACCTTATTTACTTCCATACTGCCATCAGGGCGTGCTGATGATGCGTCATTTTCAAATAATGTAACAAGTGCTTGTTTTATCTTCTCTGCATCTTCAATAGTAAATCCTGTTTTTTCTGCTAATTGTGTGTTAATGCTGCCATAAAAAACATAAACGCCAAAATCGACTCGATGCTTCATTCCCATCGTATCTGAACCTTTTTCTTTTCCAGGCTCAGAGTTCACACTTTTTGTTATTTGCATGCTTGTTATATCAATAGGATCAACACTGGTAGCAGTATGAATTGATACAGGTCCTCTTACACCGACAGATACACCAGTCCCTTTACCTGTGCCTTTGAATGCAAATACTTGTCCAAAACTTCGAACATCAATCCATTCTTTACAAGCAATCGCTGCAAATTCATCACTCGAGCTACCTTTCGATTTTAATATTTTATCTAGTTCAGGATTAGCTTCTGCACGTTCTCTTAAACTATTAAAATGATCTATCTTTGTGTCATTCGATTGAACGAAAACAGATTCCCCCATATCTTGTAAACGATTTCTAATTTTCCGTTTAATCGCTACATCTGAAATCTCCCCGTGACCATCATAATTTTGTCTCGGACGATTACCATTTAATGGGTCCCCATTTGGGTTAGCTTTTGTAACAGATAATACAACGGCAAAATCTATTTTATGGTCTAAAATTGGCATATTCATCTCTCCCTTTAATTTATTGCCTCATTGGGCGTATTATCTTTTTCTTTCTTCTGATATAAATCATGACGTTGACTGTAAAAACCTAATAAATATTTACCGGATAATGGTTTGTTATTAAAATCTTCAATATTAATTCTGGAAGCTACCTCATCAATTAACTTAGATAAATACAA
This sequence comes from Bacillus sp. FJAT-47783, assembly GCF_022808615.1. Classification (GTDB taxonomy): domain Bacteria; phylum Bacillota; class Bacilli; order Bacillales; family Aeribacillaceae; genus Bacillus_BZ. The sequence goes on from NZ_JAKZKS010000005.1 coordinate 15,065, forward strand.
TGCCTTCGTACCAAGTCTGGCTTGATAAGGCTGTAAACTCGCCTGAATGGTTTTCCACGTTCTTTCTGGATGTTTTGAAAAAGAGTTCATATAACGAACAGCATTACTAGAACGTGTTTCTTCAGAGCCTAATGCACGTCTTTCTAAAACATCTGCTATCGCTAACAAACGACCAAATAAATAATCACGGTCATTATTTTCTGTATCTAAAGCCACATTATATCCCTCCTGTTTATTTATTAATGCACATGTAATGCTGATTGTTTTTTCCCATTCCCACTTATCCATCGAAACTGGATTTGACGAACGATGAAAAGCGCTTTTGACGATATCAAAAGGAATTTTCTTGTCATCCACTATACATGGAAGTATGCGTTCCATTAATCCTTTAACTACTTTTTCATTAGCTTTTGATCCATATGCAGCATAGGCAATATCTTTCGTTGAAGGTGCTCCGTAAAATTGAATATATGAACCATCTTCTGCTTTACGATAACGATGAAGCCACATACATGTCGAATGCCACTTTGCGAGCCTATCTAAATATAGTTCTTTATTCATATTTCGATAGTACAGCACCGCTAATCGTCCTGTTGTAGCTGAATCAAGAATTAAAATATTTACATTTGATTTTGATGATAAATTATTTTTATATCCATCTAAAGCTTTAGCAACTTCATCAGCAAACTCTTGATTCGTATAACTGATTCTCTCTTTCTTTTCAGTTAGTATTGGCTCAATCGAAAAAACGTCGTAAGTATCTTCATTAGGATCAGGAATATCAATTTCATCATTGCCCCATACAAGGAATACGCGCTGATCAATCGTTTTCCCTTGACGGTTAATCAACCATTTTAACGCATTATGTGCTTTTTGGGATACTTCATAACTAATACTTGCCACTTCGTTACTTTTATTAAAGCGCCCTCTAAACGTAAAACCACTTGTATCATTCGCCGAAATTAACTTTGCCTTATCTGCTGCATTTCTAATTTTGTTAGCATGCTTGTCTGTACTTGGTAACACTTTCCCAGATACATAGCAAAGGTCATCATCCCCTACCAAGTCTTGATAAAAACGAATAAAAGAAGCGTACATTTCTTTATCTTTCCAAACTTTCGATAAAATCTTTTCTGATGAATAAACATTAAATCGAACAAAGGCGCTTTCTTGTCCACCACTAACCACTGTAAATATATACGGTTTCTCTCCATGCAAGGGTTCATACTTTTTATCCCATTTGTCTATTAAGTTCCCATCAGCGTCTAAATACAATATCTTCGCTTCCACTAAATCTTTAATTAATTTTTTCTTGCTTAAATAGTTACAAATACTTTTCACTTTAGCGTTGCTGTATGGTGAGTTTGCCCACTCTTTTAGCTGTGCAATGTAATATGTAAAAGGCTCCTCTTTTTTGATTTTCCCGCCATAAGCTGTAAAATCTCCCGCTACATAACTCAACTTATCGTGTAGTGGATAGGGAGCTATTTTAGATCCAGCTCTATTTGACGATTCTTCCGTACAAGGGATTAGTGTGTTTGCGTGACTTTTATCAATTACTTCCGCTGAATGAAACTCCCCGTCCTCAGTGACCGTCACTTCGATATGTGCATTTTGGGTAGTATGCGAAATTGGTAATAGTGTATACTCCTTGTCATTATGCTTCTTTTCAATCACGCCTACCCGGTCTAAATTAGAATCGTACGTCTCATATAAATTCAGTAACCAGCTCATTTATTCACCCCTCCTTTCTAGTCGAAGTAACAGATCATCTACTAATTCAACATTTGACTGATCGAAATGCTTCGGTTGCATGTCTTTAATCTTTCGAATTTGCAAGCACTGATCAGGCCTGATAAATTGAATCACTCCATCCTTCATAACCGGATTCCATAGACGTACTTCCATTTCGTTACGACCCGTTTCATCAGGATAATTAATACCATGAACCATCGTACCTAAATGAATCTCGCCATAATTATCATAATATCCTTTCCCTTCACCAAAGACACATGGTTCTACATAAGCTTGGCATTCTCTAGCACCTAAGAAGATATCCCTTCGTCCTCCAACCTTAAGTGCACGTTTCAGTATATTGTGATGTTTATTCTCGTTACGATCAAAAGCCATATCAGGTCGATGAGGGTTAAAGATAAAATGAGCTCTTACTTGGTACTTCACATCTTTTAAATAAGTATAATTAGCCAGTGTATTTCCTCCACCGTATTCAATCGGACGAATCCCTTTAGACTCCATTTTTATTGGATTCATAACTCTAACCTTATCAACTACCATAAGAAGTGTCGGCTTCCAATAAATGGATTCTACAATTCCCTTTAATGCCTGATACGTTGGTACTTGATATGAAAGCTTTTCTCCCCCCATTTTCGTTAAAGGGTCAGTAAATAAGGCATAATTACCATACACTTCAAATTCAATTGCATTTCTCATTTTTCCACCCCTTTCATCCAAAATTTTCTTACAATTCAACAATACACCTCTTTATACTTTTTGTCAAATTACATATTATATGAACTTAAATTTAACATTGTTGATTATGTTATAATAAATTGTCGCTTTTGAAGCGCGGATTGAAAAATATAGTATGTTATTTGAAAACCTATCTTCAATTAAAGATAGGTTTTCAAATTATTCTTAAATCAAACGAACTATCATTTTCAAGGTTGAGACCAAATTCCTGACTATACGCTCCTTCCTTTAAAGCTAAAATTTTCCCATCTAATAAAGATACTACCCCATTGTTTTCGTTTAATTTTCGAAGCTCATATTCATAAAGATTAATCGTAAACTGTTGGGCTCTTCGCATTAGTCTCGTAAAATCAGCAATCGTTCTCCTACTGTTTAACTCCGCAATAATTTCTTTTCCCTCTTTAAAAGGAACAAGAACAGAGGTGGTGTAATCATCAATTACACGGAAATGTTCTGCTGCTGTTTTATAACTGTTTACGATGAATAGCGGAAGGTGCTTTCTCTCGTTATGAAAGTAGGCACGATAATAACTCGATTTTGTTTTTGTTGCAGTTAATAATTCAGTCATTTCCTTTTTCAGTTTTGGAATGAAGTAATTCAAATCAGATTTAAATTCCGTATAAAACTCTTTAAAATACCTCTCCATTGCTTGCTTAGATAAGATTTGACCACCATGACTAGCTTTATCACTTCTAATATCAATTAGTATTCTTCTTGCCACCCGTTTACCAATATTAATCTCTTTCAAATGGTCGAGGTTTTCTTCCTCATGGTCAATCACATAAACATTTTGTAAGTCCTTTTCTCCATGTCTATTACATCTGCCAGCCGCTTGTGCAATGGAGTCAAGTCCAGCAAGCGAACGAACTACACAATCGAAGCTAACATCTACACCAGCTTCAATTAGTTGAGTACTTATACATATGATTTTATTGCCTTCTTTAAGATGCTGTCTTACTTCATCTAAAATTTTACTTCTATGTGCCGCACACATTGTTGTACTTAAATGGTAGATTGGAATTCGGTCTTCTTTATCTTTTAGTTGATTATATAGATTTCTAACAACAGTTTTCGTATTCAAAATAACAAGAACACTTTGAACTTCTTCTATTTTTAATTGAATAAAATCAGTAAGTTTATTATTGTTAAACCGCTCATTAGTGGCCATATCAATGATTTCTACTCGTTTAAACGCTTCAATAACATGCTCTAAGTCTTCAACAATTTCAGCATCCGTATTTATTTCCAATTTATGTTCAACAAAGTCCAATGCCGGCTGAGTTGCTGTACAAAGAACGATACTCGAATGACCATATGTTTTTAAAAAGTTTAATGCCTGATTAAATAAAGACACGCATGAAATAGGAACTTTCTGTACTTCATCAAAAATAATCACTGACTCACTTAAATTATGAAGCCTCCTAATATTTCTGCTCCCTTTTGCGTAAAACACATTTAAAAACTGTACCATTGTTGTGAAAATAATTGGTGAATCCCAGTTATCTTTTGCGAGTTTTAATTTTTGCTCCACATTAATGATGCCATCTTGATTTTCATCATTATCATTTTCATCATTTATTACGTTTGAGTGATGTTCCAAAATATTGGCATCATCTTTTAGTATTTTCCGTACTTCATCTGCATTTTGTTCAATAATTGTTGTATATGGAACAACATAAATGATACGTTTTTTGTTATAAAATTTGACGTGTTTTAGCGCATATCTTAAACTAGCTAAAGTTTTTCCGCCCCCAGTTGGAATTGATAAAGTAAATATTCCTGATGGTTTCTCAGCAAATCGATCACACTGTTCTGACATCTTTGCTCTTAGAAGGTTTATAGGTGTGTCTGCACCTGGTTGATTCCTATATGAATCGATTTTTCCCATAAGCCTTTTATAGTACTTATCAAATAGTTCTTCAGAATCATATAACAACTCATTTGATTTGTTTTCTTCAAACAACTGAGAGTTCGTTCGATCAGCATCAATTAATGCACTAAAAATAAACTTTGTTAAAAACATTAATTGTTTTTCATTATTTTCCGAAGACTCTTTCGCCAAAAAATGTTCTAGCTCAACAGCAGCCTTTTCAACATACTCATAAAAATCCGATTCACTCATGACATACTCAAAAAAGTATTTCTTTGTCAACTCAAATTCAGCTAATTCTTTATCTCGAACCCTATTTAAGTAATTCGATTCTAGATTTGGATTTAAAAAATCTTGAAGGTACGAGTGATGAGATATAATGGCATTTCCTACAATTTCAGCTACTATCCCTATGTATTTATTTCGAGAGATAGTCTCTTTTGTATGGAAAAGGTCATATAAAAGTTTGCCTCCTGCAGTCGAATGATCAACACTTCCCCTTTTAGGAGGAGAGTCAGGGTTATTTACAGCTTCTAATAGATATTCATGGAATTCATTCGTATATTTACCGAGATCATGAAGCATTCCGGCGAGACCAGTTAAATGTTTTACACCAATCTTTTCCCCAAACGATTCCGCCAATTCTTTTACTTCTAATAAATGATCTTCAACAGTTTGTACTTGTTTATCATTTGAACGAATATGAGCAATATAATTCATCTAAACCTCCACAAAACATTGATAAAAAAACAGAAAAACATTAAACAAAAAGCAGAGGTATACTTAATCGGTAACCTTCTGCTTTTCTAAGTTGACTTTCCTTCTTTTGCATTTCAATTAATTAATTTAATTTTTTAAGTAGCTGACGAATACGCTCTAATGATCAGGGCTGCTTTTCCTAATTTATTTAGCCTCTTTATTATCTAGTTTGAGCTAAACTTTTTCAAAATTCCATACTATAGTACTATACTCATTTTTTTCACCAAATTTGTCAACAATTTTCATATCAATATTTACCTAAATTCGTGACATAATGCTTATCTCTATTATTCTTAGTAAAGCTTCTTTTATAATTTGAGCCGTTTTATATGTTGAATTTCGTATTTTGACATCCAAGAATCAGCAGTTCCTTTCTCAAGTATTTCAAGCTGAGTTTCAAGCTTTTTTCTTAACTTTGTATTACCCGAAAAATGGACGCAAGCCTCTAATAGACTTAAACGCCAGTTGCTCCACCCCTCATAACGGTCATTAAAAGCTTCTTTCATTATCGCTGCAAATAGCTTATCTTGTTGACTAACACTTAATGCCTTAACACCTTTAGAAACAGCCTCATCTATCATTTCCAAACTTTCATCTATAATAATACCCACGTATCCACTTGAATCATCACAATATTGTAGCATATCAACAACGATGGATAAGACGGTGATACAAAGAAATACAGCACTTTCCACCTCACCATCTTCTAGCTTTCTTTGTGCTTTCTCAAGCGTCATATCCGCACCTCGAACCGCGTCAAAAGTTTTATCCCATGGTATAAAACCTCGGTGCATCGCTTGATTAATAAACTCTTTTATCAGCTTTTTACTTTGAATAATCTCATCTTCAGAAGTTGAATAGTTGAAAAGAATCTTCTGTTCAATGGTTGGGTATTCTGCTGAAAACTGCAAAATTATCTTCATCAGCTCTTCCTTTGAAAGGGAAGACAAAATCGTTTTGATGTGTACTTTTTTCTGAGGTTCAGAAGATTTTGTAGCCTTTGATTTATCCATTTTTTCGATTGTTTTACTTCTTAATGCAAAAAATGCTGCCGCTTGATGTTTACAGTAATCTCCCCAATCATATGGACAATCACAATACGTATCAACAATTTCTCCCGCGTCACTTAATAAAACATCTACAGTATAGATCTCCGACCCCAGAACCTCTACAATGTATCGATTTTTAGCCATTTCTTCTATTTTTTCAATATGTCCTTGATCGATATAATCCTTACCACGGTTTAAAATGACATCATCAAAATACTCTTCAAAGTTATGCAGATTCATCCTATCTCAATCTCCTTCATCATGATTAATACTATTTTAACACTCCAAGTTAATGGGGTAGAATTACGGGACAATACCCTTTTGAGTTATGACAAATACATAATATGATTGCAAAAATTGCTTGGGAAGCTTTATCATTAAACTTCGCGGAATTCTCCTCCATCTATCCCTTTGTCCAACACTCTTCTACTTCTATTGAATATAGTAATGTATGCTAATAAAAGGGAGGGTAGTCGAACATGACATCGATAGAACCGGTAAAATATTTAGAGACGCTGCCGGGAAAAGCTGCACATTTATTTTCGTTTAGTGATGGTAATCGTTATGCGGTTAAATGTAAAAATAATTTCCATGGAACAAGGGAGCTCGTAAATGAATTCGTCGTTGCTAGATTAGGACAACTACTGTCTTTGCCTGTTGTACCATTTGAAATTGTCAATATGTCAGAGGAGCAAATTCAGCAAATTCCAAAAACGTTTTCTTCTAACTACAAACCTGGCAACCAGTTTGCCAGTCTATTTATAGATCATTGCGTTGGTCTTGCGAAGAAACCTCCACATCCGGCTAAAAAGGATGTTAAAAATCCTAAAGATTTAGCCGGCATTCTCGTATTCGACCATTGGGTGCATGGAGCCGATCGGACAAAAAGCAACATTCTATTAGAGCGACTGCCGGATGGCCAATATGACATTCATATGATTGATCACGGAAAATGTTTTCTAGGAGGATACAAATGGAATGCAGAAACGCTGCAAAAACCTAAAAAGTTTAAAAAGGATTCAGTCGTTCATATATGGACAGTAGGTATGCTGGAAGACTTAACGATTATATCTTCTTATATTGAACAAATTTTGTCATTGCCAGAAGCATCAATCGAAGCAGTCATTCGGGATATTCCTGAGGATTGGGACGTGTCACTTGAAGACAGAGAAGCACTTTTCACCTATCTTAAAGAACGGAAAAAAACATTGGCCGATTCCGTGTATACATTTGTCAAAAAATATATGAATGGTAAAAGGTAATACTACCCATTAGTTGTGAACTCTACTTCTTATCCTTCCAACCTTTTCGTCGAATCAGTCTCTACTCCATTAAACCTTTTTTCGAACGTATTTCGCCAGCTTGTCGAAAGGGATTCTACATTTAAAATTTCTTTTATGGCGTCAATATTCTTTTTATCATGATGCATAATCTGATTGGCAAATTGAATGGAAATCTTCTTTGGATCAGCCTCAAGAAGGTTCAACGGGCTATTTTTTTCAACTTCCCCTTCTTTCAAAACACGAAAGTAAAAACCGGTGAAACCTTAATGGGAGGTCTTTTATATTGTATCGTTTTGCCAGCTTAAAGCATGGTTGTCTTGGCTGGCTTACTTGAACAATCGCACTACCAAGTTGGAAAATGTCCCCGATATGCACTCGATCTTCAGTCATTCCTTTTACCGTTAAATTTTCACCAAAAGCTCCGTAGTTTAATGTTAGGTTTAAATCTTTTTCCCAATAAGAATAATGCTCAAAAGGATATACACAAATCGCTTTATCCACTCCACCGTGATGAACTAAATCGGCTTGTTGATCTCCTTCAAAATTAAGCTTTGATAAATAAAGGAGTTTATCAACTGGAGTTTTATAGATGCCTGATAAAACTTCCTTTCCATTATTATTCATCACTTTCGGCTTGCCGACATTAAGAGAGACGATTTCCAATTTTGAATTTTTCATTATATCAACTCCGCACTATTCATCTAACTCTTTTAATCTCTTATCAATATGGGATAGGACAAAATGACATTCTTCCATTTCAAATTCATTTCGATATTTCATATAATAATTCAAACACTTTTGAGCATGCTTTTTCCACTTTTTTAATTCGTCAGCCGTGTATTTTTCTATTTGTTGTTGAACGAATTTTCGATTAATAATTTCATCACTCCAATTTTTATATGTTAAGAGAATATTTCGGAGTATGTTAAATCATCCTATTTCGATCGATTTCACCATAGGTTCTACCGTAATTTTAACGTTCCCTTTAAGAGTTTGTGAGATGAAACAAGATTTTTCTGCCATATGAGCTAGTTTGTTAACGGCTTCAATCGATTCACTTTTCGACACATAAACAACAGGTTTATGGATAATTTGTTCAAATTTTAGGCGCTTTCCATCTTTTGTCACAATGCCTTCAGAGATTATATTAATTTTAGAATACTCAACATTTCGCTTGCTTAAAATAGCGGCAAAAGTAATCATGTAACAATTTGTCGCTGCAGAAATGAATAATTCCTCTGGATTTGTTCCGATACCTGGTCCTTCTAGTTGTTTTGGTACTGAGACGACGGTCTCAAAATCATCTGTATTTATTTTTCCTTGTCCGAACCTGTCACCTTCCCAATGCCCTCTAACAGTAAAAGAATGTTTCTCCATAAAGAATCCCACCTTTTTAATTTTTCAGACAGTTTATTCTTTAATTATAAAGGTAGGGAACGTCACAATGCACGTTATAGTACCTGGAACCTAAAAAGTTAAAGTGACCGAGGGAAAGTCTTTTTAAATAAAAGTGCAAGCGCCTTGATTAGCCTCGGGTAAATAAATAAAAGATGCTCTTTGCCTTTAAATTCATGAGTGGCTAGAAGACCCTCGCTATACGTAAACATCTCCTTATATCACACTTTATCGAGTTTAAACTTTATGAAATAACTAAAAAAATGTTTAAAGAAGATTCAGCTAAAGAAATTTTTCTAAAATGAAAATCCCCTAGTTCGGTAACTAAGGGATCACTCTATTTATCCACCAAATCCAATGGACGAATGAATCGGATTTTCTAACCAATCTTGTCGCCACGTTCGCTTATTGTTTGTTTGAAGATCGTTGATAATCGCTTTTAAGTCGACTTTTTTGTCATAGTGCCATTGCAGGGCGATCATTGTATATAATTCATTCAATTGTGCAATAGATAGCCCTTCTGTCTGTTTGACTAAATGTATTAATTCATCTTCTGATATAAACTCAAGTATTTTCTTTTTACGTAAATAACGTTCCCGAGTTTCTTTGTCTGGTAGTTTAATTTCATATGCACGATCAAAACGTCCAGCCCGATTAATTAATGCTGGGTCGATTTTTTCAGGGTAATTTGTTGTTCCGATTAAAAAGATTCCTTCTTTTGTTGATGCCCCGTCAAGTGTATTTAAAAAGACAGATCGAGATTCTTCCGGCATCGAGTCAATGTCTTCAATGACAAGGATGACTGGCGCTAATTTATATACTGTTGAAAACACTTCTTGTATTGTATAGCTGAACGTAAATTCAGTAATTTGCCAATACACAACTGGAGCTGATGTGCTTCCGGCAATTGACTTTACGAGGGTCGTTTTTCCATTGCCCGGCGCTCCATATAAAAGAATCCCTCTCTTATATGGTAGGTTATACTTTTTGAAAAACTCTCCTTCATTTTGGAAAAATTCATCAATTGAACGGAATATTTCTTTTTTCATTTGTTCTGCCAGAAGGACATCCTCCCGTTGAATTTGATCCGTAAATTCTTCTTTACTACGCTCAATTCCTTCATCTGTCCCAACGATGAAATTGATATACCCCTTCATGCTTTCACGCTGTTTTTTATACAAATCATCTAAAAACGAGGTAATCGCTTTCCCTTCTTTCGCTAATAAGAAAATCTCTTCATAATCTTCATGACTTTGATAAATAGGAAGCTTTGCTATAGCTACTTGAAAGCGGGGAAAATAATAAAGGGCGTTATTCAGCAACGGTTCTTCAACAAACCGCTGATCGCCATGAATCGTACTATATTTAATTCTTCCTTTTTCTAGACTATCAAAAATATGAGCAATTAATTTCGATTCATTTGGATCTTTCAGCAACGTTTCTTGTACGATTTCTAATAATTCATCCATATCTTCACTATATGAAAATACAGAAAATTCCTCTCCTGTTTCGGCTAAAATCGCTTCTTTTATCTTCCCCATAATAACAGCCACATCATAGTAGTGCGGCATGTCTTCTCTTTTCATATTTTGAAGTTGGATAAGCGTTGACGTTTGTTTCATTTCGTTCCCTTCCTTTAAAAATGTCAATATTTAGATAATACCTTATATTCTCGTAAAATCCAACATTATTATCAAAAAAGGAGAATACGAGAATCAAAATTTCCACTTTAAAGTGACATAGGGGAAACGATGATTTTGATAACTGCACTTTCCCAAAGAGGATTTATTATATACAACAACACGTATTGAAGCTCTTACTAATTCACAGTAATATCCTTCATTCGGAACTCGTTATGCCATTTAATAAGTGAAACTTCATTCAGTGGGGGTTTTTTTCATCCCCCACTGAATATTGGGGCAGTTGTCCCCCACCTATCTTCTCTGCTTTACTACAGAATCTTGTGGTGGGGGTCATACTGCCCGTTAAGAGTGGGATAAACATCAAACCATTTTTCTACCCGAAAAAGGGTAGTATATAGGTGTCGTAATCTTCTTGACTTGTGTCGACAGGATTAACAGTGAAACATGATTTTCATTTCATAATGCAGAATATAGAAACGAAATAGATAAAAGGAGATTGTTTATGCGAATTACAATTTTGGAAACGAGCGATATTCACGGTCACATGTTCCCATACCTAGCAGATAAATCCGATCGCATAAAGCAAGGAATAAGCTATATTTATCGTTATGTTCAGCAAAGTCGAAAGGAAGAAGAACATGTATTATTAATTGATAATGGGGATGTTATCCAAGGCTCCCCCTTTATGCTGTACCACGTCAAAAATGAATCAGATCACCCAAACCCCATTATCCAGCTTTTAAATGAGACAAGGTACGATGCAGCTGTTGTTGGGAACCATGAGTTTAATTTTGGTCTTGATTTTTTTAAAAAAGCCATGTCCGAATCAAAATTCCCATGGTTATCGTGCAATATTTTAGACGAAAAAACGAATGAGCCTACGTTCGGTCAACCGTATATAATCAAAAAATTTGGTGAGATAAAAGTAGTTGTTCTCGGAGCAACAACACATTTTATTCCGAATTGGGAAGACCCTCATCATATTGAAGGACTACTGTTTGAAGATGCCGTTCAATCATTAAAAAAATGGGTTCCTTCTATTCAACAAGCTGAAAAACCCGACTTATTTATCGTTTCCTATCATGGTGGCTTTGAACGTGATATCCATACTGGAGAAGCCATTGAAGAAGAAACGGGAGAAAATCAAGCATACAAAATTTGTCAAGAAATCAACGGGATCGATATTTTGTTAACAGGGCATCAACACCAGCAAATGGCTAGCCAAATCAATGGGGTTCACATTATTCAACCAGGCTTTAATGGACAAGGGATTGGAAAAGTGACAGTTGAATTCACCAAGAGAAATAACCGTTGGGAAGTTGAGGAAATGAATAGCCAAGTCGTTCAGTGGGATGATGTAACACCAGATGAGTCCATTTTACAATCGGTACGCCCTTTTGAAGAGAGAACTCATAAGTGGCTGGACAAAATAATCGCGCGTTCAAATGGAGGGCTTGAGATTCATGACACGTTTCAAGCACGTTTGAAAGAACATCCGTATGTGGAATTTATTAATAAAATTCAAATGCACGCAACCGGTGCACCAATTTCATGTACAGCGCTTTTCAATAATGCCGCAAAAGGGTTCAGCCAATCCATTACGATACGCGATGTCGTAACGAATTATATTTATCCCAATACATTAAAAGTACTTGAAGTTACCGGGGAGGATATAAAAGAAGCATTAGAGCGTTGTGCTACCTATTTTGACCTTCGAAATGATGAAATTATTGTAAATAGACAGTTTTCAGAACCAAAACCGCAACATTTTAATTATGATATGTGGGAAGGAATCGACTATACCATTGACCTAACTCAAAAAACAGGAAATCGGGTTATCTCTGTGACTTATAATGGTGAGCCACTACAAAAGGATCATCTGTATCACGTCGTCATGAACAATTATCGTGCGAGCGGAGGCGGTGGCTATACGATGTTTCAAAATAAACGAGTTGTAATAGAAATGCAACGAGATATGACTGAATTAATCATTGAATACTTAGAGCAAAATAAGTGGATCGAAGCAACAGTGAATGAAAATTGGCGTATTTTGAAGGGATGATCCGGTAAAAGAGACTGTCCCTATGAATTCTGTATGATATGAGTAGGATCGTACCCATTTATGTGGAGGCAAAAGAAGAGTTCAAAACGCGTAATTAAAGATGATAAAGGAAGTTTTTCCTCATCAGCCAAGAACAAGAGTTTTATGACATATGAAGGCTGTCACGAGATAGAAGGGCCAAGCCCCAGCATTCTAAATACTTTAGCGCGCTGGAGGACTGGCCCAATGTTCGCTTTGAATGTTATCCTATTATTTTTGCATTTCAAACTCCGGACTCTCAAGTATTTGATGGATTGCTTCTTCAATATGTACATATGTAAATTGATATCCTGCTCTTTCTAATCTTTCTGGAATAACCCAGCGGCTTTTTAAAATCAATTCGGTTTCTGTCCTTAAAAAGAAAGCACCAAATTCCAACATCCATTTCGGAGATGGCAATCCAACTTTACGATTCATCGCTTTCCGAAGACAATCCATTAATTCACGATTTGTAATAGGATTTGGTGATGAACAATTAAACACTCCGCTCAATTCCTCCTTCTCTTTCAGAAAGAGAAGGATGTTAAATAAATCTTCAACGTGAATCCAGCTAAACTTTTGATTCCCAGAACCTTGAACTCCACCAAGCCCAAATTTGACCAAGTTTTTATAAGGAGTCATCACACCTCCATGTTCACCTAATACAATAGCGATTCTTAAAGCAATTTGTCTCGTTTTTGGTAATTGAAATGCAAAAAATGAACGTTCCCATTCTTTCGCTACATTAACCGAAAAGCCTGTCCCAACTTCACCGTTTTCCTCCGTCATTGGCCTATCTTCGGCATGTCGGTAAATTGTTGCTGTACTAGAATTTATCCATAATCGAGGAGGATTTTTACAGTTTCCTATCGCATTGCCAAGTATTTCGGTCGTTTCGATTCTCGACATTAAAATTCTTTCTCGATTCTTCTGATTGTAACGACAATTTACAGACTTTCCTGCAAGATTGATTAGCATTTCTGCATTTTCCAAAGCATCAACAATTTCTTGTTTATGATCCCATGTAATATGAGGGTGATTTCTGAAAATGATCATGACGTCATATCCTAAATCCATGAATTTTCGTTTGAAATATTGACCGATAAATCCAGTGCCACCAGCTAAGACTACTTTCTTTTTCATCTCATCAACTCATTTCTTTCAAAATGAACTTTAGGAACTCTCTTTTTCACTCTCATCTCTTCACCAATCTATGTGAATTACTTCACATAGATTATACCAAAAATTTCGAATGTTTATACCACAAAAAGTTAAAAAAGGGCTGGCTCGCGCTGCATTAACATAATGAGACTAGACCCCCTAATCTAAAAGAATTGTTTAGTTATCGGATTAAAATAGACAATTTTCATTTTTATCGTGCCTCTGAATTCGATCTTTAGCGAAAATTCGAGTAGAGGAGAATCACATTATCCGCCCGTTCGATGACTTCCTGCTGTCATTCGGGGAAGTTTTCCAAATCCTCATCATCCTCATCTGCCCGATATTCTTCTAAACTAAACTCAACGATTTCACCGGTTACTTTATGAAAAAAGCAAGATGCTCATCAGACGCCATTTCCAATGTGTCAATGACTTTTTGTAATTTGACCAGCTTGTTCATGAAACATTCACCTCATTAGTTTGTGAAAGTCGGGTAAGAAGAATCTTTTCAAGATTGGGATAAAGTAAAACTTCATTCAGTGGGGGGTTTTCATCCCCCACTGAATGTTAGTTCCTACGGGCTGACCTAAAGGCTTTTGTAACCTACAGGACATCGTTCTTTCGGACTTTTACGGGCATTTGCTTTACTACAGAATCTTGTGGTGGGGGTCTTACTGCCTGTAAAGAGTGGGATAAAAAATACAAATGCCAACTTTATTTTGTTATACCGGAACTTCTGCAAAGAATTCCTTATATAATGCTTGAACAGCTCTTTTTTCGTCAGTTTCCTTTACACCGAACATCATGCTAACTTCTGAGCAGCCTTGGTTAATCATTTCGATATTCACTCCGGTCTTTGCCATTGCCATAGATGCTCTCGCCATCGTTCCGACATTATGCCGCATTCCTTCCCCTACGATCATAATCAAGGAAAGATCGTACTCAATCACGATATCATCTGCTTCAAGCTCCTCCATGATTCGATGGACAATCTGATCAGCCATTGCATCATCTATCTGATCTTGCCTTAAAATGACTGAAACATCATCAATTCCTGAAGGCATATGCTCAAAAGATAGATCAAAATCTTCTAATATATTTAATAGCTTACGTCCGAAACCGATTTCTCGGTTTAATAAATATTTGCGAACGTAAATGCTACAAAATCCTTTATCACTAGCAATTCCGATGACCGGTCCATTCGTATTGTTCCGCTCATTGACAACGAGTGTTCCCGGCTTGGAAGGATCATTTGTGTTTTTAATATTAACCGGAATCCCTGCGCGAAAAGCTGGCATAAGCGCTTCATCATGAAAAACGGAAAAGCCTGCATAAGATAACTCGCGCATTTCGCGATATGTAATCTCGCGTATTTCTCTCGGTTGTTCTACAATAAAAGGATTTACAGCGTAAACGGCATCAACATCGGTAAAATTTTCGTAAAGGTCGGCTTTTGTCGCATTAGCTAGGATGGAACCGGTAATGTCGGAACCGCTACGTGAAAACGTAACTACCTCTCCGTCTTTGTTATACCCGAAAAATCCAGGAAAAATCAAAATACCCGTCCTTTCACGCAACTTATATAAACGATCATATGATTCAGGCAAAACTTGAGCTTTTCCTGGTTCGTCGGTTACAACAAGGCCCGCTTCCTTCGGATTAACATAATGAGCCTCGATACCTTGATGTTGAAAATAAGCAGCAATCAGTCGTGCATGGTTATCTTCACCGCTCGCTTTAATCGTATCTAAATACCGATTAGGATTACTTCGATCTCCGCGCAATAATCCCAACAAGTTCTCTTCAATTTCCTTTATAATTTCAAAAGATAAACCTAGCTCTCTTGCAATACTAGCATATCGCTCCATAACCATATGAAATAAGTCGTTTACTTCCCCGTTTTTCAAATATTGTTCAGCGCAAGCAATAAGTAAATCCGTTACTTTTATATCTTCAGCATATCGTTTTCCAGGTGCAGAAACGACCACGATTTTTCGATCATGATCAGATACAACAATTTGAAATACTTTTTCGATTTGCTCTCCGGATGCTAATGAGGACCCACCAAATTTCACAATTTTCATTTTTACATCTCCCAATATTAGAATTATCAGAATAATTTTAGTTACTATTATTACTTGTTTTTGGAAAAGATGCAAGAGAAAATTTGTATTTTTAGAGAAAACAAATGTATTTATCTAGAAAACATTTATTGTTACTACTGCGAACGGTTTGTAATTATTTTTGTTAACTTTACATTTCGCTCCTGTTGTTCCGCTTCCGAAGACAAATCATATTTTTTCAATAGATGAAAAACTTCATTCAGTACCTCTTGAGAATGTTCCTTCATAAAAAACGATTCAAATAATGCTTTGATTTCATCAGGGAGAACGCTGGATTGTGCTAAGAACTTATTTTTTACATCCTCTATGGAATGATCGATATTGCATGTACCCATTTTATTCATTCCTCTCACCATATTTTTTGTCATTTTATTATAACATTCTTAAAAAAAGCGTATCCGCAAGTTGGGTGCAAATTTGCGCAAGTTTGGATCATAACTCCACAAGTTATGAAAATAGTCCGCAAGTCATGAAAGAAATCCGCATGTTAGAAATTTATAATTTCCTTAACAACAAAAGGGGCTGTCCAAAAAAATTCATATTCAGGTAAAATACTCCAAAATGAAGACCTAAAGAATGCTGTAAAAATCAACATTCTTTAGGTCTACCTTTTTAGATTTAGGGGCGTAAATACTACTTTTCGGACATCCCCTGACGTTTAATCATCTACCATTTTCCCTTGTACAAAGACTTTCTTATGTACTTTTATGTTTAATTCACGAGCAAACTGCTTTAGTTTTCGTTCTTCTCTCGGTGTTACAATCGATATAACCGTACCAGACTCAGAGCCTAGTCTTCCTGTTCGGCCGGAGCGGTGAACATACTGAGCTTTTGTTTCTGGAAAGTCAACATGGATGACGTGGGTAAGCCCTTTTATATCCAGGCCTCTCGCTGCTACATCTGTCGCTAAAAGTAAAGGATATCCACCATTACGAAAAACTTTTATCGCTTTCGCACGCATTTCTTTCTTTAATTCACTATGGAGAACTCCTACGGATATTCCTTTAAACTCAAGCTTTTGCGCTAATACATCGAGCCCCCCTATATCGTTTTCAAACGCAAGTCCCTTTAATCCATCGATTCTTGCTACTCTTCTAAGAATATCTACTTTCTCCCTAGCTTCACAAACAAAGTAAATATGCTCAACGTTTTCCTTTGTTTGAACAGCTTCACTTTTCACTAATATAGGCTCATTCATCATTTCTTTTGCCGATTGCTCTGTCTTTTTATTTAAGGTCGCAGAAAATAATAAAATCTGGCGATCGCTCATCGTTGATTTCACAATGCTTTGAATTGTATGGATGTGCTCAGGTACTAATAGCTGATCCCCTTCATCAAGTACAATCGTTTGAACCGTATGCATTTTTATTTTTTTCATCTTGATCAGCTCATGCACACGTCCAGGTGTTCCGACAATGATTTGCGGGCGCTTTTTTAATTTTTCGATCTGTCTTTTCAAATTGGCTCCACCGATAAAAGAAGCCCCTGAAATACCGCTTCCCGCTGTCCACTTTACAATTTCGCTATGTATTTGCATGACTAATTCGTGCGATGAAGCAAGAATAACGACTTGAATGCTTTTATTTTCACGATCAATTTTTTCTAACAACGGCAATAAATAAGCAAGGGTTTTCCCCGTTCCTGTCGGCGATTTCGCTAGGATGTCTTTTCCTTCTATGATCAAAGGAATCGCCTTTACCTGAATATCGGTTGGATTTTTAAATCCAGACTTTTTCCAAACCTCCTGTAAAAAAGGCTTCATTGTTGTTAAAAATGGTAAAGTTTCTGTCATAACGTTCTCCTTTTCTGAACAGAGGCGCCTGTCGTTTTAGTGATAACTCCTCTTCCTATATATGATTTCTGAGGGTACATTTTTATTATGTTTGAAAAAGTCACTTCTAACACGATTTGTGCTATTGAAGTGACTTTAGTCTAATATTTTTTTGCCCATTTATCAATCGATTCGTAATCTTCTTTCGTGTCATATGACCTTTCGAAATTTTCAAATCTCTATCTCCAGCGAATATCCTTCATTAGAATCACGAGATCACTCTCTTTCTGAATCATATTTAAATAGATATCCCTTTTAAATTATATCATAATCAAAATAGTGGCGCCGGGACCCCTGCTACAGTTTGCCAATTGATTTGAGGGACTTTAAGGAAAGCAAAAGTTGAAAATTCGTTTCTGGATCCCTTAAGCATCCGTCTAGCATTTGATCAATTTTATTCATTCGATAGCGTAAACCACTTACAGACAAGGCTAATGCCTCAGCTGTTCCCTCCAAATTTCCACCATTCAGTAAAAACGTATACAAAGTGTTTAATAGTTCAATTTTTTTCTCATCCAGTTCACCATCATATAATTTTCCAAGCTTATATTTAGCAATTTTCTCTACAGCCGCTTCATTATTGCTATTAATTAAAATGCCGACGATCCCTAGCGATTCAAAGGTAACAACTGGCATCTGTCGGGACGTCATTCTTAGTGCTGTTAACGCTTCTTCATAAGCATCGTGTGCATGAAGGATATCGTCATTTTTCAAACTGATTCCAGCTTGACATTCTACTACGATACAACGATTGGCTAATTCCTTTAAAAAAGACTGGCAAAGTTCAAATACCGATTCCCTCGGCTCAGTTAAGAAAATGATAATCGTAGAATCACGCTGACCAACGAGAACATTCAATCCTTTTCGTTTAAAAAAATGAGCCGTTGCTTCAAGTATTTGTTCGTAAAGGATGAGTTCCTTTTTTATATCTTTAGCAGATAAATGGTATTGAATAACGATAATATAATATGCTTTAGATAAATCAAGCGAAATTAAACTTGCTCGTTTGAAAACATCTTGCTTCTCAACATATTTTCCGCTTAATATTTCATCTAAAAAACGACCTTTCATTCGTTCGGTTGATTCAAATTTCGTTTTTTCATATAGCAATAATAAGGAACAGGCAGAACACATACGTTCAATAAACATCGTGAGGATTTCAGGTTTATCTACCTGACTTTTCTCTAGAAAGAAGGAGCAGTAACCTACTTTCTTTCCTTGTAAAAAAATGGGGGATATAAGGCGGTAGTATGCGTTTGTTTGAATCCATTTCGTTTTTTCAACCAGCGGGGATCTTGCAACGATTTCTTGTTGCGCCTGCTTTAACCACTCCTCATCAATTCCTTTGTATGCGAGCGGCTGATGGTGAATATTTTCAATTAAAACAGCATTTTCTGTTTGTTCATATATTACTTGAACGATTGAATCGAGATGATTACCTTTTATAATTTCTTCTGTTAGCATCTTGTGAACAAGCATCACTTTTGCTAATTGATTCTTTTCTTCCAAAAGCTTTTCATGGGCTAATTCTAGCTCCCGTAGAATCGGAAGCTCTTGACAATATCCTATTTGCTCCGCCGCTTCCTCTCCCCATTCAGACGCAAGTTTGCCAATCCAGCGACACTCATCGCTCCCCGATCCAACGCACTCTGTTTCTTTAAAAATTACCGTTTCACCAATAAGGTGCGTCACATATCCACTCGCATAGCCGGTGAGCGTAAAGCATACGGGTACATCAGACAAACCGAGTTGCTGAACATGTTCAATCGCCTCATAAGAATCACACCAAACACCCTCCATGTAAAAGCGAACGACTTTTCCAGCTTCCTTTACAATGTTCAAGTGTTCTAACGATGCCCGAACATGACCTTTCAAAGAGTGAAGCACCGGGCCGTATTTCACCTGCTCCTCTAACGTATCGAAAGAAGAGGCGAGCGCTTTTTCCCCATCTTTCTGACCAATTTGCCAGCCGTAACGAAAGAAGAACGCCTTCATCCGATTTAAGCCAATATTTTCAATTAAATCTTTTCTGAGCGTGCCGAAAGCTTCGCTCGAAATAAGAATCGAACGCGTATCATCGGCATAAACCATACCGTTTTTGCACGTAATGTTTAGCTGTTTTAAAAACGTGTTCTCCGCACTCATCATGATCCTCACCCTTTTAATTCATTCATTTTTCAAGCAAGGATGATTGTTGTATCGCCTTTTGTGTACGTTTGGCAAGCTAGTACATATCCTGCCTCTCGCTCCTCATCCGTTAACGCACGCTTTGAATAGACTCCAAGACGAAACTGTCCGGCTGTTATTTTCACCTTACACATCCCACACCCACCCTTAGTGCATGCATAAGGAACCTTCACTTTCTGCTTCAAAGCCGCTTGTAATAAAGATTCCGGTTCACTCAACGGAATCGTAACCCCCACGGTAAACGCTTTCAATATCGGTCACCTCTTTATTTTAACTGATTTTTCAGAAATATCTACCTATTATCGAACATCTTAAAAAAGGAAAAGAGTAAAGTGCTATTTTTTGCACTTTACCCGTGGTGTCTAATCATTTCAAAGCGATACAAATATTCTTCGCCTCTGAGAAAAATTCAAGGCTGTGATGCCCACCTTCTCGACCGATGCCACTCTTTTTAAACCCTCCGAACGGTGCACGTAAATCGCGGACAAACCAACAATTCACCCAAATCGTACCAGCGCGGACATGATGGGAAATACGATGGGCGCGTTGCAAATTTTCCGTCCAGACGACACCATTTAATCCATAATCGGTGTTGTTCGCAATCTCCAGTGCCTCTTCTTCTGTATCAAATGGGATAATTGTTACAATCGGGCCAAAGATTTCTTCCTGGCAAATGCGTGCTTGTGGGTTTTCTTGAATGTAAACGGTCGGCTCTAAATAATAACCATCTTTTAAATAATCCGGTAGTTTAGGGCGAGCTCCTCCGCAAACAAGCTTTGCATTTTCACTATGCGCAATGTCTAAGTAGCTCGTCACTTTTCGATAATGCTCTTCACTTACAACTGGTCCCATATCCGTCGTTTCATCTTGAGGATCGCCAACTTTTAAGGCAAGAGCTGCCTCTTTAAAACGATCGACAAACTTGTTGAAAATCGAACGCTGCACGAGAATTCTCGATCCGGCTAGACAGACTTGCCCAGAATTTAAAAAGGCAGCTTGAATAGATACGGGAATCGCTTTATCTAAGTTGGCATCTTCAAAGACGATATTGGCTGCTTTTCCCCCTAGCTCAAACGCAACCTTCTTCAACGAATCCGCTCCATTTTTCATAATCGCTTTTCCGGTTGATGTTTCACCAGTAAAAGAAATTAAATCAACTTCGGGATGGGTTGTCATGTATTCCCCAGCCGAATTCGGCCCAAAACCTTGAATGACATTAATAACCCCATCTGGAATGCCTGCCTCTTTTGCGATTTCCCCAAGAAGAGATACCGTCATCGGCGTAATTTCCGCTGGTTTAATGACAGCTGTATTCCCAGTTGCTAGACACGGGCCAAGCTTCCACGTCGTTAACATAAACGGCAAGTTCCATGGCGTAATAAGCGCCGCCACTCCGACCGGTTCATAGCGTGTATAGTTTAAATATTCCTC
Organism: Bacillus sp. FJAT-47783; assembly: GCF_022808615.1. Classification (GTDB taxonomy): domain Bacteria; phylum Bacillota; class Bacilli; order Bacillales; family Aeribacillaceae; genus Bacillus_BZ. Next base: position 36,366 of record NZ_JAKZKS010000005.1, read on the forward strand.
ACCCATTGGATACACTTCTCCGCCTTGCTGCTCCATGAAATTTGCGAAGAAACTAAGATTGTGAGCAGCGCGAGGAATCTCTTTTTTTAATGCGACTGGATACGGTTTTCCAACATCTAACGCTTCTAAACGAGCGATCTCTTCTTTTCGTTCTATAATAATTTCCGCCATGCGGCGAATTTTCGCACACCGCTCTGCTAGCGACATCGTGCGCCACGGTCCTTCTTCAAAGGCACGGCGAGCAGCACAACAAGCGCGATCGACATCTTCCTTCGTTGCTTCGTGAACACGAGCAATGACTTGTTGCGTTGCAGGATTTTTCACTTCAAAGACAGAACCGTTTCCTGATTCCACATATTCCCCATCAATAAACAATTTAATTTCTTTTACTTTCGTTTGCACATTTTCCATTTAATTCTCCACCTTTGTTCGTCGCTTTTTCACCGATTCGCCCGCAATTCCCCAGTTCTCCGGCGGCATTTCGTTTATCATCACGCGGATATTTTCCTGTGGACATTCAAGGATCTCTGCTATCTTCCACGTTACTTCTTTAATAAGCTGTTCCTTCTTTTCAGGTGAACGACCTTGGAGTATATTGATTTGAACAAATGGCATCCCGCCTCACTCCTTAAATGTAATGTCCAATGATCCAATTCCATCAAAGTGAACAGAAAAATGATCACCTGGTGCAATCGTCACAGCTTTCGCTAAGGCACCTGACAAAACGATATCCCCTGGTTGAATCGATTGGCCCGTTTCAATTAATTGCTTGGCTAACCAAGCAACAGCTCGTGCAGGATGTCCCATGACAGAAGCCCCTGCACTCGTGGACTCAATTTCTCCATTTTTCTTAAACACCATCCCCATTAACCGTAAGTCTACTTCATCAGGTCGATGGAGGTTTTCACTAAGAATGAAACGAGATGAGGAAGAATTATCCGCTATGACATCTGCGAGCGTAAAATGAAAATCGCGATAACGACTGTCAATGACCTCCATTGCCGGAGCAATGTAAGCAGTAGCATCTAAAATCGCCGCCGTCGTAATCGAAGGCCCTTTCACTTCTTTATCAAATACAAAGGCAATTTCCGGTTCAATTTTTGCGTGAATAAACGGCGCCACCGACACTTGTTCTCCTTCAAACAACTGCATATTCTCTAATAGGACACCATATGTAGGTTCATGGACGCCCATCATTTCTTGTTTCGCGCGACTTGTTAAGCCTAACTTATAGCCTGAACGTCTCGTTTGTTCTCGTTCTTCTTTTATTTTGATCAGCTTTCTTTGAATCTCGTAAGCAGTTACAACTTGTAACTGCGGAAAACGATCGGTCATTTTACCTACTTCTTCCGCCTGTTTTTCCGCCTCATATAATTGTTCGGCTACTTGATCCATCCATTCAGTTGTTACTGTCTTCATCTATTTATCACCTCTTACTTGGATACGGGAATGAGCTAGTCAAAAGAGTCTTTATCCCTTTTATTCTTTTACCCTCTCGCAGTAGCAATTTGAGCGGCGATATCATAAATTAAGTCTTCTTGACCACCGATCGCTTGCATGCGACCTAACTCAACTAAAATATCGCGTTCATCGACGTTGAATTTGCGCGCAGCATCATTTGTGTGTAAGAGAAAACTAGAGTACACACCAGAGTAGCCCATGATTAAGCTTGAACCCGTAATTTCTTGTGGACGAGGCATAAAGGAAGCGACCACTTCATTGGCTACATCCATGGCCTTGTAAAGATCCACGCCAGTCTCCATATGCATTCGCTTAAACACCGCCACCATCACTTCGGTTTGCGTATTCCCACTGCCAGCGCCAAGGCATCGTAAACTTCCATCTACATACGTTGCTCCCGCTTCTACTGCCGCCACTGTATTCGCCATGGCCATCGATAAATTATTATGACCATGAAAACCAATGTCACATTGGAGCGCCTCTCTTAAAGCCCCAACTCGTTCTTTTACTTCATAGGGGAGAAGGGTACCAGCAGAATCGGTTACGTACACAATTTCGGCACCATAGCTTTCAAATAATTTCGCTTGTTCAACGAGCTTCTCAATAGGAGCCATATGCGCCATCATTAAAAAGCCGACTGTTTTTAACCCGAGTTCCCGGCCAAGACTAATATGTTGACGAGCAACATCCGCTTCCGTCACATGTGTTGCGACACGCACCATTTTCGCTCCCGCTTTAACAGCGTCTTGCAAATCTTCTTTGAGCCCAATTCCTGGTAATAACAACACAGATACTTGTGCTTCTTGACACTCATCAGCTGCCGCTTCAATGAGTGTTAGTTCATCTACTTTAGAAAAACCATACTGTAAAGAGGAACCACCTAATCCGTCACCATGCGAAACTTCAAAGTAGCGTATACCCGCTTGGTCAAGTCCCTTAGCCGTTTCTCTTACTTGTTTCTCCGTAAACGCATGCCGCATCGCATGACTTCCATCTCGAAGTGTTACATCGACAATTTCAATGTCCCGTTTTGTCATCATTCTCCTCCTCTACTTCAGTGAGACTTCTTTCAATTGCTTCGCGATCTCATCGCCTACCTTTGCCGCTGCCGCTGTCATAATATCTAAGTTTCCTGAATAAGGAGGAAAGAAATCACCGGCACCTTCGACCTCGATAAAAACCGTCACCTTTCTCCCCTCGAACTGCGGCTTACCACGTAGGCGATAACCTGGAACATATTCTTGTACTGTTTGCACCATTTGTTCAATCGAAGTAACGATGTTTTGTTCCTGTCCTTCTTGTTCAACTAACGCATGAATCGTATCGCGCATAATAATTGGTGGTTCCGCTGGATTTAAAATGATGATGGCTTTCCCTTTTTCCGCACCTCCGACTTGTTCGATCGCTTTTGCTGTCGTCCGTGTAAATTCATCGATATTCGCTCTTGTTCCCGGACCTGCACTTTTACTCGCCACTGTTGCAACGATTTCAGCATAGTTCACTCGTACGACTCGGCTAATCGCCGCTACAATCGGAATCGTTGCTTGGCCACCGCATGTGACCATGTTTACATTCGCTTCTGTAAGATGAGCATCTAAATTGACTGGCGGTACAGTGAATGGGCCAATCGCTGCCGGCGTTAAATCAATCACTTTTTTTCCTAAAGCAACTAGCTTTTCACTGTGAATGTGATGGGCTTTGGCCGTTGTTGCGTCAAACACAATGTCGACTAAATCCGGCTTTTCTAGTAATCCATCAATCCCTGAATCTATCGTCTCGTAGCCGCGTTCACGCGCCCGCTTCAACCCTTCTGATTCAGGATCAATCCCAACCATGACACTCATTTGTAATTGGTTACTTCGTTCGACTTTGTACATTAAATCCGTTCCGATATTTCCGGAACCAATAATGCCTACTTTAGCAGTTGTCATCTCGCCCCTCCTATTATTTAAATGTCGCCGACACCGATCCGATATGATCAAAATCGACTGTCCATTGATCCCCACTTTCGACAGGAACTGCTTTTGATAATGCACCTGAAAGAATGACTTCACCTTTATAAAGGGAAATATCATATTTTACGAGTGCATTCGCTAGCCACGCCACCGCGCGCGCTGGATTTCCCATGACCGCTGCTCCAGCTGCTGAATCAAAATATGTGCCATTTCGATAAACGGCCATACCGATATGGGAAACATTCACTTCATCTAGCTTTGTCGGCTTCCCCCCTATGATGACTCCAGCGGAGGAGCCGTTATCAGCGACTGTATCTTCAAATGAAATCTTCCAATCTTTAATACGGCTATCAATAATCTCAATCGCCGGTACGATATAATCGGTCGCTTCAACGACATCCAGTACCGTTACACCTGGACCTTTTAAATCCTTTTTCAACACAAACGCAATCTCAAATTCTAGCTTAGGCTGAATAAAACGAGATAGTGATACATCAGAGCCATCAAGATGCATCATCGTATTGAGTAAATGTCCGTAGTCTGGATTATTTACTTGAAACATCTCCTGCATTACCTTGCTCGTTAAACCAATTTTTTTCCCGACTACTTTCCCACCGGCTTCAACCTTTTGGCGAATTTGTTCTAATTGTGTGTAATAGGCCTCATCGACTGTCATCTTTGAAAATGGGGCAATGGGCTTTTTCGTCCTTTCTGCCTCAAGCAACTTGCTTGCTCGCTCTTGAATTGTCACACCTTCACCCCCTATTTATGTCAAGGCCTTGGAGAAAGACTCCAGCATTTCACGGCGATGATAGAAAATACCTGTACCGATTTTATCCTCGGTCCATGTAATCGTTGGGAAATCCGAATACGATATATACCCGCTCGCAAACGCTTCATTACGGTTACCTGATGGGTCAAAGAAGTAAATCGTTTGGCCTCGTGTAATCCCATGACGAGTAGGTGTCACTTCCACAGGCACTTCATTTTTCGTTAAAATATCGGCTGCTTTTAATACTTCATACCAGTTATCTACATAAAAGCCCGCATGATGAAACTTCGCATCAGGACCTTTGACAAAAGCAATATCATGAGCTTTATTCGTCGCCGCTAAGAAACTTCCAAGCATCACTTCCCCATCAACAGTAACGATTCTCTCTGTTTGGTGAAAATCAAGGACTTCGGTAAAAAAGCGGGTCGCGGATTCTAAGTCATCCCCAGTTAACAATGCATGATCTAAGCGATGAGGGGCGATGCCTTTTAATCCATCAGGCCACGGGTGTGGGTTCACATGGCCTGTTCCTGTCCCCACCTGTTCAATCTCTGCGTACAATTCCATTTCGTGTCCTGTCGGAATTTTAAAGCGAATTGACTGACCTTCTGCTAACCTTGTTTGATTCGGGACACGAGTAAGCTCGCACCCAAATTGTTCAATTTTATATTCTAATTTCTCTAATTCATAAATATCCTTCACTTTAAACGCCATATGATCCATTCCAGCAGAGTCTGATTTTTGTAAAATAATGCTGTGATGATCGTACTCATCCCAGGCCTTTAAATAAACACGCTCTCCATCGCGTCCCGTTTCTTCTAAACCGATAATGTCGGTATAATATTTCACCGACTCTTCTAAATCCATCACGCGCAGCTCCAGTCGCCCAATCCGCATAATGCTACTCATTTGTTAACCTCCTCCTTTATTTGTATTAAAGCCGCCTCACAGCAAGCTTGATCTTCTTCTAACGTTCCACCGCTCACACCAATTCCTCCGGCAAGTGTCGTGCCGCAACGAACGGGATAGCCCCCACCAAATACAGTGAGCCGATTCGTGTGGACGATCCCTGTTTTCAACGATGGTTCATCCTTAATTAACTCGTACCATTCATGAGTAGGTAAACCAAAGGCCGCTGCTGTATATGCCTTATTTTGAGAAATTTCTGCACTTAACAATGGAGCGTGATCCATTTTTGTAAACGCAATTAAATGCCCCCCATTATCCACAACCGCAACGTTGACAGCAATTTGAAGCTCCTCTGCTTTGTTCACAGCCGCTTCTAGCATCCTCATCGCAAGATCTCTGGAAATTGTTTTTTGTTCAAGAAACATCTTTTTTCCTCCTAAACAAGTAACTGCTCTTTTTCTTGCCATTGGGTAAAAAGACAGCGTTTCCATTCGATCGTGACTTGCTCCCCTTGTACAAGATTCGAAATTTCCACATCTCGTATTAAAATTTGATCCGGCTTTTTCAACACAACTACCTCCGTATTGAAACTTCCTTTTTGGCTATGAATCGTTACTACATACCGTCCTGAGGAAGGAAGCATATAATATGGTTTCATCAAAATCATAGTTCCTACAACTCGACCTTCCACGCGATATGTTTCACCTAAACAAGAAGGAAGTTCCTCTACTGCTCCAGTACGAATTTTCTCACGAATCAACGTGGAGCTAATTTTTTCCCCATGACAAGCTACTTTTTCTACTTTTGTTACTTCAAGAAGACCGCGTGCGTCCATTTTCATACGATCCATATGCCCTTCGCCACGGTAGCCGTAAGCATAATCGAAACCTGCTACGACATGAAGTGCGCCAAGATTAAGCAAATAGTTCTTTACAAATCTTTCAGGTTTCAAGGAAGCAAATGACTGATCAAAAGGAACAATGTAGCAAAGATCGACCCCTAGCTTTTCAAAAATTCGTTGCTTCTCTTTGACCGGCATTAAATAATCCACTTGTTGTTTTCCTTTTGATAGCACCTCTTTCGGATGCGGAAAAAAACTCATGACTGCGAGCGGTACACCTTTTTTTCGTGCAATTTCCCTTGCTTCACGAATTACCTGGCGATGACCAAGATGTACACCATCAAAAAATCCAAGAGCAACGACACAAGGTGTCGATTGTCGTTCTAGCTCGCTCAACTTTTGCGGATCTAAATGAATGGTTTTCAAGTGTAGCCCTCCTTTAAGTGGTTGACACTTCCTGTAGCAATGAACGGTAGCGACCACTAAAGTAAATGAGCGGCTCTCGTTCTTCTATTTGAATTGCCGTCACTTTTCCAATAAATAATGTATGATCCCCTTCCACATGCTCTGCTGTCACTTCACATGTAATTTGGGCCACACTACCTGGAAGCACTGACTGTCCTGCAAGTTTCCCAAAAGACACCTCTCGTTTTTCTTTGATCTGTCCTGCAAAAATCATCGAAAGGTCTTGTTGATCTTCAGCTAAAATATTGACAGTAAATTTTTGACTGTTTTTAATTTTTTCTAGCATTTGCGCTTTTTCACCGATGGAAATGACCACAAGCTTTGGATCAAGCGAGACGGACATAAACGCATTTGCCGTCATGCCATGCACATCGCCCTCTACTTCCGTTAAAATAACGGTCACTCCCGTAGCAAACTTCCCCATCGCATTTCGAAATTGCCGATCATCCATGTTCGGACTCCTCCTTCTTTCTTTTTACTTGCCCGTAAAAATGGAATACAGTGTAACTTCATTCAGTGTTTTTTCATCCCCCACTGATTTTAGTTAAACCAATCGAACCTTTACGGACAGTTGTCCCCCACTTATCTTCGGGGTCTTACTTCCCGTTAAAAGTGGGATAAACTTATTTAACTAGCTCTTTTTGACCAGCTTCTTTCCAAACAGAATTGGTCCAGCCATGTAAGTCATAATCTGCTAGTGCTGTGTCAACAAATGATTTGAATTGATTTGCCGCTCCGGTTCCTTCAGCGTGCTTTAACGCCTCTAATCGTATGTTTTCGTGATTACCAGCATAGTTCACTTCATATAGTTCATGACGTCCACCAAACTCGGTACCTATCGCATCCCAAATCATTTTCATCAACTTCACGCGTTCTTCAGCATTAATCCCTGAACCACGATAATATTTATCTAAATAAGGACGAAGCTCTGGACTTAAGAAATCTTTGGCACTCGATGGTAACTGAATTAATCCTCCTGCGACTACTTGCTCGAAAATATTTTTCACTCGTACCCATGTCATTGGCGCAAGCACACGATAGGAATTTGCATAGAATCCATTCGGAATGGCGACTCCGTTTTGACCAAACTCTGGATCTGTCGCCATTGCAGTTGTTAATCCCCAGAACATATTACGCAATGCAAGCACCTCACCAATATTCGCTTGCACCCCTCTAAATTGTTTTGTGCCTGCAGCTTCTGTCGCTTTTAATAATAGCCCTGCCATGAAATCTAGCTTTACCGCAAAGCGTGTACAGCCGTGGAACGTAAAACGGTTAAAAAAGCCAGTCTGAACGAAAAAGTTATTAGTAATATCGATGTTTTTGTAAGCCAAAACGTCTTCCCACGGAATAAAAACATTGTCTAATACAATGACCGCATCATTTTCGTCAAAGCGACTCGATAATGGATAATCATAAGGGGATCCTGTCGTTGCCGCCTGCAACTCATAAGATTGACGACTAATCATTTTCACACCTGGAGCATTCATCGGCACAAAGAAAATAAGTGCGTGACTTTGATCGCCATCCCCTAAATCCATCGGTCCATAGTTCGAAACAAAGTTATAATGAGTAAGCGCCGCTGCTGTTCCAACCATTTTCGCACCACTTACAACAATTCCATCATCCCGCTCCTTTACCGCCCGAACAAATACATCTTTATTTTCATGAAGTGGCTTCGAGCGATCGACTTGTGGATTAATAATCGTGTGATTGACAAATGGCACTTCTTTCGTCGTTTTTTTGTACCAACCCTTTGCACTTTTCTCAAATCCTTGGTAATATGTGGAGTAAGCATCTAAATGAGCAGTGAACGATGCCTTGTAATCAGGGGTGCGTCCCATAAATCCATAGCTCAATCTAGCCCATTGAGCGATCGCATCCCTTGATTCTAATAAGTCTTGTGCACTTTTAGGCGTCTTGAAGAACTTATGCGTCTGGTCACCGTATTCCGTCTCCGTCGTTAAAATTTTTCCCATCTCAGGATCATGAAGCGCATCATACATACGAGCGATCGAGCGTGCTGAATTTTGATAAGCCGGGTGTTCCGTTACATCGGCTATCTTTTCCCCATTTAAATACACCGCCCTGCCATCCTTTAAGCTTTCTAAATACTCCTGACCATTTAACATCTTTTTCACTCCCCTTTTTTGTAAACCCTTACATAGATTTTTCTGAAATATCAAATAATATCTCTTGTTATCTATCTTACTTTCTCAGAAAATAGGAAACAATGACACGAGCTGTCAGAAAAAAAGAAGTTTTCAACCGTTATATGTTGGAAGAATTTTACGAAAAGTCTTGAACGGACTAAACGATTCAGCATGACAAAGAGCGAAAAAATGGTCGCCATTTGATGTGGTATGACTTTTTCTACATTGATGTCGTCACAATCCCCTGCTCAAACTCTTCTTGTATGAACAACGTAAAAAGCCATATATTTTAATGAAGAAAGAAGTTAATATCGAAATAGACATTTATTTTTGTTACATTGGGGGGGGAATGACTCATGACAAGTGAGCTCAATACATTATTTCGTAAACGAATCGGCATCAGTGAAAACGAAAAAATTACTTTCGAGACGTTGGATCAAATTTTAGAAAAAACAGCATACTCGATTCCATTTGAAAATTTAAGCATCATGACAAACAATACTACTGAGGTCACAAAAGAGAACTTAATCAACAAAATGCTCGTAAAAAATGAAGGTGGACTATGTTATGAATTAAATTCGCTTCTTTATTTTTTCTTAATTGAAAATGGTTTTAGTGTCGTTTTAGTTCGTGGAGTCGTATATGATCATGTTGCACAAAAGTGGCCTACACTTGGGAGAACGCACGTAGCCATCCTTTTAACGTATGAAGAACAAAAGTATTTAGTTGATACTGGATTTGGTGGGAATTTACCATTAACACTCGTTCCGTTAAACGGTAAGATGGTTCAAACGGCTAACGGAGAATTCCGGATCAAAAAAGAAGATAGCGACCATGGTAACTATCTTCTCGAAATGAAGCTCAAATATAAGGATACAGATTGGAGAATAGGTTATGCCTTTGATTCAACTCGCCCTATAAACGATGTATCTGAATTTAATGAAATCCAAAAAACTTTAATTGAAAAAGAACAGTCTCCTTTTAACAAACATCCTCTTATTACCCGGCTAACAAGTAGCGGTAATATTACGTTAACAAATTCAACTTTTACACAATGGAAAAATGGACATGTCACAAAAGAACAGATTGATGACAAAACGTTCAGAAAACTAGCGAAACAGCATTTTGGAATTGAGTAGAGAAAAGTACCGCAACTTTTTTAGAATATGGCCCAAATCTCAGGAACAGGAGGGCTGTCTAAAAAGACGATTTTAGGGTAAAATGCTCCAAAAGTAAGACCGAAGGAATGCTGTAAAATCAACATTCTTTCGGTCTACTTTTTTAGATTCCGGGGCGTAAATACTCCTTTTCGGACAGCCCCACTATTAGTATTAGATATAACGCTCTCCCTGCTAGATCGTTCAAATTATGTCCAACCTTTAAAACAATTGCTCCCAATACGGAAGCTATTTAATCTTAAGATTTACGAAATAGATGCTACGCGAATATTTGCCTCTTCTAACTTTTCACGAATCATTTTGGCAAAGGGCAGTGCATGCTCGCCATCCCCGTGAATACAAATTGTATTGGCTTTGATTTCTACGTCGGTTCCATATGTTGAACGAACCTTTCCTTCCAACACCATTCGTATCACCTGTTGTACGGCTTCTTTTTTATCCGTTATGAGGGCGTTCGGTTCTTTCCTTGATGTTAACGATCCATCTTGCTGATAGCGACGATCAGCAAATACTTCACTCGCTGTTTGTAAACCGATTTTTTGACCTGCGTGAATTAACTCACTGCCTGCTAGGCCATATATAACAAGTGTTGGGTCAATGTCATAAACAGCTTTGGCAATCGCTTCAGAAAGGTTCCGATCCTTTGCTGCCATATTGTATAGCGCTCCGTGAGGTTTGACGTGCTGCATTTTTCCTCCTTCGGCTTTCACAAAAGCATTTAACGCACCAACTTGGTACAAAACGAGATTATATGCCTCTTCTTCTCTGATCGCGATATTCCGTCTCCCGAATCCTTGTAAGTCTGGCAACCCCGGGTGTGCGCCAATTTTCACTCCCTTTTCTAACGCTAAGGAGACCGTTTTTCGCATGGTTGTCGGATCCCCAGCATGAAAGCCGCATGCGATGTTCGCAGACGTTACATAACTTAATATTTCTTCGTCATTTCCAATCTGATATATCCCAAAACTTTCTCCCATATCACAATTTAAATCGACACGAACCATTCTTTACACCTCCGCTTGAAAAAATATTTGCTTCTTTAAAAGTTGAATCTCCTTTTCACGCGCCACGAATAATTGTTGCGCTTCCTTAAATGAAATTTCTTGAAACGTTATTCTTTCCCCCGGTCTCATTTGAGCAAGGGTAGGCAAATCAACTGCAGCCACTTGTGCAATCTTTGGATATCCACCTGTTGTTTGACGATCCACCATTAAAATAATCGGTTTACCTTCTGATGGAACTTGAATTGTTCCAAACGTTACAGCACTTGAAACCATCTCCTTTTGTACTTTTCTAATAAGGGGGTACCCATCAAGACGATAGCCCATACGATTTGATTGCGTTGTGATTTCATATGACTGGTGAAAAAATTGATTTTGACTTTGTTCTGTAAAATCGTTAAAATCGTCCCCTCGAATGACCCGGATGTCTCTCTCTGAACCACCGAAATAGTTTCGAAGAGTATGGGATACGCCAAAATTTTTTTGGTGTGAACTTTTTTTACTAGTCTCCCTTAGCGGTATCGTGTCCCCTTTTTGGATAGCTCGCCCGTTTAATCCACCGACCTTTGCCAATAAATATGTCGATTGACTGTTCATAACGTTCGGGATTTGATATCCCCCAGCGACGGCTAAATAAGCTCTACACCCTTTTTGGCATTGGTTAATCGTAAGAGTCGATCCTTTCTGCACATAAATGGGACGCCAAAATGAAACTTCTTCCCCATCTAGGTTGACTTCAAATTCACCACCACAAATTGCAATCTGCGCATCTTCCTCAAACTTCAAAATCGGACCGATCATCGTCATTTCAATGGTTGCTTCGGTTTCAGCATTTCCAACTAAAATATTCGCAACGCGATGTGCAAACGAATCCATCACACCGCTTACAATGACCCCATCTTTTTGAAAGCCGAATCGACCTAAATCTTGAATGGTGGTGAGTAATCCACTACGGATAACAAGAATTCCCATCATACTCCTCCTCTAATTGCCGATACTCTTCTTTTGAAATAGATTGAAAGATCACACAATCTCCTATTTGCAAAAGACTCGGTTGCTTGTGGTTAGGTCGAAACAGTGGCAGTGGTGTTTTCCCAATCAATTGCCATCCACCGGGACTCTCAATCGGATAAATCCCCGTTTGTAAACTAGCGATTCCTACTGAACCAACAGGAATTCGTAACCGTGGTGTTTTTTTTCTTGGGGTAGCGATTCTTTCAGACATTCCTCCTAAGTAGGCAAAACCTGGAGCAAAACCGAGCATGTACACATCGTAACGGCCACTCGTATGAATGCTCACAACTTCTTTTGGCGTTAAGTTAAGGTATTTTGCTACTTCTTCCAAATCTGGTCCAAACTCTTCCCCGTAACAAACCGGAATCACCACTTCTTTTCCTTTTTTTATGTGCACAACGGTCAACGATTCGAGTCGTTCTTTTAAAGTGGAACAAACTTTTTCATATGGAAGTGTTACACCATCGTAAAAATACATCGGATCAAAATAAACAGTTACCGTTGTATAAGCTGGAACAACATCGATAATTCCTTTTAATGGGGGCGTTGTTAAATGGTTCATCACACCTCTCACCTGTTCATGAACGGTTCGTGTCATTTCGTTTCCTAGCTTAATCGTTATACTGTTTTCACTTAATGGTAAAAACTCAAATTCCACACTCATTCCTCCATATTTCCAATCGTTTTTCATAATTTTCTAAATAATTATTTTTCAAAAATTATTAATATTTATTCTATTCTATCTTTTATATTGATTCAATTCCCCATTTCGATACCTAAACGAGAATGATATGAATACTTCGCGGTATGATATTGACATAGAAAAACAGAATATGTTAAATAAGAATTAGCACTCGAAGGAACAGAGTGCTAATCCATTGTTTTTTATTTTTCGTTTCCTATATAATCATAGCTTTTTTGTTGAAAGGAGAGATTTCCATGTCAAAAAAACAATTCAAAGCAGAATCCAAACGGTTATTGGATTTAATGATTCATTCGATTTATTCAAATAAAGAAATTTTTCTACGCGAGTTAATTTCAAACGCAAGTGATGCCATTGATAAAATTTACTACAAAGCATTGACAGATGACACGTTGACGTTTAATAAGGACGATTACTACATAAAAATCGTACCGGATAAGGATAACCGTACGCTTAAAATGATCGATACTGGTATCGGGATGACAAAGGAAGAGCTTGAGAATAACCTTGGAACGATTGCGAAGAGCGGTTCATTAGCGTTTAAAAATGAAAATGAGCTGAAGGATGGCTTTGACATTATCGGTCAATTCGGTGTCGGATTCTACTCTGCTTTTATGGTTGCTGATGTAGTAACAGTGATCAGTAAGGCACTTGGCAGTGATGAAGCGTATAAATGGGAATCTTCTGGTGCTGACGGTTACACAATTGAACCACATGAGAAAAATTCAGTTGGAACAGAAATTATTTTAAAAATCAAAGAAAACACAGAAGAAGAAAGCTATGACGAGTATCTTGAGGAGTATCGATTAAAAGCGATCATTAAAAAATATTCGGACTTCATTCGCTATCCAATTAAAATGGATATAACCGAGAGAAAACTCAAAGAAGGAAGCGAAAATGAGTTTGAAGATGTTCGTGAGGAACAGACAGTCAATAGCATGGTGCCGATTTGGCGAAAAAATAAAAATGAACTAACAGATGAAGATTATGAAAAGTTCTATGCAGAAAAGCATTACGGTTTTGACAAGCCGCTTAAATCTGTTCACATTAGTGTGGACGGTGCTGTAAGATATCATTCGATTTTATACATTCCGGAAAATATGCCGTTTGATTACTATACGAAAGAATTTGAAAAAGGCTTAGAGCTTTATTCCAACGGCGTTCTAATTATGAACAAATGCCCGGATCTACTCCCGGATCATTTCAGCTTTGTCAAAGGGATGGTCGATTCTGAAGATTTATCCTTGAACATTTCAAGGGAAATGCTCCAGCATGACCGTCAATTAAAGCTCATTGCCAAAAACATCAGTAAAAAAATTAAAAATGAACTGAAGAGCTTGTTGAAAAATGACCGCGAAAAGTATGAAAAATTTTATGAATCATTCGGTAGACAGTTAAAGTATGGTGTGTACAGTGACTTTGGAGCGCATAAGGAAGTATTACAAGACTTACTCATGTTCTACTCGTCTAAAGAGAAGAAGCTTGTCACACTAGATGAATATGTATCAAGAATGCCAGAAGATCAAAAGTATATTTATTACGCTTCTGGTGAATCCATTGAGCGTATCGAGAAGCTGCCGCAAACAGAAGTCGTTTTAGACAAAGGATACGAAATTTTATACTTCACTGAAGATATTGATGAATTCGCGATCAAAATGTTAATGAACTACAACGAAAAAGAATTTAAATCTGTATCCAGTGGTGACTTAGGATTTGACGAGTCTGAAGATCAAAAGCGTTCAGAATCAGAAGAAAAGGAAAACAAAGACCTCTTTGATTCGATGAAAAACATTTTATCTGACAAAGTAAAAGAAGTGAGACTTTCCAAACGATTGAAATCACACCCTGTCTGCCTAGCAACTGACGGTGAAGTGTCCATCGAAATGGAAAAAGTCCTAAACGCGATGCCAAACAACCAAAACGTCAAAGCAGACAAAGTATTAGAAATAAACCCAAATCACGAAGTATTCCAATCATTAAAACAAGCTTTCGAACAAGATAAAGAGAAATTAGCCTTATACACGAACCTATTGTACAATCAAGCCCTTCTCATTGAAGGATTGCCAATTCATGACCCTGTTGAGTTTACAAACGATATTTGCAAAATTATGGTGTAAAAAAGAGTGCCTGTTTCCCAATTGATCGGGGACAGGCACTTGTACTTTTTATATGCTATTAAGCTACACTCTTTGAATCTGTCAACAGATTGGCCCGAACTAAACGATGTCGTACCGTTATGCCAATCCAGCTTGCTAAAAATGCTTTAATAAGGCCCACTACAATAAATGGATATACGCCGATAGCGAGTGCTTGCCCCCAGCTTAAATCGAGAACAAACTTTAATTGAACCATTCCAAATATTAATGTAATGATCATTCCTACTGTATTCGCGACCATTGCCATCTGTAGATTGTATTTCGTACGTTCAAGAATGAGTCCTGTAACGAAAGCTGTGGCAATAAACCCAAAAATATATCCACCTGTAGGACCAACCAATACTTGGGGGCCACCTTTCATCCCTGCAAAAACCGGGATTCCAACAGCACCTAATGCTGCATAGCAAATCATTGCCATAGCACCATACCTACTTCCAAGGATGGTTGCTGTTAGACCCACTGCTAATGTTTGTCCGCTAATTGGAACGACTGGCAACGGTATTTCCACTTGTGCTAGCACTGCTGTAATAGCCGCAAAAATGGCACAATTTATGATGGCTCTAAGCTTAGAATTCTGATTTTTCAATCTAACCCCTCCATATGTAACCTTATGATAACATAAAGTTAACATATATTCGCTTAAAAGGGTAGATTTTTTCCATTGTTATCTGTTCCCAAAACAGTCGTTAGTCCTATTCAATTGGCATTGGATATGCTAAAACCTTCGTTGCTTCAACTCTCCTATTTTTTAATGATTATGGTGAAGTGCACAACGGTTCGGTCCGATTTCTAGCTCTACCATTTCCTCTTCCGTTACTTCCTTAACGCCACGGTTCACCGCAACAATATCTTCAAAGTTTGGTGGTGTCTCGGTATTTACATTTGCAGCCACCATCTCTACAAACTCTTCCTTATTTTTACCTTGCATCATTTCAACTTTTGAACGAATCTCTCCAAGGTTAGCTCCAATAAATCCTTCATCATTCAACTCGTCATCTAAACTAGCATAGTGACCTGGTAACACAACTACATCATCTGCAATGGAGGCTACCTTTTCATAAATTGTATCGTATAAATCATGTGCCCACTCATGAGCTTTCCCACCAAGGTCAGGACGTCCTAATCCACCTACAAAAATAGTATCTCCAGAGAATAGCAGCTTATCATTTATGAAGAACGACACACTTCCTGGTGTATGACCTGGTGTTTTAACAGCTAAAACTTGAAGATTCACTTTTTCGAATTGGATTTGGCTATAGTTTTCGAGGGCAGCGAAGTCAAAGATTGCTCCTTCACTCTTCATTAAGTAATAAATTGCTCCAGTCTTCTCAGCCAGTTCTTTCCCACCTGAAATATGATCTGCGTGTAAGTGAGAATCGACAACATGTGTAATTTGAACCCCTTCTTGTTTCGCTACATTTTCATATACAGTAGTAAAGCGAAGTGGATCGACCACTAATGCCTCATTACCGGATAAAACCATGTACGATAAACAACCTTTGCCTACCCGAATAAATTGATAAACTTTTACATTTTCATCATGATATACTTTTGTTTGGTAAAGATATGCACTCCATGATTTCATACCACCTTTAAGGTAAGAAACGTTTTCGATACCTGCTTCACTTAACTGCTCTGCAACAAATAGTGAAGATCCCTCTTTTGCACAAACAACTAGCACATTTTCCTTCGGTAATTTATCTAAAATTTCATCTACTCCATCAATCAAATGAAAGTAAGGAACATTAACAGATGTTACGTTTTCCCCTTCAATTCTCCAATCTTGGAAATCACTTTC
Source organism: Bacillus sp. FJAT-47783 (assembly GCF_022808615.1). Lineage (GTDB taxonomy): Bacteria > Bacillota > Bacilli > Bacillales > Aeribacillaceae > Bacillus_BZ. The sequence goes on from NZ_JAKZKS010000005.1 coordinate 52,772, forward strand.
GTTTCGCACATCTAAAATAAATAACTCCTCTTTGTTCATTAATTTTTTTGTCACTTCTTTAGAAGTCATTGCTTTTACTGTCATTTTATTTACCCCCTGTGGTATTATTTTTAGTAAAAAAATATATAAAAGTAGTGTACTTTACAAACGTCCACTCCGTCGTTTCTTGAATTTTCAAAACTTGATCGGTCTATAAATCTCCTACTCCTACCTCCAGGTGCTCATTCCCCCTTTTACATTTGTCACACTATTAAATCCTAATTTTTTTAACATTTTACAAGCCTTTTGACTTCTCATTCCACTTTGACATATTACGATTACCTCTTTGTCTTTTGAGAGCTCCTTTTCTGCTCTTTGTACGAGTTGATGAAGGGGGAGGTTTTTAAAGCCTCTAATATGATTTCCTTTAAACTCACCTTGTGTTCGGACATCAACAAATTGTTTATTCTTTTCTTTTAACTCATTTTTTAGATCGGTTGTTGAAAGCTGCCTAACACCTTTAGCTGGCATGATTCGTGTAATGAGAAAAAAAGTGAAAAGGGCAATCAATAAATAATTTACATATTCCAAGTCTAAATCCTCCTTACTGTAGTGGGACATATCCCCCATTTCTGCATGAGCTTAATATGCTGCCTTAACATTGCTTTATCGTAATCACCACTAAATAATCCATTCGATTTTACCCATCGGGGTATATAATCCGCGAAATTTTTCCCTCCTCGTAATGATAAATTTCTTTATTGGTTAATCATTGTATATCCTACGACCTTAAATCCCTTTTTACGCAAGAAACGAATTCCTATGTTCTTTTCAAGACGATTAGAAGCAACGACAACTAAATCACTTTGTGGTATTTTTGAGAAATACCTGTTAAAGTATGCCACTGGAACATTAATTGCGCCATGGACAGGGCTTTTAAAAGCGTCATTATAGTCCCTTATATCGACTATGTTCATCGTAGTTAAATCTAAATTTTCCATATTTATATTGCGTAATCTTAAGACTGGAAAATTTCTAATAAAAACAAAATAACCAATAACGATAAAACTTAGAACAAAAATCGTCATATCATACACCCTCCTAAATGACGTGAGAAGAAAACTTACAACACTATAATATACCCCGTATGGTATTTTGTCAACGAATAAAACTCATGTAAAAAGTCAAACCGACGAACATTTGATTCGTGAGCCTCATGCGTTTTTGGCTCAAAGGTGTTAGATAGCTTTCGTTGAACGAAAAAGAATCCGTTCATACATAAAATTAATTTCCATTGATAATACGAAAAAGAGCTGAAGATTTACTCTCCAGCTCCTACTTAGCAAATTCAATAAAGTTTTTCAAAAAACCTAGTCTTGATTTTTGCCCATTCATCTTTTTTTCTTTCCGACGATGATGTCGTTGCACAAAGGCGACAAATCGCTCTTCTCGTTTTTCTATATTTTTTCGGATCATTTCTCGTTCCTGTTCCATCTCTTCTTGTAAATCCTGCTCTTGAAAAGTGGATTCGACTAAATCATCTTCCTTATCGCTTATATCGGAATAGCCTTTTTGATCGATCACTGGTTTTGATGATGGAGCGACCTCTACCTTCCCACTAATGACTTCCTGAATTTGTTCAACTAAGCTTTTTTCCAAATGCTTAAAACGAGACTCAAGCTGTTCCCACTCTTCTTTTTCCTTATCTGCTAAATACTTTTCAATTTTCTCTAAGGTAGCCGAAACGTTACACACTTCAGGAGTTTCTTCTGGATCTATATGCTCTTCTTGCTTTAGTAAATCTTCCTTAAACTGTTTTAGCTCTTGATGAATGATACCATCGTCCAACCCTTGATCTTTCAATTCTTTAATGAGAAGGAGGAAATCCATACTTTCTTCTGTATATACCCGAGCATTATCTTCATCCCGTTTCACTGTTAAAAATGAGGGAAATTCCGTTTCCCATTTTTTTAAAACATGTGTCGTCACACCAAGTAATCTCGCGGCCCTTGAAATCGTCAATTTCATCTCCTTCATCTTATTCACCCCTCAAAAGATAGCCTTTCCTATTATATTCTTGGGGTAATGAAGCTTTTTCCTGCAAATCGACAAAGGTTCTTAAAACTAGTCACAACCTCTCCTTTTCCGCCAATCTTCACTTCTTTATGCAAGAAAAGTGAAGTAGTGGAGAAAAGGCATCAGTTTTTTTGCTAAGATCCAAAGATCGCTACATATTGATTTTCCAAAACAAATCGATTCTCTTTCCATCCTAAAGTGTTTAATATATACCCAAGAGAGTCTGCATTATATCTTCCAGCTATTTTTTGATAGGCTAATAGCTCAAAAACGTTATTTGAATCAAAATCGACTGGATATAAGCCACTCAAAGGATTTACAAACCCGGTCATTGGACTTTTGAGCTTTCCGTTTTCATCATAGATTTCATGCAAATACTCCGTATCCCTTGTCGATATGTCAATGATGTACGTTTTATTATTTTTCTTACTACTAACTTTCACTTTGTAGTTGTCTTGATAAGTAACCTCGTATTGGTATTGATCATTGTATACTTGAAAATCAAAGAGTATTTGCGCCCTATTATTTAAAAAGGAATAAATATAATGGTACATCGTTGCACCACTACCACCTGTACCCATACTGATAAAAATGTCAGCTACCCCATTCCCAGTAAAATCTCCTAAGAATAATGAAGGGTTATAACCTGCATTTTCACGAAGTGGGACACTTGTTACCATTCCTGTTCTTCCATCCTGTATAAGAAGGGTTATATTTTGAGTAAATGGACTATCTGGAGTCTTTATTCCGGTTAAATATACATAATCAGATACTCCATCCCCGGTTACGTCGCCCGTTGCAAACGAAACAATACACGGTTGCTTTAGATTAGCCCTAGAATAATACATAACATGCTCCTTTTCTTGATAAGCTTTCATTATACATATGCTATGGGCTAATCAATATATTGTTACTTGTTTTTTTATCCCCGCACTTGCCGGACCCTTTATTTTAGCAGCAGTTGCCTATAGTGCAACGGGGATTGTCTTTTTCCTATTCTTAAAGCTAGATCCATTAATTATTGCACGTCTTATTGAACAAAAGAAAGCACAGATGGCGACATAAACACTTCAACCATCAGCACAACAACATGTACAACGAACCGGTGTGATCGTTGGAGCTACCGTACTTAAATTATCTCAAATTGTCATGGTTGCCATTATGACGATGACGCCCGTTCATATGAAGCATCACGGGAGTTCACTATCAGCAATTGGATTAATCATTGGATTACATGTAGCGTCTATGTTCTTACCTTCATTAGTGACAGGGGCACTTGTAGATAAAGTTGGCCGAATAAAAATGGTTATTGCTTCTGCTATTACATTAACCGTATCTGGCTTTTTAGCAGCTTTTGCACCAGGAGATTCTGTAATCCTCCTAACAGTAGCACTTATGTTGTTAGGACTTGGTTGGAACTTTGGATTAATTAGCGGGACAGCTATTATTGTCGATTCAACATCCATTCAAAACCGCGCAAAAACACAAGGCTCTGTTGATGTTGGTGTTGCACTTGGTGGCTCTATAGGTCGTTTATTGTCAGGTATTATTGTTGCGTATTCAAGCTATGCAATATTAGGATTTATAGGAGCTTATTTATCCTTATTATTAATCCCGCTTGTTGTATGGACTTCATTGAAAAAACGTCAACATTATGATACTGGTGCCTATCCCCCAACACGTTAAGTCAGTCGGGAAGCAGGCACCAGTATTTTTTTGTGCTAAGACGCTAATGAGCAAGGTGCTTGCGCTTTTCTTGTCTCATCTCGCAAACTATTCACTTATTTTTGAAGCATTAATTGTTGCTCCACAAAGTCACGGTATAATGGATGTTGGTCCATCAATTGTGCATGATTACCGATTCCAGTTACTTTTCCTTTTTCTAAAAACACGATGTTATCGGAGTCAATGATCGTGGAAAGGCGATGCGCAATGACAAGTGTTGTTCGATCCTTCATTAGTTCTCTCAATGCTTGTTGAACGAGCATTTCCGACTTACTGTCTAAATTAGATGTTGCTTCATCAAGCAACAACAGTTCAGGTTGACGTAAAATGGCTCGCGCAATCGCAATGCGCTGTCGTTGTCCACCAGATAATTTAATTCCTCGCTCCCCGACCTCTGTTTCATACCCTTCAGGAAGTTCCGATATAAAAGGATGGGCAAATGCCATCTTTGCGGCCTCTTCAACCTCTTTCATCGTCACGTTTCCTTCCAAACCGTACGTAATGTTATCAAAAATGGTTCCAGCATAAATAGGGCTATCTTGGGATACGTACCCAATCTTTTGACGCCATGAGGCTAACGAATAAGTTGAAATCGGTTTGTTCCCTAATAAAATTTGACCGCTTGACGGGTGATAAAACCGTTCAATTAACGAGAACATCGTCGTTTTCCCACTACCGCTCGGCCCAATAATGGCGGTCACTTTCCCACTATCAGCTGAAAAGGATACATCTTTTAACACCTGTTCATCGCCATAAGCAAATGTCACGTTTTGAAAATGGATGTCAGACCCTTCAATGGTTGCCTCCATCCCTTCATGCAATTGTTCCTCTTCTAACTGGAGAATCGATAAAATTTTCTCTGTCGCTCCAATCGTTTTTTGAAACTGGGTAAAGAACACGACAATTTGCATAATCGGCATAATTATTTGGAATAAGTAGATGAAAAAGGCAACGAGCTCACCGGCCGTCATCGCACCTGACGTCACGCGAATCCCACCGAATCCAATGATAAGGACAAGCACGACAATAATTAACGATGAAACAAGTGGCGAAAGGATGGCCTGAATAATCCCTTCTTTTAATCCAAACTTGTATAAGCTCCGAATGCCTTCTTTCCCTTTTTTCCATTCAACGTTTTCCGCGTTCGACGCTTTTACTAAGCGAATTTCAGAAAGAACTCTCGTTAAATTCGCCGAAAAAGAAGCCGTCTCACCTTGGAGCCCCCGGGAGATGGAAGCCATTTTCTTTCCAATCGGCAACAAAATCAAAAGCGATAACGGAATAATGGAAAACATGACGAGCGTTAAAGGCCAGTCTAAATAAAATAACACGATAATGGCCCCTAATACGGAAATGATTCCCGTAATAAATCCGGTTAAATGCTCGGTAATCAAATTTTTAATAATCGCCGTATCATTCGTCATCCGACTAACCGAATCGCCCGTCTCGTGTTCATCATAATACGAAACAGGTAACACAAGTAACTTCTTCCACAGTTTTTCGCGTAACATAGCAATAAAATGCTGCCCGACCTTCGCCAATAAATAAACGGAAATCCCACCAGCAATCGCCTGCAGCAAAAACGCCACTACGATCCAACTAATGAGCGTCGCATTTAACGATTCAAACGAAAACTCATCAATAAAACGACTCGCCAAAAGCGGAATCGCCAAACTTGCTAATGTGGTCAAAAAGCTTAAAAACAATGCCACTCCAAACAACCGCTTCGGCGGCTGCAACGACCGTAATAATTTCACTAACTGCTTCCAATTTTTCATTTCCGCTTGGTTGTTCATTGTGAACCTCATTTCTGTGTGCGGTTTTTAATTCAATTAAATACCGACCCCTAGTGTGCCCCGATACATTAAAGCACGGGGACTAGACACCGTACTCTTTAGTAATATTGTTTTAAAACAATTCTAGTAATTCATTTATTATTTTTATTTCTTCTTGTGATTTCGATTTTCTTTCATATTCCATCATTAAACCATGGAACCATTCAAGTGCATCGTCTGGAGCATATTCTATAAATTCAGTAGAACTGTCATTCGTAAATGTTTGGATTCCCTTCAAGAGACCTATTCCAAAAAGTTTGAATTCCTCTAGCATATTCAATGCCTTAAATCGTTGCATTTGAGCTGCGAAAGGTTCAAGAGTTTCTTCAATCACTTCATAGGCTGCTTCCACTGGTTCAACGTATTTATAACGGCGTGGCCCACACCGATTATAAATATCTTCTATTTCCAATTTCGTTAATGCTTGGTATACATCTGTTTCAACTTTGTCCACATTGACTTTAAGAAGATATTTCCTAACCTCTTCTTCTAGAGATTTGGCAAGATCACGGTCTTTTTCGGAAATTATTAGTAATAATCGCTTCGATTCTTCTTCTGTTAGCATTGACAATAGAGAAGCCATAAAATTTTCCCTCCCTTTGACCTTGACTACACATTTTAATTACCTATAATGCCAAAACCAGCTATTATAATCATCCAATAGAGTAAAGTTTGGATTACTTCGGTTTACTTTTAATTCTGCCATTGGAATGCACTGGTTTTATTCCCACTTTAGCTTCACATATTATTCCGTAAAATTCGTCGCAGTGTTCAGATAGCTTAATTACTTTAACATGATTTTCTTTCATTGAAAACGATCCAACTTCCTGATCATAAGTTGCTTCAAACGGAAATACTAAATTGGTCTTCAAATAATTTGCGTACATTTCGAGAGATTCATATGTAACATGGGGTAGATTATCTTCACTATGATCAAAGCATAAAATATTGCTTACTCTCACCTTCCAGTAATCTTCCATCTTACACCACCACTTTCTATTTAATAACTTGGATAATTTATTAAATACTTTTAGCCTTTTTTCTTTTTAAGATTTCAATTTCGGCCTGATCTACTGTAATCTCATAGTAATATTTATCAGTTCGTTCAAAACCGTATTTCTTTGCAAGCTTAGCACTGGTAGTTCCAAGTATCACTTGTGAGTTTTCTTTATTAAAACTTACATTAATTATAATTCTCTTTATACTTTGCTTTAAAATCTATTTCATAAATATCACTGATATCCGCTCTCGTTACTTCTTTAATATATAGCTTAGATAAGCTGTCACTATTTTGATAGGTTACCAGGATATATTTTTTCTTTAAATCCATTATTTATATCAGATTTATTTTGACTTACTTACCTTATAATATTCCCTTTAATCCTACTAACCCTATATTTCATTGTTATATTCTGCAAAAATGCCTTTTTCCATGATGGGTACTCCCTTTTTATTTTTACTGGAATAAATACTTTAAATCGCTATCAAATTGCCATTCTTGTACTATTACTTCATTTCTCGACTTTGTAAGTCTGGATCCAATACGGTTCTTTTCTCCCTTAGCTTATTCATTGTTGTTTCATCTAATATTTCCTTCCCTTTTTAAATCTTTAAAATCTTGTGTAAAAATTTATACTATACCAACCATCCCCCCGATCTCACCACCAATAACGATGATGCCCACATACAAACAACGAAATAAAGAGGGCTGATCCTTGAAATGCATCGTATTGATGCCGATATTAAAGAGGAAGAGTTAAAAATATGGAGGAGGGGCAACGATGTTTAATAAAGAGAATAAATCACTGCGTAAATCCTTTTCATACATAATATTTGGATTATTCATTGTCGTATTCTTGCTTTACACCGCTTTTTTTAACCAGAACACAATAAGTTCGGCGGAAAAAACGATGCAAGAAACAAGCATTATCCATGCCGAAAGGTTTGCTGAAGCGATTGATGCTGATAGTTACAGCGACGTGCTAAAAAATCGCGAAATGGATAAGACGTATTGGTCTATTCGGAATCAATTAAATGATTTTCGCGAAAAAAGTGGGGCCACCTATGTATATACGTTATTAGTCGATGAGGATCAAAACGTAAAAATGATTGTGGATGGCCTTCCGGAAGATTCGGAAATTTCAAGTGATATTGGTGAAGCGACGACAGCTACTACATATGAAGATGTTGCTTCTGTATTAAAAGGAGAAACCTATAGTACAGATATTGTTCATGACCCTGAATACGGGGATTACTTATCAGCCTTTGCGCCCATTAAAAATAAAGATGGAGAGGTCATTGGCATCCTTGGAGTGGATATGGATGCAAGTATCGTAAATTCGATATCCAATAAAGTGCTAAAGGACTCGATTGGCGTGTTTTTGGTGATTTCTTTTGCCGCTTTATTGTTGATATTAGGATTCTTTAACTTTTATTTACGAAAAAAATTACGTCCTTTAACGCTCCTTACGGAAACAGCTGTTTTTATTTCTGAGGGGAACTTACATAAAGCGAAGTCTTCTTTTGTTCATATAAAGGCTAATGCAAAAGATGAAATCGGAAAACTTGGACGAGCAATGAAATCCATGACCGATACGTTAGAAAATGTTATTAGTCAAACCCAAGCTCTGTCATTAAAAGTGGACGAGCAAAGTAAGCAGTTGAAACAATCATCTTATGAAGTGAATGAAGGCTCCAATCAAATTGCGATCACAATGGAGGAAATGGCTTCAGGTGCTGAAGATCAAGCGAAAATTACAACCGATTTATCGGAAAACATGTATGAATTTACAGAAGTCATTGAAACAACTTATAATCATGGCCAGCAAGTAAAACAATCTTCAGCAGTCATTGCCGATAAGACCGAATCGGGTTCGAAGCTTATGAAGCATTCGCTTCAAGAAATGGAACGAATTTACGAAACCGTCTCAGATTCTGTTACCAAAGTTCATGATTTCGGGCATAAGACAAATCAAGTAACAAAGTTGGTCACTTTTATTAGTGATATTGCGGATCAAACGAACTTACTTGCATTAAATGCGGCGATTGAAGCAGCACGTGCTGGTGAGCAGGGCAAAGGATTTGCCGTTGTCGCAGCAGAAGTTAGAAAACTAGCAGAACAAGTGTCAACATCTGTTCTAGAGATAAAGGAAATTGTCACGAGTATTCAAGGGAATTCACAGGATTTAGTTCTTAAGATGGAAGATGGTCTGAACATCGTTCGTGAAGGGCGAGCAACACTTAATCAAACAGGTTCAACATTTGATGCGATTTCAGACACGATTTATTCACTGGATGCCCTTATTGATGGGATGAGCGAAAAGCTTGAGGGAGTCATGATGAAAAAAGATGAAATGAGAAGTGCAATCGAGTCCATTGCGGCGGTTTCTGAAGAAAATGCTGCAGGTATTGAAGAGGTATCTGCTTCAACCGAGCAAATGAGCGCCTCTATTGAAGGCATAAACGATCAAGCTGATCAACTTTCCTCCATGGCAGATGAACTTAAACAGCTGAACGATCAATTTAACATTTAGTAAAAAAGCGATAGTTCTCTATTTAAATTATTTTAAAGTAGTGTAGGATGATAGCCTAAAATAACGGTGAACACCTATGCTTTTATCCTCGGGAGAATGCCTACAAGATCCAAAAAATGGAAACGGCATAATAGATTAATAGTATAAAGCGAAAACTCCTATCGTGGCTTGTCTCATCAACCATTGCGATACTAGAGTTTTCGCTTCTTTTATATCCACATGTGGAAAAATATTCATTTTTATATAAGTAATCCCAAGTTATAATTTGGTATAATATATGAAATCGAGTGGAAATACCTAAATGAACAACAGTTTTGCCCGATTTTACGAGAACGAGAGGATAGGAGAGAATTGGATGAGAAAAATGCTATGTTGGATTGGGGTCCTTTTATTTGCTTTCCCCTTATTCCAACAACCTGTAATGGCTGACGATGATGAGTATGCGGAGCATGAAGAATTCGAGGAGAAAGAAGAATCTGAGGAAGAGAATGAAGTTTTAGAAGAGGTTGGTGAATGGTTAGGATGGGCGACGGTCATAGCTTCAGTAACTGCAGGGTCTCTTTTTCTAATTCGGCGCTCAGCAAGCTTTTTTACAAAGACCTTTCCGAATATAAAATCCTATTTCATTAAACTTGTTCGATTATTAACGAAATGGCATATAGCAATAGGGATGATTGCTGTTATCTTAGCTATTTCTCACGGAGTTTTGTTCTTCTTTGAAGAAGATGAGTTCTCAACACATGAATATTTAGGAATCGTTTCTGTGTCCTTAATGAGTATTGCAGCAGTCATAGGTGCACTCCTTTCGAAATATAAACGAAATACTTCCATTCGCATGACACATATTAGTTTACTTTTAATAGCTGGTATATTAGCCGTTTTTCATATCGCATTCTCATAATTTTCACGACTGGTTTATCTCATATTCGATGACGAAATGGTTAAATAAACAAATCTATAAAAACGTTCCCTCTATTCAACTGCGAATGGAGGGTTATTTTTTTTAGGAATGAGTCGGTTAATCCAATACTCTCTAAACGGATAGTAAGCGTTCAACTTCTAATCAGATACATTCGGGATAGATGAGAGCGAAATGACGATGACATTCATACCAATAGGAACCGCGTATATACCCACGAAAAACGATTCGTCTCGCTACGGCTATTTGAGGATTATTAAGTTTATGTAAGATACTCCAACATTTATTTAAATTAAAGTTCAACCTTTTAAAAAAGAGCATATCATTTATTATGAGTTTACGAAAGGAATGAGTATGATGTACCGTGTTTATCCAACGTATCCTAGCCCTTACTACTATCCAATTCCGATGAATCAACCCTATGTTTATCAACCGTATCCATCTCCTTACTGGGTTCAAGCACCCATGTATAAAAACTCGAGCTTTTCCAAGCCATTACCTAAGTTAAAAGACTATGGCCCCCATCCTTTTGTTGTAAATATTGAAGAAGCTACAAAGCGAAACAATACGTTTCGTACCGCTTTATGGACAGGAGAGTATTTGCAAGTGACTTTAATGAGTATTAAACCAGGGGAGGACATCGGTTTAGAAAGACATCCGACGGTCGATCAATTCATTCGTATTGAAGAAGGTCATGGAGTTGTTCAAATGGGAGATCGTAAGCAAAAACTAGATTTTCAAGAAAAAGTGCATGATGACGATGCAATTATGATCCCTGCTGGGAAGTGGCACAATGTTATCAATACAGGGAATAAGCCTCTAAAATTGTACTCAATCTATGCACCACCAGAGCATCCACGTGGTACGGTTCATAAAACGAAAGCAGATGCAGAAGCTTCTGAAGTGAAATAGGCCGAGACCAGTGTAGGGCTGTCTAAAATGTCCATTGTTGAGTAAAACACGCCAAAATTAAGACATCAAGAATACTGTAAATTCAACATTCTTGATGTCTACTTTTTTAGAATTCGGGGCGTAAATACCACTTTTCGGACAGCCCCACCAGTATTTTTCCATTACGCCGATTTGCGTTTTTCAACAAAGGGTTTTGACTGTAGGTGATTTTTGTTTAGCCACGTATAAAGAAATCCCATGAATATAGCTCCTCCAACGATGTTTCCGAATGTTGCAAAGGTGATATTATGGAAAGCTCCTCCAACTGTAATCGTTTCTGGATGAGGAACGAGTAAAGCAAAGCTAAACAAAGAAAAATTCGCAATGCAGTGTTCAAACCCGGAAACAAAAAACGCACAAACAAGAAGCATCATGGAGAAAATTTTTGCGATGTCTTGTTTCATTTGTTTTGGAATAAAGATTGCTAAACAAACCATCCAATTACAAAAAATAGCTCGAACGAAAATTTCACTTGATGTATGATGCATTTTGCTTTCAACGATCGAAAACAGCCACTGATTCATCCCTAACTCTTGGATAATGCCTGTTGGAATGATGAAAAGGGCAAATAAAAAAGCTCCTACAGCATTTCCTACATAACAAAGTATGAGTACTTTTACCGTTTCAGATAGCGATGTAAATCGCCTTAACGTCGATGAAGTAAAATACATTGTATTTCCTGTGAATAACTCCGCCCCACCGTAAACAATGAGGACAAGGGCAACACCAAAGATTAGTCCACCTATAAGAGATGTAAATGGTGAGTTCTGTAAGAACATCGTATTAATTGATTTTAGGGTAAAGATTAAGGCAAAACCAATGAACGCCCCAGCCAGTACTGCCCGGAAAAAATATTCCAAAGGGCGTACAGTTATTAAATAAACGGAATCCTCTGCCTTCTTGCAGAGAGACTCTAGTGCTTCGATCTCTGAATGTGCCATAAAGCCGTCGTTCCTTCCTTAATAAGGTAATTCTTATTTTGTTTTTTACTATAAGCTTATTATGATACATAGACAAGAGATTTTGTGAAGTTTTTCACAAGTTTCATGGAATAGCCAAACTTATGTAAATGTTTGTGCTTACATCTTTGATAATAGCACATGTCCCCCAACACGGTAAAGCGCTAGAGAACAGGTACTGTTTCAGAAAAATGCTATGTAACTATTACTGAGCAATTTTAGCTTTAAAGACTAGTCTATTGTTCTGTCAATCGTTGTTAAGATATAATATTGAAGAGGTTTATTATTGGATAACCCAAACATTTTTTAAATTAAGTTGTTGACAAAGACTCCTTATTGTAACTATGATTATTACAGGTGATGATGTTACATGAAAAACAATCGCTTTGCCGTGGCCATTCATATTTTGTCAATGGCAGCTTTGTTTAGACGTGAAGAATTAACTTCAGAAAACATAGCTGGTAGTGTGAATACAAATGCTGTGGTCATTCGCAGACTTATTGGTGATTTAAAGCAGGCGGACTTATTAAAGACACAACGTGGAGTTCCAGGAATTGAACTAACACGTCAGCCCGAAACGATTACATTACTTGATATTTATCGGGCTGTTGAAGGGAATGAATCTTCCGTATTCAATCCTCACCAAAATCCGAATCCAGCATGTGAGGTAGGTGCGCAAATTAAAGGCACACTCACCACATTTTTCAACAGGGCCCAAAATGCTGCTGAAAAAGAACTGAATAGCATGACACTGCAAGATGTTATTAATGATCTCTTTTCTTCATAAAAGAGATTTTTTCATCACCTAGTTGTAACTTTTATCATTACAAATAAAAGGATGATTTTCTTATGAAAATTGGAATTGTCGGGGCATCAGGAAAAGCAGGAAGTTTAATCTATAAGGAAGCAGTTAAACGTGGGCATGAAGTCACTCCAATTGTACGTGATGCTAGTAAAGTCGAACACCCAAATCCTATTGTGAAAGATGTACATGATATACAAACAAGTGATTTATCTCACTTTGATGTCGTCGTAAATGCATTCGGTGCGCCCCTTGGAGAAGAAGAAGCACACGTAACAGCAGGACATGCTTTAATCAAAGCACTTCGTGGCCAGTCTACTCGCCTAATCGTTGTAGGTGGGGCTGGTAGTCTGTACGTGAATGAAGATCAAACAATTCGTGTTATTGACACACCGGACTTCCCAGAAATCTTCTTACCTACTGCAAAAGGCCAAGCACGAAATCTAGAAGAATTAAAATCTACAACCAAATTAAAATGGACTTTCATCAGCCCAGCAGCTCATTTCGATCCGGAGGGTTTTCGTACTGGAAGCTATCAAATAGGTGGCGACAACCTAATTGTCAACTCAAAAGGTAATAGCTATATTAGCTATGCCGACTTTGCCATCGCTGTTTTAGATGAAATTGAAAACCCTAAACATTTAAATCAACGTTTTTCCGTTGTTGGGGAAGCAAAATAAACGAAATGTCTTCTGTAATCTCTTTACAGATAGAGGGCACGACGTAACAATCAAGAAAAAAGCTGGCATTGTACAGCCTTTGATACCTGCTGGGAAGTGGCACAATGTCACCAATGCAGGGAATACGCCTCTTTAATTGTATACACTCTATGCAACACCAGCCCATCCTCGTGGAACTGTTCAAAAACGAAAGCAGATACACAGGCTGATGAAGCAAACCACAGGCACTAAACAATTTCATAGACTTCTTCTATAATAAAGCATTGAAACAATTTAGATAATGGGATAATCCTTTTTCATATAAAGTCACTCTCCGTATTGTGTTGTTAAGGTAACAAACATTAACATGTGAGTGACTTTTTTGTACTCTATTTGGTTTACGTAATCAACAGCCGTGAAGGCATAGATATTAATTACGTAGTTTTTGGTTGTAAGCAAGCTACTAAAGACAAAATAATGAGAAGCGCCTCCACTTGGACGGCAAAAAATAAAACGTAACCTCCTCCTTCCAATCCCAAACTGTATTGGATAACTCTGTTGCAGACTCTATTAGTTTATTAATAACATTGCTTTCAGCCAAATACTTATCGATTTCCTGGATTGTACTTTGATTTAAGGTAACTCCACCTTGTGACCATTTTTTTATTTTTCCAATATATTCAGTAATGGTTTGAATTTGATCGAAAGTAGACTTTAAATTGCTTTACCATGGTAATCGAGCTCATTAAGGTTTTCAACTGTGGTAATGCTGTGCCTACGTGCTCTTTCTATAGGAAAACGAATGGGTTCCATTGAAAGAGAAGAACTACCAACTAAATCACCTACTTCATTAAAATCTTGGTTGATAGACTCAATCAAGTCCTCTGTTAATCTCTCAAGCTTTTCAAGACCTTGTTTAATATCATGCAATAAAATATTTGTATTTTTAATAACCCAAAAGCCTAAATTTATTGTAAGATTATGTTAGAGGGATATTTTTTATTATGGGGTGAAGGATTGAAAACTGTTTATTTTTCAAGTTTTATAGATGAGAAAAATATTGAAATGAATCCTAATTGTTTTGATTCAAATGAAAAGACACTACATCGCTTTTCAATTACGATACCTTTTCATAATCGAAAAGATGGTGGGCATGCAATTGTAATTTTAAAAAATCCAAGTAATGCAGGTAAAGAAGATACTCAAGGAAGAAAAGTCTCGGATGATACAATTTATAAGGTAACAGATTATCTTTATAAATTAGGGCGTGTTAAAAAGGTAACCATTGTTAATTTATTTACAATGGTTAGTGGTACACCAGATTATTTACGAGAATATATAGGAACAAATAATGAGTTGCAATATCGAAACTATAATAATGAAGTATTATTTCAATTATTGTCCAATTTTAATTCTGATAAAGATATGATTATTGCTGCTTGGGGTAATTATAAGCCTTTACGTGAGAGTAAATATAAAGAAAGAATTCGTGAAGTTGTAAAACTAATTGGAGATAAACCTCTTTACCGTATTGGCCCAATGGTAAATAACAGTAATTATCCAGGGCACGGGAAGTATTGGTATGATTATGAGGAAATTTCACCATATCCATTAAATGCAGTGAGATGAGTTGAGTATTTTACTGATCAAATAAATATTTTGATTTAGGACAGGGAAGCCGAGGATGGAGTTAGCTAATGAAGAAAAATAAAAAATATATTTAGAAGAGAAAAAACACATTGAGATGGAGGAAGAACTCAAAAGAAATTAGAAGAAGAAAAAAGTAAAACCTTTAACAGAGTATGAAAAAAGAAAATATATAACCAATTTATTAATAATAGAATTGTTTATGCAGGAAGAGATGATATTAAGTATCCAAAAATCAAGAATAACACAATAAGTGGATAGCTGGATTAGGATTCATGTTTATATATTTCTTTGTTAGTTTGGTTGGAGCATTTATCTTTGCTATTTTAGCAGTGATTTTTTGGTTTGTTTTTAGCTTTAAAAAAGTGATTATTTAAACTCCAGAGATTCAGTATCAAGCCCTTTTTGTAATCATCAGCATTCTAATTTTTTGTGAAAAGAAGAAAAGATGAAATGGTTTCTAATGGATATATTAAAGCAAAGTGTTTCGGATGCATGTTTAATGGTAGAAGAATCTATTTTAGATCCTAGAACAATTAAATAGATTAAAAGATTCATAAATAAATGGCGTTTTAAGATAATTTTGTCGCGCGAACTAGTAATAAATAATAGGCTTTTCACTATTAATGAGTACTAAGCCTATTATTATTTTCGTTCAAAACAGCTACTGTTATAATTGGTTTGGATTAACCAGTGGCATAGGTCTGGAATTAATGAATTTTTTATACATCTATCATTTCTTTTATTGTACTTAGGGAAGTCGATTGTTGTTGTGCTAATGCTCACCGTTAGTCCAACAATTTATTTTTTTATTTTCCAAATTCCAATTATTTCATCGATTTATTTTAACAATCCTGCTTAGCTCAAATTTTCTATATAAATATAAGTAAAAAGAAGAGGCAAGTTCACCAAAATGTTCATACTAATCCTACCCTAATCCCACTTTCTAAACGACACCTCAATGATAAATTCATTTTCACGGACATTAGCAATCGCTTTTCCTCCTTGTTTGTTAACAAGTTGCTGAACAATATGAAGCCCTAATCCTAGCTGGCTACCAGTTCTACTAGGTTCCAACCTGAATGTTCTATTAAAAATCTGTTGAAGTTCTGTAACGTTAATCTTCTCAACATCATTTACTGCCCTTAACCAAATATACTTTTCTTCCTCCACAAAGCTAATTTTCAAATAACTTTTAGCATAAGTTAAGGCATTCTGAATAATGTTGGTTACAATTCGAACGATTGCTTTATTGTCAGCAAGAACAGGGCTTACAGTCCCTTCATCCAACTCCACCTTTAATTTCTTTTTCTCAAAATCATCATAGAACATTAGCATCGTTTCTACGACAGTTTGATCTAGAGGCTGCTTTTCCATGATTAATTTCATGTCCGAGGAATCGAGCTGAGAAAGTTCATAGAATAAATCAACTATCATGGTAAGATTATCAATCTTCTTTTGTATAATAGCTAAAAACTCTTCTCTTTCTGCTTCAGAAAAAGATGGATCTGTTAATAACTCTGAGAACCCTTTGATTGATGTTAACGGTGTTCGTAAATCATGGGAGATATTTGTGATTTCTTGCTTTAGTTCGATTTCTCTTTTTTCGATGGACTGCTGATTCTGTTTGTATAATTGAATGAGCTGATTGATCTTCGCAGCAAACCGGGTCAAGTTTTTATTATGTGTATTTGTACGAACTAATTCATTTGTCCCGAAATTCCTATTAATTTCCTCTAATTGTTTTGTCATCCTACTAACATCCCAATGGAAAAGCAGAAGCATCGAGACCGCAACAATCAGTAGGAAAACTAAGATCACTATAATCAACCAGCTATTCACTTTCATTCATCCCTTCACATCAATCGATGTTTTGATTTGAGAACTTTCTCGCACCAATCAGCAAAGCAATCAAAGAAATCACGATGCCTACAACCCAAAATTTGTAATCAAATTGGACTACATCATCTACAAAGTTCATTAAGTTATCGCTTAACATTGTACTTGGCATATATTTATATAACTCGTTTAAGCCTGTAAATGGACGGAACAAAATCCGTAGCAAGTTACTCGAGAGTCCATAAATAAATAACAGCACGATAATGATATAAACGTCTCCAACTTTCAGCATTTTTAACGTATGGGTTAGAAAGAATCCACTAAGAACAAGTGGAGCCATATTTACACACGCTACTAGATAATTACTGACGGACTGATGATCACTGTTCAGCAAGTTCTCACCTAACAGAATCATTAAAATGACCCCAACGACACAGATGAGTAGAAAATAACTTAAAGTCAGGATTAGCTTAGACCAGAAGATGACATTTCGAGAAATGCCGAAAGAAACAGCTTGCTTAATTATAGACATATCTTTGCCAGTGAGAGCTAAATTAAAGATAAATCCTACGATTATAATCAATAAACCGCTGCTAATTACATTTGAATAGAAAAATTTACTAGTACTGTAAGGGAAATTTGGGTCATTCTGTTCAAAATAATAAAGGGCAAAAGCAGCAGCGGCGATTAGCAAAAAACATACTAAACTTGTAAAATAAAGGCCTTTTTTACGTAGTAGACGATAAAATTCGCTTTTCATATAATTAATCATGATTATTTTCCTCCACTAATCCTAAGAAGTATTCCTCTAGATTCATTGCTTCTATACGAAACTCCTTAACCATCACTCCATTATCAACTAAGATATGATTAATATCTCCACCGTTCTCTACATGATTTTGGATAATGATTACTTGATTAGGAAGAACTTTTAACCGAATATCTGCATATGCCTGTTCTAAACATCGTGAAGCTTTGGCTGAGTCATCAACTGTCATTAGAATTTGTTTCCTACTCTTCTCTTCTAGAGACTCTCTACTTAAATCATCAATGATTACACCATCTTTGATAAATACAAAACGTGTGGCTAGCAATTTTAATTCCGTTAAAATATGACTAGAAATTAATAATGTTATTTGTTTTTCTTGATTGAGTTTCATCAATAATTTGCGGAGTTCCATAATCCCCTCCACATCCAAACCATTGATTGGCTCATCAAGCACTAAACAATCGGGGCTGCTTAAGAGAGAAAGGGCTATGCCTAATCGCTGCTTCATGCCCATGGAATAGTCTTTAAATCGTTTTTTCTTTTCGTTTGCCAGACCTACCATTTCCAGAACGTCATAAATGCGTTTTTTGTCAACGATTCCGCGTTGAATACGAAAATATTCCAGATTTTGAATCGCAGTAAAATCTGGGAAAAATGTAGGTGCTTCTATCATAAAGCCCATTCTTTTTTTCGCACGGCCTATCTCTTTACCGGATTTGCCAAATAGCTGAATCTCCCCAGTTGTCGGCATTAGTTGTCCTGCAAGAAGTTTTAAAAACGTTGATTTTCCTGCGCCGTTTTTGCCAATTAATGCACATATTTCCCCTTTTTTCAATGAGAAATCAAGAGGTTTAATGACCTCTTTTTCCTTAAACTTTTTCGTCAATTGATACGTCTCTATAATGGTGTCCATCTTTTTGACTCCTTCACTAAATTTCTTGTTACTTTCAGTTTAGCTTAGAAGTCTTTAAAATCCTTTAAGCAAAACATAAAGAATTCATAAAGAAGTCATACAAGCATGAAACCTACTCCCCAAATGGTCTTTATATATTCTTCATTTGTAATTTCGGAAATTTTCTTACGCAGATTGGAGATGTGAACACTGATTGTATTATCATCACCATAATAAGTTCCTTTCCAGATGCTTTCATAAATCTCTCTTTTAGAAAGTGCTCGTTCGGGATTGCAGATGAAAAATGTTAAGATATCAAACTCAGCATTCGTCAGCTGCATCTCTTTCCCGTTTAAAGTTACAGACCGTTTTTCCATATTGTTCTTAAGTCCGCGCCATCTCATTTCGGCTGGCTGCATATGGTGAAAACTTGATTTTCGTAATTGAACTTCCACTCTGGCCATCACTTCTTCCTGATGAAATGGTTTGGTTATGTAATCGTCCGCACCCATTTTCAATACTTGCACTTTGTTTTTAATATCCCTTTTAGCTGAAATGACAATGATGGGAATAGAACTCTTTTCTCTAATTTCTTTTATTAGTTCCTCCCCGCTTTTCCCTGGAAGCATCAAATCCAATAAAATTAAATCAAAGGTATTATTTTCTAGCTGCAACAAACCTTCTGTACCGGAATATGCAGCAATTGATTCCATATGTAATTTTTCCATAATTATACTTAGCAACATATTAATCTCTTGATCGTCTTCAATAATTAGGGCTCTTTTCCCTTCATACATAATAATCACCCATTTTTTGAAATGTAGTGTTTTAAACTTTTTCTAACTTACTTTTCAGAAGAATATGGCTCACCACCAAAAGTCGGGGTTGATAATTTCTATAATATATATACCCATCTCAATTTCCCTATTTTTTTGCAATTATGAATGTAAAATAGATGTTTGCAATGGATAATAAGGTATTGATTTTATGTCACCCCCCAAGTTATAGTGATGAGCCAAAAATAATACTGTTTAAGTCCAAAATTTTGATTTATTCATATAACTTATCCGAAATTAATTAAGTAAATTTTGAAGTTTAACTTAGCATTTTTATCTTTCAACATTCATAATCATCAAGGAAATCAAGATTATCTAGTGCTATATTCAATCTCTTTAGCTGTTTGATAAGAATTTCTGGCTTCACAATTCCATTTTCTTGATATTCCTTTTGATAACTGTCAGAAAATCGAACGACGGCACCGTCTTCAATCCATTTTTTCCGATACAATTGAAAAGCCGCTTTTTTCATTTCATTTGGTGTAACAATATAACCTAAATCTACATCATGATCTTCACTATACCCATATTCAAATCCACAACATACACAAATGTCATAGGAAGGATTGAAATTCTTTCCATACGGTGCCTCATCTAAACCATCATATCCACATACAGGACAAATATAAGTTTTCATTTTATTTCACCTACCTATTGATTATCGTAATACTTTCTGGTTTTTCTTCCAGTCTTCTTGACCATATTTCAGCTTGAAACTTAGATTTCGCACCCTAAGTGGCGTGAAAACATTATTTTTAGTTTAGGGAGAGATTTTAATTAATTTTTGAACTTCAAATAGCCCCCGAAGAACCATTTTTCAACATTCTTCCGTGGCTACTTTTACCTTCTTATTTTACAGGTAAATGGATTCGTCCAATCCTAAGTATTTCAATACCTTTGGTTGTTCGGTGGTCAGCGGTCTCCCAAACTGGCGTTGTAGTTCCCCGTATGGAAGTTTCAATACAATGACTTTGTATAAAACATTTGGAAAACGACTTGAAGGGGCATTTCCGTAAAAGGGGTGTAGCCAACATGCAGTTTGATTCCTGCACGTTTTCCGTAATAAAGCTCCCAAGGAAGACGTGATTTCCCCACTGTAATCGTAGTGGAGTCTATCAAGAGTAGATCCTTTGAAATCTTTAATGCTCGTCGTGGCAGCCCATATTGAACGCCTACATCTGCGCAATGTCGGTAACTCTTAAATTTATTCATTGATGCACAAACTAAGTACTTGATATGCATAAAGAAATCGAGTTTACGAGCAGAGTCTTTATAACCGATGGCTGTTTGAATATCAACAAGTTCTTCTTTTGAAATTATTTTTTTGAAGCAAATTCGGAAATATGGTGTTCTTTTTCGGACACCTTTTCTTGAGTTTGTGTTTGGTAAATTACATTCTACAGGAAAGGTGCTCTTTTTTGTATATTTTTTGGATTTTATTGGTTAATCAACACACCAGTAGCCTGTAACCTAATATCTACTTAATCAACCAAGTTCGATGCACAGTTATCACGGATTCAAGTAGTAATTACTCACTCTCATGAAAATCATTAAATAACTCACGGAGATAATCTCGTCGTCCATGTAGTATTCTATAAATAATAATTGAATCATCAATAATTCTATAAAAAACTAAATATGGATGTACTACAATAAAGCGGAACCCTCGCTCAACAAGGAGGTATTTTTCTTCTGAAAGGACTGAACCTAAATTAGGATAGTCAGCCAGAGTACTTATTTGAGCATTTAACTTTTCAAGGAGCTTTTCAGCGGCAAAAACATTGTCATACGAAATATAGGAAAATATCTCATCCATATCATCAACAGCTGCTGGGGTATACTTAATGGTTTTCTTTTGCGGCATTGAGTTTTCTCCGAATTGTTTCCATTACATTTTCATGCTCCATTAATTCGGCGCCTTCAGCAACCTGTTTCTCTGCGACTAATAATTTTGACTGTAATCGGTTGCGGGCTTCCATTCTTCTATAAGTTTCATGGCTCATTACGACCAAATCAGCTTCACCGTTACGAGTGAGTATCACAGGTTCGTCCAGTTCATGGCAATATTTTGAAAATCCATTATAGTCTTGTCGTATCGAAGATGAAGGTTTAATATTCATAAATACCCTCCAAATAGCATTATTTTAACTATATTATAACAATATTTTAAACATACATGTTTAATGAACAAAGAATTTCCTAAAAAAATGAATACAATGTTTATTCCAATTGTATTACCTAGATTTTGTTTCTCATTTTCACATATTTTACCTTTAGTACATCCCTTAGTTCCTAATAAGCTATTTCAATTGTTTTTTCGTTTAATGCATATTCCGAATGGAAAGGCCTATTCCTTATTCAAAAAATATACTAACATTTACTACATAATTAAAGCACCCCTGATAAAAGGGATGCTTATACCCACTACTACAATTCCTTTATTTATCTTTCCTTACGAGTAGTGAACAGCACTCCACATGCATCGTATGCGGAAACATATCAACAGGCTGCACTTCCTTTGTCTCATACCCACCTTGTTCTAAAACCGCAATATCTCTTGCTAATGTCGCAGGGTTGCAGGAGACGTAAACGACCTTTTTCGGTTTCATGTCTAAAATTGTTCCTAGTAACGACTCATCACAGCCTTTGCGTGGTGGATCAACAACGACAACATCCGCCCGAATGCCTTGTTCATACCACGCTGGGATGACTTGTTCCGCCTCACCTACTGCGAATTCAACATTATTAATTCCGTTTAATTGTGCGTTTCGTTTCGCGTCTTCAATCGCCTCTGGGACGATTTCGACACCGAAAACTTGTTTTGCTTTTTGCGCGAGGAAAAGGGAGATCGTTCCGATTCCGCAATAGGCATCGATGACCGTTTCCTCACCTGTTAAATGGGCATATTCCAACGCTTTTTCGTAAAGAACTTTCGTTTGTTCTGGGTTTACTTGGTAAAATGAACGAGCTGAGATCGCAAATTTAATGTTTCCGATGTAGTCATAAATGTATTCAGATCCCCAAAGTACTTTTGTTTCGTCTCCAAAAATAACATTTGTCCGTTTTGGATTAATATTTTGAACGATGGACTTCACGTTTGGAAACTTTTCCGTAATTTGCGTTAAAATCGACTTTTTGTTTGGGAAATCATTTGTACGAGTAATAAATACTAACATCGTTTCTTTTGTTACATATCCGTGACGAACCATGATGTGACGAAGCCAGCCTTTATGTGCTTTTTCATCATAGGCACGAATACCGTATTGACTGCAAATATTTTTTACAGCTTGAACCATCTCATCATTTTCTGAATGCTGGATGAGGCAACGTTCCATATCGATGATTTCGTGTGAACGTTTTTGATAAAAACCGGCAATTAAGCCACCTTCTCGCTCTCCGACTGGAACTTGCGCTTTGTTTCGATAATTCCATGGGTCTTTCATCCCGAGTGTAGGGTGCACCGCTACCTTGCTTACATCCACCTTTCCAATTCGAGCAAGCACTTCTTTCACGTGTTTATGCTTATGCTCAAGCTGGCCATGATAGCTTAAATGTTGAAGCTGACAACCACCGCATTGCTTATAGATTGGACAAGGTGCATCGATCCGCTCTGGACTTTGCTCATATAGTTCCATTAATCGACCGAAGCCGTAGCCTTTTTTTACTTTAATGATTTTAATCTTTGCTTTTTCACCTGGAAGTGCGTTTGCGACAAAGATCGGGAAACCGTCCACCTTTGCCACACCAGCACCGTCATGTGTTAAATCTTCAAAAACCACATCATAATATTCATTTTTTTCAATTGGAGGTACAACGTTTGTCATGTTTGCTTCTCCCTTACCTTTAATCTGCTTTCCAGATTGTATCATACAACCCGCGTTTAACCAATATGACTACCATTTGAAATGGTTGTTAATAATACGTAATGGAAGTGTAATGCTTCATTCGGTAACTTTTTCATACGATATATCGTCCAAGTTTTTGAAGGAGTGATAAGACATGGAACAAAGCTTCAAGGACTCACTCATCGAGCAAATCATCACAAAAGGGATCTATAAAGCCGAAAATGGAAAACAACTATATGAGCTAAATGTCATTGACTTATTAAAAATTGTGAATCAACTGGACAGTTCTTATCAATATTATGGAAATTAAAATGAGCAGCTTCCCCCGCTGCTCATTTATTATTCAACTGCTATTTCATTCATTATTGGTGCACACCGCTCCGCTTTTTCTGGTGACATGACGACCTTAATATGCTGGTATAAATTTTCAAACTCACCAGGTAAAAGTCCGCCGTACTCACCATCTAAATTGAGCTGCATCTTATTTTGATTCTTCACTTTAATTCGATTCGCCTTCGTATAAAGGATGTGATCATCATTAATGTGTTCGCCACGTAAAGCAAGGCTTGCAACTCGAATAAATTCCGCAATGTTTGCCTTCTTTAAAATTAATAAATCAAACATTCCGTCATTTAGTTTCGAATCAGGCGCAAGCTTTTCAAATCCGCCGACAGAGTTTGTTAATGAGACGAGGAACAGCATAATTTCCCCTTGAAATAGCTTTCCATCATATTCAATTTCAACTTCTGTTGGATGAATGGACGGTAGCATTTCAATCCCTTTTAAGTAGTACGCTAATTGACCGAGTACCGTTTTTACTTTACTTGGGACTTCATATGTGAGCTCTGTTAAGCGGCCACCTCCGGCGATATTGATAAAATAATGTTCGTTTACGCGGCCAATATCAATGTTCCTTGTCACACCATTTAAAATACCGTCAACACTATGTAATATATTGTCCCTTGGAATCCCAATAGCCCGTGCAAAATCATTCGTTGTACCGACTGGAATAACGCCGAGAGTTGGACGATTTTCCATTGGCGCAATACCGTTCACCACTTCATTAACCGTTCCGTCTCCACCCGCTGCAATGATTAAGTCAAAATCACGACTTGCCGCCCATTTTGCTGCTTGAACTGCATCACCTTCACCCGTAGTTGCGTGGCAAGATGTTTCATAACCTGCTTGTTCAAATTTTTGCAAAACCTCTGGTAATTGCTTTTTAAATGCTTCACGACCTGAAGTTGGGTTATATATAATTCTCGCTTTTTTCATCATACATCATCCTAAACAAGATAATGGAATTTAATGCATCTTTTCATTCACAAAGAAATATTATAATACAAATTTTTACCTTTTACAAAACTTTTATCTCTTTAAGCTTATGCTTATTAAAGAGAATATACAAGTACAAGTTTGTGACGAAATGAATGATTCAATATTTATAGTCAAAAAAGAAGCTCATCTACCAACATATTCACATTACTAGTATTAACATACATCCTATTATATCCAATATGGTACAAAGTTAAATAAACGTTTGTTTAAACTTTTTTATATGTGCTGTTTTTCAAGTTTTTTTAGATATTTCAGTCGTGATTAGAGAATAACGAATAATGATCCATTTTCTGGATAAAAATAAATTTTGTGTTGATTTACTGACTTTATATAAAGGAATGAGAAAATGTTTATTCCAGATGAAACGGCGAAAAAAATAGATGATGTATATAAAACATTAGTTTTTGCTGATCAACAGGATCATATAATTTGGTTTGAATATGTGTTTTTATCTTGGCAATGGTGGTTCGGTGTCCTTCTTACAGTTATCCCATGGATTTTATGGTGGAAATTTAGAAAGAAAGGGAGCGCGAGCCGTTTACTGTACGGAGCATTTTTTGTCATCATCATTTCGATGTCATTTGATTCATTTGGATCTGAATTAGGTTTTTGGGATTACAGATATGAACCAATCCCGTTTTTGCCATCTTTTCTACCTTGGGATTTAAGTCTTCTTCCCGTGTCGTTTTTAGTTCTTATGCAGGTTAAACCACATGTTTCTCCACTGATAAAAGCCATTTTCTATTCGATGATGAGCGCATTTATCGGAGAACCTTTTTTTGAATGGTTAGGGTATTATAAATCGACAAATTGGAATCCCTTTTTTTCATTGCCTCTTTACTTTTTAATCTTTTTAATTGGACATGCACTTGTGATGAGTAAAAGTTTCGAGAAGTTAACAGAAAGTTAAACGTATGCCATAAATAAGGTTAGGTACTGATGCTTAACCTTATTTATGTATTTGTATTTTACAGTTGTTTTACATTTTTTGAAAGTTTACTAGAAAACGTTTTCCATCTGTTATAATTTTGTAAATATACAAGATGGAAGGGTCTTTTTATGATAGTAGCTTTCGGGATCGTATCATTACTTATTGGTTTGAAGTTTGGAGACTGGAGGAATTATAAAAAGTACTATCCAACGATTCTATTTTTAATTATCGGGGATTTACTGTACAACATCCTAACGTATCATGATCCAGCTTGGAGATATACGAAAACTTGGCTTTTACAAAATCATACACTCGTTAATTTATGGATTATGATCACAGTGTATCCTTCAACAGTTATTATATATTTATTTTACTTTCCTAAAAAGAAAATGAAACAGGTTTTCTACATATTACTATGGGTAATGATATATATATTATTAGAAATCATTGGACTGCACGTATTCGGGCTTATCAATCACTTTAATGGCTGGAACATGTGGTGGTCATTGTTGTTTGATGTCATCCTATTTGTCATTCTACCAATTCATCAAAGGAACCCTTTAGTAGCATGGGGATTGTCTCTTATCGTGATCATTTTCTTTTTAACTACATTCGATGTAAAAATACTTAATCTTCATTGATGTTTAGTTAATGAGAAGAGCTTGTCTTGCTTTAAAAACAAGCTCTTCGTTTTATTGTTAAACAAACGTTGATGTATAAACTTTTCGTTGCGATATTTTTAATTAAACGTTTGTTTAAATGTTCTGCACATGTCTTCTGCCAATTTAATTAAACGTTTGTTTAAACGTTGACCAAATAAACAAGCTGACTGAATGCATCGTTTTCAGCCAGCTTCCACCGTTTACTGATGGACTAACTTAAGCCCCCTCTCAATTAACACTGGATATTCATCGTTTAATGGTTTAATTTCTTCTAGCTGTTCTATTAATATCTTTTGCTTTTCTCGTAAAATCCCTTTATCAGCTAACAGTTCAATAACCTCAATTCGTAGTAACCAATCATTTGGAAATTGCTTCGTTAACGTTTCAATGACATTTAACAATCCTTCTTGCAGACAAATGATATCGCTTTCATTTTCACGTAAGTCCCTGACTCTACCGTATAGCTCTTCAAGAGGTGTTAGCTCCTTTTGAACGAGAGGTTTTTGTTCGACTTCTTCGCTATCAGCAAAAAACTGTTCATGGTCAGCCGCGCCAGCAAAAACAGACGTGATTTTTTCACCGACAGCTAAATCATACGTACCCCAATCTGGCTCAAATAGTATTTCATTGTTTAGTGAAACCTTGCAGTTTACAAATTGGATTACGAGTAGTTTTCCGTTTTTCCGGAGAAAGTGTGTAGGAATTCCACACACGTTAACGCCACTCGTATAGTGCAGTGTCGATTGTTTTCCAATCTCAATGCCGTAGCTACTTAATTCATCATCTGATAAGTCCTCTAAAGGTTTTTCGACATTCACTAATTTCCCAATCGGTG
The DNA here is from genome assembly GCF_022808615.1 of Bacillus sp. FJAT-47783. Classification (GTDB taxonomy): domain Bacteria; phylum Bacillota; class Bacilli; order Bacillales; family Aeribacillaceae; genus Bacillus_BZ. The sequence goes on from NZ_JAKZKS010000005.1 coordinate 79,804, forward strand.
CACCAAACCCGTGATAATGGATTTCCTTACCATGATTCGGTAATTGTATTCCTTCGTATGCTAATGCTGATGGTCCTTCTGTTTTCATGTAAATGGCCTCACCATTATTATCTTTCCAAATTTTAGTTAGTGTTCCTGTTAGCTGAAGACCGGAGCTGTATTCAAAAGTTGCTGTACGGTTTGAACGAATCGCCTTTTCTAAACTTCCGGTTCCGCCAACCTTAAAAGCCATCGTTTTGGAAAATTCCTTTACTGCTGCAATAAGCTGATCGAAGCTTTCACATACAAATAATTGTGGTTGCGGCTTTGTAATATCAAAACCCGTCTGAATGACCCGTTCTAAATCAAATGGAATTTTTTCTACCGAATCTGTTACACTATTTCGTCCTTCTTGTACAGAGGATAAAAGCCCTGCCCCATAAATTTTCGGATGATCCAACGATCCAATTAGTCCATATTCAACAGTCCACCAATATAAACGGGAAATTTGTTCTGCTTCTGACAATTCCGTTACAGCAGCTTGTTTTTCTTCAAAGTTTGCTTTTGCCTCTTCAATTTCTTCTTTTGTTGCCGTTCCACTTTCAAGTAAATTGGAGTACGTTCTAACGGCTTCAAATAACTCATGTTCTTCTTTTGTTGCTAAAGCTTTTGATCCAATTTCACCAAATACCTTTACATATTCAGAAAATGTTTCTTCACACAAAATCGGTGCATGCCCTGCAGCTTCATGTATAATATCCGGCGCTGGTGTGTATTGGATGTTTTCAAGCTTTCTTATATCCGATGCAATTGGCAAAATTCCGTGAGCTTGGAAGTCGAAAAACACAACACCTGGGATAAATCCGTCAATATTCGCAGCACCCCACCCAAACGGAGCTAACGCTTCATTCATTTCTTTCACATTAGGAATCTTTTCAATTCCGATGCCAGATGCTTTTAATCCAGATGTGTATGCAGGATGAGCGATATCTTTTAAGAAATTGTGGTTTTGCCTCATAACGTAGCGCCAAACCGCTTGGTCAATGGGCGTGTATTTATCATATTGTTGATCGACTACATATTTCTGTAAGTGTTTTGGAATCTTTTTTGCTTTCGCTTTCATTTCTCCCACTTTTTATCCACTCTCCTTTAATGAATAAATCTCCCCTCTAAAGAGACGTCACGTGATGTCTCTTTATTGATGACCCCCTCATTTAACTTCTCCACGAATTCCTTTAACACCTACTTTTCCATTATTAATTTTATTAAAAAAATCTGTCTGTTATTCTACAGAAGTCTTATCCGGCTAGTGGTGAAACACAGCATTTAACCCGCAAGTTAGGACCAATTTCACGCAAGTTATGAAAATAAAACGCAAATTATTAGCAAAATCCCGCAAGTTCTTAAAAAAACAGCGCAACCACTAAAAAAAGTGCAAATATAAATTCTAGCATTATACAAAAAAACTTGAACAAAGTCCAAGTTTTATAGTTTCTCTTTCTATTATCGGAAGTTCAGTCTCGTTTAGACCGTTATCGTAGTTTTTAAATGGAAATAATCCCTTAATCCAGAACGTTGTTTCATCATAATGAAAGAGTCTACTAACTCTGGATCGAAGTGTTTCCCTCGATTTTCTTTTAGATAAGCAAGTGCTTTTTCCGTGGACCATGCCTCTTTATACGAGCGTCTACTTGTTAATGCTTCAAACACATCGACAATGCCAACGATCCTTGCCTCAAATGGAATCTCTGTTTCTTTCAGTTTTTTCGGGTAACCCGTTCCATCCCATCTTTCATGATGGTGTAGAATGATATTTTCAGCGACTTTAAAGCTTTTTTTGAATAAGTTTAAATCGATGTCTTCCACAATCCTGCTCAACATATCTCCTCCACTTAGTGGATGAGTTTCGATAATCATTCGTTCATATTTCGTCAGTGCACCAGGTTTGTATAAGATCCCTTCAGGAATACTCGCTTTTCCGATGTCATGTAAAATACTAGCACTAATAATATTGTCTATATACTCCTTTTCTAATTTCAAATGTAATCTTTTATTATGAAAATGAATGAGCTCCTCTGTCAGCTTTTGTACCCTTAATAAGTGGACTTCTATATCTGGATCCCGAATCTCACACGAGATCGCTAGCATTTTTAAGATTTCCTTCTTCACCTTTCTCGCTTCTTCCTTCGAAACGTACGAACCTTCTTTTAATTTTTCTAATTCTCGAAAAATCCCTAAATAGTAAATGTCACCTTCTATTTCGATTGGTGTAATCGTAATCGAAGAATGCCAATGATCCCCACATTTTTTTTGATTAATAAAAACACCGGACCACGATTTATTTTGTTGCAAGTTTTCCTTTAATTGAACATATGCATTCGGATTGGTAAAACCAGATTGAAGAAAATTGGGGTTCTTTCCGTATGCAAAATCTTTCGTATAGCCTGTAACTCTCTCAAATGTTTCATTGACAGCAACAATTCTTTGATGACGATCTGTAATGATCACAGCATCTGCTAATAGTAAATAACCTTCTAATGCAGGATGTAAAGAAGCCAAAATAATTCCTCCAAACTTAGATAGTCTCAATAACATGATGTATTTTTGTGTTTTCCTTTTAACTTGGAAAATGAATAAGGCTTTTTTGTAAGATGACCCTCTATTTATATCCTTGTAATTAGGTTCATCACCGTAACTTGGGGGTGACATAAAAACCATCACTTAACATCTATTTTTGCATTCATAATTGCAAAAAAATGAGGAAATTGAAACGGGTACATATTTTTATAGAATTTATCACCCCCGACTTTTGGTGATGAGCCTGTATTTAACAATACTGGTACAATTATCTTACATTGAATTGACGACAATGAGAAGAAAATTAAAGATTTGTCATAAAACTGATGAAAACGATTACAAAGACTCAAGCACATTAAAGTTGATTTTTCGTATGTATAATTCGTTATCCTGCATGAAACAGAAATTTAATTAAACGTTTGTTTAAACATGATCGCTCTACTTACAAATAGGTCTTCTTGGATATAATTAAACGTTTGTTTAATTTTCAAACCGTTCTTACTATTGCGTTTCTGCTGCTTAATTAAACGTATATTTAACTTGTTTAAGATTCTTCTACTTCGATTCCACACATTTAATTAAACGTTTGTTTAACTTCTGAGCTACTCATAGTTTCCCTACACCACTCGCTTTGTAACCAAAAAAAATACCACCCAATCTATTTATCGGGTGGTATTTGCCTTTGTTTTAGCGTTGTTTAATTTCTTCTAATAAGAACTTGTTCACCATTTGCGGGTTCGCTTGTCCTTTTGTTTTCTTCATAATTTGTCCGACTAGGAAGCCGATCGCACGGTCTTTTCCGTTTTTGAAGTCTTCGATGGATTGTGGATTTTCGTCCAACGTTTCGTTTACAAGTTGGCGGATTGTGCCTTCGTCTGAGATTTGGACGAGTCCTTTTTCTTTAACGATTGTTTCTGCGTCTCCGCCTTTTTCCATCAGCTCTTTGAACACTTTCTTCGCGATTTTTGATGAAATTGTGCCTTTTTCAATAAGTTTAATCATGCCAGCAAGGCTTTCAGGTGTTAACGCAACATCTGTTAGCTCTTTTTGTTCCGCGTTTAAGTAGCCGGATACTTCACCCATAAGCCAGTTCGATGCAAGCTTCGCATCAGCGCCAGCTTCGACCGTTGCCTCAAAGAAATCAGACATTTCCTTTGTCAATGTTAAGACTTTTGCATCATATGCTGGTAAGCCAAGCTCTTCGATATAGCGCTTCTTCCTGACATCTGGAAGCTCAGGAATCGATGCACGAACACGCTCTTTCCACTCTTCATCAATATAAAGAGAAACAAGGTCTGGCTCAGGGAAGTAACGGTAGTCTTCAGAACCTTCTTTTACACGCATTAAGATTGTTTTACCTGTCGCTTCATCGAAACGACGTGTTTCTTGTTGAATGACACCACCAGATAATAGAACTTCTGCTTGGCGTTTTTCTTCATGCTCAAGACCTTTTCGAACAAAGTTGAAAGAGTTTAAGTTTTTCAGCTCTGTTTTCGTACCGAATGCTTCTTGACCGATTGGACGAAGGGAAATGTTTGCATCACAGCGAAGGGACCCTTCTTCCATTTTACAATCGGATACACCAGTATATTGAATGATTGATTTTAATTTTTCTAAGTATGCGTAAGCTTCTTCTGGTGTGCGAATGTCAGGTTCAGAAACAATTTCAATGAGTGGAGTTCCTTGACGGTTAAAGTCAACTAAGGAATATCCGTCACCAGAGTGTGTTAATTTACCCGCATCTTCCTCTAAATGAAGGCGCGTAATGCCGATCCGTTTTTTCTTACCGTCAACTTCGATTTCAATCCAACCATTTTCCCCAATTGGTTTATCATATTGCGAAATTTGGTATGCTTTCGGATTGTCTGGATAAAAATAGTTTTTGCGGTCAAATTTTGTATCTGTCGCAACTTCACAGTTTAAGGCCATTGCTGCTTTCATGGCAAACTCAACGGCTTCTTTATTTAGAACCGGCAAAACACCTGGATATCCAAGGTCAATAACCGATGTGTTTGTATTTGGCTCTGCTCCGAAGGCATTCGGTGAACTAGAGAAAATTTTTGATTTTGTCTTTAATTCTACATGGACTTCAAGTCCAATGACCGTTTCAAAGTTCATTCGTTCTCACCCCTTACAATTCCGGTTTTTGTTTATGGAAGTCTGTTGCTTGCTCGAACGCATGAGCAACCCGGTAAACCGTGCTTTCGTCAAAGTGTTTACCGATAATTTGTAACCCAAGTGGTAAGCCGTTTGCAAAACCGCACGGTACAGAAATAGCTGGCACACCTGCTAAGTTTACGTTAATCGTTAAAATATCGTTTGCATACATCGTTAATGGGTCATCGATTTTCTCCCCAATTTTAAACGCTGGTGTCGGCGTCGTTGGCCCGATGATCACATCATAATTGGCAAGAACATCTTCAAAATCTTTCTTAATTAATGTACGAACTTGCTGCGCCTTTTTATAATACGCATCGTAATAACCAGAGCTTAATGCGAACGTTCCAAGCATAATACGACGTTTCACTTCGTCTCCGAATCCTTCAGCACGTGTTTGCTTGTACATTTCGATTAAGTTTTCTGCATTATCTGTACGGTACCCGTAACGCACTCCATCAAAGCGTGCTAAGTTAGATGATGCTTCTGAAGAGGCTAATAAATAATACGTAGCGATTCCATATTTAGAATGTGGAAGTGATACTTCTTCCCACGTTGCCCCTAACCCCTCAAGTACTTTTAATGCATTTAAAACAGACTGGCGCGCTTCTTCACTAACACCTTCGCCTAAATATTCCTTTGGCACAGCAATTTTCATTCCTTTTACATCACCCGTTAAAGCAGCGATATAATCTGGAACATCTACATTAGCAGAAGTTGAATCCATTTTGTCTAATCCTGCAATGGCTTGCAGTAAATATGCATTATCTTCAACCGTACGTGTAATAGGTCCGATTTGGTCTAAAGACGAAGCAAAGGCCACAAGACCAAAACGAGACACACGTCCATATGTAGGTTTTAATCCAACTACACCACAAAACGCAGCTGGTTGTCGAATCGAACCACCTGTATCAGATCCGAGAGTAAAAGGAACTTCACCTGCTGCTACAGCTGCAGCAGACCCACCGCTTGATCCACCAGGAACTGTATCTAAATTCCACGGGTTACGCGTCTTTTTAAAGCCAGAGTTTTCATTGGAAGATCCCATTGCAAACTCGTCCATATTAATTTTCCCAATAGTTACAGCCTCAGCCTCGTGGAGCTTCTGCATAACGGTTGCGTCGTAAATCGGATTGAAGTTTTCTAAAATTTTACTTGCACATGTTGTACGTAAATCTTTCGTTACGATATTATCTTTAATACCAATCGGCATACCGAAAAGTAAACCGAATTCATCTTTGTTTCCGATTTGTGCATCAAGCTCTTTCGCTTTTTGACGCGCACGCTCTTCATCTAATGTTAAAAACGCATCTACTTTTCCGTCTACTTCGGCAATACGGCGATAGGATTCATCAACTAAATCAGATACCGTAATTTCTTTCCTATGTATCATTTCTTTTAACTCAGAAATTTTATGATCAAATAACGCCATGGTCAATCAGTCCCCTCCTTATTCGAGAATAGATGGCACTCGAACTTGTCCATCTTGATGATCTGGAGCATTTTTCAATACTTCTTCTCGTTCTAATCCTTGTTCAGGTACGTCTTCTCTCAAAATATTTTTCATATTTAATACGTGAGATGTCGGTTCAACATTTTCCGTATTTAATTCGTTTAATTGTTCAGCAAATGTAATAATCGCATCGAGCTGCGTTGTAAACATTTCCGCTTCTTCTTCAGTAATAGCAAGCCTAGCAAGATGTGCGACATGTTTTACTTGTTCTTTTGAAATGCGTGACATCATCCTTCACCTCCATCATATTCGAACAACTGCAATACTCTGATAATATCAGAATTTAGGCTGTTAAAGCAACTAACCTTCTTACATTTGTTCCTATAAAGAGAAACTTCATTCAGTGGGGTTTTTTTCATCCCCCACTGAATGTTAGTCCCTACGGGATGACCTAAAGGCCCTTGTGACCCACAGGATGTGGGTTACACAGACGTTGCCACAGGACGTGGCGCTCTTAGTCTGTGTTCATTTTTTCGGACCTTGTCCCCCACCTATTTTCTTTGCTTTACTACAGAATCTTGAGGTGGGGGTCTTACTGCCCGTTAAGAGTGGGATAAACAAGAACAAATACCGCCTCATAGTGCTGGCGGTATTTTAACGATGATCTTTATTCGATTTCTATTGATTTTCCACGTTTTTTCCGAAGACGAATTTTGAGAACACCGTCTTTATAGGTAGCCTTCATATTTTGATTTACTACATGTGTAGGGAGTTCTATTGTCCGTTTCGCCCCTCTTATTTTGCGCTTCGTGAGATATTCTTCTTTTTTTCCTTTTTTAACCGAAATCATTAATTCATTTCCTATTACTTTCACGTTTATATCTTCTTTCGGAATACCTGGTAGCTCTGCAGTTACTAAAAAATGTGTACTCGTTTCATATGTTTGGACAGGAAAAAAAGGCTCGACTAACTTATCACGAAAAAAATGATCAATCTCTGTTAGTAAAGTTCGTTGAGGATGTTTCGTAAAAAAATCATTTACTAATTTCATCGGTCCAACAGGTTCTTTTCTGAACTCCTCTGGCAATGGGTCTTCCCTCCTTTTTCCTTTCGTTACAATTCTGTCTGTACATCATATGTTTTCAAAAGGTAGTTTGCCTACACGTTTCATGCAATTGATCGATTGTTCTCGCCCATTTTCAATCTGCTCTATACATTTTTTTTAATGAAAATTCATTTCACGACAAAATATTGCATTCCCTTATTCACTTATGTTCCAATATTGATATTTATCTAAATATTTGTTAGTATAAAAAAGTCTCATTGTTTTAATCAATTAAACCGATAATGTAACCGCTTCCAAAATTATGTATCTCAAATTTTCCTATTTTATTAAAATGATAATTTGCTATTTTTTCTTAATTTTCTGCTTATTTCTATTATATGAAGGGGGAATATGATGCAATTTTATGAATTTATTTCTATATCTTTTTACTTCTTATTAATGTTAGCTATCGGGTTTTATGCATATAAAAAATCGACTGATGATTTGTCTGGTTACATGTTAGGCGGTCGTAAGCTTGGACCGGCGGTTACAGCATTGTCGGCAGGAGCTTCTGATATGAGCGGATGGCTGCTCATGGGGTTACCTGGCGCCATGTATGCATCCGGTATTTCAAGCATATGGATTGCTATCGGTTTAACGATTGGAGCTTATTTTAACTATTTATTAGTTGCACCGCGTCTTCGTGTTTACACAGAAGTCGCGAACAACTCCATTACGATTCCTGATTTTTTCGAAAATCGTTTTCAGGATGGATCAAAAGTATTACGTCTCGTTTCAGCTATTGTTATTTTTATTTTCTTCACTCTTTATACGTCAGCTGGAATGGTATCAGGCGGTACACTATTTGAATCTGCTTTTGGCCTCGATTATAGGCTTGGCCTTTTTGTCACCGCAGGGGTAGTTGTTGCCTACACATTATTCGGTGGATTTTTGGCTGTTAGTTTAACGGACTTTGTACAAGGTACCATTATGGTTTTAGCCCTTATCATTGTGCCAATTGTAGCTTTTACAGAAGTTGGGGGCGTTGAACCTGCATTTGCCGAAATCGAACGTTTAAATCCTGCTTACTTAGATATCTTTAAAGGTACTTCTATATTAGGTCTTATTTCTTTGTTTGCATGGGGACTTGGTTACTTTGGACAACCACATATTATCGTCCGCTTTATGGCAATTAACTCGATTAAAGAGTTGAAATCAGCCCGCCGCATCGGCATTGGTTGGATGATTTTAACGGTAGTGGGAGCCATGTTAATTGGTCTTATTGGAATTGCTTACATTTCTGAAAAAGGTTTAACACTTGATAACCCAGAAACCATTTTTATTAAATTTGCTGAAGTACTGTTCCATCCACTTGTTACCGGATTTTTACTTTCAGCAATTTTAGCCGCTATTATGAGTACGATTTCATCACAACTTCTTGTAACATCAAGTGCGGTTACAGAAGATTTTTACAAATCATTCTTTAAACGAAATGCCACTCAAAAAGAGCTTGTCATGATTGGTCGCTTAGCGGTATTAGGTGTTGCAATCGTTTCCGTATTATTATCTGTTAATCCAAACGACACGATTCTTGGATTAGTTGGATACGCTTGGGCAGGATTCGGTGCCGCATTCGGACCTGTTATTATTCTTAGCCTCCGTTGGAAGCGAATGACAAAATGGGGTGCACTTGCTGGAATGATTGTCGGTACAGCAACTGTTTTAATCTGGGCAAATACGGGATTAAGCGACGTACTGTATGAAATTATTCCTGGATTTATCTTAAGCTTCGTCACCGTTGTCGTCGTCAGCCTCATGACAAAAGAACCGGAAAAAGATATTACATCAACATTTGAACAAATGGAAGAAAAATTAGTAGAAGATTTAAAATAATGAATATGAAAAAAGGTGGTCAAATTGTAGCAATTGACCACCTTTTTTATTATTGATAAACATGAACAAACGGCTCTTCTTGACCCGGCTTTTTAATAATGACCGCTTCCTCTCCATTTGTGGAGGTTATGTTTACTTCTAAAGAAATATAGTCTTCTCGGTAATATTCCATGACCTTTCCAGCTAAGTATTGGGTAAATGCAATGACTTCTGTTTTACCATAAAATTGCATCGGGATGTCAATTTTCATTTGCCGAAGTTCATCATTTTGATAAAAGGCAATGCCTATTACACCTGTATAATTCGGGAAAAACTCTTCAATATCGCCCTTTAACAAATTAAAACGGTTCGCATCGTCTGGCTTTTTCTCACTCGCTTCTGATGACGGGAAGAAATAATATTTTTCATCAATGTTCGTCCATTTCCCAATTTTACTACTTCCCTTATCGACAACCGTTTTAGCGATGAATTGACCAGGTACAATGGATGATTTAGGTGCTTGAGCATAAATCGAAACAACGATAGGGACTTGGCTTAACCCTTCCATGCCACGAATACGATTGACAATTTCTTGTGCGTATTCTTTTCCTACCCTTTCTAGTGTATCTTTAGGAATTTCTTTTTCACGCGGGTATCCTTGTTCTGTTTTATAGTAGTGAACAGAATTCAGTGCAAGCCCAATGGATAGGCCACCTAGCTCCAATGATTTTTCATCTTTTTTCACTAAATAATCATGTTCCAAAATATGTGCTAAATAGATTGGGCTGTTTTCATTTCGTTCCGTTTCTGACCCTTTCTTTGACTTAGGTGGATTTAATCCTTCATTTTTAAAGTTTTTATCTTTTTTAAGCGCTTCTTCTAAATCTTTTCCTTCTTTTTTACGGGCCAACCAACTACCGACAGTCTCTCCATCCAAATACTGACCTTCTTTAAAATAATACTCGTCCGTTGGGAACGTATCCAATGCCATCCTCATGAGACCTGTTTCAAATTCATCGATATCGAGTCGCGTATTTAAATTACTTGCAACAAGTCCTCTTGCTTCACTCGTTTCGAACGGAACGAGCATTTTATGATTATCTTCCGAAATACTATATTTTGGAATAATCGCTGTTTCTTTTTCAGAATCATCCGACTCTTGCACAATTTCCTCTGGTTCTCCGATATTTGAGCAAGAAGCAAGCAATATGATACTTGCTATTACTCCGAAAAGTGCTTTTTTCAAGGTAATCTACCTCTCTTATGCATTAAATTCTTTTAACATTCGGGCTTCATCCCAAACTTCAACGTTCAACTCTTGAGCTTTCTTTAATTTACTTCCTGCAGCTTCACCCGCAATAACTAAATCTGTTTTACTACTAACACTTCCCGTTATTTTACCACCGCGAGCTTCAATCTCTGCTTTTGCTTCGTTACGGGACATGGATTCATATTTTCCAGTTAAGACAACCGTTTTCCCTGCAAAATACGAATCGGCCACATCAGCAATTGTCCGTTTCACCCCTTTAAAAGACATGTTTACACCTAGGGTTTTTAATTCCTCAATGAGTTCATTAACTTCAGCGCTTCTAAAATACGTTACAATCGAATCGGCCATTTTTTCTCCAATTTCATTGATTGCGATTAATTCTTCCTTTGTCGCACTTTGCAATCGTTCCATCGTTTCAAAGTGTTCAGCCAATGTTTTAGCTGCCTTTGCGCCGACATGACGGATACCTAAGCCAAATAGGAGTCGCTCCAGTGAGTTTTCTTTCGACTTTTCAATCGCATTCAATAGGTTTTCCGTTGACTTTTCACCCATTCGCTCTAAGTTTAAGAGTTGCTCCCGTTTTAGCTTATATAAGTCAGCTACATCATCAATAAGCTTTTCATTGAATAGTTGTGTAATGACACGCTCTCCTAGCCCATCAATATTCATTGCATTACGTGAGACAAAGTGAATAAGACCTTCACGAATTTGTGCAGGACATTTCGGATTCACACAGCGAAGCGCTACTTCGCCTTCAATACGGACTAACTTACTTTGACATTCTGGACATTCTGTCGGCATGTGAAAATCCATTTCGTCACCAGTTCGGTTGTCTACTAATACATTCACGACTTCAGGAATAATGTCTCCGGCTTTTTTAATGACAACGGTATCCCCGATTTTAATATCTTTTTCTCGAATTAAATCTTCGTTATGCAGCGATGCTCGTTTAACTGTCGTTCCGGCCACTCGAACAGGCTCAAGAAGGGCGGTAGGCGTTAAAACCCCTGTACGACCTACGGTTAATTCAATATCTATGAGCTTTGTTACCACCTCTTCAGCCGGGAATTTGTACGCAATCGCCCAGCGTGGACTTTTTGCAGTATATCCGAGCTTTTCTTGTTGCTGTAAATTGTCTACTTTCACAACGAGACCGTCAATTTCATACGGCAACTCTGGACGTTTACGAAGATATTCATCTAACATAGCAATCACTTCATCGATCGTTTGACACACTCGACGCTCTTGATTTGTTCTAAAGCCAATCTCATCTAATAATTTGAGGCCTTCACTATGAGAAGTGACACCTATTTCGCCAATGTCTGCAATACTATAGACGAAAATATCGAGATTTCGTTTCGCAGCAATTTTCGGATCTAATTGACGTAATGAACCCGCTGCTGCATTTCTTGGATTGGCAAAAGGCTCTTCGTTTTCGTTTTTCCGATCATTATTCAGTTTCTCAAACGACTTTTTTGGCATATACGCTTCGCCGCGCACTTCCATTGTCCATTCTTTTTTTAAACGTAACGGAATAGAGCGAATCGTTTTTAAGTTTTCTGAAATGTCCTCCCCCGTAAATCCATCTCCACGAGTAGCTCCTTGGACAAACAAACCGTTTTCATAGCGAAGGGATACTGCTAAACCATCAATTTTTAGTTCGACCGTATATTGAACATCCTCACCTACTGCTTGTCTAACGCGGCGATCAAAATCGCGTAAATCTTGTTCATTAAAAGCATTGCTTAAGCTTAACATAGGAATGGTATGCTCGACTTTTTGGAAAGAGTCGAGCGCTTGTCCACCTACACGCTGTGATGGGGAGTCTGTTGTTTTTAATTCCGGAAATTGTGCTTCAAGCTCAATTAATTCTCGCATTAACTTGTCATATTCTGCATCTGGGATCGAAGGAGAGTCCAGCACATGGTATTCATAGTTGTATCGATTTAATAGCTCGTGTAGTTCCTTTACACGGCTCATTGCAGTCTCTTTTTCCATTATGTCATCCCTCTCACTGTACTTTTTCAATTGGTGCAAATTTCGCTAATAAGCGTTTTATCCCAACCGGACTTGGGAATGCAATGTCAAGCTCCTTATCTTCATTAGATCCTTTCACACTAACTACCGTTCCGATTCCCCATTTTTTATGAGCTGCTTTATCCCCGACAGACCAATCAAGGGCATCTCCACCTGTACTTTTTAACGTTGGTTTCGAGAAAGAAGGGCGGGTTGCTTGCGCTGTTTGCCGTGAAAACGATGCACTTCTCTTCACTTGTGAAACATTGTTAATTAACTCTGCTGGAATTTCTGCAATAAAACGAGATTCTGGATTCATATTTGTGCGTCCAAATAATGTACGCATTTGCGCGTTTGTTAAAAACAATTCTTCTTCAGCACGTGTAATTCCGACATATGCTAGGCGGCGTTCTTCTTCCATCTCTGCTTCTTCCATTAAGGAGCGGCTATGCGGAAACACTCCTTCTTCCATTCCGATTAAAAATACGACTGGGAATTCAAGGCCCTTTGCAGAGTGAAGTGTCATTAACACAACTCGGTCTTTTTCTTGTTCTTCTTCCTCTTCGTCAAGTTGATCAATATCTGCAATTAATGCTAAATCCGTTAAGAAAGCGACTAAACTTTTGTCTTCACTTTGTTTTTCGAAGCTTTGTGTAACGGATATAAACTCATCGATGTTTTCTAAGCGGCTCGCTGCTTCCAATGTTTTTTCTTGTTTTAGCATATCACGGTAGCCTGTTTTCTCAATAAGCTCTTCGGCAAGTTCCGTTACGGATAAATAATCTTGCATATCGGTAAAGTTACGGATCATGTCACGAAAAGATAATAAAGCATTGACGACTCGTGCACTTACTCCGATCTCTTCAATTTCTTCAAGTGCCTGGAACATGGATATTCCGTGCTCTATTGCATAGGCTTGAATTCGATCAACAGACGTTGCTCCAACTCCACGTTTTGGTACATTAATGATTCGAGTTAAACTAATATCGTCATCTGGATTTGCTACAACACGTAAGTAAGCAAGAATATCTTTAATTTCTTTGCGGTCGTAGAACTTAATGCCACCGACAATCGTATAGTCGATATTCGATTTTAATAGTACTTCCTCCATGACACGGGATTGAGCATTTGTCCGATATAAAACCGCGATATCAGAATATTTTCTATCTCCAGAACGAACCATTTCTTGAATTTTCCCAGCAACAAACTGTGCTTCCCCTTGTTCGCTATCCGCACGATAATACGTAATTTCATTTCCTTCTGGGTTTTCCGTCCATAAGTTTTTCGGCTTGCGATTCATATTATGTTGAATGACTTCATTGGCGGCTTGTAAAATCCGCTTTGTTGAGCGATAGTTCTGCTCTAATAAAATAACGTTTGCATCTTCGTAATCTTTTTCGAACGATAAAATGTTCGCAATGTCTGCACCGCGCCAACGATATATCGACTGATCTGAATCTCCGACGACACAAATATTTTTAAAACGTGCAGCGAGCATTTTAACTAACATATATTGCGCACGGTTCGTATCTTGATACTCATCGACATGAATGTACTGGAATTTTCGTTGATAATATTCAAGCACTTCAGGCACTCGTTGGAATAGGTGAATCGTAGACATGATGAGATCATCAAAATCTAATGATTGGTTTTTCAGTAACTTTTTCTGATAATCGGTATAAACCTCACTCACCATTTTCTCCCACGGACCCGCTGCGGACTTTTGATATTCTTCGGGCGTTATAAGCTCGTTTTTAGCCGCACTAATGGAGCCAAGGATCGACCTTGGGTCATTTTTTTTCGGATCTAAGTTTTTTTCTTTTAATATTGATTTTATAACGGATAATTGATCCGTTGTATCAAGGATGGAAAAGTTACGATTAATACCGATCCGGTCAATATCCCGGCGTAAAATACGGACACACATCGAGTGGAATGTCGCAATCCATATATCTTCTCCACCAGAGCCTAAGAGACCTTCGATACGCTCTTTCATTTCTCGAGCCGCTTTATTCGTAAACGTAATCGCTAAAATGTTCCACGGTGCAACTTGCTTTTCCGCCATTAAGTATACGATGCGATGTGTTAACACTCTCGTTTTTCCACTACCGGCCCCTGCCATAATTAAGACAGGACCATCTGTTAATTTCACCGCTTCTTTTTGCCGATCGTTTAAACCTGAAAGTAATTGTTCTGTAATAAATTGCAAAACCGGTCACCACCTTAAACAAACGTATGTTCTTATTTTACATGAATGTTCGAGATTCGTCATGCTCCTTTAACAGCTTGTACCGTGTTTAACGCTGCCTCTATATTTTCATAAATGACATTGCCAACGACAACAATGTCTGCACACTCAGCCATCTCTTTTGCTTGTTCTGTTGTTTTAATACCGCCACCATAGACGAGCTTTGTGTTCTGAAGACAAGATTTCGCAGCTTTTACCGTTTCAACATCACCATAAGTACCACTGTATTCTAAATAGAAAATAGGGAGCTTAAACATATGCTCAGCCATTCTGGCATATGCCTTTACATCTTCTACATGAAGGGACGTATTGGCTTCCGTTAGCTTTGCTGCTTTACAGTCATCATTTAAAATACAATACCCTTCCATCACAATCTCTTCCCAATTCATTAGTTCACCGTACTCTTTCACCGCATCGTGATGTAATTCGGTAATCCATTTCGTATTTTGACTATTTAAAACAGTCGGGATAAAGTATAAATCAAAGCCTGGAATGATGGCGTCTCGATTGGACACCTCAAGCACACATGGCACAAGATACCTGCGAATACGTGCCAGTAGGTTAAGGACATTATCTTCTGTAATATTGTCACTTCCACCAACGATGACAGCATCCGTATTTGATTCGCATATTTTCTCAAGCTGCTCATCGCTTATATCTTTATCTGGATCGAGTTTAAACACGTGTCTCCACTCGTTAATATCATACATCCTATGTTCCTCCTATTCTTCATACCATTTCATTATTATAACAAAATTGATCCACCCAAAAAACGACCGTATTATTTTATGTATGAAGTTTCCATTGCTTTGTTGGGAATTTTACTGTGAATAGTGATCAGAAGAGCATCTAAATTTAAATACCAGGCGTTATGGAAATTTAAATTGAGGGAGAATTTTGATATTTTTCTTAGAAAGCGCTATCAAAGAAAAAAGACAGCTTTTTAGTCGTTTTTTATTAAATTCGGAGGGGCTAATGGAGATAATTGCACGAGTTTGAGGGATAATTGCACCACTTTCGTCAACTTTTGCACGAACTCTACCCTTAATTGCACGAATCTTAAACTATTTGCACATGAATTTCTTTTTTTGCATATTTTATGCTGTAATTGCACCTCATTATCTTTATTTGCATTTACTTTCGCTGAATTGCACCTCATTATCTTTATTTGCACTTACTTTTGCTAAATTGCACGACCTAAATGAATTCTCACCTTATCCAATCCCTTATTTTAAAAAAGTAAAAAGCTGCCTAAGACAGCTTTTACTCTTTATCATGGACACGGTCAAGCGCCATTGCGTATGCATCATTTCCGTAGTTTAAACAGCGTTTGACACGGGAAATGGTTGCGGTGCTTGCGCCTGTTTCCGTTTCAATTTTATGGTAGGTGTTTCCTTCTTGTAGCATTCTTGCTACTTCAAGGCGTTGAGCAAGGGATTGAATTTCGTTCACCGTACAAAGATCATCAAAAAAACGATAACATTCTTCAAGATCCCGTAATGAAAGAATAGCTTCAAATAATTGATCCAATTCTTTTCCCCGTAGTTTATCGATTTGCATGCGCATGTCTCCTTCCATTTCTATGGTAATCGCAACATTTTATTTAAGTCTGGAACAACGTTTATCCATGTACGACCTGGTACAAACGGAACTGGGTCCCCGTTTTCGTATGGCAAAATACGTCCATCGATGTTTTTCCATTCAACTTCACGCATTTGTCCATGTTGAAATAAGTATCCATTGCCTCCAGTGTACACATCTATATTTCTCCGACCATAATTATCAATAATTTTATGCTCCATTTCAACTACAAAAATATTGCTTATTAATACAGGATCTTTTGTATCTCGGTCTACCGTCAATTCGTCCCCACTATATCGCTTGTACCTAGCTAATTCATCATCATATTCATATTGAATGGTCCAAGTTGGAGAATCATCGTATTGAACCGTAAATTCAGGCATCGCCGAACCACTATCATTTACGTTTTCTTTTGCAAATGGGATGGGTGGGACTTCTTCTGTTGTCGAATACCCTTTCTTTTCTGCCCCCTTTTCCATGTTAGCAAATGAAATATAAGAATTATGGGGGGCTTTTCGGGTATCATCTCGCCAAAACAGCGTGCCATCATAAAATAATCCGTTTAAATAATCCGCTTCTCCCGATGTTAATTTTTCTTTTGCTGAAGGGCTCCAGCCATGGCTAACATATAATGCATCGTACCCTTTACTTAAGTCAATATAATAATCTCTAGCACTTCGTACAGGCCCGATGACTTCTGGCTGTTCACTTTGGAAGATCGCTAAAAAACGGGTTACGTGTCCTTCCGCTAAAAGCTCGTATACAATATCTGCTTGATGAAGACCTGATTGCGGCCTTGCTTTTGGATGATTGTTCACCATGACTGCATAAGGGCGAGTATCCACCTTTACTTTCGAAGGTAAACCGGTTAAAGGATGCAGAAATGCAGCCTCTTCTTTTGACTCTTCACTTCGCACTTCTTGTTCATAATCCGAATTTGATTGTTCGACACTGTTTGAGCAGGCGGACGTGATGCTTAAAGCTACGATCACCGCACTAAACAAAAGACGTTTCATACATTCACAACCTTATTTTGCTCTTCTCTTTTATATTTTAACGCATTATCGATGGAAAGAGTATCGTTTTTTTCATCACATCAAAAATTCCTTCCGGTGTAATACGAATATACGGTAGATGGGTTGAAGATAAAAACAATAAAGAATAAATAACATCGGAGAATGGATAGCCCCTCTCCCTCAAAAGCCGGTCTAAAATTCTTTCTTCATCTAAAATATGTTCGAAATCTTTCATCGAAGCAATCCCATTAATATGAAGAGGAATTTCATGTAAAACTTCTCCATCTTCAACAAGAACAATCCCGCCACCGAGCTCTTTTAATCGATAAAACGCTTTCAATATATCGTCTTTCCTTTTCCCAATTAAAATAATATCACCTGTCGTTGAATAAGAACTCGCAAAGCCTTTCACGCTTTTCGCAAAGCCCTTAAGTAGCGTATTAATCCGCCACTTTCCTTCTTTGTCAATTAAGACAAGAAAGCTTTCATCATGATCTGTTGACAGTTCGTCCTTTGAATTATCAATTGTAATCGAGTACGGTTCCATAATAACGGCATTTCGCATTTTCAATCCCATCGGCATAGAAAATTGCAAGTCATCACTCGTTAAGTCCCATTGAATGTCCATCGGTTTGACATCATATTGATCCCAATTCATTTCTGAAAATACATGTTGAATTTTTTCATCCTTCTTTATCCATTTTCCTTTAGCTAAAACGGATACTGGATGAGGATTTTTCGGGGAATTCAAAAAGTTTATTGAGGCGAGCCTTCCCGGTGCTATTACCCCTAATAGTGAATCCAGCTCATAATATTTCGCAATATTATAGGAAGCCATTTTATAAGCTTCAAACTCTGGAACCCCTTCTTGAATCGCAATGTCAAGTGCTTGATTCATCATCCCTTCACGATAAAAGTTTGGCGTTGACCCATCTGTGTTAAAAAACATTTCATCAAAGCGCGTGACACCAAGCTTTAATAAATCGCGCAAAATATTTTTTAAATCAGGTCGAATCGAAGAATGTCTAAGTGAAACGGTGTAACCATTTAAGAGACGTTTATATACTTCTTCTCCTGTCATCGCTTCATGATCACAATCTGCCCCAAATAGCTTCATTTTGGCTAACGTTGTCTCTGAAGCCCCTGGGAAGTGTCCTTCAATTCGTTTTCCAGCTCGTTTCGTTTCATTCATCCAATGAAGATATAAATCATCCCCGGCTAACAACTTTGGCCACCCTGTAAGCTCACCACCTTGGATCACGGCCGGATGGTTAATCCACTCTTTAATAACCTCAGGTGCGAGAATTCGTTCTTCTTCTTTTATTTCTGTTTGAAGATCAAATCTTGCCCACCAAAAAAATTGGACAGGGTGTGTTTGCATGTCTTTCAAAAAAGAAAACGCTTTCTTTTTGTCGAATTGTAAAAGCAGTAATAAGTTATCGCATACTAACGTCGTCGTCCCCGATTGCGACACATACTTCGCTAATGAATGGGGATTATATAATTGAAATGGGTGGGCATGTGGTTCAATATAACCCGGTACTAAGTAAAGGCCGCTACAATCATACACTTCTGTCTCTTCACTTACTTGCGGTTCTTTATCTCCAACATAAATAATCCGGTCTTTATGAATCCATATGTTCCCTTTTACCCATTTATTGACGTAAGGATGTAAAAACGTAGCATGCTTTAGCCATAACGTAGGTGCTACTTTATTTGATGCGACATCAATATGGTGACGGATATCATTTGTTTTCCAATAAGCACGACTTGGCATAAGCACTCCTCCTAAACATTGGTCATTACTTTATATGTTAACATATGAACAATATTAACGCATTAAAGAATTTTGACAGTTTTTAGAATACTATTTGTAAAAATTCACGAAAGAAAAGGAGTGAAGGAATTGCTTAGACCGAATATTGGAATCGTGAATGCGCTCCTTCGAATTACGTTTGGACTTACCGCTCTTTGTTGGGCTTGTTCCAAATATATAAAAATGCCTTGGAGAGATTCCTTATTACTTGTAATTATGTGTGCTGCCATGAAGGTTGGGGAAGGAATATTGCGATTTTGTCCAATCACGTTTATGTTTGAATGTTACATGGAAGATGACGAGGATTTGGATGAAGAAGACATGGCTTTCAATCCTTCCTAATTGGACTGCATGCAAATGGAGCAAACCTGTATTCAAGGTTTGCTCCATCAAAATATACAAAGGAGGTACACATCTATGTTTATGGAAATTTTCACGGATATGACCTTTGTACTGGCCTTATTAATCGGAAGTATCATAGCCTTGCTTTTTGCATTTGTGCGAAAAAAGCGAAGCTCAGAACACTGATTTTAACGCACGATGGCCGATGTCTTTTCTAAAAAACAAGCCGTCCATTGGCACTTGCTCTAATTGTTTGTACACTTCTTGCTGTGCTTCTTTTAATGACTTCCCATATGATGCAACGAGATAGACACGGCCACCATCTGACACATATTGGCCGTTTTCTTTTTTCGTGCCCGCATGGAAAATAAGATGATGATCTTGAAGTGGCTCTAGATTTCCAAGTGGAGTCCCTTTTTTATAGTCCCCTGGATATCCTTCTGATGCAACGACAACACCCATTACCGCTTCATCACTCCACTCTAATTCCACTTGCTCTTCTTTTAACATTTTGATTAAAATATCGACTAAATCGGACTTCAGTCTCGGTAAAACAACTTGTGTTTCCGGATCACCAAAGCGGGCATTAAATTCAATGACTTTCGGTCCTTGATTCGTAATCATTAATCCAGCATATAAAATACCTGTAAAGCTTCGATTCTCGTTTTTTAGTGCCCTTGCAGCAGGTTTTAAAATCGTCTCAATCGACTTTTCAACAATGGAGTCTGGAATTTGTGGCACAGGTGAATACGCTCCCATTCCACCTGTATTAGGCCCTTTATCTCCTTCATAAGCGCGCTTATGGTCTTGGGCGATGACCATCGGATATACTTTCTCACCGTGAACAAACGCCATGAGAGAGAATTCCTCTCCTAACAAAAACTCTTCGACAACAACAGATGAGCTAGCTTTTCCGAATTTATCGTGTTGTAAATAATCACGAAGTGTTTCAATCGCCTCTTCTTTCGTCTCGGCCACAACGACACCTTTACCTGCGGCTAAGCCATCCGCTTTAATAACAATTGGCGCACCTTTTTCTTCAACGTAACGTTTCGCTTCTTCAAATTGCGTAAATGTTTCATATTCAGCAGTCGGTATGTTGTATTTTTTCATTAAATCCTTTGCAAAGGCTTTACTTCCCTCGATAATAGCGGCTTCTTTCGTTGGGCCGAATACTGTTAGCCCTTCCTTTTGAAATTCATTGACAATCCCATTCATTAGCGGAACTTCTGGTCCAACAATTGTCAATCCAATTTGCTCTTTTTTCGCAAATTGAATGAGTGCTTCTGTGGACTCCTCAGAAATATTGACAACTTCCGCAACAGATTCCATTCCTGCATTCCCTGGTGCGACAAATACTTTGTGAACAAGGGGACTTTGAGACGCTTTCCAAGCCAATGCATGCTCACGTCCACCTTTACCAACGATTAATACATTCATCTTTTAGCACTCCTTTAAAAGGCTATATTTTCTTGTTGATTCTTTGTACATACTTCTTATAGCCTTAATGTTTGAAATGACGGACTCCTGTAAAGACCATGGCGATTCCATATTCGTCTGCTTTTTTAATCGACTCTTCATCACGTATCGATCCACCTGGCTGAATAATAGCTGTCACACCAGCTTTTGCCGCTGCTTCTACCGTATCCGGCATTGGGAAGAAGGCATCTGACGCTAAAGCACTGCCGCTTGTTTTTTCACCAGCTTGTTCAATCGCAATTTTTGCCGCGCCGACGCGATTCATTTGACCTGCGCCAATTCCAACGGTCATTTCATCCTTCGCTAATACGATGGCATTCGATTTCACGTGCTTCACGACTGTCCAAGCAAGCTTTAAGTCTTTCCATTCTTTCTCTGTTGGTTCCCTCTTTGTTGGGATTGTAATTTGTGCATCTTCAAATGTAAACGTATCTTCATCCTGTACAAGTAACCCACCATGAACCGATGTTAACTGTTTTTCCGCACGGGATGGAGCATTTACATCAATCGTTAACAGTCGTAAGTTTTTCTTGCTCGTTAAAATGTCAATTGCTTCTTGTGTGAAGGAAGGAGCAATAATAATCTCAAGAAAGATCTCATGCATTTTTTCCGCTGTTTCTTTATCTACTTCACGATTTAAGGCAATAATACCGCCAAAAATAGACGTAGAGTCTGCTTCATACGCTCTCGTATACGCTTCAAATAACGTTTCTCCTGTTCCGACGCCACAAGGATTCATATGCTTAACCGCTACAGCAGCTGGCTTTTTAAACTCTTTCACAATTTGTAATGCCGCATCCGCATCTTTAATATTGTTGTAAGAAAGCTCTTTTCCATGTAATTGAATCGCTTCTGTCAGAGAGCTTTTCGGCCGAATTGGTTTTTGATAAAACGTCGCCTTTTGATGTGGGTTTTCCCCGTAACGTAATGATTGCTTTTTCTCAAACGTAACGGTCACTGATTCTGGGTCTTCTTCCCCTGATTCATTCGTTAAGTACTCGGCAATTAAAGCATCGTAGGCTGCAGTATGTCTAAACACTTTCGCTGCTAACTTTTTCTTAACAGAAGAACTTACTTCATTTTGCTCTTTTAATTCTTTTAACACAACGTCATAATCAGACGGGTCTACGATCACAACGACATCTTGATGATTTTTCGCAGAAGCACGAAGCATCGCTGGTCCACCAATGTCAATATTTTCGATCGCCTCTTGAAACGTCACGTCTTCTTTTGAAATCGTTTCTTTAAATGGATATAAGTTAACAACGACTAAGTCAATTGGCTTAATATTATTTTCCTCAAGCTGCTTCATATGTTCCTCATTTTGACGAACCGCTAATAAACCGCCGTGAATAGATGGATGAAGTGTTTTAACACGTCCGTTCATAATCTCCGGGAAGCCGGTTACTTCAGATATACCCGTTACAAGCACTCCATTTTCTTCTAATAACTTTTTCGTCCCACCAGTAGATATGACTTCAATGCCTAATTGGACAAGCTCCTTGACGAAAGGAACGATATTTTCTTTATTGGACACACTGACAAGCGCACGTTTCATATCGATTATTTCACCTCAAATAGTTTTGTTAAGCAACTTATGAATAACTGCTGGATAAAAAGAGTGTTCAATTTGATGAATTTTTTGTGCTAATGATTTGGCATCATCTTCCGCATCAATTTCAACGGCCTTTTGGGCAATGATTGGCCCTGTATCCATCCCTTCATCGACATAATGGATTGTCACACCTGTCACCTTGACTCCTGCTTCTAATGCTTGCTCAATGGCATTTTTACCAGGGAATGAAGGAAGGAGCGATGGGTGGATATTGATAATTTTCCCTTCATATTCTTTTAATAAAGTAGGGCCAATTAAGCGCATATACCCAGCTAAAAAAATAAAATCAATGTCGTTTTGGCGTAACTCTTCAATGATATCTTGTTCAAAATGAGCTTTACTTTCATACTCTTTCGGCGTAAATACAAACCTCGGGATATTCTCTCGTTCAGCGCGTTCAACGACTTTTGCGCCTACTTTATCACATACTAATAAACTAACCTCAGCTTCTAATTTTCTATCCTTTATCGAATCGACAATCGATTGAAAGTTGGATCCGTTTCCTGAGGCAAAGACGGCGATTCGTTTCATTTTAATGTGCCTCCACCAAACGAAATGCCTTCACCTTTTTTTACACGTCCAATAATATAAGCCTTTTCTCCGCTTTCTTCTAGTCGTGCTATGACATGAGGCATATTCGTTTCTGATACTGCTAACACAAAGCCAATCCCCATATTAAACACTTCAAACATTTCTTTTGTTTCAATCGAACCTTTTTCTTGAATGAATGAAAAAATCGATGGAATTGGCCATGAACCATAATCAATTTCTGCCCCTAATCCTTTAGGGAGCATTCGCGGAATGTTTTCTATAAAGCCCCCGCCTGTAATATGAGCCATCCCGTGAATATCGCTATTCATTATGGCATTTAATACAGGACGAACATAAATTTTGGTTGGCTTTAGCAGTTCCTTACCAAGCGTTTCTTCTAGTCCTTCATACGATTCATCAAGATGTAATTGGTGGTCTTCAAGTAAAATTTTTCGAACGAGTGAATAACCATTACTATGAATGCCACTAGAAGCAAGACCAATTAATAGATCCCCTTCTTCAATCCGTTCACCTGTTACGACTTTCGATTTTTCGACAACACCGACAGCAAAGCCTGCGATGTCGTATTCTTCCTCATCATAAACACCAGGCATTTCCGCTGTTTCCCCGCCAATTAAAGCACAGCCGGCTTGTTCACAGCCGTCAGCAACTCCTTTAACGATTTGCTCAATTTTTTCCGGAACGGCCTTCCCAACTCCGAGATAGTCGAGAAAGAATAACGGTTCAGCACCTTGTGCTAAAATATCATTCACGCACATCGCGACTGCATCGATGCCAATCGTATCGTGCTCGTCCATCATAAATGCTAGTTTTAATTTCGTTCCAACACCGTCTGTTCCAGATACAAGCACAGGTTCCTTATAGCCTAGTGTTGATAAATCAAACATGCCGCCAAAACCCCCAAGTGCCCCGATCACACCTGGACGATTTGTTTTGGCCACATGCTTTTTCATGCGAGAAACCGCTTCATATCCAGCGTGAATATCTACTCCAGCCTCTTTATATGATTTGGACATAACCATATCCTCCTTGTAGCCCATCAAACGATTAAGAGCGTAATTTAGAAAAGCGCAAGCACCTTAACTCATCCTCAAACAAACATGTTGTTACGACTAAAGGCGCTTTTTTCCTTTACGGGAGCTAATCCCCACCTATCTAAAAGCATAAGGCGGGAGTTAACTGCTTGTTATTTAGTCTTATACATTAATCTTTTTCATGTGGAAGAACGGTATCTTCATAAATGTCGGTTGGATATTTCCCTGTAAAGCAAGCCATACACTGTCCGCGATATTCACCATCATTTGTTCGTCCAATACCTGCTAACAATCCTTCGTTTGATAAAAAGGCGAGACTATCCGCACCGATAATTTGACGAATTTCTTCGACAGAATGAGAAGAAGCAATTAACTCTTCATGTGTTGATGTATCAATTCCATAAAAACATGGGTTGGCAATCGGAGGTGAACTGATTCGGACATGAACTTCAGTCGCTCCTGCCTCCCTTAGCATACTCACAATTCTTCTTGAGGTTGTACCTCGAACGATAGAATCATCGACCATAACGACACGCTTTCCTTCAACGACTTTCCGAACAGGTGAAAGCTTCATTTTTACTCCTTGCTCACGAAGCGCTTGGGAAGGCTGAATGAACGTACGACCGACATAACGATTTTTAATTAAGCCTAGTTCATACGGAATATCCGCTTCTTCTGCAAACCCAATTGCTGCAGAAATACTAGAGTCTGGTACACCTGTTACAACATCTGCTTCAACCGGTGCTTCTGTCGCAAGACGTTTCCCTAGATTTTTACGTGCTGTATGCACATTTACGCCTTCAATATTGCTGTCTGGTCTGGAAAAATAAATATATTCCATCGAGCAAATCGCCCGATTAATATTTTTAGAGAATCGCTCTGTTGTTAATCCATCATCATTAATAATTAATAACTCACCCGGCTCTACATCACGCTCATACTCAGCTCCGATGACGTCAAATGCACATGTTTCAGATGCAATGACGTATGCATCACCAAGACGGCCTAGTGAAAGCGGGCGCAAACCATTCGGGTCAAGGGCTACCATCATTTCCGTTTCGGTCATTATGAGAAAAGCATAAGCCCCTTTAATCATTTGCAACGCATTTTTCACCTTGTCTTTTAGTGATGAATACCCGCTTCGCTTAATTAAATGTGCCAAAACTTCTGTATCAGATGTTGTTTGAAAAATACTCCCTTGGTTTTCAAGCTGGTGCTTTAAGCCAGAAGCATTGACTAAATTTCCATTGTGGGCTAACGCTAAACTACCGTTTTGCGATTGGAATAATAGAGGCTGAACATTCATATATCCTCCGCCTCCAGCCGTAGCATAACGAACATGTCCAATGGCTGCTTTCCCGTGTAAATCATTTAATTGCCCTTGTGCAAATACTTCTGTGACTAGACCTAGCCCTTTATGACCGACTAGCTTTTCTCCATCTGTTACAACAACTCCTGCTCCTTCTTGACCGCGATGTTGGAGACTATGCAAGCCATAATATGTGATTTGGGCAGCGTCGGGGTGTCCCCACACCCCAAAAACGCCGCATTCCTCATTTAGCCCCTTGATTTCAGCAAGCATGGAATAGCTCCTTTCCAAGCACGCTCGAGCTCTTCTACAGATGCTTTTATTAGCTCCTCTCCCGATTCGTGCTTTACGTTTAACGTGCCATCATTTGTTACTTTACCGATAAACTTTGCTTCTACTAGTTTCTCAAACGCTTCTTTATCCTTTTGTTTCACCGATACGATAAAGCGAGATTGAGACTCACTGAATAGTTCAGCTGTCGCGTTACCATCGATGACAACTTGCGCTCCTAACCCTTCTGCACCGAGTGTACATTCTGTTAAAGCTACAGCAATCCCACCTTCTGATACATCGTGTGCAGACTGAATCACACCTTGCTTAATCGCCGTTAACATTTGATTTAATCGTTCTTTTTCCACACCTAAATCAATGGTCGGTGCTTGACCAAAGATTTTCCCTTCTAATACTTTTTGAAGCTCACTGCCACTAAACTCCGGTTTTGTTTCACCGATGACGTAAATCAAATCTCCTTCTTGTTTAAACGCTTGCGTTGTAATGTGAGAGACATCTTCGATTAAACCGACCATTCCAACAACCGGTGTTGGATAAACGGCTGTTCCATTTGTTTCGTTATATAAAGAGACGTTTCCGCCAATAACTGGTGTAGAAAGCGTACGACACGCTTCACTCATACCGTCAACCGCTTTTTCGATTTGCCAGAAAATTTCTGGTTTTTCAGGGCTACCAAAGTTTAAGCAGTCTGTAATCGCAAGTGGTGTTGCCCCAGAGCATACGATGTTTCGAGCAGCTTCTGCTACGGCAATTTTCCCACCTACTTCTGGATCTAAATAAAGATAGCGAGAATTACAGTCTGTCGTCATCGCAAGCGCTTTATTCGTATCACGAATTCGGATTACCGCTGCATCTGAACCCGGTGCAACAACAGTATTCGTACGAACCATGTAGTCATATTGATCATAAACCCATTCTTTACTTGCAATGGTTGGCTGTTGTAATAACGTTAGTAACGTATCTTTATAGTCCTTCACTTCTGGTGTATAAGGTTCCATCTCTTGGAATTCTTTATAATAGACAGGCTCTTTTGATGGCTTGTGGTAAACAGGTGCATCTTCTGCTAACGCATCAACAGGAATTTGGGCAACAACTTCACCTTTATGTGTTAAAGTCAGCATTTTATCGTCAGTTACTTTTCCAATCGCGACCGCTTCAAGACCATACTTTTCAAATAGATCAATGATCTCTTGCTCACGACCTTTTTCAATGACAAGAAGCATACGCTCCTGTGATTCAGAGAGCATCATTTCATACGGAGTCATATCTTTTTCACGTTGCGGAACTAAATCGAGATTCATCTCGATACCAGAACCCGCTTTACTTGCCATTTCAGCTGAAGAGCTCGTTAACCCAGCAGCTCCCATATCTTGAATTCCGACAAGCGCATCTGATTTGATCACTTCAAGGCATGCTTCTAAAAGGAGCTTTTCCATAAATGGATCTCCTACTTGAACAGCTGGACGTTTTTCATCTGACTCTTCCGTTAACTCTTCAGATGCAAATGTCGCACCGTGAATACCGTCACGTCCTGTTTTTGCTCCAACATACATGACCGTATTGCCAACACCTTTTGCTTGTCCTTTTTTAATATCCTCATGGTTAATTAATCCGACACACATCGCATTCACAAGTGGGTTTCCTTCATAAGAAGGATCAAATTGCACTTCGCCGCCAACCGTTGGAATTCCAATACAGTTTCCATATCCAGCAATTCCAGCAACAACTTCTTCAAATAAATATTTCACACGTGGTGATGTTAATTCACCGAAACGAAGTGAATTTAATAAGGCAACAGGACGTGCCCCCATGGAGAATACGTCGCGGATAATACCACCAACACCTGTCGCTGCTCCTTGATACGGTTCAATTGCTGATGGGTGGTTATGACTTTCAATTTTAAATACGACTGCTTGATGATCGCCAATATCGACAATTCCCGCCCCTTCTCCAGGCCCTTGTAATACACGTTCACCTGTAGTTGGGAATTTCTTCAATACTGGTTTTGAGTTTTTATAACTACAGTGCTCTGACCACATAACCGAAAAAATTCCGATCTCTGTATAATTTGGCAGGCGACCTAAAATCTTTTCAATAAGGGCGAACTCTTCATCACTAACGCCCATTTGTTGATATAGTTTTTCTTCTTTAATCATTTCTACAGACGGTTCAAGCATTAGTGACATGAGCTTCCCTCCAACTTTTTACGATTGATTTAAACAATGTTAATCCGTCAGCACTTCCGAGTAGTTCATTCACTGCTCGTTCTGGATGCGGCATCATTCCTAGAACATTTCCTCGTTCGTTCACAATTCCAGCAATATCGAGTAAGCTTCCGTTTGGATTGCTTTCATAGGTGAAAACAATTTGCTTATTCTCTTTTAGCTTTTCTAACGTTTCTTCATCACAGTAGTAGTTCCCCTCTCCATGGGCAATCGGAACGGTAATAAGCTCGTCCTTTTCATAAAGAGAAGAAAACATCGTTTCATTGTTTTCAACCCGAAGCTTTACTGGACGGCACATAAACTTTAAGTTTTGGTTGCGGCGCATCGCTCCAGGTAACAATCCAGCTTCGAGTAAAATTTGAAACCCATTACAAACCCCTAACACTGGCTTTCCTTCATTTGCTGCTTTCACTACTTCTTTCATCACATTGGCAAAGCGGGCAATCGCTCCTGAACGTAAGTAGTCTCCATACGAAAAACCACCTGGTAATAAAATCCCATCAAACCTACTTAAATCAGTCGCATCATGCCACACATATTCCACTTCTTCACCAAGCTCATCCTTAATGGCATGATACATATCAACGTCACAATTCGAACCCGGAAACACGATTACGGCAAATTTCACTGTGCGACTACCTCCTCAATTTCGTAGCGGTAATCTTCAATTACTGGGTTTGCGAGTAATTTATCACACATTTCTTTTAATACTTCTTCTACGTCACGTTCAGACTTTTCAATTAGAAGCTCCATGTACTTTCCAATTCTCACGTCTTGAACTTCTTTATAGTTCATCGAATGTAAAGATTCTTTTACAGCACTACCTTGTGGGTCTAATACACTTTCACGTAATGTTACATAAACTTTTACTTTGTACATGGAATAGTTCCTCCTAATCGTTTTAAAATTTCGGTATAGGCATCTGTTAAATTACCAATGTCACGTCGAAATACATCTTTATCCAACTTTTCATTTGTTTTCGCGTCCCAAAGCCGACAAGTATCTGGGGAAATTTCATCCGCTAATATAAGGGTTCCATCTGATGTAACCCCAAACTCAAGCTTGAAATCAACTAAGTTCACACCACAATTTTTAAAATGTTCTAACAAAATAGTGTTTACTTTTAGCGCAATTTTCTCGATCTCGTTTAATTGCTCATCGGTTGCTACGTTCAATAGTTCAATATGAGCTTTATTAATAAGCGGGTCACCGAGATCATCATTTTTGTAATAGTACTCGATTACAGGCTTTTCAATGACCGTTCCCTCTTCTATTCCGAGTCGTTTTGATAAACTACCAGCTACAACGTTTCGAACGACCACTTCTAACGGAATAATCGATACGCGCTGTACTAACTGCTCATATGGTGAAAGACGCTTAATAAAATGTGTCGGCACTCCAGCTTCCGTTAATTTTTCGAATAACAAACACGTAATCTCATTGTTTAGTACGCCTTTTCCTGCAATCTCAGCTTTTTTTTCACCATTAAAAGCAGTAGCTGAGTCCTTATAAGTCACATACAATACTTCTGGATCATCCGTTTTATATATTTTCTTTGCTTTTCCTTCGTATAATAAGGTTCCCTTTTGGATGGTCATGTTTGTTCAGCCTCCTAAAGACGGAATATTGGCAATTTTTCTATTGAGATAGAGGCAGTAAACTACCTCTATTCTGCTAAACCACAACGTTCA
Organism: Bacillus sp. FJAT-47783; assembly: GCF_022808615.1. GTDB lineage: Bacteria > Bacillota > Bacilli > Bacillales > Aeribacillaceae > Bacillus_BZ. The sequence continues at coordinate 109,372 of NZ_JAKZKS010000005.1, forward strand.
AAAATAACGTCAACATTTTTTAAGTGATAGTTATAATCGAAGCAGTCATCGATTTGTTCTTTCGTTAGACGAGACGTAATGTTTTCTTCTGCTTCAATTAATTCACGGAACGGTACTTGGCGATCCCATGCTTCCATTGCTTTTGGCTGAACTAAGTCATATGCTTCCTCACGCGTCATTCCTGTATTAATGAGCGCTAATAAGACGCGTTGAGAATAAATGAGACCTAACGTTTTATCCATATTTCGCTTCATGTTTTCTGGGAATACTGTTAAGTTTTTCACGATATTTCCGAAACGATTTAACATGTAGTTCAGTGCAATCGTAACATCTGGAAGAATGATACGCTCTGCTGATGAATGGGAAATGTCCCGTTCATGCCATAATGGTACGTTTTCATAAGCTGTCATCATCATTCCGCGTACGACACGGGCAATTCCTGTCATATTTTCTGAACCAATCGGGTTGCGTTTATGCGGCATAGCTGATGAACCTTTTTGTCCTTTAGCAAAGAACTCTTCTACTTCACGCGTCTCACTCTTTTGCAGTCCACGGATTTCTACGGCAAACTTCTCGATAGACGTCGCGATTAAAGCAAGTGTAGCTACATATTCTGCATGGCGATCGCGCTGTAATGTTTGCGTTGAGATTGGTGCAGCTTTTAAACCAAGCTTTTCACAAACATATTGTTCAACAAACGGATCAATGTTTGCATATGTTCCAACGGCACCGGAAATTTTCCCGAATTCGATTTCTTCTTTTGCACGCTTGAATCGTTCTAAATTACGCTTCATTTCTTCGTACCAAAGGGCCATTTTTAAACCGAATGTTGTTGGCTCGGCATGAACGCCATGTGTACGTCCCATCATCACGGTATATTTATGTTCAAGTGCTTTATTCTTTAAAATGTCAACAAAGTTTTCAATATCTTTTAGTAAAATGTCGTTTGCTTGTTTTAATAAGTAAGATAACGCTGTGTCTACGACGTCTGTAGACGTTAAACCGTAATGAACCCATTTTCTCTCTTCACCTAACGTTTCAGAAACCGCTCGTGTAAAGGCAACGACATCATGTCTCGTTTCCTCTTCAATCTCTTTAATACGCGCAATATCAAAAGAAGCATGTTCACGCAGTTTTTTCACATCTTCTTTTGGGATAACGCCTAATTCCGCCCATGCTTCACATGCTAATATTTCTACTTCAAGCCAAGCGTTGAAACGGTTTTCCTCTGTCCAAATAGCTCCCATTTCGGGTCTCGTATAACGTTCAATCATTCATCATTACCTCCGTTTTAGGACCTGTTCCAAATAGTTGTTTCATTTAATTGCTTTGTTAATAACTCAACATTTGTTGAATAAAACGTGATGTGGCCCATTTTCCGATTAGCTTTTGCTTCATTTTTTCCGTACAAATAAAGCTTGCCATCTGTTAAAAGTTTATCGTTTTCGATAACAGGTTGTAAATGCTGTCCTAAAATATTGACCATTATTCCTTCATGTAATAAGGAAGGCTGTTTTAAAGGCAACCCACATATTGCTCGGATGTGCTGTTCAAATTGAGATGATGTACATAAGTCTAACGTGTAATGTCCAGAGTTATGTGGACGTGGTGCCAATTCATTTATATAAATGTCCCCATTTGAAACAAACATTTCAACCGCTAATGTTCCGATTAATCCAAGCTTACTTGCAAGCATTTTAGCCGCTTGAATCGCCTTTTCTTTTAATGTGTCATCAATTCTTGCCGGCACGATGCTTTGATGGAGAATGTTGTTCACATGGATATTTTCTGCTACAGGAAAAGTCGTCGTTTCTTCCTTTACACTCCTTGTCACAATAACGGAAATTTCCATATCAAAGGAAATCCATTTCTCAAGGACACAACGGCCTTTCTCTAGTAAAGATTTAGCCTGTTCAGCTTCTTCCTTATGACGAATGACAAATTGTCCTTTTCCATCATAGCCGCCGCGACACGTTTTTAAGACGGCAGGAAGACCAATCTCCTCGACTGCTTTTGCAAGCTGCTGGGCCTGTTCCACAACACGGAAAGGGGCAACCGTTGCACCTGCATCTACAATCGCCTCTTTTTCCGTTTGTCGGTCTTGGGTGATTGAGAGCAGTTGACTTCCTTGCGGTAAATAAGCATGTTGTTCAAGCCATGTTAATGCCTCATAATCAATATTCTCAAATTCATAGGTGATGACATCGCTCATTTCCGCAAGCTTTTTGATGGCATCTAAATCGTCATATGCAGCTGTCACTTCGATATCGCTTACTTGACCACAGGGGCAATTCGGTGTCGGGTCTAATACCGCCACATTATACCCCATATTTTTTGCCGCTATCGCCATAAACCGCCCTAGTTGGCCACCGCCAATAATTCCAATTGTCTGTCCCGGTAAAATCGTTTTATACAAGTTGATCACTGCTTTCTAACACTGTTTCTTTCGTACTTTCTCGTCGCTCCTCTAGCTTTTGCTTAACCTTATCATCTTCGATTGAAATGATTTGCGCAGCTAATAAACCAGCATTCGTTGCCCCTGCTTTTCCAATGGCTACAGTTGCAACTGGAACGCCTCCTGGCATTTGCACAATCGATAATAATGAATCAAGCCCATTTAACGTACTTGATTTGACAGGAACTCCGATAACAGGAAGCGTCGTTTTCGCCGCGACCATTCCCGGAAGATGTGCAGCACCACCAGCGCCTGCAATAATGACTTTTATTCCTCTTTCTCTTGCGTTTTCAGCATACTCAAACATGAAATCAGGTGTTCGATGGGCGGATACGACCTTTTTTTCATACGGTATCTCGAGTGCATCTAATATTTCACAACTATGTTTCATCGTTTCCCAGTCTGACGTGCTTCCCATAATAACACCAACAATAGGCTTCATGTTGCTCCCCCTCTATCAGCAGAAATTTAATAGTTTATATAAATAGCATTAGCTTATCGTAATGAAATCATTAGTACAGAACGAGCAAATTGTTTTGGGGTAAAATTCAACTCGATTTGTAAAAATAGAAAAAGCCCGCTCTGTATTTTCCCTCATATAGTGGAAAGTAATACAAACCGGGCATAGAACATATAGTATGTATGCTCAATGACAGCCACAATCATTACTTTCCCCCATAGTCCAACAATTTACGGTCGTCGGGTAGAAACTTTTGGGCCATATTCCCAATATTATATGAGGTACTGGTTTACGTATTTTGTTCATCTTCATATTAACAATGATTGTATCGAGCTGTCAACGATAATATCGAACAATTAAACTAAATTAATTATTAATGTTCGGTTTTTATAACAATTTTCCTTCAAAAACAATCTTTCGTCCGTACGGAACAACTTCAATTGCCCCATTCACCTTCTCTTCCTTAAAAATAGGTTCTTCCATTCTTCTAACCGGAAAATACCCTTCTTCTTTCATTCGATTGAGACAATCATCAATCGTTTCATTTTCCGCCACTTCAAACTTTCTCTTTTTCGGTTTCTGACTCATCGTTTTACGATCCTTTCTTTGAATACTTCGTACCGTCATTATGACGAAGAAATCAATATTGTTACGTTTATCATAATCACATTGTATTTGATTTTTGTGTGGATGGAAAGTTGCGATGAATATTCTAAGATAAGATAAAATGAAACGATTATTTTTTATGTAAAACAAATAAATAGATTAACGTTCACATTTTTAAAAAGATTAATTTATTTTTTGATTCTCCCGTTCAAAGCCTTCTTCTTTTAAAAATTTGTATTTATGATCCCAGTTCATTTTTGCTTCTTCTGTCATAAAAGGATACACATAATTGTCTATACATCGAAAAAAATCATCATCATCTAGAAGATTATAAGTTCGAATTTTTACTTTTTTATGGTTATACGTTTTTATTACAATATCGTTCATTAAGTTAATCTGATTATAGACATAATCAATCTCACGAATATCTTTAATAGACACATTACGTTTTTTCGTCACAATCTTTCCATCTTCACCCATAACAATTGTAAAGAGTATTTTTCCTGGCTTATAGCTTGGAAGATACCATAAGGTTGTATATATAAAGAAAGGAAGTAAAGACAACCCTCCCCCAATATAACGAAGAGAATATTTAGACTCAAATTGCAATCCATAGTGCAATATAAATAAACAGGCTCCTATTCCACCAAAATTAAACAAAACTGACCATGCATACATAAATTTAGACCCTTTTACTTTTATAATCTCACCTTCTGTTTTTATGTTAGCCAAGTGGTTTTACCTCCTTCCTTTTTCCTTATTGCTCAAATTTATTTAGGAATCGACAATTTAGTACTTGCCCTCCGTTTTTCTGTTAACAATGTATCCCGATTACAAATCAACCACATATACAAATAGAGAAAACGACTGCATGTACATCTCTGCCGTTTTCTCATAATTTCAATTGGTTCTTAGCTTAATCCGTTTTCTGTTGTTTTCTTGTATAATTGATATTTTTAAGGAACTGACTTCCATCAATTATCTTATCCCATTTATTTTTCACTTCTTCTCTCATAAATGGGTATACAAACTCGTCAACCACATCAAAATAGTCAACTTCTTGTAGTAGATTATACGTTTTTATTTTTATAACTTTATTGTGATACGTTTTAATAACGATCTCTAGCATCAAATTGAACGGATTCCGGACCAAATCGATTTCACGAATCTGTTTGATAGGTACCGTATGTTTTTTCGTCACAATCTTTCCTTCTTCTCCCGGGACTATCGTAAAGAGCACTTTTCCTGGCTTAAATCCAGGGAGATGCCAAAACGTTAGATAGACACAAAAGGGTAGGAATCCTATTCCTCCTCCTATATAAAAGAGGGAATAGTTGGATTCAAATTTAAGTCCATTAAACAATAAAATTAAGCAAGATACAATTCCTCCCCAGGTTCCTGTGGCTACCCAACAATACATAAACTTTGACCCTTTTACTTTTATAATCTCACCTTCTGTTTTTATGTTAGCCAACGCATTTCCTCCTTGCTATACTGTCATGGAATTTCTTTCAAATAAGAATGTTTGTAACGTTTTTTCATTTGCTTTTTGAAAAACAAATTCATTGTAATTTCCTCTTGAAATAAACCATGTCTCTTTTTTTCCTGGGACGATAAATAATAAATCAACGATATTCGGGAGATTGTCTTGGTCGTATTCCATATAAAGTATACTATCCATCTTCCCTTTTCGTACGGATAAATCATCAAGAAACGCTTCAAACAACGGGTTTCCCTTTAAATTTGTATCGATCTGTTCCAATGAACACTGAGTTTCGTCTTGGCTTACTTTCTCTAATAACTTTTCATATTCTTCATTTTTCATCGTAAACGACTCTTCACATTCTTTCTTTAAGGAATCAAATTGAAAAAAGTCGTAAATCATGAAACGAGTTTTTTCTTTTGATATTTTCCCCACTTGATGAATTTGGTGATCGTGAAGGAGTTGATGCATAAATAGGTTTTGATCTGTTGTATGGAACGTTATACTTTGTTCATCTTCCAGATTTCCAAAGAACTTCGATGCTTTAATCGTACGATTTGCGTCATTTAACGCGTGAATATACGGTTTTACCTCATCTTTTAGCTTGTATTGATGATGCGCCTCTTCTACCATATTTTTAGCTAATAAGGAGCGCGCAGCCATTTCTAGCATAAACCGTAACTCGTAATCTTTTAGATTGGGAAAATAAGTTTCTTTTAAAGACACCCCTTGTTCGTATAATCCATCACTATAAAAAGAAAAGATGAGTTCCTCTATACTTAATTGAATCATATCCATAACGTCCTCCTAAATAAATGAAAATTTCTCTTCCAAAAAGCCTTTCGCTCCATTGACGAGAGAGCTGGCAGTTTCTTTCGCTTTTGAAAAGTCTTTACTTATTTCTTTCACTTTTCCTACCGGATCAGATAAGGTGTCTTTAATTTGATCGTTAACAAAATCTACGCCCTTGTTAAAGCCATCCACCACTTTTCCGGTCTTTTCAAATCCGCTTTTAAAGAAGTTAATCCCTTTATGAATAGGATCTTTTAGTGCAATGGCCGCTTTTTCACCAACTAGTTCCCCAATATTTGTTTACATTGTATCCCATTGAAAAATGAATAACCTATACAAAAAGAGAAAACGACTGCATGTACACCTCTGCCGTTTTCTCATAATTTCAATTGGTTCTTAGCTCAATCTGTTTTCTGTTGTTTTCTTTTATATTCCATATCCTTCAAAAACTGATTCTCTGTAATTTGCTTATCCCAAACTTTCTTAGCTTCATCATTCATATAAGGAAAAATATGGAGGTCTACTGTATTGTAAAAATTAACTTCATGCAGAAGATTATACGTTTTTATTTTAATCTCTTTATTGTGATACGTTGTAACGACAATCTCCATCATCAAATTGAACGGATTACGGATAAAATCGATTTCACGAATCTGTTTGATAGGTACCGTATGTTTTTTCGTCACAATCTTTCCTTCTTCTCCCGGGACTATCGTAAAGAGCACTTTTCCTGGCTTAAATCCAGGGAGATGCCATAAAAGTAGATAAAGAAAAAAAGGAAAGAAAAAGATTCCACTTCCTATATAGAAAAGGAAATAATTAGAATCAAATTTAAAACCTTCAGAAACTAGTATTATACATCCTACTAATCCACCTATAAAATAAAAAGTGCCAACAATGCATACATTAATTTGGACCCTTTTACTTTGATAGGTTCGTTCTTTCGAATTGGACTGACCAAATTATGTTCCTCCCAATTTGACGAATTATTTAAGAAAACGACTACTTATTATAGTTGCCGCTTTCTCGTTAATTAGCTCTAAGAGTAATTTAATCGATATTTTTTTGTTTTCTTTCGTGATTTAAATCTCTTAATAGTTCGTTTTCAGTTATTTTTTTATTCCATGCTTTTCTAGCTTCTTTGCACATATAAGGAAAAACATACAGATCCACTGTGTCAAAAAACCTTACCTGCGGCAAAATATTATACGTTTTAATTTTAATGGCTTTATTGTGATAGGTCTTAATAACAACCTCCATCATCAAATTGAACGGATTCCGGATCAAATCGATTTCACGAATCTGTTTGATAGGTACCGTATGTTTTTTCGTCACAATCTTTCCTTCTTCTCCCGGGACTATCGTAAAGAGCACTTTTCCTGGCTTAAATCCAGGGAGATGCCATAATGTTAAATAGATAAATATCGGGAACAAAAATAGTCCTCCACCAATATACAGGAGTGAGTAATTGGACTCAAATTTAAGTCCATTAAATAATATAAATATACAGGATCCTATACCACCTAAGTTAAAAAGAGCCGACCATCCATACATAAATTTGGACCCTTTTACTTTTATAATCTCACCTTCTGTTTTTATGTTAGCCAACGCATTTCCTCCTTACTATACTGTCATGGAATTTCTTTCAAACAAGAATGTTTGTACCGTTTTTTCATTTGCTTTTTGAAAAACAAACTCATTGTAATTTCCTCTTGAAATAAACCATGTCTCTTTTTTTCCTGGGACGATAAATAATAAATCAACGATATTCGGGAGATTTTCTTGATCGTATTCTATATAAAGTATACTATCCATCTTCCCTTTTCGTACGGATAAATCATCAAGAAACGCTTCAAACAATGGGTTTCCCTTTAAATTTGTATCGACCTGTTCCAATGAACACTGAGTTTCGTCTTGGCTTACTGCCTCTAATAACTTTTCATATTCTTCATTTTTCATCGTAAACGACTCTTCACATTCTCTCTTTAATGAATCAAATTGAAAAAAGTCGTAAATCATGAAACGAGCTTTTTCTTTTGATATTTTCCCCACTTGATGAATTTGGTGATCGTGAAGGAGTTGATGCATAAATAGGTTTTGATCTGTTGTATGGAACGTTATACTTTGTTCATCTTCCAGATTTCCCAAGAACTTCGATGCTTTAATCGTACGATTCGCGTCATTTAACGCGTGAATATACGGTTTTACCTCATCTTTTATCTTGTATTGATGATGCGCCTCTTCTACCATATTTTTAGCTAATAAGGAGCGCGCTGCCATTTCAAGCATAAACCGTAACTCGTCATCTTTTAGATTGGGAAAATAAGTTTCTTTTAAAGACATTCCTTGTTCGTACAATCCTTCACTATAAAAGGAAAAGATGAGTTCCTCTATACTTAATTGAATCGTATCCATAACGTCCTCCTAAATAAATGAAAATTTATCTTCCAAAAAGCCTTTCGCTCCATTGACGAGAGAGCTGGCAGTTTCTTTCGCTTTTGAAAAGTCTTTACTTATTTCCTTCACTTTTCCTACCGGATCGGATAGGGTATCTTTAATTTGATCGTTAACAAAATCTACGCCCTTGTTAAAGCCATCCACCACTTTTCCGGTCTTTTCAAATCCGCTTTTAAAGAAGTTAATCCCTTTATGAATAGGATCTTTTAGTGCAATGGTCGCTTTTTCAGCTAGACCTGCGGTAAGTTTGGCTACCTGCTCACCTACAATACCTCCCACAAAGGATCCTGCTGTAGCTCCAATTACAGTACCTACTGGACCAGCTAAGCTACCAATTGCCCCACCTATAACTGCTCCTCCGATTGAACCTACTGAAACAGCAGCTGTTTTATTAATAGCATTTCCAACCGCCTTTGCGTTTTCACGTTTTAACACTTCCGGCATGTTCCCGTATTTTGCGTAGTTCTCTGAAATTTTCAGTCCTGCTCCAAAAGTTTCCGATGCAAATGTAATTCCAAATGTTGCGGCTGCATTTGCTTTACCAAATTTTGCACCAGTTTTAACTAAATCTTTTATCATAAATTTGTTAACATTTTTATCTAAAATACCCTCAAAAACTTTTACAGAGCTGTTTGTATATTTTACAACCTCTCCCGGCAAATACTTCGCATATTTTTTGTGTACCAAATCGGCAAATGTTGCGTTTTTATATTTTTTACCCAAATACTTTGGGCTTAAAAAGGACCTTGCTGGCTTCCGCAATCTCGAGGAATCAACAGTATCTGACAGTTTTGTAAGTGCTTTGTTATGTTTAAACGAATAAGCACCATCCTTATTTTCGAAAAATTGAGTAAAGCCCAGTCCATAATAAGTAAGTTGTCTTCCAACAAGTGCCCCCATTGCCGTAAAGGTTCCGTATTTATCATGAAGATTATAGAGCTGTGCAATTAAATTATCTTTTTCTGCAAATTTATTAGCCGTCGATCGAATGCCTTGTTCTGCTTCACTAAGGTAATCTACTAGATCGTCTCCTGTACTCCAAGGATCCCCAACATGATAAAAACAATGTTTGTATTCCGCTGGAGCATTGCTTATAAGATAATAAAGATCTTTGTGAAGATCTTTATATTCCGTTTCAATGGCTGATAATTCTAAAACAAATTGATTGGCAAGCCCTTCTAGACGGTCGGGATCTATTGAAATTTTTTTGCCCATTAATCTTTACTCCTTTCCATCCTTAATAAATAGTAACTTTTATCTAAAAAATATTTATAGGAGATAAGATTTCTTTTCTTCATTCATCGTTTTACATGCTTATTTTGTAAGCTTCTCCAATTCTCTCTGTCTTTCAATCTCTTCTCGAACACGGTCGACTTCATTTGCCGCTTTTTCTAGCTCTTTACTAATTTCATATAAATTATCTGAATGCCTTTGAAACGCGACTGATGCTTCTTCCATGATGGCATTAAATTTATCCCGGCTTTTTCCTGACCAGGTGTCTGCTTCATCTCTCACATTTTTCTTTAAGTTCTCTTCCCGTTCCTTAATACTTTCCGATGCTTTATAAAAGTCTTGAGCCAACTCTCTAACATGTTTTGAGTTCATCCTATCACCTCACAAAAATACTTGAAACCTCATCATAAAGTCGTCTCGTTCTTTAATTCGTACATTTCACTAGTTTTACTTCCGTGAACTCGAATCCGCGATAATCCCAATTCTGAATTCAAGTGCAAGTTTTAAGGTAAAGCAGGAATGTTTAGTGTGCATCAGCAATAACATTATCTTATGATTCAACCCTGCCACTCTGTAAGGAGGATTGCGATTTTTGTTTTTGGATGGCTGGAATGAGGAGCAGGAATAATAGACCAATTCCAACCACAATTGCTGTTACATATAAAATAAATAAGGTAGAGACTCCTTCTTTTTCTTCCGTTTGAGTTTCCGGTGTTCCTTTCATTTCTAGTCCTACATCTGAAAACAGCCCCAATTTTTCGGCTTTCGCTACAACAGTATTGTTCTCGATGTCGCTATCCTGAAACAATTGATTTTTTATTTCCTCTATAGGATTTTTTGTATCTTTTTCAAATGTTAATATCTTTTGTTCCTCTGGGATTGACTGTTTTTGTTTATAGAGTGCTTCATCATGTAAGTATTCGGTATTTCGATTCGTTTTATCTTTTTCATAAACATTTGGTTCCAATTCTTCAATTTGATCTGAATCTGCAAATGCAACATTGAACGGTAAGCATGCCAGAAGGGCCACCGTTAGGAAGGCCCTCTGCACGACAAATTTAAGCTTCATGCGCATTCTCACTTTCTATGTTTTTGTCCGAGTTAAATAGCCGAATAACCAATGGGATGACGGTAAGAACAACGGTTATCCCGAGCAAGAGAATGACAGCTTGGCCGAAAAGGCTACTTGCTTCATATTGAATAGACATATACACCTTTGATACTGGATCTTCATAGTTGAAGTTCGGAATCGTTAAGTTAAGTAGCGGTGTGACATAGAATAAAATTAACCCAACGCTCACAAACCAACCGAACAGTGATCCTAATCTAAACGAAAGACGCACGAGTAAAGAGGTTGCGACGAGTAAAAGAATGGTAAAGATCGTCCATTGGATAGCTCGGTCATCCTCTAAGGAATAAATGTTTAATCCAAACAGACTGATCATAAGCCCAACAATTAAGTTTAACAGTCCAAATAGCGCACCTTTTACTAACAGTGGCGCCTGTGAATAATAATGGCTCAAATAACCGATTAATAGACTGCTAATTAAAACAATGACTAAAATAACAACCGGTGGAACGGTTTTCTCTTTCACACTTGGAATCTCACCACTTATTTCTAATGGGTTTGATAAGTAGTCATAAACATATCCATTGTTTTGTCCATCAACAAACGCGTTTCCTAAAAGTGTATAAACATCGTTTCTCACTAATTTCGTTGAGGTTACGTTTTGCGACCATTTTTCGTTTAACGTATCGGCTTTTTCCTGAACTTCACTTACCTTTTGCTCCAAATCACCTGTATAGTCCACAATATTTCCTTGTCGCTCTCCAAGTGACTCCATCAGTTCGTTCATACTATGAAGCTCTTGACCCATGCTTTTTTGCAAAGAAATTAAAATCGTGCCATCTGGAGACTGATCCGAATACGTTCCGTCAGCGGTAATATCATCTGGCTTTTGCAGCTGTTCCGTTATTTTCGCCGAACTAGCTTGAATAGCGTCAAGCTCTTTCATCACATTTGCTTGCTCTTCGTCTACAAAGTCACGGTATTCTTGAATGAAGGCAGCAAACGATGCTTCAAAATCATTCAGTCCTTCTTCTGTCCCTAACATGTCTGCTTCAAGATTATCCCAAGCTTGTTTTTCATTTCCTTTCATATCGAGAATGCTCGCGGTATTCTGACTAGCCTCTTCTAAAATTCCTTCATATTTATCATTTTGTGCTGCAATTAAGTTTACCGTTGATGCAAATCGCGATAACTCCGAGTAATAATCTAGCATCTTAGCTGTATCTTTACTCTTCATTTCTGATTGGAACAATTCTTTCAACGTATCGGTTAGTAAATTGGAATAGTTGGCTAAAAGCTCGTCTTCTATCTTTTTAATTTTTCCCTTTATCAATTCTTCATTTGAATTAATTACATCTTCCATTTGAGCATTGAGCTCACCAATTTGTACGTGTAGCTTATCAATCTCCCCATTTAGACCATCAATAATCTTTCCATACTCATCCTTCAAGCGATTATTTTCCTCGATTTGTTCTTCATACGCTAGTAACAGCTCTTGATATTTCTTCTGCCACTGTTCATCTTCCGTGTCTTTGTTTTGAAGCTCAACAACTACTTGCTCAATTCTTTTGGTCAAAGAATCTAAATTTGCAATGGCATCCTTTACTTCTTGTGGCTGTTCATCCTCTGGAATCGCTTGTAGACTTTCTTTCAAAAGAGTTGTTTCAGTCGCAATAGCCTGTAATTCTTTTTGCTGATCGACTGTGTTTGTAGGAGTTGGAAACTCCTCTTTATTTTTCGTGTCTTTTAGTTGCGTTGTTTCCTCTTTATGACTTGGATGTTCATTCTTTTCATTATTGCTATTTTCGTTCTCACCATTATTAGGTTGTTCCCCCGTTTTTTTCACCAATTCTTCTCTCATCGAAAAGACATTGTTCTGGAGTGATTCGAACTGATTGCTGGCAAGTTGTCCATATTGGTTCACCAAATTTTCGTGAAGAACTTCCATTTCTTCTTTTTGTTGATCGATTCTACTTAAACGCACGACACTTACTTGGTTCATCATATCGGCATTATCTTGCAGCATCTTTTTTAAAGCAACAATTCCATTTTGGATTGGAACGGTTTGTTCACCAAAGGTTTGATCTGTTTGGGATTGTCCTTCTCGTATTGCGCTCATGCCCGCTTGAATCATTTTCGTGCTTTCGTCTTGAATTTGAGTTAATATTTCCTTTTGTTTTTGTTGATACTGCTTATATGCTTCAACATATTCGACGAAATGTTTCAAGCTTTGTTCAATTTGTTCAACATCGCCTTTTCGTTTTGAAGAACCTTCTTCAGCAAGCTGTATGTTCGCTTGAAGTTGTTCAAGCAATTCCTTTTGCTGACTTAGTTCTCCTGAAAGCTTTTGTGAACCGGGGTTATAAAAAGAGAACATTGCATTTTGGAATGCAATTTCCTTTTCTAAAATTTTGTCGAACTGCTCACGTACGTGCTCGACCTCTTGCGAAACATAACTCCAATAAAGGGAGGACATATGACTGTTTACTTCATTACTTGCATCTTCTAATTCCCTAACGACTTTCTCTTTATTAACAGCATTCAGCTGATCTTGTACTGCATATTTCAACGTCGCTCTTTTCGGATGTTCATCGTCATATGTCAAAATGCTTTCAGAAAAATTGGACGGGATATAAATGATGGCATCATATTTTAAACTTTTCAGGCCATTCTCAGCCGCACTGCGGCCGAGAACAGTCCAATTATAATCTGATCCTTCATTTAAAAGAGACGGGATCTCCTTTCCGAAATTTAACGATTCATTCCCATCCTCTACACCTAAATCTTCATTTACCACCGCTATCGTTCTCGTTGCATTCTCTTTTACAGCCATCGGATTATCTCCAATGTACTGGAAGAATAGCGAAGGTAATGCCAAAATCCACAAGACAGCAAATATAACTTTTATGATGTGTTTCCGTTGTTCAGTCATGCGAAAATCTTCCTTTCAACTTCACATAGCGGGATTTGGATTTTCGTATCCTTTCCGTTTTCAACGTAATAGCCAAACCCTGGATTGATATCGGTTTCCTTTCGGTTGAACGGAAACGTAAATAGATTTTGCTCAGATTTTTTCATTAAGATGACAGCTTGACGAACTTGTTTAATTTCCGCTGTGAGAGCATCGAAGCCTTTTGAAAATTCATTATGGTTACCTGAGACAACAAGGTTAAAGCCGAGGTGGCTGTAGTTTTTCATAAATTTCGACAAGCGATCTTGAATCATGCTGTCAATTGTTTGCTGGAATCTAGCAAAACCGTCAATGACAAGTAGTATCGGTGAAAAGGTTAAACGTTCAACCTCACCACGCTGAACGGCTTCTAAATAATCTTGCTCTCTTTTTTGCAGTAGTTGTTCCTTCTCATCAAGCCACTTCACAATATGTTCTTTCGTTTCCATATAATCAATCTCTTTTTCGTTAATAAAACTTGAAAGACCACGATTGATGGAATCAAACACACCGATCCCCGTCGTTTCAGAAAGCGCTTTGTGTAACACAATTTTTAATACATTTGTCTTTCCTTTTTGTGTTTGTCCAAGAATGATGCAATGTTTATGTTTAACAAAGTCAATGTACACAGGTTGAACAAACTCTTCATCTAGACCGAGTGGGATCAGCCCTTGTTGCATCACAACCCTTCGATTATGATTCAATTCCTTCATCGTTAATTTCGAAGGAAGCATTGGAATTGGATCAGGTTGTTTTACGTCCGCATATTTTTCTCTTAGCTGCTGAATATCTTCTTTTAACTGATCAAACATTTGGAAATCATCTTCTCCATCAGCAGGTAAAAATATTTGCGCAAAAAAGGCTTGTTCCTTCTTAATGATAGCGCGGCCTGGTATTGCTTCAGGAGAATATGGGACTTTCCCTAATATGGCATACGCTTCTGAATTGTCCATTAAATAATGGACAATTTTTGTCTTTAAGTTATTCATAAGCGATTGACGAATCGCATTGATTCTCGTTGCTGTAAAAATCATATAAATCCCAAGCGATTGACCGTCGCGAACAAATTGTGTAAATTGCATTTCCACATCTTCGAGCTCTTCTTTCGCAAGATCAAAGTTATCAATCGCGATAAAGATAAGTGGAAGCTTTTTCTCACTAACGACATTGTACATGTTAATATTGCTTACTTCCTGCTCTTGGAACAATTGCTTTCTCCGGTTCATCTCTTCTTTCATGATCCGTAAAAACTTTTCAATTTTTCGTTCTTGATCCATTCGGAAATAGTCTGCCGTATGCGGGAGTTGACGCAATGGTAAAAGAGCGCCATTTCCAAAATCAAAAACATAATAATGAAGCTGTTCTGGATTATATTGAGAAGCAAAGTTTAGTAACAACGTCATAACGGTTACAGATTTTCCATATCCTGAAGAACCAAAAATACCGATATTGCCATCTTCCATCATTTGATAGCTGTACGGCTCCTGCAGCTGCTTCTCCGGTTCATCCGTTAGTCCAATATAAAATTCACCCTGTTTTTTCGAAACATAACTCCATCGCGAAATTCGAGGTGATAGCGGCGGTAGCCATGGACTTCTCAACTTTTCAATGTTTAATGCTTGCTGAGTTTCTTCGATTTTATCAACGATGACTTCAATTTCTGGTTTCACATCTTTTTTCTCTTGATCTTGGGCTTGTACGTCTGACAACGGTATGAGCCCTAAATCTGTCACAATGGCAATTTCATCTTCTGTTTCAATGGATTCTTCTAAATATGGCGCACCACTCCATGCCGATTGGAAAAGTTCGTACACTTCATTGTTTCCGACCTGTAAGTATCCTCGCCCTGTTACGGTAATTGACGCAGCATCCGCATTTTTTAACACTTCTTTACTATCAGAAGCGTCCTGTACTTTTAAAGCAACTTTAAAGCGAGCGTTACTCCAAATTTGGTCGTCAATGACTCCTCCAGGCTTTTGCGTGGCCAAAATAAGGTGGACACCTAAGCTTCGTCCAATACGGGCAGCACTCACTAACTCCCGAATAAACTCCGGTTCTTCACTTTTTAATTCCGCAAATTCATCTGAAATTAAAAATAGATGTGGAAGCGGCTCCTTCGCTTCACCTTGTTTATATAAGGTTGTATAGTCATTAATATGATTGACTTCGTATTCATCAAACAAGCGCTGTCGTCGTTTCAATTCACTTTTGATCGATGCAAGTGCTCGAGCACTGAAGTTTTTACTTCCTTCAATGTTTGTAATCGTCCCTAATAAATGAGGCATGTTTTTAAATGGTTGTGCCATTCCTCCACCTTTATAGTCAATGAGAAGAAAAGCTACTTCATGCGGATGGAAATGAACAGCTAACGATAAAATATACGTTTGTAAAAATTCACTTTTCCCTGAACCAGTCGTACCGGCTAAAAGACCGTGCGGACCATGCGCTTTCTCATGTAGGTTTAATTCGACGATGTCTTCCTTTCCTTTTAACCCAATTGGAACAGCTAAAGATTTTGATGATTCACGTGTAAGCCAATTTTGTTCGATTAATAAATCGTCTATATCATTCGCTTTTAACATCCCTAAAAAGGAGACGCTTGTTGGAATGGAGTTCGTCATCCCTACTTGATGGTCAAGCGTTCTTAACATCCGCGCAAACTTTTCGTTATCCTCTCTTTTATGTGAATCGATTTTAAACGGTATTTGCACGGCTTTTTGTTGCTGGATGAGGATGTCCCCTTCCTGTTCATTGATATACCTTACAAGTGTATAAATATGTTCTGTCAAACTTTCCTTCGTTTCAGCAGCAAAAATAGTTGATATGCCTAAATGTGGATGATCTCCTTCTAAATACTCCAAAATGACATGCTCGGATATGAGCTGCTGATTCGTGACAATAAACACGATGTGCGGGAAAAAACGTTTTTTCCCTTTATTCTCATCAAGATCTCGTTCACGCAAAACCTCGTAGATCGAAGAAAGCAACTGATCTCTCGTTTGCTCGTTATAAATAAACCCTTTTGCATGAGCATGCGGGAGCTGAAAATGTGGTAGCCATTTCATCCACTCCCAGTCTTGATATTCCTTTTCATCAAAAATGAATACAAAACGAAGGTCGTGATAGCTATGAAAAAAGGCTAGTTGACCAACAGTTTGGTGAATTTCGCTTTTTACAACCGATTCTTTTCCGACAAGACCAATTGCTCCTTGAGCAAGGTTCGCGGTAATCGGCACATCTTTAACTTCCCGATACACTTTCTCGATAACTTGTGACTGTTCGAGAAGGTCATCAATTTCTCTATTTGCCATATCGCCACTGTTTAAGGAAATCTGGTAGCTTGACGGCGCCGTTCCAAGACCGAGTCGAAATTGAAGCAAATCATTGCTATCAAGTGTTCTTTCCCAAATTCGATCCGAAATTTGCTCGGTTAAATATTTCATTCGTTCAAATGTTGGGAAGTGGAAAGAAAGAACTTGTTTTTGCTTTTCTGAAAGCTCTTGTAGCTCTTGTCTCTTGTTCTCTAAATATTTCGTATAAACTTTCCGCCTTTTTTCAAGCCTCTTTTTGCGATTTCCTTTTTCTTTAAAATAATGAACGGTTGATGTGAATAACGTCATCGTAAACATGACGATAGAAATAATCACAAATATTCCCCTTGGCTGTATGAGTGCCACAATTCCGATCACTAAAAGCATGACGAGAGGAGGTAATATCGTCAGCAACAACCCGCGCTGGTTATCATCTCCTTCTTGTGTTGGAAACGAAAGACTCACCTTATCATCTGGCAGCTCATAAATCATTCGAGGTGTTCGACGATAATACGGATATTTCTTTTTCATCTCCGATATCGGTTCTTCCGTCAACGGTAATGATGTTTGAAACTTTTCAAAGCTCGTTACTTCCAATAAATCTTCATCAACGAACTGAATGGTCATAAAAGGCCAACATAACACATCTCCGACTTCAACTGCCGTCTCACCTTGAATCTTTTGACCATTTATATACAACTCGGCATCCTCAGACCGCACTATCCATCTGCTTCCGACTTTTGTCAAACAGAACGCTCCATCACCATTTGTTTGATCCTTCTTAACGACATCCGCTTTCTCATCGTCAACCGAAAAAAGTACGTCCCGAAGATGACCAACATAATACTTTTTCGTAAGTGAAGGAGAGGTTGTTAAAAAGAGCGATAACGTTTGTTTGCCTTCCTTTACGATAAATGATTCTGTTTCAGATAATGTCCCGATCTTCTCCCCGTTTTTCCATACTTCTAGATGAGCATGATCATCGCTTTCTTTTAACGTTACTGCACCTTCTGAAAACGGAAAGGAACGAACCGTGATATGATGTTTCATTTCCGGACCAATTGTTATCGTTTGTGAAGACGACAAATCTACCGAAAACTGTTGGTAGTCTTGATTGTAAAAAACCCAGAGAAAACTCATAAAATCACCTCCTACTACGATGCTTTATTTTCACTTGATGTTGCTTCATCTTCATTTGTTGGAGCAGAATTTTCTACTGAATCATCAGGCTGATCTGGTTGTTTCGTTGCCTCTTCTTTTTTTTCAGGTTGTTTTTGTTCTTTCGGTGGTTCCTCTTGTTTTTCAGGTTGTTTTTCTTCTTGTTCTTCTAATTCCTGTTTCTCTTTTTCCTTAAGTTCGTCCTTAATCTCTTCTAGTTCATTGGAAGTTTCATCAATTTTTTGTTGTTTTTCTTCACCTGATAATTTATCGTTTAATTTAATTTCATCACGGTATTTGATTAGCCCATATCCAATTAAATACTGATCTTCTAACGTTCGAGCAATCTCAAGCGCCTCTTCATTTTCTCCGCGACCAATGTGAATCCAATAGTCATAATATTGCGGGTCAGAATGTAATGTAAGTGCTTTTTGGATATTTTCCTTCTGCTCTTCTGTCAATGATTCATTAATGACATAGGAAGTGGCAAGTTCATACTTTACGACATTTGGCATATCTTCAACACTGTAACGATTTAATGAATCAATCACTTCACTATATTCGCTCTTTAAAAAGTGTTCGTTACTTGCTATAAACGCAGCCTGTTTAGGCTGTTGGAAAAAGACTGAATAAAACGTATAAATGATAGCCGGAACTAAACCAACAAGAAGACCGATTGAAACATAGCGTTGAATTTTCCACTTCTTTTCTGGTATATGGACGAACGTTTTATCTCTTTTTTCGATTTCATTTATTTGATTCAAGATGATTGCGAGAAGTCCCTCCATATCCTGTGCAGCCATAATGTCTTTTGTTGGAGAGGAGAGTTGTAAAGTCTCATGAAATTTTAAATACTTGTCAAATGAGTGAGTGGAATCGACAGCCGCCGCTATCGTTGCTTTTAATTCGTGCCAAACTCTATCTTCATCCTTTTCATATGGAGGAATGCTTTCCTTAACACCATAATGCAGGAACGAAGGTTCGAGACTTTGATCGAACACAATATTGTCCGGACATACGATGAGATGAAGACGTGAATACGGATGACTGTTTACTTTTTTCACTAATTGATGAGTAAACAACCACTTACTGTGATCATCCTTCTTTTGGATTGCGTGAAATTCTTTATAATGGGCTGGTAGTTGTGTCGTTACATGTAACTCATCGTCTGTCATGACAATGTCCTTTTGGAAATCTGGGTTAATTTCTTTTACCATGTCAATCTCGATGGCATGATCAAGCTTGATCTTTTCCTTTTGAAATGAAAAGGTATAACCATTTTCCTTCGTTATTACAGCTTGTAACTTTTCTTCTAAATAAGTCGGATTCTTTTCTGACATTCCGATAGTCTCCTTCATAAAATTTCTAGACGATCTCCCGTTGTAATCCCGCAATCTAATAACTTATCGCTTCCTGAAAAAACAGCATGCTTATTTGATACCCGGATCCAATAGCCTTCACGGGGCGGTTTAGAAATGTGCTTTGCCTGCCACACGATATCGATTACTTTTTTTATAGAATGATAGTTTGATAGACGAAGGTCAAAGGTTTCTCCTGTGTAGTTCTTTAAATCCACGGTAATTTCTATGTACATTTTTTCACCTCAAAAATGGAAAAAGCGCCTTCATCTCGCAAGAATCAGCGCTCCTTCCTTTTCATTAGATTGTGTTAAGATGAAGTTTATCCGCGAATTTGGCTTGCAATTTGTGCATCCGTATCTTCAAGAACGTTCGCAGAATCACTAAGCTGTTTCGCGATTCTTTCTAATAAATTTGACATCTCAACAAATGAAGGCTTTAATTCTTCGTATTGAGCGATAAACGCTTCACTTGAAGCACCTTCCCACATGTCACGTAATTGGTCTCTCATCGTATCAAGACGACCAATTAATTCTTGAACTTGACCACCTTCATTGTTATAACGTGACGCCATATCACGAAGTTCAGCTGGAGTTACACGAATAATTCCTGACATACTAAATCCTCTCCTTTTTACATCAATTTACTATAATTGTAAAAATAAATAGATTAAAAGGTCAAACATTAATTTCAATAATTTACAAAAATAATAACAATTACCCAGTTGTTCATTACACTCATGTCGAAACATTGGATATTTTGACCCATTTTATTTAGAAGACCATAATAAGGAAAGATTAATTTTACTGATTTTTCTTGATAGTCTAAATATTATAATAAATTAACTAAAAGTCGTTTTTAACCTTCTTGATCCCCTCTTACCTCTGAGCCGATGGCGCCTGAAGCTCGACACATAAAGCTATGTGCAAAGTTTATCTTTCAAAAAAGAGTAGCTCGCTAGCTACTCTTTTGACAAATAGAACTTATATTCAAAGAATCGTTTTACTTTCATGATTACGTTAGATTTTCTTAAAAACAAAACAGCCACAAACAGAAAAGAAATCCCCAACAAATAAATACTATAAAAATAATATCCTCTTTGCAAACTGTCCATTGCTGCAGAATGAAGGACAGATGACTTACTGAGCATTTGCGTAAATGAAACACTTCCCGTATAGTTTACTCTTTGGAAATAGCCTTGAAGCCAATGGTGTAATAAGTAACTTAAACAGCTTAACAATGTAATTCCACCCATTTTAAATACAAAATAACCTAATGTCGTACTGCCTAATTGACGGTGAGGCGGGCTTGAAGCATATATATTCGAGTTAATTCCTGGGTTAATTAGTCCTATAGCCAATCCATTAAGGAAAAATAGAATGGCAACAATTGACGCAGGTAGCACATTCCATGAAAAGCTCGTCACAATAGCTAAAATGACAATAAACACCGAGTCTATTTTGATAAACGTTGACAAGGGGATTCTAGCTAAAATTTTGGGACACAACACGATTCCAAAGGACAACCCTATAACTAGAGGAACCATGGTCATACCCAAGCCAGAAAGTACGTCTTGCATTCGTATGATACCGGATAAGGAACCTAACGTCATGTAATAAAAGAGGATACTACCAGTAAACACGTTGAATAATATAAAAAATAAAACAGGCGTTTGTTCAAAGTCTTTTATTTGCAAAAATCCATTTGTCAATTTACGCTCTCTTAAATAGAAAGAAATGATTAAAATAACCAAAATGGTCAACATGCAATAAGAAAATAAACTATTTAATCCCCAATATCCTATATTTCTCAACCAAAATGTGAAAACAGCAATACTTAAAGTAAATACTATTCCACTTGTCATATCAAATATAGATTGTGGCTCCGAGCTCTTTTCATTCGAATCATAAGGATGAATAAGCCAGTAAGAAAGTAATGCAATCGGAACATTTAGCCACAAACCAAAACGCCACCCAAAATAATAATTTAATAAACCGACGATTAGAGGTCCAAATAATAAAGAAGATCCTAATGTAAGGCCAATATACACAATTAACTTGCTTCTTTCATTTTGACTAAATACCGTATTCATCATCGGATTAAGGATTGGAATTAACGGTGTACCAAATATCCCAATAAAAAATGCACCTAATTCTACCAAAGCATAACTCGGTGCAAATCCCGTTAAGAACGCTGAAATACAAAAAAGTAATAACGATCTTTTATAAATGTAGTGGCTCCCTTTAAGGTCAATTAATCGTGAAAAAAGTGGCAGTCCCACTACCGTCCCCATTAATGTTAAAGTGAAAGCATTGGCTAATTGACCTATTTCGCCAAAAGAATATGCGGCAAAGCCAATTGTAATAGCTGTACTAAGCTGACTTGTTATCGCGATAAAAAAACATATTAATATACTGCATAAAGCATACTTTTTCTCTACACTCAATATTCATCACCTCAAAAGCCTTGTACGTTTCTCATGACAATTGTTTATAATTATAATTGTTATTAACAACTAAATCAATTATTTTTATTTTCCGTTAAAAGATAATTTGTTAACATAGTTAATGAAGATATCGCCGGAAGGAATGGATACTTGTAATGAAGAATTCACTTACGAGTCAACTTATTTATCTAAATAACGAAGTTCGTCAAATTTATCTCTCTCGCTTATCAAAGCATTTTAAATCATACAATATCACATACGATCAGTGGTTACTCCTACGAATGGTTGAAAAAAATCAAGGGGTTAATCAAAAGGATCTTGCCGATATGATAAAAAAAGACCGACCTTCTACTACGCGCTTATTAGATAATCTCGAAAGGAAAACGTTCATCATTCGAAAACGCGACGAAAAAGATCGACGTGCCTTTTCAATATTCATTACAGAAGAAGGGGAACGTTTATTAAATAAAATCAATATACATGAACGGGAATATCAAACAATATTATTTGAAGACTTTTCAGAAGATGAATTGAAACAGTTGATTCATTTTTTTGAAAAGATGAGGGATAATTTGCTTTTAAATGAAAAGTAAATGTAACTTGAAATTTGGATTTGAAGTATAACTTTTGCATTGTACTAAACAATAATAAACAAGAGTCTGTTTTGAATACCCTTTCTAAAACAGACTCTTGTGGTATGTAAACTTTTTATAAAATGAGTCGATCAAATTCGGAATCTACCGCCTTTTGTTTCTCCCTACTTATTCCAATTGATGCACTTATCCTTCCCAATCGTTACAAAATCATATAAGAACAGTACATAAATAACGATTCTACTGCCATTATGCTTGTTGTAATCAAACTCAAGATTTCCTTTAAAACAAACACTTATTCGCTTCTTAAGTTATTGATTTGTAATTTTATCTTTCATACTAATACTAATTGAAAAGAACCTCACCTGCTGGCAAGATTCTTTTTAAGTTTTTATTGATGTTGAGTTTGATAGGCAACGAAATCGGCAATTCCTGCTAGAATCGTTTCCCATTCTTCATTGTCTGCTAAATAGATATGAACAGGTGTTTTAGGATGCTCCGTATATTCAGAGATCCACACACCACGTTTTGATGGTAGAAAGAAGATCACATTTTCTAAGTACGTCTCATCTTCTTCTATGACATTGCTAAAGTTCGAGATGTTAAATAACGTCCAATCAAATGTTTGTAAGTCTTCTAGAAACAGGTTGAAGCTCTTCTCTTCTTTTTCGGTCAACATGGAGCTTTTACGGACTTTTTCTACTTTTTTCGGGTTGCTGAGCCAATCAAATGCTTTATCCGTTAATGAAAAGGTATGATCACCTCCGTATTCCTCAAAGAAAATACCGTAATAATCTTTAATCATCTCTTTTATTTCTGAAGAAGAGATTAGAGCAAACTCATGAATTATATCTCGATCAATTAAATGAAACAACCAATCATCCCCTTCATAATGATGAAGCATTAATACTGATTTTTGTGGAGCATTTGAACAGCGAATCATTCGCTTTGATCCAACATATCTCTCTATAAATTCAACCATTTCCTTTTTTATAGGAATTTCATCCCTTTGATCACGTTCCTCGTCCCAAATTTGCTTCATCATAAGCTGGTGTACGGTCGCTTCCATAATGGCAATCCATTCTTTTTCAGACTTACTCCCAACAGCCGCCTCTGCAATCCCCTTCGCCACACTATGATGTCCAACCACACTAACCATTAAGGCAAGCTCTTCTGTTGTACAAGTGAGTAAATGATTCATTCTTTCACAACCTTACGTTTTGAATTATTTATGAAAACAAACTTACTATAAAATCGAGTGGCAGTGTAACAATATAGAAAATAATAATGGAAAGAATTCCATGTAAAATCAATGCTATGAGCATATAAAGCTTTCTGATAATCCAAACGCGCTGACGAAATTTACGATACCAGAAATAACCCGAGCCAAAAACTAACATCATACAGACATTTTGAATTTTATCAATAATCGACTTTGGACGCTCAAAGGTACCCCATTCATAGTAATCTACTATTGCCCATTCTAATAAAAAGAATAGTAATATCGATCCCCATTGTAAACACAAAAATGCACCTAGTACAACCTCAAATACATATAATATTTCTTCTATCATCTCGCACTCCTTAATAACAAAGATGTATTGATACAAATAAAGCTAATTAAACCAACTACTTATCGACTTTTTTAATTTCTCTCCAGCATCAGTAATGGCAGAGTTAATTTTTCCTGCTACCTTACCAACATCTTTACCAATTTTCCCACCAATGTCCTTAGCTATATCACCTATTTGGGAGCTGGCTAATCCTCCAACGAAAGCACCGACAGCCCCTCCTACAACTACGCCAGCAGGACCGCCTACACTGCCGATAGTCGCACCAACTTTTGCTCCAACTGCTATAGTTCCAGCGTCTGCTAAAACCCCACCAACAAATCTCCCCCATCTTTCTGAAAGTGATTTATCCTTATTTTCATGTGAAAATAACTCCCCAGCATTCGCAGTTAATGAAATCCCTGTCCCTACCCCAGGAATTCTCCTACCCACCTGAACAAAACCACTTTTCGTAACCACTTTACCTACTACTTCTTTGGTCCCAGTAGCCATTCTTGTGTAAGTCCCTTTCATGAACTCCCTTCCAGTCATTCGATCGACGTTTTTCGGAAATCCTGCTAGGTGTTTATATAAATGTGAAGGACTTTTATATGATTGGACAAATTTCTGAAAACTTCTCATTACGGGATTTGAAGGAGTTGGTGCTTTAGAAAAATCAAGTAATCTCTTAGCCATTTTCGCACTATGTTTGCCCTTACTTGTCCATGATGGATCGATTTTTACTGTGAATTCATACTTTCCCCGTAGTTTTTGCCAAAGAGTTGGCTTACTACCAAAATAATGGACTTGTAGTTTTCGAGAAGCGATGTAAGTATACCCTGCAGATGCCGTTTGGTACCCAGCTAGCACAGTATCTCCCAAACTCATTTTCCCATTTATGTAATCAAAAGGTGAAGTAAGCATATCACCAAACATCATTACTTTTCCTTTAATTAGTTCTTTTTCTAATTCATTAAAACTCGGCTTCTCCTTTAATAGATCAGAGTTATAATTCTCAATACTCAACTCCCCACTCTTAAACATTCCTTGTACTTCATTAATATAACGTTTCATTAAAGTAATATCATACTCTACAGTGTCTAGTTCTTTCGTTTGTGTTGTGTCGAAAGTGACTAACTTTTCAATCGTCTGATCAATTTTATTATTTGCTCTTTGAGTATGCGAGTGAAATTGAGAATCATTAAGGTTTTGAAGAGTAACGATGTCATTTACACTTTCAATGGCGCCGTTTGCTTCATCAACAAGCGCAACTGTAACTGATTTAATTTTATCAATTCCATTTGTTAGTTCTCCTTCAAGAAAGCTTTGGCGAATATAGCCGTTAGAGTTTGGCTCTAAGTCTTCAGACGCTTCTTTTAATTTCGTTAAAGCTCCTTCATAACTCTTTAAAGAATAGTAATAAAAGGATAGTAGAGGTTTATGCCAGTCTTGATAAAAGGATCGGATCGCCTTTCCCCCTTTACCGTCAAAAGCATCGTCAAGTTCAGAAAAAAGTTCAATGGCCTTCTCAAGCTCTTTCAGATGATTCATTTGTGACTTTATTTTGTTTAGTACATCTTCAATACTATTATGTAAAGATTGAGAGTCAAGTACCTTCATAAAATTACTACACCTCCTAACGAGTTGCCTTCATGGTGGAAGAGATGCTTTGATCAACCTCTTTTACGCCTTGCAAAATTCTACTCACCGATTGATTATTCGCTTTTAATACCTTTTTATAAGCTAGTCCTATTTCTTCAAACATTTGGTTCAATTCATTTAATTTTTTTACAACATCTAATTCATTTCCATTGGCTGTTTCCTTCATGAATGATGGATCAAAAGCTTCTGAAGCACTTTCAATTTTGGAGATTGCATCTTCTATTTCTCCATAACGGACTTTCACTTCCTCACTCAACCTTAGTCCACCTTCTTTCTTTCCATTTCAATTCTAGCTTTCTCATATGCAATACTACTTTCTAATGTCTGAATTTCTATTTTAATAGAGGTAACTTTATGTTCGATCGTCATAATAACGGTGTTTAATTGTGTTTCGAAAAGCTCTTTGTACGAAAGGGATAAATCCTCTCGAACATATGTAAACTTATTAGCTAACTCACCATTCCATGTTGTAGAAGTAAGCTCTGGGTCGTTAATTAATTTTTGATTTTGAAAGAATTCTCCCTGTAATGCATCTAATTTAGATGCACAATTTTTCAACCGATATAGTTGCTCTTTTTTTTCACGAAGCTGTGCCTGTAAATAAGATAAATAGGACAATTTTTTCAGCCCCTTTAATGTCATAATTAATTTACTTATTTTAAAAAAAGGCAGACCCCTTTATATGGTATCAAATGGAAGCACCCCGAATAAATGGGTCTTTCTTCTTAAAACCTTTACATCACGAGACTTTGTGATCATATTGTATATATTAAAAGTTAGGTAGATTTATGGTCTTTAGAAGGGGAATACTTTACCTTTTCTTTGGCTATAAAAATTATTGTTGTAGATTTAAGTGATGAGGCCATTGAATCGTAAATTTTTTATTTGTTAATCAAATGAAGAACGCAATAAGCTAGGGGATGAAAAAATATTGGTGGTAAAATAAACCTTTTTATTCCTGTTCATTAACACCGGAATAATTTCTTATAAAAAATAGCCCCTATAAAGAGCCATTTTCTTTACAGGGGCTATTTACAAAATTATTTATTTTGATTGTTTATCTGCTAGGGAAAATCAAAAACTCTCTAAGCGCTATTTAATTGCCTTTCTTTTTATTTGCAACCTCTAATGCACGGTTTGTTTCTTCCGCTGCTTGGTCTAATGCTTCCTGTGGATCCATTCCTTGATATAAATTTTCCATTGCTTTAACAACTTTTTGGCGTGATTCAGGGAACACTGAAATTAATGCACCTTGTGTAGCTGTGCTCGTCTTTGTTTCATGAAGTTGGTCAACTGTTACCTTTAACTGAGGGTATTTTTCCCACTCTTTTTTCACAATATCTTGGTCATAGGCAGCAGGGTTAATGGCGAAGTAGCCTGTTTTTACATGCCATTCTGCTTGAACTTCTGGTGTTGTTAAGTATTTCATAAACTCCCAAGCTGCCTTTTGTTTTTCTTCACTAATTCCACTAGACATCCAAATGGATGCTCCACCGATGATGACCCCTTCACGCTCAGCATCATCTGGAATTGGTAAATAGGAAACACCTACTTCAAAATCAGAATTATCAACCATTCCTTTAACACCAGCGGAAGAGTCTAAGTACATCGCAACTTTACCGGATTGGAATGCTGCACGCATATCATCCCAGTTTTGACCTACATTATAGAACGTTCCTTCATTATGCATCTCACTAATGAGATTAAATACTTTTAACCCTAGCTCATCGTTAAAGGTTGCTTTTGTCGCATCACCTTTGCGACCGTTATCCTGATCAACGTAATGGCCACCTTGCACAGCTAACAGCTCTTCAAAGAACCAACCGTAATTTAGGATAGTAAATCCGTATTGACTTGTTTCTCCACCTTCAGATTTTGTTAGTTTTTTCGCTGCTTCTTTTAATTCACTGTATGTCATTGGAGCTTTTTCAGGATCTAAACCGGCTTCCTTAAAGGCGTCTTTATTGTAAATTAAAACCGGTGTGGATGAGTTAAATGGCATGGAATATTGCTTACTATCAACTGTATAATAATTCGAAATATTCTTTTCCCATTGTGACGTGTCGTAGTTATCTTCATCAATAAATTTTTGCACAGGTTCAATATGTCCACTATCAATCATGTATTTTGTTCCAACTTCAAATGTTTGCATAATGGTTGGCGCATCTTTTGTTCCAGCAACTGTATTAAACTTCGTTAAAGCCTCCTCATATGTACCTTGGAAAACAGGCTTAACCTCGATATCTTCTTGGGAGTTATTAAAATCAGCAACGATATCATTTAAAACGGTTTCAAGAGGTCCGCTCATTGCATGCCAGAATATAACTTCTTCTTTTCCAGCCGTTTCTTCTGTTTCATTTCCTTCTGTTTCAGATCCATTTGTATTCGTACTAGTACTCGAGCAAGCACCTAATAACAATAAAAAGAATGCGGATAAAACAATAAGTAATTTTTGTTTCATTATATAAATCCTCCTTTTCCAATGAATTATTTAATCGCGCCTTGTGTTAATCCTTTTTGCAGACGCTTCTGTCCTAAAAACAATAGAATTAAGGTCGGGAGAATTACAATAACTACCGCTGCCATCACCACCCCCCATTCGGTTGAAACTTCTTGAGATTGTAACTGTTTTAAGCCAATTTGTACGGTTCTTACACTTTCGTTATTCGTAACGAGTAATGGCCACAAGTACATATTCCAAGTAGTTAAGAAACTATATATCCCTAATGTAATTAAACTTGTTTTTGATACGGGTAATACAACGTTCCAGAAAAATCGAAATCGACTAATTCCTGCAACCATTGAAGCTTCATACAGTTCTTTTGGTATTGTTTTAAAATTCTGTCTCAATAAAAATGTTCCGAAAGCTAACGCAAAAAAAGGAACGGTCAATCCCGCATAAGTATTTAGCCACCCAAGCTTTTGAATTGTTAAAAAGTTAGGAACCATTGTTGCTTCCCAAGGAATCATCATCGTAGAAATAAATAACAAGAATAAGAAGTTTCTCCCTTTAAATGGAACGAAAACAAAGGCAAATGCGGCCAAGCTTGAAATAAATAATTGACCGATCATCACAACCGTTGAAACGAGAAAACTATTCCATAAATAACGAAAGAGTGGTACTTTTTCAAAAGCTGTTTTATAGTTTTCAATGGTTATAGTGCTCGGAATGAGATCCCCTTTTAGTACCTCTCCCCCTTGCATAAAACTGATCATGATGGCATAAAAGATTGGGAACATCATGAACACAACTGAGATTATTAATAAACTGTACAAGATGATTTTTTTCGTCATGCTCATTGATAATGTACCTTCCTTTCTCCAAGTTTAAATTGAAGAATGGTCATAGCTAATATGCAGAAGAAAAGAATGGTTGCTTGAGCACTTGCTGACCCAACGTTGTAATTAATAAAAGCATCCTTGTAAATCGAATACACAATAACATTTGTTGATTCTACAGGGCCTCCTTTTGTTAAAATATCAATTTGCCCAAAGGTTTGAAATGAGTTGATTAAAGACACTGTAATAATAAAAAATAGTGTCGGGGATAGCATCGGAATCGTAATTTTCCTTAATTTATAGAAGTAACTTACACCAGCAATTTCTGCATTCTCATAAAGATGCTCATCAATATTTTGCAGTCCCCCTAATAAGATAAGAAAAGAAAAACCTGTGTTCATCCATATCGTTGAGATAGCAACAGAAACTAGTGCATATTTCGGATCTAGTAACCATTGAACCTCTGAAAATCCAATCATACTAATCACTTTATTTAAAATACCGATAGCTGGGTTGTACATAAACATCCAAATGACAGAGGAAGCAGCGACACTCATCCCCATTGTCGAAGAAAACATTGTCCGAAAAAATCCAATACCTCTAACCTTTTCATTCGCAATAAGAGACAAAAACAAGGCAAGAATGACTCCAGCTGGAACTGTATAAAAAACAAAGAGTATTGTAGCTTTTAGGCTATTTTGAAAGCTTGTCGACTGTAAAAGGTAAGTAAAGTTCTCAAAGCCAACAAATGCAACCGGTACTCCTTGACCATCTGTTAAGAAAAAACTTAAGTATAATGTTCGAATCATTGGATAAAAAAGGAAAACACTAAATAATAAAATGGATGGCAAAAGATAAAGGAATCCTGTCACTGCTTTCGGTAACCCTTTATTTCGATTTTGTAATTTACCTTTTATACTCATTGACTGGGAGGAAACGTTGGGTAATTCATTCATAAAACAGCCTCCCTTATGGATTGTTTATCCTCTTTATTATTTTGATGCCATATACATGCTCCACTGTCTGTATCAAAAAGAAATATATCTGATTCATGAATAAATAAAGGAATCTTTTCACCAACTTCTATATTCCATTGCCCATTCCATTTTGCAATCCATTGCTGTGATCCAACCTCAAACGTAATAAGTGTTTCTGTCCCTAGAATTTCAACATTAATAGCATCAACAAAAAAGCTCATCTGACCGTCACTTGCAAGCTGAACCCGCTCTGGACGTACACCCAGTGTTATGTTTTGATGATTGGATAAAACATTTATAACTTCTTTATTTATAGAAACTGCTCGATTATCATCTAGCAATAAATACTCTTCTTTAATCAATACTTGAGCTAAATTCATTGGAGGAGCTCCAATAAAAGAGGCAACAAACGTATTTTCAGGATTATTATAAATCTTTAAAGGTCTACCTACTTGCTGCACTTCTCCATTATGTAAAATCATCATTCGGTCAGCCATTGTCATGGCCTCCGTCTGGTCATGTGTAACATAGATCATCGTAATACCAAGTTTACGTTGGATTTGACGAATTTCCGATCTCATCTTTGCTCTGAGCTTTGCATCGAGGTTTGATAACGGCTCGTCCATAAGGCAAATTGGTGCCTGCGTAACGATGGCGCGGGCAAGGGCGACCCTTTGTCTCTGTCCACCAGATAATTGACGAGGCTTTCGATTTAGTAATGGTGTTAACCCAAGCATTTCAGCGGCGTCTAAGCATCTCTTCTTCTGTTCATGTTTCGAAATCTTTTTCACATGTAAGCCAAAGGTAATATTTTGTTCAACTGTTAAATGCGGGTAAAGTGCATAATTTTGAAAGACCATGGATAGATTCCTCTGACTAGGAGGAAGCGTATTGGAAAGATGCTCACCAATATATAATTCACCAGATGTTACCTCTTCAAGTCCTGCAATCATGCGAAGCATTGTACTTTTCCCACAACCAGATGGACCAACTAAGACGAAAAACTCACCAGGTTCTATCTTCACATCAACCTCTTTAATAACATTTGTCTCTCCGTCATAGGATTTACATACATTGATTAGCTCAACGCGTTTCATATTTCATTCCTCCTCAAATCAAGCTCTTTTAAGAAGCAAATAAGTTAGTTCATTTTGGAAGATACGCTTTTAGAAAGCTGAACATGCCAAAGCCACGGTTTTCCTGTTGAAACAGCGATTGCACCACTTTTTAATGCAGCATCAATATGCTGTTGACTTTGTATCATCCCGCCCGTAATAATTGGAACTTTTAATTCTTTTTTTAATTTGGAGATCATTTCAGGCATTAAGGCTGGCATAACTTCTAATAAGTCCGGCTCAATCTCCCTTACTGTACGTAGTCCATTTTGAACAGCATCTGAATCTATTAAGAAAAGTCTTTGTATTGTAAGTAAACCCTCTTTTTTAGCTGATTGAATAATAGAACTTTTTGTACTAACAATTCCAGTTGGTTGTACAAATTTTGAAATAAATTTTAATCCTTCACGGTCATAGCTAATACCAGGGATTTTTTCAATATGTAAAAAAACGAAGCGATTATGTTTCTTTAAGAGATCCACATATCGTTTTATTACACTTATATTCCCTGTTAGTAAGAATGCTGATTGAATTTCTGTTTGAAGAAACTGATCTAAGCTTTTAGGATTTTTTATGGAAGCAATTAATCGATCTTCATTTAATTTTTTAAAAAACTCTTTCTGGCTATTCACTTCTATTCACGTCCTTCCAACTGTCCTGTTCAAATAAATAGGAAAAATAAAAAACCATAAAAAACACAGGTGTTACAATCGAGTTTGTCACCTAATACTTTTCTACGGTTTCCCTTGTTCTCAACCTAAATTTATTCACTTGTCCTTCATAATTGTAATTCTACAGTTGAAATCTAAAGTCAGTATAAATTAATTGTTAATATTTTCTTAAAAATGTATTTACTTTGTTAAAAAATACACACAACTAAATTAGTGTCGAGAAAATAATTAGGGGGAATTGTAGGTTTCAAAGGATTAAATATCGTAGAAAGGGGAGTGCTTCTGAGTGTTTTATTCAAGTTAAACCATGCGTGAGAGTCGTAATTGCACCAAAATTGAAATTAATTGCACCACTTTGGGAAACAATTGCACGAATCTCAAGCTTAATTGCACGAACTTCAAAATTATTGCACCACTTATCATGTATTTGCACATTTAATGTTGTAATTGCACTTCATATCCATTAATTGCACCAGATTTTCTTTTATTGCACCGAAGTTTAAAAACACAAAAAAAGAACAGCCTTTGCTGTTCTTCGTTTGCCTGGCAACGTCCTACTCTCACAGGGAATACTCCCAACTACCATCGGCGCTGAAGAGCTTAACTTCCGTGTTCGGTATGGGAACGGGTGTGACCTCTTCGCTATCGTCACCAAACAGTTATTAAAATGAAGAAACTTTATTCCTTCAAAACTAGATAACGTGCTTCACTGAAATCTATTCGTACATTTAGGTTAAGTCCTCGATCGATTAGTATCCGTCAGCTCCATGTGTCACCACACTTCCACCTCGGACCTATCAACCTGATCATCTTTCAGGGATCTTACTCACATAACGTGATGGGAAATCTCATCTTGAGGGGGGCTTCATGCTTAGATGCTTTCAGCACTTATCCCTTCCGCACATAGCTACCCAGCGAT
>NZ_JAKZKS010000050.1 GCF_022808615.1 Bacillus sp. FJAT-47783
ATCCACTATACCAAAGAATGAGGTGTTTTTTGCATTTTTAGAATCATTTGTCAATAAACATTTTTTACACCAATGAACCTTAGAACCACTATGGGTGCACTAACTTTTTAAAGTGCGAAGTTTGAGTTATTATAAAAAAGCTTGTAGAACTTTCTGAGTAGAGAATTTGTCTACAAGCTGAAATTAAAGGATTCATTCATTTTCTTTAAGAATACCTTTTTCATAATGAATATCAATGCAAAACGTACCAGTACATTTTTGATTTTCTTCACCTTCACAACTCACTTCAATACTTGCTATAGAATTTATCGTTACAGACTTTGTTTGATTTTCTTCCGTTAGGTTAAACAATGTGATATCCGGTATTCCATCTCCATCTATATCTGCACGCACAGTCATATTACAACCGCTTGTATTCAAAACAGTAACTGTTCCTGATGGAATTGGGGAAATACCGATCCCTTTCCAATATTCTACAAATTCCCCATTACAATTTTGATTAATGTATCCACATATTTCGTTTTCCACACATATCCTTTTCTTTTTTGGTGGTTTCGGAGGTTTTGGCTTTCTAGGAAAAATATCTGGACACCCTGGCGGAGGTATGTCGATTGGGCAAAAATCCGGAATTTTTTTATACTCTTTCAACTCGTGTCTCCTTTACATATAATAATTTAATACCATAATATGTTTTATTTCCACTAGCGTTGCATAAAAAATACGCTGAATTTTCAGTTACTATTACTATTTCTCGTTGAATTTAATCTTTTACATGTTGTTTGAGCTAAAAAAAGAGTTCGATCACCTATTGTGCTCGGTAGTTTCCATGATTTACAGCACTGACCTCAAAAAATAAGTGAAGGTACACTTTCGAATCAACAATATTAATAAAAAATAAATTAGCTATTCAGCATCATTATTTTAGGTACATGCGTATACAAGCTTTTAGATTTTTCATACGTTATTATTACAAGCTAAATACTACTTTAGCTTATATTATTTTAAAAGGAGGAATTACTTTTGTGTGGAGCAAATGGGATTAGTGGGGCCTGTTGCCCCCCCGCTCAAATTATCAAAGAGGAAATTTGCGGTAATTTTAACGGAGAATTAACAGCTGTTGAAGTTTGGAGTGCACCTACTGGTAGCTATATATCTGGAACTTTTCAAATTTTCAATTCCGCTTCCAGTACAGGAGCAGTAACAGCTACTGGGACAGCAAATCCTGCAATTGTTTTAGATGCTAGCCCAGGGAATACAGATTCACAGTCAGTTAACAATCCTACAACTTTTGAAATTACTACTGCTACTGTTAGAGACAGTGGAACTTACTGTATTACACTATATAAACGTGTTCTAGCTTAAATGAAATATTTTAATCTATATAAAACCAGATACTTTATGAGTGTCTGGTTTTATATACACTTATATGAATTTATTAACATAATGATGAAACATATGCTGTTTTTCTTATATTCTAGTGTACTTTTTCTCGATTTTTTCTATTAATAGTTAGAAAGGATGTGTAAAATATGAAAGGATGTTGCCCAATTAATATAAGTCCATCATCACCAATACTTTTTTTCCCTTTTTCAACTGAAGCCGATCAACCAATTGTTGGAACTTCAGAAAACACGGTTCTTACACTTGGTGTAAGTCCTCCAAGCCCAGGTGCTCATCAAGTAAAATTGGATTCAACAGTTGAGCTTCTTTTACTTTTAGGGAATAATCCTAACTATGATATCACTTTTCGTTTGAGAAGAAGTGACTTGGTTTCCCCTTTAGCAACATTAACAATTAGTAGATTCTTGAGAGGAAACGTTACTGGTACTCATACTGAAATTCCAAACCTTACATGGAATGATACGATTTTTAGCGCTGTTATCTATACGGTTACCATTCAAATTGTAACAGCCGCAAGTGTTACTAGTGTTACTGCCCAAACTCGATCATTAAATGCAATTGTGTTTTAAATCATTAAGGATTAAGTTTTTCTAATAATTCTTTGAGGCCGAAGTTTTTTATATCTATATTACTCAACTTTCGCCAAGTTGTGATAAAAAAGTTATTCATATTTATTCAAGTTAGTCTTTGATTGATTTTTCAGCTTAAAAATTAGTTTATACTTCTTGATTTCAAGAAAGTAGACAAATTTCCATCTTAGCTTAGGATGCCGTTTATCTAATTGGCATCTTTTTTATTACTTTTAAGCACCGTCACCATTCGAAAAGTAGATAGAATTTCATACGGATAAAAGTTGATCAAAAACTTATTCAAAGTCAACTTGATTAGTGAAATACTGATATTCCTAGTTATCAGTGCTTTTTTATCGAAATCACTCTGTGAAAGTTGAGTTAATAATTTATTAACCCGTGGTGCTAGATAATTTTGAATAAGCAAAAAAAGAGCCCCTGCCTGTGGATCTCCTTTAAAATGAAAGTGCAACCAACCATTCGAAAGGAGAATCCTCATGCAAGAGCACTTTCATTTTACTACAAACCAAGCAAACATTCAAAAACAATACGAGGCGATTCTGTCTTTTGTTTCCACTCAACTTTCCCTTATTCATTCATATCTTCAACGTCACAATCGCCACTTGATGAAACAAAAAGATGAGGTGATCGTCGCTATTCATATCCTTGGGAAACTGTTTGGATTTACTTCTGAACGAGCGTGGCATCGCTTTGTGATTGGGAATTTGTTTTCAGTCGATGATTTTCCCGAACGTTCCCGTTACAATCGTCGTGCTCGAGCCCTTCGTTTCGCCATCAAATGGATTCGTCAACAGGTGGCCAAGCGTGGACAGCACCATGCCTATGCCGTAATCGATAGCCTTCCCCTAGAATTGTGTCATGCAGCTAGAGTGTATCGTGTGAAACGGTTTCAAGGTATGGCACATATCGGCTATTGTGCGTCCAAAAAGCAGCATTATTATGGATTCAAATTACATATGCAGGTGACGAATCAAGGTCTACCTATGGGATATGTGGTAACCGAAGCATCTTGCCATGATAAAGTGGTAGTCGAAACCGTGATGACACAAGTTCCACACCCCTATACCTTAGGAGATAAGGGATATATCAGCGATGTATTACAAAAAAAGCTATACAAGGAATATCAAATGGCACTGTGGACGCCTACTCGGAAGAATCAGAAGAAGCACAAATCAAAACGATGGGAGCAGTGGGTCAAACAAAAGCGCAAAGTCGTCGAAACCGTGTTTTCTGTTCTCGTTGATCAATACCGCATAACAGAGATTCTCGCTAACTCTATTGCAGGCTTTGAAGTTGCGCTAGATGGCATCTTGTTGGCCTATTCACTTGTTATACTCGGGCTAGTTAAGCGTTAACGCTCAACTAGCACCACGGGTTTTATTATTATCAAGAGAATATCCTCTAATCATTAACACCACTCATCTACAAACATTTTACATTTGTAACTATTATTCCAAGAGTGTTGATTAACCAATAAAATCCAAAAAAGGACACCTTTCCTGTAGAATGTAAGTACCAACCAACAAACCAAGGAAGAGGTGTCCCCTATGAAAAAGAATACCACGCTCCCGAATTTACTGCAAAAGATTATTTCTGAATATGAATTAAAAATGATTGTGAAAGCTGTTGGTTACAAGGATACTGCTCGAAAATTTGATGTTCAAACGTTAATCGAATATTTGGTAACAGCTTCAGCTAATGAGTGGAAAAGCTTTCGGCATGGGGCAGATGTCGCCCCTACGTATGGACTCGCACAGGCAGACTATTCAACGTTTTCAAAGAAAGCCAGTCATGTGGACTTTG
>NZ_JAKZKS010000051.1 GCF_022808615.1 Bacillus sp. FJAT-47783
ATCCACTATACCAAAGAATGAGGTGTTTTTTGCATTTTTAGAATCATTTGTCAATAAACATTTTTTACACCAATGAACCTTAGAACCACTATGGGTGCACTAACTTTTTAAAGTGCGAAGTTTGAGTTATGAAGAAGAACATGATTTCGGAAACGTAAAATCATTGTTAAAAATAACAGATAACGAGCTTTACTTAATGAGGTCGGGTGCGGTTAAGATGCGCCAACGATTTATTGAAAAGGAAGAGACCATATCTAATTATGAAACACAGTTTGGGACATTTAGGCTCTCAACTTATACTAAATCATTGCGAATTAGTACAAACGAAGTGGTAAGTCGTGGTAAACTGAAGATAGAATATGATTTGAAAATAGGGCAAGAAAAGCATGTACATACGTTAACGATTAATTATAAGGAGGATCACAGAGAATGAACATCGTCGAGCAAGTGAAAGAGCGGCTAAAAGAAGAAATTAAAGCGTCCGTGTTAAAAGCAAATCTCGCTAGTGAAGGAGAAATTCCGGCGGTTATTTTGGAAACACCGAAAGATAAAGCACACGGTGATTATTCAACAAACATGGCGATGCAATTAGCTCGTGTGGCGAAAAAAGCCCCTCGTTTTATTGCAGAAGATATTGTTAAACACTTCGATAAATCAAAAGCATCCATTGAAAAAATTGAAATTGCCGGACCTGGATTTATTAATTTTTACATGAATAATCAATATTTAACGGATTTAATTCCAGCGATTATTGAAGCGGGTGAACGTTACGGAGAATCTGATGCTGGCGGAAATCAAAAAATACAAGTAGAGTTCGTCTCAGCTAATCCAACGGGCTCTTTACACTTAGGTCATGCACGTGGAGCGGCTGTTGGGGATTCATTATGTAATATTTTAGACAAAGCCGGCTATGATGTATCACGTGAATATTACATTAATGATGCAGGGAACCAAATTCACAATTTAGCCCTTTCTGTTGAAGCACGCTACTTACAGGCTCTCGGTCAAGAAGCAGAAATGCCGGAAGATGGTTATTACGGAGAAGATATTGTTCAAATCGGAAAGAAGATTGCAGAAGAATATGGTGATCGTTTCTTACATGAAAGCCAAGAAGAGCGTTTAAAGTTTTTCCGTGAATACGGCTTAAAGTTTGAAATGGATAAATTAAAGAAGGATTTAGAAGAATTCCGCGTCTCTTTTGATGTTTGGTATTCCGAAACTTCTTTATATGAAAGTGGAAAAGTAGAAGAAACATTAAATGTTTTACGCGAAAACGGCCATATTTATGAAGAGGATGGAGCTACTTGGTTCCGCTCCACAACATATGGTGATGATAAGGATCGCGTATTAATTAAAAATGACGGTTCCTACACATACTTAACACCGGACATTGCGTACCATAAAGATAAATTAAACCGTGGCTTTGAAAAATTAATCAATATTTGGGGAGCAGACCATCACGGCTATATCCCACGTATGAAGGCAGCAATTCAAGCACTCGGCTATGATCAAGACACGCTCGAAGTGGAAATCATGCAAATGGTGAGCCTTTATAAAAATGGTGAAAAAGTAAAAATGAGCAAACGGACTGGTAAGGCTGTTACGATGCGGGAGTTAATGGAAGAAGTTGGACTCGATGCTGTTCGTTATTTCTTTGCGATGAGAAGCGGTGACTCTCACCTTGACTTTGATCTAGACCTAGCCGTATCCAAGTCCAATGAAAACCCTGTTTACTATGCTCAATATGCCCATGCGCGTATTTGCAGCATTTTACGTCAAGGAGAAGAGCTAGGCCTCTCTTACGAAGGTGAGTTAAACCTTGATGAAATATCGTCTGAAAAAGAAATAGAGCTATTGAAGAAAATAGGCGAATTCCCAAGTGTCGTGGCGGAAGCAGCCGAAAAGCGAATTCCACACCGCATAGCGAATTATATTTACGATGTAGCATCTGCCCTTCATAGCTTCTACAATGCGGAAAAAGTATTAAATCAAGAACATGTAGAAAAATCACGTGCTCGTTTAGCGCTCGTGAAAGCAACACAAATTACATTGCAAAACGCATTAAGCTTAATTGGTGTATCAGCTCCAGAAAAAATGTAATAAATGTTTAGCCCAAATCTTATGGTGGATTTGGGCTTTTTATATTTCTGGTAATTGATGGAATGTGATGGCGAATCCGCAAGTTCATGAAAATAGTCCGCAAATCATGAAAAAAATCCACAACCTTGAAACTTTCTTACTCTGTATTCGTATTATTAACTGGAAATTTAGTAAAAGACAGAAAAAGACGAGGAATCCTCGCCTTTATGATTCGCTATTGCGATGATCGATCACTTTGGCGCCTTTAGGTGGGGTTGTGTCAAATAAATCACTATTTGGATCAATTTCAATTTCTTTTAATTCGATAATGTTGGAATCCTCTTCCTTGTTTCCATTGTGTATCGTAAACACTCGGATCACTTTTCCGTATTTTTTGTCAAACCAATATTCATCAGTATAAAATTCATCAATTTTCACCGAATATTTTTCTACAGGCCGGCCAAAAAATGTATCGGTTCCTAAGTACTTAATATCGTTCTCATCTTTATTCTTCAGGAATGAGGCAAAATCATCCATACCTCTAATTTCTTCAATTGTAAATGTATGTTCACTTTTATTATAGTGATACGCCGTTTCATTGATCATAATGTCATACCCAAATTCATGTTCAATTCTTACTTTATCACCTGTTGAGTATGTTTTGAAGATTCCTCCATCAACATCTTCACAAACAGAATATAGTACTTTTTGCTTTCCATCCTTCTTAGGAAGCGGTTTATTGTCTTCCATTACTTTTTCAGCAAGCAATCGGTTTAGGGCTTTTTGGATCGCAGCTTTTCCAGGAGTCGTGAAGGAAATGGAAAAGCCAACGATGAGAAGTAATGATACTGTAAGGACAAACTGCTTCCATTTTGAGAAATGAATGCGTTTCTTATGAAGGGAGTGGTCATTTGCTTCGTTCTGAAACTCCTCTATATTATCTTCAATAGAGATGAGGTCTAGTGCTTCGTTCATTTGTTGGAATGTTTCAAAATAACGCTCGCATTGTTTACACGTTTTGATGTGTTCATCTACTTGTTGTTTTTCTCGTTCATCTAACAAATCATATTGAAGAATGAGGTCTTGATACATTTCATGCATGTTCATTTAAAAGACCTCCTTATTGATAAGGTTAGACATTAATTGTTTTCGTCCACGAAATATTTTTGTTTTAACGGTGTTCAAGGGAATATTCAGCTTATCGGAAATTTCATGATAAGCGAAACCTTGTTGACGAAGAATGAGTATGTTTCTCGTTTCCTCATCTAATTTGTCTAATAATTCTTTTACGGATTGGACCGTTTGCTTCGCAATGGCATACTCCTCAGGGCTTTGAAACTTAGGAGCAGATAGAGGGTTGTAAATATCGTGTTGTAATTCATCTAATAAATCATGATTTCGTTTTAATTTTCGTAAATGATCGGTCGCTGTATTTTTAGATACAGTCGTAAGCCACCCCAATAAATTTGAAGGGATATCATAATTTTGGCTCATCACCATAACTTGGGGTTGCTTATGTAAAAAACGAATATTTTTCCATATATGGATATGAAAAAAGCGAAAACTCTGGTATCGTAATCGTTGACGAGACAAATCACGATAGGAGTTTTCGCT
>NZ_JAKZKS010000052.1 GCF_022808615.1 Bacillus sp. FJAT-47783
GTCTCTTTAGTGGATATTTACAATGAACATCATCTCCAATGGAGATAATCATGGAGGAGCCGTATGCGATGACCCGCACGTACGGAACTGCGAGAGGCGCATGAGTAAATCATGCGCCTACTCTATTCTCCAGATTTCCCTTTCCAACTCTGCAATTCGTTATACTCTTTCACAGCAAACTGTAATCCGTCTATCAGTTCTTCAATAACGTCATCTAATTTCCTTTCTGCTAGTTCAAGACTTTCGATGGTATTCCTAACGATACGTCTATCCTCATACATAAAATCAAATCGGTTCATCATGTGATCATCCTTTTATTTCAGAAGCTCGTTGTTGGTCCACGGACTTAAAATCATTTGCTTTTTGCTCAATGAAGTCGCCAATTTCTTTAGACGTTTTGGTATACCACTCTTTGTGAGCATATAGGTCTTCACATATCTCATCAATCAGTGGAATCACAAAAGACGTGTAGGCGTTTTTGGCCTGGTCTTTCACATCAGCAATGGCTGAAATCGCCGTGGGAATGGTTTGAGTGTGCAGTTGAGGGACAAAACGAATATTGGCCCCTTTGGTCGCAATGATGTCTGGGTCAAGTTCAA
This sequence comes from Bacillus sp. FJAT-47783, assembly GCF_022808615.1. Taxonomy (GTDB): domain Bacteria; phylum Bacillota; class Bacilli; order Bacillales; family Aeribacillaceae; genus Bacillus_BZ. The sequence goes on from NZ_JAKZKS010000052.1 coordinate 600, forward strand.
TGCTTCTCCCACTGATATAGTTTGGCGAATACATGATGATTTTTTGGGTTTTGGCATCGATCAGTAAGTTTTTAAAATTCCCGAATGAATCAAATGCAAAATTACCTAATCCATGATAATCGGGTTCGCCAATGGAGTCCAAAAATCGCTTTATTGGGCGGTCTTTATCGGCATTCGCAACCTCAAATGTTTCATCAATATAAACCGTTCTCCCTACATGAGCGTCGGCACCAAAAGCACCGGCACCAATCGAGTCGCTAGGATGTACATAGGCTACGATATTAGGATCAAAACCCCCATTTTTTGCTTTTCTTTGTAAGTCACCCGGGAGCAATTCCACGATACTCGGTGTACTAAAACTCACACTTTTGACATTATGAATCGCTGCAACGTATTCCGCTAGTGCCCCTCCGAGCGAGTGACCCGTCACAGAAATCGTATAGCCATCGAGATGTTTCGTTGCATATTTCTTAACGTCTCTCATAAGGTGATCGGCTTGCGTGAATTGACTGCTTTCAATGTCTTTTTTTAAAGCCTTGCGATTAATTAAATCAAAGGAAGGGGCGGCGTATTCATTTTTGTTTAGTTTTTCCAATAATTCTTTATTGCGTTTAAGGTTATGAAAGACGACATCCTTAACGTCTGTAACAACATCCGCCGTTCCTTCTCCGGGAATCTCGTCGCCTTGGGTTCCTCTAAATGAGACCACGACTTCTTTCATTTCATTATTTACATAAATTTTAGCGTCAAAGCCCGTTTTTTGATCATGTAAAACGGTACCTTCGAGTTTTAAAGGACGCCATGTCTCTGTTTTGTCTATTCTTTTTATTTTTACTGGTAATGATTTTTTTGTGTAGGCATGTTCCGCAAGTTCATGGTATGTGCCATCTGAAATTTTACTCATTCGTACTACCCACCTTTTATCAGATGTTATATGATAGACCTATAAATATTTTCCAATAAATCAACAAGGAGTGCAATGTTAAATTGAGACATTTTCCTCTAAAGCTAGTGCTTCTGGTTTGTGTATTATTAGGAGGTTGTCAGATGAATGAGAGTAAACAAAAAGAAGAACGAATGTTAAAAAAAGCAGAAGCGGTCGCAATTGAGCATTTTCGTGATGTTGAGGGGATAGATATAGTAGTTACAAACTCTGAAATCTCGTCTTCCATCGCACCGGACGTTATTTTTGTCTATGGTCACTATGAGGGCGACGAGACTAAAGAAGTAATGGCAACAGTCGATTTTAAAGACAATTATAAAATAACATCAACCGGCAGTTCCGAATATTAGATGAAGTCATCAGAAAATTAAGTAATTCTAGTTGTTTAAAGTGAAAGGGTAAAAGAAAAGCAAGAGGAATAATTATTTTAATCCTCTTGCTTTTCCATTCTCTCAATAACCTTTCGAGCATCTTCACTCGACAAGTTGGTATAAAGTGACGTCGTTTCAATCGAGTTGTGACCAAGCTGATCGCGTAGCAATACTAGATTACCACCTGAACGCAGCCACTCACTAGCAAACGAATGGCGCAGCTTATGTGGGCTTATAGTTTTCCCAGCATTGAAAGCTTTCGTATACTTCTTTACGTTTTCTTGTATCGTTCGAATCGATATTGGATTCGCTTTTCCATCATACTTTGTCAAAAATACATACTGTTGGTCATTTGTTGCTTTGTATCGCTCCTGGCGAATGGACAGATAGCTTTTCAAGTATTCAAGAGAGCATTCCGTTGCTAAGATTGTATCAGCCTTATCGCCTTTACGAATCACATCAATTTGTTTCTTGGAGAAATCTATATCCTCTAAAGTAATATTCGCCAGCTCTGTAACGCGTAACCCTGTACCAAACGCTAACGCTATAATGGCTATGTCTCGTTCTTTATCTCGCAGAAATCGGGATTTCTGGCGAGGGGGGAGGCTTTGTTCATATTCTAGTTCAATGAATTGGATAAATTCATCGATCTCTTTCAGAGTAAGAATCACGCTGCTAATCTTTTTGGCTCGGCTACTCTTCGACACTTTCTTTTTAAAAGTCTTTATCTTCGAGAATACATTCCGATAGAAATAACATTCAC
>NZ_JAKZKS010000053.1 GCF_022808615.1 Bacillus sp. FJAT-47783
GTAAGCGTAAAATAGTCCCCACCTTCATGCAGATGGGGACTTGAAGTATTATTTAAATAACTTTTTAAAAGAAATACAAGACACTGGTAAAGATGTTGACCATGGAAGTAGTCGGTCTAAGGCATCCATATCTGTCAAATCTATATTGGGAAGCTGCTCAAATAGATAGCGAAGGTAGTAATAAGGATTTAATCCATTTGCGATCGCTGTCTCCACAATACTGTAAATGATGGCACTGGCTCTTGCGCCTTGCGGTGTATTACTAAACAGCCAGTTTTTCCTTCCGATCACCACAGGTTTGATCGACCGTTCACTTCGATTATTATCGATCTCTAATCGACCATCCTCTAAAAAGGCTACTAATTTATCCCATTGATTTAGACAGTAGGTGATTGCTTTTCCTAAGCCACTTTTTGGCAACACTTTTTGTTCTTGTGTTTTTAGCCATGACAAAAAAGCCTCAAGTACGGGTTTGCTTTTTTCGAGACGTTTTTCATAGCGTACTTTTGGTTCCAGTCCTTTTAACTTTCGCTCAATAGCGAAAAGCTGATTACAGAATTGGAGACCTTCCGTCGCAGCTACTGGTTTGATGCTACCTTTTGGCAATGCTTTCAGTACGTCAGAGAATTCTCTTCTCGCATGAGACCAACAGCCTACGAGGGTGACATTCTCCACCTTATGATAGCCTGCATATCCATCCACCTGTAAATATCCTTTAAATCCTGTTAGGAATTTTTTCGGATTTTCTCCAGCTCTCGTTTCCTGATAATCGTAGAGAACAATTGGAGGTCCTTCAATTCCTGTACGGTACAACCATAGATAGGATTTCGAGGTAGCTGGTCTCCCAGGTTCACGGAGTACCTGCAGACTGGTCTCATCGGCATGCAAGATATCCAGCTTTAAAAGAAGCTGATGCATTCGATCATATAATGGAGTAAACCATTGGTCAGCCCCGTAGATCATCCAATTTGCCATCGTTTGACGAGATAAAGCTAGGCTCATTCGATGAAACTGCTTCTCTTGACGATATAAAGGAAGACCCTCTACATATTTTTGAGTCATGATGTGAGCCACAATAGAAGGAGAAGCTAAGCTACCTGAAATCACCGGTTTTGGCATTGGTGCCGTTTGGACTGGTGTTTCAATCTCTTCATGTTCGCAATGACGACATGAATAAACATAGCGAACATGCTTAACCACTTTCACTTCAGCTGGGATATATTTTAATTCTTGACGGACTTCTGTACTCATTTCATGTAAATCTCCACCGCAACACGAACACACCTGCTCTTCTTCGGATAAACGATATTCAATCGTTTCCACAGGCAAGTTTTCTAACATTAACTGACGTTGGCCGCGCTTCTTACGACGACGATAGGTAATGGTTTCCACTGTAGGTTCTGGTGATTCGAGGTTCGCCTCTTTTTCAACTTCATTAAAAAGCGTTAATTCCATCTGGCCTGGAAGTGTTCTTTCGCTGGAAACACCAAAACGCTTAGATTGATGTAGGCGAAGCTGCTCTTTTAACCAATTTATTTTGGCTTCTGATTCAGACTTTTCCTTTTCTAGCTTCGCCTCTAATTCTGCGTTTTGCTTTTCAAGAAGTTGAACGCGTTCGAGAAGTTCTTCAATTGTAGGAGTTGAGGTTGAGTGTTTTGTTTTCTTTTTCATAGGTTCCATTATACGAAAAAACAGGCTAATTGTCTCTATATAATGGAAGCATTTTATTAAATGATGGTTCTTGCCGTCACCTCTGGATGGGCTTGTTTTTGTTCCAACGATAGCCCATCCAGTAACCAGCGTAATTGTTGCCGGGTTATTTTTAAAGGAGTTGAGCCATGTTCATCTGATGGCCATTGGAATTTTCCTCGTTCCAATCGACGGTAATAGAGCCAAAATCCATTTTTATCCCAATATAAAATCTTCAATTTATCTCGCTTGCGATTACAGAAAACAAATAGATTAGGAGAAAAAGGATCTAGTTCGAATACTTCTTGAACAAGAACAGCTAATCCATCAATGGATTTTCTCATATCTGTGCTTCCACGGGCGAGATAGACACGACCAACCGTTACTTCATTCAACATTCTCTTTCAGTCAGTACCTTTATTACTTCTGCGAGAAGAGAAGGATTGAAACCGGGAGTTACTTCTATGGAAACAGAACCGACCTTAATCTGAAGGGATTCGCAGACCTCTTGTTTGGTTTTTGGCTCTTCTATAACTACTGGTACCCACAGGTTGTTTGCTTTCACTGTATTGTGATGATCTTTGATTTTTTTCAACCAATACTTGAATTGATGAATACTTATGTCATTAGATTCGCACCATTTAGCCTGAGTTTGGCCACTTGCTTTATAATCGGCAATCCTCCGTTCCCATTCCTTTCGTAATTCTGAATTAGGACTCTTTGCCATAAAAAAACCTCCTCAAATTTTCGTTTGAAGAGATTATCCCACGTTTGTTAGTTTGTTCATAGGTGGTTTCTATTTGACGATTAC
>NZ_JAKZKS010000054.1 GCF_022808615.1 Bacillus sp. FJAT-47783
TGTAACCGAGCACATTAATTCAGAAACCAGTTTTCACAATAATCCAGAATTCATTCTGAAATAATGTACCATTTTTATCACTATATTTCGGTCTGTGCCCAAAGTTATTCAGATTTTTTCGGTATCTGAAGATGGAAAAAAGCCCCTTAAAACGGGGCGTCTACTGGTATATAATCTGGTGAGTTTATTCGAATCTTGTATACTTCATATGGATGTAAGATAAATTTTGTATCTTGGCTAAGTGTTATAAACCAATCATGAGCCTTTTCGAGATAGGCATGGTAATATTTGTTTTGAATCCTTACTTCAAAATGATCTCCTTGATTAATATAAAAAGACCTTTGTCCAATCCACACACGCCACTCATGCTCTTCATAACTGTATATTAAAAGGCCTCGCTTCATACGCCTGCTCCTTCCTCAATCGCTAATCGAACCACTTCGTCGTCAATCGGATTTTTCTTGAGTTGAGATCCGTATAATAAACTGTTGATGGTTAATTGATTGATTACCCGTGGCCACCCTTGTGAACGCAAGGCGATCGCTTCGATTGCGGCCTCCGTAAAGATCGGTATTTTCGCTCCAGCTATTGTTAAATGATGATCAATATATGAACGAATTTCCTCCTTCGATAAAGCTTGTAGTTCATATTTCATAATCAAACGTTGTGATAAGGGGCGGTGATGATTTAAAGATAATTTCATTTTTAGGTGTGGTAACCCTGCTAATATCAAGATAAATGGATTCACCGAATCCATTTGAAAATTAAATAAAATCGCTAAATCCTGTAGAAATGCGTCTTTTGCTAAATGCATTTCATCCAGAATAAAGACAGGGGTCATCTTCCGTTCACGATTCATGCGCCCAATTCCTTGCTGAATTTGGCGAAATACATCCACCTTCCGAAATTTCGGTTCTTCTCCCAGTCCATAAGCGATCCCTCGATAGAAGTCCATGACCCCACCCGTTGAAAGAGGAAAATAGACGACATGATACAGGGAAGGATTTAGAGACTCTTTAAATGAACGTAACGCAAAGGTTTTCCCTGCACCAGGTTCACCAGTGAGGAGGCCCATTCCTTTGGATGTTTTTAAATAATGGAGCCCTTCGAGAGCCCCTTGATAATGGGTTGAACGATACGCATCAGAAGGACGCAAATCCTTTGGAAACGGAGAATTCGAAAGCGAATAAAACGTTTTATACATGCTCTTGTCCCCCTTTTTGATTCGATTGAGAGAGAACAAAAGGAGAGCGAACTCGCTTGGCGATGGCGTTATCGTTCAGACAAACTGGGGTAGCTTTCGCCACTTTCTGATCGTTCTCAAAGAGATACACCTCGGATTCATCGAATCGAATATCGACTGTTTGTCCGATGAATCGGGCAGGGACTTCATAAAGTTGTTTATTGAGCGTAATCGTCCCATCGGCTCTTACTTTTCTCTGTTCTCGCCTTAAAAAGATCGTGTCTAATATCGAGGTGTCCTCTAAAAAGGCAACGTCCTTTAATTGGGATTGAAACACTTCAATCGGACTTTTCCCATCTAATGAGGCATGCGATTTTCGGTGATAATCTTCTTCTAGCCAACGCCAAAACCGTTGATTTAGTTCCTCTAATGATTGGGCAGGTGTTGTTTGTAATAACGGATAAAATCGTGTTTGGACTGTTTTAAAAAAACGTTCTATTTTGCCTTTACTTTGAGGGTCATACGGTTGTGTATGAGTGAGTGTAATCCCTAATCGAGCACAAGCATATTGAAGGGTCTCTGACCGATAGATTTTTCCGTTATCCGCATAAATCATTTGGGGCTTTCCTCTTCGTTTCAATGCTTCCTTTGTCACGATTCGTAATCCGTCGAACTTTTCGGATGAGAAAAATTGAGCGTAGGGAACAAGACGTGAACAGTCATCAATATAAGCGATGAGATATGTTCTTTTCTTTTGGATATAAGGTCCTTGCGATCCATCTCCCTGCCACAATACGTTTATCTTCTCATGGGCAAACCGTTTTCGCTCAGGGGTAGGCACCATCTTTTTTCCGACAAGGTTGTATTTTTTGAGTAAACGGTTTATAGTGGAATAGGATATTTGTTTTTTTGTAATCTCTCCGAGTTCGATTAGGTGTTCGTAGAACACACTAACTGGCATATGGAGAGATTTTTTTCTTATCTCGAGAATGTGATCTAGATCTTCTGATGATAACCTACGAGAATTCCCACAATCGGATCGTTTCTTTGGCTTCAGCCCTTCAAAACCACGCTTCTTATATTGAAGCATCCAATCTCGAATCGTTTTTTCGGCAATTTTTCGCTCCCCATAATACGGAACGGCATGTATTTTTCCTTCTA
>NZ_JAKZKS010000055.1 GCF_022808615.1 Bacillus sp. FJAT-47783
ATAGAGTAGGGTAACCTCTTTCAAGGCTACCCCCTCATCAAACCGTACGTGCCCTATTAAGGCATACGGCTTACCAACGTGTTCCTTATCATCATCAGTAGGTTGCTAATCGTTGGGCATAGTTCATTTTCCGGACAAGAGTAGAAGTAAAATATTCTTGTCCTTTTTCTTTTGCTCTTTGTAACTTCCTCCGATACTTCTTTTGTTGTTTTTCTTTCATATGCTGAATGTAATCCTCTACGGTATGGCCAAACTGTTTCCCATAGTAATATTGGTAGGTAGAAACAAGACCAATCCGTGCGAAGTACTCAATGTTCCATTTAGTACACATTGCCCAGCCTTTACGTTGATTGGGGTGGTTATGAATCATGGCGACTCTCAACCTTCTTCGGATGTAAGCATCTATGGCTAAAAGTTCTTTCTTGAAGGTGTTGTAGTAACACCTTAGGAAATAGCCATTCTCTTCAAATTGTTTGACAGCCTCCCATAAAGTCAAGAAATAATTTACTTTCCCTCGTATGACTGGGTTTACTCTTACCAACCAAATCTCCTTACTTAACGTCAGCGTCTTCTTCGTTTTCATTTTGATTTTCTGACGAAAGTCTTTCCAGTGGCTCTCTTTTGGTTTCGCTATATAGTAGGGTTTACCATCTTTCTTACGCTTTCTCCAGTGCTCAAATGTGAAGCCGAGAAAGTCGAAGTCATCTTGCCTAAAGTCAACAATCTTGGTCTTTTCGATGGAGATTTCAAGACCTAATTCGTTTAACTTCTCTTTTGTGACTTTCTCTGCCCTTTTGATCTCTTCTTTTGTTCTGGCAAAGAGTAGAAAGTCGTCAGCGTATCTCACAAAACGAATGCCGTGGATGTCGAGTGTCCAGTCTAGTTCATTGAGGTACAGGTTTGCCAATATTGGTGAGATGACTCCACCTTGTGGTGTTCCGGAATCTACCGTGTGATAGGTTCCTTCTTCCATGTAGCCAGCCTTCAACCATTTCCAAATCATATCTAAGACTGTTCCATCTGCGATATACTTGTTGAGTACTTTCATGAGCTTTTTGTGTGGAATATTGTCAAAGAATCCTTTAATATCACAGTCATAGATATAATTGTATCCTTGTTCAATGTTCCACATGATGAGTTGAAGTGCTCGTTTAACGCCACGGTTTGGGCGGTATCCACAAGACCAGGTATGAAAGACGAGATCTTCACATTTTGGCTCAATGACATTGACAACCGCCTGTTGGACAATGCGGTCTTCAATGGTTGGAATACCTAGAGGACGTTTCTTCCCATTCTTTTTCGGGATATAGACTCTACGTACAGATGATGGTGTGTATTCTTTAGCTTTTAACTTTTGTAAGAGGTTGTCTAGATTTTCATCTAAATTCCTCTCATAACTTTCGAGCGTTTCCCCATCTACACCACCAGCACCTTGATTTGCTTTTACTTTCTCCCATGCCGTTTTGATTTTACGGTCGAAGAGAATTTGTCCATAAATACTATGCCATTTCCGTTTCAACTCTTGATTCAAAGCACATTCCACACCTTTCTTTGTGTACATTCAGTTCGTTTTTACCGAAGTAGCGTTTTCTGTTATCATTACACACCTTTACAGATGTAGAGCCACGAGGTCGTTCCCCTTCCGTTCATGTATTGTTTGGTCAATACACTACTCCCGTACTATGAGAACGTCTGACTTCTCCCCCCACACTGCACCATTTCGGATTGCCCTTATAGATACGTGTCCTTTCGGTAAGGTGGAGATCTCATGGGGTCATCGTACCTTCCTTCTAAACATACCCATCACCATCACTTGATAAGCTGTCTTTATCCAGCTGATATGTGTGAATAAAGACCATGTTCGCTTTTATTCATTGGAACAGGACTTCCCGTTATTTGCGCACAGTCGTCAACTTATCCAGCCGCCGTGCTTTACACTTCATGCATTTGGGTCTGCTTATCCGACTACGGGTCTCTCAACTTTCCGCATCTCCTTCAGACACTACCTCACGATAATGCCCTAGATTAGTCTTCACTAGATGTATCAGCACTCTAGTGGAAGGACTCTCACCTTCGAGAGAATGAGCCTTCCAGGATTCGGGAGCCGTTTTTACCTTAGGTAACGTACTCCAACCTTTAACAACTCACTCAGTGTAATTGGCTTACACTAAGTACGACTGCCCATCGCAC
>NZ_JAKZKS010000056.1 GCF_022808615.1 Bacillus sp. FJAT-47783
TTGCGGACATGTATAAGGCGCGCTGGTCCATTGAAGTATTCTTCCGATGGGTGAAACAGCATTTAAATGTCCCTGTCTTATTCGGAACGACGAAGAATGCTGTTTATAATCAGTTGTTCGCTGCTTTAATCGCCTATGTCCTTCTAAAATGGCTATATGATCAAACAGCCAAACGAAAGGTATTCACCTCTTTATCTTTTATTACATTTAAACGAAAACTGCTGACAGGAGAGCTTCCGATTTATTGGTTTGGAACATTGCTTGGTTTTTAATAACAGCGATTAAATACAATAAATTTATAGAAGCAATACCGAAAAGTGAATTTGGTGTCTATATTAAAGAGGAAGATGGCTATCTCTATAACGTTAAATAACCAGGATATCTAAGCTTTACTGGTAACCTCGGTGTTACTAAAAAAGAAAGTATGAATGGTTTAATTATTTGGCCATTATTATTTGGAGGATTTGAGTATGGTCATGAATCCGTGATAAAAAAATAGATATTCACAGCGATAAACCTTGATATAATAGGGATATGCATCCTTTTGGATCAATAAAATCACTTTACCAGGTAGGTGCATAATGACAATGGTAAAATTTATTTTAGAAGACTCCGATGAAACATTATCCACTCATTCCGGATTAGGTTTAATTGGTTTACTTTTATCAAAAACCAAGTTGTCCAAGCGCTTTTCAAACTTAAAAGTGCCTAATATAAAGTCATTCCCTTCCATATCTACTGGGGATGTGATGACGTCCTATATCGGTATCCTATCTCAAAGTAAAAATGACTTTGAAGATATCGAACCGTTTAGAGATGACCCATTCTTCTGTCGCGCACTAGGCGTACAATCTGTTCCATCTAGTGCTACTTTGCGACAACGCTTAGATCAAACGGCGAAAGTAGGAGGATAGAAGTCCCTTATCTTAGAAGAATCCGTCTTGTTGCTTCAGCAGTTTGATTCCCCTGTTACGCCAATAGTCCTGAAAGATGAGAAAACCAAGTATGTTCCACTTGATATCGATGTTTCCCCGTTTGATAACTCCAACACGAAGAAAGAAGGAGTGAGTCGAACCTACAAAGGATGTGATGGGTATGCTCCAAACTTCGCGTATCTTGGTCAAGAAGGATATGTCGTCAATGTTGAATTGCGAGAAGGAAAAACACATGTTCAAAACAATACCGATACCTTCCTTAAAGAATCGATTCACTATTCAAAAAGGCTGACAAACATTCCATTGCTTGTTCGTATGGAGAGAATCGAATGGTCAAAAAATTTATTTTTTTCCTAGTATAGTAAGGAAGGGGTATTAAAATGAGTCTAATTAATGTTCAAGAACTCGTTACTGCATATATAAGAGATAAAACGGTAAGGGATAATTTTTGGGAGAACCCTCAGGAAGTGTATCGGAAGTACAACATTAATTTAAAGGATCAAGATATCGTAGAGAAGCTTGATTTAAAAAATCTAGATAGGTTAGCTAGAAATTCTGAGAAAGAGAGAATCGGAAAGAGGAGAAATGATTTCTCAGAGTTTAGCTTGTTATTAAGTAATTTAGGAATTTATGATTTATTTTTCCATGGGTTTGTCAGAAACTATACAACAGGTCTACTAACCAGAGAGGAAGAAACAGAAAGGTTTTTGCATTATGCTGAATCGTTTATAGATTTTCATCACTTACCGGAAATTGTAAGAGAAGTTTTAGTTTATTCTTATATATGCGGTGAATTATCCTATCACCCTATGGAAAATGATTTAAATAGTGCAGGTTTTAGGATGGATAAGAAAGTTTATTTAAAAAGACCTTATAAAATTCAAGAGTTTAAATATGACGTTGTTTCATTGCTAGAAAAAGAAATTACATCTGTAGAAGAATTAGAGGAAATACCTAAAACCTGAATCCGTGACATGATGGTTATCTTTATTCATTTTAATGGATTTTTTTATATGTAGTGTTGCTGTTTTAATTTCTCATAAAGAACAATCATTTACTGAGTTTACGGGAACGACAAATAAACC
>NZ_JAKZKS010000057.1 GCF_022808615.1 Bacillus sp. FJAT-47783
TGCATATTTCTCTTCAGCCTTCCCCCAAGGAATCATTTCAGCAAGAAGGACCCATCGATTCTCTTTATTTAATTTACCGCCAAAAGGCAGGAAGAAGTCATCGGAAAATGTCAGTTGATTTTGCGTTTCTTGATACACAGTGCTGACCTCCAAGTGCAAGGTTTTTTGTGGGTTTTACCGTAAATCCATACACTTTATATTCGACAAAAGCTACTAAAACCCTTGTCGGTACTAGTTTTTTGTCTATTCAGCAAACCCGAATTAGGAAGTGAATACACGATCGGAAACTCCGATTTTCAAAGCCAAAAGAAAAACGGACGTCAAGTGAATAAAAAATAATTTGTAAATAGGAGCAGTTTATTCACGCTCCTATTTCACTTCATTAACATCATGTATTATGCGACATACAATAAAAGAAACACGCAAAAAGATGGTGAATATCTTAATGCATCCCACATTTAACAATCATCTCTATATAAACAGAATTTCGCCTCAAATTGGAACAGCATGGTACGGCCGGCACGTTGTCATCGTCCATTGCAACCCGCTTACAAATACTTTAATGAAAATAGATACGAGCCTACATGCACCTCTTGAGCCTCCTCATTATTTATGTTCCGAAACACTATCTCAATTGTTTAGCATCGGTTATACGCTCGTCACAGCCGTTGCACTATCGAAAACTCATGTGCTTTATATGCTTGTAAAATGAAAGCTTCCCTTTACATGAATGTGGTGATGAAATTAGTCTATAATTTAGTAGTTTAGGGTCATTTTAATTCGTCGGATAAAGTGAACCTTCATTCAGTGGGGTTTTTTCATCCTCCACTGAATATTAGTCCCTACGGGATGACCTAAAGGCCACAGGACGTGGCGCTCTTCGTCTGTGTTCTTTATGTTCGGACCTTAACGGGCAGTTGTCCCCCATCTATCTTATTTGCTTTTACGACAGAATCTTAAGGTGGGGGTCTTACTGCACGTTAAGAGTAGGATAAAACGAATAACCACCTATGTTTCGAATCCAAACTTTAGCATGATCCCCATTTGGATCACTTATCCTTGAACTACCACTAGGCTAAAGCCATAGTGGATTCCTAAGTACAGAGTTCTATCGAACTCTAATTGATTAGGCTATCCCCGTAGTCCCTACGGTTAATCGCAATGCTTCATTACGAAGATTTAAACTTGCGTTAAGATCTCTGTCATGATGGGTATGGCATTGAGGACATTCCCATTCACGAAGGTTGAGATTTTTAACGTCTTTGTTTTGATAGCAACAGCACGAACAAAGCTGACTAGATGGAAAATTTTTCGCTACTGTTACGACTTGTTTCCCATACCATTTGGCTTTGTATTCAATCATGGTTTTAAATTGTGACCATGATACTTCGCTGATGGCTTTGGCAAGGTTATGATTTTTTAGCATATTACTTACCAACAAATCTTCCATACCGATGATGTCGTGGTTTTTGACCATCTCGGTAGAGATTTTGTGTAGATAATCATTTCGTGCATTGGCAATTTCTTCATGGATGCGAGCCACTTTTACTCGTTGCTTATTCCAATTTGAACCACCTTTTTTTCGTTTGGATAGAATGCGTTGTGCTTTCGCTAATTTATCTTCTAATTTGCGAAACCATTTAGGATTGTTATATATTGTTCCGTCTGAAAGAATAGCAAAGTCTTTTAAACCAACATCTATACCAACTGCCGAGTTAGTTTTAGGCAACTCTTGTACTTCTGCTTCAACCAAAATAGACACAAAATATTTGCCACTTGGATTTCGTCTAACCGTAGCAGACAGAATACGACCTTCCACTTCACGACTTTTTGCCAAACGAACAAGACCAAGTTTCGGTAACTTGATGTGTTTATCCAGTACAGCAATATTTCCATTCGTATGCTTGGTTGTATAAGATTGCACAGGATTCTTTTTAGACTTGAAGCGTGGTTTGTCGTTTTGCTTCTTAAAGAAGCGAGAATAAG
>NZ_JAKZKS010000058.1 GCF_022808615.1 Bacillus sp. FJAT-47783
CGTTCAACACTCCCCCAATTAATATGCAAAAAATGTAGCATATTATCTCAGAGGCGTGTCATGTAAGTTCTGGAGGAATTTGAAAATTTTTAAAGGTTTTTAGAGGGAATAAAGTGATGATTTACAAAAAAGAGCTACATAAATGCAACCTGCAATTCTAATTCAGACTAAACTATGTTCTAAATGAAAAATAGAGTGAGCATATTATCTGGGGGTTGTGTAGCAATGGAACCAAATCACGCAATAAGCATTAGCGGACATTGTTCTAATGTATAAAAACAAAGACTTTCCAAAATTGGAGAGTCTTTGTTTTTATATTTAGAAAATAGGTTCATGTGTTGTCGTTACTTGTAAATGTCACCGCGATTTCCAACAGCTTGTATGTATATCACTTTCTCATCATGGTTTATGTCGAATATAACCCGAAAGGTTCCAATTCTAAGTCGATACAAATCAGGGTACCCTTTCATACTTTTAATATCTCCTTCAGGAGGAATCTCAAGAAGTCCCTTCAACCTTCTGCGATCCTCTTTTGCATAGCTTTCTCTTGTTTGGAGATAGATTTTAATGCGGACTTATGGTAAATCAACTTGTAGTCCGAACTCACGCTTCGCATCCTCCCCTGATACATATCCTTCTTCACTGTTTAGTTGTTCTAATTCTTGTTTAGATAATGGTTGATCATCTGGATCAGCCATATCAACCTGTTCCCAATGTTTAGGTTTCTGTTTTGAACGTTGAATAAGAAAATCTAGAAAATCAAATGCTGCTTTCTGATCTTGTTGGTCAAGACAGTCTACCAATCGATATAAATCTTCTTTACGAATAGCCATGTATTACACCCATCTTCGGTACGGTTTTAATGCGTCATTATGCACCTACCTGGCGAAGTGATTTTATTGATCCAAAAGGATGCATATCCCTATTATAACAAGGTTTGTCGCTGTGAATATTTATTTTTTTATCACGGATTCAGGTATTACTTTTATTAACAATATATTACTGGAGGTGAAATACTTCTTGTATAACTTGTATCAAATTTTTGTTATTAATGCTGTTGCAAGTGGAATAGATCACATAAATAATAACAATGAAGAAGATGAAGGAAAATAATTTGATTCATTCAAAGCCGCTATTCTTTTCTCCACAACAAAACCACCTCCTGTAACCATAATCGAAACGAGTTACTGGGAGGTGGTGTTAGTTGGTTATTTTACAATAAAGTAATATTAATTTTCCTTTATTCCTTTATGCGTATTGACCACTTGAATTCTTTGAATTTGTCCTTTGCAAAGTCATCTCCATAATTATTAATATGATCATTAATCTTGTCTAAGTTCTTTTCCAAGTAGGGATGTATTTCAGTAGTTTGAGCTATACCATATAGTCCATACAGATAATTAATTGATTCTCCAATTAAAAAACTATCTTTTAATTGTAATAGTACTGAAATAACTTCAGGAATGCTCTCATAAGCTTTTTTCGGGGTAAGACTTCTAGTAATCTCTTCATAAGAATTGCTTAAATACCAATCATTTAACTCTGTTTTCTTTTCCCAATCTTTGAATGCATCCCATAATTTTTGTTCAATGTTGTTTTCCATTATATTCACCTAATTTTTGAATTTAAAGTCATCAAATTTTTTCGTTTTTTTATTATAATTAAAATGTCAAGAGTGTTGATTAACCAATAAAATCCAAAAAAAACAACAAAAAAGGACACCTTTCCTGTAGAATGTAAGTACCAACCAACAAACCAAGGAAGAGGTATCCCTTATGAAAAAGAATACCACGCTCCCGAATTTACTGCAAAAGATTATTTCTGAAGATGAATTAAAAATGATTGTGAAAGCTGTTGGTTACAAGGATACTGCTCGAAAGTTTGATGTTCAAACGTTAATCGAGTATTTGGTAACAGCTTCAGCTAATGAGTGGAAAAGCTTTCGGCATGGGGC
>NZ_JAKZKS010000059.1 GCF_022808615.1 Bacillus sp. FJAT-47783
TTTTTAAAATCCATCTATTCACCTCTCTCTCGACGTTTTTCTAGATTTTCCTTTCTTGTTCGACAATCATAATCGAGTTCACCCCAATTTTAGCTTACTTTGGTTGATTTTCTGCTTTCTTCGACACATACATGGAGAGATCATAGCCGGCCAACTCTAGAATTCGTTTGCTTTGTTCTCCAACGTTGTCTGGTATATAACGCATGACCTGTCCACCTTGTTGAATGTAGATCACCTTGATTTCCTGAAGTTCTTTCAATAAAGCCTGAGCGGTTGGCTGGAATACTTTACGTTTACCCGCTAGAATGAGGGGCTCTTTTTCCTGTTTCATTTTTTCTCGTACCCGGTACTCTAAAATCCCGTAAATAGAGGATGGCCATCACAAATACGATTCCCAACGCTTCTATCCGGCTCGGTTTCTTTAAGAAAAAGCCATCGACAAATTGCGGATTTTTGAGTAATCGAAAGCGCGTCTCAGCGGCTTCCTGCCCTTTATACGTCTGGAGAATCTCTTCATCAGGCCTTTCGTTTCGATCTAATAGATCGGTGATGAGAATGAATGTGCTCATCTTGCGCCGTATCTCTTCAACCTTTTCTTCGTCTTTCTCAAAGGATTGGAGTTGAGGACGGAAAACCTGAAAAGTTTTCGTAGGTTCATTCTTCTTTGGACGTCCCCTCTTTGTTCGTTTTTCTGTCTGTTCCTCGGTTTGAAGGGTGATTTCATAGCGGAAGGATGAGCTTGCGTATTTCTTTTGAAATGCATCCAGGGCTTCTTCGGCATCGGTTCTACAATGATACACCGTTGTTTCAAATTTTCGAATCGCTTTTTCAAGTTGCTCCCTCTCTTTTGTCAGTTGACGTTGAAAGGTCTTCTCCTTTTGTTCATTTAACTTGTCGGAATAAACCACCACAAACCGATAGGTATAGCCATCCAATTCTCTCAAAAACGATTGGAGTTTATAGGAGGTGGCTCCTTTTTGTGGCTTTACAGCGCCAACCTCTTGCCACTTCCCTTGATTCCAAGCTTCTTCCTTGAGCTCCTGACTTAATTTGAATGTATCTGGAAGTCGAGAAATGAAATGGAGTTGGCCTCGTATTTCACGGAGATTTTCCGTTGTAATCAAAGCGGCATCCGCTTGATAAATCAATTGATTCCATTCCTCCTTGGACAGCGTTTCCCTTAATTTATGAATAAAGGTCAGATTCCAGCCTTTATCATTGGTATTTCCGTTTTCGATATTGGCAAGAATCGGGATGCGTTCAGGGGTTACGCTCATCCCTAGGACAATTTGTTTTAGGTCCGGACGGCGCTGCTTACAGTAACCATGTGTGATAGCAAGATGATCTTCTGTTTTTGTATTTTCGTCCGTTGAATCATACTCTCCGTATAAGGAAAATGAGGTTGTATCGCTATGGAGTGTACCTAGGGACAAGCCAAGTGTCTGGCAGGCTGAGATCGATAATGTGGAATAGACTTTCCAAGGTGTAGCCTTATGTAATGCATCCAAAGCACGGCCTATACAGTATTCATTCAAATCCTCTGCACTCACGCCCCCTCCAAATAACATCTCCATATCCTGTTGTCGAAAATATCGATGAATATGGGATAGAGGTTGACGATCACACAGGATGTTGATGACCAGCGCTTTCAAGCGGGTGCCAGGTGATAAATGACAGCGGTTCTTGTCCCATTCAAGCTGTTCATTTATAATTTTTTCAAATCCTATCTCATCACAAATAGCAGAAATCAATTGAGATGGTCCAGCCGAAAGTGTCAAAATTTGGTCCGTCTGTGTCATCGGAATCATTCCCCCACAATCATTCATTAGTGATATTTTTCGA
>NZ_JAKZKS010000006.1:0-140786 GCF_022808615.1 Bacillus sp. FJAT-47783
ATTGTCATTATGCACCTACCTGGTGAAGTGATTTTATTGATCCAAAAGGATGCATATCCCTATTATATCAAGGTTTGTCGCTGTGAATATCTATTTTTTTATCACGGATTCAGGTATAAATAAAGAACCCTTAATTTTACACTTCATACTTGCACTCCTAAAATACAAATATAGTAGATTAAGAATCAATATTCTGTGCTTTCAGTCCCTAACACTTTGTAATTATCTTTAAAATCGACTGTTGCTGATACCTCTTTTGTTTTGTCACCTTTGATATACCCATCAACAAAAATAACGTTCGGTGCAATGGAAGACGAGATTTCAGAGTTTGTTACCACTATTTCCACGCCCTCGACATCACGAAAATGATCAATTGCGATTTCCCCCGCTTTTTTTAACATTTGTTCTTCTTTTTGTTTACTCTCATTCATCTGACAACCTCCTAATAATACACAAATCAGAAGTACTAGCTTTAGAGGAAAATGTTTCAATTTATCATTGCACTCCTTGTTGAATTATTGGAAAATATTTATAGGTCTATCATATAACATCTGATAAAAGGTGGGTAGCACGAATGAGTAAAATTTCAGATGGCACATACCATACACTTGCAGAACAAGCATACAAGCCCAATCCGAAGACATATAAAGTGTATAAATCAGGCGAAATAGAGATATGGCGACCTTTAAAACTCGAAGGTACCGTTTTACATGAACCAAAAACAGGCTTTGACGCTACAATTTATGTAAATAATGAAATGAAAGAAGTCGTGGTCGCATTTAGAGGAACGCAAGGCAACGAGGTTTCCGGAGAAGGAACAGCGGATGTTGTTACAGACGTTAAGGATGTCGTCTTTCATCATCTTAAACGCAATAAAGAATTATTGGAAAAACTAAACAAAAATGAATACGCCTCCCCTTCCTTTGATTTAATTAATCGCAAGGCTTTAAAAAAAGACATTGAAAGCAGTCAATTCACTCAAGCCGATCACCTTATGAGAGACGTTAAGAAATATGCAAAGAAAAATCTCGATGGCTATACGATTTCTGTTACGGGGCACTCGTTAGGAGGTGCATTGGCTGAATACGTTGCGGCGATTCACCATGTAAAAAGTGTGAGTTTTAGTACACCGAGCATCGTAGAATTGCTCCCGGGTGACTTACAAAGAAAAGCAAAAAATGGGGGTTTTGATCCTAATATCGTAGCCTATGTACATCCTAACGACTCGATTGGTGCCGGTGCTTTTGGTGCCGACGCTCATGTAGGGAGAACGGTTTATATCGATGAAACATTTGAGGTTGCGAATGCCGATAAAGACCGCCCAATAAAGCGATGTTTGGACTCCATTGGCGAACCCGATTATCATGGATTAGGTAATTTTGCATTTGATTCATTCGGGAATTTTAAAAACTTACTGATCGATGCCAAAACAAAAAAAATCATCATGTATTCGCCAAACCATGTTAGTGGGAGAAGTATTGAACTTGACCCAGACATCATTGCGACAAAAGGGGCCAATATTCGCTTTGTCCCTCAACTGCACACTCAAAACATTCCCACGGCGATTTCAGCCATTGCTGATGTGAAAGATCAGGCCAAAAACGCCTACACGTCTTTTGTCATTCCACTTATTGATGAGATATGTGAAGACCTATATGCTCACAAAGAGTGGTATACCAAAACGTCTAAAGAAATTGGCGACTTCATTGAGCAAAAAGCGAATGATTTTAAGTCCGTGGACCAACAACGAGCTTCTGAAATAAAAGGATGATCACATGATGAATCGATCGGATTTTATGTATGAGGATAGACGTATCGTTAGGAATACCATCGAAAGTCTTGAACTAGCAGAAAGGAAATTAGATGACGTTATTGAAGAACTGATAGACGGATTACAGTTTGCTGTGAAAGAGTATAACGAATTGCAGAGTTGGAAAGGGAAATCTGGAGAAAAAGCACAGGAAGACTTACAATCCCTGTGCCAACAGCTATCAAATCGTATTTATTCATTACAAGAACAAAAAGGGAAGCTGATCAATGAAAGAAGGAGTCTTGAGATTACATTGTATTCCTCAATTTCATTTTTTTAAGGTTACTGGTGCAAGATTAGGGGAACGTATAGAAAAGACGTGCTTCCTGACTGTTTTTGTTTCGGTTTTTATAAGCAAGAGGTGTCGACGATACGACTCCAAAAACCTTTGATTGAACTTTATGAAGCAATCATTAATCTCGTATTGATATTAAGGAAACGCGACATTATGTAACCCTGTTCCATCCACGATCACTCCCCAGTACTTTTCTTTTATTCTGTTCTGTTCGAAGAATCTATTTCTCAATAATTCTTTTATCATATACGTTCTGATTTTTTCTAGTTCACGAATATCAAGGCTAGAGAGAAAGTTATTAACTGTATCATAATGAGGAAGTTCTTCCATTGCTAAATTCAGCAGCACTCTGACATTCTTAATACATTCCTCTTTATTAAAGCTGCCACTCATACTTCTCATAGATATCAAACCTGTCATGTTTTCCAATATCATCATATATAAAAGATTTCTGCACCATACGTAATATAACTTTGTGAGCGATGGTCTTTTTTACGTTTTCAATTGATCAATGAACTCTTTGAAGAAATGTTTCTGTATTTTTGCGAACTCGAAAAAATAATTTGTTTCTTTTTCCTGTTCCCGTTCTTCTTTTCGTGTAGCCAAAATAAAATCCCCCTAAAACATGCTTTTGCACTGTATTCATCCAGTTAAATCATCTCAAATTTAACACATTATAGAGGGTGATTTCTTGAATTTTATCTCGATGAATTTTTATTCCTCAGAGCTGAAACATCGTAGATTGGGTATCTCGTCTTAGAAAGAGTTTCTGATGTATAAAATTGTAGAAGGAATGATTCCTAGCTATTAAAGTAATACAATAGTGAAGGAATTCTTTAAAAAGGAATCTTCGTCAAAACTGGAAATGTAATTAATAAGTGAAAAGGGGCATCTCTAAGGAAGCCAAAAATTTAACTTATGAGATAGCCCTTTCGCTTTATTATTGAACCGCTTTAGCTGCTTCAATGGCTGCTTCGTAATTTGGATGATTCGTTGCTTCACTAACATATTCTACATATGTGACTTCGTCTTGACTGTTCACAACGAACACGGCACGCGTTAATAAACGAAGCTCTTGAATAAGCACACCGTATGCTTCTCCGAAGGAAACGTCACGATGGTCAGACAGGACTTCTACGTTGTCGATACCATTTGCTCCACACCAACGCTTCTGTGCAAAAGGAAGATCCACGCTAACTGTTAATACTTTCACATTGTCAAGTTTGGCCGCCTCTTCGTTAAAACGACGCGTTTGCGCATCACATACACCTGTATCAATTGAAGGAACGACAGAAATGAGTCGGACTTGTCCTTTCGAATTCGCTAATGTTACTTGAGATAAATCATTCGCTAACACTGTAAAATCTGGTGCTTGATCGCCAACTTTTACTTCAGAACCAACTAAAGTCACTGGATTGCCTTTAAACGTTACATTTGCCATCTAAAATTCCTCCTTTAATCCCTTACATTATTTATGTACCTATTTTCAACTATAGCTTGAATAAATACGAAATGCAAAACATTCGATTAATAATATTGGTTATTTCCATAAACATGTTCAAAATCGCAAGAGCCTTTGTTCAGAAGTCTGTTTTTCTATTTTATTGGGGCTCATTTTCATAAATTGGGGGTAATTTTCAATAATTGAGCTTTATTTTCATGTTTTGGGTCATATTTTCATAAATTAGGTTCTAATCCTTAAGTATTGAGGTTTTATGAAAATGGGGGAAGATATAGCTTTCATATTATTAAAAAAAGGACCGCTATGGCAGTCCTTAAAGTCCAATATCATCCTGTTTTAGTTGATTCTCTTGTTCATTTTTGCTAAATAATGCTTGGATTTTTTCAATCGTTTGTGGAGCCAAATCTAATAATTTTTCGTAGAGATGTGTATTTTCATCTAAATGAAGCATTTTTATACCATTCGTTCCAACGACTAAAAAAGCAATAGGTGTGATAGAAACGCCGCCACCGCTTCCTCCTCCGAATGGTAGTTTGTTTTTATCGGTTGTGGTTCCACCGTATTGACTATTTTGTTTGTTTTCATTTGTCGATCCGCTAAATTCACTTCCACCAGCGGCAAAGCCGAAGCCTACTTTCGATACCGTTAAAATAACACTTCCATCTGGTGTTTCAACAGGATCTCCAATGATTGTATTCACGTCAATCATTTGCTGAAGGTTTTCCATCGCTGTTTTCATTAATCCTTGTATAGGATGTTCACTCAATTTTAGCTCCTCCCTTATGCAGACTGATCGTTCTTTTCGTCCTTTGTTAATAGAGGGATCGATTTTTTCCTCAATTTCGCTCTTCCCCCTACCCAATATTTCACAAAACGTAATCCCGCTAACATAGCATACCCTAAACGAAAATGAATCATACATGTTAAAGATGTTTTCGAAACGGGATGATAAAAGTCAGGTGTAATCGATACAAGAGGTTTTTTCTTCAGTTTCATATAACGCGATATCCATTGTAATACGATTCCTTTTATCGACCATGCTACTCCCGAAATCATACCGGCTTCAGCAGCATCACCAGTCCCAATGCACGTATGCCAATAAAACTTTTCAATATAAACGTTTTGTAGAAACTGACGAACAATTTTATGTAAATGTATGACATGATTCGCCAATTCTTTCATATCATGTATACGATCTAAAATATCAGGTGGAGTTATCCGTTTTCGCTTCTTTTTCCCATTGTTTCCTTCAGAACCAATACTCGTCTCTTCCTTCATGACAATTTCTTTTTCTTCTGTATCTACTTTTACTAAAGGAATATTAACAGTATAACGAACGATACCAAACAGAGCTCGAAATTTAATCGTAAAATGATCATTATCTCCGTCATGTAACAAGTCAATCGAAATGTTTAATTTTGTAATCGCTAATAGGATAACAAATGCTAAGAGAATGACGAGAGACCAAACAACCCAATTCATTATCCCTCACACCCTTTCAGCATTCATTATCACCCCTCTACAAAAAAATAAACCTGTCATAGACAGGTTTATCCTTATCGTTCTTCATGTATAACCGTTGTGGAAACAAACAAATCGTGAATGCCTTGCTTCTTTTTAGTAAACGCAACGACTAAATATAATAAGCCCCAAATCGTCTTGGAAATGTAGCGTCCTATCAATTCACGAAATAGTACGTCCATCCATGAGAGACGGTCCGATTGTAAGGAAATAACTCGTAATCCAAACACCATTTTTCCTAATGTTTGACCGAAAAATTTTGTCATAAAAATAAAGTAGGAAAAGAAAATCATCGCACTTATAACACTATAGCCTGAAAACATAAACGTATTTTTTTCCAAGTCCAATAAATGAAAAATAGGGTTAATAAATAAACGAATAACACTGCTAATGACGATGAGATCGAGTAAATACGCCCAAAAGCGCATCCAAAACCCGGCATAATGATATGACGGATTTACATAATTATTAGTTGAAACATTTTCATTTTTTAACTCTTCAAATGTTGCATCCACACGCTACACCTCCCTTATTCCGCGTAAAGATACATAAGACGTGGTGAGTTTGGCTGACTAACAAACTTATAAAGAAGAGTTGATTCAATGTCGTCAGCAAATATTTTTTGCGCACTCATTGTAAACAGAGATTCAAATCCTAAAGTAGAGTCATATTTAAAAACGTGCGGACGATCGATCCCTAAGTCTTCTTTCATAATATGAATGACATCGTCAAAATAAGCTAAATCATCTACTAATTTTAACTCTTTTGCTTGACGGCCATCGTACACTCTCCCGTCAGCAACTTTCCTTACTGTACTTTCTGACATGTTTCTTCCTTCTGAAATGACTTTCACAAATCCGTCATACGCATTATCTACCATTTTTTGCATAATTTTTCGCTCTTCTTCTGTCATATCACGCGTTGGCGACATAATATCTTTGTATGCACCACTTTTAATTGTTTCAAACTTTACACCGTATTTTTCAGCAAGCTCACTATAGTTTATCCCTTGCATAATAACACCTAACGAGCCTGTTAATGTCTCCGGAGCAGCAAACACTTTCTCTGCCGCTGTAGAGATATAATAACCACCTGAAGCAGCAATTGTTCCCATCGAAACGTAAATCGGCTTATCATACTTCTCTTTCAATTCCATTAATTTTTTATGTATTTCCGCGCTTTCAACAACACCACCACCAGGGGAATTCACGCGCAAAATAATTCCCTTCACATCAGAGTCTTCGCCAGCTTCATCAATCATTTGTAAAAACTTTTGATGTTGATAGCCTACGTTTCCAAAAAAGGAGGCAACGTCCTCTTCTCCTGTATCTTGAATGACTCCATTCACTTCTAAAACGGCTATTTTTTCATGAATATTTCCTTCTTCAATCACATCCTCAGAAAACAAGCTGTCCTCTAACAATTCGTTTGAGAATGGACTCTCTTCCAACGCAATGGACATAATGCTCATAACAGTAGATATGAAAAATAATACAGCAGCAATTCCTAAGGCTGCCCACCTTTTACCGTTCACCAACCATCACTCTCCTTAATACCTTTTCTAAACATGTTGCGTATTTAATGGTAAAATAGAAACACCATATGTATTGTAACATTATTCAAAGTAATTGTGGAGAAACTTTCCAACAAGTGAGGAGGTTCTATATGGATAATCGACGCAACGTATATTTTTTCTACAAAAAAGACGAATCTTTACAAACAAAAGTTTCCGAATTAATCAAACTTGCCGAAAAATATGACTTTACGATAGTGGATGATGCCAAAAAAGCCAATATTATCGTGAGCATCGGCGGGGATGGTACTTTTTTACAGGCTGTACGGAAGACAAATTTTAGGGATGATTGTCTATACATAGGAATTGCAGCAGAAGGAGCGGCAAGCTTATATTGCGACTTCCATATCGATGAAAAAGACAAAATGGTAGAACAAATGCAACAAGAAAAAGTGGAAGTTCGCCGATATCCGATTATTGACGTAACGATTGATGGGAAAACCGTTTTCCATTGTTTAAATGAATGTACCGTGAAATCAAGTATTATTAAAACATTTGTACTCGATGTGTATATTGATGACCTTCACTTTGAGACATTCCGAGGGGACGGTATGATTATTGCAACCCCTACTGGAAGTACCGCTTATAATAAGTCAGTAAACGGTTCTGTTGTTGATCCTATGCTTGAAAGCTTACAAGTAAGTGAACTCGCTTCTTTAAATAATAATCGATACCGAACACTTGGGTCTTCGTTCATATTAAGCGGAGAACGGAAATTAAGATTAAAAGTTGTCCAAGATGGGAACGACTATCCTGTTATTGGGATGGACAACGAAGCGTTAAGTATTCGCCACGTTGAAAATATTGACATTTCACTCGGATCTAAAAAAATTAAAACCGTTAAATTAAAAGATAATTCTTTCTGGCAAAAAGTAAAACGAACCTTTTTATCATGAAGAATTGAATAAAGTGAACAGGGAGGTCAATAGCTCTTCTAACAACAAAAAGTCTGCCGAATACACGGCAGACTTTTTGTTGTTATGCGTTCGCTTTCTCTAATTCTTGCTTTCTTAATTCTATACGGCGGATTTTTCCAGAAGTTGTTTTCGGTAATTCGTCTACAAATTCCACTTTTCGTGGGTATTTATAAGGCGCTGTTAATTGTTTTACATGGTCTTGTAGCATTGGAATTAAATTCGGATCCTTTTCATCCACTCCATCTTGTAATACGATGAAAGCTTTTACAACATGACCTCTTACTTCATCAGGACTAGCAACGACGGCACATTCTTTAACAGCAGGATGTTTAACAAGAGCATCCTCGACTTCAAACGGCCCAATCGTATAGCCAGAGCTAATAATGATGTCATCTCCGCGCCCTTCAAACCAAAAATAACCATCTTCATCTTTTCGTGCACGGTCACCTGTAATATAGTAATCGCCTCTAAATTGCATAGCTGTACGTTCAGGGTCTTTGTAATACTCTTTAAATAATGCTGGCGTTGATACATGTACAGCAATATCTCCTACTTCACCTATTTCACAAAGTCTTCCTTCTTCGTCAATAATCTCTACATGATTGCCTGGAGTCGGTTTCCCCATCGAACCTGGCTTAATTTCCATTCCTTTTAATACGCCTACTAATAACGTGTTTTCTGTTTGACCATAGCCATCACGCACTTCAACGTTAAAGTGCTTTTGGAACGTATCAATCACTTCACGGTTTAATGGTTCTCCTGCTGATACCGCACTATGAAGAGTAGATAAATTATAGTTTGATAACCCTTCTACTTTTGCCATTAAACGATACTCCGTTGGTGTACAACATAATACATTTATTTGCTGCTTCTCTAATAGCTCCAAATATTTTTTCGGTTCAAAACGACCTTGATAAACGAATCCTGTTGCACCTGAGCCTAAAACGGAAAGGAATGGGCTCCAAATCCATTTTTGCCACCCAGGACCAGCTGTTGCCCATACTTTATCATTTTCACTGATGCAGAGCCAGTTTTTAGCTGCTGTACGTAAATGAGCATACGCCCAACCATGTGTATGAACAACTCCTTTTGGATTTCCTGTTGTTCCAGACGTATAAGATAGAAAGGCTTGGCTATCGCGTAATGTTTCTCCCATCGGTAGCTCTTCACTCATTTCGCTGCTTATCGTTTCAATCGATACCCATCCTGATTTCTCTCCTCCTACCGAAAACTTGATGAGCTCATCAAATTGATCAAGTAATTCAAATTGATTCGTATATGAAGCAAAGCTTACAATTGCCTTCACATCTCCATGTGTAACACGATACTGTAAATCTTTTGTTCTTAACAATTCTGAACACGGAATGACAACAAGCCCTGCTTTTAATGCTCCTATATACGTTGCGTAAGCATCAATTAGGCGAGGAATCATGACTAGTACTTTATTTCCAACGTCTAAACCCTTTGATAATAAAGCATTTCCAATCCGATTCGCTTTTTTCATTAACTCTCCGTACGTAATTTCTTCGCGGTCCCCATTTTCATTTTCCCATAATATTGCAAGTTTTTCTGGATTCATTTTTGCAAAATGTTCTACTTCTTCTACTAAATTGTAACGTTCAGGTGCTATTAACCCCTTTGCCATATTTTCTCCTCCCCTTTTTTAAACTACAATTTAATTATATATAATATTTTAAAATTTTTGAATAATATTTTGCTAACTTTGTTCATTTGAATTTTCGGCATTTTTCGGCTCGTTTCGACGCTTCCTCCCTTGCTTTTTAGATTTTTGCATCGGCTGATTTTGTTCATACCCTTCTTCTCTCATATCAAATTTTTGGTGTTCCATTTATTTCGCCTCCATTTTTCTTGGATAACATATAGAAAGCGGGGACGTATTGTCCCCGCTATATAGCCATATTATTTGATTGTTATTGGTAAGTTCCACCCATTTGTTGCTGCGCTAAAGCAACGAGGCGCTTCGTAATTTCACCACCAACTGATCCGTTAGCACGTGAAGTTGTTTCAGCTCCAAGATTCACACCAAACTCAGAAGCAATTTCATACTTCATTTGGTCAATCGCTTGTTGTGCACCAGGTACAACTAATTGATTTGTATTTGAACGATTATTTTGTGGCATATGTTTTCACCTCCTTGTGTTTATAGAGTGTGAAAAAACATATACCTTCATACAAGCATTTACGTGGTAATGATTACGAAGAGAGGTATATTATAACAAATCTTCCATCTCTTTCTCTATTTGTGCTTTCTTATTTTGTGATAGTTTAATCGTAACTGTTTTTTCAACAGCCTCTTGAATGAGTGGCTCAAAATCAGCATAGCTTTCGTATTTTTGAACTTTCTCCACTTTCGGTTTTGTTTTTGGACTCGCTGGTGTAAAGATTGTACAACAATCTTCATATGGGCGATTCGAAATATCTAGCGTATCAATTTTTTCTGCGATCTCAATAATTTCCGTTTTATCCATTGCAATCAACGGACGTAAAATAGGTGTGGATGTGACTTCATTGATTGTATACATACTTTCTAATGTTTGACTCGCTACTTGCCCTAAACTCTCACCTGTAATTATCGCTAATGCATCGTTTTTAGCACGCAATTTATCAGCAATTTGCAACATCAATCGACGTGTAGATGTCATCGTATAATTTTTCAAAATATATTTTTGTATAGTTTCTTGTATGGTTGTAAACGGCACGATGTGTAACGTAATTTCTCCACCATACTCCGTTAGTTTTGAAACAAGGTCGATAACTTTTTGCTTTGCGCGTTCATTCGTATATGGAGGGCTAAAAAAATGAACCGCTTCTAGCTTTAACCCACGTTTCATCGATAAGTACCCTGCTACAGGGCTATCAATTCCACCAGAAATCATCAGCATAGCTTTTCCACTTGAACCTACCGGAAGGCCTCCTGCACCTTTATAATCTTTACACATAATGTAAGTTGCATCACTACGAACTTCCACTCGAACGTTAATCGTTGGCTGATGGACATTTACTGTTAAATCATTCGTATGAATAAGAATATGGCGACCAAGTTCATAATTTAATTCATCGGATGTTAACGGAAACGTTTTGTCTGCTCTTTTTGCAGATACTTTAAAAGTGTCTCCTGGCTTGTATAGTTGTTTAACAGCTTCTAACGCTGTTTGCTTGATCGCATCTAAATCCGTTTCTGTTTTTAATGCTAAACTGAAAGACTGAATACCGAATATGTGTTGGATTTTTTCTGCTACATGAATGCCATCTTCTCCATTTAATTTAATGAAAAAACGGTCGCGGTTAGCTCTATATTCAAGTGATTGAAAATCTTTTAACATGTGTTTCACATTTCGTTTTAATCTATCTACAAATTGTTTGCGATTTTTCCCTTTTAAAGAGATTTCTCCATACCTAATTAGAATGTGATCATATTGCATAATTTATAACCCCATTATTTTTTTTAATTTTTGAATACTATCCGTTAATACAATTGAAAATTTTTCCATATCTTCTTTTGTATGTTCGTAAGACAAACTCACTCGAATTGAACTTTCGGCAACGGCCTGTGAACGTCCCATCGCGAGAAGGGTTTTACTTGTTGATTTCAATTTTGAAGAACAAGCTGATGTTGTTGAAACGTAAATATCATGTTCTTCAAGCATATGAACAAGAACTTCAGCTTTAATTCCTGGTATTGAAAAATTAATGATGTGTGGAGCTGAATGATGTTTCGGTGTGTTAATAACGACATCATCCATTTGGTCAAGAAGTTTAAGCAAATATTTTTTCACTTCGAAAAGTTTTTGTTTATTTTGTTCATATTGTTGTAAAGCTAATCGTAGTCCTTTTGCCAATGAGACTGCCCCCGCTAAGCTTTCAGTACCTGGTCTTAACGTATTTTCTTGAGAACCACCTGAAAATAGCGGTACAAGTGGAGTTTTATCACGAATAAATAAAACACCAGTACCGTTTAAAGCATGAAATTTATGTCCTGAAATCGTACACAAATGGATATTTGCTTCTCTTATATTTAGAGGAACTTTACATACACCTTGTACATGATCAACATGAAATACAATATTTCGATATTTTTTCAGCATGTTTCCGATTTCATTAATCGGTTGAATCGTGCCGATTTCATTGTTCACATGCATACAAGAGACGATTATTGTATCATCTCTAATTTCCTTTTCAATTTGTTCAACTGTCACAAATCCATTTTCATCTACTGGAACATATGTGATATCAAAACCGAATTGTTCTTTTAACTGCTTCGTAGCTTCACTAACGGAAGGATGTTCAATTGTTGTCGTGATAATATGGTTTCCCTTTTCTTTTAAAGCAAATGCAGCGCCTTTAAGCGCCAAATTGTTTCCTTCTGTTGCACCAGATGTAAAAATAACTTCTCGTTCCTGTATATGAAGAAGAGAGGCAACTTGCTTTCGAGCTTTCGTTAATAATTGTTCAGCTTGTATACCCAATTTATGAATGGAAGAAGGATTTCCAAAAAAACTTTCAGATACTTGCCGATATGTGTCAATGACTTGAGGGTAAGGTTTTGTCGTGGCACTATTATCTAAGTAAAGCATGTAAGTTTGCTCCTCCAAGTATAATTTGTACACTATGCAATCAAATATATTAACATAAGTTAAGATAATGAGAAAGATTTATGCAACTACGTGAGCAACATTATGAATGTCTGAAAATAACCAATATTAAAACTTTTATTATTTTCGACAAATTTCATAGTAAATGTGTTAGGATGAAAACGGATTCATAAAAACTTGTCAGACTATTCCTTATTTTTCGTTACATTAGGAGGATTTTACATGACTACTCAAAAACTTTCAATAAAAGAAGTTCTTGTGATTGGATTAATGTTATTTGCCTTATTTTTAGGTGCAGGAAATTTAATTTTCCCACCAGCTTTAGGTCAAGCAGCTGGTGAACATTTATGGCCAGCAATTCTCGGCTTTTTAATTACAGGCGTTGGGTTGCCACTATTAGGCATCGTTGCTATCGGTCGGACTGGAAATGATTTGCAAGGTTTAGCCAATCGTGTTCATCCTGTTTTTAGTGTCATTTTTACGTTTATTATGTACTTAGCATTAGGACCATTTTTCGGTATTCCGAGAACAGGTACTGTGGCCTACGAAATTGGTGTTCTTCCATTTTTATCAGAAGCGGTTGGTAATAACGGAGCTGCTCTATTCATTTTTACAATCATTTTCTTCAGCATTTCTTTTTGGTTGTCATTGAATCCGAGTAAGCTTGTTGATCATATAGGGAAATTATTAACTCCAATGTTACTTATTATACTAGGGTTCCTGCTTATAAAAGCATTTATTGATCCAATGGGAACACCGCAAGCACCACAAGAAGAGTATATAAATGGGGCATTTTTTAAAGGTTTCTTAGAAGGCTACTTAACAATGGACACCATTGCTGCTTTAGTTTTTGGCATTGTCGTGATTAATACCATTAAACATAGAGGCGTATCAAGTCGTTCAGAAATTACTAAAGTTTCGATTCAGGCAGGTATTATTGCTGCTGTCGGGCTAGCACTTGTTTATGTGTCCTTAGGATATTTAGGAGCTACAAGCGTCGATGCGATTGGCATAGCAGCAAATGGTGGAGCGATATTATCTGGTTCAGCCAATTATTTATTTGGTTATTTTGGGAATATCGTTTTAGGACTTGCCATTACGTTTGCTTGTATCACAACAAGTGTCGGTCTTATTTCATCTTGCTCTTCTTTCTTTGCAAAAGTATTGCCAATTTCATATAAAACATCTGTATTCATTATTACACTCTTTAGTGCCATAGTGGCAAACATCGGACTAACACAATTGATTAGCTTCTCGATTCCAGTTTTAGTAGCGATTTATCCGTTAGCCATCGTATTAATTGCTTTATCATTTTTAGACAATCTTTTTAAAGGTCGTGCAGAAGTATACGGATACAGCCTTTTCTTTACAGGTATCGCTAGTATAGTAGATGGGCTGAAAACAGCAAAAATCTTAGTGGAGCCTTTAAATAACACGTTTGGCTTTTTACCACTATTTGATTTAGGTGTCGGCTGGCTTGTTCCGGCAATCATCGGAGCTTTTATTGGTTATATTATTTCCTTATTCCGTACACATCCTTCTTCACGGTTAAAAGAAGCAAATTAAGAAAAGTGAAAGCGCTTTGATCAACCTCAGACAAAACTGTTCTCACGAGGAAAAGCGCTTTTTGCTTTTACGATATCACTTTTGACTCGAGGGGGGAGGTAGTTTTCGCTAGACACCGAAAACTCCATTCCCCCTCAAAATGATAAAGATTCTAATCTTAAAATGAAAAACAAGACCGTGCAACAAGCACGGTCTTGTTTTAAACGAAAAAGCTAAAGGGTTTACCTATCTATGCACACCCCTTTAGCTTTTCACTTTTAAGTCTTCTTCTAAGATAGATTGAATTCTTTCAATTGCTCCTGGTTCAATAGCTTCAATCGCTGCGGTTGCTTGTTCGAGTGATTTACTATATTCAAAATTCCGAAACTGCTGCTCCGCTTCTTTTAACTGGTAGTCAAGCATTTCATTTTGGCTGCGATACCTATTTCCGTATTGGATGACTTTTTCTACTAAATACACTTGCTCAATCATTTCTTCTGTTTCTGTTTTTAACGTGTTCACAACAGTTACAGCATCTTCTAAGTCGCGATGCACAGCTACCATATTCAATGGAGCTTCGCTTAATTTTGTATACACCTTACCGAGTGCGTCTTGTGCAGCTTGAATCTGATCTAAAAACCGTACCGGAAGTCCAGGAACATTGCTTATTTGAATAGAACGTTTAATTTCACTCATAATTCTTTTTAATTCTGCTACTTTATCTCGTGCTTCTAGTTCATCTTTTCTTAATGCATAAAGCATTTGCCGGTATTTTTCGTGTTCTTCTTTCGTCTCTTCAAGTTGACGATGAAACTCTTCCAACTCTTCCTTCAACACGCTATGAGCAACATGTGGCTTTTCAATGTTTGCTACAATTTGTTGATACTGATTTTGAAGATGTTGTATATTTTTTTCAATTTCTCTCAGCTTTTCAACATCATCTTCCGTTAGCTCGTAAGTCTGTTTAACTAAATTCGCTTCTTGCTTCGTTTCTTGCTTTTCTTTAATTAGTTCTTGAAGTTTCTGACCCGTTGAAACTGTTTCTGTTTTCACAAAGTGAGAAGCGTATACTTCACTTTCTAACATGTCATATAACGCTTCAATCATGTCGTTTAATTCCTCAAATCCTTCGTTCAAACCGTCCATATTCGCTTCGTTTAATTGCTCCTTAAACGTTTCAAGCGATTTATTCATTTTCTGTATTTCTTTTTCAATATCAATGTGGGGAAGTACATATCCTTTTTCTTGCATTTCTTTATACCCTAAGCGAAGTTCTTGGAGCTTTTGAGGTATAACAGTTTGACATTCTGTTAGAAATTTCGGTATATCTTCCATTTTTCTTTCTAATTTCGTTAAAATCCCTTTTTGCTCTAATAAAACTTCTCTTGCAAGCAAATAGTTCCCTGCTTCTGTTTCCATTTCAAAGCGCTTCAATCCTTCTGCACATTCATACAACTGATTTTCTAGCTTTTCTTGAGTATTGCCAAATGCATGACTTTGTGTGATTAAGCTTTTCTTTAGTTTTTTAAAAAGTTTCTTTGCCTCTTCACTATCTACACGATTCTTTTCTTCTGATGAAACTAAGTCATTGATTTCTTTTATAATTTTGTCGATCTGTTCTTCCGTTTCCTTTAAAGCAGTTTGAATATGTATAAGTGTTTGTTTAGATTTTTTAAACCGGTATTTATCAGCGCATTCTTCTGCGTCAAAAAGAAGTTCTTCCACTTTCGGAAGTTGACTCGTAATAATTTCATCCCATTCCTTACGCCATCTTTCAAACATTTCTTCCGCTTGTCCGGTCATTTTTAGTTCTTTTACTTTAGAAAATTCATCCATTATGGATTTGTTCATAATATCAATTTTCCACTTTTCTAACCGATCCACTTCTTTATAAATATTTCTTCTAAAGTAAGATCCCGTTCCAAAAGTAAGAAATATAAACACGATTAAGCCAATTACTACTTCCATAATGAGCCCCCTTGCTCTAATCACCATTCTAGGGAATATATTCCTTTTATTCAGCGCGGTTCTTCTTTATCCCACACTGATGTTCAGCCAAACAGATGAATCCACTTTCATTTTTTCTGATCGTATATGTAGAAAACTAAGTTATTATTAATCAGTCCATCTTTCATTTTATCATTTGTTTCCTTATTAGTAAGGAGAAAAAATTCAAATGAGAAGCGAAAAAGATGTTTTTATCAATGTTTTTATGATACCATGTAAACGACAATTTTTGATCAAATTTTTTAATTTTTTCTAATAAAATCTTGTTGTGATTCAAGCATTCTCAAGGAGATAACAAATGGTTATGAAATAACGATCTTTGTCAAATTTCAAGAAAAATTTTTCATTAAGAGGTGATCGTGATGTATAGAAAAGATGGACATGTTCATACACCATTTTGTCCACATGGGTCTTCAGATTCGTTTGCATCCTATGTCGAGCAAGCTATACGAAACGGCTTTACATCCATTTCATTTACAGAACATGCACCTTTACCGGACGGCTTTATCGATCCTACACCTGATAAAGACAGCGCGATGTCCTTCCATCATTTAGCTGAATATTTCGAAACGATTGAAGCATTAAAAAAAGAGTATCAAAAATACATCGACATAAAGACTGGACTTGAAGTCGATTATATTTCTGGATTTGAACCTGAAACAAAAAAATTTCTAAACGAGTTTGGTCAGTTCTTAGATGACAGTATTTTATCTGTCCATTTTTTAAAAGCAGATGATCAATATTTTTGTGTAGATTTCGACCATTATACTTTCGAAAAACTTGTTCAACGATTAGGGAGTACTTCAAACGTATACAAACATTACTATGAAACCGTTTATGAAGCAGTCGTAGCTGATTTAGGTTCATATAAACCTCGCAGAATCGGACATTTAACACTTGTTCGTAAATTTCTAAAGCTTTTTCCAGTACAAGATACTCATCACCACCTTATTCAAAAAATTATCGTTGAAATGGCTAAACAGAGTATGCAATTAGATGTTAATGTGGCTGGTTTAAGAAAAGAGTATTGTGGTGAAATATATCCAACCCTTTCAATTATTGAAATGGCCAAAAAAGAAAACATCCCGCTCATTTATGGATCAGATGCCCATAACGCTAAGGATGTTGGAATTGATTATAAAAAATTTGAAAGAACATTATAAGGCAACCTTCTCTACTGTTTTTTTGTACAAAAAATTTTCCAACCAAGAAAGAATGTCATGATAATAATGTTTAATAAAGTATTCCTCATGAACATGAACATGTAACACTTCAGACAAATAGTGAGATTGAAGGAACGGCATATTTAGTAAACTTTTTAATTGAAGAATCATATATGAGATGGATACATGGTGAAATTCACCATCTGTTATCCCTTTTTCTAAAATGTTTCGGATGAAGTACTTTTCCTTTGCTAAATACGTCGTCATCACTTCCCTTATTAAAACGGTATCTAATGTTAATTCTCTATATACAAAACGCGTGAGTTGACGGTGTTTCTGTTGATATTTTAAAATATCCCAAATCATTTGATTTAACACGTCTTTAGCTGATCCCGATGCAATATGAGGATGATCTGTGCTAATTATTAATAAATAGCCTTCATAAAATTGCGAAACTAAATACTCTAACAATCCACCTTTTCCTTTAAAATAATAAGAAATGTGGGCAACATTCACATTCGCTTTTTCGGCTATTTCGCGCACAGAGGTACCTGAATACCCTTTTGTATTGAACAAAGCAATCGCAGCATCTACAATTTTTTCTTTCGTTAAGCTGGAGTTACTAGGCATTGGCTTCACTCCTTTACTTTCGCAAGTAGGTATATGATTAACTTCCATAAAAGAGGAATAATTCCTTCATGAACTTCTCGACAACATTTTTCTATATTGTCTATAAAACTTAAGAAAAGGGGGATATTTTTATGTTTCATGTAGAAAAATATAGCGGATCGAAACAAGAGAACTATGGATTAGTCTTACAACAACTCAAAGCTCTCCTTCAAGGTGAAACGAATAAAATCGCCAACCTTTCCAATGCCGCGGCCTTGTTAAATCATTTTCTTGATGAAATTAACTGGGTTGGATTTTATTTAAAAGAGGATGGAAAGAATGAATTAGTACTTGGTCCGTTCCAAGGTCTCCCTGCTTGTGTTCGAATTCCATTTGGAAAAGGAGTTTGTGGTACAGCGGCTGCAAACAGAAAAACAGAACGAGTTGCAGACGTTCATCAATTTCCGGGCCATATCGCATGTGACGCTGCCTCAAAGTCGGAAATTGTCGTGCCAATTGTTCTTGGAAATGAATTATTCGGTGTTTTAGATATCGACAGTCCAATAAAAGACCGTTTTGACGAAATAGATGAGCACTATTTAGAAAAATTCGTTGAAACGCTTGGACAGTTTTTGTAAAAAAATAAGCCGGAATATCTTACTCCGGCTTATTTTTTTTCAATCCAAGTGCTTGTTCTAAATCAAACCATATGTCTTGCCATGCTTCTAATCCGATTGATAATCGAACCATATTATTTGTAATCCCCATTCTCTTTTTCTCTTCATCGTCAACAACAGCGTGTGTCATCGTGGCAGGATGTTGAATTAATGTTTCCGCATCTCCTAAACTAACAGCAATCTTGATGAGCTCTAATGAATTCATAAACTGTTGTGTTTGATTTAAATCTGCACCTTTTATTTTAAAAGTAATAAGCCCTCCTCCTTTTGACATTTGCTTTTTAGCAAGTTCGTATTGCGGATGTTCAGGTAAATAAGGGTAGTAAACATCTTCAACTGCTGGATGGCAAGTGAGCTGTTCTGCTATTTTCATAGCATTTTCACAGTGGCGATCCATACGAATTGACAATGTTTTCAACCCACGTAACAACAACCATGCATCAAATGGGGAAATGGTCGCCCCTATATCTTTACGTGCCGTATTCGATACGAGTTGAATGAATTCTTTCCTTCCGACAGCAATTCCAGCAATGACATCCCCATGACCACATATATATTTCGTCGCGCTATGAATCACGACATCACATCCAATCGTCAATGGGTTTTGCAAATACGGGGAACTAAACGTATTATCAACAACTACTGGAATTGAATATTTTTTCGCTACCCGGACAATTGCTTCTAAATGAATGATTTCCATTGTTGGATTAATAGGTGTTTCTACATAGATGCATGTCGTATTCTTTTGTATGGCACGTTCAATTTCTTCCTCATCTATTAAACGGTGAAAAGAATGTTGAATATTATATTTTTCCTTTAACATTTGTAAGAGTCCAAACGTACATCCATATACCCCTTTGGAACATAAAATATGGTCTCCCGTCTTCGTTAATGTTGTTAAAACAGCTGAAACAGCTCCCATTCCTGAACTAAAAGCTAATGCATCTTCCCCTTTTTCTAAACGGGCAAGCTTTTGTTCAAGTTCACGAACGGTCGGATTGGACAACCTTGAATAAATGAAGCCTTCTTCTTCTCCGCTAAATCTTGCCTGTCCCTGTTCAGCATTATCAAAAACAAAGGTAGATGTTTGATAAATGGGAGGCGTTAAACTTTTGTAATGGTCCTGTTTTTCAATTAAACTATGAATCATTTCTGTTTCAAATTGGTACTTTCTCACAATCCCCATCTCCTTTCCCTTTCGATACCATTTTATGTGAAAAGTCTCCTTTTTGAAAGCGTTTTCTATCATAGAAAAATAAAAAACAACCAACCGGTTGTTTTTTAACACTGTTACTCAAACTGTCGAAAAATTAATCATGGTAAATCTTTCTCTGTGAAAGCACAGTTTTTCCCACTATTTTTCGCTAAATATAATGCATCATCCGCACGCTTAAAAAGAAGTTTTGCTGTATCCTGTTTCTTCATATCCCAGAACGATACACCACACGATATGGTCGTTTTTGGATTCGTTAATTGTTGGACAGATGCTACAAGTCGGTTTGCCACTAATAAACCTGCCTCTAATTCAGCCTTTGGCAAATAGATTGCTAGTTCTTCTCCCCCCCACCGAGCCCCAATGTCACCGTCTCGAATATTCTCTTTTATTATTTTCGCAACTTGGCAAATCACTTCATCTCCAGCTTGATGTCCATACGTATCATTAATTTGTTTAAAATTATCTATATCTATTAATATAAAAACGCCTCTAGCGTCCCGTTTCATGGACTTTTTAATTTCTTCATCTAAAAACTTTCGGGAAAACAGTTTCGTTAATTGATCTGTAATGACAAGCATTTCAAGTTCTTCACGTAACATAGAGTTAATAAAAGCAAGTGTTGAATGATAAATTAAAGATTGCATTAATTTATACATATCGAACGTAAATGCATACGGCTCCTTGTGTAATACAAGTGCAAATCCCTTTAAATTCTCACTCTCAATCATCGGAACTGCCATTAACGATTGATAACGGCATTTTTGTAAATAATTTGATAAATCCCCAATAAAAAGTCCTTCTTTTTCTTTTTGAATACGTTTTAAAACAAACTGGACATACCTACTAGAGGAACGGTTGTTGAAAAACGATGTACTTCCTGGTAACAATGAAACATCTCCATCTTCTTTCAAATAAAAAAACGCCGTTTCATCTGCCGAAAAAGATTGAATCATTTGATCAATCATATATTTTATCGTATCTGAGATGCGAAGTTCTTTATTAATCTTTTGGGACGTTTCATTAATAAGCTGCAAGTCGTTGATTAATCTTTTTGACTGTTCATATAGTTTTGCATTTTCCAAAGCTTTGCCACCTGCTTTTGAAATATGCTCAATAAACATTCGATCATGATCATCTATTATGAAA
This sequence comes from Bacillus sp. FJAT-47783, assembly GCF_022808615.1. Classification (GTDB taxonomy): domain Bacteria; phylum Bacillota; class Bacilli; order Bacillales; family Aeribacillaceae; genus Bacillus_BZ. Next base: position 20,555 of record NZ_JAKZKS010000006.1, read on the forward strand.
TGATTCTTAGACACAGATAAGTGGATAATGCCATATACCCCTTGCATTCCACTAATCGGAAAATACAAATTCTGATTGTCATCAATCGTCTTTTGCTGAACATTACCTGAAAGAAAAGCAATCATTGCTTCTTCATTTGTATTTAATTCTAATTCTAAATCCTTCACTGGAATATCTTGGCTGAGTTCGTAATCATTTGATAAAAGGAAATGATAGGATGAGTTTGGAAATATATTGCTTATTATTTCGTAAAGATGTGCTAAAACTTCTTCTTTTTGCATAGAAGAGTGAAGTCTTTCCGTAGCAGTAAATAGCTCTTTAAACCGTTGTTTCTGAACATATTGTAAATGTTGATTATATCCGAATTCCATAATAGAAAAGCAAATTAGTGACAACTGTTTCCCCCACTCTTCATCACCATTAACATGTTTACCTATTCCTTGTAACTCAATAACTATTGGACAATCTTGTCCATCTGAATTAACTAGATAAGCTTTATTTTCTAACTCACTTATCATAATTGGATGTCGAGGGCATTCCATTTGAATTGTTCGCTTTTCATGATGTGACCCGGTTGTATTTTGCAACATATATGTATGATTGGAAACTCTTTTCCATACATTCACATAATCAAGTTCTAACTCCTTCTGAATAATGAACATGAAAGAAGTAATAAATTTTTGAAAATCCCTTACCTCTTGATTGGACGAAAAATAGTCAAAGAAAAGACCTTTTAATTTTATCAACATAGAGAAATCTGACATATAATCACCTATAACCAGTAAAATTTTCCTAATTTCTTTCTAAAAAAAATTATAGCATAGTTTGATGGTTAATAGGCAAAGCATTTTCCTACTTAATTATGTAGAATTCTCCCTATAAAGCTTTGAGAAGATCTCGTTCTTTTGACCTAGTTTGTTTTTTGATTTTTTTATTCTCTTGACTTCAATCGTTAGAATACATATAATGGAGGTTGTGTAAAATATGCAGCTTAGCAATTCAGCAATGATGATTTCATTTTGTTCCTCTTCTGTCTCATAGAGGTGTATCGTGTAACTCTCTGCTGCTAGAGCGAGGATACATGAAAACAAAATGTGCATAATTGTATGAGTTGGTCTGTTTGTATTTTACAACATTAAAATACAAAAGGAGGAGTCATTATGGCTCGTTATACAGGTCCATCTTGGAAAATTTCTCGCCGTTTAGGCATTTCATTAAGCGGTACAGGTAAAGAATTAGAAAAGCGTCCTTACGCACCAGGTCAACATGGCCCAGGCCAACGTAAAAAGCTTTCTGAATACGGATTACAATTGCAAGAAAAACAAAAACTTCGTCACATGTACGGAGTAAACGAGCGTCAATTCCGTAACCTTTTTGACCGTTCTGGTAAAATGCCTGGTATACATGGTGAAAACTTCATGATTCTTTTAGAATCTCGCCTTGATAACCTTGTTTATCGTCTTGGCTTAGCTCGTACTCGCCGCCAAGCTCGTCAATTAGTAAACCATGGTCACATCTTAGTAGATGGAAGCCGTGTAGACATTCCATCTTACCAAGTAAAACTTGGCCAAACAATCTCTTTACGTGAAAAATCTCGTAACCTTCAAATTGTTAAAGAAGCAATCGAAGTAAACAACTTCGTACCTGAGTATTTAACATTTGATGCTGAAAAGCTTGAAGGTACTTTCAACCGTTTACCAGAGCGTTCTGAGTTACCTGCTGAAATTAACGAAGCATTAATCGTTGAGTTCTACTCTCGTTAATCGCTTTTACGAAAAAACCACCAGTACATGTACCGGTGGTTTTTTTATGTACAACGAAAAATTGTAACCTGATACTATCTTGTTTTCTTACCTATAAAAAAGCACCCCAACTCTAAATGGGATGCTTCGATTCGATTCATTAAACGTGTTTAATTAAGAAATATTTTTTCTTTCCTCTACGTATCACCGTAAACTGACCTTCGATTTTATCTTCTGTAGATAGTGTGTAATCCAACTCTTGTTTACGCTCACCGTTAATATAAATCGCTCCATTTGAAATATCTTCACGCGCTTGACGTTTCGATGGAGAAATTTTTGCTTGTACTAATAAATCGATTAAACCAATTTCCTCCTCTTTTAGTTCAAAAGAAGGGACATCTTTAAATCCTTGTTTAATTTCTTCTGCTGTCAGTGATTGAATACTTCCGCTAAATAACGCTTCTGAAATGTGAATCGCTTGTAGCAGCGCATCTTCTCCGTGAACAAGCTTTGTCACTTCTTCTGCTAAACGCTTTTGTGCTAGTCGCTTTTCAGGCGCTGTTTCCACTTGCTTAGCAAGTTCTTCAATTTCTTCTTTTGAAAGGAATGTGAAGTATTTCAAGTATTTCACGACATCGCGATCGTCTGTATTAATCCAGAATTGGTAGAATTCATAAGGAGACGTTTTTTCTCGATCTAACCAAATTGCTCCACCTTCAGTTTTTCCAAACTTTGTTCCGTCTGCTTTTGTTACTAGCGGAAGGGTTAAACCAAATGCTTTTGCATTTTCTTCTGTTTTACGAATTAATTCTAAACCTGCTGTAATATTCCCCCATTGATCACTTCCACCAATTTGTAGCTTACAATTTTCGGTCTTATATAAATTTAAGAAGTCGTAAGATTGTAATATCATGTAGCTAAACTCAGTAAAGGAAATCCCTGTTTCAATTCGAGATGAAACGGTCTCTTTCGCTAACATATAATTAATTCCGAAATTTTTTCCTACATCGCGTAAAAAAGAAATAACATCGAGAGACCCGAGCCAATCGTAGTTATTAACGACAACTGCTGGATTCTTTTCACTTTTAAAATCGAGGAAACGAGAAAGCTGGTCTTTAATGCGGTTTGCCCACTCTTTTACGACTTCCCCTTCATTTAACGTACGTTCAGCTTTTTTACCACTAGGGTCACCAATTAGGCCTGTTGCCCCACCAACTAATGCAATAGGGTGATGTCCAGCCTCTTGGAACCGTTTTAACATTAACGTTGGAAGTAAATGTCCGATATGAAGACTATCCGCTGTTGGATCATATCCACAATAAAGTTTAATTTCCTCTTTTGATAAAAGTTCTACTAGTCCTTCTTCATCTGTCATTTGGTTAATTAAACCACGAAACTTTAAATCTTCGATTAACTGATTCATGTCAAAACTCCTTTCCATGATTACATTTACTTTTTAGCTTTCAACAAGACTTACGAACGCTTTATTTTTCTAACGAGTACGTGATTCGTAAGTTTTTGGACAAAATAAAAACGCCCCCTCATACGAAGGGACGTATTTATTACGCGGTACCACCCTACTTAAGAACAAACGATTTTTTGCTCTTCACTCTAAAAATAATAACGGATCTAACCGTCCTTTGCTACTAAGGCAACCCGTTCACAAAGAATGCTCATGGACGTAATTCATGTTCACCTTTTGTACTGATTTGCACCAACCATCAGCTCTCTTAAACAGGGAAGGGACACTACTCAATCCACTCATTGCTTTTATATGTTCATTTCTTATACTAATAATGCCTATTTAACATGAATTTTCTCTCATTGTCAACCATTAGACCAAATCTTGGATGAAATGTCAACCCCAAAAAAGTGTAAAAAATTTGTTGAAATATGCTATAATGAATAAGATTTCAGGGGGATGATTCAATGGACAAATTACAAGAATGGAAAAGAAAAGTCATTCGTTTTTATCATAAACATAGTCAAAAGATGCGAATTGCATACGGAGTTGTTTGGAATTTATTATTATTATTTTTGATTATCGGACTAATAGGGATTTCCTTTGCCGGTGGCGTAGGGGCAGGCTATTTTGCCTCCCTTATAAAAGACGAACCGATTCGTTCACATGATCAAATGGAAAAACAGATTTATGACTACTCAGAAACGACAGAAGTATATTTTGCCAATAATGTATACCTTGGCAAACTTCGATCGGATATTGAAAGAGAAGCCGTTCAATTAAATGACGTTTCAGAACATGTCATTAATGCACTGATTGCAACGGAAGATGAATTCTTTTATGAACACAATGGTGTTGTCCCTAAAGCCATTATGCGCGCCATTTTCCAAGAATTCACCAACTCATCTGTCCGAACGGGTGGTAGTACACTTACGCAGCAATTAATTAAAAATCAAATTTTAACAAATGAAGTTTCTTTTGATCGTAAAGCTAAGGAAATTTTACTTGCGATGCGTTTAGAGCAATTTTTCAAGAAAGAGGAAATTTTAGAAGCCTATTTAAATGTTGCAACGTTTGGCCGCAATAGTTCCGGAAGAAATATTGCAGGTGTACAAGCTGCGGCACAAGGAATTTTCGGTGTAGATGCGAAAGATTTAAACATCCCGCAAGCCGCCTTTATCGCTGGTTTACCACAAAGTCCGTTCGGTTATACACCTTTTACAAATAAAGGCGAAGTGAAAGAAAACCTCGACCCTGGGGTTCAACGAATGCATACCGTTTTAAAACGGATGTATAACAAAGGGTTTATTACCGAACAGGAATATAAGAAGGCGATGGCGTTTGATCTCCGGGCAAATTTAACAGAAAAAAAACCATCTATTATTGAAAGCTATCCTTATTTAATTTTTGAAGTAGAAGATCGAGCACGTGATATTTTAATGGAATCACTTGCTGAAAAAGATGGACATACAAAAGAAGACTTAGCGAAAGATAATGCCCTTTATAACAAGTATTATTTTAAAGCAGATCAAAGTTTACGTTACGACGGATATGTTGTTCGAACAACGATTGACAAAAATATTTATGATCGAATGCAAAAAGTTGCAAAGGAATTCCAATATTATGGAAGTGATAAACCGGAAACGAAAAAAGACCCCGATACAGGTGAAACCATTACCGTTCAAGAGCCTGTTGAGGTTGGAGCTGTCTTAATTGAAAACAACACAGGCAAAATCATTAGTTTCGTTGGTGGGCGTGACCATAGTCGAGAACAAGTCAACCATGCGACGAACGCACCAAGACCAAATGGCTCAACAATGAAACCGTTACTTGCTTATGCACCTGCAATGGAGCATGGAATTGTGCAACCTGGTACGGTTGTTGCTGACATGCCTTTTAGCATTGGAGGATATAGTCCGAAAAACTACGGTGGGGGCTACCATGGGTTAACGAGCATTCGTAAAGCATTAAAGTATTCTTATAACATCCCAGCCGTTAAAACGTATACTAAAGTTATGTCTAAAGATCCACTTTCCTATTTAAAACAAATGGGCTTCACTTCAGTCCATGAACGTGATTACGGCGCACCATCGCTTGCTTTAGGTGGTATGACAACTGGCGTTACAGTTGAAGAAAATGTGAATGCTTACGCGACACTTGCCAATAACGGAGAGTTTGTCGATGCCTACTTAATCGAAAAGATTGAAACAAAAGATGGAAAAACGATTTATGAACATAAGCCGGAAAAACGACAAGTATTTTCACCACAGACTGCCTATTTAACGATTGATATGATGCGCGATGTCATTCGCAGTGGAACGGCCGCTTCTTTAAACCGTTATTTAACATTTAGGTCCGATTGGGCTGGAAAAACTGGTACTGGTCAAGATTATAAAGATGCATGGTTTGTTGCATCAAATCCGAATGTATCATTTGGAACTTGGATTGGTTACGATACACCAAAACCACTTCAAATTAACTACAAAGGATTAAGCTACGGTAAACGTAATATTTTATTATGGGCAAAGCTCATGAATGCAGCGTATGAAGTTCGCCCTGACTTAGTTGATCCGAATAAGTCATTTACACAACCTGGTGGCATCGTTCGCCGATCTTATTGTACAATATCAGGCGATTTACCTTCTGAGTTATGTAGTAAAGCCGGATTAGTGGCAACCGATCTCTTTAATGTGAAGTACGTCCCGAGAAAAACAGACGACAACTTAACATACGGTAAGTTTGTTTACGTTAAAGATGAAGCTTATCAAGTACCAGATTCTGCGCCTAGTGAATTTGTTCAAGAAGGTCCAATGCTGAAGCCAGAAGCACTAAAAAAATTAGGCATTTCAAGCATTTCACAATTAAACAAATTACTCGGCGATGATTCGAAACTTAAAAACTTGATTTTAGCATCTGAAAAGAAAATTCAAGATAATGGTTCAAACCCATCAACCGTTGCAGGTGTCCGTGTAAATTCCGGGAAATTAACATGGAGTGCAAACAAAGATAGCGACGTAATTGGCTATCGAGTTTACAAAGCCGCTAATCATTCGAAAAACTTCAAAAAAGTAGCAAGTATCCCAGCGAATAAATCTCTCTCGATTTCAGTTGGAAATACGAGCGCCGCATACTACGTTGTAGCAGTTGATGTAGCAGGAAAAGAGTCCGCCCCTTCAGCGACAGTCAAGGCAGGCGACTACTTAGAGGAAAAACCTGTAGAAGAAGAAAAGCCTGATGCAGAAGAAAAGCCAAACAAAGAAGATGAAAAACAAGAAAGTAAGCCGAAACAAGAAGATAAAAAACAAGAAGAATCAAAAAAACCTGAAGAAAACCAACAAAACAAACCGACTGAACAACCATCTACACCTGAACAAAATAATACTAATGATGATGAAAGTACCGATAAAACCCCATAGCCTTTTGGCTATGGGGTTTTAATTTATACACGGTTCTTTATGAGGCCATCAAGTATAGACGCATAAATAGAATTCATTAAACTTTTTTAATCTTCCATTGTCGATAGGTCGCCTGTTGGAAGATCTAATTCCCACGCTTTTAATACACGTCTCATTATTTTACCACTACGTGTTTTTGGTAATTTATCACGAAACTCAATTTCACGTGGAGCAGCATGTGCAGCTAATCCTTTTTTGACAAATAAACGAATTTCTTCTTTCAGTTCTTCTGTTGCGTCAAAACCACTTCTTAATGCCACAAATGCTTTAATGATTTCCCCTCTTACTGGATCAGGCTTTCCGATAACACCAGCTTCAGCAATGGCAGGATGCTCTACTAATTTACTTTCAACTTCAAATGGTCCGACACGTTCTCCAGACGTCATAATGACATCATCAATTCTGCCCTGGAACCAGAAATAACCGTCCTCATCCATATAAGCGGAATCACCTGAAACGTACCAATCACCACTAATAAAATAAGACTCATATTTTGCTTCATTGTTCCAAATCGTATGCATCATTGAAGGCCAACCTTTTTTGATCGCTAAATTCCCCATACGATAAGGTGGTAGTTCATTTCCTTGATTATCAACAATAGCAGCCTTCACGCCAGGAATTGGTTTCCCCATTGAACCTGGTTTAATTTCCATACAAGGATAGTTACAAATGAGTTGGGCACCAGTTTCTGTCATCCACCACGTATCATGAATGCGCTTGTCGAAAACTTTCATTCCCCATCGAATTACTTCTGGGTTTAACGGCTCACCCACACTTAAAATATGTCGTAATGATTTCATATCATATTTCTTTACGATCTCATCGCCAGCACCCATTAACATTCTAAAAGCTGTAGGTGCACTATACCAAATCGTAACACCATATTTTTCAAGAGTTTCATACCAATATTCCGGACTAAATCGCCCGCCGACAATCACATTTGAAGCACCATGTAACCATGGAGCAAAAATGCCATAAACCGTTCCCGTCACCCATCCAGGGTCCGCTGTACACCAATAAATATCATCTTCTTTTAAATCTAGCACCCATTCACCTGTTTTGTAATGCTGAATCATCGCATTGTGAACATGAAGGACTCCTTTAGGTTTACCAGTAGATCCAGACGTATAATGTAACAAGAGGCCATCCGTTCTCTCAACCCATTCAATCTGTAATTCTTTATCCGCTTCATTTAATTTTTCGAGGAAATTAATATAGTCTCCTTCAGGAATGTGATCGCCAACTAGAACAACATGTTTTAATGAAGGTAACTCTTCGACTGGAACACGACTTAAAAGCTCTGGGGTCGTAACAATTACTTTTGCATCGCTATCTTCAAGGCGATCACGAACAGCCCCTTCCATAAACGCTTCAAATAACGGACCGACAATCGCACCTAACTTGATAGCACCTAACACGGCAAAGTATAATTCAGGTGTTCTCGGCATGAAAACAAACACGCGATCGCCTTTTTGAACATCGGCATACTGCCTTAAAATATTCCCTGCTTTGTTAGAGAGTTCTTTCATTTCTTTAAACGTATATTTCTCTTCACGGTTCAGGTCACGGTAATAAAGCGCAATTTTATTTTTACGATGCCCTTCAGCATGACGGTCTATCGCTTCATATGCTGCATTTACCTTTCCAGTTTTTGACCATGTAAAGTGTTCTTCAGCATCCTTCCAATCAAAATGCGCGTATACTTCATCGTAGTTTGCTAGATTATAATCTCCTTTTGTTACCGATAGCGCTTCCACTTTCATCCCAAACTCCCCCTTATGTAAGTTTAATGTTCTAAATTTATTATATTATATTTTTATTTTTTTCACAATTTTTTAAAAAATGTAAATAAATTTCTGTGTAAACGCTTTATTATTCTATATTTCTTGTATAATAGAGGGTGAATAGATTACTAGGCGGTGATAGATATGAAACATATTAAAACGTACAACGCAAAGGAACTTAAAACACCTTATGGGGCAGTCATCATCGAGGGTCCTATCTCGCCCGATAAATTATCCAGTTTCGAATTCCATGAAGACCTAACAGCATTTCGTCCTGCTTTTCAACAACATAAAGCATTGATTGAAATTGCCGGGTTAGAAGAAGGGCGAATTATTATCGCAAGACACCACAATACGATTATTGGATACGCAACATACTTATACCCTGATCCACTTGAGCGTTGGTCGGAAGGAAATATGGACAATTTAATCGAATTAGGTGCTATTGAAGTTATTCCAAAGTTTCGAGGTTGTTCTGTCGGAAAACATATATTAAAAGTTTCGATGATGGATGATGCCATGGAAGATTATATTATTATTACGACAGAATATTATTGGCACTGGGATTTAAAAGGGACTGGCTTAAATGTTTGGGAATATCGAAAAGTGATGGAAAAAATGATGAACGCAGGCGGACTCGTTTGGTATGCAACAGATGATCCAGAAATTAGCTCACACCCCGCCAACTGTTTAATGGTAAGAATCGGAGAACGTGTTGATCAACAGTCGATACAACAATTTGATCGTTTACGATTTATGAACCGTTTCATGTATTGAGCAGATGATTTCAAAAGCCTATAGACAAGAGTAGAACTGAAAGTGTTCCGCTTTCTTGTGGATAAGAAGAAAGGAGTGATTTCATGATTATCGAGAAAATCATGAAAAAAGAAGTGATTACACTATCGCCAAACGATACGATAGCAACGGCGATGAAACTTATGAGAAAACATTACATACGGCATATCCCCATTGTATTAAATGACGAAACGTTAGTTGGTATCGTGTCAGATCGTGATATACGAGAAGCAAGCCCATCAACTCTTTTATTGACTCAAGACAGTCAATCCATCTTTACGAAACCTTTAAGCGATATTATGACAACTGATGTGATTACTGTCCATCCTCTTGATTTTGTTGAGGATGCAGCAACGGTATTTTTCGAAAATCGAATTAGCTGTTTACCTGTTATTCAGCACGAAAAAATAGTTGGTATTGTCACAGAGGCAGATGTTCTTTATAAATATGTACAATTAACCGGGGCACATCAACCTAGCTCACGAATTGAAGTGAAAGTACCTAATCGTTCTGGAATGCTTTCTGAAGTATCTGCGCTTTTCCATGAAAAACATGTAAATATATCGAGTGTCTTAGTCTATCCAATTGATGATGACCAATATAAAATTCTCGTTTTTCGGGTGCAAACGATGAATCCTATGAGTGTTGTGAACTTAATTAAACAAAAAGGCTATGACGTGCTATGGCCTAAAGTTCCGGAGATGGAAATATGAAGGATCATATTTTTATTTACTCCCCACTCTTTCAATCGTATAAATTTAATCCTGAGCACCCGTTTAATCAACTACGTGTGGAAATGACATACGATTTATTAAAGACGATGAATAAATTAAGTGATGATGAAATTGTCTACCCAAGAATCGCTTCTGAAGAAGAACTCGCTCTCATTCACGATCCGAAATATATACAAGCCGTTAAATTAGCAAGTGAAGGACAGTTAACAAAGGAAGAATTTATTAATTATGGTCTAGGAACAGAGGATACACCTATTTTTCCGAATATGCACGAAGCAAGCTCACTTCTTGTTGGAGGCACATTAACGGCTGTTGACTATTGTATGTCTGGGAAAGCTTTGCATGCTTTAAATTTAGGCGGAGGGTTACATCATGGCTTCAGAGGGAGAGCATCTGGTTTTTGTATTTATAACGATAGTGCTGTTGCCATTAAATATATTCAAGAGAAATACGGTGCACGAGTCATGTATGTCGATACAGATGCTCATCATGGTGATGGGGTTCAATGGGCCTTTTACGATGATCCAAATGTTTGTACATTATCCATTCATGAAACAGGGAGGTACTTATTCCCGGGTACTGGAAATGTAACCGAACGAGGCCAAGGGAAAGGATATGGTTTTTCCTTTAATATACCTCTAGATGCCTTTACCGAAGACGATTCTTGGCTCGATGTTTACCGCAGATCCTTCTACGAAATCGCAGACTTTTTCCAACCAGACGTCATTATTACGCAAAACGGAGCTGACTCTCACTACTTTGACCCACTAACTCATCTTTGTGCAACAATGAAAATTTATGAAGAGATTCCGAAAGTAGCTCACGAAATTGCTCATCAATATTGTGAAGGTCGTTGGATTGCCGTCGGTGGTGGTGGCTATGACATTTGGTGTGTCGTCCCACGAGCATGGGCGCATATTTGGTTACAAATGAAACAAGAAATACCAACGGGGCCACTACCTAAAGAATGGCTTGACCGTTGGCAATCGAAAGCACCCGTTTCACTTATTACATCTTGGGAAGATCCTGATCCTTTATATAAACCAATTCCGCGAAAAAAGGAAATCGAAGAAAAAAATGAAATGACATTAGAAAAAGCCCTACATTTTATTCGAGAAAATAAAAAACCGAGACAAAAGGATCAAGCAAAAGAAGGATATTAATCATAAAAAAAGAGCTTGAGTGAAGTTAATTCCCAAGCTCTTCCTGCTTTTTCATTCCGTTTGAAATCACAGAATGAAAAACATATTTTTAAAATGCTTATCATTTTGTAGATTGACGAATTTCAATTCGATGTGGCAATTCAACAGTATGCTCATCTACAGTTTCCTTGTCCATAAGCTTTGTTAATAAGCGCATCGCAACAGCACCGATATCATACGTCGGCTGCACAACCGTTGTTAACTGAGGACGAACCATTGTAGCTAAACGAGTGTTATCAAAACCAACAATGTCAACGTCTTCTGGTACAGAGAGACCATTATCTTGAGCACTATGAATAACACCTAAGGCCATTTCATCTGTCCCTACGAATATAGCTGTAGGACGCGGCGTCACATTCATTAATTTTTCAAATGCTTCAATTCCTGAATCGTACGTATAGTCACCTTCTATCACAAGCTCTTCATTAAAAGGAAGGTTACTTTCTTCTAATGCACGACGATATCCTGCCAGCTTCTTTATTTTATTTACCGGCTCTTCCATCGGCCCGGATACGTATGCAATTTGCTGATGCCCCTTGTCTGCCAAAAACTTCACAGCATCGTATGCACCTTGTTCATAATTAATATTAACAGATGGAATTTCACCATTCTTATCAAAAGACGCTGCTAAAACAATTGGGACTGGAGAACGCTTAAATTCTTCTACATGCTCGTCTGTAATATTTCCACTCATAAATACAATCCCATCTACTTGTTTCCCTAGCATTGTATTTAGTAAATGCAATTCTTTATCTTTATTTTGATCGGAGTTACTTAAAATAATATTATATTTGTACATTGTTGCGATATCTTCAATACCACGGGCAAGCTCTGAGTAAAAAGTACTGGATACGTCAGGGATGACAACGCCAACCGTTGTCGTCTTTTTACTTGCAAGGCCACGTGCTACCGCATTGGGACGATACCCTAAGCGCTCTATCGCCTCTAACACTTTCTTTCTTGTAGTAGGTTTCACATTCGGGTTCCCGTTTACTACACGAGAAACGGTTGCCATCGATACGTTTGCTTCACGTGCAACATCGTAAATCGTTACGTTCACCTTATAACACTCCTTTTTCTACTTCAATCTATATGGATATCGATCTGCTTACTTTATTAGCCCATTCATTTGTAATGATTTTCACTTTATCACCATTATCATACGATACAATGTATACGTCCGCAATGAACTTAACAATGTTTTAACATATCTTTCCCCAAAAAGTAAATTAATGCTCATAAGTTAATAAATTTGCTATGTATATAGAGAGTTTCGCAAATGAAAAATGTTTCATGAAATACAACACCTTAAGTTTAAATTATAAAATGAGTCAACATAAAATATCCACTTTTTTTATCTATTTTTTGAATATCACATTTTTTCGAACATTTACAAAACTAAAAAAGAGCCAATTAGGCTCCTTTGTATGGGTACATAAGTCCCCTCACGAATAAAGTTTTTGACTATGCTTTCACTTTCGCTAACGGTTTTAACTCTTGCATAAATTGATTGAATTGGTCAATATCCATTTGCTGTGCAGAATCTGAAAGAGCTACAGCAGGGTCTGGATGGACTTCCACCATTACACCATCTGAGCCAATTGCGAGTGCCGCTTTTGCAGTAGGTAATAATAAATCACGACGGCCCGTTGAGTGTGTGACATCAACAAAGACAGGAAGATGCGTTTCTTGCTTTAAGATTGGTACAGCTGAAATATCTAACGTATTGCGAGTCGCACGTTCATATGTTCGAATTCCACGCTCACATAAAATAATTTGATCATTACCACGGGAAAGAATGTACTCTGCTGCATTCATAAACTCAGATAAGGTAGCAGCTAATCCCCGTTTTAATAATACTGGTTTACGAACAGAGCCTGCTGCTTTTAATAATTCAAAGTTTTGCATATTTCTTGCGCCAATTTGAATCACATCAATATAGTCAATAGCCGTTTCAATGTCTGCTGGATTGACAATTTCACTAATAACGGCCATATCGTATTCATCTGCTACTTGCTTTAAAATTTTTAGCCCCTCTAACCCAAGACCTTGGAAGTCGTATGGAGATGTACGCGGTTTAAACGCCCCACCGCGAAGAAGTCGTAATCCTTGCTTTTTCGCAGCCGCAGCAACTGCTGCTACTTGTTCATAGCTTTCAACCGCACATGGACCAACAATGAAGGACTGGCTTCCGTCCCCAATCTTCTCACCTTTAATATTTACAATCGTATCCTCAGGTTTTTTCTTCCGAGAAACAAGAAGTGCTTTACGGTGGTCATCCTCTTGTAACTCTAAAGCTGCCTTAAAGATTTCTTTAAAAATGTGCTGTAATGTGGAATTTTCAAATGGTCCATCATTATGTTCTTTAATTAAATCAAGCATCTTACGTTCACGTACAGGATCATAACGATGGACACCTTGTGTTTCTTTTGTTTTTCCAATTTCCTGAACGAGCCTTCCACGTTCGTTAATTAACTTTAAAATTTCGAGGTTAATCTCATCGACTCTCTCTCTTAGATTCTCTAGCTCTGCATTACTCATAATGTCTCACCCTTCCAATCCTTCTCATTTATCGAAAAATTAAAATATTTTTTAATTAGGGACTATTATATACTATAACAAATAGAATGTCACCATAAATTTCTTTATTATTTAAACGCTTTTAAGCAGTAAAGTATTTTATGTAAGGAGTTTGTTTTTCGTTCGTTATTTGACGCAATTTTCCACTAAAGTCTTTTTCGTAATATTCCAATGTGATATATGCCATTTGACTTCTTTATTTTTAAATAGTAAAACTTGTGGTGATTCATGTTTGACATTAAAGGTCTCAGCAATGTAATTCGATAACTCCCTAGACTGTTGAACATTTAAATAATAAGATGGAAGCTCTGGATAAGCATTCGTAAATGTGTCATATTCCGAAAAAGCTTGAGAACTAATGGGACATGTCATACTATTTTTGAAAAATACAAATGACTCGTGCTCTTCTAACAAATGTTGGAATTGTTGAATTGTATCAATTTTTAATTTTCCCAAAATGGTCACCTCATTGGATATAGACTAGCTTTATGAACTCATTGTAATATAAAAAAAACCTACCAGCAAAATATTTGCCGATAGGCGGACGCATTAAGCTTTTGATTTTTACGTATAAGATTTCACAACTTCTTCTTCTTTCTCTTCTTCTTGTTGTCCTTCAACATGATTTTCAACTTGCTCTTCCATATCTGTGCCAACTTCTTCAGCGACAACTTCCACAACTTCATCATGATCTTCTTTTGGAGATTTTCCTAGCTCTTTTACTTTGTTTATTAACTGAGAAGATTGGTCTGAAATAGTTTGAGAGGCAGAATTCGTTTTCTCTTTTGCTAAGCTAATAAATTGCGATCCTTTTTCGTAAGCATCATTTGTTAATTTTGAAGTCTTGTCTTTTACAACATGTGCTTGCTGATTTAAGTCTTCACGTAATTCTCGACCAGATTTAGGGGCTAAAAACAAGGCTGTTGTTGCTCCAATAATCCCTCCGATTAATGTACCAATAATAAAATCCTTGCTGTTAATACCATCTTTTGACATATTAATCCCTCCTTGTTATTAATGAGAACCATCATGAATAATGATGTTTAAACAAAAGATGTCGAAACAGCTTCTCGATGGTTGATTCACACATTGTTATGCATTCACCGTTATTCAGAAGGTGTCATTCTTTCCTGTTTTCGTTGCTTCACTCTTTCCCAAATATCTAATATCGTATTCCCAAACTGAATGACTTGTGAAAATTTGTGATCATTTTTCTCCACTTGTGTTGAAACAGTTGCTGATGCTTTTTGAACAGATTGATTAAATTGTTGAAGGGAATGCCCAACACCTTGAACAGCATTCACAACCGAATTCAGTTTTTCAGACTTTTTCTGAATATCCTCTGCAAGCTGGTTTGTTTTATGAAGTAAATCGGTTGTCTCTCGTGTTATTCCGTCTACTTGTTTTTCCAAGCTTTCTAGCGTATGGGCTACATTGTCAAGCGTTCGGCTTAATGATTTAAGCGTTTTAGCTAAGTAAATAACTAAAATAGTAAAGCTAAGAGAAATGATAAGTGCACTAATATATAAAAGAATCAATGTCAGCACCTCCTGAAGTCATGTCAATATTCTATTTCCCGCCTAAACAGAAAATGAAACATTTCTCATTATACTATTTATTTCTTCAAAAGGTGCTGAAAATCCTCTAACATAATGTTGTTTTGTTTTAAATTCTTGATGAAAACGTTAAAATAAATATGTACAAATATTCTTACATAGGAGGATTTTCAGTGAAAGATCCACGAATTGAAAAATTAGCTAACATATTAATCAATTATTCTGTTCGTTTACAGAAGGGAGAAAAAGTTTTAATCGAAAACTTTGGATTACAACGAGAGCTCGTTATTGCCCTTGTAAAAGAAGCGTATAAAGCTGGGGGATATCCATTTGTTTTGTTAAAGGATCATCAAGTTGATCGCGCTTTATTATTAGGGGCAGAGAAAGAACAGTTTGATCAGATCGCTGCTTTTGAAGCAAATGTCATGAAAGAGATGGATGCATATATCGGTTTACGTTCAGGTGATAACATTAATGAATTAGCTGATATCCCTGATGACAAAATGAAAATTCACGGTCAAACTATTGGCCAAAAAGTTCATCGTGACATTCGTGTACCGAAAACTCGCTGGGTCGTTCTTCGTTATCCAAACGCCTCAATGGCACAGCTTGCGAAAATGAGCACAGAAGCTTTTGAAGATTTTTATTTCGATGTTTGTACACTCGACTATGGCAAAATGGATAAAGCGATGGATGCGCTCGTTGAACTCATGAATAGAACCGATAAAGTACGTATTACAGGACCTGGAACAGATTTAACTTTCTCTATTAAAGATATCCCAGCAATTAAATGCTCTGGGCAAATGAATATTCCAGATGGTGAAGTGTATACAGCACCTGTAAAAGATTCAGTTAATGGAACGATTTCCTATAATACTCCATCTCCTTATCACGGTTTTACGTTTGAAAATGTACAATTAACTTTTAAAGATGGGAAAATTATTGAAGCAACAGCAAATGATACAGAGCGTATAACAAAAATATTTGATACAGATGAAGGAGCACGCTATATTGGAGAATTCGCTATAGGTGTAAACCCTTACATTCAACATCCAATGCAAGATATTTTATTTGATGAAAAAATTGACGGGAGCTTCCACTTTACCCCAGGGCAATGTTACGATGATGCTTATAACGATAACCATTCGAACATCCACTGGGATATGGTTATGATTCAACGCCCTGAATATGGCGGGGGGGAGATTTACTTTGATGATGTTTTAATTCGCAAAGATGGTCGTTTCGTAATCCCAGAGCTTGAACAGTTAAATCCAGAAAATTTAAAATAACCATATAAAGAACCCGACAGTTTATTTTTAAACGGTCGGGTTTTGTTTAAGTATAGGAAATGATAAAATGCACGACTTGTGGACAACTTGATTGCATCTAGCTCCAAGCATCATCGGCCCGTGTCACAAGAGAGTCGTCCAAAAGGGAAAAAAGCTTTTAGTCGGCTTGTCTCGTGCTTGTCGCGGAGTCTGGATGATGACATTACGAAGTTGCCCACAGGACGCGGGCAACAGTTAATCGCAATTGGAGCGCCTTGTGCTTTTCTTATTATTCATTTGCAAGATGCTGTTCGTAGGCTTTTTGATATTTTTGAATATCTCCAGCTCCCATAAAAACGAGTACTCCGTTATCATACTGTTCTAATATCGAAGTATCTTCTTCATTCATTAATTGTGCACCGTCAATGAGATCTTTCAAATCATGGATTGTTAAGCTGCCAGCTTTCTCGCGAGCAGATCCGAAAATATCACATAAATATACTTTATCCGCGAGTTTTAAACTTTCTGCGAATTCGTTCAAGAAAGATTGTGTTCTCGTAAATGTATGTGGTTGAAAGACCGCGACAATTTCACGATCTGGATACTTCTGTCTGGCTGCTTCAATCGTTGCTTTAATTTCAGTTGGATGGTGTGCATAATCATCAATGAGAATTTGGGAATCGATTTGTTTTTCGTTAAAGCGACGTTTAACTCCTTCGAACGTTAATAATCGATCCTGAATAATGGCTATATCTATATTTTCATATTGACATAAAGCGATTACGGCTAATGAGTTTAAAATATTATGATTTCCATATGATGGAATCCGGAACGTTCCATAATACGTGTTGCGCACAAATACATCAAATTTCGTTCCAGTTGTACTTTTTTGAATATTTCTTGCTTGGAAATCGTTATGATCATTAAAACCATAATAAAGAACTGGCACTTTCGCTTGAATTTGCTGTAAATACTCATCGTCCCCACAAGCGATAATTCCTTTTCTCACCTGTAACGCCATCTGTTGGAAAGCGTCAAAAACATCATCAATATCTTGAAAGTAATCTGGATGATCAAAATCAATGTTCGTCATAATCGCATAATCTGGATAATACGAAAGGAAATGACGGCGATATTCGCACGCTTCAAAAACAAAATACTTGCTATTTTCTACCCCTTTTCCAGTTCCATCACCAATTAAGTATGAGGTTGGTTCAGCTCCTTGCATAACATGTGCAAGTAAACCTGTAGTAGAGGTCTTACCATGAGCACCTGTCACAGCAACACTTGTGAATTGGCTCATGAATTCACCTAAAAAATGATGATATCGATAAATAGGCAGGTCTAGATGATGCGCTTCTGCTATTTCTTCATGTGTATCAGAAAATGCATTGCCTGCAATGACTGTAAGTCCAGAATGAATATTCTCTTTTGAAAAAGGGTAAATAGGAATGTTTCGTTCTTCCAATGCTTTTTGAGTAAACAACTCTTTTTCTATATCAGAACCTTGAACTTTATAATTCATATCATGAAGAATTTGCGCAAGCGGGCTCATACCTGTTCCTTTGATTCCAACAAAATGATAAACAGTCATATAAGAACCTCCAACAATCGTCTATCTGTATGACAGTATATGACGGATTACTAGTTTTGTAACTAACAACTCATAAACATTAAAATCCATTACGCTACATCATTATAGCATTAAAGGGAAGTTATGACTATTCGAACAGAGAGACTGGAACATAACGAATGGGAAAACTGTTCGTTTTTTACACAGTTTTCCCATTTCCACCCTTTCATATATCTTCTCTGTTGAAAAAGCTTCTCTTCACTTGTTAAGGAATGGAATACATCCCTTCCCCATTGTAATGAATATGTTGTCGGATAACTATCCTCCATTTTACTTATTTTCATTTTTAACAACGAATTGTTTAATCTACCTTTTCTAAACGAGGATTTGGGCGATAACGACGTCCAGCTTTCGCTTGCGGTTTCCCGTTTAATAAAACGTTATCACCTGTGAAACCGATATGAATTTTTAACAAGCTACTTCCAACGCCGTAAATATCAACAGGCACTTTTTGCTGTTCAAATTCTTTAATTCGCTGCTCATTAAAACCTCCACTAACAACAATTTTCACATGTTCAAACCCTTCTTGATCTAACGCCTCTCTTAATGCAAAAATGAGAGGTGCATTAACCCCGCGCGGATCAAATGTACCGAGCACATCAGGGTTACGAACAAAATATTGATCAATCATTGTCCTAGACGTATCAACACGAACCCCTTTTAATTTATCCCCAAATTCTCGAGCAACACGGAGCGCATCTGTAATACAGTCGTTATTATAATCAACAAGGACGATGAGCTCATCTTCTGGAAACTTCTTGTAATAAGCTTTCGCTGCCTCCACAACATCCCCGTCAAATAGCTGAATAAGGGCATGGGGCATTGTACCCATTCCTTGTTTACCCCACCATTCATTCATCGCGTGTGTGGCTTGAGCTGTTGAACCACCAATATACGCTGCATAACCATCTCCTGCTTGTTGTGTATAATGGTCGTCACGATCTCCCATGAAAATGACTGGCTTTTGTTCACCAGATAACCCAGCGGCCTTTACGACATTGTAAACGTTTGTTGCTACGGATGTTCGACGAGCTAAAATTCCATCAATAACTCCTTCAAGATATCCGAAGCTTTGATATGGGCCTGTTATCGTTAAAACCGTTTCAAAAGGACTGATTTTGTCGCCATCTTTTAACGAATAAATCTCTAACTCATCTGGATTATCCGCAAAAGTCTTCACTAACGCAATGACTTCGTCTGTTCCACAAAGAACAGCATGTTTTTTCTGAAAGAATTGCATCGTTACCCAATTATCAGATCTGAAATCTTTTACAATTTCTTTCGTCTTTAAAAAGTAAACAGCAGAAAACCATCCATCTTTTATACGTTCATCAAATTTAAACGTGTTATTTGTCAAACGCTTAATTTTTCCCTGCATTTTTAATTCAATTTCCTTCATTCAATCTAAGCTCCCTTTTTTCGATTATGTAATGAAAGTCATAAGTATTCCGCTTTTATCACATGGTTGTAATATGATGGCGATGAAGGTATGTTCATACCATTTATGCCCATCTTATCATATTGAGACTATTCAACACTACTTTCTTTTATTATGGAAAATTCTTCTTCTGTGACAAGAACATCCCTCGGTTTACTTCCTTTTGATTCGGAAATAATTCCTTGTTGCTCCATTAAATCAATAAGCCTTGCTGCACGATTATACCCAATGCGAAAGCGACGTTGCAGGCTCGAGGTAGAGGCACCGCCTTGCTCAATAACAAATTCACACGCTTCATTGTAGAGCTCATCTTCTTCTGAAAAATGGTCTACTTTCTTTAACAAGTCTTGCTCTGAAAAGCTATATTGAGGCTTCCCTTGCTTACGAGTATGTTCAACGACCCGTTCGATTTCGTCATCTGCTACAAAGTTTCCTTGCAGGCGTACTGCCTTCGATGATCCGTTTTCAAGGAAAAGCATATCCCCTTTACCGAGAAGCCGCTCCGCACCAGCCGTATCAATAATCGTACGGGAATCAACTTGAGATGATACAGAAAAAGCAATGCGCGTAGGGATATTCGCTTTAATTAATCCAGTAATGACGTCAACAGATGGTCGCTGTGTCGCAATTAACAAATGAATTCCACACGCTCTAGCTTTTTGAGCAATTCGACATATTGCTTCCTCTACATCTCCAGGTGCCACCATCATTAAATCGGCTAGCTCATCGATAATAATGACGATATATGGAAGCTTTTCGCCTTGATGATGTTTCTTCACTTGTTCATTAAATCGGTTAATGTCTCGTACACCTGTATGAGCAAATAATTCATACCGCCGCTCCATCTCCTCTACAGCCCATTTAAGCGATGCTGTTGCTGCTTTCACATCCGTGATAACTGGACTGACTAAGTGTGGGATATGATTATATGGTGCAAGTTCAACCATTTTTGGATCAATGAGCAAAAGCTTTACTTCTTGTGGTGTTGCTTTATATAAAAGGCTAATGAGAATCGTGTTAATGCACACGCTTTTTCCAGATCCTGTTGCACCAGCTATGAGCCCATGCGGCATTTTCTTTAAATCGGTTACAATTGGGTTTCCTGAAATATCAAGTCCAAGTGCTACGGTTAGTCGTGAAGTGCTTTTCGTAAATTGAGGTGATCGTAAAATTTCTCGCAAATAAACCATTTTACTTTTTGGGTTCGGCACTTCAATTCCAATTGTATTTTTACCAGGGATCGGCGCTTCAATGCGAATATCCCGAGCGGATAAGCTTAATTTAATATCGTCTGTTAAATTAGTAATTTTACTTACTTTCACTCCAGGCTCTGGTTGAACTTCCAATCTTGTAACAGAAGGGCCTTGTGTAACATTAACTACGTGTGCCCGAACATTAAAGTTTGTTAACGTACGATTTAACAACTCTGCTTGTTCATTCACCCAGTTACTATCTTCCGTTTTTTCAGCCGGTGGCATTGTTAATAATGAAAGAGAAGGGAATGTATACCCTTTATGTTCTTGTCGAGCTAGCTTACGCTTATCTCTCCCAAACATGAGTACATTGTATGGTACAGCTTGATCCCGATTTCCTTTATGCTGTTCGTTTTTCCTATCCTTATGGGATTGTTTATGCTCTTTATTTCGTCCGTCAGGATTGGACGTAAATGTTTCCGTTTTATTTACCAATGTAGCATTTGTTCTATTCTCTTTTTGTTTATTGTCTTCAGGATCATCATTTTCAGCTTTTGTCTCATGCAAGCCATTCTCCCTTTGTACTTCTGTGGAAGGTGTACTAATTGCTTCTTCACTTTGTTTTTCAAGTGGTGCTTCCAATTCATTAGGAGAAGCATGCGTCTTCATTTGAATAGATTTTTGCTGATCATGATTCTCTTCCATCGAAATGTTCGTATTTACAAATTCAAATACTTGTTCATTATGAGGCGATTCACTAGCTGCTATTTCGTTCGGAGCCACCTCTTGAACGAGTGAAGTTTCATGAATTTGCGACGAATTATGAGCGTCAATCAAACGATTATCAATGCATTCTTCAGGAGACTTTGTCGCTTCATTTTCATTTGTTTCATCAAAGGAATAATTGTTTATTTCATTTTCCTCTTTATTGATCTGATTTTCATTTTGTTCACTATGAGGAAATAAAAACTCCTCTTTCATCCTATTCGTTGTTTCTTCCGATTCAATTTTTTCAAAAGATTGTACGTCAATCGGTTCATTAAGTTGTTGCTCTATTTCAACCTGACTCTGTTTTTTATTCCCTTTCAAAAAATCTTCTATGTATAAATCATCTTGCCGTGGTCCAAAACCGTATATCGGGGAAGGAATTTCTGTTGGTCGAAACCGACCACGACTTTTAGCTGGTTCTTGATAGGGTTTTCGATAGACATGTTTCGGTTCCTTTCTATCATGTTCATCGTTAATGGAGTGCACACTTTTTTGTTTCCTCCTAGGATAAGTTTGTTCATCGTCAAACATAATAGGGAATCGAAAATTTCCTTTCGGATATCGATACGTCACACGTGCCGTTACTTCTTGTTGTTTATTTGCTTGATTTGTTATTGATTCATCTATCATTTTCTGTTTATCGGTAAAATACTGCTTCTGAACTTGTTCGGGCTCTTCTGAATCTCCAATCATCCATTTAACTATTTTTGAAAGCCAACTCATCATCTATCACTCTTTCAAACTTGTTGTCATTTTACTCTTTCATTGTATCAATAATATAGAAATTTTAAAGGATAGATATACCTAATAAAAAACCACTAGTATTTCAACTAGTGGCGCTTACTTCCATTAAATCATTCAAAAAAAGGTGTACCAACTTCACGGTCATCTTCTAATACTAATATTCCCTTTTCTTGCGGAGCATTCGGTAAGTTCAACTCTTTTGCTGAACAAATCATTCCACTTGATTGAACCCCGCGTAATTCAGCATCTTTAATCACTAATCCACTTGGCATAACCGCACCTACTTTTGCTACAACAACTTTTTGTCCAGCATCGACATTTGGCGCACCACAAACAATTTGTAAAACTTCTTCTCCAACATCAACTTTACAAATGCTTAATTTATCTGCATTTGGATGCTTTTCTTTTTCTGAAACATACCCCACAACAAATTTCGGAGATAAATCTACCTCTAGATTTTCTTCAAAACCATTTCTTTGTAAAATGTGATTCATTTTTTCAACTAACGATTCTGTTAATTTTACGTTTCCATTTCCTTCAAAAGAGTAATATGTACTAGCATTAAAAATATTAAACCCAACTGTTTCATTTGAATTTGCTTGAAAAATGCGGACAACATCGCCCTTCTTTTCAAATGCTCTCTCTTCTCTTGGTAAATCCTTCATTTGAATAAGTAAAGTATCTCCAATTCCTTCTGCGTTATAAAAAACGTTCATCACTTTCAACCCTTTCTACTTATCTTTTTTTCGATTTTTGCCGAGTATAAAAATTGGATCTAGCTCGCCATTTTCATAAATAAACGATAAAGCAGTAATCGGTACGAGACCATTTGCGAAAAAACTCATCGTTAATTGAGCTAAAATATCATACCCTGCTTCATTTTGAATATCACCAATAATTAATACATCCTGATGAGGAACGGCTACCACCATATCTCCGCTTACTTTTTTCGCATATTGTTGCAGGAGCGATTCATTTAAAATCCGACTTGCATCGTAGCCGTCGTTTGTACGAACAAAGTAAAAATCATTTCCTGCCACTTGGTCCTTTTTCACTACTGTTTCAAGCGATCTTAGATTAAAGAGGGCCATTTCTTTTATACGCTGATGTGACCAGTTTTCACTATCCATTAATTTTTGATCAATTAATCGATAAGACTTTCCGAGATCAAGTGCATAATAAATTCGGGTTTCAGCCGTATGTTCATCATATACAAGTGGAATCCCCTCACTTGATTTTATAGGAAAAGAGGTGGAACGAATCACAGGCAAAATATTTTTTTCTTTCCCTGAAAGTTGTTGATCGTCCTTCATTGCTTGAAAGGATTCTTGAATATAATAAATAAACTCTTCGATTGCTTGTTCCTTATTTTCTTCATATTTGGCTATTAGACCAGGTAGTGAAATCGTCACACCTTTATTCACATGTTTCTCCTCAATACGTAACGTGTCTTTTTTACGATCAAAATGATACGTATATGCCCCTTCCTTCAACCTTTCTTGAAGAATATCCACCATTCTCTTTGAGGTCATCTTCATCGTACCTACCTCCTTCCAGTTTCATTTTCTCTCTTTTTACTTTTTAAGAGAATCGATAAACTGTTGAATTTGTTCCTTTGTTTTCCGATCCTTACTAACGAAACGACCTATTTCCTCCCCCTTATGAAACGCCACAAAGCTTGGAATTCCAAATACATTTAAGTTTGCACATAGG
This sequence comes from Bacillus sp. FJAT-47783, assembly GCF_022808615.1. Taxonomy (GTDB): domain Bacteria; phylum Bacillota; class Bacilli; order Bacillales; family Aeribacillaceae; genus Bacillus_BZ. The sequence continues at coordinate 44,622 of NZ_JAKZKS010000006.1, forward strand.
TCAATAAATTCGTCACGATCTACATAATAAAACGTAAATTGGCTATTTTCACTCTGAAGCTCAGGAAGGATGGGCTCAATAACGCGGCAATCTGGGCACCAATCTGCTGAAAACATGAAAATAACACGTTCTTCTTGTTTTAATGCTTCAAATTGTTCCATTGATTGTAATTTTTCCATATGATTCACTCTCCTGTATTAATTTTTAAATCACCCAATTGTATGAAACCTTTTTTTCTCATCCATTCGGATAATACCAAACTAATAACGGCTGGACCAATAAAATGCAATAACAGGACAGACCAAAATGTTCCCATCGAAAAGCCCATCGTCGAAAAAGTCATGATTTGTCCTACGAGTCCACTTGTTCCCATTCCCGCCCCAGCCGCATTATTTGTCATATTTAAAAGAATGGTTCCAAAGGGGGCTAACAGGGCGCCAGCAACCGTTGGAGGGATCAAAATAAGAGGGTTTTTCACAATATTCGGCACCTGTAACATCGATGTTCCTAACCCTTGCGCGATAAAACCACCGAGACCATTTTCACGATAACTGCTTACAGCAAATCCAACCATTTGCGCACAACAACCGATTGTTGCAGCCCCAGCTGCTAATCCTTGTAAATCTAACATTAGCGCAATGGCAGCACTTGAAATAGGTGCCGTTAATGCTAATCCCATTAAAACTGCGACTAAAATCCCCATAATAAAAGGCCGTTGTTCGGTCGCCCACACAATAACATTTCCAAAACCTTCCATAAAGTCTGCTATGTATGGTCCAATAAACGTTGCTACAAGGTAACCCGCACTAATCGTCACAAATGGGGTCACAATAATATCTACTTTCGTTTCTTTGCTTACAAGCTTTCCAATTTCAGTTGCGATTAATGCAGCGGCAAAACTGCCAGCAGGTCCTCCGTGAGTGGCACCTGCCGCACCGCAAATAATCGCTGAAAATAAAACGAGCGGCGGGGTTTGTAGGCCGTAAGCGATAGCCCCCCCAATAGCGGGTCCCATTAACCCCATAGCAAGTGTACCCATTTCAATTAGTGGATGTAAAAAATCAATTTGTTCACCAATCGTCTTTATTATAAGCCCTATAATCAAAGAAGAAAACAAGCCAAGTGCCATATAACTTAAAGCATCGACAAAATAAACTTTTGGAGATAACGTAACTCCTTTTTTCATCAAAAAGCTTTTCATTTTATAAAACCCCTTTCATAAAAAAGCATTGGCCCTCACTCACCTTAGGAAGAACATATTTTTCCGAGGCGAGAAAGTCATTTTCTCTACACATTGAAAGTTTTGTCTCGAGGGGGAGGAGCTGGACATTTCGAACATGTGAAGGAATGGATCGTTTCTTATCTTCGAAAGAAAAACCCCCGGTTACACCGCGGGTGTTATTAGTATTGTACAGACCGAACAATTTCTACCAATTTTTTTGCACTTTTAGCAACCTCGTTACCTTCTACATGTGTCGTTAACTTAGCTCCACCTAATCCAGCTATGACTTCATACGTGTTTTCATCTATTTTACTTACAATTGTATACGTAAACGCCTCATCCGTCACGCTCGTTTTATCGATGATAAGATCTGTTACGGTTTCTTTTGCCTTTTTATAAAGCATTTCACTCGTTCTCTTCTCATTCGGATTTAAAAACAAAAGATATTGTTGACTACCTTCTTTTAAAATTAAATTATTACCTGAATGGGATTCAATTTCAAATGATTCTGGCAAATAAAAAGAGAATTGTTCAACCGACTCATTCGCCTTCACTGGGGATTGCTGAAATGCTTCATGTATCGCTTCGGTTGCTTCTTCCTTTACTTCCTCATCAGTTATAGAACAACCGAACAATAAAATGGTAGACAAAATCACAGTGAAAGCGGTTTTAAAAATCTTCACTGTCGCTTCCTCCTTTATACCTAGGACTCTCTTCTTATCATACCCTTATTGAAAAAAGGTTGACAAGGGAAAACGACCATCCTTATTTTGGGTATCTCTACATGATTTTTGTTACAATAGTGATAAGAACATTTAAGGGAGGATTTCAGGAATGGAGTTAGTCGTTTATTTAGCTGGAGAAATACATACGAATTGGCGAGAAGAATTAAAAGAAAAAGCAAAAAGTTTGCAGTTACCGATTCGATTTGTCGGACCTATGGAAAATCATGGGCGTTCTGACAATATCGGTGAAGAAATTTTAGGTAAGCAGCCGAACAACATTTTTAAAGATGAAGTAGCTTCAAATATGAATAATTTACGAACGTCTATTTTAATGAAAAAAGCTGATTTAGTCATCGCCCGTTTCGGAGAACAATATAAGCAATGGAATACTGCAATGGATGCGAGTACTGCCATTGCATTAAATAAACCACTCATCTTAATTCGGCCAAATTCTCTTCACCATCCACTGAAAGAGCTATCAAATAAAGCGAATGTAACTGTTGAAACAGTCAACCAAGCATTAAAAGTTCTTGCTTACATTTTTGAAGACGGTAGCGAATAAGACACGAAAAGCTCAGGGATTATCAACCTCCCTGAGCCTTACTCATTTCGTGCACCCGTTTTTTATACTGCCATTGACCAATTAACATTTTCAATATATGTTCAAACATTTCTTTACGGCTTACGAAACCATTTGTAAAAATACCGATAGCTCCTTCATTTTGACTAACATTTTCTTGATTCGTATAGACGTCCATTATTTCGCCTAGTTCTTTCCCTTTTGTTAACTCAACGTATACTTCTTTCGGTAAAGGGATTTTTGCGCCACTGGCAACAATTGGCCGAATATCTTGGTCAACTAACGCACCCCAGTTACATAAAAAACATCCTTCTTCTGTTTCCATGACGCCCCCTTCAAGGCCAATCCCAATGTCTGCTTGCTCTTTTATGAGCGCATTTTTCGCTCGGTTTATCGCACCTTGCATCGTTTCTTCATCGGAAAAAGGCTGTTCTGACACTTCTGATGGGACGACTGTTTCAATAAATTGAATCGATTCACAAAAAGTGAAAGCATCCTTTACAGCTTGTACCTTCGCACGATTTTGTGTGCCAATTGCTACTTTCATTTATTTACCTCCATCGCCTAAAAACCCTTTAAGCATTTTCTTTTATCGCCTTTACTGTTGATTTATCACAAGCTTTGACTAATTTAACAAGGAGCTCCTTTGCAGCAGCATAATCATCAATATGAATAATGGAAGCATGTGTATGAATATATCTAGAACAAATCCCGATCACTGCTGAAGGAATTCCTTCGTTTGACATATGTACTCTTCCTGCATCTGTTCCACCTTGTGATACAAAGTATTGATAAGGAATCTGCTCAGTTTCAGCCATATCTAAAACAAATTCTCTCATGCCACGATGCGTGACCATCGAACGGTCAAGAATACGTAATAACGCACCTTTTCCGAGGTGTCCGAATTCATTTTTTCCGCCGGTCATATCGTTTGCAGGGCTTGCGTCTAACGCAAAAAATATATCAGGTTTTATCATATTCGCCGCTGTTTGAGCTCCTCTAAGTCCAACTTCCTCTTGCACAGTAGCACCTGAATAAAGAGTATTCGGCAATGTTTCCTCTTTTAGCTCTTTTAATAGCTCGATCGCTAAACCACAACCGTACCGGTTATCCCACGCTTTCGCTAATATTTTTTTAGAGTTGGCCATCGGCGTAAAGGGGCAAATAGGAACAATTTGTTGACCTGGCTTAATTCCAATTTCTAATGCATCTTCTTTGGAATCTGCTCCAATATCAATGAGCATATTTTTCATTTCCATCGGACGTTTTCTTTTTTCTTCGTCTAGTAGATGAGGAGGAATTGATCCAATGACCCCAATGACAGGACCGTTATCTGTAATAATTTGAACGCGCTGGGCTAATAAAACTTGACTCCACCATCCTCCAAGTGGTTGGAATCGAATCATTCCATTGGATGTAATCGATGTAACCATAAAACCGACTTCATCCATATGTCCTGCTACCATCACTACAGGAGCATCTTCTTGTCCACGTTTAATCCCAAAAATGCTTCCGATCTTATCTTGAACGACTTCATCAGCATATTTTTGAAGCTGCATTCGCATAAATTGACGAACCTTATGTTCATTTCCTGGTGCACCTGGTAATTCCGTTAACGTTCGAAACAATTCAATCGTTTCAACATTCATATATAGTACCCCTTCCTACCATCACGAGTTTCGATAGACATTCAAATCTTTAATTTTGTATAAAACGTAAAATGAGCATGATAAAGTGAAACTTCATTCAGTGGGGATTTTTTTATGCCCCACTGAATGTTAGTCCCTACGGGATGACCTAAAGGCCCTTGTGACCCACAGGATGTGGGGGTTACACAGACGTTGCCACAAGACGTGGCGCTCTTAGTCTGTGTTCATTTTTTCGGACCTTTACGGACAGTTGGCCACCACCTACCTTCTTTGCATTACTACAGAATCTTGAGGTGGGGGTCTTCCTGCCCGTTAAGAGTGGGATAAAAGATACTCTACTTTCATTTTACAGAAAGTAAGAAAACCTTTCCACTTCCCTCTATTTTAACAAAGATGTTTAAACATTGTTGAAAAGAAAGGTATACTTAAAAGAAAGGATTTTAATTGAATTGGAGGGAATGAAATGAAATGGAGAACGTTTTTAATTGGCACAGGGGTTGGATTACTTTTAGGGTATTCGCTCAAAAATAATTGGAGTAAAGCAATCATCTCTCCTGATAAAGCACTCAGCCTCGTAAAAAAAACATTCAAAGAGAAAGGCGCCATTAACGGATCGTGGATTTACACTATCCCTCAAAATTTCGATCATAACGATTTAACGTATACGATTTATAAAGTCGGAATATCTTTGACTCAAAATGGTATTCCCGAGCAGTTTGAAATAGCTGTTGATGCGAAAACCGGAACTATTATCCATTTAGAAAAATTAACAAATCTATAAAAACATATGGAAGTCGATAATTGCTGAAGAAGCGACTGTCTCAAAAGCTTTTTTACTTAAGAGTCAGTCGCTTCATTTTTTACACAGTAGTTTCCTGTTTTTCTTCCCGTTTAATCGTTTCGATCAATTCTCCTTGCTCGTTCCATTTCACAGCACGGTAAATTGCATCATGATAAAACGTAAACCACGCATTTTTTTGGATAAATGTTGGAATCCACTTTTGTTTTTGATAAATCGAATCCATCGGATAATCATCATAAGCCATCACCCAAAGGGCATTTTGATGGGCATGAGTTGGCATTAAATCAGCTAAATGAACAATTTGTTCATCTCCGTCTTCAATGACAATTATACTATGCCCATGACTATGCCCCCCAGTATGAATCATTGTAATGCCATCAATAACTTCAATGGAATGTTCATATGTTTCTACTTGCTTTTCAATCGGTTCCCAGTTGTCTTTCCAATATGTACTTTTCGACCGAATATTCGGACTTTTCATTTCCTCCCATTCGATGTTTGACGTTAAAATTTTCGCATGAGGAAAAGTGGATACAAGCTCGCCATTTTCCCACTTCGTGACTCCACACGTATGATCAAAATGACAATGAGTCAATAGCACATAGTTGATATCATTCAGTGTTAATCCAAGCTCTTTAAGAGACGCTTCTACATTCGATTCTTCCTTAACCCCAAAGTTCCGCTTCAATTTTTCATTCATTTTGTCTTTTCCAATTCCCGTCTCAATTAAAATATTGGTTCCATCCTTTTGAACTAAAATCGGATCACAACGAAGCGGAATTTGATTACGATCATTAACTGGATACTTTTTAGACCATAAAAGCTTTGGCACAACCCCAAACATGGCACCGCCATCTAAATGGACATTTCCTCCGTTTAACCAAGTTAATTGAAAATTACCTACCTTTAAGCTTTCCATTTAAATCCCTCCCCAAGTTCCATCTTATCATAGAACATAAAGGAATGGGCCAACCATAGTTCTTCCAATGTTCAATTTAACTACTTTTTTCAAAACGTGAATAAGTAATCCTATCACATGTCGACTTTATTCATCACTTTTTCAATTTTATCGATCACTTTTTGACGAATATTCATCACTTTAACGTATTTATCATTTCTTTTTGTCCTTATTTATTCAACAAAAAAAATCCCGCGTACCTACACGGAATCTACGCGGAATGATGATTTCTTTAGCGGATATTTTACTTCTGCACGGTAAATTCGTTGCCCTTTTTCAGAAAATTTTTCTTCATATTCTGTCATGATGTTGCCTTCGAAATCACTTTTATGAAGATCAAGACTAACGAACTTTAATAGTAAGCCATACTCTGAAAAGCTTTTTAAAGAATATTCAAATAGGCCTTGATTATCTGTTTTGAAATGAATTTCACCGCCATCTCCCATAATCGTTTCAAAAATCGATAAAAACGTTTTGTATGTTAAGCGACGCTTTTCATGACGATTTTTTGGCCACGGATCAGAGAAGTTCAAATAAACACGGTTTATTTCATTTGGAGCGAAAATGTCTGTTAAATCTTTTGCATTCACATTTAATAACTTTACATTCGGAAGCTTTTCTTGTTCTAATTTGTTTAACGCTGAAACAATGACACTTCGATGAAGTTCGATACCGATGTAGTTTATATGTGGATTTTGTTTTGCCATTCCAACGATAAACTGTCCTTTTCCAGTTCCAACTTCTATATGAATAGGATGATCATTGTTAAATAATTGATGCCACTTACCTTTATTTTCTTGCGGATTTGGAATAACAAATTCCGGATGCTGCTCAATATATTCATTCGCCCAAGGCTTATTCCGTAATCGCATTCAGTTAGACACCTCTACTATTTTTTTATAATCGAAATAAAACATATCATGAAATTTATTCAATTCGCAAGTGAAACTTAAACCCGTGTCATCAAAACATTACTTTCTCATTTTGTCTTCACCACTTTATGAGAACAATAAATGAGGACAGTTTTGAACTGTCCTTCAATCTGTATATTAAGCATGTAGCTTGTACAACATAATCATATATTTACATGGGGGTTGAAACGATGCAATTGAATCATAAACATCAATTAATGCTATTAAAAGATATTTTATCCGAGCAACATAGCGAGTGCTGTGGGACAGACTCAGAATATGAGCAAATGGAAAGACTCATTCAATCTCTTCTTCAAAATAACGAAGTAAATGAAACATTAAAGCAATCTTTACAAAACATGTATCAATATAGTCAAGGACGCAATAAAGGACCGAATTTTTCCGAACACATTACTGCTTATAAAGATGATATCCCGAGTTGGATTACCGATCTAAATACGTTTTCGTAAGCATGAAATGTAATTCTTGAAGACGGATTTGCATTTCCTCTTTTTGATTTTTAGTTTTTGACCAGGCGATGGAAATTAGCAGTTGAGCTAACACATACCAATTCATACGTGCAAGTAATTTTTCTGTCAATGAAATTCCGTATTTTCCCAACCACATCTCCCATTCCTCTTCAGGAATATAGGAATATAATAGCATGCCTAAATCAATGGCAGGATCTGCAATCATGGCACCGTCCCAATCAATTAAATATAGTTGCTGATCGTTGGAAAGTAACCAATTATTATGGTTAATATCACAATGACAAACGACCATTTCATCATGCTCTATGTTTGGAAGGTGGTTCTCTAACACGATTATCGCTTGTTGAATGACCGGAACTAGCTGCAATTCTACATCAACGGTTCGCTTGATCTCATGTAACAAGTCTTTTGGTGTTAGCGGCTTTTTCCCTAATCTCTTTAACATATCTAACAGCTCATTTGAATGATGAATTTTATAAAGTAATTGTGCAACCTGCTCATCATTCATATCTTTTGGCTTTAACTCCCTTCCGTTTAGCCAATGTTGAGCTGTTATGACATCACCATTTTCCATTCTTCTCGTCCATACAAGTTTCGGAACGATTCCTTCAGCAGATAACACCGCTAAAAAAGGGGATGAGTTCCGTTTTAAAAAAAGCCTTTTTCCATCCTTTTCTGCATAAAACGCGTCCCCAGTTGCCCCACCTGCTGGAGAAATTGCCCACTCGCTACCTAATACATACTCCAACCAATTTGCATTCAATTTCAAGCCCACATTTCGTTTTAGTTTTTTATTATTATGCTTCATTTTATTAATCATAACGATATCGTCCGTAATTGTTATTATAAGAAATAAAAAAGACAGCTATTGGGCCAAAAACTCGTAACAATAGCTATCCTTTTAAATTTTATCGTTATCTTATATTTTAAGTCAAGAAAAAGTCGAATGTTACTTTCGATACAATACGTAAGCACCAATACTATGCAATGAAATGTATTCACAAACCGTCGTTAGAGGGGCAAAAGGTGAACATTCATCGGGTGTACAAATGACCAACCATTCATCATTATTTTCTAAAAACAATGTTGATTCTTTTTGATGATTTTTAAAAATGACAAATATGTCGTTCCAAGGTCCATGTTCTCCAACATCATGCAGTCGATAGGCGACTACCCCGTCATGTGTTTCTACAAATGTACAATGCTTTTTTACTAATTCAGCAGTCGGAAAACGAAAAGCACCGTGTAATTTTCGCAGAGAAATTATTTGTTGAATATATTCAATATCATGCGCATATTTTTTTCGATGTATCCAATCGATTTGGTTAATCGTATCAGGTAAGTTATAACTATTCTCTTCCCCTTTTTTCGTCCGATAAAACTCTTGTCCGCTGTGTAAAAACGGAATACCTTGTGATAGCAATACGATAGTAAGTGCCAATCGCTGTCTTTTTCTTCTTATTGCTTCATCCTCATCATCTAAGCTTATGCTCATTTTATCCCAAAACGTATGATTATCATGTGACTCTACGTAATTGACAGATTGAACTGGATGTTGAAAAAGCCCCCTTAAATGGGGATTAAATGGGATACATCCCGTTACAGATTCCATTATCCCTGAAATTTTATGGTTATTCCCTAAGGTAAAGCCTTTTTCTTGAAGGACAAATGTACTTCCTTTTACCGTATCTCGAAAATGATCATTAAAAAAAGATAACCCCGGCATGTTCACTGCATTGGCAATCGTTGCTTTTTGATTATACGGAAGAGATGTTTGCAAATCCCACCCTTCTCCTAAAATAATTGCATCTTTCTTTCTTTTGATCGTTTCCTCATGAATGATATTCATTGTGTCTATATCTAAAATTCCCATTAAATCAAAGCGAAAGCCATCAACATCATACTCATCTAACCAAAATTGAATGGAATCTAAAATAAATTTCCGCACCATTTTCCGCTCAGACGCCATATCATTTCCTACACCTGTACCATTTGACGGTATACCGTATTGGTCGTGCCTAAAGAAATACCCTGGAACAAGCTTTTCAAAACTTGATTCCTCGCGAATGTATACATGGTTATAGACAACGTCCATGATGACCTTTAGCCCATACTGATGAAGGGCTTGAATCATTTTCTTTAATTCGATAATACGTGAGTAAGGATCTTTAGGGTTTGTCGCATAACTCCCTTCTGGCACATTGTAATGGAGGGGATTATACCCCCAATTGTAGGAGAGCATCGGATTTAATTCATCTACACCTTCAAAATCATTAAAAGGCAATATTTCTACATGCGTGATCCCTAGCTCTTTTAAATAGCTTATCCCTGAAGAATAGCCGTCTTCTGTTTTCGTATTGGCTTCCGTTAAAGCTAAATACTTCCCTTTATGAGTCATCCCACTCTTTTCGTGTATGGAAAAATCACGTATATGCAATTCATAAATAATCGCATCAGTCGCTTGATTTAAAGGGCGGGTATCTATCTTCTCCACCTTTGTTTTTTCAAGGTCGATTACAACACCGTATTCCCCATTGACTGATACAGCCTTCGCATACGGATCAACGACTTCATTCCAAATTAAATTGACACAAACTAGATACGTATAATAATAACCTTCAAATTGTCCATCTACTTTAACAGACCATACTCCTTTTTCTTCGCGCGTAAGGGGAATCTCTAAAACGTCCATCGTATCAGGTTGAGTTAATTTTAATTTTATATGTGTAGCACTTGGGGCCCAAACTTTGCATATGATATAGTCATGAAAAAATTGCAGCCCTAAATCCTCCCCGTCATAATAAAACTGTTCATCAAAAAATAGCGTTCGGATGACCGCACCAATTTGCAAGTCCGTCTTCAAGCCTGTTTCATCTTGAATATAATATGTTTTTCCAAATTCAACCGGAGACTTCAGCTTTAAAATAAATTTTTGATACCGCTCAATCGCATAATTCTCTAAAATATCTAAAGGAAACGTAACATCCTCTAAACATAAATGAAATGCTTTCTCTTGTCCGTGATAAGACTCCTTTGGCCATAAAATGGTCACGATGTTTACATCATCTAAGTATGCTTCAAATTCTCGCTTCACCGATAGCAAGACACCGTCACCTCCTTTTATCTTCAAGCAATCAAACGTTCCGCTTTTTATTTTAAATATATTTGACTAATACTACCTTTATATCCACATTTCAATTACTTCACACATGTTAGCACCCATGTTCTCTATCTTCTTAAAACGGTTGCAAAATCGCAGGTTCATTTATTCAAATCATTTTCATACTTTTTATCCTAGTCCATATACTTCTATTTTATGAGACAAAAGTAAAAATGTTCACACGCCTACAAAATATTGTGAAAAGGCCAAGTGAAGCTTCATTCAGTGAAATTGATCATAAGAAGGAGAGCCCAAAACAATAGCGTTTCGGGCTCTCCCCTTCAAAACTCTATTTAAAGGTCTATTTGTAAGTTTATATGTCAAATTCAAACCGATTGTAAGCATTCGTTAAACACATTTTTAATAAGGCCTTCGCTATTTTTAATTGATGATGTTTAATCGGAGAAGGGTTTTGTTGTAATTTTACTAACCAATCTTGATAATCCCGTTTGTCAACGACTCGGTCATGAACGGGTAACTCAGGAGCATGAATATACCCATTTTTATTGATTAGTATTTTCTTTACGAATAGATCGGAATCGAATTCTTTAATGACACCTTTTATGATTCCTTCTGTTCGGCTTAAACTTGTCATTGGATTGATGATTTTCTTCTCGCCATCCTTCCCCCTCCGGATCCAAAAGCGACCTTCTTTAGCAAGAACCACTTCATCTTTTTCTCCATCTAACAACGATACACATAAAATCTCTGTAGGGCAAATAATAATAATATCAGCTTCGATTGGAGCCTTTTTTATACAAAAAACCGGGTAATACATAATGAAGTATTGGTCAGGTAAGCTAAGAGCAAAATGCTTTAACATAACGTCTTCATTATATTTTTGATTCATATAGGAATGAGACCGAATCGTAGAACTTGCCCAAATAAGCTGATGATGAAAAACATGGTTTAAAAATCGATTCTTCTTTTCGTGCAATTCTGTATTCTCATGATTTTTCACAGACTCCCATTGCAACTTTTTATAACGAATAAATTGGTTCGAATAGCGGTTCATATCCAATTCATATCGTGAAATATAATCTTCTATTTTAATAATTTGGGCCATTGTCTACAACTCCTCTACCTTATACAAATAAATGAACAATGAATGGGCTAAGTAAAGACGTAAATACGGCACTTAATGTCATAGATATGGAGCTAATGGCACCTTGTAAACTACCAATCTCATACGCTTTTGCCGTACCAATTCCGTGTGAAGCCGCTCCAAAACCAATTCCGATTGCGATCGGATGATGGATTCGTAATAATTTCATCAAAATAGGTCCAAACATCGCTCCGCTAATCCCTGCAATCATTACATATACTGCTGCTAGCGGCGGAATACCTCCGATCATTGACGCTATATCCATCGCCACAGGTGAAGTAACAGACTTTGGTGCCAATGAAAGAACAAGCGTCTCCTCAACATGGAACACGAGTGATAAAGCGATACCAGAAACAAGACCGATGAACGTACCTACTAAAACACTTATGATAATCGATCCAGCGTGTTCTTTTAACTTCTGCCGGTTTTCGTAGAGTGGATACGCTAATGCAACAACCGCAGGACCTAACAACTCATCAATCCACTTTCCACCGAGCATATACGTTTCATACGGGATATGTGTAAAAGTTAACATCCCTATAATAACGAAAGTCGATGTAGCAATCGGGACAAGAAGTGGATTTGGATACCGTTTATACAATTTCACCATAACAACATACACACATACCGTACATAATATCATGAGAACAGGAATCCAATTAATCATATACTTTGCTTCCTTTCATTCAATCCTTCCACACACTCTTTTTTATGTGACAATTTTTGACTTAACAAGGAAGAAGTCATCATCACGATGGCCGTACTAAATAAGACGATGAAAATCGTAATGATTCCTTTTGAGGTAAACAGAGAAAAATAATCCATGATGCCAACAGTAGCCGGAATAAATAATAATGGCAAATAGTGAACAAGAAAAGAACTTCCCTCTTTCACCCATTTAGTTTGAAAAAACTTAACATGTAACAAACCAAATAACATGATCATGCCGATAATACTTCCCGGAATGGTTAACTGTAATAATTTTTGCACCCATACTCCAAGTAAATATAACATGTACAAAAGCATAACTTGAACAATAATCCTCATTACGTTTCCCATATTCAGCCCCCATTAAAATTGAAAACGTTCAACGCGTTTATATTTTGGTGCTTCTTTACGATGCGTTTCAAATAAAAAGATTTCATCTATATGAAAAGATACATCTTTAAATGAATGATCTTCACTACCTTGAATGGAAAATTCGTTTCGCCCCACCCATTTTCTAGCTATAGTAATGTGAGGCGCAAACGGCCGTGGATCCAATGAAAAGCCACTCGCTACACAAGCTTCAAATATACGTTTTTGCAATGTTAGTAATGGTAGGCTATCCTCTACGCCAACCCATAGTATACGCGGTGACTCCTTTCGTCCAAACGAACTAACGTTAGAAAGACTGAGAGAAAATGGCTCTATTCCTTTCACTGAATTTCTTACGCGATCTTTCATCATTTGAAACTGTTGTTCTCCCTTCATTGCGCCTAAAAAAGCTAGTGTCAGATGATAATCTTCTTGATGAACCCATTTTTGAAACGACCACTCTCGCTTTTTACGTTCGCACCATTCATTGATTCTTTCTGCTACATTCCTTTCGACATCGACTGCTAAAAAATAATGAAAGTCCATTTTCATTGACACCTCGATCGAATGACTTGAAAATATTGTAACAAACAAGACTTTCATTTGCATATGCTTAGACAAAACTTCTTTATTAGGATTTGATTCATTCTTTATGATAAAATATGTAATAACAAAATGTAACCGAGGAAAAAGGGTGTGTAGCGTTGAAAGTAGTCAATAATATAGCCGAATTAATTGGCCAAACCCCTATCGTAAAATTAAATCATTTAGCCCCTAAAAATGGCGCCGAAATATATGTAAAGCTTGAATACTTTAACCCGAGTCGAAGTGTAAAGGATCGTGCAGCCTACAATATGATCGTTCAAGCTGAGAAGGAAGGGAAGCTGACGAAAGATTCAACCATTATTGAACCGACAAGCGGGAATACCGGAATCGGACTTGCGATGAATGCTTGTGCGAGAGGATATAAGGCCATTCTTGTCATGCCCGATACAAGCACAAAAGAACGGATCAACTTGTTAAAAGCTTTTGGTGCAGAAGTTGTCTTAACACCTAGTGATGAAAAAATGCCTGGTGCAATTAAAAAAGCGCATGAACTAGCAAAAGAAATTCCGAACAGCTTTATTCCGATGCAATTTGAAAATCGCTCGAATCCTGATGCTCACCGTTTTACAACAGCATCCGAAATCATCGAAGCGATGAAGGAAATCGGAAAGCCGTTAGCTGCATTCGTTTCAACAGCGGGTACTGGTGGAACGATTACAGGTACAGGTGAAGAGTTAAAGAAACATTTTGACCATTTAACTATCCATGTCGTTGAGCCTTCAGGATCCCCCGTCTTATCCGGTGGAAAGCCTGGTCGTCATAAATTAGTCGGCACAAGCCCTGGCTTTATTCCACCTATTTTAAATACAGACGTATACGATGAAATTATCCAAATAAAAGATCAAGAGGCATATGAAATCACACGTCGTCTCGCAAGTGAAGAAGGAATTCTTGTTGGACCATCTTCAGGTGCTTCTGTTTATGCAGCAATTCAAGTTGCCAAAAGGTTAACGCCAAATGATGTTGTCGTATGCATGACGGCTGATACAGGAGAACGCTATTTATCAAGTGATTTATTTAGTTTTACAATGAATTAACATTGGCACATCGTATTTATCGGAACGGGTGATGATTCACACCGTTCCTTTTTGTATGTTTGGAATAAGGAAAAGAAGAAGCATACCAAGCAATGTTAATACGGCAAAAAATAAATAGACACCGGTAATTTCGTAAGCTTCTAAAATGACTCCACCAATAAATGTGCAAAACCAGTTTCCTAATCCATTCCCAATTGCTGAATAAATCGAAATAGCCGTAGCCCCTACACTTTTAGGTGTAATCTCTTGAACATACTGTAAAGCAGCCGGTATAAATAACCCAATGGAAAAACCTTGAGTAATAATCGTCGCATACACGACAAACAAAGGTGGCTCGAAAATATATAGCGCCCATCTTAACGTGGACACGAGAGCTGCTAAAATTAACACTTTATGAATTCCTAGTTTTGCAATAAAACGGCTTACAGCCTTCATAAACGGAGCTTCACTACCTGCACCTAATAAAAAGGCGAGTCCCACCCCGGCTAAACCGGCACCAAGCTCATTAACGAAAATACCGAAATAAATATTATTAGCTAAAATCGGGCCTAGAATAAGAAACGTACAAGATAAAAATAAAAAATATTGAGGAATTTTTTTCAGTTCGGCTAATCCGTTTCGAATGCTAACTTGCAATGAATCACTTTCACGTGGTAACTGCAGAGCAAAAATAGCGGCAATCAATAAAACAATTGAAAACGAATAAAAAATAACTTTTAAATGAAAAGCTTCAGATAACCATCCAACTATTAATGCGGACACCGCAAATCCGACAGCTCCCCATAATCGAATCGAGCCATATTCGATAACATTTGTTCGTTGAACATAATTGATCGCAACACTATCCGATAATGGCACGATCGCACTTTGAACGATAGCTAGAAGCGTTGCAATGAGAATAATATAATAATAGTTTCCTAATAAAGAATACACAATTCCAAAAACAGCTCCTAGTAATAACGAACAAACGATAATTTGTACCGGCTTTCTTGTCGCATCACTAATTATTCCCCATATCGGCTGGACAATAATCATCACAACAGGACTGATCGACATGACGATACCAATTTGACTTCCCGTTAACCCGACAACATCCTTTAAATAAACAGATAGAAGTGGAAACAACGAACCGAAGCCAAAAAAGACAAAAAAATAAAACGTGTAAAAATGAATTTTCGTCTCACGCTCTTCCCTACTTAATGTATATTCCATTCTACCCCTTCTTTCACACATTAAGCTTTTGAAAACCGCTCCCATATAAAGGGAGCGGTTTTCTATACTATCCTATCATATCAAATTAGTTTTGAACATTACTTAGCAAGTTCATAAATCGCCTGTGCATAAATCGCGGTTGCATTTAGCAAATCATCCATGATGATATATTCGTCTTTCTGGTGAATGACATCTTCTCGTCCAGGAAACAGCGGTCCAAATGCAACGCCAGCATCTAAAGCACGTGCATACGTCCCACCTCCTATTGAAAGAAGCTGTGCACTATCACCTGTTTGTTCCTCATACACACGCGATAACGTTTGTATAAGGGGATGTTTTTCATCAACATAATGTGGATTAGAGTTGGAAAAATGAATAATAGAAGCTTTCGGTACAGTCTGTAATTTAATCTTTATTTCTTCGCCCTTTTTCGTTACAGGATAACGAATATTGATCCCGATTTCATTATGCTTGTTCGCTTCATAACGAATCATCCCAACGTTTACAGTGAGTTCGCCGCTCACCTCATCTTGACACGCTATTCCTAATTTTCGCCCCCGCGTATCTTTGTGAAAATAATGACGAATCCATGCAATAAAGTCTTCACCTTGTTCATCTAGTTGTAATTCCGCTAAAAATGTCGCTAATATGACTCCAGCATTTCGTCCATCATTCGGTTCCATTGCATGAGCGGAAACACCTTCAAGATGAAACGTTAATGTGTCTCCTGTAGATTCTAAATGACCCTTTACGTTTTCTTTTAATAAAAACGATTGAAAAGAATGTGTAACTTCATCCATGTTTGCAACATTCGATATAGTTGCTTTTGCATAGTCAGGAACCATATTAAATCGTCTGCCTGAATCAAAACGTTGAAGCGTTGTTGCACTTCTACTACTTTGTCGTAATGTCAGTGTGAATTTTGCATCAATAATGCCTTTCTCAGCATGAATGATTGGAAAGTCTGCGTCGGGAGCAAATCCAATTGTAGGCATTTGTTCATGTTTGAAATAGTGATCGACACATCTCCAATCACTTTCTTCATCAGTTCCAATGATCATTCGTACTCGTTTATTTAAAGGAAGTCCTAGTTCTTTCACTATTTTCATCGCATAATACGTTGCCATTGTCGGGCCTTTATCATCAAGAGCTCCTCTAGCATAAATTTTCCCGTCATGAATCTCGGCTCCAAATGGAGGTTTTGACCAGCCGTCTCCTTCAGGTACGACATCAATATGGCATAGAATGCCAACAATTTCTTCTCCTTCCCCCATTTCAATATGTGCTGCATATCCATTTACGTTTTTTGTTTTAAAACCATCTTTCTCCCCGTTCGAAAGTAAGAACTGTAACGCGTCATTGATCCCTTTTCCAAAAGGCGCATCCGATGATTTCGTTGATTCGTCTAAAACACTTTTAATTTTTAAAAATGCTTGTGTATCCGAAATAAGCTTGTCTTTTCGTTTGATCACTTCTTCTTTCCAATTCATTTTAAGACCATCCTTTCATTTTTTATTTTGATTTATGTAAAACGTTCCTAAGGAAAAACGGTTTCCCTTCTTTCATATTAGCATGATTAAAAAATAAAATATATTTCCCTCTTGCAACAATCACCAAAAACGAATATTATTATATATGTTTTGAAATAATGTTCGTCATTACAGGAGGTTCCTATGTTTAAGCTAAAGGAAAATCATACAAATGTGAAAACAGAAATCATGGCTGGTTTCACAACCTTTTTAACGATGGTTTATATTGTCATTGTCAACCCGATTATTTTATCCGATGCAGGTGTTCCGTTTGATCAAGTATTTACAGCAACGATTATTGCAACTGTCATTGGAACGTTATGGATGGCCTTATCTGCCAATTATCCAATCGCAATAGCACCAGGGATGGGACTTAATGCATTTTTCGCTTATTCAGTTGTTGGAGCAAGTGAAGATATCTCTTATCAAATTGCGTTTTCAGCTGTCTTTATTGCAGGAATTATTTTTATCCTCCTTTCTTTAACACCTTTTCGGAAACACTTAATTGAAGCGATACCACAAAACTTAAAAAACGGTATTACAGCTGGGATCGGCTTATTTATCGCCTTTATCGGTTTACGAATGACAGGCATCATTGCTGATCATCCTACGAATTTAGTCACACTTGGTGATTTACATTCACCGTCTGTAATACTCGCTTTTACCGGACTTGCGATAACGCTCATTTTAATGAGCCTAAATATTCACGGTGCGCTTTTTATCGGAATGATTGCAACTGGAATGATTGCGGTGATCACAGGACAGTTATCCTTTAACGAAGGATTTACATCACTTCCAAAATTACCGGAGGGCATTATCGTTTCCAATCCCATTTCGGCGATTGGCGATGTCATTAGTCATAGTTTATATGCTGTCGTTTTTTCGTTCTTGCTCGTGACGATTTTCGATACAACAGGTACGATGATTGGTGTGGCGAAACAAGCAGGTTTAATGAAGGGAAATGAAATGCCACGGGCACGAAAAGCACTCCTCGCTGATTCAATTGCTGCTACAGCAGGTGCCATGTTTGGCACTTCCCCAACAAGCGCCTATATTGAATCATCTTCTGGAGTCGCAGCCGGTGGTCGTACAGGATTAACAACACTCGTTGTCGCCATTTTATTTTGCTTGACTGCCTTTTTTAGCCCGACTGTAGCTGCGGTATCGAGTGTCGCTGCCATTACATCACCAGCACTCATTATTGTCGGAAGTTTAATGATGGGAGCTATTGCCGAAATAAATTGGAAGCAGTTAGATGAAGCCTTCCCTGCCTTTTTAGTTATATTAAGTATGCCGCTTACATCAAGTATTGCTACTGGAATTGCATTAGGTTTTATTTCGTATCCTTTAATGAAAATCGTAAAAGGGAAAGGAAAAGAGGTTCATCCTTTTGTATACTTGTTTGCCGTGTTATTTTTCTATCAACTATTTTTCCTAGGGACACATTAAAGACCTTCACGACTTATTGAAAAAAGCGATGTGTCAATTGATACATCGCTTTTTTTACATTAATCCGTCATATTTTTTTAATTGTTTCATATATGTTTCATAGCAGCATACTTTTTATCATTCTGTTAATATTATGTAAAAATAGATCTATGACTAGAATATAGCCCCTCATATCGTGTAAAATAGACTTGTAACGTTTAACAACTTAATACATTAAAGAGCCTCATAAGAATGTGACATCGGAGTTGTAGTAGGAAAAAGGCTGCATTAAACGATAAGGAGTGGTTTTTTGAAACCTTCGACAAACCGTATGCTAACTCGAATTAAATCAGTCTACATGTTTATTCAAGAAAAAGGAACTGTAACAACTCAAGACCTCGTTGATGAATTTGGTATTACACCAAGAACCGTTCAACGTGATTTAAACGTGTTAGCATATAACGATTTGGTGCAAAGCCCTGCAAGAGGTAAATGGACAACTACAGATAAGAAAGTAAAGATGTCATCTTAAATGGAAAATAAAAAAACACCTTTTTGTATATACATATGGAACCTGCAAGCAGGTTCCTTTTTTTATACTAATTTCTTAACATCGTTTTTACAAATCGATCCCTTTCGCATTTTTTAACAATTCAATTTCTTCATCTGTTAATTCTCGGTATTCTCCGACTTGTAAATCTTCATCTAACGACAAGGGACCAATACTCACTCGTTTTAAGTAGGTCACTTTTTTTCCGACTGCCTCAAACATTCGTTTGACTTGATGGAATTTTCCTTCTGTAATCGTTAAGTAGATGATAGACTTTGATCCTGATTCGACAATTTCAAGCTGTCCTGGTTTCGTTTTATATCCATCGTCTAAAACAACACCTTGTTTAAAGATGGCACCATCCTCTTCTGTGACCTCACCTAAAATATGAGCATAATACGTTTTTGGAATATGTTTTTTCGGCGATGTCAGCTGATGGGCAAGCTGCCCATCATTTGTTAATAAAAGAAATCCTTCCGTATCTTTGTCAAGTCTACCGACAGGGAACGGTTGATACACGACATCCTCACATTCTAACAAATCGATAACCGTTTCTTCTGTCGCATCTTCTGTAGCTGATAAATAGCCAGCAGGTTTATTCATCATTAAATAAATAAATTCTTTATATTCAACAACTTCACCATTTACCGTGACTTCTTGCTCCATTGGGTCAACGTGAATTTTTGGATCGGTAACGGTATGACCATCTGCTTTGACAACACCTGATTTCAATAATTTTTTAACTTCTTTCCGGCTCCCAAATCCGAGGTTTGCTAATAATTTGTCCATTCTCAAAGGAATCACCTCCTCGTAATTTCTATGCGCGCATCTTCCATTTATTAAATCGAGCGCCGAACAGAACAGGTAATAGTCCTGAATAATGCGCTAAATATAAATACGTACCTGCTCCTGCTCCAACACTAAAGGTTAACATGACCGCCGCTTGTAGCTTCCCGTCATGATAATGAATAAATAGTGAAAGAACAGAATAAACAGCAAGGACGACAATGACCATACAAATTGAGAATATTCCCATCAACACGGATCGTTTGATCAATTGTTTATATTTATATCCAGCGTGACGTTTAATCATCGAAAAGCTATATAGCAATGAGCCGAGAAACCCTAGAGCTGTCGCCAGAATCGAGCCGTACGCTTCAAATGCCATAATAAGCGCCGTGTTTAACGATGCTTTGATGATTAAACCAAGTGCTAAACTAATAACAGCTAATTTTTGTTTATTAATTCCTTGTAAGATAGCTGCGGTTACCGTAAAGAAGGAAAACAATAAAGCAATGGGAGCATACGCCGCTAAAATGTTTCCTCCGACTTCATTATCATTGTAAAAAAGCATATAGATCGGCTGAGATAAAAGCGATAAGCCGATGGTAGCTGGCAGCACGAGAAACATTAATAGTTGAAATGTTTGATTGATTTGTTTATTTAGTAAGCCATTGTTTCTCTCTGTAAAAGATTTTGTAATCGTTGGTACGAGCGTTAATCCAAACGCTGTAGCAAGTGATACAGGAATCATGACAATTTTATTTACCCAAAAATTCACAATCGAAAAAAGATCCTGCGCTTCATTTGCATTACCTGCTTGTATCATCGCTTGATTAAACGTCATTGTGTCGATAAATTGAAATAAAGGAATCGCCAATCCGACAAATACGAAAGGTCCTGCATACCGAAAAAGCTCCCCAAACATTTGCTTATAGGAGATAGTTGAAGCCGGAACGATATTTTCCTGCATCGCTAAAAGCCTTTCTTTTCGTTTAAACCAATAGACGAGCAATATGAGTAGACCGCCAATCGCACCGACAAATGCAGCAAATGTAGCATAACCGACAGCCGTTACTAAGTCCCCGTTCCATACCTTTAATATGAGGTAAGAAGATCCGAGTAAAAATACAATACGGACAATTTGTTCAATTACTTGGGAAACCGCTGTTGGCCCCATTGATTGATGCCCTTGAAAAAAACCACGAATTAAACTCATGACTGGAACAACAATTAGAGCTAAACTCACCATTCGAATAACAAGAACAACGTCATCTAACGTAATTCCAGCAAGTTCTTTTTGCCCTAAAGCTTCTTTCGCAAAAACCGGGGCAACTAAGTATAAAACAATAAAAGCCGTTATCCCAGTTAAAAACATGACAAATAAACCGGATTTAAACATTCTCCGACTTGTTTTATAATCACCCATTGCATTATATTTAGACACAAATTTAGAGACGGCTAATGGAAACCCCATTGTCGCGAAGCTTAAAAAAACCGTATAAGGAGCATAACCATATTGAAACAAAGCTCCTCCCGTTTCTCCTACTAATGCAAAGAATGGAATGACATAAATCATCCCTAAAAATCGCGAAATATATGTACCTAATGTTAATATTAACGTGCCTCGTAATAATTTATTTGACATATCGCACTCACCATACTGTTGGATTCAAATTCAACTTTTCTATTTTACCACAATCTTTATAATTGTAGATACTACATCGAAACACTATTTTTCTTGTTGTTCCCATATTTTTGTTTGGATATAATGAAGAAATGAACATTTTCATTAAAGGTCGTGAAAGCATGAACTATGATGTCATCGTCATCGGTGGAGGTCCATCAGGGCTTATGGCTGCAATTGCTGCCGGTGAGAATAGAGCAAATGTGTTACTTATTGATAAAGGAAATAAATTAGGTCGAAAATTAGCGATTTCAGGCGGAGGGCGCTGTAATGTGACAAACCGCCTCCCGATTGAAGAAATCATTAAGCATATACCTGGAAATGGACGATTTCTTTATAGTGCTTTTTCTGAGTTTAATAACGAAGATATTATCCGTTTTTTTGAGAACCTCGGAATTCCATTAAAAGAAGAAGATCACGGGCGAATGTTCCCTGTCTCCAACCGAGCACAAGATGTTGTCGATGCCCTTTTATCCGAGTTAAAACGGTTAAACGTGACGATCCGTACGAATGAACCGGTTGAAACGGTATTGTATGAACATGGACAAGTGAAAGGAATTGTCCTAAAAAACGGAGAAAAACTAAAAGCAAAGGCCGTTGTCATCGCGGTTGGCGGAAAATCCGTTCCTCATACCGGTTCAACCGGAGATGGATACGCATGGGCTAAAAAAGCCGGGCATACGATTACCGATCTATTCCCAACAGAAGTTCCGATTACATCAAAAGAAGCATTTATTCAAAACAAAACATTGCAAGGGTTATCGCTAAGAGATGTTGCGCTTTCCGTTAAAAACAATAAAGGAAAGAATATCATTACACATCGAATGGATATGATTTTCACCCATTTTGGCCTATCAGGCCCAGCCGTTCTTCGCTCAAGCCAGTTTGTCGTTAAACAGTTAAAAAAATCGAAAACAAATGATGTGAAGATGGCAATAGACTCCTTGCCAGATCGAAATGAAGAAGAGTTGTATCAATCGATTATGAAAGATTTGCAAGCGGAACCGAAAAAAGCGATTAAAAATGTTTTAAAAGGCATTGTGCCAGAACGGTATTTACTCTTCTTATTGGAACAAGCGAACATCGCCCCGAGCGCATCCTATTCCACTATTTCTAAAGATCGGTTACGTCAGTTTGTTCAAAACATAAAGCACTTTACTTTTACTGTGCATGGGACATTACCGATAGAAAAAGCATTTGTTACAGGTGGCGGTGTTTCCGTAAAAGAAATTCACCCGAAAAAAATGTCGTCGAAAATGATGAACGGACTTTATTTTTGCGGTGAAATTTTAGATATTCACGGATATACGGGTGGTTATAACATCACCTCCGCGCTCGTAACCGGTCGACTTGCTGGAATAAACGCTTCACAATATGCAAAAAGGTCAGGCGAATGATTCCCTGACCTTTTTCAAATATACTGTTTTTATTACAAGGTAAGCTTTAAAATTCAATTCCTTTTATAGCTGTTGTACCTTCCGTATAATAATGTTTCACGAGGTTCATTTCTGTTACTAAATCGGCTTTCTCTTTCACTTCTTCCTTCGCATTTCTGCCGGTTATCACTAAATGCATCGATTCGGGCTTCTGTTCAATTAAATCGAGAACTTCTTGTAGAGGAAGAACATCCTCAATGGGAAAAGATGTGATACTTAATGCATTATTTAGTTCATCTAAAATGACAAGATCGTAATTGCCTGAATATACTTTTTCCTTGGCTAATTTCCAAGCTTCCTTTAGTGCATCCCGATGTTCTTCAGGGGTTTTTGTCCACGTAAAGCCTACTCCTTTTTGGACAATTTCAATTCCGAGCTTTTGAAAAACAATCTGTTCCCCATACGTTCTTTCGGGCGATTTAATAAATTGTAAAACACATACACGAAGACCTCTGCCAAATGCCCGGACGGCGAGTCCTAAACTCGCTGTCGTTTTTCCTTTTCCATCACCTGTATAAATGAGCACTTGTCCCTTTTTAGTTTTCTCCATTTTATGACGCTCCTACTTTCCGATCGAATGTTCCATATGAAGCTGCTCAAACCATTTAATCTTTTCCCGAAGACTCACAACGTTTCCAACGAGAATGATCGCTGGATGGGATAAGTTTTCTTCTTTCACTTTTCGTTCAATCGTCGTTAAATCTCCTGTGACCGTTTTTTGCTCTTTATACGTTCCCCATTGAATGACTGCAACAGGAGTTTCCGGCGGTTTACCGTGCTTCAGGAGCTGCTCACAAATGTAGTGAAGATTTCCAACACCCATATAAAAAGCGATCGTGTCCATACCTTTCGCTAACGATTCCCAATGTACACGATCTTCGTCCTTATAGACTCTGCCGTGACCTGTTACGATAGCAAAAGATGTCGCTAAATCACGATGTGTAACAGGAATACCGGCATATAGAGGTGCAGCAATCCCCGCTGTTATTCCTGGTATGATTTCATATGGAATGTGTTCATTTGCTAATACTTCCGCTTCTTCAGCCCCTCTTCCAAACACAAATGGATCTCCTCCCTTTAGTCGAACGACGACTTTTCCATCTTGTGCTTTTTCAACTAATAATTGATGAATTTGCTCTTGAATAAGCGCATGTTTTCCAGGTTCTTTTCCACAATAAATGAGTTCTGCACCATTTTTCGCATAAGATAGTAATTCTTTATTAATTAAGCGGTCGTATAAAATAACGTCTGCTTTTTGAATACACTCTAACCCAAAAACGGTAATGAGCTTTGGATCACCAGGCCCCGCTCCTACAATATACACTTTTCCTTTATTCATATCACGTTCCCCTACTTCTCTCCATGATTTGTATAAACGCTTCTCGCCTTTGTTCATCACTTAATTGTATATAGTGTGGTTTTAATAATTCTTTTAAAATTTGCTGTTTCTCACTCTCATCCTCAATAGTTTGAAGAACTTCCATCCGACAGCTTTCCAAAAATGATAAATATCCTTCATAACGCTCATCATAATGCGCTACTAATTCTTTTTTTATTTGTTTCGCTAAGCCAGGATAGGTACCGCTTGTTGAAATGGACATCATTAGTTTACCTCTTTGAAAAACGGCTGGAACGATAAAATTACTTCTCCTTTGGTCATCAACAATGTTAATAAGTTGATGATCAGTTGTTGACTCAAAGACGATTTCGTTTACGTTTCGATTATTTGTCGCAGCTATGACTAAAAAAGCTTCTCGAATATCCTTTGGATCAAACGTTTTTTCTTTCCATTCGATATGGTGAAGCTGTGCAAGCTGATGCAACTCTTCTGTAACGGTTGGACTCACGACCGTCACGTTTGCCTCAGCTTTTAACAGCGTCTTCACTTTTCTCGTAGCAATTTTCCCTCCGCCAACGACAACTGCTCGTTTTCCTACTAAATTCAACATAGCTGGATAATACATGCGTCCGTCTCCTAACCTTTGTTAGATACTCCTGCCTCCGTAAACGTAGCCATTTCATGTACCATTAATGTCGCTGATAAAAAGAGCGGGAAACAAACCGCTGCCCCACTCCCTTCGCCTAGACGAAGATTTAATTGTAATAAAGGTTCCTTCTCAAGAAAACGTAATGCTGCTTCATGACCTGGTTCAAGAGAACGATGGGTTGCAAATATATAATCACATACTGCTGGATCGATCAGTTTTGCAACACATGCGGCAACGGTAGTAATAAATCCATCTATTAAAATGGGAATATTATTTTCTGCTGCAGCAAACATAGCCCCAACCATCCCGGCAATTTCGAGTCCGCCTAGTTTAGAAAGAAGATCGAAGCCATCTTTTGGATCAGGCTGATGAACGTCAATGGCACGAGTAATGACACGCTCCTTCACCTTCTTTTGCTCATTCGAAATACCTGTACCATATCCGACGATCGATTCCATTCGTTCACCCGTCATGGCACTTAAGAGCGCGCTTGACGTCGTTGTATTTCCAATGCCCATCTCTCCGACGATTAGACATTTAATTCCTTTTTCAATGAGCCGCTTTCCTTCTTCTTTTCCAATTTCTATAGCCCGCCTAGCTTCTTCCATACTCATCGCTTGACTATGTAAAAAATTCTGGGTACCATTTCGAATTTTTCTTTGCCGAACGTTCGGTTCATTTACTTCTCCATCTACCCCGATATCGACAATAGAAAAAATAGCACCAATCTGTTTTGAAAAAACATTGATGGCGGCACCGCCATTTACAAAATTCAACACCATTTGTTTTGTAACTTCTTTCGGATAGGCTGATACCCCTTCTTCTGCAACACCGTGATCAGCGGCGAAGATGATCACTCCTGGTGGTGTCACGTCAGGTTTTTCACATCCAGTCACCTTAGCGAGTTGAATGGCTATTTCTTCAAGCTTTCCAAGACTTCCAATTGGCTTTGTTAACGTATCAATATAGTTTTTTGTAGCTTCTCCAATTTCATGATTTAAAGGTAAAATATTATTCATGGATCATTACACAACCTTTTTTATATTGTTTACATTTTTCAATCCAATTTTGAACGAGTTCTGGACATGACGCAAAATGAAGATGCGTATATCCTGCGATGACATTTTCTTTTTGAATACCTTCAAGCTTTTCTTGCCTTAATCCTTTCGTCCAATAAGCAGCCGGTACGGTTTCACCGGATTCAAACGTAGAGTAGTGAAACTCATGCCCTTTTGCAGTTAGTTCGTTTCCGAATAAATAATTTCCTTTTTCACCCCGAATCTCCCGATAGCCTAATGCCGCTAATTTTTTTTGCATTTTCACGTGTCCTTTGATGAAACCGATCATTTCGTATTTTTTTCCTACCGTTGTCTCAATAGATTCTGTTAAATACATAAATCCGCCGCATTCAGCCAAAGTTGGCATACCACTTTCAACCGCTTCCTTAATGGAGGCCTTTACATTCTCATTATGAGCTAACTGTTCGGCAAACTCTTCCGGAAATCCTCCTCCAATATACAATCCATGAACATTCGGTGGTATTTTTTCCCCTTTTAATGGTGAAAAGAAAACAAGTTCTGCGCCACGCTTTTGAAGTAACTCAAAATTTTCTCGGTAATAAAAATTAAAGGCTGAATCTTTTGCTACAGCTATTCGAACGTTTTGATGGTCCTTTTGAACAAAAAGCGGTTGATCATTTATTTCGATCGGTGAGACATTTGCTAAATCATATATTTTCTTTATGTTTACCGTTTGTGAAATCGTTTCTCCAAGTTGATGAAAAAAGGAATCGAGCTCTCCTCTTTCAATGGAAGGAATAAGCCCTAAATGTCGTTCTGGAATGGATAATTCGGCATCTCTTTTTACATAACCGACGACGGGAATTTGGCACTCTTGTTCAATCGCCGCTTTTACGAGTTTATAATGCCCTTGGCTGCCGACACGGTTTGCGATGACACCGACAATGTTTACCTCATTACATAGTGCTTGAAATCCTTTTACAATGGCAGCAGCGCTCCGTGCCATACTCGCACAATTTACAACGAGTAATACGGGACTCTCCGTTAATATACTAATCTCAGCTGTGCTTCCGACATTGGATAATGGATCTTTTCCATCATAAAAGCCCATCACCCCTTCAATAATCGAAATGTCAGCACCTTTACTTCCATTAATAAAAACCTCCTTTACGACCTCTTTTTTCAACATCCAGCTATCCAAGTTTCTTGAGGGTCTTTTCGTTACGGCCGTATGGTAGGAAGGATCAATATAGTCCGGACCGCACTTAAATCCTTGTACGGTATAACCAATTTTAGAAAGTGCTGCCATTAATCCGATTGAGATCGTCGTTTTCCCGACACCACTTCCCGTTCCAGCAATCACGATTCTTCTCAAACGTATTCCCCCTTCTTTTCTACTCATGTGAAATGAGCCCGACAGAAATCGTAACATTTCCGCTTTTTTTCTTTCCTAGTAACAACTGATCAGAACCGCTATATAGCTTTGCGGCCGGTTCACTAACTCCGTAAGCACCTGTATACTTATAAACGGTTTCTGATGGCTGTTCAATGGAAACACGATTCAATTCATCTGGCTCATAATAAATAAACTCCCACTTGTACTTTTTCGCCACATCGAGTAAACCTTGTTCATCCTTTTTTAAGTCAATTGTTGCGATTGCCTTCACACTTTTTATAGATACGTGAATTTCTCGTAACGTTTCAGAAATCACTTCCTCAATTTCCTCAGAAGATGTCCCGCGGTTACATCCGATTCCTAACACAAGTACTTTCGGGCGATAAACGACTGCATTTGCCATCCACTTTTCCTCATCACGAGATAATAGTCGATGTGTGACCATCAAAATCGCATTTGGCTTCTGAGCTACTGCCTCTTCAAGTTTATTATATACTTGAATATGGTTTGGTAATGGTCTGTCGTAATCCCACCATTGGCGTTCTCCACTTTCTTGAACAACAGCAACGGGCTCTTCATTTACAACGGCAGCACTTACAGGTGTTAAATGTTCTGGTGAATCCCATTCCCAGCCGAAACGCTTTCCAAATAAATCAACGGGAATCGTTTGTTGGACGTCGGATGCTGTCGTAATAATAGGCTTTGCGGTTAACGCTTTGGCAACTTCACGCGTTAGCTCATTCGCCCCACCTATATGTCCTGATAATACACTAATAACATGCTCTCCTTTATCATCAATCACGACTACACCGGGGTCTGTCTTTTTATCTTTTAAAATGGGTGCAATCATTCGGACAACGGCACCGAGGGAAATGATTAAAATGATCCCTTTATATTGCTGAAACAAGGAAGGTAATAATAGACGTACACTCCCATCAAAAAGCTGAATGCCTTTTTCTTGTTCATCACCATGCTCGAATTTTTTCATATAGTAAAGGTCCATTTGTTGAAATGTTTCCGTAAGCTTTCGAGCGAGCTGAACACCGTGCTTCGTAATGGCAACAACCGCATAAGGATACGTTTGCTTAATCAAAACATTCGCTTCCTCAGATAATCGTATCGTCATGTTGACACCCCTTACGGAAACCGTGGGTAAAGGCTTGATCATACAATTTTGAACGGTACTCTTTTTCGTGAATATGTTCATCAAGTGCCCAACCGACAAGAATCATCGCTTGCTTGCGAATACCGTTTTTCTTCATATCTTCATCTAACTGTGAAATGGTCGTTCGCACGATTTTTTCATCTGGCCATGTTGCTTTATAAACAACGACTGCTGGCGTTTCTTCCTTCCATCCCGCTTGCACGAGTTCTTTTACAACTTTTTTTGTTAAGGTTGCACTTAAAAATAAGGCGATTGTACAATGATGCTTTGCTAACTCAGACAGTTTTTCCAATGGTGGAACAGGTGTCCTTCCTTCTGCCCTCGTTAAAATAAGCGTTTGCGTTAAATCAGGTATCGTCAGTTCCGCTTGTGCAGAAGCTGCAGAGGCGAAAACAGAACTTACACCTGGTACGATTTCAACTTCAACTCCTTCTTTTTTTAATAAAGCAATTTGTTCCATAATCGCACCAAATACAGATGGATCTCCGGTATGAAGACGAACGACTTTTTTCCCTTCCTTTGCACGTTGAATCATAATATTAGTCATTTCGTGTAAATGCATCCCCGCTGTTTTATACACTTCACATGTCGGCTTTTTATTCTCTAATAATTCTTCACTTACTAATGAATCGGCATACAAAATGACATCTGCCTCGCGAATTAATCTGTCACCGCGTACCGTAATTAAATCCGTTGCTCCTGGACCAGCCCCAACGATATATACGTTCATTTTCTCACCACCATTAACGATAAATATCCAAGTTCTGTACCTTTTAACTCCTTCACATCCCAGATGATTTCTTCTTTTGAGGTCACTTTTGTCACAACATGGGCTTTATGTAATAAATCCAGTTCTTCTAATAAATCAAGCATAAAATCTAACACTTTAGCAATCTTCAAAAAGATAATACAGTCGTTTTCAAGCAGCGCTTTTTTCATCGCTTCTTGATCCTCTCTTGCAGGAATAATCGCGATGTGCTCATCCCCTTCAGCTAATGGAATGCCAAGTCTAGCACTCGCACCATTGATAGACGAAATCCCCGGCACCATGTCCATCTTCACGTTTGGATATAATTCTTTCATGATGTTTAGAACATGTATAAACGTACTGTAAAAGGAAGGGTCTCCTTCTGTTACAAAGGCAACATCTTTCCCTTCTTTCAGTTTTTCCCAAAGAAGGTGAGCGGTTTTCGTCCATTCCCGCGTTAAAACATCCTCGTCTTTTGTCATCGGAAAGACGAGCCCAAGCATATCTTTTTCGTTTGGATTTACATACACATCAATAATTTGGTGGGCATAGCTTTTGCTCCCTTTTCGCTTCTTCGGATAGGCAATCGTATGTGCTTCCTTTAATACACGGTATGCCTTCACCGTTATTAATTCAGGATCGCCAGGACCAACACCTACGCCATACAATGTCCCAATCATGATGATTCCTCCTTCTTTCGACTCGCTGTTATGATGTAAATAGGATTTAATGCATCGAACCGTGTTAAAGACAAAATTGGTTTGCTTCTTGATGCTTGCACAAGTGTAATATCTACATGAAATCCTCTTTGTTTCAATCCGTTCACTGCTTCGTATAAGTTTTCAATCGTTACAGCGTTTAATACAATGCGACCGTTTTGTTGTAGTCGGCTCGTGCATATATTTAAAATCGCATCCATATTCCCAGCAGTTCCTCCAATGAAAATCGCATTTGGATCTGGGAATTCATCTAACTTTTCGGGTGCTCGCCCGTGAACAACCGTTATATCGGAGCGAAATTTCTTCATATTTTCATAGCAGTTTTTAATGTCCTGTTCATTTTTTTCTATCGCGTAAACGGCTCCTTCTTTCGCAATTTTACTTGCTTCAATCGCCACTGAGCCTGTACACGTTCCGATATCCCAAACGACGCTAGTAGACTTTAGCTTTAAGGCACTTAATGATAATGTGCGAATTTCCTTTTTCGTAATTAAGCCCTTTTCCGGCTTTCGCTGGACAAACTCCTCATCCTCAATTCCGAATGACCAAAAAGGCGATGGCTTTACTTTTCTTAAGATGACGACATTTAGTGGTGAAAATCTTGTATTTTTCATATCCTCTAATGTGTAAAAAGCGCATTTTTCATTTTCACCACCTACATTTTCTGCTACAAATGCTTCATATTCTGTCATATGATATGAAAGTAAATAGCTTGCGATTTGGTCAGGACTGTTTTTCTCATCTGTTAATAACGCGACCTTTTCTTTTCCATCGATTCGTTGCGCTAATCCCTTCAAACTTCTCCCATGCACACTCGTTATATAGGCGTCTTGCCATTTTTCACCCATTTTAGAAAAGGCAAGTTGGATCGAGCTCACATTCGGGTAAACGTCAAGCTTAACTTTTGCTGCTAAGTAACTACCAATGCCATAAAATAGCGGGTCACCGGAGGCTAATATCACCGTTTTTTTCGTCTCTTGCTGAAGCCGACTCACTAATGCTTTAAGCCCATTTTTAATGACGACTTTCTCACCCGTATAATCTCGGAAGAAAGAAAGCTGTCTTTCTCCGCCAATTAATACTTCACTTTCATTAATCCATTTTTCATAGATTGGTAACAGGCTCTGTTTTCCATCCGCTCCGATACCAATTAATTTAATTGCATGATCCATCCAAATCAGCCTCTCCTAATTTCTCTCCTTTTAATGTGTATAAAGTAGTGTCAACGTGAATTCCACCTTTTACCTCTGTTAATGCTGACTGACAACAATAATGGCATAGCCGTTTGAAAAACTCTGGAAAGCCATGTTGCAGCATTAAATCTCCTACTTGAGAAGCGGTGTTGGCTTGTAGGACTTCTGTTAATAATGACTCTTTTGCTCCTGCTTCTTCGGCTACTTTTGCTAAAAAGCCGAAATCAACTGGCGCACTTTTCGAATGAACCATCATCACACCTTGTGCTACTTTTGAAAATTTCCCCATCATTCCGACCATGGATACTTTTTTCATACCGAGACGCTTGCAATGCTTTAACGTAAAGCCGACAAAATCCCCCATTTCGATAAACGCTTCTTCACGTAAATGAGGGTACTTTTTCATCGCATATTTTTCACTTCTTCCCCCCGTTGTAATGACAACGTGCTTGCATTCATTTGCCTTGGCTACTTGAAGAGCTTGGACTATGCTCGCCCGGTAGGCAGATGTAGAAAAAGGAACGACGATACCTCTCGTACCAAGTATCGATATGCCGCCAATGATGCCAAGTCGTTTATTTAATGTTTTCTCTGCCATTTCTTCGCCATTTGGAACAGAGATCACAATTTTAATTCCTTTTTCAACTTGAAATTCGGCTAACACTTCTTCGGCTACCGATAGGATCATTTTTCTCGGGACAGGGTTAATCGCCGACTCGCCGACGGATACGGGGAGACCAGGCTTTGTGACACGTCCCACCCCATTTCCACCGTCAAGAATAATTTTCTTTTCGTCAATCCAAGAAACCGTCGCAACTAATTCCGCTCCATGCGTTGCATCTGGATCATCACCAGCATCTTTAATGACAGAAGCAACCGCATAATCTTCCTCTACATAGCAATCTGACACCTGAAATGTAGCAAATCGCCCAACAGGTAAATAGATCGTTACATCCGTTTGACACTCGCCTGTAATGAAAGTCGTTAAAGCAGCTTTTACAGCAGCAGTTGCACAAGCACCCGTCGTAAACCCTTCGCGTAATTTCTTTTTTTCTTTCATTTTTTACACACGTTCAGCAAGTAATGAGATCGCATTTAATGCGGCAACCGTGACCGTACTTCCTCCTTTACGTCCAACGTTTGTAATATATGGAATATCTAATTTCGCCAATTCCTCTTTTGATTCAGCTGCTGATACAAAGCCGACTGGTAGACCGATTACAAGACCCGGCTTAGCTTCTCCTTCTTTGACAAGGCGAATTAATTCTAGTAAAGCTGTTGGGGCGTTTCCAATGGCAAAAATTCCGCCTTCTGCTTCTTTTACCGCTTTTCGCATGGAAATAATGGCTCTTGTCGTATTTAGACGTTTCGCTTCTGCCATGACATCTTCATCAGAAATGTAAACCTTTACTTCACAGCCATATTTTTCAATTCTCGGTTTACTAATCCCAACTTGAACCATTTGAACGTCCGCCACGACTTTTTTTCCGTTTTTAATTGCGGCAATACCCGATTGAATAGCGTCTGGATGAAAGAGTAAGCTTTTTCCGAGCTCAAAATCTGCTGAAGCATGAATGACACGTTGCACGACAGGATATTGCTCGTCTGTAAACGGATGCTCTCCAATTTCCTCATCAATCATTTCAAAGCTTTTTCCTTCAATCTGTTGTGGCTGAACCGTTAATGGTTTAAATTCCGTTTTAAAGTCCATATTTTGTTTCCTCCTTTTTATTCGGCTCTTCTCTAAAGAGTATTGTTTCTTTATCATGATCTACACTTAAATACAGGCAATCGGTGGTTAGTTCGAAGGTTTCCTCACATCCCACCTCTAACCTCAAGGTGCCACAATAACTTTCGAAGTGATGATTTTTGTTTTAAATCGTAACAACGTTTACGAATACATCGCTTTATTTTTCATGCACATGTGAACGTGACGAACAATATCGTCAAATGTATGAAACATCGTTTCATATTCAATTTTCGGTCTTTTTATCATAATCGTTTCAATCTTTAATTCCTTTGCTGCTTCAAGTTTTTCGTCTACTGACCCTTCTTTTCCACTTTCCTTCGAAATCATTAACGTAACACCGTATTGCTTCAATAATGCTTGATTAAATTCTTTCGTAAACGGCCCTTGAATTGCCACGATGTTTTTTTGTGGAATACCGAGCGCTTCACATTTTTCCATATTGTCTTTTCTCGGCAGCATACGAGCTATTAATCTTGTATTTGGTTGATCTAGTAGTCTTTCTGCAAATATGTGAAGGGTTTTACTTCCTGTCGTAAGAAGAATAACCCCTTTTCGCTCTGCTGCTACATTGGCTGCTTCTTCATAATCATTGACATAGGTTACGTATGGTGTATGAAACGTTTGACTTTCTCGTTCATAGCGAACATAAGGAATGTTTGTACGATTTGCTATTTTCATCGCCGTTTTCGACACTTCTTCAGCAAAAGGATGGCTTGCATCAACAATGAGCTCAACATGCTTTGTCGTTACAAATTCTTCAAACATTTGTTCATTCATTCTTCCGACTCGAACAGGCAGCTGAACTTCTTTTAATTCATTGGCAGCATTTTCGGTCACAACGGAAGTTATGAGATCATATCCTTCATCTTTTAACAAAAGGGCTAATTTTTTTGCATCACTCGTTCCAGCTAAAAGTAAAATCATGATCTTCCTCCTTCCTTTTAATGATGATGGTGGTGATGATGTGCTTCAAGATGCTCGGTTAGCTCTCGTCGGTATTGACACGTATCACAGTTCATCGAAACGGGTCCTTGTAACGCTTCTTCAGCCCGCTCGAGCAATATATCCTCTAATAATGGATGGAAGCCGAAATAATGCGTTAATGAAAATTCCGTGTCAGCATATGTTTGTTTAAAGTTTTCCGCATAGTCGTGAAGGCGTTTAATTAATATTCCAGTAAACAAGAAGTAAGGGACGATAATGATTTTCTTCGCACCTAATTTAATTGCTCGTTCGACTCCTTCTTGTATTAATGGGGAAGTCACACCCATAAATGCTGTCTCCACAATCGGATAGTTCAATTTTTCCCATAACATTCTGGATAATTTATATAAATCACTATTGGCATCAGGATCACTGCCACCTCTTCCAAGCAGGATAATCGCTGTATCTAAATGTTCCTTTTGAACATCTTCACCAATTTCTTTTAATCGCTCTTGACAAATTTCCAATGTTAAAGGATGTACTCCAATTGGTTTTCCGTATGTAATGGACACCGAAGGGTATTTTTTATTTGCTTCGTCAATAACCATCGGAATATGAATTTTAGAATGTCCAGCAGGCAAAAGCATGATTGGAATCACCGCTATTTCCTTTGCGCCTTTTTCTACACACGTTCCAATCCCTTGTTGTACATCTGGTGCGACGAATTCGAGAAAGCATGTTTCGATGATAAGACGCTTGTCCATCCGCTCTTTCAGGCGATTGACAACTTGAATGACTTCCTCATTTCCTTCTTGGTCACGACTACCATGCCCGACAAATAGTACGGCTTTCATGTTGGATGTCCTCCTTTAATCTCCACAAGGTAGTGGGGCAATTTCCATTTTCGGGGCAATGTCACGGTAGACAAAGCCTTGCACTTCTTTTACTCGTTTGAAAAATTTGAAAAATCGTTCATTTGGATGACCTTTTTCTTTATATTCATCAACTATTGAACAAACAAGATCGACGAGTTGTTCAGGAGGAATTCCTTCAGCAACTAATTGTCCTGGGTGTGCCGTACGCCCGACCGGCTTTGCCCCAATGAAAAGGTCGAACTTTCCTTTTCGATACACGATCCCAATATCTTCATGGACAGCGCCGTAACAGGCCATTCCACAACCATTAAACCCAATTCTTAACGTTTTCGGTAATTCCATACCACCTATTCGGTTATGTAGTTCTTCTACATACGGAATGGAATCTGATTTTTCTCCATCACAAAAATCACACGCTTTAATCTTTACTACATTTCCTATCGGTAAAAGCATGAGCCCTGTTTCTTCAAGAGGTCGCGTTACAGCTTCAGGCGTTTGTGTTGAAATTTTCACATAAATTTGATGGTGAGGAGTATATTCCATCGTTCCATTTTCGCCGACAACTTCTGCCAACGTTTTGAGTTGTTTCGGTGTGAATTGTTTATTGGCGAGCCCAGGACTTACAGCAAATTCTAAAATACTTTCTTGAAAGTGATGAAATGGTACTTGTTCCACTTCTTCTTGTTTTATTTTACTTAATGCTTCGTTTGCTAATTCTACAAGGTTTGCGATGCTATCTGAGTCCTTTCCGCCATGTAACGCCCAAGGTTCATTTTCTTTTCGTAAGCGTTCATGTGGTTTTAACGGTTGTTCTTCTTTCGTTAACGTATATTTCCGTTGATAGCCTCTCGGCGTAATCATTTTATTATCGTATAAAAAGGTTGTAGAGTTCCCAATGATGACAGTCGTTAACATACCAATTTCATGCTCTAGCATTTCTTCTAATGTTGTTATGACAATGTGTTGACGCTCACGGTATGCACTTTTCACGAGTCCAACAGGTGTTTCTTTCGAACGGTACTTTAACAAAATCTTTTGTGCTTCGACAATTTGCTTCGTACGTTTACCGCTTTTCGGATTGTATAAGGCAATAACAAAGTCAGCCATAGCTGCCGCTTCAATTCTCTTTTCAATGATGGACCACGGTGTTAAGTGATCGCTTAAACTAATCGTACATGCATCATGCATAATTGGTGCGCCGAGTAACGAGGCACATGAGTTGATGGCGGATATGCCAGGGACAATCTCCACTTGTATCCCATCTTTTTCCGTCCATCCTCTTTCAACCAACACTTCGTATACTAACCCACCCATTCCATATACACCTGAGTCGCCGCTAGAAATGACCGCTACTTTTCTCCCTTGTTCCGCTAATTTCACGGCTTTAATCGCACGAGTCACTTCTTCAGACATCCCTGTACTGACAACTTCTTTTCCGACAATGAAATCACGTACTAAGTCAACGTACGTTTTATAGCCGATAATAGAATCACTTTCTTGAATGGCTTCCTTAGCTCGCTTTGTAAAATGTTCCTCACTACCTGGACCGAATCCAATGACAAATAGTTTTCCTGACAATGTGGAAACCTCCTTATTTTGTTACGACTTCTTCTTTTTTCTTGCCGATTGGACGATTATTTTGTAGCTGCATCCCGTCTTCTGTCATCGTATAACTGATTGAACGCTCAATCGGTTCTCCTTTTTGTAAATGCTGAGAGACAATTTCACGGCTTAGCTCCTCTGTCACTCCTTCATACCAAATGCCTTCTGGGTAGACGACAACGACACACGCATCTTGACATCGACCGTTACATCGGGTTCGACTCGTATGAACGACTTCATCGAGTTTACGCTTTGAAATTTCATCGCGAATCGCCAAAGTAACTTCTTCTCCACCTTTTCTCATACAACTACTACCGTTACAAATTAAGACATGGTGCTTCGTTCCATTCAAATTCCATGTTGCCATAATACCTTTCCTCCCAGTCCCCATTTTTAAGACAACAAAAAAACCCTTAACTCCAGGGGGAATTAAGGATTTGAACAAGCTAGGCTTAGCTTAACATAAGTGCATGAAACTTCTTCACTTCCCACCCTTCCCTCCGAAAGATGTAGATTCATTGTTTAAAAGCAGGTTTCCTGGCTTACGCTTCCCTTTACTCTTGTCACCTTCCCGGCACATATGCCAGTGGTCTATGACAATTTCATCAGCGCTTACAGTAGCGGGGGCTGCATCGGATTTGCACCGATTTCCCTATTATCTTAAAATTACCTCTGCAATTTTAAGCACTTTTAAACAGCTATTCAGTTTTATATTTACATATTTTCGAATGTTCCGTAAAATATTCTTATTTTTTCCCTACTTATTCTACTTTAACAAGAATAATCGAATAATAGCAAGAAAAATATTATTTTTTCGAAAAATGTAGACAGGTCGGGTGAAAACCTTGTCACCTTGTACTTCCATGGAAGTATTTAATTGAAAAACAGTTGTTCCAAATACAAAAACTAAAACATCCGAAACGAGACAAAGGAACAATACATCGAAAGATTATGTAATGCCTTGTCCAAAAATTGAAGATCTTTTTTATTTAGTTGAAAGCTTAAAGGGGCACCCCTTTTAAGCTTTCTTGTTATAATTTACGATAAATAATCATTGCTGTGAAACAATAAATTTGTTCCCCTTTTTGGTCGCACGTTGCCGCCACTTTGTATTGGATATCTATAAATTGTTCCTCAGAAAGTGATGATAAAAAGTCATTCACTTCATACTCTAAATCTTTCTCGTGTTCCTCATCAAAAATTGCTACTTGATACATTTATTAACACCACCCTAAATCACAGCCTTCCGCATACGGTTGACCCGTACCTTCGTGACGGAAAAGCCGAAATATTCGTAGATTTTCATAAACGTATCCATCTACTAAATCATATTGCTTTTCCTTTTCTTTTATGACTAGCATACCGATACAATCTTTTCCATTGAATAATAAAATGTCCTCTCCATCTATTTTGATTTGAATCCGTTCTGTCACATCTAATTTGAGGTATTTCGCCATTTACATCCCTCCTTAACATAATGTATTGAGCGTGTAGATTATTTATGATAACGCTTTCGAAATATATGACTATTCGATATCAGATCAATAGCGGTCAAATGGTCCTATTATCTATCATGTTGGTTGCGGATTTCTTTCATGATATGAGGATTTCTTTCACAACTTGAGGGATATTTTCATAGCATGCGGATATTTTTCACGACTTGCGCGAAAATGTGACTAACTTGCGGAAACTTCCTATTATCTGATCATTATAATAAAAAAAGCCGTGCTTTCACACACAGCTTTCCCAATCCTTCTACAATTGAGCTTTTGGAGTACTTTTACCTTTCCATTCAAGCATGCCACCAACCATATTGACGACTTTAAAGCCTTTGTCTTGTAAATACATGCACACATTTTCACTTCTTCTACCGGAACGGCAGATAAAAATGTATTCTTTTTCTTTATCTAATTGGTCCACGTAATTAGGAATTTCCCCCATCGGAACGTGCTTAGCTTCTTGAATCATTCCTTCTTGAACTTCTTCCTCTTCACGGACATCAATTAATTCGAGCTTTTCACCTTTTTCTAGCTTTTCTTGTAATTCAGCGGGGGTAATTTCTTTTATTTCAAGCATGATTTCCACTCCTTTTTTAAGGATATCGTTATTATATCAAATTCTTTAGTTGGACTACTATTAGCAAATGGAAGCCCTCTGAAACGGATTCGTTCAGAGGGCTTTGTTCTTATTAGTTTGCCACAATGTTTACAAGCTTTCTAGGCACGGCAATGACTTTTCGAATCGTCTTGCCTTCAACTTGTTCTTTCACTTTTTCATTTTCAAGCGCAAGCTGCTCCATTTGTTCTTTCGATGCATCTGTTGGGACAAGGAGCTTTGCGCGAACTTTCCCATTCACTTGAACGACAATTTCCACTTCATTGTCGACAAGCTTCGACTCATCAAATGTTGGCCATTGTTCATATGAAATTGTATTAGTGTGGTCAAGCTTTTCCCAAAGCTCTTCACAAATATGTGGTGCAATTGGTGAAAGTAATTTAACAAACCCTTCCATATATTCTTTCGGTAAAACCGTTGCTTTATATGCTTCATTAATAAACACCATCATTTGGGAAATGGCTGTGTTAAATCGTAATTCTTCATAGTCTTCTGTTACTTTTTTCACTGTTTGATGATACACTTTCTCAAGTTCGTCAGAAGGAGCATCTTGAATTTTCGGATTTAATTCTCCTTCATCTTCTACAAATAAGCGCCATACACGATCAAGGAAACGACGAGCACCATCCAGTCCATTCGTTGACCAAGCAATCGATGCATCTAATGGTCCCATAAACATTTCGTATAAGCGCAATGTATCTGCACCATGCGATTCAACAATTTCATCCGGATTGACAACATTTCCTTTCGATTTACTCATTTTTTCATTATTTTCACCGAGTATCATACCTTGGTTAAAGAGCTTTTGGAACGGTTCTTTCGTTGGTACAACACCTAAGTCATATAACACTTTATGCCAGAATCGTGCATAAAGTAAATGAAGGACGGCATGCTCTGCCCCTCCGATATAAATATCAACTGGAAGCCATTTCTTAAGCTTCTCTGGATCGGCTAGTTGCTCATCATTGTGTGGGTCAATATAGCGTAAGTAATACCAGCAACTTCCTGCCCATTGCGGCATCGTGTTTGTTTCCCTGCGACCTTTTTTCCCTGTTTCAGGGTCTACTACATGAACCCAGTCTTCAATATTTGCAAGCGGTGACTCTCCTGTACCAGATGGCTTAATTTCATCTGTTTTAGGAAGCATTAATGGAAGCTCTTCTTCTTTCACAGGCGACATTGTACCGTCTTCCCAATGAATGATTGGAATCGGCTCTCCCCAATAGCGTTGACGGCTGAATAGCCAGTCGCGTAGACGATACGTCACTTTCTTTTCACCTTTTTTATTTGTCTCAAGCCATTGAATCATTGTTTGGATGGCTTCTTCTTTATTTAAACCGTTTAGGAAATCAGAATTGACGTGCTCACCGTCTCCTGTATACGCTTCTTTCGAAATATCTCCACCAGCAACAACTTCTTTAATCGGTAAATCAAACTTTTTCGCAAATTCATAGTCGCGTTCATCATGTGCCGGTACTGCCATGATAGCACCTGTCCCATAGCTCATCAGGACATAGTCGGCAATCCAAATGGGCATTTTTTCACCGCTTACAGGATTGACTGCATAGGCACCTGTAAACACACCTGTTTTATCTTTCGCTAAGTCTGTTCGCTCTAAATCTGTTTTATTTACAACTTGATCAATGTAAGCTTGTACAGCTTCTTTTTGGGCTTCTGTTGTTATTTTTTCGACCAATGAATGTTCTGGCGCTAAAACGGCATACGTAGCACCAAACAGTGTATCGGGGCGAGTCGTAAATACTGTAAATGTCTCGTCAGAACCATCCACTGCAAAATGAACTTCTGCCCCTTCAGAACGGCCAATCCAATTCCGTTGCATTTCTTTAATACTTTCTGGCCAATCAAGCTCTTCTAAATCTTCTAAGAGACGATCAGCATAAGCCGTAATTTTTAATACCCATTGCTTCATCGGGCGGCGTTCTACAGGATGTCCACCACGCTCACTTTTCCCATCAATGACTTCTTCATTTGCTAAAACAGTCCCAAGCGCAGGACACCAGTTCACCGCAACCTCATCGATATAAGCTAACCCTTTTTCATATAACTTTAGAAAAATCCATTGTGTCCATTTGTAATAGTTTGGATCTGTCGTATTCACTTCTCGATCCCAATCATAAGAAAAGCCTAGGGCTTGTATTTGTCGGCGGAAATTATCAATATTTTTCTCCGTAAATTCTGCAGGATCATTTCCTGTATCTAGAGCATATTGTTCAGCAGGTAATCCAAATGCATCCCATCCCATCGGATGAAGTACATTGTACCCTTGCATGCGCTTCATACGAGATAAAATATCAGTCGCTGTATAGCCTTCTGGATGTCCAACGTGAAGTCCTGCTCCAGAAGGATAAGGGAACATATCTAATGCATAAAATTTCGGTTTATCTCCTTCTTCTGTTTTAAACGTTTTGTTTTCTAACCAATATGTTTGCCATTTCTTTTCAATTTCGCGATGATTAAAGCTCATAGTGCTTCCTCCTTCAACATGTTGTTAACAGTATGAACATTTTTTCGATTCACAACATACTCATTTGAAAAGTACAGAATATGTATGATCATAGGAAATAAAAAAACCCCCATCCCAATAAAGGGACGAGAGGATTTCATATCTTCCCGCGGTACCACCCAAATTAGCGCCAAACGCGCCCGCTCTTTTCCGTAACGTGGAATAGACGACAAGGTATTACTCTGATCATTTATAAGTCATTTTACACCTGTAACTCAAAGGGGAGTTCACGAAGGAAAATGATTGACTCACACCAGCCGCCAACTCTCTGAACATTTTCCGTTCACTACTAGTCCTTTTCAACGTTCATCATGTATCGAGTTTTCTATTTATTATTTTAAGAAATTTTCAATAGTAGTGCAAGTTTATGTCGAAAATTACTGTTCAATAAGATTCAAGGGTAACATTCATCATTGAGCCGTATAACCTCCATCAATGACGATAGCCTGGCCTGTAATTCCCTTTGCTTTTTCACTAACTAAGTATACAACGTAATCTGCTATTTCCTCGACAGTTAGCAGTCGTTTTTGTGGGACAAGCGGATAGATCACTTCCTCTAACACTTTCTCAAATGCAACGTTCCTCGTTTCAGCTAAATCTTTTAGTTGATTCCGTACGAGCGGAGTATCGACATACCCGGGACAAAGAGCATTTACCGTCACTCCATGCTCCGCTCCTTCTAAAGCAGCAACCTTCGTTAAACCAATCACACCGTGCTTTGCACTATTGTACGCAGACTTACCTGCAAATCCGACAAGACCATTTATCGAAGCCATATTCAAAACTCTTCCATATCGCTGTTTTTTCATCATTGGCATGACATGTTTCATCAACATAAAAGGTCCAACAAGCATAACTTTTAACAATTGCTCAAACTTTTCTGTTGGAAAATCTTCAATATGAGCGACATGCTGTAATCCAGCATTATTAATTAATATATCAATTTGACCATATTTCTTTGTCGTCGCATCAACTAGTTTTATAATGTCCTGCTCATCCGTTACATTACAACATATAGCGCTTGCATTAAATCCTTGCGAAGTTAGACTAGTCGCTTCCTGTTCGATTTTATCTTCTTGTAGATCAGACAATACAACCTTTGCTCCGGAAAAAGCGAGCATCTTCGCTATTTCAAGCCCAATCCCTTGTGCTGACCCCGTCACAATGGCGACACGATTTTTCACCATCGTAAAAACCTCCTTCTCCTTATCATATTTTTAAATACCTATTCCTAATGAAAAAAGTATGATTGCTAATGCTACACCCATTAAAGGAACAATGACGGTTAACGCTCCAACTGCGTTGTAGGCGTCTTGATGAGTTTCTCCACAAATGGCTCGAACCGTCGTTACAACATAGCCATTGTGAGGAAGGGAATCTAATGCCCCTGAAGAAATGGATACAACACGGTGCAGTGCTTCCGTATTAACACCTAGCTCAACGTAGTGAGGTGCTAAAATTGGTAAGGCGATCGCTTGCCCCCCTGACGCAGAACCTGTTAAACCAGCAATAACACTGACAGCAATAGCTCCTCCAATTAACGGACTTCCTGGGATGCTTGTCATCAGATCAACCGCTGTTTGGAATGCTGGTACAGCTTTGGCGACACCTCCAAACCCAACAACAGCTGCTGTATTCCCAATCGCGATAA
Organism: Bacillus sp. FJAT-47783; assembly: GCF_022808615.1. Taxonomy (GTDB): domain Bacteria; phylum Bacillota; class Bacilli; order Bacillales; family Aeribacillaceae; genus Bacillus_BZ. Next base: position 87,236 of record NZ_JAKZKS010000006.1, read on the forward strand.
GAGCCCCTACCGTACCAGCCGAAACAGCTGTCCAAAATGAATGAAAATATTTTCGATTAACGATATATGTCGCAACAATTCCACCTAATAAAGCGATAATGAGCGCTGATTGCTTTAACGAATTATGAAAAACGAATGAAAATGCTAGTACGACAACAAGTGGGAGCATGGATAAAAGAGGATTCGGCAAGGCACCATTATTCGTTTCGGGATCATCTTCTCTCATTTCAAATGTCTCGCCGCGTTCAACCGCTTTACGGATCATTTTCGTTAACCACCAATAACCGAAAAACATCATAAATAATGCAACAATTATGCTTACTTCCCATCCGGCATACGGGGTTGTTCCTAAATATTCAATTGGAATCCAGTTTTGAATTTCCGGAGAACCAGCAGAAGTCATTGTAAACGTCACAGAACCAAATGCTAATGTCGCTGGGATAAAGCGGCGTGGTAAATTCGCTTGCTTAAATAAGCTAACAGCCATTGGATATACTGAAAACGCAACAACGAATAAACTTACCCCACCGTATGTTAAAACGGCACATGCTGCCACAATCGCCAGTACAGCTCTTTTCATGCCTAACTTATCAACAACCCATTTTGAAACACTATCTGCCGCACCGCTGTCTTCCATGACCTTTCCGAAAATCGCGCCAAGTAAGAACATTAAATACCATGACGCAACAAACCCTGAAAAACCTGCCATGTAATTTCCGACTAAATTTGCCTCCCCTTCTTGAACGAGCTGCGGGAATAAAGGCATTCCGCTGAATAGTGCTACGAATAAGGCACATAAAGGACCTGCCACAAGTAAGTTCATACCACGCATCGTTAAAACAATTAATAAAATGAGACCACCGATTAATCCAACCATACTAAGCAAATTTTTTCTCCTCCTTGTCCAGCCTTTAAATAGTAATAAGCAATAATCATGCCATCCTTTAAAGGAAGATACGACAATAATCTAAAACAATAATTTTTCCAATTTTCTGGACAAAAACCTACACACGGTGATTTCCTCTTTTATCACTTCAACATATAAAAAGTCCACTTTTCCGGAATAAATTCCGGTTATTCGGACTAAATTTCGATTCGGTATTTTTGTACTTTTTCGTATATGGAAGATTTACTAATTTTGAGTGATTTAGCCGCTTTCTTCTTATCCCCATTATGCTTTCGAAGCGCTCGAACTAAAATTCTCTTTTCCAACTCTTCCATCATTTCTTTTAAACTTTTTTCCTCCTCATTCACAACTGCTTCGTGCTTAATATATTCCGGAATGTCAGCCATCGTAATTTCGTCTGTTTTAGTCAAATTGATGGCTGACTCAATCACATTTTCCAATTCACGTATATTTCCATACCATTCATATTGACGAAAAGCTCTCATCACCTCATCTTGTAACCTTGTTACACGCTTTCCTGTTCGAAAAGATAGTTTTTTCATAAAATGATAGACGAGCACATCTAAGTCTTCCATTCTCTCACGTAATGGAGGTATGTAAAGCGGAATGACACTAAGCCGGTAAAATAAATCTTTACGAAATCGATTTTCTTTCATCATCTTTTCTAATGGCTTATTTGTCGCTGTAATAATCCGAACATCAATCGGTATAGCTTTTGTAGAACCGATAGGCTCTACTTCTCTTTCTTGTAATACTCTTAATAGCTTCACCTGCATATGGTGTGGCATGTCACCTATTTCATCTAAAAAGATGGATCCGCCATTTGCTATTAAAAACTTCCCCTTCTTTCCGCCTTTACGCGCACCTGTAAAAGCCCCTTCTTCATACCCGAATAATTCTGACTCCAATAAATGCTCTGGGATCGCACCGCAGTTTACTTTTACAAATGGATTTTCACTTCGTTCACTTAATTGATGGATACTGTGTGCAAACAGCTCTTTCCCTGTTCCACTTTCCCCGCATATTAAAACGGAGCTATCACTAGCCGCAATACTTTTTACACGCTCCTTTAGTTCTTCGATTTTTTCAGAAACTGAGACAATATCATGTAATGAATATCTCGTTCCAGTTCGATGTTGTTTATCGAAAATCGACTTTAGGGCAGCTAAGTGCTGTTTCACATGAGAGTTCATTTCGTTCCACTCTCTCGTATCTCGGAACATAACCGTACCGAATGCACCAACAACTTTTCCTTCCACAAAAATTGGAATGCGATTCGCAATCATGTAATTCCCTTTAATATAATGGAGTTCCGCTATTTCTTCGATTCCCGTATTTAAAACAATATGCATTCTTGTGTTTTCGATCACTTCCGTTACGTGCCTACCTAGACATTCAACACGATCTAAGCCGATAAACGTACAATATTCGTCGTTCATATAGATAATTTTCCCATCTTTGTCGACGATAACAAGCCACGCGAAGGCATTTTCTAAAACCGTTTCAACAATTTCTTTCGCAAATGGTAATTGTTTTTCCATCAACATTTTCTCTTAATCCTCCTTAAAAGCTCATTTTCGAAGACACTTCAAACATGATCAATCACTTTCTTTAATTTAGACGTTTAATAAGGTATCTCCTATTTAACAACAGAAAAAGTGTAAAAAAAAAAAAGAGACTGCTATTCACAGTCCCTAACGAAGTTAGTGGGTTAATGACATTTGTTTATTATTTTTTTGTACGATACTTCGGTCGTATATAATTGCCGTGATTGTTCCAATACATAATAATCCGATCATCGCAACAAACAGCCATCGAATTCCGAAAACATCAACAATGACTCCACCCAATAAAGGTCCAATCATTCTTCCTCCAGTTGCCATACTATTCACAAACCCTTGATAAAAGCCTTCTCGGCCTTTCGGAGCTAGTTTATTAGCAATCGTCGGAACAGCTGGCCAAACGAGCATTTCTCCAATTGTAATAATGATCATTGCTGCCATAAATCCGGTAAACTGGGTAGCATTAGACATCACGATATAAGATAAAATAAACATCATAAATCCGACAAACATTTGCACTTTTAACGATTTTGCTAACCGTTTTATAAAGGCAGATAGCAATGGCTGACCTAACACAATAAGAGCACCGTTTACTGTCCATAATAAACTATATTGATGAAGTCCAATCCCCATTTCTTGTGAATAGGCCGCAAAAGTAGAAGGCCATTGCGAGTAAGTTACCCATGCTAATAAGTAACCAATCGTTAACGTTACTAATGCCATATATTTTTGGCGATTTTTCACATAAGTACGTTGTTTTAATATCGTTGAGTGTACTCCTTTCTCTCCTACTAAATTTCGATAACCAAAATAGCTGATCATAAAAAATACAATATATAATAATGTATTTGCGATAAAAATAAATTCAAATGAAATATTCGCTACGATTCCACCTAAAGCTGATCCGATTGCAACACCACTATTTTGGGCAATATAGATCGCGTTAAAGGCGCGACGTTCTCCTTCAGGCCAAACAGCTCCAGCTAGAGCATACATAGAAGGAAAAACAATTCCTTGCCCAAAACCGATAAGCGTTAAAAGAATAATATAAGCTGGCCAATCGTGAAAAAATACGAGTACAATTAGGGAAGCGAGAGTCGTTATAATACCTGCCATAATGGAACGAAAACCGCCTATTCGATCAAAGAGAATTCCACCTAGCATATTCCCAACGACACTAGCTCCTGAATTGAGCATAAGCACAATCCCAGCCATCGTTAACGACTTCCCAAGATGGTCATGAATATAGATCGTATTTAACGGCCATAAAAAGGATGCACCTGTTACATTAATAGCCATTCCAATGATTAACAACCATAATGAACGTGGCATGTTTCAACCACCTTTCCTTTAAAATTTCGAAAAAAAAAGAACGGAAGGCACGCTAAATGACATGCTTTCCGCTATATTTATTAAAATTATTCTATTCCGTTTTGTTCATTTTTTCAATAAATACGTTATATTTCTTTTCGAAGTGCAGATAATACAGGGATGTTTGTCGCTTTAAATGCTGGTCTTAAACCAGAAATAATGGCAACACCAACGCTAATACCAAAAGCAATAAGAACTAAACTAAGCGGAATATATGAAAATATAAATCCTTCAGGTCCTTCTGAGTCCGTAACTGAATTTAAAACCATCGGAATAATCCAATTGGATATTCCACTAATCCCGTATGAAATAACGACTCCAAGCATGGCCCCAACGACACCGATCCATGCACTTTCCATTAAAAAGATCCTTCGAATAACATTCGGCTGTGCCCCGATTGCCTTCATAATTCCAATTTCTTGAGTACGCTCTGTTACCGCCATTGTCATCGTATTAAATATACCAATGGATGCAATCAGAACTGCTACCGTTCCGATAAAAATTAATCCAATTTTAAATACAAGAAAAAAAACGTTCATACTGTCTAGTTGTTCTGTAACCGAATAAACGTGATAGCCTTTGTCTTTTAGTTCTTCGAGGAGCGGTTTTACGTGCTCTAAATTTGAGGCGTAAACATTCACTTCTTCTGAGTAAACCTCTCCCATTTCTTCATTCATTGATTCTTTTTCAATGATACTTTTCACTTGATTAAATACTTAATCACTAATAATAATCTTTGTATCAATATCCCAATCATTGGCAGGTTCATCTAAAACACCAACAACTTTCACTGGAATAACCTCTTCCACTTGTTCACTACTTACTCTCATCGACAAGGTTTGTCCGATTAAATCACCTTTGTACCCTTCTGGTAGTGAACCGTTTTCAGGTGGTTTTTTTTCAAATTCTATTCTTTCTTTTTCTGTATTTAAATAATTGGCAAAATGATATCCAACGACTACCTCACCATCTTGTTTCGGAAGTCTCCCTTCACTTAATTTTACACCTGTTTTTTTCCATTCCTTTATGTTCGTAAAAATCGGTGCAACAGTTGTCGCTCGATCCTGTAATGATAGATCCACCCTCTGATCTATATATTTATTTACAACTACTGCTTTCACATGTTCTAATCCTTTTAATTCTTTAAGATCTTCATCTGTCGGCATTTGCACCTCATCCCCGTCATCTTTACCGAAGACATTAATTGTTGTCACGATATCTTGTTCAAGAATTTCAGACGTAATACTTTTATGCAAACCGAAGCCGACCGATGCTAGCACGATTAAAAAGGCACACCCTATCGTTGTCGCTAATATGGTCATAAATATACGTAAACGATTTTTCTTTATGTTTTGGCGGACAAATTGCACTTGATCTTTAAACTTCATGTAATATTCCCCTCTCTAGTAAAACACCGTCGTGCAAGAAAAGTTTCCTATCACTTGATTGTGCGACTTCTTCATCGTGTGTAATCATTAAAAACGTAATTCCTTTTTCTCTATTTAACTCTTGAATGAGCGCTAAAACTTCTTGCTCTGTTTCAGAATCTAAACTTCCAGTCGGCTCATCAGCTAAAATCACTTTCGGGTTCGTAATGAGTGCTCTTGCAATACTGACACGTTGCTGTTGTCCACCTGATAGTTCGTTCGGATAATGATTGGTGTGATCTTGTAAACCAACTCTTTCTAATAAGCGAGAAACTTGTAATTTTCTCTCTTTTTCGGCAATACCCTTTAATGTTAATGGGAGTTCGACATTTTCATAGGTGGTTAAACTAGGAATCAATTGGAAGTTTTGAAAAATAAATCCTAAATAATCTAAGCGGAATTTCGCCCATTCTTTTTCATTGAAATTCGTAACATTTGTATTATTTATGACAATCTCACCTGCTGTGGGGGAAATATATCCGGAAATCAAGTGTAATAACGTTGACTTTCCTGAACCACTTTTCCCGACAATTGTAGCGATTTCTCCTTGGTGAATATGCAAATTAACATCTTGTAACACGGGAATTTCTTTTTCACTTCCCTTTTTCCCAACTTTAAATGAGTGATATAAATGGCTAACTTGAATCATGTCATTTTTCCTCCTCAATCTGTCCATTGCTTAACCAATTTTGCATTTGTTCCATATCCATTCCTTTATAACGAGCGGTAACGATCATCTGTTTTAACTGGCCTAAAACGATTCGCATTTTTTCTTCATAAATTAAACTTCTCGCTCTTTCTGTTACGAACATGCCTTTTCCGCTTATCTCCTCAATAATGCCCTGGTTTTCAAGTTCTTGATAAGCTTTGGAAACACTATTAGGATTCACACCAATCACCTTTGAGAGCTCACGAACAGAGCTAACTTGATCCCCAGGCTTTAGAACTCTTTTAAAACAAAGCTCTTTAACGTTTTGAACAATTTGTTCACAAATGGGTGTAGAGTTTCTTGGATCAATTTGAATCATTTCATCCCTACTTCCATACAGCGTATTAAGTGTACTATTAAAAATAATACACTTAATACAGTATGGTTTTTTTATTAAGTTGTCAACAATTTTTTTGTAAAATAAGCGCGAAGCGCCTGAATCAGCCTCGTACAAAATGTTCTTACGACAAAGGAGCTTTTTGCCTTTACGGCGTAAAATTTTATTTGACTTCGAGAGAGTAGGTGGCTTCCGTTGGACAAAGCTCCATTCATTGTATTTTAACGCTTTAGCGAATTTAAACTTTCTGAAACAACAAAAAAAGAAAGGTTCTTTAAACCAGAACCTTTCCTTTCCAATCACTATTTCTTTTGTTTAGCATCTAAATAATTTTTCTTGGCACTTTTTACCGGATCATATTCCCCGGCAAATTCAACATCATTACTATTCATTCCATTTTTCGTTTTTTGTTCAGGATTGTTTTGTTTCGAACGTTTTTTCATACTTTTCCTCTCCTATTGTAAAATCATATTGTTTTGTAATGACTGTAACTTTAATCGCTCTCGATACAGTTGTTCACGTTGCTGATCACTTGAACTTATTTCAAGCTGGGCAATTTCTTGAAGGACTTCTTCAAGCATTCGTTGTGCTTTTGTATATTCTTCATCGTTATAGTGCTCCTGCTTCGCTGCTTCTTCATACTGCTCTCTTGCATAGTTTAATACTTCTTCACATTTTTGAATGCAATTCTCAACAGATTGTCTCGTTGCCAAGCGAATTCCCCCTTTTCTTTCGATAAAATACAATGATCATCGTTCTTATTTTGTCATTGATAGGCTATGAATACACATGATGGGAGTTGGAAATTTTTGTTGATAACATTCCCATTTGAGATTCCATTTTATCTCGTGATAAAATGCTATGATGGTATATTTTTAACAGTAGGAGGTATCTCCATTTGAATCATGAAAATCCTTTTCCTTATACATTTGACGATAAACGTTACCATACATGGAATTATCATTTAAAACAAACATTTGGACATAAAGTGTTTAAAGTCTCTTTAGATGGCGGTTTCGACTGCCCAAATCGAGATGGCACCGTTAGTCATGGAGGCTGTACTTTTTGTAGCGCTGCTGGTTCTGGTGATTTTGCAGGAAATCGTGCGGATGATCTTGTGACACAATTTAATACGATTAAAAACAAAATGCATCATAAATGGAAAGACGGTAAATACATGGCCTATTTTCAGGCTTTCACAAATACTCATGCACCTGTTAGCGTACTGCGTGAAAAATATGAAACCGTCTTGAATCTCGATGGTGTTGTCGGACTCTCTATTGCTACTAGACCTGATTGCTTACCAGATGAAGTTGTAGACTATTTAGCTGAGTTAAATGAACGCATTTATTTATGGGTTGAATTAGGATTACAAACCGTTCATCAAAAAACAGCTGACCTTATTAATCGTGCCCATGATTATGATTGTTATGTAGAAGGAGTAGAAAAGTTAAGAAGCCATGGCATACGTGTTTGTTCACATATCATTAACGGCCTACCACTAGAAAGTTACGATATGATGATGGAAACCGCAAAAGAAGTTGCCAATTTAGATGTACAAGGAATAAAAATCCATCTCTTACATTTATTAAAAGGAACACCAATGGTGAAACAATACGAAAAAGGCTTGTTACAGTTTTTATCGTTCGATGATTATATTCAATTAGTGTGTGACCAACTTGAGATATTACCGCCGGAAATGATTATTCATCGTATTACAGGGGATGGACCGATTGAACTAATGGTTGGTCCAATGTGGAGTGTGAATAAATGGAACGTACTAAATACGATTGATAAAGAGCTAAAACGCCGGAATAGCTATCAAGGAAAATATTTCAACAGAGAAAGAGTGAAGTCGAAATGAAATTAACTCGCGTTTTACCTTTCGCCAAACAATTAATGAAAACGGCAGCAGATACAGGCGATATCGTCATTGATGCAACAGTTGGAAATGGGCATGACACCGCCTTTTTAGCCGAGCTTGTCGGGGAAAACGGGCATGTATTTGGCTATGACATCCAAGAAGAAGCCATTAAAAATACGGAAAAACTTTTAATAGATAAAAATCTTAGCAATCGTGTAACATTATTTCATCAAAGTCATAGTGCTATACAAGAAACGGTCCCAAAAGAGCATCATGGAAACGTTTCTGGAGCAATGTTCAATCTTGGATACTTGCCAGGTGGCAATAAAGACATTGTCACAAAACCAGTTTCAACCATTCAAGCTATTAAGCAACTTTTAAATGTATTGAAAAAGGAAGGGATGATTGTCCTCGTTATTTATCATGGACATGACGAAGGCAAAGAGGAACGCGATGCCATCTTACAATTTGTGAAACATTTAGATCAAAAAGAGGCTCACGTGCTTGAATATCGTTTTTTGAATCAACAAAACAACCCACCATTTATTATCGCTATTGAAAAACGGTAATTTATTCACCAAACAAGAGACTGTCCAAAAAGGAAAGCCTCTTGAAAATAAAAGGGGCATCCAAGGTCGAAAAACCATTATTGGACAGCCCCTTGTTTTTTAGGACGATTTCATAAAACTTAATTTTTGAATCTTTCGATAGGCCCGTCCATTGACGTAAAAGAAAATGGACGATGAGCCACCTAACCGTACGAGTTTTTTTGCTAACTTATTTAATTGTTTCCGTTCATTCACTTTATCATCAGATAAATAAACGCCGAGCAAGCCGCGATTAATTAAACGATGAAATTTCTCATGTGGAATGCCTTCTAAACTGCGATCCGCTTCGGTTATAAAATGTTCAAGTCGCTCCATCATATTACGCTCATTCTCATAGTAATGACAAAAATTCAAGTCCCCTTCTAGTTCATCTTCTTGTTGATCAATTAAGTAATCGAGTAAAATATGTAACCCTTGGACATATGGAAAGTATCCGTTCCTTATTTGCTTTGCCATCATTTCTGTAAAATGATTTTGAAAAGCATAAGAAACTAAACAGAATACTCCGAGTGTTGATCCCGCACAAGCTGAAAATTCATACCATTCCATTTTTGGTAAATGAGAGCGATACGTTTCAAACCAATTTTCAAGTCGCGGGACACGTTCTTCTTCTTTAACATGTTTGTGCACTTGTAAATCACAATAATATAAGCAAAGCTCGTGTAAATATGGAGCAATAACTGAATAATGTTGTCCCATGCTTCTTAGAACCGTTTGACAAGTTGAGACAAGTGCATGTAAATAGCCTCCATCTTCTTGATCTTGCCGGTATTGATAATACGATTTTAACGGCTCGTTAATGGACAATGCATCGACCATAGATTGATGAAGCATACGAAAATCTTCTGGATCCTGAGACGTGCTTCGGTCACATAAGTTGTCTAAATAATCACTAATCGTTTGATAGGCGACGATAAATTCAATACATCTTTCCATCTGCTGATCAGCTAGTATCGCTAAAATGCTTCCCCCTTCACAATGAAAGGCTTTCGATTCAATACTTTGCAAAGCTTGTTTCCTCAATTCATCATTCGGAATTTGTTCTGCTTTTTGACGCCATTTTTTTAAATAACGATGAACGGTCGGTAATACTTCACGGTATACTTTTTTCATTAACATCACTGGATGCTCTGGAATTTTCAAAATACACTCACCTCCTCACGAATTTTCATCTTCACATTTTGAATGAGGCAAATGGGCTTCAATAAACCTTTTTGCTGTCTCAAAAACGAGCTCACGTTCAGGTTCATTAAATATTTCGTGATAAAAGCCTTCCCATTCTTTGTAGGACTTTTCCGGGATTGCGAGTTCATTGAACCATTTAAATACGTACGATTTATCAACAATTAAATCCTCCCCACCTTGCATGACAAATACTGGGACTTTCGGAAATTTTGGAAGCTGTTTGAAAGCTTCGTCTATCGCTTTCAGTAGTTCACGATACCAGCGAACAGATACCTTTGTCACATACAAGGAATCATTTTCATCCATATCTTGTACTTCTTTATTTCGTGTCGCGATCTTTACGGATAAACCGGAATCAAAACGCCACTTAGGAAGAAATACATTTAAACATTTTGAAAGCGTATTTAACGCCTTATTTGGCTTTTTGACAAGACCTAAACACGGTGAAGATAAAATTACTCCATGAACCTTGAGTTCTTTTTCTTGTAATGCGCGAATCGTGATAAGTCCGCCCATGCTATGTCCTAATAAATAAATTGGTAAATCAAATGTCTTCGCTTCACGAAACCATTCTTCCACAGCTTCAATGTAATCGTCAAAGGATTGAATGTGACCTCTCCTTCTAGTCGTTGTCCCTTGACCAGGTAAGTCCCCCATGACAACATGAAAACCAGCAAGCCTCCACATTTCAATTAGCCATTTATATCTGCCGTGATGTTCTGCAGCACCATGAATAATGACAATAACCCCTTTTGGATTTTCGCTCGTCCATTTCCACATATTACTACCCCCCTTTTCGATACACTCAAACCTCATGTATAATAAATATACACTTATTTATCTCATCAAATTAATTGAAAGGACGAAACCATCATGATTTATCCTTATAAAGATAAAAAACCAGTCATTGCTGAAAGTGCCTTTATCGCAGATTTTGTGACGATTACGGGCGATGTCCAAATTGGTGAAAACACAAGCATTTGGTTTAATACAGTTATTCGTGGAGATGTATCTCCAACTATGATTGGTAAGGGTGTCAACATTCAAGATCAATGTTGTCTTCATCAAAGCCCGAATCGTCCGCTTATTATTGAGGACGGTGTTTCAGTTGGCCACCAAGTTATACTCCATAGTTCGATTATACGAAAAAACGCTCTCATCGGCATGGGTTCCATTATTTTAGACGGAGCTGAAATTGGTGAAGGAGCATTTATCGGTGCCGGTAGCTTAGTGCCTCCTGGGAAAAAAATCCCTCCTAATTGTTTAGCTTTTGGCAGACCAGTGAAAGTCATTCGAGAATTGACAGAGGATGACCGCCGAGATATGGATCGAATCCGTCGCGAATATGTAGAAAAAGGACAATTTTATAAACAATGTGAACCAATCGAAAAAAAAGAATAAATGTTACACGTTGTTTATAAAGATATCTTAAAAGTCCTTTTTTAGAAATTCTATATTTTACTCAATCAGTTCATAAAAATGTTAAAAATTTGCAAATCTTTTTTTCGCAATCTTTACAAAAATTTATTACTCCTTAAATATTCCTCCCTTACAATAAAAGAAAAGATTTGCAAAGGAGTAAACAGAAAATGAGCAAATTTATTGCCACAATGTATGACGTTGAGTGTAAATTATTTAAGTATGTGAATCAATATTTCGAAAAAAAATGTTTAAACTTTTATTTTCGCAACATCACCCATATTGGCGGTGCCACATTTACCATTTTACTTTCTCTTTTATTCATTGTTTTTGCTGAGCATCCTTTAAAATCTGTTGCTCTTGCAAGTGGTGCCGCTTTGTTGTTTAGTCACATTCCCGTTGCAATTATAAAAAAATTATATCCTCGCAAACGTCCTTATATAGCTTTACAAGATGCGAAAATATTAAAAAACCCACTACAAGATCATTCATTTCCTTCAGGACATACGACAGCCATTTTTTCTCTCGTAACTCCTTATATATTATTTATGCCTGAACTTTTTATTATCATTCTTCCTATTGCTTTTAGTGTAGCGCTCTCTCGTATATATTTAGGGCTTCATTATCCTTCAGATGTGCTCGTTGGGATGTTTTTAGGTAGCTGTACAGGCGTTATTTGTTATACAACCATCACACAACTTATAACCTAAGCTCTTATGGAATCATTCTCTCCACATAGAATGGAATATAAGAATAACTCTTATCTCTTTATATCTTTTACAGTTATAAATATAAATAGACAGGAGGTTCATGATGAAGGTTGCGATCTTTACAGATACGTTTTACCCTGACGTCAATGGAGTAGCACGGACGCTAAAGCGATTTACAGATCATTTAGAAAAACGTGGACATGAATATCGCGTTTTTGCACCAGAGAGTACAAACGACCACTTGTTTTCCAATAATATCCGTCGTTTTACAAGCTTGCCTTTTTTCTTATACCCGGAATGCCGGCTCGCTTTACCAAATATGCTCCAGATTAAAGCAGAGCTTATCCGCTTTCAACCAGACCTTATTCATATCGCTACACCATTTAATGTAGGACTTTGTGGATTACATTATGCAAAAAAGTTAAACATTCCACTTGTAGGATCTTATCATACAGATTTTGATCAATATTTAGAGTATTACGACCTGCAACTTTTCTCGAAATTATTGTGGAAATATATGCATTGGTTTCATCGTCCGTTCGAAAAAATATTTGTTCCATCACATTTTACAATGGAACAACTAACAAAGCACGGGTTTACGAATTTACACATTTGGGCAAGAGGCGTCGATTGCCAAATGTTTCACCCCTATTTTGACAAACTAGAAATTCGAACGAAATACAACCTTAAGGAAAAGTATATTTTATCGTATGTTGGTCGAATTGCCCCCGAAAAAGATATCGAGACGTTAATAACGATTGCCAATAACCTTCCCGAGCATGTAAAACAAAATGTTCATTGGTTAATTGTTGGAGAAGGTCCTTCACTTGAAGAAATGAAACAGAAAGCACCTACTAATAGCACATTTACAGGATTCTTAAAAGGAGAAGAATTGGCAAAAGTGTACGCTACTTCTGATTTATTTGTGTTCCCTTCACCGACAGAAACATTTGGAAATGTCGTATTAGAAGCGATGGCATCTGGCACACCGACAATTGGTGCCAATTCAGGTGGAGTAAAAAACATTATTCAACATTACAAAACAGGTAGTTTATGTGAAATGAAACAGGCAAATCAGTTTATTGAGGAAATTGCGTATCTTTTATCCAATGACTCAAAGCGAATTGAAATGGGGCATGAAGCCCGTTCTTACGCATTATCACAAACGTGGGACTCCATTTTAGATGGACTTATCAATGAATATAAAACAGTCATTAACTATAAAAAAGTTCAATACGCTTAGCACTTCTATCGAATTAAAAAACCCCCTCAATTTAGAGGGGGCCTTTTTGTTAAGATGATAATGCTTGTTCACGAAGCGCAGTCGCTTTATCTGTGCGCTCCCATGGTAAATCAAGATCGTTGCGTCCAAAGTGACCGTAAGCGGCCGTCTTTTTGTAAATTGGACGACGTAAGTCAAGCATTTTAATGATACCAGCTGGACGAAGATCGAAGTTTTTACGTACAACCTCTACAAGGACATCTTCAGAAACTTTGCCAGTACCGAATGTATCAATCGAGATCGAGACCGGTTGTGCCACACCAATTGCATAAGCAAGTTGAACTTCACATTTATCGGCAAGTTCTGCTGCAACAATATTTTTCGCTACGTAACGAGCAGCATAGGCAGCAGAACGGTCAACCTTTGTAGGATCCTTACCAGAAAAAGCTCCACCACCGTGACGAGCATAACCGCCATACGTATCAACAATAATTTTGCGACCTGTTAAACCAGCATCCCCTTGAGGTCCACCGATAACAAAACGACCTGTAGGGTTAATGAAATATTTTGTATGTTCATCTATTAATTCTTTTGGAACTACCGGATCAATGACATGTTCCTTAATATTACGTTGAATTTGTTCTAACGTAATTTCTGGATGATGTTGAGTCGACACAACAATTGTATCAATACGGACAGGCTTATCGTTTTCATCGTACTCAACTGTTACTTGAGTTTTCCCGTCAGGACGTAAGTATGGGAGAATTTCTTCTTTACGAACTTCTGTTAAACGTCTAGAAATTTTATGTGCTAAAGAAATCGGTAATGGCATTAATTCTTTCGTTTCGTTACAAGCGTAACCAAACATTAACCCTTGATCCCCTGCACCAATCGCTTCAATTTCTTCATCTGTCATTTGTCCTTCACGTGCTTCAAGCGCTTTATCTACACCCATTGCAATATCAGGGGATTGCTCGTCAATAGATGTTAATACAGAGCAAGTTTCAGCATCAAAACCGTATTTTGCACGCGTATAACCAATTTCCTTTACCGTTTCACGAACAATTTTTGGAATATCAACATAAGTGCTTGTCGTGATTTCTCCACTTACTAATACTAAACCAGTTGTAACAGAAGTTTCACATGCTACACGTGCATTCGGATCATTTTCTAAAATGGCATCTAAAATGGAATCAGAAATTTGGTCACAAATCTTATCCGGATGCCCTTCCGTTACAGACTCCGATGTAAATAGACGTCTTTTATTCGTCATGAACTTTTCCTCCTCAAATATTATCAATTGGTTGAGACGGAACTCATTTCCCTTCTAAAAATAGTGTTCACTTATACATGCTTTCAATTAGTAGCATTTTTTACTATAAGAGAATGATCAAAAAGGGGTCATGTCTTTTTAAGATTTCAAGAAAGAGAACTTCCCACCTTTTTGAACATACACTATTTACTTATCGCAAAGAAAAAACCTTTCCTTACTTTGAGGAAAGGTTGATAATGTCGTTCATTGCCTTTCACTCTTATCGATCAAGGACAATACCTTGCATCAGGTTAGCACCGTTGCTCGAAAACGACCGCATGCCATGAAGTAAATAATCACCTTCTTACACCCCATTAATTGTACAATGAATGATGATGTATGCGGCTACTTTCTTTGTAAGCCGGTTGCTGGGTTTCATCGGGCCTGTCCCTCCACCAACTCGGGATAAGAGAATCCGTTCAAGCAATTATCTTACATGAATAAAATGGGCAATGTCAACAAAAAAATGACTAGATTCTTCATAATTATCGATAATATAATTAAATATACTGAAGTCCTTATTTCCCTTTAAGATGGGATAAAATTTAGCTACCTATTTTTTAATAAAATACGAACAAAAAAACACGAAATAGTATAGACTATTTTTGTAAATGTGTTATACTAATTTTGAACTTACATTGATGATGACTTTAATTTATATAAAAAAAGGATGGTATGAGGAATGAATACAGTGGATATATCCAATGAGTTAATTCATGTATTGAACGGTACGAATACTTACCATAATTTATCTGTTTCCCAATTGGTTGAAAAAGTGCTTGCGCGTAATGAGGGAATTCTTACATCAACAGGCGCTGTTCGTGCAACTACAGGAAAATACACTGGACGTTCTCCTAAAGATAAATTTATTGTAGACGAAGCATCTACTAGAGATAAAATTGATTGGGGTTCTGTTAATCAACCTATATCGGAAGAAATTTTTGAAAAACTTTACGTGAAAGTAATCGAGTACTTGAAAAAGAAAGATGAGTTATTTGTATTTAAAGGCTTCGCGGGTGCAGACGAAAGATATCGACTTCCAATTCAAGTGATCAATGAATTTGCATGGCACAATTTATTTGCTCATCAACTTTTTATTCGCCCAGAAAATGAAGATGAGTTAAAGAATCATGAAAATCCATTTACAATCGTATCTGCGCCAACTTTCAAAGCTGATCCTGAAATTGATGGTACAAATTCAGAAACATTTATTATGCTATCTTTCGAAAAACGGATTATCTTAATTGGTGGGACAGAATATGCAGGGGAAATGAAAAAATCCATTTTTTCTGTTATGAACTTTTTATTACCTGAAAATGACATTTTATCGATGCATTGTTCTGCAAACGTAGGTCAAGAAGGTGATGTTGCGTTATTCTTTGGCCTTTCTGGCACGGGAAAAACAACATTATCCGCAGATCCAAAGCGCCGCTTAATTGGTGATGATGAGCACGGTTGGTCTCACTCTGGCGTATTTAACATTGAAGGTGGATGCTACGCAAAATGTATCGGACTATCTCGCGAAAAAGAACCGCAAATTTTTGATGCTATTCGATTCGGCTCTGTTCTTGAAAATGTTATGATTGATGAGGAAACGCGTGTTGCTGATTATGATAGTTCCTTTTTAACAGAAAATACGCGAGCTGCGTATCCTATTGAAGCAATTGACAACATTATAAAACCAAGTATTGCCGGACATCCAAATACAATCGTATTCTTAACAGCAGATGCTTTCGGTGTGTTACCACCGATCTCTAAATTAACGAAAGAACAAGCAATGTACCACTTCTTAAGTGGTTATACAAGTAAACTTGCTGGTACTGAGCGTGGTATTACATCACCGCAAACAACATTCTCAACATGCTTCGGGTCGCCATTCTTACCTTTACAAGCTACTCGATATGCTGAAATGCTTGGCCAAAAAATAGATGAACACGATGTGAAAGTATTTTTAGTGAACACTGGATGGACTGGAGGCGAATACGGCGTAGGCCAACGTATGAAGCTTTCCTACACAAGAGCTATGGTTCAAGCAGCTTTAGAGGGCGATTTAGACAATGTTGAAACCGTAAAAGATGAAATTTTCGGTTTACACATTCCTTTACATGTACCAGGTGTACCTGATGAAGTGTTACAACCTGTAAAAACATGGGACGATCAAGAGGCATATTATACAAAAGCAAAAGAACTTGCGGAAGCATTTAAAGAAAACTTTAAAAAGTTTTCAAATGTTCCTGAAGAGATTGGAAAGCTCGGAGGGCCAACTGTATAATTGATGTAACAAGCTGACCAATGGTCAGCTTGTCCTGTTTTTTTGGCAAATGACCAATATATCCCTACAATAGATAGATTAGGATATGCATCTACATTTACCTTAAATTTATGTATTTCAATATAATTTTTCTGAATAATGAAAATTTTATTTTTATCGTTCCAATCTGTTTTATTTTATGATACTTTATTTATAATTCATCTCAGATGAACATCTGTATATAAGAGGGGGACAAAAATGAAAATCAACATCGGTCTTTTACCTAGAATTATTTTAGCAATTGTTTTAGGCGTTGCCATCGGTAGTGTTGCACCACAATGGCTAGTCAAGTTGTTCTCAACCTTTAATGGCATTTTTGGCAGCTTCCTAGGATTTGTCATTCCGCTTATTATTATCGGTTTTATCGCACCCGGTATTGCGGAAATGGGAAGAGGCGCTGGAAAAATGCTCGGTATTACAACTGCTGTTGCCTACGGGTCAACGATTGTAGCCGGTTTACTTGCTTTTTTTGCAGGATCAGCGTTCCTTCCATCTTTTATCTCTGGCAACCACTTAGAAGAATTGGAAAATCCAGAGGAATTTTTACAGCATCCTTTCTTCCAAATAGACATGCCTCCTGTTATGGGCGTGATGAGTGCTTTATTATTAGCTTTTATTTTAGGAATAGGAATGGCCACAATCAAAGGCGACACATTGCAGCAAGCGTTTAATAACTTCCGTACAATTATTGAAAAATTAATTTCAAACATTATTATTCCACTTCTTCCTATTCATATTTTTGGAATTTTCGCGAACATGACGTACGGTGGGCAAGTAGCACTTATATTATCTGTTTTTGCTAAAGTTTTTGCACTAATTATCGCTCTTCATATCATCATGTTACTGATCCAATATACAACTAGCGGTGTTGTATCAGGAAAAAATCCATTTACATTGATGAAAACGATGCTTCCTGCTTACTTTACAGCACTTGGAACTCAATCATCTGCAGCAACAATTCCTGTTACATTACGACAAGCAAAACAAACAGGCGTTAAAGAAAAAGTAGCAGATTTTACTGTACCGCTATTAGCAACGATTCACTTATCTGGTAGTACGATCACATTAGTATCTTGTGCCATGGGTGTGATGTTGTTAAATGGACAAACTCCTGACCTTGCTTCCATTACACCGTTTATTTTCATGCTAGGTGTCACAATGATAGCCGCACCTGGTGTACCTGGTGGTGCCGTCATGGCTGCATTAGGGTTATTAGATTCTATGCTTGGCTTTAATGAAACGATGCTAACGTTAATGATTGCCTTATATTTAGCGCAAGATAGCTTCGGAACAGCAACAAACGTAACAGGTGATGGAGCATTAACGGTTATCGTCAATAAATTTACAAAGAAACAAAGTAGCGGGTCAAAAAATGAAGCTTCCATAGCATAATTTAAAAGATTAAAAACTCGGCTGATTTACAGCCGAGTTTTTTTACCCTTAATTGGTTGATTTTAAGGCAATCAAATTATATGTTAAAACCGTTTTATTATTTTCGAGTTCAATCTTTTGAATGATACCCGTTCCAATTGTGTCACCTTCAATTGTTTTTTTAACTTCAAGTGGGATATCAATTGGATAAAGACGGTATCCTTTTTTTACAAGTCGGAACATATTTTCTTCGATACGTTTTTCATTTCCTTTTGTTACAATCATTGTATTTAATTCAAGTGGCATTCCCATCGTCTATTCAGCCCCTTCATCTTCCATTTATCTGTTGTTATCATATCATTTCTGAAGACAATAAGGTAGTATAGCCATTCGAGTTATTGTCTTTTCATCCATTCTGTTAATTGTTTGACCATTTCCCTGTTCATCTTAGGAGGGAAGTAATGATTAAATTTTTCAACATATATCGTCGTAACGAGTTTACCTAATTCTTTTAATCGTTTTTCAAGTCGGTACGCATGCTTAATGGATACATTTTGATCTTGAACGCCATGAATAATGAGTACTGGTACATGTAATTGTTCTAGTTCATATAAAGGTGTTCGCCATTTATAACGGTCGGGATATTTATTTGGCGTACCTCCAATAACCCGCTTCATCATACGCCGTAAATCTTCGCGTTCAACATATGTAAGTGCCATATCAGAAACACCGCCCCATGTGACGACAGAACGAATGGCTGGACAATCTGGACAATGAATAGCAGTTAATAGAGCCATTACACCTCCACGAGAAAAACCGAAGACATGAATACGACTTTTTCGTACATTCAAATGATTTCTTAGAAGACGAACAGCTGAAAACGCATCGACACGATCGTTTCCGGCAAAGTCTTCATTTCCTTCCCCTCCTTGATTACCACGATAATAAGGGGCCATCACAACAAACCCTTGCGCTGCAAATTGAACGATTCGGCTTGGTCTTACCATACCAACATTTTTAATACCACCTCGTAAATATAAAAAGCCATCATATATCCCGGGCTTACGAGGCTCTGCTAATAACCCTTTAACTTTTAAACCATCTGACCAATATGTTACTTGAAATAATTTTATATTCGGATTAGGTGAAGGAAATAACTGCTTTTCAATCACATCGCCATTTTTCATATCATATCCTCCAGCTATTAGGCATTCACATATTTATGATTCTTTTCATACTGTAACGTAGGTATAAATGTTTTTACAAGGTTTGAATCGGAACTGTTCAATAAAAGGAGGGCTATAACATGAAAAAGTGGCTATTTACACTTTTTCTCGCAAGTGTCATGCTTTTTTCTCTCGTTGCTTGTAATAAAAATCAAGGTAACGAAAAAATTCGCTTAGCGGAAGTTACTCATTCTGTTTTTTACGCACCTTTGTATGTCGCCATTGAAAAAGGATTTTTCGAGGCTGAGGGAATTGATTTAGAATTGAAGACAACGTGGGGAGGAGACAAAACGATGACAGCGCTCTTATCAGGTGGTGCTGATATCGCTTTAGTCGGTTCCGAAACGACCATTTACGTTCATGCTCAAGAAGCGAATGATCCTGTTATTAATTTTGCCCAACTAACCCAAACGGATGGGACATTTCTCGTGTCTCGAAAACCGATCGAACATTTTCAATGGGATATGTTAAATGGAACAACCTTTTTAGGCCAACGAAAAGGTGGAATGCCACAAATGGTTGGGGAATTTGTATTGAAAAAACATAACATCGACCCACATCAGGATCTACATTTAATCCAAAATATTGACTTTGCCAACATCGCTAATTCCTTTGCATCTGGAACAGGGGACTTCGTGCAACTCTTTGAACCAACTGCGAGCATTTTCGAACAGGAAGGAAAAGGGCATATCGTCGCGTCATTCGGTGAGGAGTCTGGATTAGTACCATATACATCTTTTATGGCAAAGAATAGCTACCTAGAAAAAAACGATGAAACCATCGTAAAATTTACAAAAGCACTATACAAAGCGCAACGATGGGTAGATACTCATACTCCAAGAGAAATCGCTGAAGTCGTTGCCCCACAATTTGAAGATACGTCCATTGACTTACTCGATACTGTCATCGACCGCTATAAAACCCAAGGCTCTTATGCAACAAATCCATTATTAGACGAAGAAGAATGGAATAATTTACAAAACATTATGGATGAAGCAGGAGAACTTCCTCAACGTGTCGATTATGAAACACTTGTTAATACAACGTTTTCTGAGGAGGCCGTCAAGTAAGGAGGCATGTTCCATGTCGGCGTTTTTAATGATTAATCATATCCATCATACGTATTTCACAAAAGATTCTGCATCCCGTGCCTTAGACGATATCCATCTATCCATTGAGGAAGGGGAATTTATCTCCTTCCTTGGACCTAGTGGCTGTGGGAAAACAACTTTATTATCGATCGTTTCAGGGCTCCTAAAGCCAACGAGTGGTGAAGTTTATATACAAGGAAAACGAGTTGAATCAACGAGCTCTTCAATTGGTTACATGCTACAGCAAGACTATTTATTCCCTTGGAAAACCATTCAAGAAAATATATTAATTGGATTAAAGATTTCAAAACAATTTAATAAAGAAACAACTGCTTCCGCAACGAAATTACTCAATGAGATGGGATTAAAATCGGTTCATAAATCATACCCTCGTCAATTATCAGGAGGGATGAGACAAAGAGCGGCTCTCGTACGTACTTTAGCAACCAATCCGAAACTTTTATTATTAGATGAACCTTTCTCAGCGCTCGACTACCAAACAAAATTAAAGCTTGAAGACCTTGTTTTTGACACATTGAAGCTATACGGGAAAACAGCCCTATTAGTTACTCATGATATTGGTGAAGCGATAGCAATGAGTGACCGAATTATCATTCTTTCTTCACAACCTGGAAAAGTTGAAAAAATTATCCAAGTCCCTGAAAACTTGCAGCAATTAACACCTTTTCATGCGAGGCAGCACCCGACATTTCCCGATCTGTTTCAATCTATATGGAAGGAGTTAGATCAACTTGAAACATCAAAACAATGACATTGATCTTCTCCATAAACAATATGTAAAAAAGCTACAAATCGAAAAGAATTGGATTTTTATTTTCCAATTCATTATATTTATTACATTCTTTACACTATGGGAAGTTGCATCGTTTCAAAGATGGATTGACCCTCTCATCTTTAGTGCTCCTTCGAAAATATGGACCTTGTTTGTTGATAAAATTAGTGACGGTACGTTAGTCACACATTTAAATGCTACTCTTTTTGAAACGATTGTAGGCTTTATTTTAGGGACTGCACTCGGTACATTATTAGCCGCTTTTTTATGGTGGTTTCCGAAAATGGCCAAAATTCTTGACCCTTACTTAGTCATTTTAAACGCAATGCCTAAAGTCGCACTTGGGCCTATTTTAATCGTAGCACTCGGACCAGGGTTCACTTCCATTATCGCAATGGGAACAATTATTTCTGTTATTATTACGACCATCGTCGTTTACACATCATTTAAAGAAGTCGACCCAAATTATATTAAAGTACTCAAAACCTTCCATGCTTCTAAATTCCAAACATTTAAAGAAGCTGTTTTACCAGCATCCTTTCCGACCATTATTTCTACACTAAAAGTTAATGTTGGCTTATCGTGGGTAGGCGTTATCGTCGGAGAATTTCTCGTATCCGGTAAAGGTCTCGGCTATATGATCATTTATGGATTCCAAGTATTTAACTTTACACTCGTCATGCTCAGCTTATTATTAATCGCCATTTTTGCAACGATTATGTATAAAATCGTTGAATGGTTAGAAGCAAAATTGATAAAAAATATGGATTTATGACAGGAAAAAGGCCGGGGTTCAATCACCCGGCTTTATGTATGATTAAGTATCTTCATTCGTTCTAGGCTATTTAAAAGGACTCTGTCTTTCATAATAAAACTGAAACGTTTGTCTTCTTGAATATTTGTTGGGAGTTCATTAAGTAAAACGGGACCTTTTGTTTCATAGTATGTTTCTTTTTTGATGATCTTTTCAATTGTAGCAACGTAAATATTTTTTACTATTTCCTTTTCTTTACCAAGCACTTTATATTGCCCTAAGTACTTCATTGTTTGAACGATACCACCTGTTTCTTCAAATACTTCCCTCATTGCTGCATCAACAGGCGTTTCTCCTTTTTCAACTTTTCCGCCTGGGAACTCATAGCCTCGGTCTTGATGATTCGTTAGCAGCCATTGACGACCATACTTACATATTACCCATACATGTTTTGGCTTTTTCGAAAAAGGATGGTCGTCAAAGGATAATAGTACTTCATTTTGATAAAAATCAGTAAATCGGATCATCTTAATCCCTCTATTTCAGTTCGTATCACTCACATCTTATCACACTGAACAGGGAATGTATATTTATTGAGGCTCTTCTATAATACGATCGATAATTCCACTTGTCCGAATATGCTCCTTTGCCTCTTCATCCCCTAATTCATAAATCATTTGATACACTTTTTTATTAAGTGAATCAATTGCGTCGTTCTCACGGTCATAATGGTAGCCTACATACGGAACATGTGCTCGAAAAAAGTTTTGCCAACCAGTAGAATGAATTTGATCAAAATACTCCCGCAACATTGTTATTTCATCATCTGTAGCTTCAATTTTAAAATCCCACGGTGATGCTGTACGACTTTGGGAAATTTCACCACTTGCAACTGATATATAATACGTTTTTTTACGATGATCAACCATGTTCATAAGCCCCCTCTTGCATTCTGTTTTTGTTTTTCCCATTAAGAACTTGAATTATTCTTAAGAAAAACACAACCATCTTGATGACAACAGATAAAAACTTCTGCAAAAATTTATTTTTGTTTAAACGTATGAATAAACGATTTTATTCAACATTATTAAGAGAAACCATCAGTAACGAATTCAAGTCGGAAAAACGTCACGAAAAGGGAGTTAGTTGAATGAGTATCGTACATGATCAAATAATTCAAGCACTTGAAACAATGAGAACAGATGAGGAAGACTTAGATGCCATGCTTCTTACGGTATTGCGAAAATTTACGAAACAGCAATTAGTCCATGAATTACAAGCAATGACAGACGAACAGCTTCACGTATTGCTTCTACCCTATTTAAAAGAACGAGCGGACGAACTGCTTCTTCAATTTGAAAATGTATAAAAAAAGAAGAAAGGGCTCCCCTTTCTTCTTACTCTCCTAAAAATGATTTTAACATCCAATTATGCTTTTCTAGTGTTTGATGAATACCTAATAGCATATCCCCTGTTGCTTCATCATTTGCTTCATCTGCTAACTCCATACCGTTCGATAAATCTTCAATGAGCATCGTAAAATCGTCATGGATTTGTTTCACCATTTGTTCAGCAGACTCATTCCCTGACGCTTCTTGAATGGAAGAAATCTCTAAGCACTCTTTCATCGTACCGACAGGCTTTCCATTTAAAGCAAGTAAACGTTCAGCTAAATCATCGATATATGTCGCAGCCTCTGTGTACAATTCCTCAAATTTGTCATGTAAAACGAAAAAATGCGGTCCCTTTACGTTCCAGTGGTAATTGTGTAATTTCACGTAAAGGACAGTCCAATCAGCCACTTGTTTATTCACGACATCTACTAATTGTGATTGTTTCATTTTGACATTCCTCCTTTTATCGTTTCACTTGTACATTACCCTTTTTAAAAAAACTGAAACGATTATCAGACATCAGGAGAAATGTTACTCTACAATTGAAAGACTATCGTATAATTCATACACGTACGGATCACTTGGCTGATTAATTTTTGTTAGTTTATCAATGACGATTAAGGGAATCTCGACATCTTGATACGTTGTCGTAGATAAGGTTCCACTTACTTTCACCCATTCATCATTTTGCAAATGCTTTGCTTCACCAGATGAAGCAATCGTTCCATAAACGGATGCATCTGCCGCACAACATGAAATACCAAATCGAGCGATAACAAATTGATCATCTATAAAACCCGGTTCTCGGTAAACAAAGCCTGAATACTCAATTTTTTTGCCGACAAATTCATCTTTCCATTGATCTAAAATGCGTGTAACAGAGATAAAGTTTTCATCGGTTACTCGAATGACATCACGATCTAGCATTTTCTCTTTTCGTTCTAAGTCTTGCTCTTCAAACATTTTTTTTATGGATTCTCCATTTACTTCTTGCAAATTATCCGATTGCGCTTTTGCCTCATCCTCCAATTCCTTTAGTACAGCATCTGGATCTTCTAAATATTTTTCTGCTAAATTCGTTTCTTCTTTATCTTCTCGAACATTGGATTCTTTTGAAGTTGAAGTAACGATATCTGCTTTAAATCCTCTTTTTATCGCAATAGAGCTATCCAAAACGACATTCGGAAGCATAAATCCAGTAAGAACAGGAAAAATAAATAGCGAGTAAATAAAGATTGCTCTTCCTCTTGTCTTAGGAAGTTCATGTCCTTCACAATCACAAGCTGTTACGTCATCTGTGTTTTTAGCACGACTTTTCCATATTTGTAAACATCCTAAAATAAAAAAGGTAATGAGACTAAAATAACTGTAAGGGAGCATTTTAGGAGCAATATATTTCGTCATATTCCCTGTCACAATAAGCTTAAACATTAACAATGAAAAGCCAAGTAAAATAACGCCTCTTAGCAATGCATGAGATTGAGTCATGATACCCTCCAACTACTCAAATTTTTTATCCAAAAATCACAGGATACAATAAGACGGAACAATAAACGACAAGTGTTACAACGAAAACAAATGTAAAAACAAATCTCTTTTTAAAATAAGCAAAAAGCAAAATCGTATTTTTTAAATCAATCATTGGTCCATATACTAAGAAAGCAAGTAACGAGTTTGCTGTAAATAAATTAGAAAAAGAAGATGCAACAAACGCGTCGGCCTCTGAGCATAAGGATAGCACATAGGCAAAAATCATCATTACAAGTGGCGCGAACCATTCATTATTTCCGATGCTCGTCAAAATGGTGCGATCTAAAAATGCCTGAAATAAACTAGCGATAAAAGCACCAAAAATTAAATATTTCCCCATATCAAAAAATTCATCGCTAGCATGTTGAAGCACGCTCATCCATTTATTTTGACTTCCATGATGATGGTGATGTCGATCAACGTTTTTTAATTGTGGACTGTTTTCAAATAATAAGTAAATGATAAATCCTATGACAATCGATAAAACAAAAGCAAGTCCCATTCTTGCGTAGGCTATTTCTACATTTGATTGAAAAGCATAATAAGTTGAGGCAAACACAACCGGGTTTAAAATCGGACCTCCAACAAGAAATACAACCCCAAGGTGCACGGGAACGCCTTTTTTTATTAACCTTCTTACAATCGGTACAATGGCACATTCACAAACAGGAAAAATGGCCCCTAGCAATGCAGCTGGCAAAATTGCAACAAATGGATTTTTAGGTAAATAACGCTTTACCGTTTCTTCTGATACAAAAATTTGAATAATAGATGAAACAAATACCCCCAACAAAATAAAAGGAAGTGCTTCTAATACAATACTTAAAAACATGACATGGACACTTTTATAGGAACTAGGTATAAAAGAATCAAGTTTAAACAAATCAATAAAGAAAAACGCAAAAAGAAATAGACCTAGTAAAAGATAAGCAACATAATGATTTTTATTATCTTTTTGTAGATGTTCCATCGTTCATCTCCTATTGTTTCACAATCTTTTATCGTAACAATTACGATTTACTATCCAAATTTATCTCAACTTTTCTATTCCGTCAAGATTATTTCCCAACAATATAAGGGGATTCTATCATGAGAATCCCCTTATCGAACATTATCCAAAAACCTTTTCTAAATCCTCTTTACTTTGCTCTAACCAGAAACGCATTAATCGTTTCGCACCTTCTAGATCATGGAGCTTCGCTTGCCCGCATTGACGCTCATTCGCTGCCGGTATTTCTGAAACGACAATTGCTTCTTTGATGGTGTCTTCTAATAAATCAATAATTTCCCGTACTGTCGGTTCACCACTTACAACTAAATAAAAGCCTGTTTGACACCCCATTGGCGAAACATCAATGATATCAAAATGATCATATTTTTCTACATGCTTTCGAATATTAAACGCTAATAAATGTTCTAATGTATGAATCGCATCAGGCTTCATTGCTTGCTGATTCGGCTGACAAAATCGAATGTCAAACTTATTGACAACCCCATCCGTACCAACTCGATGCACGCCACAGTGTCGAACATATGGTGCTTTTACAGCATTATGATCCAATTCAAAGCTTTCTACTGAAGGCATTTTATCACTCCTTACCTTTTATTCCTTCTAAATGTATCTTACTATAAATTCCGATAAATTTCATCAACTTTATTGGAATTCCAAAATTGTGACTTATACAGCATTTCTTGCTAAAATAGAAACATAATACGAAGATGAGGAGACCATTATGAAGAAAGTACTTATCTTGTTTATTTATTTCTACCAAAAAGTGATTTCTCCTTTAAAACCACCAACCTGCCGTTTTTATCCGACATGCTCACAATATGGTAAGGAAGCGATCGAGCGCTATGGAGCTCTTAAGGGCGGCTTGTTAACGATAAAACGTTTATTAAAATGTCACCCATTTCATCCAGGTGGCATTGATCCAGTACCCGAAAAAAGTCAGAAAAAAACATAATTTCATTTTCCTCTTGTATTTTCACTTAAAATCGAATACGATATAAATCGTAATCGTTTTGATTTGTTTTTTTGTTATTTAAATCGTAATTATTACGATAACTTCTATAAGGGACTGTTTGAAAGGAGTTCGACGATGAAAAGAAAATTTTCTTTATTTTTACCGATTATGTTCATTGTAATAGCTGGGTTAATCGGTTGTTCGAGTGATTCTACAAGTACGGATACGGAAGATTCAATCCAAATTTACACAACGATTTTCCCACTAGAAGATTTCACAAAAAAAATTGGGGGTGATCACGTTTCTGTAAAAAGTGTTTACCCACCAAGTGCAGACGCACACACTTATGAACCTTCAACAAAACAAATGGTCGAGTTAGCTGAAGCAGATTTATTTATTTATACAGGTATCGGATTAGAAGGCTTTGCTGAAAAAGCTCATGAAACGTTAGAAGCAGAAAATGTTCCCATTTTAAAGGCTGGAGAAGGTATTTCTCTTCAAAAATCTACTCATGATCATGAACATGAAGGTGAGCATGCTGAAGAGAATGCGCATGATCATGAACATGGGGAAGAAGATAAAGATGATCACGCTCATGATGTAGATCCACATATTTGGCTCGATCCAATTCTTGCAGAACAACTAGCGGAAAACATTAAAAACAAGCTTGTTGAATTAAAACCTGAAGCAGCTGAAGAATTCGAAAACAACTTTAAAGAACTTCAAAACCAGTTTCATGACTTAGATACAGAAATGAAGGAAGTCATCCATCAAGCAGAACAAAAAGAAATTGTCGTTTCGCACGCAGCCTATGGGTATTGGGAAAAGCGTTACGGGTTAAAACAAATAAGTATCTCAGGGCTTTCACCAACAGAAGAGCCTTCTCAAAAAGAATTAGCAAATATCATTGAGCTTGCTAAAGAACATAACATTCAATATGTAATATTTGAACAAAATGTATCGAATAAGGTAGCAGATATTGTTCAAAGGGAATTACATGCAAAAACGCTCACTTTTCATAATTTAGAATCCATAACAGAAGAGCAATATAATAGCGGTGAAGATTATTTCAGTTTAATGAATGAAAACATTGAAACATTACGAACTGCTTTAGAAGCTAAATAGACAATGGGATTTTCCATTGTCTATTTTTTGCATAAAAACATCAAAAAAAGAAAGGATATATTTTGTACTTCGAATTCTTCATCAACTAGGAGGATGGGCATGGAGAACTTAATTCAAACCTTTCAAAAAGAGCTTCATAAAGCAAATGAGGAAGCTTTCAAATCTTACATACAATCGTTTTTAAACCTTTGGAGCTACGAATACAACTCAATGGCCAATATACCGCCTCAAATCGAAAAACATCTATATTTAAGTGATTACGATATTGTAATGGATGAAGAAAGAGACTTCCCATACTGAAATGGTATCATTTAAAGAGAAAAAAAGGAGACTACATTGGGGATTAGGTCTCCTTTTTATCCCCTTTCTACTGTTGCACGAACATTCCGTTTTGCTAACCATTTTCCTAATAAACCATTTGTAGGTGAGAAGAGAAACGCTAAGGCAAACAATATACCCGTTGCACTTGCCATCGCACCTGATATTGAAACATTTAAAAAGCTTGCACTGTAATAACCGATAAATGCGGACAACACTCCGATTAAAACACTAAGCCAAAGCATGTGAATAAGTCGATCTGTTAATAAATAAGCGGTAGATGCAGGCACGATAATCATCGCTACAACTAAAATTGCTCCAACACTATCGAATGAAGCAACCGCCGTTAATGAAAGCATCGTCATTTGTAAGTAGTGAAAAAATGTAACGGGAATTCCAATGGCCAGAGCCATTTCTGGATCAAATGCCGATATTTTAAATTCCTTGTAAAATAAAGCCGTTAAAATAATGTTCATCATTAGGACAAACCCTAATATCCATACAGCTTGAGGACCTAAATCTATCCCTCCAATTTCAAGGGTATCCCAAGGAATGAACGTAATTTCTCCCATTAAGGCGTGATCTACATCTAGGTGAACATTGCCTCCATAAAGAGATAATAAAATAACCCCGACTGCAAATAAAAACGTAAAAACTACCCCAATCGCTGCATCGGATTGCACGCCACGATTGCTGAGGAGTTGAACGAATAAAGTGGTAAGTAATCCAACAATTCCGGCACCGATTAACATATAAATACTTCCTAAAGATTGGCTTATAAAATAAGCCCCCACAATCCCAAGTAACACACTATGGCTAATGGCATCTGATAGCATTGCCATTTTCCTTAATACTAAGAAGGTACCAACTAATGCACAACTAGCTCCGACTAATGAAGCGGTTAGTAATATCCATGCTTCATAACTCATTAAATATACACCTTCTTCTCTTTCAATCTTGGGGAATGTGGAGCGAGTAATGGTACACGTTCATGAAGCTTCATTAACTTAAAAAGATGCTCTTGTTCCTGTTCTGTTAACAAATCGACATGAAATTCTTTATTGTTTACAGCCCCTTGAAATTCCAACTCATGCATTAAATACGTCTCGTATAAGCGTTGTTCTAATGTTAAGTCGTACGCAACAGCTAACCCCGTCTCCGTCAATACAATTTGATTATTTTCAATGGTTGCATACCCCTTATTTGTGACTTCCTTCACTACATATTTACGGAGTGTTGGAGCTATTTTCCTTCTATTGAGTACATCTTCCAATATAAAATCTGCTCCAAACCGACTTTTTTCCGTTAAGTCATATAAAGAAAGGAGAAATTGCTCTATAGCTGTTCTCTTCCGTAACTTCATATGCTTAATAAATGCTTGAAGCAAACCCCTTTTCGGTGCGAAAACGAGCGAAAACAAAAATATACTTGTCGCTGCCACGATAATGAGAGGGCCTGTTGGAAGACCAGCCGTTGTCGTGCTTATAAGTGTCCCTAATCCTCCTGAAATGGCGCCAATTCCACCAGCAATAATGATCATCAAGCTCAAGCTATCTGTCCAATACCGTGCGGCAATCGCTGGTGTAATAAGCATCGCCGCCATTAACACAACACCTACTGCTTGCAAGCCAATCACAACCGCCAGTACAATCATTAAGATTAAGAGGTTATCGAACCACTTAACAGGTATTCCTAACCCTTTTGCAAAGCCTTTATCAAATGTAATAAGTTTAAATTCTTTGAAGAAAAGCATTGTTGCAATAAGCAATATACCGGAAATGGACGAAATCAACATGACATCGGAACGAACGAGCGAAGCCGCTTGCCCAAAAATAAAATCATCTAAACCACTTTTATTCCCAGTACTTTCATTTTGGATGTACGTTAGGAGGACAATGCCCAATCCAAAGAAAACAGACAAAACGAGTCCTATAGCCGAATCTTCTTTAATTCTAGACTTATTAACAATTAAATGAATAAGCCAAGTAGAAATAAATCCTGATATTGCCGCTCCAACCGTAAACCAAAACAACGATTTCGTCCCGTACAGTAAGAAGGCGATACACACACCAGGTAAAGCAGCATGTGCCATCGCATCGCCTATTAAACTTTGCTTCCTTAATAACGCAAAGCTGCCTACTACACCGCTTGCAATTCCTAACAGAACGGTCCCAAACAGTACCCATTGTGTGTTTGGATCTTGCAACTGCAATATCAAATCATTCATGATCATTCACTCCCACTATTCCTTTACGAGTGTCGGGCGGTCCCTGCAAAAATGCGAGTTTTCCACCGTACGTTTTTTGCAAGTTATCAAGATTAAACACTTTATCCGTTTCCCCAAAAGCAACGACTCTCATATTTAACAAAAGAACCCAATCAAAATATTCTTCTACTGTTTGCAAGTCGTGATGGACAACTAATACTGTTTTCCCTCTCTCTTTTAATTCATTTAATAGGGCAATAATCGCTTTTTCTGTCGCGGCATCAACCCCAACAAATGGCTCATCCATAAAGTACAGGTCAGCATCTTGAGCTAAAGCTCTTGCTAAAAAGACACGCTGTTGTTGCCCCCCTGAAAGCTGACTAATTTGCCTGTTAGCATATTCAAGCATTCCTACTTTATCTAAGCATGCTTTTGCCATTTCAATGTCTTCCTTCTTCGGTCGTTTAATCCAACCAACATGGCCGTAGCGCCCCATCGTAACAACGTCTAATGCGTTTGTCGGAAAATCCCAATCGACCGTTCCTCGTTGTGGAACATAGCCAATCCGTTTTAATTGTTTTTTATACGTACTTCCGAAAAATTCAATCGTTCCAGATGCTTTCGGAACTAATCCTAATATCGTTTTAATCAGTGTCGACTTTCCAGCACCATTCGGTCCTACAATCCCAATAAGCTTCCCTTCAGGCACGGTAAAGCTAACTTCTTGGAGCACCGGTTTTTTATGATAGGCAACCGTTATGTTCTCAACCGAAAGTGGATGTGCCACTACAATCCCTCCTATTTCAACGAAGAAACAATCGTATCAATATTATGTTTGAACATTCCAATATACGTTCCTTCTTCTGTTCCTTCTTCGCCCATTGCATCAGAGAATAACTCTCCACCAATCGTTACTTCATGGCCTTTTTTCTTAGCTCCTTCAACGACTGCATTAATCGATTTTTCTGAAATACTACTTTCAATAAATACCGCTTTAATATCTCGATCGACTAAAAGTCCAACGATATTTTGTACATCCTTCAATCCATATTCTGAGTCTGTACTTAATCCTTGTAAACCTTCCACTTCAAAGCCGAATGAACGACCGAAATAAGCAAAAGCATCATGTGCTGTCACTAAAACACGGCTATTTTCGTTTATTTGTTCAATTTTTTCTACTGATTCGTTATATAAGTCATCTAATTGTTGTTTATAGTCTTCTGCATTTTGTTTAAACTCTTCTTTATGTTCAGGTGATACTTGAGCTAATTCTTCTGCAACAGTATCAACTGCTATTTTCCATAAATTGATATCAAACCATACGTGCGGGTCATGAGCACCTGGGTTTGCAGGATCTGTAATTAATTGTTCTTCTTTTATATCTCTTGTAACTGGAACCGTCGGGCGATCTTCAGCCATCTTCTCTAACACTTCTCCCATTTTTCCTTCAAGGTGTAAACCGTTGTAAAAAATAATATCAGCGCCTTGAAGTTTTTTAATATCACCTTGCGAAGCTTGGTATAAATGAGGGTCTATACCGGGTCCCATTAATGATTCTGTCTTCACCTTATCCTTACCAACATTTATTACAATATCTTCGATTTGAGCAATCGTTGTTGTTACATGAATTTTCCCATCATTTTCAGTTGTAGATTCATTACTGCCACAAGCTGCTAATACGAATACCATGAAACTAGCTACTAAACTTAATATCCACTTTTTCATCCTATTTCTCCTCTCTTTTCCATTCCCACTTTTTTTGCCTTAAGGAAAGTTTTATGGCAAAAAAAACAAATATTTAATTAAGTAAAGTGAAACTTCATTCAGTGGGGGTTTTTTCATCCCCTACTGGATAATCTAAAGGCCCTTGTGACCCACAGGATGTGGGTTACAGAGACGTTGCCACAGAACGTGGAGTTCAATCTCTGTGTTCATTTTTTTCGGACCTTTACGGGCAGTTGGCCTCCACCTATCTTCTTTGCTTTTCTACAGAATCTTGAGGTGGGGTCTTACTGCCCGTTAAGAGTGGGATAAATTTTCCTCAATTTATAATATATATACACACGACAAAAAGTTTCCCTTGTACAACAAATATAAATGTAAACAAACTTAATTGTCAACACTTAAGTTTGGAAGAATAAAAAAAAGACTAGCGCTTTAACGCCAGTCAATGCCGGAAGGGAAGCCTGTTTTGCTCCTACTTTGCCTTTCGCTAATAGCTTACCGAAATCATTCGAAAGAAACAAACGCCGAAAATTTATTTTTCACTAGCCAATAACGACTTAAAATTAAATTTTCACTAAGCAATTTTTTGATTTTGACTAGTCATTGAATACACAAAAATATTTTACGTAAAAGTTTCATAATAACGAGAATATTTTTTTAGCTTTTTCCGATTCACTTCATAGCCAATTCCAGGCTTTTCAGGTATATGGATTACACCATTTGTCACCGTTACTTCCGGCTCAATAATATCCTCTTTCCAATAACGACTTGATGCAGAAATATCACCGGGTATTGTAAAGTTTGGGAGCGATGCTAAAGCAATATTATGTGCACGTGATATCCCCGTTTCTAGCATACCCCCACACCAAATTGGGATGTTGTAATCGCCACATAGGTCATGAATGCGTTTTGATTCCGAAAGTCCCCCTACACGCCCAGCTTTCACATTAATGATTTGACAACTATTTAATAAAATCGCGCTATAGGCGTCGTGCAAGGAATGAATACTCTCATCTAAGCATATAGGCGTTTTTATAAGCTTTTGAAGATCTCGATGTTCTACAAAGTCATCTGAACGAAGTGGCTGCTCAATCATTAGTAAGTGAAATTCATCTAATGCTTGAAGCTTCTTTACATCCTTTAATGTGTATGCTGAATTTGCATCAACCATTAATGGTAAGTCAGGAAAATGAGTACGAATCTCTTTTAAAAGAGAATAATCCGTATGAGGACTTATTTTTACTTTAAATCGTTTATATCCCTCTTCTACATGCTTTTCAATATTTGTCAGCATTTTCGGAATCGAATCAATACTAATAACGACACCCGCTTCGATCTCCCGCCTCGTTCCACCAAGCACGTTCGAGAGGGCAAGATTCTGCCTTTTTGCAAATAAATCCCATACAGCCAGTTCGATCCCGGCTTTCGCCATATGATTTCGTTTTAGCAGTTGAAAGAACCGCTGTAAGTCATTCGGGTGAGCAAACGTTTTCTTTAGAACGATTGGAACAAGGAAATCTTTTAATATATGATAGGTTGTTTGGACAGTTTCTTCTGTATACCACGGTGATGAAAAGGCAACTACCTCTCCCCAACCTATTACTCCGTCAGTGTCTATTGCTTCAATAATCAAACTTTCTCGCTCTCTTACAGTTTCTAAACTTGTTTGAAAGGGAGTTTTCAACTCCATTTCGACATGATAGATTTTCACTTCTTGAATGGTTATCATTGTGCATCCAACTTTTCTTGTAATTTTCGTCGTACTAGCTTATTAGCTGCATTTCTCGGTAGTTCATGGACAATGGTAAACCGATGGGGAACTTTATACTTTGCCAACCGTTCTTTACAATATGTAATCAATTCTTCTTCTGTCACGTCCTGTTGACAAACGACAAACGCATGCGGTACTTGCCCCCATCTCTCATCTTTTTTTCCAACAACCCCCGCCTCTAAGATGGCTTCATGTGACAATAACACCGCTTCTATTTCCGCTGGATAAATATTTTCCCCTCCTGAGACAATTAAATCGTTACGTCGATCTAAAACATATAGAAAGCCTTCTTCATCCATATAACCGATATCCCCAGAATATAACCATCCATCGCGAATGGCTTTTTCGGTAGCGTCAGGTCGATTTAAGTATCCACTCGTTACATTCGGACCCTTAATGACAATCTCTCCTTCTTCAAAAGGAGCACATTCTACATTGTCATTCATAATTTTCACTTCAACTGGGAATAACGGCTTTCCCGCCGATCCTATTTTGGAAACACAATATTCAGGAGCTAATGTGACAACTTGAGAAGCTGTCTCAGTC
Source organism: Bacillus sp. FJAT-47783 (assembly GCF_022808615.1). GTDB lineage: Bacteria > Bacillota > Bacilli > Bacillales > Aeribacillaceae > Bacillus_BZ. The sequence goes on from NZ_JAKZKS010000006.1 coordinate 121,994, forward strand.
ATCCCATATGTTTGAAACACTCGAATGTTTTTCTCTTCACATTTTTGCAGCAAAGGTTTAGGAGCCGGCCCTCCCCCTAAAAGCATACACCGAAATGTTGAAGGATAGGTTTGTTCACCGAGTGCCTCAACCATTTGCTGAAGCATCGTACTAACAACCGATACAATCGTGACACCCTCTTTCATAATCGCTTCATTCATAGTTTCTGGTTGAAAAGAAGGGTGTAAAACAACGCGCATACCATATATAACACTTCTCATCAAAATTGATAAACCACTAATATGAAAAATTGGCACAGCACAAAGCCATGTATCTTCTTGTTGGAGTCCTAAATTTAACATAGACCCCATCGCACTCCACCAGTGGTTGCCAAATGTCTGCTTGACCCCTTTTGGATTCCCTGTTGTACCTGATGTATACATAATGGTTGCAACTTTTTGTAAGGAAAAAGAAGATACTACTTCCACATCTGTTTCTTCTAAAGACACGATTTCACTGGATAAAACGGCGTTCGTTTTCTCATTTAATAACGCGTAGCCTTCCTCATCACAAATTGTAAATGTAACGTTTGCATCGTTTATTTGCCAAATTACTTCTCTTTCCGATAGACGTGTATTTAATAAAACGATAGCAGCACCTACGTAATGCAATGCATGAATCGTGACGACCATTTCGATACTATTGCGCATGAATATACCAACATAATCATTACGTCTTACACCGAAAGTTGTTAGTTGCTTCGCTCTTTTCGTTACTTGTTCATCTAACTGTGAAAACGTTAGATGTTTCCCTTGATATGTTAAAGCAATTCTCTCCGGTGTTAAAAAAGCTCGTTGCCTAAGCCAATTTGGAATGCTCGTTAAATCCATCCATTTTCTCCTTCCTTCTAAACATTCACATAATGAAAACAGCTCGATGAAATTCATCAAGCTGTTTAAAATCATTAAGGGAAACGAGGGAACTGTTTAAAGTCTGGGTTCCGTTTTTCTTTAAATGCGTCACGGCCTTCCTTCGCCTCATCAGTTGTATAGTAAAGTAGCGTTGCATCTCCTGCGAATTGTTGCAAACCTGCAAGACCATCTGTATCCGCATTAAAGGATGCCTTTAAGAAACGAATCGCTGTTGGACTCTTCTCTAGAATTTCATTACACCACTGAACCGTTTCCTCCTCTAATTGTTCCAGTGGCACTACTTTGTTTACAAGTCCCATCTCATAAGCTTCTTGTGCCGAATATTGACGACATAAATACCAAATTTCTCGCGCACGTTTATGTCCGATAATTCGAGCTAAATATCCCGCTCCATATCCAGCGTCAAAGCTACCAACTTTTGGACCTGTTTGACCAAAGATCGCATTTTCAGAGGCAATCGTTAAATCACATACGACATGAAGAACATGTCCTCCTCCGATCGCATAGCCGTTCACCATCGCAATAACTGGTTTTGGAATGACACGGATTAATCGTTGTAAATCTAAAACGTTTAAACGCGGGATTTTATCTTCCCCTACATAACCACCATGTCCGCGCACCTTTTGGTCCCCACCAGAACAGAATGCTTTATCTCCAGCACCTGTTAAAATGATGACACCAATTCGATCATCATCTCGTGCATAGGCACATGCATCAATCATTTCAGCAACCGTTCTTGGTGTAAATGCGTTATGTACATGAGGTCGGTTAATCGTGATTTTCGCGATACCATTATACGTTTCGTAAATAATTTCTTCGTATTCTCTTTCCTTTACCCATTCAATTGCCATGTTGATCCTCCTTTATTGTAAACGCTTTCCTTTGTTATTTGTTGAAAAGCGCTGAATAAACTCACTTACTATTTTACCAAAAATTCGAGATTGTTCCACATGAACTGCATGTCCTGCATTCAGAACAATGTGAACGCGACTATTTAACAAACGATCATCCATGTCCTGAGCAATTCGACAAAATTTCATATCCTTTTCACCGCAAATGATTAGTACAGGGACTTTTAATTCGTGTAATTTGTGCCACCAAGATGGTTGCGAACCAGTCCCCATTCCACGTAAACTATTAGCAAGACCGATCGGGTTATTTTGTAGCCGCTGTTTTCGAATTTGCGTTCTCGTTTCGTTCGTCAATGATGATTGAGATTGAAATAGCGGGATTCTCTCCCAGTAATCTACAAAGGCTTTCATTCCGTTATTTAAAATAAAGGAAGCTAAGCGCTCATCCGACTTTCTTCTATCTATTTTTTCTTGCTCTAATTTCAAACCAGGGGAACTACTTTCAAGTATTAAACTTGACACCATGTTTGGATAAATGGCGGCAAATGAAAGGGCTAGGCGCCCTCCCATTGAATAGCCAAGAAAATGAGCTTGATGGATTTGGAGTTGCTCTAAAAGGTTACGTAAATCCTCAACAACCTCCTCCATTTGATAGCGACTTTCCTCTATTGGGGAATCAGTCTGTCCATGACCGAGTATATCCACTTTAATGAGCTGATAATGAGCTAAATCTTTTTGAATTTCATCCCATGTAGAACAATCGCCCGTAAACCCATGTAATAAAACAATCGGCTCACCTTCTCCACAAATTTCAACAAAATAATTTACACCCCGAACGGACATTTTCATGACATCAACTCTTTTCGTATTTCCTGGGAAACAGATTGTATGAAATTACGATGAATGTCGACACGATTATGTCGGTTTGTCACGATTTCTAAAAGTCGAATTCCGCTATGTTCATCAATAAAATGCTTATGTAATTCATTCCATGCTTCAATCTTCTCGTACTCGAACTCATACATTTTCGCAGCATATTCAAACTTTAAGTTGGTTGGTGTTCCAAATAATGTTTCAAAATGCTTCTTTTCACTCGATTGCGGTAAAAACGAAAAGATGCCGCCTCCGTTATTATTCACGATTAAAATGGTGATATTGATATCATGCATTTTTCCCGCTAATAATCCATTTATATCATGATAAAATGATAAATCACCAATAATTAAATACGTAGGTCTATTACTTGCTGCACTAATACCAAGTGCTGTTGATACAATCCCGTCAATGCCATTAGCACCACGATTGGCATATAAATGCACGTTCTTCTCACTTGATTGAAAAAAAGTGTCAACATCACGTATAGGCATACTATTTCCGATTACAACATTACATTCATCGGGCAACAATTTTTGCAATTCAATATAAAGTCTTCCTTCAAATAACCCTTCACGTCCACCGGTTACATCACTGACTAATGATTGAACAATTTGATTCGCTTTTTTCCATTGGTACAACCACGATCCATCTTTCTGTTCATTTATCCTAGCAGATATTTCATCACAGAATACTTTTTCACTACATTGAAGATGATGCTGTGCTAATAGAGAGGGGTCTCGCCAGCCGCCTCCCTGATCGATGACGAATTGTTCAAGATGAGAATGTTTTTGTATAAATAACGATAATGCTTTTGAAACAGGCATTGCTCCGAATCGAATAATAAGCTCAGGTTGTAATAAATGATGTAGATGTTCGTCTTTTAATATAGTATCGTAATTTTCGATAATCAACTCTTTTGAATGGTGACCGAAACGAAGCTGTGATAAAGGATCCGCTAAAATTGGAAACTGAAGTGCATTGGCTAAAGATAATACTGATGAAGCAAACCCTTCTTCATATAGCTCTCCACAAATAATGAGTCCTTTTTTTACTGATTTTAGACGCTTCGCTATTTGTTCAAACATCTCTTCACTTAGAACAGCATGGCTAGATTGTTGACAAATTGACTTCGTTTCTTGCTTTAGTAAAGTCGTCAACGCTTTCAAGTCTGGAACTAACGGTGCACGAAATGGCATATTAAGATGCACCGGGCCACAAGGTTTTTTCGTCGCTTCAAAAACTCCTCGTGAAACGAGCGTTTTGACGGTCTGTATTGTCTCCTTTCGATCTTCCGGTAACGGGGCATCCATAAACCATTTTACGTAGTTTCCATACAAATGAATTTGATTAATCGCTTGCGGTGCTCCAACATCCCTTAATTCATGTGGACGGTCTGCTGTAATGACAAGAAGCGGAACTCTTGCATAGTGCGCTTCTATAATGGATGGGTAATAATTAGCTGCTGCTGTTCCGGATGTACAAAGTAAAGCAACAGGATTTTTTTTCTTTTTCGCTAATCCGAGAGCAAAAAAGCCTGCTGAGCGCTCATCAATATTTATATATGTTTTAATTTGTGGATGTTCGGCCATAACTAACGCAAGTGGTGTTGAACGAGAGCCTGGACTAATGACAACTTCATTGACTCCAGAATCTTTTAACTGCTCCACAAAGGCTATTACATAATTTGTTAGTTCCTTATTGTTCACAAGTTGTTCCCCCTAATGCATCCAACATCGGGCCCAATTTAATTTCAGTTTCTAAAAATTCCTCTTGAGGCTCTGAATCTTCAACAATACCGCATCCGGCAAATAAATAAGCACGATCCTGATCAATTAACCCTGATCGTATCGCCACTACAAACTCTCCATTATCTTCTAAATCAATCCATCCGATCGGTGCAGCATACCATCCTCTTTCCATCGGTTCCTCATGACGAATAAATTGGATCGCTTCTTCCTTTGGATACCCGCCAAGCGCAGGCGTTGGGTGTAGCTTTTCAACTAAATCCATTAATGAGTAACCATTTTTCATCATACCTTCGATCGGTGTAAATAAATGTTGAATATTTCGCGTCTTTAATATAATAGGAGATTCAGGCTTCTTTATATCCGTACAGCATTGCTGAAAAGCATCCGTGATCATCCGCACAACAATTTCATGCTCATGCAAGTTTTTCTTATCTGATAGAAGTTGTCTGCTCAGTGCTTCATCATCATCATGATTTACCCCTCGTCGTATCGAACCTGCTAAACTTGTTGAATAAACACGTCTACCTTCTTTTTTCACAAGCCGTTCAGGTGTTGCCCCAACAAAGCATTTATCGAGAACTTCAAACGAAAATAAATAGCTCGTATTTTGAACCTTTTCCAACCTTTTTAATATTGTACTAATGGAAAGCGGTTCATTAAATGTTAATAAAACGTCCCTTGCTAATACGACTTTCTCAAAGCGACGTTGCCTGATCGTTTCTGTCGCTTTTTCAACGGCTTTTAACCACTCTTCTTTATGAAAAACCGTTTTATTGACAAGCTTCGTATCATGTTCAGGAAGAGATGTATTCGTGTCTGTAACTTGCTGAAGCAAATGTTCCATTTGCTCAACATACATCTCTGGTTTCTCGCCTTCTGAAATAATTTTATTAATGGTTACATACCACTGGTCATTATTTTTAGTTATCATGATTTGCGGTAAGTGAAAATGAGCATGGGAAAATTCATTCCATTTACCCGTTTCATGACGTTTATTTGGATCAAAAGAATAGCCACCGAATAAAAGCGGCCCCGTCCCATATTCTACCGTTCCAATTTTATACGTATGTTGTTTCCATTCATTCCACATTGCCTCTATTGTATAAAAGCGATTCGAATTTACTTGGTCATTCGCAATGGTTAGCTCAACACCTATTCCACATAAGATGAGATCTCTTTCTGGTGTCGCCCAAAAAAAGCGCTGTGTTGTCTTTAATGCTTCAAATAAAGAAAAAACACGGAGGGGATCCTTGCTTTCAATTTTTTTCACATAACTAAAAAGCATAGGGTGCTGCTTTTTTTTAGCCAATAATTGTGCATAAATGATTTCGTCTTTTAATGTAGAGCCTGTATGAACCGTAACCAACATCGATCCCTCCAAAACCGAAAAATAGCTTATATTAAGATACACCTGTCCTATTAGTATGTCAATAGAATGACCGGATTGAGTGATTCCTTTTCCTATCCTTATTATATATCTTTTATATTATTCAGCAAAAGCTATAGCTTCCTATCATAAAAAAAATGCAAAACTACATAAACTTCCCAAAATGAAAGTGGTTGAAATTTCCAATGAAGGAAACAATCGTGATTATTAGCAAGGGAAAAGCATTGACACTTAGAGCTCATTTATCTAGACTTAAATTGGAATCTTAAACCCTTAATTTTAAGGAGAGAATGATGATGTATTCTGAAACAAACAGACAAAAAAATGTTTCTGGAATAAACAGTCAAGAAAAAGCTTCTGATTTAAAACCAAATCGAGGTTTTCGCGTTTGGTGGATGCTGTTACGGCCACATACGTTAACGGCTGCATTTGTTCCTGTTACAATTGGTACATTATTAGCAATTTTACATGGCCAGTTCCACTTTGGTTTATTCGCTGCTATGTTGCTTGCATCTATTTTAATTCAAGCAGCAACAAATATGTTCAACGAATATTTTGATTTTAAACGTGGATTGGATACAGCAGAATCTGTCGGAATTGGTGGCGCAATTGTTCGATGTGGAGTAAAACCAAAGACCGTTCTTCATTTAGGCTTTTTCTTTTTTGGAATCGCATTATTACTTGGTATTTATATTTGTCTTTTTTCAAGCTGGTGGATCGCAATAGTTGGTATTATCAGTATGTTAGCCGGTTATCTTTATACAGGAGGACCTGTTCCCGTTGCCTACACACCATTCGGTGAAGTAATGTCTGGATTTTTTATGGGTGTTGTGATCATCGGAATATCTTTTTACATCCAAACCGGTACGATAACAACAGCAGCCATTTTCCACTCCATTCCTATTGCCATTACGATTGGCGCTATCTTACTTGCTAACAACATTCGTGATTTAGACGGTGATAAAAAGAACGGACGAAAAACATTTGCCATTCTTGTCGGACGCAAAAAAGCGATACAAGCCCTTGCCATCATGTTTATTATTTCTTATTCGTCTGTCTTTTTCATGATTGTCTTTGGTTATACATCTTGGTGGAGTTTATTAGTATTATTAAGTATTCCAAAAGCTTATTCTGCGGTAAAACAATTTATTGGTAAAACAAAACCTATTGACATGATGCCGGCAATGAAAGCAACAGCAGAGACAAATACACAATTCGGTTTATTACTCTCCACTGGATTGTTAATCCAATTTATCGTTTTTTAACGATAGAGCGTTCGATTGAAATCATGCTTTTTTTATCCTTTTAACTAAGAATCCCTATATTTACCCATTATGTTTTTACTCCTTCTGTTCATAATAGGTTTATAAACAAACCAATTATGAGGAAGGAGTATTTTTATGCCATCACAATCTCATTTTGCCTTCCAAAAACAACTTGAACAAATGAAGAAGGAAATCGAACAACGGTTAGAGTCAAATGATCACTTCGGTATAGAGCGGGGGCATCCACATGAATCAGTCGGAGAATTGTCCAGTTATGATAATCACCCTGGTGATGAAGGAACGGAATTGTATGAACGTGAAAAAGATATCGCGTTAAATGAACATTTAGAAAAAGAATATGAAGAAGTGTGTGAAGCACTAAATCGAATAAAAGATGGAACATACGGTGTTTGCATCATTTGTGGAAAGAAAATTGGTGAAAGCCGTTTACAAGCAGTTCCTACAGCTAAAACGTGTAAAGAACATGCATTAGAGGATACAATAAAGCACGCGCGCCCCATTGAAGAATCTGTATTAAAACCGCCGTGGGATACATTTAGTTTTGACGATCAAGATGCTGAAGTGACAGATGCTGAAGATTTTTATCAAGAAGTTGCACGGTTCGGTACTTCGGAAAGCCCTCAAGATTTTGAACACCCACCAGATTCTTATAGCGAAATGTATATTGAGCCAGATGAGCCGATTGGATATGTGGAGGACTATGAAAATTTCGTCGGAACGGATATGGAAGGAAAAAATATAACTGTCTATCCAACAAATGATCATAAAAAGTATGAACGCTTGTTAGATGAAAATGGCACAATGACACCGTTTGGCGATATACCAGGGTATGAAAAAGATCCTTATACATCAGATGAAAGGTCAGACTAAACGTCTGACCTTCATTTAAGACATTAATTTAATAGGAGTTACATTCCATATCTCTTTTGCATATTCGTGGATCGTCCGATCACTTGAAAAATAACCCGAATGAGCAATATTTAGTAATGACATTTCTAACCAAGATGATTTGTCTTCATAAGCTCTTTGGACACGTTCTTGTGCATTTCGATAAGAATCAAAATCGCGTAAAACGAAGTATTGGTCATTATGAGCCAAAAGGGAATCATAAATAGGCTCAAATTCACCTTCAGCATCTTTAAAAAATCCATTGACTAATTGATCAATGACTTTTCTTAAATGTTCGTTATGATGATAATATTCCGCAGAGCGGTAACCACCATTTTCATAAAAGTTCAATACTTCTTCCGCTCTTAATCCGAAAATAAAAATATTTTCTTCTCCAACCTCTTCCATTATTTCGATGTTTGCACCGTCCAACGTCCCAATTGTTAAGGCTCCATTCATCATAAATTTCATGTTTCCTGTTCCAGATGCTTCTTTACTAGCTGTGGAAATTTGTTCACTAACATCAGCTGCTGGAAAAATCATTTCAGCAAGGGAGACACGATAATTTTCCAAAAATACAACCTTAATCATTTGCGAAACGTACGGATCATTGTTTACTTTATTTGCTAATGAATGAATGAGCTTAATAATTTTTTTCGCATAGTAGTATCCTGGAGATGCTTTTGCCCCGAAAATAAAGGTTCGGGGATAAATGGTAAAGCTCGAATCCTCTTTCAGACGATTATACAAATACATAATATGCAAGACATTTAACAATTGACGTTTATAGGCATGAAGACGTTTTACTTGTACGTCGAAAATCGATTTTTCATCTACTTTAATTCCATTTTTTGATGAGATAAGGTTCGCGAGCATTTGCTTTCTTTTTTGCTTTACTTCAGAAAAACGTTGTTTCAAGATTGGGTCATATGCATGTCGTTTTAATTCGATTAATTGTTTAGGATGACGTACCCATTCATTTCCTATCACATCTGATATTAAATTTGTCAGCTCAGGATTCGATTTTAACAACCACCTTCGATGTGTAATCCCGTTTGTTTTATTATTAAAACGTTCGGGGAACACTTCATAAAATGGTCTCATTTCCCGCATTTTCAATATTTCCGAATGGATTTTTGCTACTCCATTCACACTATGGCTTCCTACAATAGCTAAATGGGCCATCTTTACAACACCATGGGCAATAATCGCCATATGTTCAATCCGGTGCCAATCTCCAGGAAACTGTTCCCACAATTTTTTGCAAAATCGTTCATTAATTTCTTCAACAATCATATAAATTCTTGGGAGTAACGGTTTAAAAATTCGAATGGGCCATTTTTCCAAGGCTTCAGCTAATGTTGTGTGGTTCGTATAAGAAATGGTATTCGTTGTAATATTCCAAGCTTCATCCCATCCCAATCCTTCTATATCCATTAATATTCGCATCAACTCTGGGATGGCTAAAACTGGATGTGTGTCATTGATATGAATGGCTACATGGTGATGAAAATGCTTTAAATTTTTATGCTCTTTTCGATAAGAGGAAACAATACTTTGTAAGCCTGCTGAAACAAGAAAATATTGCTGTTTCAAACGAAGGATTTTTCCTTCATCATGTGTGTCGTCAGGGTATAAAAACTCTGAGACAGCTTCTGTATCACGTTTATATTTTAATACATCGGAATGCGGTGGATTAAGAATAGGTTCTGCACTCCATAATCTCAATGTATTCACTGTTTCCGTTTGAAAACCAGCGATTGGCACATCATACGGAACGGCATAAATCTTTTCTGCATCAACATGACGAAATGTTAGACGTCCCTCTACATTGGAAACATCAACCTTTCCCCAGAAAGATACTGCCACCGCTTCATCTTCTTTTCGAATTTCCCATACATTTCCGTGCTTTAACCACTGCTCTGGTAACTCAACTTGATAGCCTTCTACAATTTTTTGTTCAAACAAGCCATGCTTATACCGTATGCCCATGCCATGACCAGGTAAGTTTAGAGAAGCTAAGGAGTCTAGGAAACAAGCAGCCAAACGTCCAAGGCCGCCATTTCCTAATCCTGCATCTTCCTCTATTTGCTCTAAATCTTGTAGCGAAATGCCTAGATCACGTAACCCCTTTTCGATCGTATCTCTAATTCCTAAGTTGATTAAATTTTGTCCGAGCATTTTTCCAAGTAAAAATTCGATTGAGAAATAGTACACTTGCTTTTCATTGTGAGCACGATATGACTCGTTTGTATTTATCCACTTTTGTGAAATATATTCACGAACCATAATCCCTAACGTGTAATATTGATCGCGAACGGTTGAGTCGTGAAAACTTTTTCCACATACCATTTCCAGACGGTTCAAAAACAAATCCATAAATTCATTTTTGTTAGAGAACATGACTTTTACCACTCCTAGACATTAAATCTGCATAGAGCTGATTGTATTTAAAGGCGGATTGAGCCCAGCTATAATCTTGGCTCATCGCTCTTTTCACAAGCTTTCGCCATACATCTTGATCGTGGTAAAAATGAATAGCCCGGAAAACGGTATGCATCATATCATGCGCGTTAAAGTTTTTAAATGTAAAACCATTTCCTTTTTTTGTATTTTCTCGATACGATAAAACCGTATCATTTAATCCACCAGTTTCACGTACGATTGGAATCGCGCCATAGCGTAGAGCAATGAGTTGGCCTAATCCACATGGTTCAAACTTAGAAGGCATTAAAAACAAGTCCGCTCCTGCATAAAATTGATGGGCTAACGCCTCATTGAATCCAATATAGGCCTTGCATTTTGTTGGATATGCCCATTCCATATGTCGAAAGTAATTCTCGAATTCTTGATCACCTGTACCTAGCACAAGGAATTGAACGTCCTTCTCAAGAATTTCATGTAAAACAGCTTTCACTAAATCAAGCCCTTTTTGTTTCGTCAACCTCGTGACCATCACAATAAGTGGTACATCTTTTTTTAGAGGAAGACCAAACATTTCTTGGAGAGCAAGCTTGTTATGCATCTTATTTTGGACTGATGATTCATTATATTCCTTCACGATATACGGATCATTAGCTGGATTATAAAGATCATCATCAATCCCATTTAAAATTCCGACTAATGAAGATGATTTAAAACGTAAAAGCCCATCTAAATGTTCACCATAATAAGCCGTTTGAATCTCGTCTTTATACGTCGGGCTAACGGTTGTAATTTTATCCGATGCAACAATCCCCGCTTTCATAAAATTGATATTCCCATAAAATTCTAAACGTTCTATTGAGAAATGAGAATCATCTAAATCTAATAAATCGTGCATCACACTGTGCGGAAATATCCCTTGAAACTGCAAATTATGAATGGTAAAGACCGTTTTCATCTGTGCATAAAAAGGGTCTTTTCCATACTCTTCTTTCAATAAGTAATTAACCATACCCGTATGCCAATCGTGTGAATGTATAATGTCTGGTTGAAAGTCTATTTCTTTTAGAGCCTCTAAAACAGCCCGACTAAAGTAGGAAAAACGTTCTCCATCATCATAATGACCATATAATGAGTCTCGCTTAAAATAGTATTCGTTATCGATAAAGTAAAAATGGACATCATCTTGAACAATTCTTTCAATACTACAATATTGATTTCTCCAACCAAGCCTGACCGTAAACTCCGTAACTTTCTCCATTTTCTCACGAAAACATTGAGGAATAAGCCCATATTTCGGCATCATAACCCGAATATCTGTCCCTAATCTTTTAAGTTCTTTTGGTAAAGCACCTGCAACGTCTGCTAAACCTCCCGTTTTGATGAACGGGACACATTCTGATACTGCAAATAATACTTTCACGAATTCATCAACGCTCCTTGTACAGTCCCTTTATGGATGACATTTGGAAATTGCACTTCACCAATTAGCTGAATGTTATTTCCTATTTTTACGTCCTTATCTAAAATGGCATTTTCAATGGTACATCCTTCACCTACTTGTGTTTTTTGCATAATAATACTATTTTTAACAACTGTCCCTTTTCCTATATGAACGCCACGAAAAATAATACTGTTTTCAACCTTCCCTTCGATGATACAGCCGTTTGCCACAAAGGACTTTTGAATTTCCGCCATTTTTCCGTAGCGGGTAGGTGGTTCATCTTTCACTTTAGTGAAAATAGGGCGGTCCTTTAAAAACAAGGATTGCCAAATTTCTGAATGAAGAAGCTCAAGACTATGAGTAAAATAGCTTTCTATTGAATCAATCACCGCTGCATATCCTTTATGGTCATATTGACAAATAGTAAATTGATCCGGACGGTTAACAACATCATGTAGTGTTTTAAAGTTAGAGTATTCAGATTGCGTCATTAAATCCATTAAAAAGTCTGTTTTTAGCAAATACATTTGTAACGACTTTCCATTTTGGCATACTTCCGTAATATCACAATTCATCTCAATATGATGATCTAGTACTTTTTGAAAATCAATATTTACTACCGTGTGACTATTTGTAATGACAGCATATTTTTGGCGACTACGATTGAAATAATCAATATGATCTGAGAATTGACGGAAAGACCCAAATTCATCGTATTCATCATGTAAATGAGGAGATGGGAAGAAGAATAGTCCATCTCTTTTTCGATTTAAATCCCATTGTTTACCGGATCCTAGATGATCCATTAACGAGCGATATTGGTATTTAGGAAAAATCGCGACACTTTCAATCCCCGAGTTGACCATATTTGATAATACAAAATCGATTAAACGATAGCGACCTGCAAACGGAATAGCTGCCATTGATCTTCCTAATGTTAAATCTTTAATCTCCTCTTTATATATAGTTGCATCAATTATCCCTAACATGCTGCGATTCAATATATTCCACCCTTTCAGCTTCATTTTAAAAAGTTTGAGCGACCGTTCCATGCCCTCCAAGAACAGAAGCGCAGGGCGTTTTCTAAAGCGGCGTACAAACTGTACCATTTCAGTAGGAAAGGAAACTCGGGCAACGTTTCCGTCAATGTTGACTTATCGCACGAATAAAATGGGAAGTTTGCTAGCCGCTAACGCCCGGAGCTAGACGCAACCAAATATGAACAAAGTTGTACATAGGTTGCGAATTTACAATTTCCTAAAACAACTAGAAAAGCGCAAGCGCCTTGTTCAGCCTTGGGCAAGAATGTTCTTACACAGAAAAGGCGTTTTTCGCCTTTTTTTCGTCACGCTTTTGGCTTGAGGGGCTAGGCGGCTTTTGCTGGACACCAATAACTATATACATTCTTTAAGTGCACAATGTAAAAAAATTTATCGCTTCGTACTTATAGAATCTTCTACTAACTCTTCGGTTACAAGTATGATTTCTTCTGAATTTTTATCCGGACGAATGATCATACCATCTGGAATTTCAATTCCACTTGGCACAATCGCATTTTCAATGACAACATTTTTCCCAATGATCGCATCTGGCATGATAACAGAATGTTTAATACTAGAATTTAGTCCTACCGTAACGCCTTGAAATAAAACTGAATGCACAACATTTCCATAAACTACACACCCTTCGGTAATGAGTGATTCCATCACTTCTGCTTGTTCATGAATATATTGAGGTGGGTGATTTGGATTGACAGAGTAGATTCTCCAATTATAATCATATAAATCTAGCTCAGGGTTTTCCTCTAATAAATCCATATTCGCCTCCCATAAGCTTTTTACTGTGCCAACATCTTTCCAATAACCTTTAAATGGATAAGCTACTAGTTTCTTTTTCTCATCTAGTAAAAGTGGAATGACATCTTTACCAAAGTCATGGCTAGAATAAGGATTTCTGGCATCCATCTCTAAAAATTCTTTTAAAACAGACCATTTAAAAATATATATACCCATTGATGCTAAGTTATTTTTTGGAATTGGCGGCTTTTCATCAAATTCGATGATTTCCATGTCTTCATTTGTATTCATAATCCCAAATCTACTAGCTTCTTCCCATGGAACTTCAATGACTGAAATAGAAACATCAGCTTCTTTCTCGATATGGTAGTCTAGCATTTTAGAATAATCCATTTTATAAATGTGGTCACCTGATAAAATCAATACATATTCAGGGTCATACTGCTTTATATAATTAACGTTTTCATAGATGGCACTTGCTGTACCTTTATACCACCTTACTTCAGATGATGCTGAATAAGGTGGTAAAACTGTAACCCCACCATTTCGACGGTCTAAATCCCATGCACTTCCTATCCCGATATAAGAATTTAATACGAGAGGCTGGTATTGAGTTAGAACACCTACTGTATCAATACCAGAATTAGTACAATTACTTAATGTAAAATCGATAATACGATATTTTCCCCCATAAGGAACAGCTGGCTTTGCTAAATTTTTTGTTAAAGAACTAAGCCTTGACCCTTTTCCCCCTGCGAGAAGCATTGCTACGCACTGTTTTCTTACCATTTTTTTGATTCTCTCCTCTCTTTTTCACTGCTCTCATGATAGAAATACCAAATGGTGGAACCGTCATCTCAATATGATAAGGTTTACCATGATATTCGCCTTCATTTGCTTCGATACTTTTCTTATTGATTTGTCCTGATCCACCGAATGCTTCATCGTCACTATTTAATATCTCTATGTATCTCGTTTTCAGTGGAACACCAATTTTATAGTTATGATAAACTACTGGAGTAAAATTACAGACAACAACAAGCATTTCATTTCGCTTCGTGCCTTTACGAATAAATGAAAAAATGCTTTGGTCGCGATTATCAGCATCGATCCATTCAAAACCGTTATGATGATGATCCATTTCATAGAACGGTCGCTGTTTTTTGTAGATTTTTAGTAATTCCTTGAAATAGACACGAACTTTTCCGTGCATTTCATAACCCTCTAGCATCCAATCTAATTGCTCCAAATCCTTCCATTCGTCATACTGACCAAATTCTCCTCCCATAAATAGTAGTTTTTTACCCGGGTGAGCTACCATATACCCATAAAGTAAGCGTAATTGAGCAAATTTTTGCCAATAATCTCCTGGCATTTTATTTACTAGTGATTTTTTTCCATGAACAACTTCATCATGAGAAAACGGGAGAATAAAATTTTCTGAAAAAGCATAAAGCAAGGAAAACGTCACTTTATCATGGAGATGTTTGCGGTAAATGGGATCAGCTTCCATATACTTCAATATGTCGTTCATCCATCCCATATTCCACTTATAATTGAAGCCTAGGCCTCCTTCTGAAGTTGGGCCTGTTACCATTGGCCAATCCGTGGAGTCTTCAGCAATCATTAATATCGTAGGGTCAGTTGCAAAAATCTTCTCATTTAATTTTTTTATGAATTGAATGGCAAATTCATTTGGATGGAGTTCTTCAGAATTTGGCCAATAAAGCATATTCGCAACAGCATCAACACGAAAACCATCAACATGAAAATACTCCATCCAAAACATAGCATTGGATATAAGAAAGCTTTGGACCTCTGGCTTTCCTAAATCAAAATTAGCCGTCCCCCACACATCATTTTCCCGATCCCTCGCATGTTTATATTCATACGTAGGTTCGCCATCGAACATGTATAAGCCGTGGGCATCCTTGCAAAAATGACCAGGAACCCAGTCCAAAATAACACCTAAATCATGTTGGTGGCATTGATCAATGAAATACATTAAATCGTGTGGAGTTCCATATCGACTTGTCGCTGAGTAATATCCTGTCCCTTGATATCCCCACGAACGGTCATATGGATGCTCGACTAATGGGAGTAATTCAATATGGGTAAATCCATGCTCTACAACATATGGAATCAATTCCTTAGCTAATTCTCGATAAGAATATAAACTGCCATCTTCGTTCTTTTTCCAAGTCCCTAAATGGAGTTCATATATAAACATTGGGCGGTCATATATTTTTTTACGCTTTTTCTTTTGACGCCATTTTTGATCATTCCATTTATAACCTGATAAATTGTAGACGATTGATGCAGTTTTCGGTCGAGTTTCCGAATAGAAGGCATATGGGTCTGATTTCAATATTTTTTTATTTTGTGAGGTAATTATTTCATATTTATATAAGGCACCTTCCTCTACATCTGGAGTAAACAATGCCCAAATCCCCTGATCATTTAGCTTTATCATTTCATGCTCTGAACCATTCCAGTTATTAAAATCTCCTACAACTCGAACTGCTTTTGCATGAGGAGCCCATACACAAAATTGAATACCTTTAACACCATTCACCTCTTTCAGATGAGCACCGAATAACTCATAACTTCGACACAAATTTCCTTCATGAAAAAGATGAATTTCAAATTCTGTTGGGATTGCTATGCTCATGAAGTTCCTCCTTACTCCTCTTATTTTTCTATTTATTTAATTCAAAAAAAATGATAAAAACCCTTTTTTGAAAACGGTTCCGATTTCTGACATAATCCAACAAACAATAAATTCATTATGTTATTAACTATTTTTAAATAACAAACGATACATATCCGATAAGTAATTGATAAATGATAAGAAAAAAGGAGGGATTTAATGAAGAAGAAAAATGTTAATACGGATAATGAGGAAAAACAGCCATTTTTTGATGCAGCTGATGATAAAATTTTAGCATTCGATATGTTTAGAGGACCATCTATCGGGCTTACATCCGAAATAGATTTAGACAATCCAGGGAAAAAGCTTAATCAAGATTTAAACGAACAAGATTAATGATCAAAAGAATATATTATTTCAATATAATAAATTACTCGACATTTTGTCGAATTTTTTCTGAAATTAAATAATATATTTTTAAAGCTTTTCTTCATCCATTAGCTTTATCACCTAACATCTTGAAAATATTATTTGAGTCGCTATATAAAATAGGGATAGGGCTATGGATTTTTTTATTTTTGTGCATGTACATCTTACTAAGCAAAACATTGTCACTTGTTATTGAATGGGGTATAGGTTTTCAATATAGTTTGACAATTAATAGTCCTGTATAATATGCTCACTTTTTTATTCCACGATTAGTCCATACTGTTGAGGAAATTACAGTATCTATGTTATTACAAAGTAACACGTGGAAAGAGAATCGGTGTTAATTAAACAACTTTAAACAACCATTCACAAAGTTGTACACATGTAGGAAATTAATAATTTCCTACACATTAAAAAAAGCACTGCGACATCGCAGTGCTTTTTATGACCCGTACGGGATTCGAACCCGTGTTACCGCCGTGAAAGGGCGGTGTCTTAACCACTTGACCAACGGGCCATGATAGTAATAAACAGAAGAAGTTGTTTACTGGCGGAGAAGGAGGGATTTGAACCCTCGCGCCGCTTACGCGACCTACACCCTTAGCAGGGGCGCCTCTTCAGCCACTTGAGTACTTCTCCAAATGGCTCCGCAGGCAGGATTCGAACCTGCGACCGTTCGGTTAACAGCCGAATGCTCTACCACTGAGCTACTGCGGAACAAGATGGGCCTGAGTGGACTTGAACCACCGACCTCACGCTTATCAGGCGTGCGCTCTAACCAGCTGAGCTACAGGCCCATGGAGCGGGTGATGGGAATCGAACCCACGACATCAGCTTGGAAGGCTGAGGTTTTACCACTAAACTACACCCGCTTATTACTATGGGGCGACTGATGGGAATCGAACCCACGAATGCCAGAGCCACAATCTGGTGCGTTAACCACTTCGCCACAGCCGCCACAATGGTGGCTCGGGACGGAATCGAACCGCCGACACAAGGATTTTCAGTCCTTTGCTCTACCGACTGAGCTACCGAGCCAAATATAAATTTTACACCATATAATAGTTTTGTCTAAAAAACCTTCGCCCCAATCTCAGGAAGCTTATTCAAGCAGCGACTCAATTGGTGCGCTGTTGCATCTCATCGAAGCTTACTCGAACGTGCTCTACCGACTGAGCTACCGAGCCAAATACAATCATATTATTTAAGATGGCGGTCCCGACGGGAATCGAACCCGCGATCTCCTGCGTGACAGGCAGGCATGTTAACCGCTACACCACGGGACCTTTAAAATGCACTATCACTACTTTGTTACCTCACATAGAAGATTATTCGATGTAGTGTCAGAAACTAAATTTGGTTGCGGGGGCAGGATTTGAACCTGCGACCTTCGGGTTATGAGCCCGACGAGCTACCAGACTGCTCCACCCCGCGATGATAAATTAAATTAATTAGTTTTTTCTATGCCTAAAGTTAAGCTTTGACCGTCCCACTCTCAAGTAGCTTATTCAAGGTGCTGCTCGAGTGGTACGCTGATGTTTCTCAGTGAAGCTTATTCGTTCGTGCTCCACCCCGCGATGATTATTAAAAAAATGTGATATATGGCGGAGGAAGAGGGATTCGAACCCCCGCGGGCTTTGACACCCCTGTCGGTTTTCAAGACCGATCCCTTCAGCCAGACTTGGGTATTCCTCCACATAACCTAATTGAAATGGTGGACCCTGCAGGACTCGAACCTGCGACCGGACGGTTATGAGCCGTCTGCTCTAACCAGCTGAGCTAAAGGTCCTTTAATGGTGGCGGCGGAGGGGATCGAACCCCCGACCTCACGGGTATGAACCGTACGCTCTAGCCAGCTGAGCTACGCCGCCAAATAAAATAATCCTTTATGGTGGAGCCTAGCGGGATCGAACCGCTGACCTCCTGCGTGCAAAGCAGGCGCTCTCCCAGCTGAGCTAAGGCCCCGTACAGTTAATTACCTGATCGGGAAGACAGGATTCGAACCTGCGACCCCATGGTCCCAAACCATGTGCTCTACCAAGCTGAGCTACTTCCCGTTATATGGCGCGCCCGAGAGGAGTCGAACCCCTAACCTTTTGATCC
>NZ_JAKZKS010000006.1:140796-141514 GCF_022808615.1 Bacillus sp. FJAT-47783
AAGTGGAGCCTAGCGGGATCGAACCGCTGACCTCCTGCGTGCAAAGCAGGCGCTCTCCCAGCTGAGCTAAGGCCCCATATCATTTTATTACCTGGTCGGGAAGACAGGATTCGAACCTGCGACCCCATGGTCCCAAACCATGTGCTCTACCAAGCTGAGCTACTTCCCGTTATATGGCGCGCCCGAGAGGAGTCGAACCCCTAACCTTTTGATCCGTAGTCAAACGCTCTATCCAATTGAGCTACGGGCGCATATAAATGGTGCCGAGGGCCGGACTTGAACCGGCACGGTAGTCACCTACCGCAGGATTTTAAGTCCTGTGTGTCTGCCAATTCCACCACCCCGGCAGGCATTATGGAGCGGAAGACGGGATTCGAACCCGCGACCCCCACCTTGGCAAGGTGGTGTTCTACCACTGAACTACTTCCGCATTTTGAATGGTGCGGGTGGAGGGACTTGAACCCCCACGCCGTGCGGCACTAGATCCTAAGTCTAGCGCGTCTGCCAATTCCGCCACACCCGCATGCTATTTAAAGCAAATGGTGAGCCATGGAGGACTCGAACCTCCGACCCTCTGATTAAAAGTCAGATGCTCTACCAACTGAGCTAATGGCTCAACTTATAATAAGTAGTGATAATTTTGATTTCTTTCTTGTTTCAGACACCCAAATCTCAGAATGCTTACTCAAGAAGCGTCTCGATTTGTGCGCTGATGTTT
>NZ_JAKZKS010000060.1 GCF_022808615.1 Bacillus sp. FJAT-47783
TAGGCTATCTAGAGACTTCCGTGTATCATTTTCTCCTCAGTAATTATGAGGAACTTGGAAAGCAGATTTATTCCCTTATTTTAAAGTGGAAATAATCCGACTTCTGATTTCTGGCATCTGACTTCTGTTTGGTAGGAGAGCGTTCTAAGGGCGTTGAAGCTAGACCGGAAGGACTGGTGGAGCGCTTAGAAGTGAGAATGCCGGTATGAGTAGCGAAAGAGGGGTGAGAATCCCCTCCACCGAATGCCTAAGGTTTCCTGAGGAAGGCTCGTCCGCTCAGGGTTAGTCGGGACCTAAGCCGAGGCCGAAAGGCGTA
The DNA here is from genome assembly GCF_022808615.1 of Bacillus sp. FJAT-47783. Lineage (GTDB taxonomy): Bacteria > Bacillota > Bacilli > Bacillales > Aeribacillaceae > Bacillus_BZ. The sequence goes on from NZ_JAKZKS010000060.1 coordinate 317, forward strand.
GGCGATGGATAACAGGTTGATATTCCTGTACCACCTCCTCACCGTTTGAGCAATGGGGGGACGCAGGAGGATAGGGTAAGCACGGCGTTGGTTGTCCGTGTCCAAGCAGTTAGGCTGACAAGTAGGCAAATCCGCTTGTCGCATAGGCTGAGCTGTGATGGCGAGGGAAATATAGTACCGAAGTTCCTGATTCCACACTGCCAAGAAAAGCCTCTAGCGAGGTGAGAGGTGCCCGTACCGCAAACCGACACAGGTAGGCGAGGAGAGAATCCTAAGGTGATCGAGAGAACTCTCGTTAAGGAACTCGGCAAAATGACCCCGTAACTTCGGGAGAAGGGGTGCTTTTTGGGGTGAATAGCCCCGAGAAGCCGCAGTGAATAGGCCCAGGCGACTGTTTAGCAAAAACACAGGTCTCTGCGAAACCGTAAGGTGAAGTATAGGGGCTGACGCCTGCCCGGTGCTGGAAGGTTAAGGGGAGAGGTTAGCATCCGCGAAGCTTTGAACCGAAGCCCCAGTAAACGGCGGCCGTAACTATAACGGTCCTAAGGTAGCGAAATTCCTTGTCGGGTAAGTTCCGACCCGCACGAAAGGCGTAACGATCTGGGCACTGTCTCAACGAGAGACTCGGTGAAATTATAGTACCTGTGAAGATGCAGGTTACCCGCGACAGGACGGAAAGACCCCGTGGAGCTTTACTGTAGCCTGATATTGAATTTTGGTACAGCTTGTACAGGATAGGTAGGAGCCTGAGAAGCCGGAGCGCTAGCTTCGGTGGAGGCGTCGGTGGGATACTACCCTGGCTGTATTGAAATTCTAACCCGCTGCCCTCAATCGGGCAGGGAGACAGTGTCAGGTGGGCAGTTTGACTGGGGCGGTCGCCTCCTAAAAGGTAACGGAGGCGCCCAAAGGTTCCCTCAGAATGGTTGGAAATCATTCGTAGAGTGTAAAGGCACAAGGGAGCTTGACTGCGAGACCTACAAGTCGAGCAGGGACGAAAGTCGGGCTTAGTGATCCGGTGGTTCCGCATGGAAGGGCCATCGCTCAACGGATAAAAGCTACCCCGGGGATAACAGGCTTATCTCCCCCAAGAGTCCACATCGACGGGGAGGTTTGGCACCTCGATGTCGGCTCATCGCATCCTGGGGCTGTAGTCGGTCCCAAGGGTTGGGCTGTTCGCCCATTAAAGCGGTACGCGAGCTGGGTTCAGAACGTCGTGAGACAGTTCGGTCCCTATCCGTCGTGGGCGTAGGAAATTTGAGAGGAGCTGTCCTTAGTACGAGAGGACCGGGATGGACGCACCGCTGGTGTACCAGTTGTCCTGCCAAGGGCATCGCTGGGTAGCTATGTGCGGAAGGGATAAGTGCTGAAAGCATCTAAGCATGAAGCCCCCCTCAAGATGAGATTTCCCATCACGTTATGTGAGTAAGATCCCTGAAAGATGATCAGGTTGATAGGTCCGAGGTGGAAGTGTGGTGACACATGGAGCTGACGGATACTAATCGATCGAGGACTTAACCTAAAT
>NZ_JAKZKS010000061.1 GCF_022808615.1 Bacillus sp. FJAT-47783
AACCTGAATCCGTGACATGATGGTTATCTTTATTCATTTTAATGGATTTTTTTATATGTAGTGTTGCTGTTTTAATTTCTCATAAAGAACAATCATTTACTGAGTTTACGGGAACGACAAATAAACCTGCTGTTTTGTAATTTTTGGCAGGTTTAGTGTTTGGGTATTCTGTTCATCTCGTCTATCTATTTGAAAAAGATATGTATATTCGCTTGAAAGTAGGAAACCATGGGCTGTTGTTTCCAAATTTCAAATACCACCTTCGCGCGTGACAAACCATTTTCGATGCGAGCGTGATAAGGTTTTGAATAACGGTTTTCACTCTTCGACGAAAGACCTTCTTTTTGACGGGTGCATCATGAGACTTTAAGCTTTCTTGCCCAATGAGCCGAAGAAGATTATAAGTAAAACAACCAAGGTGCAAGATCAAGTCATTGGTCGAAAACTTTCCAGACGGTAACCGTTCTAAATCTAGGTCTGTTTTTAATTCACTATGAAATTGTTCACATGTTCCATGTGCATGATAGAGATCGATGACTTCCTCTGGCTCAAGGTCTAAGGTTGTCCAGTAACTCTCGAATTCAATATCAGGCACTAACAGGATTTGGCCGTTTTTATCAATCGTTTGCTCCACAACTTTATATACTTGCCGAAGGGACTTCTTCATCCCTTTGGGTGTGACGGAGATAGAGCCATAAAAGATCCGTTTCCCATCACGTGCAGAGACTTGCTTCCCTCTTTGCTCGGCAATCGCTAGCCATGTTTCCAGTTTTTCACGTCGCGGATTCCGTTTAATAATGAGATGGACGTTTTCTTTTTCACACACTTTTAAGTTGTCGATGCTATCATTTCCCCCATCCATACGAACAAGCAATGGATTGTTTGTCAGCCTTTTCGAATAGTGAATCGCTTCTTGAAGGAAAGTATCGGTATTGTTTTGAACATGTGTTTTTCCTTCTCGCAATTCAACATTGACGACATACCCTTCTTGACCAAGATACGCGAAGTTTGGAGCGTATCCATCACATCCTTTGTACGTTCGACTCACTCCTTCTTTCTTCGTGTTGGAGTTATCAAACGGGGAAACATCGATATCAAGTGGAACATACTTGGTTTTCTTATCTTTCAGGATTATTGGCGTAACAGGGGAATCAAACTGCTGAAGCAACAAGACGGATTCTTCTAAGATAATGGACTTCCATCCTCCTACTTTCGCCGTTTGATCTAAGCGTTGTCGCAAAGTAGCACTGGATGGAACAGATTGTACGCCTAGTGCGCGACAGAAGAATGGGTCATCTCGAAACGGTTCGATATCTTCAAAGTCATTTTTCATTTGAGATAGGATACCGATATAGGACGTCATCACATCCCCAGTAGATATGGAAGGGAATGACTTTATGTTAGGCACTTTTAAGTTTGAAAAGCGCTTGGACAACTTGGTTTTTGATAAAAGTAAACCAATTAAACCTAACCCGGAATGAGTGGATAATGTTTCATCGGAGTCTTCTAAAATAAATTTTACCATTGTCATTATGCACCTACCTGGTGAAGTGATTTTATTGATCCAAAAGGATGCATATCCCTATTATATCAAGGTTTGTCGCTGTGAATATCTATTTTTTTATCACGGATTCA
>NZ_JAKZKS010000062.1 GCF_022808615.1 Bacillus sp. FJAT-47783
AATTAGGGCTTGCTGAACGAATTGGCAACTTAATGTTTTTTAAACAGCTATCTTCGCGAATACCTTTCTGAAAAAATGCCAAAAAAGAACTCTGAGCTTTCGCTCGAGATTCATGACGAGGAATTGGATACAAACGACCGTCTCACTGGTGTCTTGAAGGCGTGCTCGAATAAGGCCTAGCCCATAAGTACGCTTGCCTTCTCCAAATTTACCTTCTACAGTGTTCCGTTCTGATGCATCTTTTTTGGCCATTTGTCTTTGGAGTGCACCTTCTTTCTTTGAAGGGCGTCCAAGCTTGGGGCCACTAAGACGGATTCCTCTTTCCTTGCAGTATTGTAGATTTTCTCGGTTTCGATAGATTTTATCAGCCAAGACAGCTTCGGGGTAACACCCGAATCGCTTCCGATCGTTTTCAATCGATTCCTGAAGGGTGATGCCCTCATTAAAATTGTCCCAGTCCAATTTTTCAACCAAGACATACCCATCTACCACGCTGACGGCAACTTTCGAACCAAACTCAACGTTTGCTTTGGCTTTACCTCGGACGATTGGACGTACATGTGGTTGGGAAATGCTTACGATTCGATGGTCTACACGATGTGTTCTTGTACGGTACATTTCTTCTTGTTGACGGTAAAGTTCCTGTATAATCAAAAGCTCCCTGTACTCTTGTTTGCTTAAAAGGGATAATGGACTGTGAGACTCTAACTCTTCAATCACTCTAAGATCTCTCTTAACATACCTCAACTGCTTCCCAACAGCCTTACGCATCTTTCTCGCTCCAACCTTCCGCTGTTTCACAATAGCCAAGTAGTCTTTTCTTGCTTTCTGTCGATAGGTACGAGGTTTTCGTTTAGACCCTTTCATCGGTTCGTGCAAGACGTCAATGATCTGTTCCAACTTTTCGCGTGCTTCGTTCAACAGTTCAAAGTCATAGGCCATATCAGCTGGAGCACATGTTGCATCTAGTATGAGTTTTCCTTTGTTCTCCTTCATGCTTGTATCCGCTTTTGCATCTTCTGAAGGCTTGTGATTAGAAGGTGGATGATGGACCTAATCCTCGTCATCCTTTTCTTGATCCTGCTTTTGTTCCTCCATGACAATCCATTCATTGACTTCATTGATGATATCAGGACCGAGTCTCTTTCGAAAATGAGTCATCAAAGAATGATGAAAAGGTTCTGTTTCTTGGAAAGCTGGAAGACCAATGAAATACTGCAAATACGGGTTCTCTGTAATCTGTTGAACTGTTTCACGGTCACTTAAGCCAAGTCGCTCTTTAATCAGCAAAGCGCCAAGGGCCATTCTAACAGAGAGGGCTCTTTGACCTTTAAACGATTTCTTGAACGCTTTTGCATATTTCTCTTCAGCCTTCCCCCAAGGAATCATTTCAGCAAGAAGGACCCATCGATTCTCTTTATTTAATTTACCGCCAAAAGGCAGGAAGAAGTCATCGGAAAATGTCAGTTGATTTTGCGTTTCTTGATACACAGTGCTGACCTCCAAGTGCAAGGTTTTTTGTGGGTTTTACCGTAAATCCATACACTTTATATTCGACAAAAGCTACTAAAACCCTTGTCGGTACTAGTTTTTTGTCTATTCAGCAAACCC
>NZ_JAKZKS010000063.1 GCF_022808615.1 Bacillus sp. FJAT-47783
GGCATACTTCCCCCTTGACTGAAAAAATCGACTTTTTTCAGTTGGGAACAGCATTCTTTCGGTCATTCTAATTGAAGCTTTTGAATTCGATTTAGTACGTCCCAAAAGAATTGTTGGTACACAAAACTCGATGATAGTTTGAAATAAAGTCCTCTACCTGATTTGACCACTTTACTGGCCACTTTAATTAATCGAGTGCGTATGGTTTCAATCTGCATGGTCTTTTGTCCCACTGGAAAACAAAGGGATCGTAACCAATTGGTCAAATTATAAGCAAGGAGAGTCAACATCATTTTTACTTCGTTTACTTGAAAAGCGTGGCTGTTCATATAATCAAAGTAAAAGCCGTTTTTTGCCTCCTTGATGTAGTTTTCCATCGTCCCTCTTTTTTGGTAAGCTTTGACGATATCTTGAGGAGCAGCTAATTCGAAATTGGTCACGAAAAAGGAATGGGTGAAGAACAGCTCACCTGCAGGACGCACCGATTGAATAATGACTCTTCTTGGTCTTGACCATGATTTTGCTTGATAAATGGTTTCTTCAAAATAGGTCTCCGTTTTTGAAACGTCTAAAGGGGCTGAAGAAGGATGATACTCCTGCGCGAGACTTTGGAGTTGTGAATTGGATTTCAACCGAATGATATACAAAACAGATTCCTTTTCACACAACTCGTATAATGCCGGGACAGCAAAACCACTATCTCCACGAAGAAACAGAGTGGTTTCTGGAAAGACTTCATTGTAATGTTCAATTAAAGGACGAATGAATTCGACCACACCATTCGATGTATACACATTTCCTGGGCGGAGTTGTGCTTTTAAAAAGTCACCGGTCGCTCCATCAAAAGCGACCAAAGGATGAAAACCCATGGTGCCATAATGAGTATTATAAGACGAGGATTCCTGGTTTCCATATGTATCCGAATGTGTGGAGTCCAAGTCGATAAATAATTCTGTCGATTGTCGAAAACGATGAATTTTATCCAGAAGTTCTTGGTTTGCCTGATTTAATAGTTCGATTGAATCTTTGTCAAATCGAGTATAAAAGCGAGATAAGCTAGGCTGGGAAGCGAGTGCGGGAGTTCCGATCATTTCCTTAAACACAGGATCATGGGTCAACTGATCAGCAGCATCGTCTTCCGCATATCCAGCAATGATCTGATAGATTTTTTGACACAATAAGTTTTCGTTTGAGTGTAGATAATATTTTCTTGAATCATTAAGTTTCAGATATCTAGCTAAAGTCTTAGAAAAGCCGATTTTTTCATCGAATTCTCTAAAAAGGAATTCACCTGTATCGGAGGAAAGAGAACCTCCATCATTTGATAATTTAATTTTACGATTGAATTCAAGCGTTTTTTGCGTTAAAGTAACCATATAAAGAATCCTTTCTGTTTGGTTTTTGTGTGGTTACTTAAACTTTAACAGAAATGGATTCTTTTTTCATTTTTTTCGTGCAAAACTAGAAAGCCGGAAAGGCTTGAAAAACAAGGGATTAACCTAAGTTACTGATTTTCTATGAATAATTCAGG
>NZ_JAKZKS010000064.1 GCF_022808615.1 Bacillus sp. FJAT-47783
CTCAAACTTCGCATACTGAAATCGGCAAATAAGCCTTGATATAGTTAGGTAAGGCTGCTACCCATTGCTGTAGTTGACTTTGTATTAGTTTTTTGATTTTTCGATTTGACTTTTTAAGGACATCTTCAAGAAGCTCGATTAACTGCTGAAGTGCGACAGCCCAATCAAGTTCATTTACTTCATCACAAAGTTCATAAAAAATACCGCCTAATGTACGTTGATCTGTGTTACAACGGTTTTGCCAAGACAATACGATGTACCTTGAAAATACGAGTGTCGTATGGCTGATTAGTAAATCATATGAGATACCTTGAAACTCCTTTTGAAGACGTAATAAAGATTTCGTTGTTTTGAAAAACACCTCAATGTCCCAACGCATACCGTAAATGCGGACGATCTCTTGGTCCGTTATTGTGCAATCTGTGCTAAGAATGGCTAGCCACTCACTTCTTTTGTTTCGGTTCTGTATAAAGACAACTTTGACTGGTACGCCATTAGCCAATGTTGTATGGATTGAACGAAGAAGGCCTTTTCTGCCCTGAACAGGAGCGGAAAGGAAATAGAGTTGTTTTAAAGACACTTCTTTGTTATTGACGATGTATCGTTGATTTGTCGGTTTCACCATTCCAATGACATCCAATCCTAAGTCAACAATGGATGTAATAAGTGGTTGATGTGTAAACCATGAATCCATTAACAAATAATTAGCTGTGACTCCTGCAGATAGTGCTCTTCTTACCATAGACGTAACTTGTTCTGGAGCTGTCTGTAGTGCATCTAGACGACGTTTATAGCCGGAGCAGCGTTTATCTACTTTTTCGGATATGCCATTGATTTGAGCTTTGATAGAACTTAATAAAGTAAAATCTAGTGGCATGAAAGTGAAGCCATCTGACCAACCAAGTGTAAGCATACGAAACCCTTTATAATAGCGTTTTTTCATCGAAGAATGATCCATACAACGTGCTAATAGTTCTAGTTTTTTACTACGGTCACGATCATACATGGAGTCATCAACAATCAGTACTTTTGGGCGTTTTGAATCGGTAAGTGCATCAACTTTTCCAATGGTACTGGCACTAAACAATGTTAAAAAACGACGCCAATTAAACTTGGAATGATTCATAAAACGATAAACAGCGTCCTTGGCTGGGTATGAATCTCCTTTCTTTGATTGAAGGAGAGTAAACCATTTCTTGTGTTGAAAAATCAGACAAAAAACAAGTTGAAAAAGATAAGCACATGTAAATCCAAACTTCTTAGTGATTCCAGCCTTGCGTAAGTGTTTGAAAACTTCTAATTCATCAAAAGTAGATTTTAATTCTTTGGGTAGTTGATTCGTTTGACCGTTTTGCTCTATCATATAGGAGACACCTCTTCTGTTTGGTAGTGTATTCTCGACAAATCCACTATACCAAAGAATGAGGTGTTTTTTGCATTTTTAGAATCATTTGTCAATAAACATTTTTTACACCAATGAACCTTAGAACCACTATGGGTGCACTAACTTTTTAAAGTGCGAAGTTTGAGT
>NZ_JAKZKS010000065.1 GCF_022808615.1 Bacillus sp. FJAT-47783
CGTTTAAAGTCATTAGGAGAGTCTTTCTTCCCGTAACCTTCTGCAATGTTTGCAGGGATGGAAAGAGCAGCTCTTCTTAATTGGGCTCCTAGTTCATATCTTTCGAAGTCAGGAAATTCTAAGGTGGTTTGATGAACCTTTAAAGCTAGTTCATAAGAGATTTGATATACTCTCAAATCTTTATAATGCTTGATCACCTTATCCCTACTTTCTGACCTCCGACCTCTGGTATCTGACCTCTGTTTCCGCAGCTTCGGTGATACGTTTAGCCCCGGTACATTTTCGGCGCAGAGTCACTCGACCAGTGAGCTATTACGCACTCTTTAAATGGTGGCTGCTTCTAAGCCAACATCCTGGTTGTCTAAGCAACTCCACATCCTTTTCCACTTAACGTATACTTTGGGACCTTAGCTGGCGGTCTGGGCTGTTTCCCTTTCGACTACGGATCTTATCACTCGCAGTCTGACTCCCAAGGATAAGTCTTTGGCATTCGGAGTTTGACTGAATTCGGTAACCCGATGAGGGCCCCTAGTCCAATCAGTGCTCTACCTCCAAGACTCTTACCTTGAGGCTAGCCCTAAAGCTATTTCGGAGAGAACCAGCTATCTCCAAGTTCGATTGGCATTTCACCCCTACCCACACCTCATCCCCGCACTTTTCAACGTGCGTGGGTTCGGGCCTCCATTCAGTGTTACCTGAACTTCACCCTGGACATGGGTAGATCACCTGGTTTCGGGTCTACGACCACGTACTCGATACGCCCTATTCAGACTCGCTTTCGCTGCGGCTCCGCTTCTTCAGCTTAACCTTGCACGTAATCGTAACTCGCCGGTTCATTCTACAAAAGGCACGCCATCACCCGTTAACGGGCTCTGACTACTTGTAAGCACACGGTTTCAGGTTCTCTTTCACTCCCCTCCCGGGGTGCTTTTCACCTTTCCCTCACGGTACTGGTTCACTATCGGTCACTAGGGAGTATTTAGCCTTGGGAGATGGTCCTCCCTGCTTCCGACGGGATTTCACGTGTCCCGCCGTACTCAGGATCCACTCTGGAGGGAACGAAGTTTCAACTACAGGGTTGTTACCTTCTTTGACGGGCCTTTCCAGACCGCTTCGTCTACCCCGTTCCTTTGTAACTCCACATAGAGTGTCCTACAACCCCAAGAGGCAAGCCTCTTGGTTTGGGCTACTTCCGTTTCGCTCGCCGCTACTTAGGAAATCGCATTTGCTTTCTTCTCCTCCGGGTACTTAGATGTTTCAGTTCCCCGGGTGTGCCTTCCATATCCTATGGATTCAGATATGGATACTGTTCCATTACGAACAGTGGGTTTCCCCATTCGGAAATCTCCGGATCAACGCTTACTTACAGCTCCCCGAAGCATTTCGGTGTTAGTCCCGTCCTTCATCGGCTCCTAGTGCCAAGGCATCCACCGTGCGCCCTTTCTAACTTAACC
>NZ_JAKZKS010000066.1 GCF_022808615.1 Bacillus sp. FJAT-47783
AATAGAGTAGGCGCATGATTTACTCATGCGCCTCTCGCAGTTCCGTACGTGCGGGTCATCGCATACGGCTCCTCCATGATTATCTCCATTGGAGATGATGTTCATTGTAAATATCCACTAAAGAGACGAGACCAATTTCTTTAAACCATTCATTCGGAAGTGCTACATGTACTGGAGTACACATTGAACTTCTCCAGGTATACATGCGTAATCGTGGAAGTTCTCCTTTCCACTTTCTCCTTCGTAGTTCTCTGTGCAGTTTTCTTATCTTTCTCCAGCTCCTCAATTGGACTGAACGTAATCTCCTTCGAATCCACCTGTCAAACTCAGTGAAGAGTGTCTTTGTATGCCAATACCCGAAGTAGTTACCCCATCCACGCAGATATGGGTTCAGTTTCTCTTTTATCAATTTCTCGATGTTTACCGTTTGATTGCGCTTTGTAATTTCCTTGACTTTATTCTTAAATTTCTTTAGTGACTTTTCTGACGGTTTAACCCAATAACCTTGTTTAAATTCATATCCCAGAAAAACAAAAGATTCCTTCATATTATCAACAATCTTAGTCTTCTCTGGATGTAAGGTTAGCCCGAGTTTTTGTTCAAGGAATCGAGTAACTGATTTAAGTACTCTTTCAGCACCCTTTTGTGATTTACAACAGATAACGAAGTCATCCGCATATCTTGTAATACGATGCCCTCTCTCTGTCATAAGTTCATCCAACGGATGCAAATATATGTTCGCAAGCAATGGACTGATAACACCGCCCTGTGGAGTTCCCTTTTCATTTAAATGGAAACTGCCACCCTCCATAATTCCTGCTTGGAGGAAACTTTCAAGCAATCCAATGACACTTCCATCCACTATTTCTTCTCGTACCAAAGACATAAGTTTGTCATGTGGGATTCTATCAAAGTATGATTTTAAGTCTGCGTCAATTACATACACATAACCATCCAGTAAATCCTTTCGAATTTTCTCCAATGCCATGTGCGCACTTCGATTCGGTCGAAAACCAAAACTACAATCAAGAAATTTAGCTTCAAATATTGGTTCTATTATTCTTCGTACAGAAGCCTGCACGACTCGGTCTCTCACGGTTGGGATACCTAAAGGTCTTTTTGAACCATCAACCTTTGGGATGTATACACGTTTCACTGGTCTCGGCTTGTATGTCTTTTCTCGCAACTCACATTGAAGGATTTGTACATGATCCTCCACACCAAATTCAAAAGCCTTAATTGTTACTCCATCTACACCTGCGGCTCCTCGATTTCTTTTGACCTCTTTAAAGGCTTCCTCCATGTTTGGCATTGCCCATATTTTATCTATGAGACTATACCACTTTCTCTTTTGTGGGGTCTTTACTCCCTCACGAAAACCTTGTTTGTCTTCTTTTCCGTTCATGTTCCGTTTCTTTCCTTTCAGTCTGATGATTGACTAGCCCAACTTCGGC
>NZ_JAKZKS010000068.1 GCF_022808615.1 Bacillus sp. FJAT-47783
GGAGTGTTGAACGTGATCATTTCCTATGATTTTGGCATCGGTTTAAAAGAATACGCAAAAAGAGGAAAGATGAATGCCTTTCCTGTGCTTGATACTTGTCCAAAATGCCAGTGTCACGGACCAGGCAACCTTCATCGGAATGGGTATTACTTTCGAAATGGCATTTCAGAAGAGATGGAAGTGAGAATTCCTATCTGTCGTTTGAAATGCTTAAACTGTGGAATCAACATTTCCATCCTGCCAGATTTTCTCATCCCCTACTTTCAACACACGATTCAAACTATTTTAGATCGTATTCATCAATTTCTGGTAGATAAAAGAGTTAACAGAAGTCGCCAGCTATTACGCTTCCACCTCCAGCGATTTCTCCAAAAACTCAATTGGGTCCATACGTATTTCGTTGGCTTAGGAAAGGTGGGTGGACGTATAAATGATGCATTCCAAGAAGCGATCAGGTACATTTCTTTGATTCAGGATGTGGGCGCATCTCGTTTTCTCCGAACAAGTTGGGGACACTTATCCTCCTACTTTTTGGCTCATTAATTCAGTAGTGTTCAAGTTTACCACGCCTGTTTTATTCATCCCACATACCTTTTTCATCGTCATTTGAGATGAGAGACAGTAGAATAAGAAACAGGATAACCGGTTGTCCTTCTACTTTAAGAAGGAGGAGCATTTGAATGAATGAAAATCAACGCCAACAAGTAGCTTTATTCCGATATGGATTAATTGCCCCATTATTGAATGGACAAGTAAAACCAAAGGAGTATTTTCAAGAACTATATAAGTTGAACTAAAGAAATTCCTGAATGGCATTTGACTCCATCCTTACACAGAGGCGGTCAATGACTTTAATGGGATTTAAATTCTCCATAAAGGCATGGACGTTCTTCCGAATCTCAGCCGTCGTATGATAGAAAACATTGTTGATGACGTCAGATTTCAGCCATTTCCAAAGACCCTCGACAACATTAAGTTGAGGGCTGTAAGGAGGCAAAAATACAAATTTCAGCCTACCTTTCATCTCCTTTAGGAAGGGTTCAAGTAATTTTGCATGGTGGATCCGCGCGTTGTCCAAAATCATCACAATGTTTCCAGTCGGATATGCCTTCGTTACTTTTTTAAGAAAGGAAAGGAATTCTTCCGCCGTGTATTGCTCTTCTTCCTGCCATACGATTTCACCAGTCACGTAATCAACAGTAGCCA
>NZ_JAKZKS010000069.1 GCF_022808615.1 Bacillus sp. FJAT-47783
GTGTTTATCCAGTACAGCAATATTTCCATTCGTATGCTTGGTTGTATAAGATTGCACAGGATTCTTTTTAGACTTGAAGCGTGGTTTGTCGTTTTGCTTCTTAAAGAAGCGAGAATAAGCATCAGCAAGGTTTTTGAGTGAAGATTGAATCGCAATGCTGTCTACTTCTTTTAACCAAACCAATTCTTTCTTTAGTTGTGTTAATTGAGAAGAACAAGCATTATAAGTCAATCCTTTCCCTGTTTCTTTATAAGCATCATTCCATTTGGCTAAAAAATAGTTGAATACGAAGCGTGAGCAACCGATTGTTTTAGTAATCAGTATTTCTTGATCTTTGTTTGGATAGATGCGGAATTTGTATGCTTTATTGACCAACATTGATTTCAACTCCTTTTAAGTATATACTTATTATATATCAAGTGCATGGTATATATCAAATATATACTGAGGGGGTAGTGAAAAATGGAACGCATTTCAAAATTAATTAAGTTTCCTGCTGATTTAGTAGCAGAAATTGAAAAATATCAAAAAGAAAATTACATTTCAAGTTTTGCGGGTGCGGTTTACGAACTTATCCGTAAAGGTTTGAATAAGTAATGAAATACATTTCTGAAAACCATAGCAAACACTTACTTATGTGTCATTTAATATTTGTCTGTAAGTATCGGAAAAAGCTATTGTTTAAAATAGGTCATGATATTAAGACCGAAATCGAATGCATTTCTAATCATTTCGGTTGGCAAATTATTGAGCAAGAGATAGATCAAGACCATATCCATGTATTAATTCGTTATTTCCCAAAATGGAGTATTCTTGAAATTGTTAGGTTGTTGAAACAACTCACGACTTATCGGATATGGCAAAAGCATAACGAATATCTTTCCCGACATTTTTGGAAAGAACGCACCTTTTGGAGTGACGGTTACTTCGTATGTAGCATTGGAAATGTTAGCAAAGAGATTATTCAAAAATACATTCAAACACAAGGTAGTTAGGG
>NZ_JAKZKS010000007.1 GCF_022808615.1 Bacillus sp. FJAT-47783
CCAAAGAATGAGGTGTTTTTTGCATTTTTAGAATCATTTGTCAATAAACATTTTTTACACCAATGAACCTTAGAACCACTATGGGTGCACTAACTTTTTAAAGTGCGAAGTTTGAGTTAATTACAATACGAAAAAATTAACAACGGAGTCGTTCCTAAAACTACTGCTTTTTGCGCAATTGCAGGAAGTTGAAAGTCTTCATGCACTTAGTGATTGTCTTTTTGATGACCATCTTCAGAAGGCTGTCGATCTTGATTCTATTAGTATTTCTCAACTGTCACGCCGTTTAAATGGGTTGAAACCAGATCTACTCCAAAGCCTTTTTCTCGATTTAGTATCACAAATTCATGCCAAAACGCATGATACGAAACTTGTGATGCCATTAAAAATCATCGATTCAAGTACTTTGCCACTGAATTTGACGAATCATAGGTGGGCAAAATTCCGCAAAACAAAGGCAGGAGTGAAACTGCATCTCCGTCTTGTATTTATGGAAAAAGGCACTTCCTACCCAGAAAAAGCCGTTATAACAGTGGCAAAAGAACATGACCGTGGTTACCTAGATTACGAAAGTTTTGATCGCAGTACAGATGATGGCTACTTTTTTCTTTCGAGGCTACGAAAAAACGCTGTTATACGGGAAGTTTACAACTTTAAACTACCTGAAAACTCTTCTGTTATGTCGGATCAAATGGTTTTTGATTGGTACGACACAAAACCGTGCTGAAAATTATTTTCTCCTAATAAAGGACATGGATACAAAAGGTAATGAACTCCATTTAATCACAAATCATTTTGATTTGAGTGCCGAAGAAATCTCAGAAATGTACAAATCACGTTGGCCCATTGAATTGTACCCTTTTGATGCTAACAGTAGTTTTTGCATTGTCTTTCTCCTTTCAATTTCAATCAGAATAGGAAGACACACCTTGTATATTACCAAATAGGCTATTATTTCTCAATATTTGGAAATTTGATTTTTCCTTCAATTCTATTGGGATTAATAGACAAAAAAATACTCAGATAATCCTGAGCATTTACTTTACTTCTCCATTTTTACTAATGTATTGTAATAATTGATTTTGAACGTTCCAAAGTTGTTCTTCTGTAGGAGATTTTTTCGATAAAAGGTCTGAAGCTGTTTGAAGTGAAGAAGGTGGAGAATCTAATTTGGCGATTTGTTCTTTTAATGTTTGAATTTGTTCTTCATTGGCTTCACTAGGAGATATTAATAGCTTTGAGGACATTTGTATCATTGTTTCCATCACTTGTTTCGTTTCTTCAGGATCACTTGCTGTCATTTCAACTGAAATTTGTTTATCAATTGGCTCGATTCCTTTATCACTCATCAATTGTTTCAGCTTTTTTCCTTCTTCCGCTGTCATCGCGATTCCGATAAAAACGTAAAACCCCTCATCCGCTTTAAATTTTGAAGCAGCCAATCCTCTTTCACTCAGATTTGATACTACCGTATCTGCTCCACTTTCTTTCGAATATAAACCTTCTTGGATGACAAACAATGGGAGTGATAAAGTGCCCTTTTCTCCACTAACAGGTGGGTTTTGTTTATTTTCTGATGCAGGTTGTGACTCCTCTACAACACTACTTGCGGGTGTCGCCTGTTCTTTTGATAAAAGTTGATTTGCAAACGTTCCGAATCCGATTCCGACGATAATAGCTAAAAGAATGGGCACAATATATTTCTTTGGTGAAATGCTTGTTAACGGTGAGGAACTGGCTACATACGGATGATTACGTTTTTTTTGTTTAGACTTCTTAGCGTCATTGACTACTACCTTAGGATCCTCTGGTAGCACCCAAGGAAAGTCATCTTCGTCCTTCTCTTTTTCTTCTTTAGCAGCGGCCATTTCTTTTTCGACTTTACGCTTTTCATCCCAGCTTGACACGTTCAATTTCGGTTCCCGCTCTTCTGTTTCCTTCTTTTGTTGAAGGTTTTCTTCATAATCTTGATTAGCACCATTAAATTTAATCACGATCTTTCGAGAAGTTTGCTCGTCCAATTTATCACCACCTTTTATGGCACACTCACGATTATCCATATGCTAACATAAGATAACTAAAAAATTTGTCACTTTTACGAAGGTTATTTTCTACAATTTAAGACATAAGAAAAGACACATCAAGCATTAAGCAAGTTGTGTCTTTTCACTGAATTACGGTATAAAATATTTTCGTACATCTGAGATAAAATAGAGAGACCCCGTTATGATCAGCACATCTTCATCGGTCATTGCATCAGTAATATCTTCTAGCGCTTCTCGCCAGTTTTCAACAAAGCGTTTCTGTTTCACATCTAGTTCATCGTATAGTTCTTTTGCACGCTTGGCTCGAGGAAAAGAAAATGAGGTTAAAACGATTTCATTCGCAAATGAACTCAAAATCACCATCATATCTGAAACCTCTTTGTCTTTTAATGCAGAAAATAATACCGTTATTTTTTTATTTTCAAAATGAGATAACACCGTTTCCTTTAACGCCTTAACACCTTCCACATTATGAGCTCCATCAATAATGATACGAGGTGTATGACAAACTTCCTCAAATCTCCCTTTCCAAAACGTTTTTTCTAATCCATTTTGGATATGTTCATCGCTAATGATAAATGAATAATATACTTGCAAAAAATTCGCAGCCATGACCGCTAAGCTAGCATTACTTCTTTGATGACTTCCTTTCATTGATACGGTTACGTTCTCATAATCGTTAAACGGTGTTTTTATAGAAAAGTTTGGCTCGATTTGAATTTGAAATTCTCGTCCAATTAAATAGTGCTTCGCTTTCTTTTGATTCGCAACACATTCAATAACTTGTAATGCTTCAGGCTGCTTTACCGCCGTTATAACGGGAACACCGTTCTTGATAATCCCCGCTTTTTGTTTAGCAATTTCCCGCAAACTCGCTCCTAAAATTCCCATATGGTCGTGACCGATGCTCGTAATAATTGAAACGAGCGGAGAAATAATATTCGTTGAATCATACGTTCCTCCTAAGCCTGTTTCAAGTAAAACAAGATCCGGCATATTCATTCTTCCAAAATAAAAAAAGGCCATCGCTGTAATCACTTCGAATTCTGTCGGAGCCCCTAAATTCGTTTCTTCTACTTCCTCGACAACCGGTTTTATTTTATTCGCAAGTTTCAAAAATTCCTCATCGGTTATCGGTTTTCCATTCATGCTGATCCGTTCATTAAATGTTTCAATATAAGGCGAAGTAAACGTACCAATTTCATACCCTGCTTCATTAAGTATTTCCTTTAAGAAAGCAATGGTTGACCCCTTCCCATTTGTTCCAGCTACATGAACATATCGAACATTCCGCTCTGGATGTCCTAATTTTTCCATCATGAGCCGCATTCGATCTAAACCTGGTTTAACACCGAATGTTAACCGTGAATGTAACCAATCTCTTGCTTCCTCATACGAAGTAAACAACCATTTTCCTCCCTTTTTCATGAATTATCTATGGAAAAAGAACCCGGAAGCTCCCGGGTTCCCTCTCTTTCTTATCCCTTTAATTCAGCAATCCGTTTTAATACCGCTTCACGCTTTTCAACATAGTCTTTTTCTTTTGCACGTTCTTCTTCTACAACATTTTGTGGAGCTTTCTTTAAGAATCCTTCATTGGATAATTTCTTTTGAACACGTTCCACTTCTTTATTCCATTTATCTAGTTCTTTTTCAAGACGTTTAACTTCTTCGTCTATATTAATTAACCCCTCTAGCGGAAGGAATAGTTCCGCACCGCTAACAATCGCCGTCATCGCTTTCTCAGGTGCTTTCAAGTCAGTATCAATGACAAGATCACTAGGATTACAGAAACGAACTAAATATTCTTTATTGCGCACCAATTGCTGTTTAATCTCTTCATTGCTTGCTTTAATTTGAAGTTGGATTTTTTTGCTCATCGGCGTATTAACTTCGGCACGGATGTTTCGAACGGAACGAATAACTTCAACGAGCAATTTCATTTCATTGGATGCATCTTTAAACATGAAGTCAGAACGAACTTTTGGCCACTCGGAAACGGTAATAGACTCACCTTGATGCGGGAGGTTTTGCCAAATTTCTTCTGTAATAAATGGCATAAATGGATGTAAGAGACGCATTGTTTGATCTAAAACGTAAGCGAGAATGGAACGAGTTGTGTGTTTTTGGGCTTCATCTTCACCGTATAACGGAAGCTTCGCCATTTCAATATACCAATCACAGAAGTCATCCCAAATGAAGTTGTACAGCACACGTCCTACTTCACCAAATTCATATTTTTCCGCAAGTTTCGTCACACTTTCAATCGTTTCATTTAGTCGTGTTAAAATCCACTTGTCCGCAACAGACTTTTCACCTGTTAAGTCAATTTCTTCATACGTTAACCCATCCATGTTCATGAGCGCAAAACGTGATGCATTCCAAATTTTGTTTGCAAAGTTCCAAACGGATTCCACTTTTTCAAAACTGAAGCGCAAGTCTTGACCTGGCGAACTGCCTGTTGCTAAGAAATAGCGGAGCGAGTCAGCACCGTACTTTTCAATAACATCCATTGGATCGACACCATTGCCTAATGATTTACTCATTTTACGTCCTTCAGCATCACGGACAAGACCGTGAATTAAGACATCTTTAAACGGGCGTTTATCAGTAAATTCAAGCGCTTGGAAAATCATGCGTGATACCCAGAAGAAAATAATGTCATAACCTGTCACAAGTACATTTGTTGGGTAATAACGATTATAATCACTCGCATTTTCATCTGGCCATCCCATCGTTGAAAACGGCCATAAAGCAGAACTAAACCACGTATCTAAAACATCGGAATCCTGCTCCCAGTTTTCAATATCTTGAGGTGGTTCGCAACCCACATATACCTCTCCTGTTTCTTTATGATACCAAGCTGGGATACGATGCCCCCACCAAAGCTGACGAGAAATACACCAGTCACGAATATTTTCCATCCAGTGTAAATACGTTTTTTCAAAGCGATCAGGAACGAATTGTACCTTTTCTTCTGATTTTTGCAAGTTCACAGCCGCTTCTGCTAATGGTTGCATTTTCACAAACCATTGTGTTGATAAATACGGTTCCACAACCGCTCCACTTCGTTCACTATGGCCAACAGCGTGCATATGTTCTTCAATTTTAAATAAAACGCCTTCTTCTTGTAAATCTTTCACAATTTGTTTTCGACATTCAAAGCGGTCCATTCCTTTATATTTTCCTGCTTTGTCATTCATTGTACCGTCTTCATTCATGACTAATATTCGTTCTAAATCATGACGATTTCCAATTTCGAAGTCGTTCGGGTCGTGAGCTGGTGTAATTTTTACAGCACCTGAACCGAATTCCATATCGACATAATCATCGGCAACGATTGGGATTTCGCGGCCAGTAATTGGGAGCTTTACATATTTTCCAATTAAATTCTTATAGCGGTCATCCTCTGGATGAACGGCAACAGCTGTATCTCCAAGCATTGTTTCCGGACGTGTCGTTGCAATTTCTATATGCCCGTCTCCATCCGCTAAAGGATAACGCATATGGTAAAGAGCGCCTTGAACATCTTTATAGATGACTTCAATATCAGATAAAGCTGTTTTCGTTTCAGGGTCCCAGTTAATAATATATTCACCGCGGTAAATAAGTCCTTTTTCATATAATGATACAAATACTTGACGAACAGCTTTTGATAGTCCTTCGTCCATTGTGAAGCGCTCACGTGAATAGTCTAGGCCTAGCCCTAGCTTCGCCCATTGCTGGCGAATATGCCCTGCATATTCCTCTTTCCACTTCCATGTTTCTTCAACAAATTTTTCCCGACCTAAATCGTAGCGAGATTTCCCTTCTTCACGTAGCTTTGCCTCCACTTTCGCTTGTGTGGCAATCCCGGCATGGTCCATTCCCGGAAGCCACAAAACATCAAAACCTTGCATGCGCTTCATACGGGTCAAAATATCTTGAAGTGTTGTATCCCACGCATGACCAAGGTGTAATTTACCTGTTACGTTTGGTGGTGGAATAACAATTGTATATGGTTCTTTTCCTTCATCATCTTTTGCTTCAAAAAATTTCCCGTCTAACCAAAATTGATAACGATCCTGTTCAACAGAGGTTGGATCGTACTTTGTTGACATTGATTTCTCACTCATCAAGAAAGCCTCCCTTTTTTTCTAAGAAAATAAAAAAACTCCCTTCATCCAAAAAAAGGACGAAAGGAGTGAGTTTCGCGGTACCACCTTTTTTCATAGAGATACTCTCTATGCACTTCATTTAGATAACGGCAATGACCGGCCTTCTTTACTAAATGGCAAGCAAAATTCAAGAAGGCTGCTCCAGGGCGACATTCCAACGATACGACCTAGGAAATCTCCCAGCACTTGATTTCCCTCTCTGAAAGGTGTTCTTCGTTGTACTCTTCCCTTTCCACGCATGTTATAAGTTGTATAGATATCTATGATATATACTACTAAAAAAAGTTTTTTTTCGTCAATCATCTTTCCCTTTTTTCTTTTCTTTTATACATTTTATAGACACTTTCCATAAAAAGTAACATACAATAAAGCAAATACGTAAATCCGCACACGGGAGGTAAACATGAAAAAGAGATTTAACCCTTATTCACTCCCCCCATGGCTTCGAAATTTTCGTGCTATTTTAGAACAATTTGTTTTACCCCTGACGATTTTCCAAGGAATTCGTACATTGTTTTTCCCTACAACGTTTGATGTATTTCTATTAGCCCTTCTCGTTTTGTTAACATTGGCCTTTCATTTTGAATGGTTTTAAAAACCCCCTCATCCTACTGATTAAGATGAAGGGGTTTCACTTTGTTCCTTTTGATTTTCAAGCTCAAGCCATTTCATAACTACATACTCGCAATTTTTCATTAACCAGTAACGTTTCATCATTTTCCTGCAAAAGCTACTTTCTACTCTTTTTCCATCTTTTCGATTATATTGCTCTACAATGCGAAAAATTGGGGATGGATATGCTAAATAACTTAGAAATAATTTCTTCTCTCCATCTGTTAGGGCAAAAGTTTGTTCATATTTTTCTAACCACCCAATACATTCATCACATTGTATCGGAAAACTAGTTAATTTTCTTTGAAAAGAGAAAATTAAATCGTGTATTGGCGCACCATAATAAGCTCGTTCAAAGTTTGTTAAATAGCAGTTATCCCGTTCATCTTTCAACAAATGTGAAGAAGAAATATGCCCATGGTTTAAAACAATTCTTGCCACTGGCTTTTTCTTCAGCGACTCATACCATTCATTTAACTTTTGTTTTGCCATTTGAGAAGCTTGCATTGTTTCCGTGAAAAATAAAACCGCTTGTAGTTCAAAAGGGGACATATACCACCTTTTTTCACATCGTTCCACAAATTGCTCAAACAAATTCTCCTCTTGCTCCCATTTTGATAAAACCATCGCATAGTGGTGCTCATAATCTTTTTCTTCAAACTTCCACTCTTTTTTCGTTCGAAGATGTAAATGTGCCAACGCTTCATAAAGTTCAAGCTCTGTATGCTTTTGGTCATCTCTCATGTTTTGTGGAACCCAAGGCATGACATAATAAATGGATTCGCCTTTATTCACAAACCACTCGTTCTGTCTTGTCGGATAGATGGGAATATACGATTGGTAGCTTGACTGCATTAAAATCGTGTAATTTTGAATGAATGTCTTTCCTTTTTCAGCCGGGATTTTTTTTATTGCATATGTTCCTTTATCTGTATGAATTTTTAACACTTTATCTGTTACACGCTCTATATAATTCGTACGAAGATTATACTCCTTACACACTTCGCTTAATTCTTCATAACTCATTCGTGAGACCACTCGCTCTCTTATGAGGTAAATATCAATGCTAAATCCCCCTTATGAACGGAAGAAAAACAGCCCATATATTCGAGCTGTTTCCTTACGTCTACACGATCGATATAGGTGAATACCATTTTCTATCCACCCTTTCTACAAGCAATGGGATGATTAATGGTTTACATAAACAGGAATATATAAAATTTGACCATCATATACAGTTGGATCGGCTTCTAAATTATTTATACGAATTAACTGCTGCACCGTAATGTCATAACGATGACAAATTTCTTCCACCGTATCCCCTCGTTGTACAATGCACATTTTTAATTTCGAAAATTCCTCTTCATCTTCTCGTGTGAACAGTTTGGTTAAATAAAGGGAATTGTCATTTTTTCGCTCATGTTTTTGTTCTACAGAAGCCTCTTCTGACGGCTTTTCATGTGCAGCCAATTTCACTTCTTGGTGCTCTTCGTAACGCGCCTCCTTCTCATAATTAGCGGAAATAGTGTCATCTTCTTGTTTCTGTTTTGCTTCGATAATATACGATGAATAGTCCTCATCTTCCTCTTCTTTTTGTAAAAGCATATTTGATAATACATGGGTAGGTTCTATTTCACTATCTATATCTTCTGTTTGTTCAGAACGGTACAATGGCTCTAACTGTTCCTCTTGTTCCGTTCCAGTCTCGTTTTCTCCCTCCTCTTCAATGTCAATTCCACTTTCCTCTTCTGTTTCAAGTTCTCTTTCATCTTCAGTCTCGTCCACCTCCTCGCTATATACTTCTTCCTCTTCACGTATACCTAGAATCGTAATATCTGCCATTAACTTTAAACAACGCTCTTCGAGAAAGTCATAGTCAAATGATTCGACTGTCACGTATACATCCTCTAAATTCGTCACACGATTACGTGGAATCGTTATATCAACGGGAAAATGGTGAACAAGTTCTGATACACCATCTTCTCTTGTCTCAACGTGTTGCAAAAATCTTGCGCCTGAAAATTGGTATGGGTCACGATCTATTTCCTCTTTTTCTTCATCATCCATCTTATATTCACCTTCAAGCTGTAAAGCCCCTTTTATCGAAACGTATTGATCATGCTCACGTATAGAAATATCAGGCTCAAGAGATATCGATAATAACTCATGAACTTCCTGTCCTTTTTGAAACCAAACCGATTCTTCAACTGAAAAACGTAACGATGATGCGTGATCTTGTGGCACACTTTCTCCTCCTCTCAATTTCCATATAAAATGACGATGACAGTAAAGGTTTATGATAAGAAGAGAAAAAATATGTCAAATGAAAAAAAGCTTGTAGAGAAATCTCTTTTTCTCTACAAGCTTCACGTTAACAATATCTCATTTATATTACTTTACTAATTTTGAAAATGATTTTTCAGCTGCAGCAATTGTTTTTTCAATATCTTCGTTCGTATGAGCAGTAGATAAAAACAATCCTTCAAACTGAGAAGGTGGTAGGTAAACCCCTTCATTTGCCATTTCACGGTAGAAGTTAGCAAAGAACTGTAAATCAGATTGTTTAGCTGTTTCATAATTTTCCACCGTTTGACTGTTAAAAAAGATCCCAATCATAGATCCTGCTCTGTTAACCGCAACGGGAACGCCATATGTTTCTGACAGGCTCTTAAACCCTTCTTCTAGGCGGTCCGCTTTCTTTCTAAACTCCACATACACTTCTGGTGTTAATTGGCGAAGTGTTTCATATCCAGCCGTCATAGCAAGCGGATTCCCAGATAATGTTCCAGCTTGATAAATAGGTCCACTTGGTGCAATTTGTTCCATAATGTCCGCTTTACCACCGTATGCTCCTACCGGGAGGCCTCCTCCAATCACTTTACCAAGACATGTTAAATCCGGCGTAACCCCATAATAACCTTGAGCACAATGATAATCCACACGGAATCCTGTCATTACTTCATCAAAAATAAGAAGAGAACCATACTCCGTTGTAAGATTACGTAATTGTTGTAAAAAGTCTTGTTTTGGCGGAACAACTCCCATATTACCAGCTACTGGTTCCACTATGACTCCCGCAATATCGTTGCCAAATTGTTCGAACGCATAACGAACACTTTCTAAATCATTATACGGTACAGTAATCGTATTAATAGCAACTCCTTCTGGAACACCAGGACTATCAGGAAGACCAAGTGTTGCTACACCAGATCCTGCTTTAATTAATAGAGAATCACCGTGACCGTGGTAACACCCTTCAAATTTTAAAATTTTATTTCGTCCTGTATAGCCGCGAGCCAATCTTAATGCACTCATCGTCGCTTCTGTTCCAGAGTTGACCATACGAACGACTTCAATGGATGGAACACGTTCAATCACAAGCTCGGCTAATTTGTTTTCAATCAATGTAGGTGTACCAAAGCTCGTACCATCTTCTGTCACTTTTTTTAACGCTTCAACGACTTGTTCATTCGCATGACCTAAAATGAGCGGTCCCCACGAAAGGACGTAATCGATATATTCATTACCGTCAATATCGTAAATTTTTGACCCTTTCCCACGTTCTATAAAGATCGGATCTAAATTTACTGACTTAAACGCGCGTACTGGACTGTTTACTCCACCTGGCATTAATTGTTTCGCTTTTTCAAATGCTTGTTTTGATTGTTCATATCGATTCACCGTTACAAACCCCCTTTAAAAATTATTGTTCCTTTAACCAACGAGCAGCATCTTTCGCAAAGTATGTAATAATTAAATCAACTCCTGCTCGCTTCATGCCTGTTAACATTTCTAGTACCGTTTCTTTCTCATTTATCCAGCCATTTTGACTAGCGGCTTTAATCATCGAATACTCACCACTAACATTATAAGCAACGAGCGGAACATTATAATGATTTTTCACATCTCGAATAATATCTAAATAGGCTAATGCTGGTTTAACAATTAAAAAATCGGATCCTTCTGCTACGTCTGATTCTGCTTCTCTTAATGCTTCTAATCGGTTTGCAGGATCCATTTGATACGTCTTTCGGTCACCGAATTTTGGTGAGCTATGTGCAGCATCACGAAATGGACCGTAAAAAGCACTAGAATACTTAACCGCATAGGACATAATCGGAATATGTTCATATCCTGTCTCGTCAAGAGCTTGACGTATACGGGCGACAAATCCATCCATCATATTGGAAGGAGCAATAATATCAGCACCTGCTTTTGCTTGACTAACAGCTGTTTTCGCCAATAATTCAAGGGTCGGATCATTTAATACAATACCCTCTTCGATAACGCCACAATGTCCATGATCGGTATATTGGCAAAGACACGTGTCAGCTGCAACAACTAGTTCTGGATACTGCTCTTTTATTTGTTTAATGGCACGCTGTACAATCCCACATTCATGATAAGCTTCAGAACCAACCTCATCTTTCTGAGCTGGAACACCGAAAATGATGACGGATTTAATACCAAGAGATACGACTTCCTCAATCTCTTTTCGTAACAAATCGAGAGAAAGTTGATACACACCTGGCATTGATTCAACAGGATTACGCTTATTTTCACCTTCAACAACAAAAATCGGATACATAAAATCTTCTGTTCGCAAATATGTTTCGCGAACAATGGCTCTTATATTTTCACTGCTTCTTAGGCGACGATGCCTTGAAAATGGTAAACTCATCTCATTTCCTCCTTTTGATGTTTCACATCTTCTATAATCGTTTGAATCATATTTTCAATCGTGAACTTGCTCGGCACTAATACTCGTTTGGCACCATGTGAAAGAATGGCCTTTTTTGTCACCGATCCGATACAGACACAAGGCAATTGATTCCACTCTTCTTTTAGATGATGCTTATTCATAACATTCATAAAACTATGTACAGTAGAAGGACTTGTAAACGTTAAATAATCCAAGCTATGTTGTTTCAAAGATTGAACAAGCTTCTCCTCATTTGAAACGATATGTGTCGTTTCGTATGCGACAAAATCAATCACTTGATAATGATGCTCTACTAACGTGTTCCGAAGTAACGGGCGTGCTAAATTCCCTCTAACAACAACAATTTTACTTGATGCAGGAACGGATTGAAGCATTTCCTTTACGAGAGCTTCAGCTGTAAAACTTGTTGGCATTATATCTATACCTATATGGTACTCTGATAACAATTGTTTCGTTTTTTCTCCTACTACAGCAATACGGTAAGCAGAAAGAGCCGTGATATCTAACCCGACAGTCTTCATATGCTCCCGAAAGAATTCAACACCATTTTTACTCGTAAAAACAAGCCAATCTTCATTAGAAAGTTGTTGAAACAGTTCTTTAACATTTAGTAATAACTGGCTTCTTTTTATATCAATTAGTGGTATCTCAATTGAAATACCACCATGTTTATGAATATATTTAGAAAATTCACTCGCTTGATGAACAGCTCTTGAATTTAATATTCGTACTCCTTTTAAAGGCTGTCCACTGTTCATTCATGGTCAAGCTCCTTTTTCACTCGATCAATTAAATCTTTTGCTCCTTTTTCTGCTAATAGATTAGCTACAGTTTCACCAATTTCAATTGGGTTTGTACCCGATTTCGTTTCTTTATAGACGATTCTTCCATCCGGAGAGGTAACGAGACCCGTGAATGTAATGTGATTCTCTTGACTAACAGAGGCAAAACCTGCTATAGGAACTTGGCACCCGCCCTCCATCTTATGTAAAAAGGCACGCTCTGCTTTTACTGCAAGCTCCGTTTCCATATGATTTAACGTACTTAACAAATTTAACATCTCTTCATCGTTTTTGCGACATTCAATGGCTAATGCACCTTGTCCAACCGCCGGGAGACAAATGGACGGATCTAGAAATTCTGTAACGACATCATCACTCCAACCCATACGTTTTAACCCAGCAGCAGCTAAAATGATGGCATCATAATCTTCGTTTTTTAACTTCTCAAGACGTGTGTCAATATTGCCGCGGATCCATTTAATCTGTAAATCAGGACGAGTAGCTAAAATCTGCGCACCTCTTCGTAAGCTGCTCGTTCCAACAATTGCACCGCTCTTTAAATCACGGAATGTTTGAAAATCTTTTGCAATAAGGGCATCTCGGTGGTCTTCTCGCTCTGGAATACAGCCAATGGTTAAACCATCCGGTAAAATTGCTGGCATATCTTTCATACTATGCACAGCCATATCAATTTCACCGTCTATCATCGCTTGCTCAATTTCTTTTACGAACAGCCCTTTCCCACCAACTTTTGAAAGCGTCACATCTAATATTTTATCTCCCTTTGTCACGATTTCTTTAATTTCAAATTCATTACGTACACCTAGAGATTTTAATTGATTAATAACCCATTTCGTTTGGGTCATCGCCAACTTACTTCTTCTTGATCCGACAACAATTTTTCTCATGTTCACCCTCCTACAAGATCCGTTCATTACGAATACCAGAAATGGAAGCGTGATAAGCTCCCAAATAGAAATAAATTAATCAATAAAATTAAAAATGAGGCAATGTTTAACAAGGCAACGTTTTTTCCTTGCCACTCTTTTACAATACGGCTATATATATAGTAGCTATAAATCGAAATGACCATAAATGAGCCGAGCACTTTCGCATCATACCACCTAAAATCTTGCAATTTGACAGAGGCCCAAATGACACCAAGTATTAATCCTAATAACAGCATTGGTACGCCAATGACATTTAATACGTAAGACATATGGTCAAGCTTCGATAAGTCTTGTATTCGAATGAGCCTTTCCCCCCATTTTTTCTTCTTCAATAAGTTGTATTGAATCATATATAAAATCGAAAAAACGAATGAAAGAGAAAAAGCTCCATAGCTCAATATAGCCATTGTAATATGAATGAGCAAAAGCTCCGATATTAGTTGACTTGAAACTTCTGCTGAGATTGCATTAGATGGGGCAAATGTATGTAAAGAAACCATGATAAACCCGATAATATTTGTAAAGAACAAAATAAATTCCACGCGAAGAAATCGGTGTAAAACGAGAGATAAGGTAATCAATACCCACGAATAAAAATAAAGCCCTTCAAATACATTTAAAACAGGAAAGCGATCATGAACAATCATTTGATTAAATAAAAAAAGCGTTTGTAGAAGCCAAACAATAGAAAGTAACCAGAAGGCTGCGCTGTTTGCCTTCCGGTTACTGTGCAAGAAATCTATAAAATAAAGCAGTACACTTAAAGCGTACAAAATAACCATGAATTCATTTATACGCAAATAGCTTGAGTCTACCATAAATCCATTTCCTTTCACTTACATTTGAAGTGAAACATTTTCGTTCTCCTTCACATTTGCTTGAAACGATATATCTGTTTTTTGCCGTTCTTTTTTCGTTTCTTCTTCAATATTAAAAATTTCTTGGAACAATTGTAAATTTTGATTGCGGTCTTGATCAGCAGCGAGCTCCTTAACTTTTAAAATAGGGTCGCGTAAAAGCTGGTTGATAATGCTTTTCGTATGCTTGTTTAATACTTTCTTTTCACGTTCCGTTAAATTAGGTATTTTCCGCTCAATACTTTTCATCGTTTCAGCTTGAATGGCTAATGCTTTTTGTCTTAATGCCGAAATGACAGGGACAACGCCAAGCGTATTTAGCCAATTTGTAAATTCAACGATACCTTCTTCGATTAATAATTCAATTACCGCAGCGCTCTTTTTACGTTCTGCTAAGTTAGCTTCTACAATCCCCTCTAAATCGTCAATATCATATAAAAAGACGCTTTCGAAATCGCCAAGGGCTGGGTCTAAATCTCGAGGCACTGCAATATCAACCATGAAAAGTGGACGACCTTTTCTCATTTTATCAACATGTTCCATCATTTCTTTCGTAATGACATAATGATTAGCACCCGTCGAACTAATCAAAATATCTGCTTCAAGTAACGCGCACTGAAGCTCAGCAAGACGCTTCGCTTTTCCTTGGAACCGCTCAGCCAGCTGCTCTGCTTTTTCAAATGTTCGGTTAATGACCGTAATGTTCTTTACACCACTACCGTTTAAATTTTGTACAGCTAACTCTCCCATTTTTCCGGCGCCTAAAATAAGAACGTTTTTATTGCTTAAATCACCAAAAATTTTCTTTCCTAATTCCACAGCAGCATATGAGACTGAAACAGCATTTGAACCAATTTCCGTCTCAGCATGTGCACGCTTGGCGATGGTAATCGCTTCTTTAAAAAGATGATGAAAGACCGTGCCGATTGTTCCGTTTTCTTGTGCAAGTAAAAAGCTTGATCGTACTTGTCCTAAAATTTGTGTTTCACCTAATACCATTGAATCAAGCCCACAAGCCACTTTATATAAATGTTCAACAGCATGTTCACTCTCGTAGTATTTTATATAAGAAGCAAAGTCGTCAATCTCTATATGAAACCACTCCGCTAGAAATGCTTTTAAATAATAGCGGCCAGTATGGAGTTGGTCAACGACAGCATATATTTCTGTTCGATTGCACGTGGAAACGATTACGTTTTCCAAAACACTTTTTTGCTTTTTTAGCTGTTTCATCGCATCTGCTAAATCATTTTCCTGAAAGCTTAGCTTTTCGCGAATCTCAACAGGGGCTGTTTTATAGTTTAGCCCAATCGCTAAAATATGCATAATAACCCCCCTATCCCTTCGATGTGTTCTTTCATTATTATAACATGACAAAAAACAAGAGCTTAAAAAAAATGTGAACAGTATTTGAAAGTGTATAATGAATCGTCCATACTAAAATATTTCTTCTATTGTACCTTAACAAAAATATTTTTCTGGAGCAAGGATTCTCGTTTACCAAAACTTATTATTTGTTAGAAAAAAATAGTTATACGATAAAAAACGGACATATTGCCCGTTTTTTAGTTTACACTCCTATTTTTTTACAACTAACTAATACTATAAAACCGAATGGAGGAAATCTCGTGTACGCTGTTCTTTTGGCTGTTCGAAAATTTGTTCCGGTGTACCGACTTCTACTATTTTTCCATCATGCATATAGACAATTTGATCTGCTACTTCGCGGGCAAAGCCCATTTCATGGGTGACAACGACCATTGTCATCCCTTCTTTTGCCAACTCCTTCATCGTTGCCAACACTTCTCCGACAAGCTCAGGATCTAAAGCAGAAGTAGGTTCGTCAAATAGCATGACTTCTGGTTTCATCGCTAATGCTCGAGCAATCGCAACACGTTGCTTTTGTCCACCTGACAGTTTGGCTGGGTAAACATTTTCTTTATCTAATAATCCGACTTTTTCTAAAAGTCGCCTAGCTTCTTGTAACACACTCTCTTTCGGAAGACGCTTCACATGTAAAGGAGCTTCTATTATGTTTTCTAATACCGTCTTATGGGGAAATAAATGAAAGTGTTGAAAGACCATTCCAACTTTTTGTCTCACTTTGTTTAAGTCATGTGTTTGAACATCGATCTCTTCTTCGTCAATGATCACTTTCCCATTATCTTTTATCTCTAAAAAATTTAAACAACGTAATAACGTACTTTTTCCAGAACCGCTGGCGCCTATTAAACAGACAACGTCACTTTCATAAACGGTTAAATCAATATTTTTCAAAACGTGTAATTCGCCGAATGACTTATTTAATTGTTGAACTTCTATCATCACGCGTTTAGCCAACTTTCATTCCTCCTATCGTTCACTAACTGCTAGCTTTTTCTCTACCAAATTAACTAGTAATGTTAAAATTAAGACTAAAAATAAGTAATAAATAGCAACAATAAGTAAGTACGTCATATTATCAAAAGAATTGGCTCCTTCTGTCGTTGCAACATTAAATAATTCATAAAGACCAATAAATGCAGCAAGAGAAGAATCTTTTAGTGCAATAATAAATTGATTCCCTAAAGGTGGCATCGCACGTCGAAACGCTTGTGGTAATATTATGCGTCGCATCGTTAATGATTGGCTCATGCCAAGGGATCGTCCTGCTTCCATCTGGCCGCGATCGATGGACTGAATCGTTCCACGGAAAATTTCAGCAATATACGCTCCGTTATGGAAAGCAAGTCCTAAAGCGACGGACCAAAATTGGGAGATATGAAGAGAGGTTAAACCAAAGTAGAAAATGAAAATTTGGACAATTAACGGTGTACCCCGAACGATATAAATGTATAAATCAGCCATCCATTCCAACACTTTTCGATTGGATATTTTTAAAAAGGCAAAAAAGAGACCGATAAAAATGGCAATGAAAACAGATACTAGTGTAACTTGTAACGTAACAAGCATTCCGTGTAAAAACATATCAAATGATTCAATAAACTTTTCAAACACATGTGATAAAGTTGGCATCTCACTCATCCCCTGTTCTATATGCATGAAGTTTGGATAAAAGAAGGAATGTGCCGATTGAACACATTCCTGTGAACCTCATTACTCTGGTTTTGTTGTAATATCTTTACCGATATACTTTTCACTTATTTCCTTTAATGTGCCATCTTCTCTCATTTTCTCTAGCGCTTCATTTATTTTTTCTAATAATTCTGTATTATCTTTCGCAACAGCAATCGCTTGTTCACTCGTACCGATCGCCTTACGCCCTTCCACTTTAAGCCCATTACCAATTGCTTCTTGTCCTGTAACAAAGTCTGTAATGACCGCATCATGCTTTCCGTTGCTTAACGCTTCTAATGCCGTTACATCGCTATCATATTGAATAACATTATCTGTTGCTTCACTTGAAATCTTTGCATATGTAGAGCCTTTCGATACAGCAACTTCTTTTCCAGATAAATCATCCATCGACTGAATATCACTATCAGGTCTTACGAAAATATGCGGACCAGAATAATAATAAGGTGTTGAAAAAGCGACCTGTTCTTTTCTCTCATCTGTAACAGTATGACTAGCTACCGCTGCATCAAATCTCCCTGTTTTAACCCCTTCTACAATTCCTGCAAACTTAAATTTCTTTTGTGAAGGTTCAAGACCTAAATGTTCGGCTACAGCATTCGCTACATCAATATCAAACCCTGTCATTTTCCCATTACCATCTGTTACACTAAATGGTGCATATTCCCCTGATGCAGCAAACGTAAACTTACCTTCTTCTACAAGCTTCATTCCTTTATCACTAGACGAGCTTGAGCTACTTTCCGTCCCACACCCGACTAACAGTGTAAAGAACATCAACAATAACACAACAAACATAAACCTTTTTTTCATCATTGCACCCCTCTTTTTTCTAAATTTTTCGTCTTTTTTCATTATACTGTTTGATAAGTTTTTCTTTCAAAGTCTAAAAACTCAAGTAACTTTCCCTTATCAAACGATAGACTAAATCTCTCCTGTATAACTAAACAATTCGCAAACATGCTGTCATATCCTGTCTTTTCCTCTAATTTCCTGAAAAAGACCTATATATTCGTCATAATTCGCTATAATGAACAACGAAGACTTCATGAACCCTTGAAAACAATTTAGATTCTGGAAATATAAAAAAGCAACGGGTTTTAATCCGTTGCTTTTATTCCCATCGCTTTTAATAAGACAGCCCACGCTTCATTTTTTCCTTTTCCTGTTTCACTCGAAAACAAGATTAATTCGTCTCCTGCTTCCATTTCTAACGTTTCTCTTACGACTTTTAAATGCTTTTCCCATTTTCCTTTCGGGATTTTATCAGCCTTTGTCGCTACAACGATAACAGGGATTTCATAATATTTTAAGAAATCATACATCATCACATCGTCATTTGTTGGTGCATGACGGACATCGACGATTAAAACGACTGCTTTTAACACATCACGCGTTGTTAAATACGTTTCAATCATTTTCCCCCATGCTTCTCGTTCTTTTTTCGATACTTTCGCAAAGCCATAACCAGGTACATCGACAAAATGAAATTGTTCATTGATCATGTAAAAGTTTAATGTTTGTGTCTTTCCTGGTTTTGAAGATGTGCGAGCTAAATTTTTGCGATTGAGTAGCTTATTGATAAATGAAGACTTTCCAACGTTGGAGCGTCCGGCTAAAGCGATTTCGGGAATTCCTTCGTTCGGATATTGTTCTTTTTTTACAGCACTAATGACAATCTCTGCACTTTTTATTTTCATACTACCTCTCCCACTAATGCATGTTGTAACACTTCATCGAGGTGTGACACGAGGACAAAAGTTAATTCGTTGCGTACGCTTTCTGGAATTTCCTCTAGATCCTTTTCATTATCTTTTGGTAAAATCACTTTTTTCAATCCAGCTCTATGGGCACTTAATGCTTTTTCTTTTAAGCCGCCGATTGGTAATACACGACCCCGTAACGTAATTTCCCCTGTCATGCCAACATGTCGGCTTACTGGAATTCCCGTTAAAGCAGAAATGAGAGCAGTTGCCATTGTAATTCCTGCTGACGGACCATCTTTCGGTACTGCACCTTCTGGGACGTGAATGTGAATATCATTCTTTTCATGAAAGTCAGGATCAATTTTCAAGTCCTCTGCACGTGTACGTATATAACTAAATGCGGCCTGAGCAGATTCCTTCATCACATCACCGAGCTTCCCGGTTAAAATAAGTTTTCCTTTTCCCGGTGAGAGCGATACTTCAATTGAAAGTGTGTCACCGCCAACAGTTGTATAAGCAAGGCCTGTTGCCACGCCAACTTGATCTTTATGCTCAGCTTGTCCATAACGGAACAGTCGTTTCCCTAAATAATCCTCGATATTTTTTTCCGTAATTATAATTCGCTTTCTTTCACCTGTTACAACCAATTTAGCTGCTTTTCGACAGATAGCTGCAAGCTTTCTCTCAAACCCACGCACTCCAGCCTCTCTTGTGTAATAACGAATAATACTTTGAAACGCATCGTCCCTTAATTGAAGATGGGATTTTTTTAATCCGTGCTCTTTCATTTGTTTCGGTAATAAATGATCTTTCCCGATGTTAATTTTTTCAACTTCCGTATAACCGGCAATTGTAATGATTTCCATACGATCACGTAATGGTCCTGGAATCGTTGCTAAATTATTCGCGGTTGCGATAAACATTACTTTCGATAAATCGTACGGTTCTTCAATATAATGGTCACTAAAATTATAGTTTTGCTCAGGGTCTAGTACTTCAAGTAAGGCTGCCGATGGATCACCACGAAAGTCAGCAGACATTTT
Organism: Bacillus sp. FJAT-47783; assembly: GCF_022808615.1. Taxonomy (GTDB): domain Bacteria; phylum Bacillota; class Bacilli; order Bacillales; family Aeribacillaceae; genus Bacillus_BZ. Next base: position 19,951 of record NZ_JAKZKS010000007.1, read on the forward strand.
ATCAATTTCATCTAATAAGAAAACCGGATTTATCGTGCCAGCCTTTTTCATTCCTTGAATAATTCTTCCTGGCATTGCTCCTACGTAAGTTCTTCTGTGACCTCTGATTTCCGATTCATCCCTTACGCCGCCAAGTGAAACGCGGACGAAATTTCGATTTAACGATTTTGCAATAGAACGAGCTAATGATGTTTTTCCGACACCTGGAGGTCCTGCTAAACAAAGTATCGGTCCTTTTAAGGAATTCGTTAATTGTTGAACAGCTAAATATTCAAGAACGCGTTCTTTTACTTTATCTAAACCATAATGTTCTTCGTGTAAGACTTCTTCAGCAACGCGTACGTCTATACGATCTTCTGTCGCCTCAGACCATGGTAAGGAAAGGAGCCAATCAATATAGTTTCGAATCACCGCACTTTCAGCTGATGAAGAAGGCACTTTTTCATATCTATCAAGCTCTTTTAGAGCCGTTTTCTGAACGTGCTCGGGCATACCTGATTGACTAATTTTTTCTTTCAGCCCTTCAATCTCCCCAACTTTTCCTTCTTTTTCTCCAAGTTCTTTTTGAATGGCTTTCATTTGTTCGCGTAAGTAGTATTCCTTTTGTGTCCGTTCCATCGAACGTTTAACACGTTGGCCAATTTTCTTTTCTAATTGAAGGACTTCTTTTTCATTATGAATGATTTCGATAATCGTATTTAAACGGTCTTTAATATGAAACGTTTCTAAAATATGTTGTTTATCCTTCAATTTAATCGGCAAATGAGAGGCAATTAAATCGGCTAATCTTCCTGGTTCATCAATGTCGGCTACGGTAGCGAATGTTTCACTTGTCAATTTCTTCGACATTTTTATGTATTGCTCAAAATAGTCAAGCGCTGTACGCATTAGCGCTTCTTCTTCAACATCCTTTTCCTGCCGCTCTTCAAAGGTCGTAACTTCTACAGACATGTATGATTCTTCATCAATAAACTTTTCAATGGAACCGCGCTTCAATCCTTCCACTAACACGCGAATCGTTCCATTTGGAAGCTTTAGCATCTGTTTAATTTTCGTTAATGTACCGATTGCGTATATATCATCTTCTGTCGGATCATCAATCGAAATTTCTTTTTGTGTTGTTAAAAAAATGGTATGATCGTCCATCATTGCTTTTTCTAATGCTTGGACCGATTTTTCCCTTCCAACATCTAAATGTAATACCATCGTAGGGTAAACAAGTAATCCTCGAAGCGGTAGGAGGGGGACGATTTTTGTTTCCGTTTTCGCCATTATGTAACACCTCCATAGATGTAAGTCAAATAGTACTAGAAAATTGTTCTTGTTCAATTCTATCCTATTCTAACACAAGTGTCTATTTTTAAGTATTTAAGGGAAATGTGTTATGTAGTATACCCTTTCAAGCTAGAAATAGTAGATATCAGTGAAACTTCATTCAGTGGGTTTTTTTATCCTCCAGTGAATATTAGTCTCTATGGGATAACCTAAAGTTTTCCCCCGATTATCTTCTTTGCTTTACTACTGAATCTTGAGGTGGGGCCTTACTACTCATTAATAGTGGGATAAAATAAAAAGTAGCAAGAGCTGCTGTCTTGCTACAAATTGAAATCGTTTATACTGACTCTTTTTTCGGGAAGGAACGACTACTTTCAGTTGGGGGATTTACTAATGCAATATCGAGCACTTCCTGAAAGTGTGTAACAGGAATAATTTGAATCCCCTCAATATCTTTCATAATGGCTTGTACATTTTCTTGTGGAATGATGACCGTTTTCGCTCCAGCATTTTTAGCAGCTTTTATTTTCGGAATGATTCCGCCAATCGGTTTTACTTGACCGTGAATACTTATTTCTCCTGTCATGGTAACGGTGTTATCGATCGGGATCTTATGTATAGCAGAAAAAATGCCTGTTGCCATGGCGATTCCTGCACTTGGTCCATCAATTGGTATTCCTCCTGGGAAATTTACGTGTATATCATAATCCTCTGCATTCACGCCCATTGAACGTAATACAGTAATCACATTTTCGATCGAACCTTTCGCCATGCTTTTACGTCGAATCGACTTCCCCCGGTCACCGATACTTTCTTCTTCCACTATTCCAGTGATGTTCATGGTTCCTTTTTCTTTCGCTGGAATAACTGTCACTTCGATTTCAAGAAGAGCTCCTGTATTTGGTCCATATACAGCTAAACCGTTTACTAAACCAACTTGAGGTTGTTCATTCACATTTCTCTCCATTCTTGGAGAAAGTTGACTTGATTGGACGACCCATTCGATATCCGCTACTGTTATTTCATTTCGTTTTTCTGTTAAAGCAATACCTGCGGCAATTTGAACCATATTCACACATTCACGACCGTTACGTGTATATGAGGTTAATACCGAAATTCCTTTTTCGCTAACCTTCATATTTACCTTTTCAGCTGCATTACGCGCGACTGTTGCAAGCTCTTCTCGATCTAACTCGCGAAAGAACACTTCTAAACATCGCGAGCGAATAGCAGGTGGTATTTCATTAGGTGTTCTTGTCGTTGCCCCAATTAAACGAAAGTCAGCAGGCAGACCATTTTGAAAAATATCGTGAATATGCTTAGGGATTTGAGTATTTTCCTCACTATAATAAGCACTTTCTAAAAATACTTTTCGATCTTCTAAAACCTTTAGCAATTTATTCATTTGTATTGGGTGTAACTCTCCAATTTCATCAATAAACAGCACTCCACCATGAGCGTGTGTCACAGCTCCTTGCTTCGGTTGTGGAATTCCAGCTTGCCCCATAGCTCCTGCACCTTGGTATATCGGGTCGTGAACGGAGCCAATGAGCGGATCTGCAATCCCTCGTTCATCGAATCGAGCTGTTGTTGCATCTAACTCCACAAATTCAGCATTTTCTTTAAACGGAGAATGCTCATTTTTTTTTGCCTCTTCCAAAACAAGTCTGGCAGCAGCCGTTTTCCCGACCCCTGGCGGACCGTAAATGATAACATGTTGTGGATTAGGTCCACAAAGCGCAGCTTTTAACGATTTTATACCATCTTCTTGTCCGACTATATCTTGAAAACTTTTTGGGCGCACTCTTTCCGCAAGCGGAACAGACAATTGAATAGAGCGCATTTTTCTTAATTGTTCCATTTCTTTTCTTGATTCTCGGTCAATGGACACCTTTTGTGTACGTTGATTTTTTAATAAATTCCAAAAATAAAGTCCGATAATCACACCGAAAAATAGTTGTATAAAAAGCGCCACACTTGTCCAATTCATACGTAATCCCTCCCACACCGAAATATGTTTTTTCTATTATCTCCTCAACTTAAGCACATTAAACGTATTAGCATATATAAGATTAAATACGCATACGCTAGTAAACAAAAGTGTAGAACGTTCACCGAACCGCGTACAAACTGGCTATTTTAGCGTATCATACTCACCTTTTAAAAAATGAGGGGGATATTTATGAATATGGATGCTTCAAAAGGCGATATCGTAGTACAAATCACATGTGATTGTGGTGGCGAAGAATCATACTACTTTGATTGTGAAACGTATGAATTAAAAATGATTACATGCCCAACATGTAAAACAGACCTTTCTTTTTAATAGGAACAAAAAATGCGATAGCTTCGCTAAAAGCGGCGTGCAAACTGTACCATTTCAGTAGGAGATAAAGAAAACTCGAGCGACGTTTCAGTCAACATTAACTGATCGTATGGATGAAATGGGAAGTTTGCTTGCCGCAAGCAACTATGAACAGAGTCTACATATTGGAAATGTATAATTTCCTTAACAGCAAAAAACATCTCCAATGGTTGGAGATGTTTTTCAAATAATAATTATATTTTCGTTTATCGGTTATCGGAAACCGAATTTATCCATTGAAATCGGCCATTTCACCGATTTCGACTATTCTGACCTCTAACATCTAACTTCTCTGAACAATTCGCGATTTGTTCTTTAAGCAGACGTTTTAGTGTCTTTATTATTAACTAAAACGGTACCGTCATTCATCACTAATTTAGGTGATGTTTTAGCTGTTACAGTTTCAGCCGTAATGATACATTTTGAAACATCGTCACGAGAAGGTAAGTCAAACATCACATCTAACATAATTCCTTCTATGATCGAGCGAAGACCACGCGCTCCAGTTTTTCGTTCAATTGCTTTTTTGGCAATTTCACGTAACGCCTCTTCTTCAAATTCAAGTTCTACTCCATCTAAATCAAGCATCTTTTGATATTGCTTAACGAGGGCATTTTTCGGTTCTGTTAAAATTTGAATGAGCGCATCTTCATCAAGCGGTAATAAGCTTGCTGTAACGGGAAGACGACCAATAAACTCTGGAATTAATCCAAATTTCAGCAAATCTTCCGGAAGAACTTTAGACAGTAGCTCTTTTTGATCTAATTCTTTTTGTTTATTATCTGCACCAAAGCCGATTACTTTTTGCCCTAAGCGACGTTTAATAATTTGTTCAATACCATCAAACGCCCCACCACACACAAATAAAATATTTGTCGTATCGATTTGAATAAACTCTTGATGTGGATGCTTACGTCCACCTTGTGGCGGTACACTTGCAACAGTACCTTCTAAAATTTTCAGCAATGCTTGTTGTACACCTTCTCCGGAAACATCACGCGTAATAGATGGGTTTTCAGATTTACGTGCTACTTTATCAATTTCGTCGATGTAAATAATCCCTTTTTCGGCTTTCTCAACATCATAGTCCGCAGCTTGAATCAGCTTAAGTAAGATATTTTCAACATCTTCCCCCACATATCCAGCTTCTGTTAAAGAAGTTGCATCTGCGATGGCAAACGGCACATTCAAGATTCTCGCGAGCGTTTGAGCTAGAAGTGTTTTACCACTACCTGTTGGTCCGATTAATACAATATTACTTTTCGATAGTTCCACGTCATCAATCTTACTATTTGAATTAATCCGTTTATAATGATTATATACCGCTACTGATAACGATTTTTTCGCTTGCTCTTGCCCAATAACATATTCATCTAAAATTTCTAGAATTTCTTTTGGCTTCGGTACATCTTTAAATTCAACTTCTTCCTCCGTACCAAGCTCCTCTTCAACTATTTCAGTACAAAGTTCAATACATTCATCACATATATATACACCCGGACCAGCTACTAACTTACGAACTTGATCTTGTGTTTTTCCACAAAATGAACATTTAAGCTGACCTTTATCATCATTAAATTTAATCATGTTTATCACCCCTTGGTTCTTTATCTCTATCTCCAAAAAACCCTAATATGCAATTGACATCATTGACCTAATTATTACAAAATAGGGAAATTGGGTACAAATACATTAAAAAACGAAAGCTCAAGTATGTATTGCATTTATTATACACGAAAGAAAAGCGATAATAAAAAGATATGTTTCACGTTTACGATTAAGTATGTACTATTATTGTTTAGAATACCCATTTCATGTCATTTAAAAACAATATCCATTCTTATTCAACTAGACTAGCGCAAAATAATCCAACCTTTAAAAAGTTGAAGTCAACCAAAACTTCCTCCCGTAATCATCATTACGTTCAGCCAAAAACAATACTACTTATTTGTTATGTAATTCGTTATAAACTGTGTATATTCCTTCAATCCTCTAACGTATTTTTTAGGTAAGTTACTGACAAGTTCTTTCAATCGTTTCATGTATTGTTTAAGTCTATGATAAATGTTGTATCGATTATGTATAGAAAGCACCAATATGTAAAGATTGTTACAAAACAAGGCACGATCGAGTCGCGCCTTGTTTTATAAGGTTTTAGTTATTTACATTGTTACTAATATATATGCAGCAAATTAGTTATTTTCTACAAGAAAATCAATTGCTTTTCTAACTTTTAAATCTTCTTTAATTCCTTCAGTTGAACCAAGAGCTGCTTTTACATTTTCAGCTGACATGTTGTACATTTCAGCCATTTTCGCAATTTCTGCATCAGCTTCTTCATCAGAAACAGTAATTTCTTCCGCTTTTGCAATCGCTTCTAATGTTAAATTGAATTTCACACGCTTCTTCGCATCTTCTTTCATTTGTTCACGTAAAGCATCTTCATCCTGACCAGAGAATTGGAAGTATAACTCTAAGTTCATACCTTGCATTTGAAGGCGTTGTTCGAACTCTTTCATCATGCGGTCAACTTCTTGGTCAACCATCACTTCTGGAATTTCTACTTCAGCGTTCTCAGCAGCTTTTTCTACTAAATCATCGCGAAGCTTGTTTTCTGCATGCTGGCTCTTTTGCTCTTCTAATCGTTCTCTTGTTTTCGCTTTAAGCTCATCAAGAGTTTCTACCTCTTCATTTACATCTTTTGCGAATTCATCGTCTAATGCTGGAAGTTCTTTCGCTTTGATTTCATGAAGCTTCACTTTGAACGTAGCCGGTTTACCAGCTAAGTTTTCTGCATGATACTCTTCTGGGAAAGTAACTTCGATATCTTTTTCAGCACCTGCTTCAAGACCCATTAATTGCTCTTCAAATCCAGGAATAAATGTTCCTGAACCAATTTCTAAAGAATAGTTCTCTGCTTTTCCGCCTTCGAACGCTTCACCGTCAACGAAACCTTCAAAGTCGATGACAACGGTATTGCCTTCTTCAACTTTTCCATCTTCTTTTACAACAAGCTCAGCATGACGTTCTTGTAATTGCTTTAATTCATTTTCAACATCCTCGTCTGTAACGGTTGCATCTTCTTTCTCAACACCTAAACCTTTGTACTCACCTAATTTCACTTCAGGTTTAACTGTTACCTTTGCAGTAAACACTAATGTTTGACCTTTTTCAATTTGCTCAACGTCAATTTCCGGACGATCGACTGGCTCAATGCCCGCTTCTTCAACAGCATTTGGATAAGCAACTGGTAAAATAATATCTAAAGCATCTTGATATAATGCTTCAACGCCGAAACGCTTTTCAAATAGGCTACGAGGTACCTTTCCTTTACGGAATCCAGGAATTGATACTTGCTTAACTACTTTTTTGAACGCCTGATCTAATGCGTTGTCAAATTGTTGTGCATCAACTTCTACTGTTAACACACCTTCATTGTTTTCTAACTTTTCCCATTTAACTGCCATGTGTTTCCCTCCAACAATCTATAAATATTGTTTCATATACCGTTAAGAAATTATGCTTGTTCAGTTTTAACAAGTCATCCCAATATATACCCGTATGTAACAAGCTTTAGATGCAAAATGCTCATTCAAAAAACATTCTTTTGCAACCATTTTATTATAACATACAATCTCTTGCTTTCAATAGATACACTATATTTGCAAGTTTGAAATTTCTTCTATGTACTTAATTTGTTGGCAAACATCACTTAATTCGTGTTCTGTTACTCGATATGTTTCAACTATTTCTTTTCGATCTATTTCAATTCCATACATTTCATATCCAATTTGATGTAAGGCAGCAGCCCATACGTTTTCACGCTCGGGAATAGGATGAAACGGATATATAACATATAGATGGCGAATCCATAGCTCCTTTAATGCTTCATACAATGTTGGATTTTCATTTGACAAATAGTCCTCTAGCTTATTTAACACTCGTTGGACAAAATCTTCTTCAGAAATATCCTTTAGCTCAATTGGTATAATCGTCATATTCTTTCCAAACTTATGTATATCGATTTTACGAAATACTTCCTGATCTTTCAATACTTGCAGGATCATTGTTTTTACAACCGGATGAACATTCGGATGTTCCAATAAAATATGTATCGAATGCATATGATTCATGCAGTTTGTTTGTTGTAAAGTATGAACATACTTTACTTGTTCTTCTACGGTTGTAAGAAGATCATGAAGGTTCAACTCATCTTCTGAGATTTTCTCACCCTCATTTTGATTCATTTTTCGAGCGAAATCTAATAACTTGTAAAATTGCTCCGCATAATTAGCCGGAACTTTATTTTCCTCTAATACGACTTCTATTGTCGCTTGAACCTCATCATACTTTCCCATTTGAATCAATATCGTTAAATAAATTTGTAAAACAGTAAAATAGTTGCCACGATCTTCATGCAGCATTTGCTTACAAATGTCTTTTGCCTCTTTAAGCTCGCCCAGTTCTAATAAACTGATCGCCTTCCCAAGTTGTACTTCGCTATTTTCTGCATCCCACTTCTCCGCTTCTTGGAAATGTGCTAGCGCTTGGCTAAAGTTCTTTTCTTTAATGGCTTCCATTCCTTTATCAATTAGCCGCTTCTTAACACCCGGAAAGGGTACAACTTTCCTTTCATCTTTTTTCATGGTGGAATACCCTCTTTATCGTATGTTTCCTACAAGTTTACCAGTCTGTTTCGAATAAAACAAGAAGATCTAGTTTCACGAGAAATGATATATATTACTATTAAAAAGCGCAGGTTATGAACGCTGCGCTTTTCTCATCTTTTCATAGTTTGAAATTTTTTCTTCATATAATAAGGTAAAAGAAATTTCATCTCTTCCATTTAAGAGCATGTCTTTCCAATGTTGGTCAATATTAAAAGAAAACCGCAATCCATCTTCATCGCTTACTTGCTGTTTTTCAAGATTTACCGTACATTGATAAGGAGATTGAGATGCTTTTTTCAATAATATCGCCATCGTTTCTTCATCAACACGAATCGGTAAAAGACCGTTTTTTAAACAGTTTTGATAAAAAATGTCGGCAAATGATGGTGCCATAATGACTTTGAATCCGTAATCAGCTAGAGCCCACGGTGCATGTTCACGTGAAGAACCGCAACCAAAATTCGCTCCAGCGAGTAAAATGTTTGCCCCCTTATAGCGAGGGTTATTCAATTCGAATTCTTTATTTTCTTCGCCATTTTCTAAATAACGCCAGTCAAAAAAGGCATATTTTCCATAACCTGTCCGTTCAATCCTTTTTAAAAACTGTTTCGGGATAATTTGATCGGTATCAACATTTGTGCGATTTAATACGGCGACTTTGCTCGTTAACGTTTTAAATGGTTGCATATCCTTTCCCCTCCCCTTATAAGACTGTTTCAACTTGAATTTTTCGAATGTCGACAAAACGACCATAAACGGCTGCAGCTGCGGCCATCACAGGACTCACTAAATGCGTTCTCGCCCCTTTTCCTTGACGGCCTTCAAAATTACGATTTGAAGTTGATGCGCATCGTTTTCCCGCTGGTACAACATCATTATTCATACTTAAACACATACTACAACCTGATTCTCTCCACTCAAAGCCTGCTTCTAAAAAGATTTGATGAATCCCTTCCTCTTCTGCTCGTTTTTTTACACTTTGTGACCCTGGCACAACAATAGCCGTTACATCAGGATGTACTTTTTTATCTTTCACAATTTGAGCTGCTTGACGTAAATCAGATAATCTTGAATTTGTACAAGAACCGATAAACACGTAGTCAACCGAAATCTGTTCAATTTTTTCATTCTCGCAAACGCCCATATATTCATAGGCCCGTTTAAAAGATTGCAATTCTTTTTCATTTTTCGCATCGGCTAATGACGGAATAGACTTATTGACTGGAACGACCATACCTGGGTTCGTTCCCCATGTGACCATCGGAGCAATTTTTTCCCCTTCAATGACAATTGTTTGATCAAACGAAGCACCTTCATCTGTCGTTAACGACTTCCAATACTGAACCGCTTCATGAAAAGCTTCCCCTTTTGGTGCATATTTTCTATCCTTTATATAAGCAAATGTTGTTTCATCCGGAGCAATGAGGCCTGCTCGAGCACCAAATTCAATTGACATATTACAAATGGTCATTCGTTCATCCATCGTCATCTTTTTTATACAATCGCCTGTATATTCAATGACATAACCCGTCCCAAAATCTACCCCGTATTGTCCAATAATATAAAGGATGACATCTTTAGCCGTAACTCCCTCTTGTAAAGATCCTGTTACGTCAATTTTTAATGTTTTCGGGCGATGTTGCCAAAGCGTTTGTGTCGCAAGAACATGTTCTACTTCACTCGTTCCAATTCCAAATGCTAAAGCCCCAAATGCTCCATGAGTCGATGTATGACTATCACCACAAACAATCGTTTTTCCCGGCAATGTTAAGCCTAACTCAGGACCGATAACGTGGACAATCCCTTGATCCTCACTATCTAAACCAGCTAGTTCAATTCCAAATTCATGACAATTTCGTTCAAGTGCTGAAATTTGATTTTTCGCAACCTCATCTTCTATGATGTAGCGATTTTTTGTCGGAATGTTATGATCCATCGTAGCAAATGTTTGTTCTGGCTTACGAACTTTTCTTCCCTTTACCCTTAAGCCTTCAAAAGCTTGAGGTGAAGTTACTTCGTGAATTAAGTGCAAATCTATATAGATTAAATCTGGTTTTCCTTTTTCACTAACAACAACATGGTCATCCCAAATTTTCTCAATAATATTACGTGGTTTCATTTTAGCTCCCCCTACCATTACGGCGATTATTTGAAATGATTCAACCGGTAATCATACTAGATGAAATTGAGCTTTTCCTTCTTTTGAAAGAAAAGCTCAATTCGCATTTTATGCGTATGCTTCCATAATATTTAGAATCGCAAAGTCATCTGCTAATGCTTCTTTAATTTCTTCTACCATTTCAGTTGTATGAACAAATGCTCCTCCTAGCGTTGTTAAATCCATTGTTCGCTTCCCTGATTCGAGCACATGCTTCACAGCTTTTTCAATTGCACCAGCTTCTTCTTCAAGTCCGAAAGAATGTCTTAGCATCATAGCAGCAGATAAGATCATGGCAATTGGATTAGCTACTTGTTTTCCTGCAATATCTGGAGCAGATCCGTGTGCCGGTTCATACAGATGCAACCCACTTGTCGATAAGCTAGCAGAAGGTAACATTCCTAGTGACCCACTTAACATCGATGCTTCATCACTTAAAATGTCTCCAAACATATTTTCCGTAACGAGTACGTCAAATTGTTGTGGACGGTGAATAATTTGCATCGCAGCATTATCCACAAGCATATGTTCAAGTTCAACATCTGGGAATTTACGGGCAACATCATTTGCCACTTCTCTCCAAAGCTTGCTCGACTCTAACACGTTTGCTTTATCGACAGAAGTTACTTTCTTTCTTCGTTTTTGAGCTAATTGAAAAGCAGATTCGATAATACGTTCCATTTCTTTTCGTTTATAAAATAATGTATCAACAACCGTTTCTTCCCCATTTCGTTGTGTACGCTCACTTGGCTTACCAAAATATAAACCGCCGGTAAGCTCTCGAACGATGACAAAATCGACTCCCGCTAAATGCTCTCCTTTAAATGGAGACTTCGCTTGAAGGGATGAGTGAGCCTGAATCGGACGAAGGTTTGCGTATAAATCGAGCTCCTTACGAATTTTTAGCAATCCTTTCTCTGGACGTAAGTGAGTTGGATTTTGATCCCATTTTGGCCCCCCTACGGCACCAAGTAAAACCGCGTCGGACTTTTGACAAAGCTCAATTGTTTCATCTGGTAATGGCGTGCCGAATTGGTCAATCGCCACACCTCCGATTTTTCCATAGTGGAATTCAAAATCATGATGATAATATTTCCCAATGGCTTGTAACACTTCAATCGCACCTTGAACTACTTCCGGACCAATTCCATCACCAGGTAATACAGCAATTTTTTTCGTCATTTTTCCATCCCCCCAGATTGTCTTATACTGTTGGTTGAATATTCATGTTTGTCGTATATTTCATTAATACAGCACGATTCACAGCATTAATATAAGCTTTTGCGGATGCTTCTAACACATCTTGAGCAATTCCTCGCCCACCCATTTCCACGTTATCCACTTTTACTTTGACGTACACTTGAGCTAGTGCATCACGACCACCTGAATTTGATTGAATTCGATAGTCTAATAGTGTAATCGACTGCTTCATGCATCGTTCTAATGTATTATAAATGGCTTCTACACTACCATTTCCAGTCGCAGCTTCTTGGATAACCGTTTGATTCTGATCTTTTAATGTAACACCTGCAGTCGGTACCCCTTCTGTTCCATAGTTTACTTGTAAAGAAACTAATTCATATGTTCCTTCTTCTCCTTTTAGCTGCTCTTCTAAAACGAGGGCAACTAAATCATCTTCCGTCAATTCCTTTTTCTTTTCAGAAAGTTGTTTAAATGTATGGAACAATTTGTTTACGGCTTCATCTTCAAGTAAAAAGCCTAATTCTACTAATTTTACACGGAATGCATGGCGCCCTGAATGCTTACCAAGTACTAAATTATTTGTACTTACACCAACTAATTCAGGTGAAATAATTTCATACGTTGTTTTCTCTTTCAATACACCATCTTGGTGAATCCCTGATTCATGCGCAAATGCATTATTCCCAACAATCGCTTTATTTGGAGGTACGACCATACCGGTTAATTTACTAACTAAATCACTTGTTCGTTTAATTTCTTCTAAACGCATGTTTGTTTCAACACCATAATGGTCTTTACGGATATGGAGGGCAACTGCTACTTCTTCTAACGCTGCATTTCCAGCTCGCTCTCCAATTCCATTAATTGTCCCTTCAATTTGTCCTGCTCCATGTTCGATGGCACTTAATGAGTTGGCTACAGCCATTCCTAAGTCATCGTGACAATGGGCGGATAGGATGACATGATCTATGTTCTTGACATTGTTTTTTAAATATTCAAATATTTTTCCGTATTCGAGTGGGTTAATATACCCGACTGTATCCGGTATGTTAATAACATTTGCGCCAGCGTCAATCACTTGTTCAACAATTCTCGCTAAATACGGCAATTCTGTCCGGCAAGCGTCTTCAGCAGACCATTGGATAACAGGGAAGAACTTTGCTGCATATTTAACCGCTCGAACAGCATTGTCAATCACTTCATCTTCTGTCATCTTCAATTTATATTTTCGGTGAATCGGTGAAGTTGCGATAAAGACGTGTAAACGCGGCTCACTTCCATCTTTTAATGCTTCCCATGCTGCATCAATATCAGATTGAACAGATCTTGCTAACCCTGTGACGGAACAATCGCGAATAGTTTTGGCAATTTCCTGAACGGATTTGAAATCACCTTGGGAGGAGGCAGGGAATCCTGCCTCAACAATATCCATCCCAAGTCGTTCTAGTTGTCTAGCAATTTCAAGCTTTTCTTTACGGTTTAGATTGACTCCCGCTGATTGTTCTCCATCTCGTAAAGTAGTGTCAAAGAAATTAACCTTTTTCACCTGCTACCACCGCTTCCTTTTTATTCTGTTTAACAAACGGCATCATTTCACGCAGCACTTCTCCTACTTTCTCAATTTGATGCTCTTGTTCTCTTTTATTGATGCTCGTAAATTGTGGGCGATTCACTTTATTTTCTACAATCCACTCTTTTGCAAATTTACCAGTTTGAATGTCTTCTAGAACTGCTTTCATATTTTCTTTCACACGTGCATCGACGACTCTTGGACCTGATACGAAATCTCCCCATTGTGCGGTGTCAGAGATGGAGTAACGCATATTTGATAATCCACCCTCATACATGAGATCGACAATAAGCTTTAATTCATGTAAACATTCAAAATAGGCAACTTCCGGTTGATAGCCAGCTTCCACTAATGTTTCAAATCCAGCTTTTACAAGGGATGTTAAACCACCGCATAACACCGCTTGCTCTCCGAATAAGTCTGTCTCTGTTTCTTCTTTGAACGTTGTTTCTAATACTCCGGCACGTGCAGCTCCAATCGCTTTCGCGTACGCCAATGCTAACTCTTTCGCTTCTCCTGTTACGTTTTGTTCAACCGCGATTAACGCTGGAACTCCAGCACCTTCAGTGTACGTTCTGCGCACGAGATGCCCCGGTCCTTTCGGTGCTACTAAAAACACATCTACATCAGCTGGTGGTACAATTTGATTAAAATGAACATTAAATCCATGTGCAAACACTAGAGCGTTACCAGGTTTTAAACCTTGTTTAATTTCATTTTCATACGTTTCTTTTTGTCTTTCATCTGGCAGTAATACCATGACAACATCGGCAAGTTCAACAGCCTCTTTTACAGTTGTTACTTGTAGACCATCCTTTTTTGCTTTATCAAACGATTTTCCAGGTCGAACACCAACAACGACATCTACACCACTTTCTTTTAAGTTCAGGGCATGGGCATGACCTTGAGAACCATATCCTAAAACTGCTACCTTTTTCCCATTTAATACTTGATCATTTACATCTCCGTTATAGTAAACTTTTGTCATTTTTCCTCTCCCTTTCTTTTTCCATTTTTATTGTGTGATTTATACTATGGAGAAATTTTTCTCCGCAGTTTGCTGTTTTTGCGTCCCTCTTGGGAATGCTGTTACACCTGTTCTGGCGATTTCCTTTATGCCATATGGCTTTAATAAATCAATTAAAGCATCAATTTTATTCGACTCACCAGTTACTTGAACAACTAGACTTTCGCGACTAACATCAATGATCGATGCTCTAAATGGCTCAATGAGGCCGGACATCTCCATTCTTGTTGATGGATTCGCTCCGACTTTAATTAAAGCTAACTCTCTTGCCACAATGGATTGATTGGTAATATCCATTACCTTCAACACTTCAATTTGCTTGTTAAGCTGTTTCGTAATTTGTTCAACTTCCTTTTCCTCTTTTACATTGACAACAAAAGTCATCCTTGACACATTTTCAACTTCTGAATAACCGACAGAAATGCTTTCGATGTTGTAATTTCTTTTTGTAAATAAACCGGTGATTCGGTTTAAAACACCTGAACGGTTCATCACAGTTATCGTAATAATCCGCCTCATTTTTTTACCCCCACCATTTCATGAATTCCTTTACCAGGTGCTACCATTGGATAGACGTTTTCCTCTGAAGCTACGATCACTTCAATAAGCTCAGGTTCTCTCGACTCAAACGACTGCTTTAACACGTTCTCCCAATCATCCGAATGATTAATTTGAACGCCTTTAATGCCAAAAGCTTCTGCCAATTTAATAAAATCTGGCTGTGTGTCAAAAACAGAGTGAGAGTAACGTTTATCGTAGAAAATCTCCTGCCATTGACGAACCATTCCAAGTGAACGATTATTTAAAACAATTACTTTAATCGGTAAATTTAATTCTTTAATGACAGCTAGCTCTTGGAAGGTCATTTGGAAGCCTCCATCCCCTAATAAAGCGACAACCGTTGCTTTCTGGTCGGCTAATTGAGCGCCAATAGCAGATGGTAACCCAAAGCCCATCGTTCCTAATCCACCAGATGTCACCCATCGATTTGGCGAATGGAATTTATAATATTGTGCTGCCCACATTTGATGCTGGCCAACATCTGTCGTAACAACCGCTGTTCCATTTGTATATTCGTAAATTTTTTCTATTACTGCTTGAGGTTTAATAACTCCTTCACATTGTTCATACCAAAGCGGAAATTCTGATTGATAGCGGTTTAAATGCTTGAGCCATTCGCTATTATCACTTCTCTTCCCATCTTGCTCGATAAGAAGCTTTAACACCAATTTTGCATCCCCAACTACAGGTATTTGTGTTTCAACATTTTTTCCGATTTCTGCAGGATCAATATCAACATGGGCAACCGTTGCCTTCGGGGCAAAATGAGCTAAATTTCCAGTAACACGATCATCAAACCGTGCACCGATACTAATTAATAAATCACATTCGTATAAAGCCATGTTTGCTGTATATGTTCCGTGCATTCCGGCCATTCCGAGAAATAGAGGATGATCTGCTGGAACACTGCCTAAACCAAGTAATGTATTGGCAACTGGTATTTGTTGTTGATCGATATAGGATTTTAGTTCTGAAGACGCTTTTGCATGTAATACTCCAGCACCTGCTAAAATGACCGGTTTTTTAGCTCTGCTTACCGCTTCTACTAATCGACGTATTTGTAAATAATTTGGTTCTGTCGTTGGCTGATACCCCGGAAGCGAAATGGACTGGTCATATTCAAACATCCCTTCCGTAACGGAAACATCTTTAGGAATGTCAATTAGTACAGGTCCAGGTCTTCCTGTTGATGCTATGTGAAAAGCCTCTTTCATAATTCGAGGTAAGTCATTCACATCGCGAACTTGGTAATTGTGTTTTGTTACTGGCATTGTAATGCCGATCACATCCGCTTCTTGGAAAGCGTCTGAGCCAATCACTGTTGAAGCAACTTGGCCGGTAATAACAACAAGTGGTAGTGAATCAATCATGGCATCCGTAAGGCCTGTGATAAGATTAGTTGCACCAGGTCCTGAAGTGGCAATGACCACCCCAGGCTTTCCAGATATTCTCGCATATCCTTCTGCTGCATGAATCCCACCTTGTTCATGCCTCGTTAAAACATGAAACACTCCTGAATTATACAGTTTGTCGTAAATTGGTAATACTGCTCCACCTGGATATCCAAAAATCACTTCTACCTTTTCACGTTTTAATGCCTCAATTAACATCTCTGCTCCCGACATTTTTGTGCGTGCGGTTGCCGATTTATTCACTGGCACTTTGGCGTTCATTTTTTTGCCTCCTTTATACAAATGCTAATTAATACCATTTTTAATGAAAGTAAAATAAAAAACCTTCCCACCCCTAATGCAACCTACTTTCTGTAAGCGCAAGGGGCGAAAAGGACTTCTCTCCGCGGTACCACCCTTATTCATGGTCTATGACCACCTCATGAACAGATCAATCTCCATTCGTTTTAATAACGAGTGCATTACCAGTACACCCGGTCAATTCTACTTGATTATTCTTTCAAATTGACACTCTGAGGTGAGTTCATCATTGGGTGGTAACACCGGTTTCCAGCTCCTCCGGCTCTCTGTAGATACCTAAGTCCAATGACTACTTATCCTCTTCAACGTTTTATACATTATTTTTTAAAATTCCTAATATTCAGTATAATGATTTTACTCTTTTTCATATAATCGAATTGTATGCTACATCCGATCGAAAATATTCCACTCCATTCATATACAATCATTGATTTTTTGAAAAGTTGGATAAATATTCTATGTGTTGATGTAAGATTGTTTGAGCTTATATTACGCCCATTTTTAAAAACAGTCAACACCATTTTATTAAATTATTTGATAATTTAGATTAATAAATAAACTTGTTACCGCTTACATCCTTATTACAATCAACTTTTTATAATCAAAAAAAATTTCCAAAAATTTTTCTATTGCAGAATCAGGAAATGGTCTTTAAAACGAAATCATAATTCTTTGAAAGCGAAATATTCATAAGAAGTGATCATAATGAACACAGCAAATGCACAAATAATATCAAAGATATTTTCTTCAAAAAAAGTATTTAAACATAAAAAAACCCTTATCCATTAAGATAAGGGTAATTGTATGTAAATAGAATGGCGTCCCAGGAGAGATTCGAACTCCCGACCGACGGCTTAGAAGGCCGTTGCTCTATCCAGCTGAGCTACTGGGACATATTTTTTGTGCAAATTTGCTGTAACATCTTAACGACAATTATTATTATATTAGTATCATAAAGATATGTCAACAACTTTTTTGTTTTTTTGAGGGAGAAAATCAATTCTCCCTCATAGATGGTTTAAGCATATTGAAAAGCCGTGGACATATTTGTTAACAAATCTCCATTTTCGTCATAAAAATCGACGTTTGCTTGGCCTTTGGCTATATTTAGTATAACATATGTTTTTTCTTTTCGCATCCTCGGTAATGAAATACTGCCTGGATTGATAAATAGTATACCGTCAATCATTTCAGCCCCAGCGATATGAGAATGGCCAAAACAGACAACATTTGCATTTACTTCTTCCGCTTTATATTTTAGTTTCATTAACGTCGATTTGACAGAATATAAATGACCATGTGTAACGAAAAACTTGATATCATTCATCTGTTCAATATGATCGTTCATAAAAGATGTTTCAAAATCACAATTCCCTCTTACGACAATCATGCGATCTAACGCTAAGTCATCCTTCATTAGTTCAGAATCTCCACAATGAATGATCGCATCAACTTCCGTTAAATGGCGTTCTTTTACACGATGTAACACATCTGTTTGACCGTGACTATCACTAATGATAAGCACTTTCATCGTTTATTCTCCCCACTGATTGATTATGTTTTCTAATTTCTTTAATGCATTTGCACGATGGCTAATCGTGTTTTTTTCAGTCTTATGTAATTGTGCCATTGATTTACTTTTTGAAGGCACATAAAAAATCGGATCATATCCAAATCCATTTTCTCCAATCGGCTCTTCCGTAATGAATCCTTCACATGTACCTTCTACCGTAATCGTTTCTTTTTCCGGATGTGCTACAGCTAAAACACAATGGAACCGAGCTGTACGTTCATCATTTGGAACACCTTTTAATTTTTGAAGAACCTTTTCAATGTTTTGTTGATCATTTTTTTCAGCACCGGCATAACGTGCTGAGTAGACACCTGGCTCCCCATTTAATGCATCGATCGCTAATCCGGAATCATCTGCAATAACTGGTTTTCCTATCATTTTGGAAATTGTCTCTGCCTTGAGCACGGCATTTTCGACAAATGTCGTTCCTGTTTCCTCCACATCTATATTCTGATCGAAATCGAGAAGTGAAAGAACTTGAAAACCTTTTGGCTCTAGCATCTCTTTAAATTCTCGAACTTTCCCCGCATTTTTTGTTGCAATCACAATTTGTTTCATCATTTACTCCTTATTCTCTCCGATCTTTGCTGCTAGTGGTCCTAACACTTCTTTTTGCTTCTCGATAAGTTCTAAAATCCCGTATTCTGCTAGTTCCAGCAACTGAAACAATTGATTTTTCGAAAAAGTGGATTCTTCACCAGTTCCTTGCAATTCTACAAACTCACCGCTAGCTGTCATGACAACATTCATATCTACTGCGGCTTTTGAGTCTTCTACATAATCTAAATCCAAAATTTCTCCTAGCTCTGGGTCAATCCCAACGGACGTTGCTGCAAGGAAGTTTGAAATTGGCATTTTCTTTAAACTACCCTTTTCAACTAAACGACCGATTGCTAACGTCATTGCAATGAATGAGCCGGTGATAGCAGCTGTCCGCGTTCCTCCATCCGCTTGAATAACATCGCAATCAATCCAAATTGTTTTTTCTCCAAGCTTTTCTAAATCAACAACCGCTCTTAATGCACGACCAATGAGCCGTTGTATTTCCATCGTACGACCGGAAATTTTTCCTTTTGACGATTCACGAATCGTCCTTTGTTCGGTGGCACGAGGTAACATGGAATATTCAGCTGTAATCCATCCTTTTCCTTCTCCACGCATAAAAGGAGGGACACGATCCTCAACACTTGCATTACAAATCACTTTTGTATCTCCTACTGAAATTAAAACAGAGCCCTCTGGATGTTTTATAAAATCTGTGACGATTTCAACACGTCTTAGCTCATCTCGATTTCTTCCATCATGTCGCATAAAATACCCTCCAAACTAACTTCACTATGTATAAGAATTAAGGCAGTCATTACCGGTAAGCCGAATATGGGAGCTAAACAAGAAATAAGAGGAAGCTGTAGAAGCTATCCTCCTTTTGCTCACTTTAATTAGTATATCAAAAATTTCACCATTAAAAACTACCAGTGTTTACTTTCTCTGGTCTCGTTACGGGTTTTGTTAGTTGATTTCCTTCTTCATCCACTAAATCCTGTTTCCCATTTACTTGGATCACAACGCTATCAACACCTGGTTGTTCCGTAACTGTTAACACTAATGCATCTAAAATGTTTTTGGAGATCATCTTTTTCTTCTCGTCAAAACTACTGTAAATAGCCTCATTAAAATTTAATGTCACTTGACCATCTTCATACATTGGGCTTTCTAGCAATTTAACCCCTGGCTGAAACTCATTTAATAAGCCGCTTGATAATTCCGGACCATCAATTAAGGCTGCAACAGCAGCTTCAACAGAATCTTTATTTGTGTTAGGAACACGTTTCGTTACAGGAACATAATACACTTGCCCTTCACGTTCCGTTAAATAATAAACGGTTAACGGGTGTGAATTGGTTATATCAACAACAGAAGTTGTCATTATGTTAATCCCATCTTCACGGCTAACCCCATCGTCAATCGGTGTTCCATTTACCGGCATTTCCTTTAGTTCATGACCATTAATCCATAGTTTTACTTTATTGACATTATCAAATTGCGTTAATGTATATGTGACGGCTTGTAATATTTTTTGTTCATCTTTCGGCTGATATTCAGTAAATTCTTTTGAAAAGTCCACAACAGCAGTACCATCTTCTTTAATGTTTACACTTTGAACCGTTGTACCTCGAGGTATCACGGCTCTAAATCCGTTTGGCAAAATATTGGCTACTGGACCATCCTCCACTAAATATTCAACAACTTGCTTGGCTACACTTTTTGTTGTTGGTAAATCAAGTGTTTGCGGAACAACCATACCATTTTTGTCAATTAAAAATAGAGTACGTTGTACCGTTTCGGTTGCCTGTTCCTTTTGATCCTTTTCGTTATGTTTTCCCTCTTCTCCTTCGGCAGACTCTGCATTTTGATTGACATCCTCATTATTTTCCATATACGAAATTTCCTGAGGCGGGTCAATTTCATCGTTTGTTTTTCCTCCAAACAATCCGCACCCAGATATAATCACAGCAGTTGATAATAAGGCTACACCCACTAGCCTTATTCTATTTTTAGGCATTCGAATCCCTCCTAAGGCAGTTTGTACTACTATGTATACGAGCCTGCATAAAAATTAGACCGTTTTTCTTTATTTTCAGACTCGACGAAGGAACCCTTTCTTCCAAAAAGAAAGCAGCTTATTCATTTCGAACAAGCTGCTTTTTGTAATGTGATGCTTTCAACATCTCTCACATTATAACCGAACCAATTGGATGCGATCTTTTGAAAAATCTCTATTG
This sequence comes from Bacillus sp. FJAT-47783, assembly GCF_022808615.1. Lineage (GTDB taxonomy): Bacteria > Bacillota > Bacilli > Bacillales > Aeribacillaceae > Bacillus_BZ. Next base: position 40,848 of record NZ_JAKZKS010000007.1, read on the forward strand.
AACCTGTCGTTAAAAATCGATGACTTTCATTTATTTCTTCACTATTTAACATATGGTTGAAAGATAAGATTGTACTAACTTCCCTTGCTGTTTCATCACCGGAAGAAATAATCGTCACATCTTTTCCTACATACTTTTGTATAATCGATTTTAACAGCGGGTAATGCGTACAACCAAGAATGAGCGTATCCATTCGTTTTCCTTTAAAAGGCAATAAGGATTCTTTTACAATATAATGAGCTTGTTTCCCTCCATAGTTCCCACTTTCCACTAAAGGAACAAAACGGGGACATGCTAAACTTTCAACAATTGTCTTACTATTAATCTTCTTCAATGCATGAACATATGCACCGCTAGAGATGGTTCCTTGTGTACCTATAACACCAATATGTCCATTCCTTGTCACATTTAATGCCGCTCTCGCACCTGGTTGTATAACACCGATAACAGGAATATTCAATTCGTTCTGTATTTCTTTTAACACAATGGCCGTTGCTGTGTTACAGGCAATCACTAACATTTTGATTTGATAATGTGATAATAAATAACTGGCCATTTCCCACGTGAATTGCCGAACCTCTTCTTTCGGTCTTGGTCCATATGGACATCTAGCTGTATCTCCTAAATAAATGATTTCTTCTTTTGGCAACTGTCGCATAATTTCTCTCGCAACAGTTAATCCACCAACACCAGAATCAATTACTCCAATCGGTCTATTCAAAAATATCGCCTCATTTATTCATCATTTCTTGCTGTAATTTTATTAACAAATTTTGTGATTGGTTCATTTCACTATTTGTAAACTCGGTTAAGATTTCATGCAAATAAAGTGAAACTTCATTCAGTTTTGGTTTTTTCTTTCCATCTCCCCAACAATCTTCTTTGCTTTTTTCACAAAATCTTGAGGGGTCTTACTGCCGTCAAGAATGGGATAAAAACGTCCAATTGATATTATTTCTGTTTTATTAAACACGTTACGATACATATTTTCCACGTTTTTATCATAAATTTCAAGTATTCTTCATCACGGTTCTTAAGAAACAGAACATGTTCGTTCTAACCTGTGATTGGTTGTCCAGTAAAACAGAATCAAATGATTTCGAAGGGATAAAAATAACCGGCAATAGTTACCGGTTACACATGATCCATTTGTCTACAGAGAGGGTAATAGAAGAGTTAAAATGTCATAGCATTAAAGAGAAATTGGTTAATCAATCGTTTAAATGAGGCCGACTCAAATAGATTCACGTCAGAACCTCACCAAACAACATATAAGACATAACAATTAGTAAATGAACCTATATATTGAATGACACTTAGGATCAGACATTTATGAGCCAAACCTCATTTTTATTTTGATTAGAGCTCAAGTTCTCCCATTCGGAGAAGTTCTACAACTGCTTGTGAACGCCCCTTTACACCCAGTTTCTGCATCGCGTTCGATATATGATTCCGGACCGTTTTTTCGCTAATAAAAAGTTCACTAGCAATCTCTTTTGTTGTTTTGTCTTGTACAAGTAATTCAAACACTTCTCTCTCTCTTTTTGTTAATAGTGGCTTGGATTGAAACTCTTTCTCCTTCAAGTATTGTAACCCTCCTTGCTAGGTGAGAGCTGATCTTTCGAGGATGGGGTATATATTTCGTCAACATATAGTATGTGAAAAGACAGGATACTGTGACATGAATGATATAATTTTTACCACTAGGAAATTTTATTTTTTTCCAAAATTTCCGAAATCTCTTTTGTCCAAGGTACGCTTTTCCCTGTAACTTTGCTCACTTGAACCATCGTGCCTCGTCCGACAAAACAAGGCTCATTTTTTTCATTACTCGCATAGTAATGAAGGTCGATAGAGGAACGACCTAAATGATGGATTTTGACATGGATGTGGAGCGTTTCACCAAAAAATACTTGGCGAAGAAAGTCACATTGCAAGTCAGCTACAACAGGAATACCTTGATTATTGCTGGACATCCATTCCTGCATAAGTCCAATGGATTTAAAAAATTCAATCCTCGCTTCTTCAAAGTATGTAAAAGGAACGGTATTGTTCATATGTCCAAACATATCCGTTTCTGAAAACCTCACTTTGATTTCACATTTAAAAGAAAAAGAGTTCACCCATTCGTTAAAATTCGGTTCAATATACGCGACTTGTTTCATCATTCCTATCCCCTTTATCGTCTTTGCTTTGCACTTGTTTCATGATTTCAGTTATCCCCCACCAATCTTCTTTCTTTTTTACAAAACCTTTAGGTGAGGGCTTCCTCTTCTCGTATTACGAAAAAACACCTCTAAATAAAGAGGTGCTTTTCTTATTACCCTTCTTGATAATCACTTCCGAAAAATCTACGGAAGGAATGAATCGTTGTATCACGGTTTAAGGCTGCGATTGAAGTTGTAAGTGGAATACCTTTCGGGCAAGACTGGACACAGTTTTGAGAGTTACCACAGTTTGCCAGGCCACCATCATCCATAATCGCTTCTAAACGTTCTGATTTATTCATCGCACCCGTTGGATGGGCATTAAATAAACGAACTTGCGAAAGTGGAGCAGGGCCGATAAAGTTAGATTTACTATTAACATTTGGGCAAGCTTCTAAGCAAACTCCACATGTCATACATTTTGACAATTCATATGCCCATTGACGTTTTCTCTCAGGCATACGAGGACCCGCACCTAAATCGTACGTACCATCAATTGGAATCCATGCTTTTACTTTTTTCAATGAATCAAACATTCTACTACGGTCTACTTGCAAATCACGAACAACAGGGAATGTTTTCATCGGCTCTAGATGAATTGGCTGTTCTAACTGATCAATGAGTGCCGTACACGATTGACGTGGCTTCCCGTTAATGACCATTGAACATGCGCCACACACTTCCTCTAAACAGTTCATATCCCAAGTAATCGGACTTGTTTCTTCCCCTTTAGCATTTACAGGGTTACGACGGATCTCCATTAAAGCAGAGATCACATTCATATTCGGACGATAAGGAACTTCAAACTCCTCTTTATAAGGGGCAGAATCTGGTTGATCCTGTCTCGTAATAATAAATCGAACCACTTTGCTTTCGCTCATTTTACTTTTCCCCCTTTTTCTTTGTATAGTCACGCTTACGAGGCTTAATTAATGAAGTATCGACCTCTTCATAATGGAATTTTGGCGCTTCTTTATCTCCAACAAATTTTGCCATCGTTGTTTTGAGCCACTCTTCGTCATTTCTGTCAGGGAAATCAGGCTTATAATGAGCACCGCGGCTTTCATTACGATTGTAAGCACCTAGCGTAACAACACGTGCTAATTCAAGCATGTTCTTTAACTGACGAGTAAATGTTGCCCCTTGGTTACTCCATTTCGCTGTATCGTTAATATTAATTCGATCGAAACGTTCCATAAGCTCTTGAATTTTTTCGTCTGTTTTTAACAGTTTGTCATTGTAACGAACAACTGTTACATTATCTGTCATCCATTCTCCTAACTCTTTATGAAGAACATATGCATTTTCATTTCCATCAAGCTTCATGATGCTATCCCATTTTTCTTGCTCTTCTTTCACACGACCGTCGAACAGGCTAGAAGATAAGTCTTCTGCTGATTTATTTAAACCTTTCATATATTCAACAGCTTTAGGACCTGCTACCATTCCACCGAAAATCGCAGATAATAATGAGTTTGCACCTAAACGGTTTGCCCCATGCTGTGAATAATCACACTCTCCTGCGGCAAACAATCCTGGAATATTTGTCATTTGGTCATAGTCAACCCATAATCCACCCATTGAATAGTGAACAGCAGGGAAAATTTTCATTGGTACTTTACGTGGATCGTCTCCCATAAATTTCTCATAAATTTCGATAATACCACCGAGTTTAATGTCTAATTCTTTCGGGTCTTTATGAGATAAGTCTAAATAAACCATGTTTTCCCCATTAATACCGAGCTTTAAGTCTACACAAACGTGGAAGATTTCACGTGTTGCAATATCACGTGGAACAAGGTTTCCGTATGCAGGATATTTTTCTTCCAAGAAATACCACGGTTTCCCATCTTTATATGTCCATACTCGTCCACCTTCACCACGAGCTGATTCACTCATTAGACGTAATTTATCATCACCAGGGATTGCCGTCGGATGGATTTGAATAAACTCCCCATTTGCATAATAGGCACCTTGTTGATAAACGATCGATGCAGCTGATCCAGTATTAATAACAGAGTTTGTCGATTTACCAAAGATAATACCAGGTCCACCTGTTGCCATAATTACGGCATCTGCACGGAATGATTGGATTTCCATCGTTTTTAAGTTTTGTCCTACAATTCCACGACAAACCCCTTCATCATCTTGAATGATACCTAAAAATTCCCAACCTTCATATTTTGTGACAAGTCCTGCTACTTCATGGCGACGAACTTGTTCATCTAAAGCATATAAGAGCTGCTGTCCAGTTGTTGCACCAGCAAAAGCTGTACGGTGATGCTGTGTACCACCAAAACGACGGAAGTCAAGTAATCCTTCAGGGGTCCGGTTAAACATAACGCCCATACGATCTAAAAGATGGATAATCCCAGGTGCAGCATCGCACATTGCCTTAACCGGCGGTTGGTTTGCTAAAAAGTCTCCGCCATATACCGTATCATCGAAGTGCTCCCAAGGAGAGTCTCCTTCTCCTTTTGTATTGACCGCTCCGTTTATTCCTCCTTGAGCACATACAGAATGTGATCGTTTAACAGGAACTAACGAAAACAAATCTACTGAAACTCCGGCTTCTGCCGCTTTAATTGTTGCCATCAATCCGGCTAATCCGCCGCCAACAACGATTACTTTACCACTACTCATAAGGCCCACTCCCTTTGTTAGCTATATTGTTTCATTATACGAAAGCAAAAATGGCACGTAATCCTACGATAGAAAGCGCCACAAAAATTCCGAACGTTACATACGAAGAAATTAGCTGAGAACGTGGAGAAACTGTAATTCCCCAACTTACAGCAAATGACCATAGGCCGTTTGCGAAATGGAAAATTGCTGAAAGAACGCCAACGATATAAAATACAAGCATGACAGGACTGCTTAAAATATCAGCCATCATATCAAAGTTCACTTCTGCACCAAACGCAGCGGCAATCCGTGTTTCCCACACATGCCAAGCAATAAATATAAGCGTAATGACGCCCGTTACACGTTGAAGAAGGAACATCCAGTTTCGGAAGTATCCATATCTCTTCACATTGTTTTTGGCCGTAAAGGCAATATAAATACCATAAATGGCATGATATAAAAGAGGAAGAAAGATGATAAATGCTTCCAGAACGTACCTAAAAGGTAAATTTTCCATAAAATGTGCTGCATTGTTAAACGCCTCAGGACTTTTTGTTGCAAAATGGTTAACAATAAGGTGTTGAATGAGAAAGATGCCGATAGGTACTACACCTAAAAGTGAATGTAATTTCCGATTGGCAAATTCGTTGTTACCAGCCATGAACTTTACCCCCTAATCTCGTTTACTTAAAATTTTTGGATCTCTCCTGCTCCCCAGCTTTAGCGCACACTTTTGTCAAAATATTGGCGGTTCATCTTTTCGACAAAGGTATGACGAAAATTCTGGTAAAAAAATATGACAAATTCATTTTACTCCCATCTGTATATAGCGTCAAGAAAACGCGTGCAAGTATGAAAATTTTTTGAAAAATTCACGTTTTAAAAATTCAATTTAACTAATTTTACTTTATCAATATATATCTACTTGTTAACGGTTCATTGTCAAAATACATCAGCTTTTTTCTTTAAATGTCTAATCATGAAAAACTTTCATACTCCCCAAAACTTGATATAATAGAAATTGGCTTTTAGAAAGAGGGGAAATATGTGAAACCATTAACATTTACTGAACATGTAGAAAAACTGGAAAATCTCCAAATCCATGCATTTGGTTATGAACTTTTACGCGAAGTATTACTTCCGAATTTACTTGGCAAAGAACATTCAGCCATTTTATATTGGGCAGGAAAACGACTTGCGCGAAACTATCCACTTTCTTCACTTGATGAACTTGCTTCATTTTTCCAAACAGCGAACTGGGGAATGCTAACAAAAGTACAAGAAAAGAAAAATGAACTCATTTTTGAATTGCAAAGTGACCTCATAAGCAAGCGTTTAGACCTTAATAAAGACGTATCCTTCCAGCTTGAGGCTGGATTTATTGCAGAACAAATCGAACAAATGAATAACTATGTAACCGAAACATATGAAGAAATTAAACACCGAGCCAAAAAAGTCGTATTTACAGTTAAGTGGGATGCAAAAGACCATAAGAAGTAGGGAGCAATTGTGCTCCCTGTCTTTCATGCTGTTAGAGACTTACTCTCACGAGATCATGATGATTGAACTGTTGCTTTCTGTTTTGAAAGTTCGAAAGCTTCATGTAACACTTCTACTGCTTTCACCATGTTTTCTTCATCTACAACAGCTGATACTTTAATTTCGGATGTACTCACCATCTTAATTAAAATACCGTGGTCGGATAGCTCCTTAAACATTTGAGCGGCTACTCCTGGGTTGGAGATCATTCCTGAACCTACAATAGATACTTTTGATAATTTTGATTCCGATTCAATTTTGTCATACGTTAAAATCTCTTTATAATCTTCAAGGACTTTTAACACATCCCCTAAATCAGCTGTTTTAACAGAAAAGGAAATGGATGTTTTCTTTTCATTTGTTGAACTTTGAATAATAATATCTACGTTAATTCCATAATTAGCTAATGTCGAAAAAATGGTAGAAAGTGTATTTATTTCATTCGGTAACCCTAAAACCGATACCCTTGTCACTTGGTCTTCAAATGCAATTCCTCGTACAACTAGATTTTGTTCCATACTTATTTCCTCCCCTACAATCGTTCCTCTCTCTAATTCCAAACTCGATCTAACTTCAAGCGGTACTTGATAATTTTTAGCAAATTCGACCGCTCTCGGATGCAACACGCCAGCACCTAAATTCGCCAGCTCCAGCATTTCATCATAGGAGATCGCCTCTAGCTTTCTTGCTTCTGCAATATATCTAGGGTCTGTCGTAAACACACCTGTAACATCCGTATAAATATCACATTTTTCTGCTTTTAATGCAGCAGCTAAAGCAACTGCAGTTGTATCGGAACCACCTCTACCAAGCGTCGTAATTTCATCATCTTCTGTTATCCCTTGAAAGCCTGCGACAATGACAATTTTTCCTAACTGAAGTTGTTCCTCCATTTTCTCTGTACGAATATGTGTAATACGTGCATTTCCATGAACCGATTCAGTCATCATTCCAGCCTGCCAGCCGGTATATGATATCGCCTCATATCCTTGTTCGTTAAGCGCCATTGCAAGCAAGGAAACCGTCACTTGCTCACCCGTTGTCAGCAGCATATCCATCTCCCGCTTACTAGGTTTGGATGTCATTTGCTCAGCAAGTGACACTAATTGATCTGTCGTTTTCCCCATTGCCGATACAACGACTACAACATCGTTCCCAGCATCTTTTTCCAAGATGACCCTTTTGGCTACATGTTGAATTCGTTCAACACTACCAACAGATGTTCCGCCAAACTTTTGAACTATTATACCCATATCCATGTCTCCCTCTATTTCTATCCTTTTTCAATTAATGTGATCGATGTTCAAAATGTTAAATAAAGAAGGAAGGTATATTGTTTAATTTGCCCTGTTTAGAGAAAACGAATCTCAAGCTTATGAATGCAATAAAAAAAGCAATGAGAAAAGGTATCTCATTGCTAGCTGTTAACGAAAATAAACTCACTTTATCGCATTGCTTCAATGAGATAGCTCTCCAAGAAGATTCCTTCTTGACAATCCTGCATTTATTCAATACAGAACCAGCGAGTAAAGAAATGGACCTTTCCTCACTTCGGCGATCTCCCCTTTCAAGTGCATTCAGCAGAGTCCATTCTCCTCCTGCACTTTACTATTGAAGCTCGCACCTCTATCTTCATAACATAAACGAACGTAACGATCACGATATTAAATTTAAATACATCTTAACAAACGACTTTTTAAAAAGCAACATCAGTTTTTTAACTTGTCTAAAATTTGTTCAGCAACACGAATAGGTATGCCTGCTTCATGTAACTGTTCAACAGAAGCTTGTTTAATTTTGTCGACTGAACCAAAAACTTTTAACAATTGTTTTTTTCGCTTTTCTCCAACTCCCGGAATGTCATCTAATACGGAATGAAAAGCATTCTTCCCCCGAACTTGTCGATGAAAGGTAATGGCAAATCGATGAACTTCATCTTGGATTCGTTGGAGTAAATAAAATTCTTGACTATTCCGTTCTAATTTAACGAGAGTAGGCTCTTCTCCAATCAGCAAATTTGCCGTCCGGTGCTTATCGTCCTTTACTAAGCCAGCAACCGGCACATCTAGTCCTAGTTCATCTTCTAACACTTCGCTTGCTGCTGACATTTGACCTTTTCCACCATCAACAATAATAAGATCGGGAATTGGCAAACCTTCTTTTAACACCCGTGTATACCTTCTTCGAATAACCTCTCTCATCGACTCATAGTCATCTGGGCCTGTTACCGTTTTGATTTTGTATTTGCGATAATCCTTTTTGCTTGGCTTCCCATCGATAAAAACAACCATAGCCGAAACGGCATCTATTCCTTGAATATTGGAGTTATCAAAAGCCTCTATTCGAATCGGAGTTGGAATTTTCAACACTTTTCCTAAGTTTTCAATCGCTCGAATGGTACGCTCTTCATCTCGTTCAATTAAAGAGAATTTCTCTTTTAAAGAAATTTTTGCATTTTTATAAGCAAGAAGAACGAGATCTTTTTTCTTACCCTTTTTCGGCTGAACAATAGAAACACCTAAAAGTTGGTGGGCAAGGTCAGCATCTATATCATCAGGTAGCAACAATTCTCTTGGAAGAAAGTGGTTATCCCTCAAATAAAACTGGCCTAAGAACGTTAAAAATTCCTCCTCTGGCTCACGATAGATTGGAAACATTGACACATCACGCTCGATGACATTCCCTTGTCGAATGAAAAACACTTGGACACACATCCACCCTTTATCATAGTAATAACCAAACACATCCCGATCAACAAAATCACTAAAAATGATTTTTTGTTTTTGCATTAATGTTTCCATATATGAAATTTGATCACGATATTCCTTTGCCCGCTCAAACTGTAACGCTTCAGCTGCTTGATACATTTTTTCAGTTAATTCTTTTTTAACTTCTTGGTATCCACCTTTTAAAAATTTCGTTATTCCATCAACCATACTTTTATTCGTTTCTTCTGAAACCTCTTCAACACACGGAGCTAAACACTGTCCCATGTGATAATATAAGCAAACTCGGTCAGGTAATGTTTGACACTTCCGAAGCGGATACATTCGATCCAATAGCTTTTTCGTTTCTCGAGCTGCTTGAACATTTGGATACGGTCCAAAATATTTTCCTTTATCCTTTTTTACCTTTCTCGTCACAATTAAGCGTGGATGACGTTCAGCTGTAATTTTAATAAATGGATAGCTTTTGTCATCCTTTAACATGACGTTATATTTCGGATCATATTTTTTAATTAAATTCATTTCTAACAAGAGCGCTTCAATGTTAGAAGAGGTGACAATATATTCAAAGTCTGTAATTTCATTTAATAATCGAAGTGTTTTTCTGTCATGTGTTCCGGTAAAATATGAACGAACTCTATTTTTTAACACTTTTGCTTTGCCGACATATATTACGGTTCCATGTTTATCTTTCATTAAATAACATCCCGGCTGGTCAGGTAGAACAGCTAACTTTTCTTTTAAATGCTCAAACAAAGTGACCACTCCATTATTCCCATTTATAAAGTGTAATTTTACTATAAACTGGATCAAAAATCTCGTTTGAAGTAAAATCCTTCACTTTCTTCACACGATCAGAAACGTCGACACCTTGCTTTCGAAACCCTTCAAGAACATGATTTGTCACATAGATTGTTCGATTTTCATAATATGAGGTATCTTGTAAAAACAAAGCATAGGTTAAAATTCTTTTATGTTGATATGGTACGTTATAATATTCCATCACACGAGTTTCTTCCCACGTATAGATGATAAATGGCTCATCTTTCTTTTCTAAATAATCGATAAGCTGATGGATGGCAGGTTTATCATCATATTGCTCTTTTAATAACGAAAAAGACGTAACCATTTGTACGAATACGGTCGCTGTAAAAAGAAAGACAATTATGCTTTTTTTTCTATACAAAAACGCTTTCCATGAAATCCAAAATATAAGCAATGTTACTAGTGGTAATATATGTCTTGGTTTTTCAATATTTTGAGCGAGAAGAGCCCAAATAAAATAAGCGATAAAACTATAAAGAATGAGAATATCGAGCTTTTGTATAGACTGTTTTTTGCGCCTGAAAAGGGCGACAATAAAGATTGAGCTATATAAAAGGAGAAGTACAATCGTTTGACTTGCAACACCTGTCCATAGGAGGTTATGACCTAGTAGCGTTAAAATCCTTTCAAAAAAAGAAAAGTGTTCTTCAGTCGTTACGGCTCCTCCCCAATCGGAAAAATGTCCACCCGTGAATCCGAAAGCTAACGAGATGAAACGGCTTACGCTACCTTCTGAAACAACAAGACCTCCAATCCAAATACATTGAAAAATAAGGGCAACGACAAGATGTTTCCATAGCACAGACCACTTCTTACCTTTCTTCCATTCCTCTACCCAATACCATAAGAGACCAATTCCGAATAAAATGTACGATAACCGGATGCCAAGTAATATACTAAATAGAAATGCAGGAATCCATTTCACCCATTTCGTCTCACTTTCTTCTGCAACAATGAGCGACCAAATGTACCACCATAAAACAGAAAGTGCAGCCCCTTCTGACATTGGCTGTACGGTTACAACCGCTACATATGAAATCGTCATCGTCATCGATGTCACATATATCGCGTACGATTGGACAGCACGTTTTGCTAACTGATAAATCGGAAAAAAGGAAGAGACAAATAAGAAAATATTAAAATATACAAGAGATAACGTTGGATGATTGATAAACGATGAAAAAAACATCCCTCCTAAAACAAAGTAAGGGTACCCCGGGAAATGAGGCTGCATATTGAGAAGATCAAAATGATGTACGGCTAAGCTAAAATCCACTTCATCCCAGCTACTAACCCTAGAGAGTGGAAAAGAAATGAGTATACCGATACTCATGACAATGAAGAGAAAATGGATTGTTTTCATCATTCTTTCAATAATATTCGCCAAAAACTCATCACCTCCGAGCAATCAAAAGGCTCGCACAGAGGCGAGCCATTCTTACATTCAGTCATTCTATTGTTATGCATTTACCGATTTCGCTTCGACTGGCTTATCGGTTTGAAGCTTTTTCTTTCCCCTATTGATGAATTTAATCCATAAAAAGACACCAATAAAGTACAACCAATAAGCGGCCACTTGTTCAAAAGATGGATTGTGGCTATATCCGAACATTGCAGCCATAAATAGACCAATTTGACCACTAATCATAACCTCATTGCCCGTATCCCGTTCATAATGAACTTCATCAACATAATGCTCAGGCATAATTTCAATAATATTATATAGTGGTGCTGGTTTTCCTTCAGCAGTCGTTACAACGGACCCCATTTTTCCTAAGTCTTGCAAAATGCCAATCCCTTGAACGAGTAAGCCAGCAGCAATAAACATAATTAAAATACCTGTAATATTAAAGAAGGCTTTTAACGAAACTTTCATCGTTCCGGTAAAGAACAAATAACCAATTAATAAGGCCATTAATAAGCCGCTTAATGCCCCGTAGCTCGTAAACACTTTCGTCACATCACCACCGGAAATGGCTGCAAAGTAAAAGACTGTTTCTACACCCTCGCGGACAACAACAAGATAGGAATGGATAATCATAGCGGAAGCACTACCAGCTGTTACAACAGCTTGAATCTTTTTTTGTAAATCACTATTTATATCCTTTGATTGCTTTTTCATCCAGTGAACCATATGGGTTAATAATAAAACAGAAGCAAACATGATCCCAACTTTTAAATAGACTTCAGAACCAAGAGCTGAGAAACTCGTTAAAATAACTTGGAAAATTAGTGCGACAACAAAGCTTGTAACAAGGGCTAAAAACACCCCTGTAAATACCCATTTATTGTATTTTCGGGCATTTAACCTTGTTAAATAGGATAGAATAAGTCCGACGATTAATATCGCCTCTAGCGCTTCACGAAGTGTAATTAAAAAAGCTTGAAAATCCATGGAGATAGCCTCCCTTCATTTAAACGTCTCACGATGTTTTTTTCTTTCTTTTTTGAACAAATAAAATTAGAATGAAAATGATGACTAGAGCAACCGTAAACCATAACCAAAACGGATTCCTTTCATCATTTAAGGAAGTATCAATTCCTAAATTTTCTTCCGTTAAATGTGATTCATCACTTTCTTGATTTTGAGGCAGCGGAAACGTTTCAGCTGTCTCCGCAATGATAAACTCGATTTCCTTATGAAACCCTTCTACATCTTGTTCTTTATTCCCAATTCCGAATAAGCCGGGATTTCCTAATGCAATTAATGCTTTATCAAACGCTTCGTAAATTTTGTCTGCACGTTCTTGCCCTAATTCCTCTAATGCTATTGGGTATAGCACATCATACGTACCACGTGCTTTTGCTAATAAAAGCTTCGCTTGACCGTACTCTTCGAAACTGTCTTCAGCAAAATGTAATCGCCGTTCAATGTTTAAAGTAAGAGCAGCTTGATAGCTTTCAAGTAATAATTCACGGTTTTCCGTTTGAAACGCTTCGTCAATTAATTCCTTCGGCTTTTTAAAATATAATTCAAACTCCTTTTCATACGTCTCATATACGGCTTTTGCTAAATCCCATTCATTATCCTTTGTGTACACATCGATTTCCTTATAAGCTTCCGCAAGATCTTCTTTTCCAGGATCTCCATACGAATACGCATTTGCTGATGGAATTTTTATGTAACTAAACATGATCATCATGACGATAAAAAAGAATAATGTTTTTTTCAATTTGTGCATATCGACATCCTCCTACATGATAATGATAATAATTATCATCATATGTGTCAATAACTTCAAAGAACGTACACTAAATTTTCAAACATGAAGAACAAAAACGAAAGGCGCCCTAAGCACAAGTCAAGTTGGCTAGAAGGTTGCTTTTCCCCTTCTGGAAGATCCTCTTGCGACCTCTCGAGCCGGTGGCGCCTGGAGCTAGACACGACTATGTGCAAAGTTTATACGTCTTATCTTTATTAAAAAAGAAAGTTGACACGATCAACTTTCTTTATCTTTCTCTTATCAGGATGTATATCCCCCACTGAATGAAGTTATGAAATCTTTTCATTTTTTATTGATGGGGATAATACGTGAGCATCTTTCTTAATATCTACTTTCTGAACCGGTCGCTTCATTTCGTTTAAAATAGCAGGTAAAACAGAACTCATATACGCTTTAAATTTTATGAAGGATTCACCTTTTGTTCTCACCTTGTATGTAATCGGAACTTCTTTCACACGAAACCCTTTCCTTACAAGGTTTAATGTTATGACTTGTGCATAATTATAATCATGAATAATTTCAGCATGAATCATTGCTTGTTTCGAAAATGCACGCATACCGGACTGCCCATCAAAAATCCACTTGCGCAATAATAAACTTTGTAAACATGTAAAGCAATAATTTCCGAGACGACGATGGAGCTTCATCCCATTTATTGTTCCTAAAAACCGAGAGCCCATCGTATAATCAGCTTCACCGTTGAATATCGGTGTGAGTATATTGGGAATTTGTTCTGCAGGGTATTCATTATCCGCATCGATCATAACACCAATATCTGCTCCAAGCTGAACACAGTGCTCAAGAGCTGTTCGGACGGCTGCACCGAGACCTTTATTTTCATCGTGCTTAACAACAAAATCTGCCCCGGCCTTTGTCGCCACTTCAACAGTACGGTCATGTGAACCATCATCAACCACTAATACTTTCACTATCACATTTGGGTGGAACGAACGCGGTATTTTTTTTATGACTTCCGCAATCGATTGTTCCTCATTATAAGCTGGAAGAAACACAATTACTTTTTGTTGTTTCGTCATACATTTCACCTTCATACTGTTTGATTGCTTCTAGCAGCACTGGACCTCGACTATGGCTTGGAAATGGTGCACCTAACAAATAACTGATCGTAGGTGCTAAAGATACGAGTGAATGCTTTTCACGAACGACCTTTCCTCTTTCAACAGAAGGTCCGACCATAAAAAATGGAACGAATCGCTCTCCTTCATCAAGATGTCCATGCCCTCCAATTCCATCTGCCTGTCCATGGTCAGCGCAAATAACAATTGTCGTGTCATCCATTTTTCCTTTTGAATTCAGCCATTCAACATACTCTTCGATAAGCTTATCCGCTTCCTCTATCTTTTCAATATACTCATCATACAAAACGCCACGGCTATGTCCAATTTGATCCGTTCCAATTAATTGAACGACAAATAAATCTGGATCTTGTTCCTCCATAATTTGCTTAGCTCGATTCATAATGTTTCGATCCGCTTGGTCCTTATGCATAACCGCTGTCACCGTTTCCACATCATCACCCATTGAATCGACTAAATGTGCAATGCCAAGCAGTCGTCCTTTTTTCCCAACCTTCCGTAGCGAGTCAAAAATACTTTCGACTCGAATTCCTAACTTCCATACCATGTTAGACTTAATCCCATGTTCAAACGGATAAGTACCCGTAAACATCGATGTAAAGCAAACGACGGTACGTGCAGGATAAACGGTTTCCATCTGTGCGTACTCTGTTCCGTTTTTTCGAAGCTTGTCTAAAAATGGTGTATTCGCCTCTTCAAAACGTTCCTTTCTCATTCCATCGATAACAATGACGACGACTTTATTCGTTTTCGGCACTGTGGGTGAAGGTGTATTTTCTGTATAGGATGGAATGACAGAAGGTTTCCAATCAAATAAATACCGATGTAAAATAAAAGAAAATAAGGCGATACTTACGTAAAAAACTACTATGACAGACCACTGTTCACCTATTAGTACACGTAAGTCTGTAACGTAAAAATAGTGCCATAAAGAAAGAAGTAGTAAAAATTTCGGCAATTGTTCTTGCGCATTCCCACTCGTCGAATCACTATTTTTTAAAACTAATTTCCAAAAGCGGGTAAAATTTAACCAAGATGTTCCAATTCGCAAATGATAATAAAGTGTTCCCCAAAAAAAGACTGTGAAAAAGAAGTAAAGCCCCACTGCTAAACATAATAGGGGAAGTGAAACGACATTAAAAATGACGAGATAGGCAACAAACGGAATCCACAAATAATTTCGCAAAAATAGTGGAAAGTCGAAAATATAATAAAGAACGAAAATAGGCATTGTGAGTAGGAATGAAAGAAATAATTTCCAATCTGTTACATGCTGCAAATGAAATAGAAGCATCGTCCCGACTGTGAAGATCGGAGTAAAGGGCTTTCCTTCATTCAATAAATTCCAACATCGCGCGGCGACTTTTTCAAATGATGATGCCTGCTTCAAAATGATCCCCTCCTTTTGTTTATTTAAGGTTATATCCATGTTTTTTACTGCGAAGAAACTCAGTTATCTTTTCTCTTTTTATCGGGACCAATAAGTAAGCGATAAATCCAACGAAAAATGAAAAAATAAATTTGAATAAATGGGTAAGAATAGCCGCTGAAAAAGCCGTTGTGTATGGAACATGAACGATATTTAAACTAAACGTCATCATCGCTTCATACGTCGCAATTCCGCCAGGTGTCACTTGAAAAAATTGCCCACCAACAGTCAAACTATTTACCCAAACCGCTTCCGTTATGGTAATAGAGGTTGGCTCACCTAAAAGAATAAAATATAGAACAAATCCCTCTAAAATCCAGCTAAATATAATAGAAAAGAGGATTACAACCCCTTTCATTCCTCTTAGGCCATTTTTCATGATCGTTAAATGGCGCATGACAAAGCCTTTCAATTTGGTTTTAAAAGTAAAAAACAGGAAAAATGTTAGTAGTCCACAAATACCCAAAACATACAACCATCGAATCGAAATGATGACCTCATGTATCCATACATATAATCCAAAAGCAGAAAAAATCGCGAGTATACACACGTCTACTATTCTCATCATAACAACAGAATGAATGATTTCATCTGCTTTCATATTCTGAGGCGAATGTAATGTCCCGATTCCAATTCGAACGAGATCTCCCCCTTTAAAAGGAAGGAGGTGATTGACGAACATACTATAAAATACACCGCTCACACATACTTTGTATGACACTCTTTTTCCAATATATAAAAACCATGCATAGGCACGTAATAAAAAGGCCGTGAGGTAAAGAAAAAACATTCCTGTTAATAAAGTCGGATGATCAACAATAAATCTACTAAGATTTATGAATGATTGAAGGTCAAAATAGTTCACGATAAGCCAAATACAAAGAAAAAAAAGTGTGAATCCAATAATGCGCTTTAAATTATTTGTACTGAACATACTTTTTCGCCCACTCAACCGTCCTTAAGAACCCTTCTTCAAAAGTCACTTTCGGTTTATACCCGACTGTTGTATTCACTTTTGAAATATCAGCCCAAGTCCATGTCACATCCCCTAGCTTTGGTGTAGATTCTATCATCCTGATATCTGGAAAATGTTGTTTCATGAGAGCGACGACGTCTGTTAATGGGATTGGTAAAGAGCTTCCAATATTATAAATATTAGAGTTCGGACTGTGAAATAATACACGTAAAATTCCATCTACCGCATCATCTATATACGTGTAATCTCTTGCTGAATTTAAGTCGTATACCTCAATTGTCTCACTATTTAACCCTTTCAGTATAAACTTAGCTATCGCCATATCCGGTCTTCCCCACGGGCCGTATACGGTAAAAAATCGTAAAACCGATACTTTAAAGCCGTATAAATGCTCATAAGCAAAACAAAAGGATTCCGCTCCATATTTTGCTGCAGCATAAGGAGAAATAACCTTTCCGTTCGCCATTTCCTCTTTCATCGGCTCTTGATGGCGATTCCCATAGACGGACGAAGAAGAGGCAAATACGACATGTTTTACACCTGCTTCACCGGCTGCTTTTAAAACATTGACCGTCGCCTTAATATCATAATCGATATATTCTTGCGGATGTAAAATAGAATTCCTCACACCAGGTAAAGCTGCCAAATGAATAACAGCATCTGGTTCAAATAGTCGAAAGCTTTTTAACGTTTCCGTTTCGTTCCGCAAGTCTACTTTTAGAAAATTAAATTCACCGGCTTCTTTTATGTAAGCGAGATGATCTTTTTTACGTTCAACTGAATAATACGGATGGAGATTGTCTAAAACGAGTACCCGATGCCCCTTTAATATAAGGGCACGTGAAACATGCGTTCCAATAAATCCAGCTCCTCCGGTTACAATAACATTCATAATGACACCCTTAACTACTATATTTCATCCTAACAATATACATCTTCTTGCGAATAAAGGCAATATGATCATTATTTCCATATGAAAATACAAAATAGCTAGCCATTTTTATGCGCCACCTTGCACTATCACTACTATATATCTCACACAACGAAAAAGCCGCATAATGCGGCTTTCAAATTACTCTAATTCTTGTAATAACGTTAAGACAGCTTCACTATGTGTTTTTGCTTCTTCAGCATTTTCTGCTGTTACAGCATCGAACCAGCTTTGTGCATGTTCAAATACTTCTTTCGTTTTTTCTTCACCTAATACGTCAAGAAGTTCAAGTTCAATCATTTTTGTAAACATATTGCCTTCTAACGCTTCAACACGTGCCTCTACTTTTTCTCCAGCCTCTAATGCTTTAGCTGTTTTTTCATGATATCCTTTTGCTTTTCCTAAAATCGCTTTTGTAAATAATTGATCGACTTCTTCAGCATTAATTGTTTTCACGTCTGTTTGATCAAGAGAGAATAATTCATTTAATTTCGTAGCAGCTTCTTCATCTCCACCAGCTAGTGATCCTTTAATCGCTTGTAAGAATCCCCAAGCTTCTGCTTGTTCAATTTTTAATTCAGCTTCTTCAGTACCTTCTTCAATGCCTTTTCCGATTTTTTCCGCATAAGAGTTCGCTGCTAAATAGTAGCTACGGTAAATGGATTTATCTGTTAACTGTTTAAACACTTGGAAATCTTCCACATTCTCATTATTTAATGCTTCTTCCTGTGCAGCAATCCCCGCATTGATGTTTTGTTCTAAACTTTGCTCACCCTTAAGCTGATAATACTCATCACGCTTTACTGCTGTTGGAATAAATAGTTCATTCGCTAAATGTTTAATTTCTTCAAAAGAAGTTTTTGCTTCATCTTTTTTTCCTGCTTCTAAAGAAGCAACAACATCTTTATGAAGACTCTTTTGCTTTTGATAGAAATAAGATTGTGTCACTTTATCAATTATTTGACGAGCGATATTTTGTTCTAGCTCACCATTTTTACCAGCTGTGATAGCAGCTGAAATCGCTTGGTCAAATTCTCCCGTTTCATCGATTTTGTTTACTTCCGCTTGCAACTTTTCTGTATAAATCGTATTTACGACATCCCAGTCAACTTTTTGATCTTCTTTCATTTTTTCAAGTTCTGTTTTCATATCATTATAAGCAGTAACTTGCGTTTCAACAGCTAAGGCTTCTGCTACTTCTTCTTTTTCGTCAGCCGTTTCCGTTTCTTCTGTGGCCGTTGATTCTTTTTCTTCTGCTTTTTCGTCAGCACAAGCAGCAAGTACTCCACCTGCAAGTAAGACGCTTGCAAATAATGATAAGGCTTTTCTTTTTTTCATGATTGTTGCTCCCCTTTTATGTAATAGTGAAAATGATTATCAATAATAACAATCTTGATTATAAAGGAGAACGATTCTCATTGTCAATATAATTCCTTTCAAAAAATGAAAAAACCTCCGAATTTAGGAGGTTTTCTTCACATTACTTATGCTTGTTTAACATTGCAGCCAATGCTTCTTTTGGTTGATAACCAACTGCTTTGTCCACTACTTCACCGTTTTTGAAAACGAGTAATGTAGGGATGCTCATCACACCGTACTTTTGAGCTGTTTCTTGGTTTTCATCAACATCGATTTTAACGACTTTTACATCACTGCCCATTTCTTGATCTAGCTCTTCAAGAACTGGAGCAATCATTTTACAAGGTCCACACCAAGGTGCCCAGAAATCAGCTAATACTAAGCCTTCACTCGTTTCTTGTGCAAAGTTTTGATCAGTTGCATTTGTAATTGCCATGATAAATTCCTCCTATATAGGTACTTTCTGTATAGTTGAAAGTATATCATCTTCTTTGTTACGATGCGAATGATTTGTTTCGTGTCTAATGTAACCGAAATTTTCTCCATTTATGTATGTTAGATAACAGAAAGCTGTTGGCATCACCAACAGCTTTCTCGTTCTATTAAGAAGAGTGTACTTTAAGCTTTTTAAATTCCTCCGTTAACATCGGCACAACATCAAATAAGTCTCCGACAATCCCATAGTCAGCAACTTTAAAAATGTTTGCCTCTGGATCTTTGTTAATGGCAACGATTACTTTTGAGTTTGACATTCCAGCTAAATGTTGGATTGCTCCAGAAATACCACAAGCAATGTAAAGGTCTGGTGTTACAACTTTACCTGTTTGGCCAATTTGTAACGAATAGTCGCAGTAATCAGCGTCACAAGCACCGCGACTTGCTCCAACTGCTCCCCCTAACACATCGGCTAGTTCTTGGAGTGGCTTAAACCCATCTTCACTTTTCACACCACGTCCACCTGCTACAATCACTTTTGCTTCTGATAAATCAACACCTTCAGTTGCTTTTCTGACAACATCTTGAACAATTGTACGTAAATCTTTAATATCTAGGGATATTGAAGATACGTCACCTGTTCTACCCTCGTCCTTTTCAAGAGCCGGAATATTATTTGGACGAATCGTCGCAAAAATCATACCATCTGTTACGATTTTCTTCTCAAACGCTTTACCAGAAAAGATTGGTCTTGTAAAGACAATATTTCCCCCAACGACTTCAACAGAAGTTGCATCCGAAATTAATCCAGAGTTTAACTTTGCAGCAATTTTTGGTGATAAATCTTTTCCTAATGCCGTGTGACCAAATACGATTCCTTCTGGTTTTTCCTCCTCAATAACAGCCATTACCGCTTGAGAATAACCATCTGGTGTATAATCCTTTAACTTGTCATGCTCAATTGTTACAACTCGATCCGCTCCATAAGCAATCATCTCAGAAGCTAAATCAACTACTTGATGACCGAATAAAGCCGCAACAACTTCGCCACCTTCAGCTACAACTTTCCCTGCTGCTACCGCCTCAAACGAAACATTTCGTAACGCGCCGTCGCGGACTTCTCCTAATACTAGAACTTTACGTGCCATATTGTTTTCCCCCTGTTTTCCTTTTTTAAAGAACTGCTCTATCCTTTTCGTAAAATTGTTACGTTACTTGTATGAAGCCAGCCCTTTTTTAGTCTCGCCTCAATTTAAAGGAGTTTTAAAACCGTGTCTCTCCCCATCATCCGTATATTAAATCACTTTTGCTTCACTTCTTAATAACGAAACTAATTCTTTCACTTGATCTTGAAGCTCACCTTGTAACACTTTACCTGCCTCTTTTTTCGGTGGTAAGTAAATTTCTAACGTTTTTGTTTTTGCTTCTACATCATCTTCATCAATGTCCAAGTCATCTAATTCTAGCTCTTCAAGTGGCTTTTTCTTCGCTTTCATAATTCCTGGTAGGGAAGGATAGCGCGGCTCATTTAACCCTTGCTGAGCTGTTACTAATAATGGTAACGTTGTTTCAATAACTTCCGAATCCCCTTCCACATCACGAACAATTTTCACATTTTCTCCATCCACTTCGATACTCGTAATGGTTGTAACATACGGGATGTTTAATAATTCTGCTAAACGTGGACCAACTTGCCCTGAACCGCCATCAATCGCTACATTACCGCCTAAAATTAAATCTACTTCTTGGTCTTTTAAATATTCATGTAAAATTTTCGCTGTCGTAAATTGATCTCCATCTTCAAGATCCTCTTCCACATTGATTAAAACCGCTTTATCACAGCCCATTGCTAATGCTGTGCGAAGCTCCTTTTCACTTTCTTCTGAACCAACTGTTACAACGGTAATTTCGCCACCATGCTCATCTCGCAATTGAATGGCTTCTTCAATTGCATACTCATCATAAGGGTTAATAATAAATTCTGCACCATCTTCAACAATACGGCCATTTTCAATGACGATTTTTTCTTCCGTATCAAACGTTCTTTTCATAATCACGTAAATATTCATGTTTCCATCCCCTTTGTTATGTTTAAGACATATTGATTTATTAAAATGCAAGGATTCCCCATTCTTGAATTTATCCTTATTTGCCTACAAATGTTGGTTTACGCTTTTCTATAAAGGCTTGAATCCCCTCTTTTGCGTCATCGCTTGTAAATACTGTTCCAAATAATTCTGCTTCTTTATTAACTCCATCTTGGAATCTTTCATTTTTGCTATAAAAGGCAAGTTCAATCGCAGCCTTAACTGAAACTGGAGATTTTTCCGCCACTTTTGCAGCAAGCGCCATTACTCGATCCATCAATTCTTCTTCATCGACAACATGATTCACTAATCGATATTTGTATGCTTCTTCACCTGTAATCGGCTCACTCGTTAACAACATTTCAAGCGCTTTCGCTTCACCTACGTAGCGAGGTAAGCGTTGAGACCCTGCAAACCCTGGAATGAGACCTAATTGTAATTCAGGTAAACCTAGCTTAGCTGTTTTTGTTGCGACACGAATGTGACAAGCCATAGCTAACTCAAGTCCGCCACCAAGAGCAGCGCCGTGTATCGCCGCAATAATCGGTTTTGGGAATGACTCCATTTTTTCAAAAACCGCTTGTCCATCTGCTGCAAGTTTTGAAAACTGTTCAGCACTCTCGATTGTAGTGAATTCTTTTATATCTGCTCCTGCCGAGAAAAATCTTCCTTCTCCATGGAGGACGATTACTCGAATGTCATCATCTTGCTCAATATCGCTAAGCAATTTGGAAAGCTCTTTCAAAACTGTAGACGCTAAAGCATTTGCAGGTGGACGATGAAACGTAATTGTTGCAACATGATTTTCTTTTTTGACTGACAGAAATTCCAAGCCACTTTCCTCCTTTATCCTTGTAAAACATGTTTTTTGGCTCTTTTCAACATGATTGCTATTCACGGATAACAAAGAGAGGCACAAGCAGCTCAATCAGTGACTGAACGCTTGCTCACCATCTTCTCTCACTTAATGAACAACAATCTTCACTGTCATTCATTATTGTTAAGCGTAGCATCGTTTGAAAAAAGCCTATATGTTGAAAAGAGGCTGCATCTCAAGATTTATTCGGATGCTAATTCCTCTTGCCAAACCCATTCATTAATAACTCATATACCGGAGGGACAAGATCAAGTAGATTGTACTTTTGATCATTCATGACCCACGTTGTCGCAATCTCATCGACAACTCCGAAAATCATTTGACGAGCGATACGGAGATCAAGGTCTTGTCGAAACTCATTTGTCATTCTTCCATGCTCAATGATGTCATCAATCACGTTTAAATATGATTTTAATACTTGATTGATTTTTTGACGAAGCTCACGATTTGTTTGCCTCAACTCTAATTGAGTGACAATGGCATAATGAGGATCTTGAACAAATTGAGCGAAATGATTTTCTACTAATGTATATAATTTCTCTGAAGCTGTCTGTTTTCCTTCTAATTTATGAAGAATTTTTTCTACATGTAGTCCCATTTTTTCTTTGAATAAAGAAATCAATATATCTTCTTTATTTTTAAAATATAAATAGATAGTTCCATCAGCGACTCCTGCTTGCTTCGCAATTTTTGAGACTTGTGCTGCGTGGTAACCATTTTCTGCAATAATAACAACTGCAGCATCAATAATTTTTTTATATTTCGGTCGTTTATCTTTCAACATAACTCTTCCTTTCGAAAATGAATGATTATTCATTCATAACTTAATATTAATAATTTGCTGAAAAATTGTCAACCATCCTTCTTAATATTAAAAAAAAAGCTGCCTTGAATGCTACTGGCAGCAATTAGTGAACCTTTTTCAGCTTTTCCTTTTCTTCTTCAACTAATTGGCGCCGCAAAATTTTCCCAACTGCTGTTTTAGGTAATTCTTTTCTAAATTCATATATTTTTGGTACTTTAAACGCCGCTAAATGCTTCCTTACAAATTGGTCTAATTCTTCTTCAGTTATTTGTACGCCATCTTTTAAAACAACATACGCTTTGACGGTTTCTCCACGGTAAGGATCTGGAACACCCGCAACAACGGCTTCTTGAATTTTTTCATGCTCGTATAAAACTTCTTCAATTTCACGTGGATAAATATTAAATCCACCAGCTATAATCATATCTTTTTTACGATCTACAATATAGAAATATCCATCTTCATCCATATATCCGACATCACCTGTATAAAGCCAGCCATCTCGAATGACGGCATCCGTCTCGTCCGGCTTGTTCCAATATCCTTTCATTACTTGCGGCCCTTTCACAATTATTTCACCGAGTTCGTTCGGTCCAGCCATTTCACTTTTTTCAAACGAATAAATCCCCGCATCCGTATTCGGCCATGGGATTCCAATACTCCCCCTTTTCCCATTGTTCGAATGTAATAAATTCCCATGAGTAACAGGTGATGCTTCAGATAATCCATACCCTTCGACCAGCTTTCCACCTGTTTCTTTTTCAAATTGTTGTTGTATCTCAACAGGTAAAGGAGCAGAACCGCTAATACAATATTTGATAGATGATAAATCGTATTTTTTTAATTGTTCATGATTTAATAATCCGATATAAATGGTCGGTGCACCTGGGAAAAGAGTAGGTTTTTGCTTATCAATAACTTTTAATACATCAAGCACTTCAAACTTCGGTACTAAAATCATTTTATAGCCTTCCATTATCGATAAATTCATCACCGTTGTCATTCCGTATACATGAAAAAACGGTAAAATTCCTAAGATCGATTCTTTCCCACGCTCACAATCATGGAGCCATACAGAGCACATTTTTGTATTGGAGGCTAAATTATTATGTGTTAGCATAACACCTTTCGGAAAGCCTGTTGTACCTCCAGTATATTGCAAAATAGCAACATCTTCCTCAACGTTAATCGGAATATTAAGTTCATTCGCTTCAGACGTCTTCAGTAAATGTTTCCACGGATGTACATCGTTACTTTTTTCAATTTGCACAACAATGTTGTTTTGCTTTTTCTGAACGATTGGATACAGAACATTTTTAGGAAAAGGTAAGTAATCCTTTATACTTGTTACAATGATATGCTCCAAATTTGTTAGCGCTTTCACTTTTGACACCTTTGGGAAAAGTAAATCAAGCGTCACAATAAGAGTTGCTCCACTATCTTTCATTTGATATTCTAGTTCTCTTTCTGTATATAATGGGTTTGTTTGAACAACGATACCTCCAACTTCTAAAACCGCATAGTAAGCGATAACAGCTTGTGGACAGTTTGGAAGCATAATAGAAACTCGATCACCTTTTTGAACCCCTAGTTTTTGAAGATAATTAGCCATCTTTAATGTTTGTTCATACAGCTCGTGAAAGGTTAGCTCCTTACCTAAGAAATAAATAGCTGTTTGATCCGTAAATTCCTCAGCTGCATTTTTCAAATATTGATGAAGTGGCTTTTTCTCCCAATAGATTTCCTGCGGAATTTCGGGTGGATAATGCTTATACCACGGCCTTTTATATTCCATCCATTCGCCCCCTTTTAGAACCTTTTTTATCATTATAACAAAATTAATTTCAGAAATTAATTTATTTTTAGATTTTTATAAAAAATCAACAGTACCTTTCTCCACCCCAGTAAAGGATTCTTACAATGAAAAGGAGTTTTTCCTTACGTCGTAAAGTTATTTGACTCGGGGGCTAGGTGGCAATAATCCCTGAAAACTATTTCTTACATAAAAAATGCTGTGCCTATTCCTTAGACACAACATTTTCAAGTATGTTATTTAAACAAAAAAGAGTAAGTAAATCATGCCTATTACAATAAAAACACCACATAGTACTAATAATACTTTTGCTAATGTCTCCATTTCTACTCTCCCTTAAATCCCAATTCCTGCTCCAATTACGTATGATAAACCGATAGAAATCACCATGGAAATAAAGCCGACTGCTCGATTATCATTTTGAATTTCTTCATCAATTTTAAAACGTGGAGTTAAAAACTCATAAATGAAGTACCCTAATAATAGTAATGTAAATCCATACAATCCCCAGCCAATCATTTCAAGTAACGTATTATGCTGTTCAATCGAGTAACGAAATACATTTGATATCCCGAATATTTTACCACCTGTCGCCATCGCAACAGCTAAATTTCCTTTTTTTATTTCATCCCAGTTTTTATATTTTGTTACAAGCTCAAAAATTGCTAAAAAGACAATTCCGCATAAAACAACAACACTGTAATAAGCTGCTGTTTGTACAAGCTCATGTTCCCAAAATGGATTCATATTCGTCCCCTCAACTTATTTAAGTTCTACAACCGTAACGCCATTTCCACCTTCTGACACATCACCAAAACGCATCGATTTGACGGAACGATGGTTCTTTAAATATTCACGAACACCTTGACGGAGTGCACCTGTGCCTTTTCCATGAATAATATTGACTTTCGGATAACCAGCTAACATCGCGTCATCCAAGTATTTCTCTACTCGTAATAAAGCATTTTCATAACGTTCTCCACGAAGATCAAGCTCTAACGACACGTGATAGTCTTTTCCTTTTACCGTCGCTAACGGCTTATCTTCTACTGGTTTCGGACGACTCTTATATTCCAAATCCGCTTCCTTCACCTTCATCTTTAAAATTCCAATTTGAACTTGCCATTCTCCATCATTTACTTTTTCTAGTAAATGTCCTTTTTGATTCAAACTAATCACTTTCACTTCGTCACCAGGCTGGAGCTTTCTTCTCGATGCTTTCTTCTCAGCTTCTTGTTTCATTTTTGATTTTTCAAATTGTGGTATTGCGGATTCTAATCGTTTCTTAGCATCAATTAATTCGTGATCTTTAATCGTCGCACGTTGATCTTTTTGCATTTTACGAAGCATTCGAATGATCTCTTCAGCTTCTCGTTTCGCTTCCTCAACTTTCATAGCCGCTTTTTTCTCAGCCTCTTCATAAAGTCTGTCACGTTGTTGATTAAATTCGATGATTTGTTGTTGTAATTCACGATGTAATTGTTCCGCTTCTTTTCTTAAATAATTAGATTCTTTTAACTCGATTTCTGCTTGCTTTTTGCTTTCCTCTAACGATGCAATCATTGAATCCACTTCATTACGGTCTTCTGTTATGTGTGACTTTGCACGTTCGATAACACGTTCACTTAAGCCGAGACGTTTGGAAATTTCAAAAGCATTGCTTCGGCCCGGTACGCCAATTAATAATTTGTAAGTAGGTGAAAGTGTTTCAATATCAAATTCAACACTTGCATTGATGACCCCTTCTCGATTATATCCATACGCTTTTAATTCAGGATAATGGGTTGTGGCAATGACACGTGCACCGCGATTCATCACTTCATCTAAAATGGAAATTGCTAAAGCTGCCCCTTCCTGCGGGTCTGTTCCAGCACCTAACTCATCAAATAAAACGAGTGAACGATCGCCTACATTTTTTAAAATATCTACAATATTCACCATGTGGGAAGAGAATGTACTTAAGCTTTGTTCGATGGATTGTTCATCCCCAATGTCCGCATAAACTTCATCAAAAACGGACATAACGGAACCATCTAGCGCAGGAATGTGCAAACCAGATTGGGCCATTAATGTAAATAAGCCAATCGTTTTTAACGTAACGGTCTTACCTCCCGTATTCGGACCTGTAATCACAATGGATGTATAATGTTCCCCTAGCTCAATATCATTGGCGACAACCTCTTCTTGTTTTAACAAAGGGTGTCTAGCCTGATATAGCTTAATAATTCCTCCGTCATTAATAGAAGGTTTTGTTGCTTTTAATGCTTTTGCATACCGTGCTTTTGTAAACATAAAATCAATTTCTTTCATCATCGTTACATTGTGAAGAATGCCATCCCCATGTTCTGCAATGATACTCGATAACTCCGATAAAATTCGTTCAATCTCTTGCTTTTCTTTTATACGAATTTGATTTAACGTATTGTTTAAGTCCACAACGGATTGGGGCTCAATAAATAACGTAGCACCAGAAGATGACTGATCGTGGACGATTCCGCCATATGCCCCTCGATACTCTTGTTTCACGGGAATCACATATCGATCATTTCGAATCGTGACAACGGCATCTGACAACATTTTTTGTGCTGCACTTGAACGAATAATTGATTCTAACTTTTCCCGTACACGAGCTTCTGTTGCCCGTTTACTCGAACGGATTGATCGAAGCACCTCACTTGCACTATCTAACACTTCACCATTATCGTCAATACAACGCTTTATTTTCTTCTCTTCATCTGTATAGATGGTGATTTGACGAACATAATCAATAAAGAAAGGTAAGTTCACCTCTTGTTCTTCTACTAATTCTTCGATAAAGTGCTTCATCTGCCTTGAAGCATACAACGTTCCTGAGATTTCTACTAATTCGATTGGACTGAGCACTCCACCGATTTTTGCCCGTTTCACATGTGCCCGCACATCTTTTAATCCACCTAGTGGAGCGTGTCCTTTTAATCGCAAAATGGTACTTGCTTCATCTGTTTCATCTTGCCATCTTTGCACTTCGTCGACATTTATTGAAGGCATTAATTCATCTACTTTTTCTTTCCCTAATGAAGATGACGCATGCTGCTTTAATTTTTCTTTTATTTTGTAAAACTCTAAAACGTCTAATACCCGGTGTTGCAAATGACATACCTCCTGATTCATAACGCTCAACGTTGACGGGCGTGTTTACGTTTTCGTTTTTGTAAATAATCTTTTAATTTATCAATATCCCATGTGTTTATAACATTGTCGTGCTTCACGTTGCCTTTTATAGCAGTGGACACGCCAATTTTCATATGTTCTAACATTTCAAGATTATGCGCATCTGTATTTATCGCAATTTTAACCCCTTTTTCTTGGGCTTTTTTTACATAGTCGGCACATAAATCTAATCGGTTCGGATTCGCATTCAATTCTAGTATCGTATCCGTTTCCTTTGCTAAATCAAGAAGTAGTTCAATATCTACATTATACCCCTCTCGTTTACCGATAAGCCTTCCTGTCGGGTGGGCAATCATATCAACATAGTTGTTGTATAGAGCTGTTTTTAATCGTTCCATAATTACTTCTTGTGGCTGATTAAAACTTGAGTGAATAGAGGCAATGACAAAGTCTAAATCTTGTAACACTTCATCTTCATAGTCTAGCGTACCATCAGGTAATATATCCATTTCAATCCCTTTTAGAATGGTAAAATCCGAATAAAAGTTTTGTAGCTCTTCTATTTCAGACCTTTGAGCCTTTAAACGCTCTGGCGTTAATCCATTTGCCACTTTTAAAAACTGAGAATGGTCTGTAATGGCAATGTAACGATATCCTTTTTGTCTGCATGCCTCAACCATTTCTTGAATAGAGTAAGCACCGTCACTCCAAGTGGTGTGCATGTGCAAATCACCTTTAATATGCTCGAAAGAAATGAGGGAATCCGGAAGATGATCTACCTCTGTCCCATCCTCTCGGAGCTCTGGACAAATATATGGGAGGGAAAAATGTGCGAAAAACTGCTCTTCTGATTCAAACGTTTTCACGTCACCAGTCTCCAAGTTTTCAACACCGTATTCACTAATTTTTTCTCCCCGTTCTTTCGCTAACTGACGCATTTTTACATTATGTTCTTTTGATCCGGTAAAGTGATGTAATGTCGTTGCAAATGCTTTCGGTTCAACGAGACGAAAGTCAACGTTTACATGTACATCATACAATAGTTGTAACGATATTTTCGTATCACCATTTGCAATAACTTCACCGATGTTTGGAAGCTTCAATAGTTGTTCGCGAACAATTCTTGGCTCATCTGTAGCAATGATAAAGTCTAAATCTTTCACCGTTTCCTTCACTCTTCGTAAACTTCCTGCTCGCGAATAACGGATAACACCCTCAAATGATTGAAGACAATGTTCGATTTCTTCTGCAATTGGGAGCATGTAAGCAAGACTTAATCGTTCTGGTCGACTCCCTAGCTCTTCAATCGCCGCTAATATTTTTTCTTCTGTTTTTTTCCCAAAACCCGCTAATGTTTGAACTTTATGTTCTTCACAAGCTTTTTTTAATGTTTTAACATCAGAAACACCTAATTGATGATATAGCTTAGCAATTTTCTTACCACCTAAGCCGGGGAGCTTCAAGAGGGGAATAAGTCCTTCAGGTACTTCTTTTTTTAATGACTCAAGCACTTCAGACGTCCCGCTTTCAATGAACTCATTTATAACGGCAGCCGTACCCTTTCCAATTCCAGTAATTGCTGTAAAATCTTCAATATGAGAAAGGCTGCGTTCATCTTGTTCCAACGCATTAGCTGCTTTTCGAAAGGCTGATATTTTAAATGGATTTTCCCCTTTTAATTCCATATAAATAGCAATCATTTCTAGTAATTGAATCACTTTCTTTTTATTCATGACCATCCTTTTTACCTCCATCCTATCCTACTATAGATTTTTAGAAATGGATGACTTTTATATTCAACGTTAATCGTTAGTGACTTACTAATTACATTTAAATCCTACCATTAAAAAGAGAAGGACGATGGGGACCTTCAGATCACCTCGTCCTTTATCTTATAACGGCCAATAAGTCCCCATCACATTAAACGGCTTGACCGTTTCCAATATACGTTATCCAAAGCTCATGTATTTTATCTGAAAAATAAGGTGTATGATTGACCATGAAGTTAGCCAATATAGATTTGTCTAGTAATTGTTGAATGCCTTCAATGGGCAAAAGTGCAGCAATAAAAAGTATGATAAACATAATTAAGTACGTTTCAACAAACCCAAATACACCTCCAATAAGACGGTTCATTTGTTTTAAAATAGGGAGCATCGTGACAAAATCTAGCATTGAGCCAATCACTTGCATCACAATTTTCGTCCCAATGAACAAGATGACAAAAGCGACTGCATGGTAATACGATTCTTCCATATGTTCCCCGTTTAATAATGAAAAAACTTGGTTTGCTTCTCCTACTTCCGGATACGGTACCCATAGACGTAAATTCGGTGCAAAATCATCATAATATATAACAGCCACGATATACGCAACGATAAAGCCTGCAAAATAAATAATTTGCAAAATAAAGCCTCGTTTTAAGCCGACAAGAATACCTACTAGTAAAAAGAATAGTAAAATTAAATCTAGCATTTTCGTTTTCAGTCCTTTTCTTGCAATTGTTTTTCTAGATTCTCACACTGTTCCTTTAATTTTATATAATCATGTACAACATTTACAGCAGTTAAAACAGCTAATTTATTTATATCAAGTGTTGGATTTTTACGGCTAATCTCTCTCATTTTCTCATCTACAATCGAAGCAACCATACGCATATGACTTGTAGATTCGCGACCAACAATGGAAAATTGTTGACCATATATATCAACGGTCGTTTTATTTTTAGGTTGTTCAGACAAAGCAAATCCTCCATCCTATTCATTGAAACTTTTCCGATTATGAACAGACAAAATCCTAAACATAATCATAACATGTTTAATTACTTTATGGAAAGAACATCCGCCTAAGGGTATGATAGTAGATAGAAATTTTTGAAAGCGAGGTTCTTTTTTTGTCTAATTGTGTTATAAAAGTAAACAAAACAAGCATGGAACAAATCAACGAGCATTACAAGCCGTATTTTCACGATAAAGTTCCACAAGGTGCATTATTTACCGCAAAAGTAGACGGTTGTACAATTACAGCTTACCATTCTGGGAAGGTTTTGTTTCAAGGGCCAAAAAGTGAGATAGAAGCAGCTAAGTGGGGAGAAAAAGAAGCTTCCAAACCGAAACAATCGAAACATCTAAACGAGTCCTCTCCCTATCAACCACCTAATAACATTTCATCTATGTCCGTCATCGGTTCAGATGAAGTAGGTACAGGTGACTATTTCGGTCCCATTACAGTGACTGCTGTGTATGTTGACAAAGAAAACATTCATGCGCTAAAGCAGTTAGGTGTCAAAGATTCAAAAAATTTAAGCGACACACACATTCGCACAATTGCGCAAAAGCTCATTCACAAAGTACCGTATAGCTTACTTATTTTACATAACGAGAAGTATAATGAACTTCAGAAAAAAGGAATGAGCCAAGGAAAGATGAAAGCAGTGCTGCACAATCAAGCGATTAATCATGTACGAAAAAAAATTGCACCTACAATTCCTGAAGCTGTGCTTATTGACCAATTCGTTCAGCCTGATATTTATTTTCGTCATAACATAAATAAAGAAATACCCTTAAAAAACCGAACATACTTTAGTACGAAAGCGGAAGGTATTCACATCGCCGTCGCTTGTGCATCCATTATTTCTCGATATGCCTTTTTAAAAGAGATGGATAAATTGTCAGCTGAAGCAGAATTTACTTTACCAAAAGGAGCGGGACATAAGGTAGATGAAGCGGGGGCTAAATTAATTAAGTTAAAAGGAGAAAAGTCCCTATACCATTTCACTAAATATCATTTTGCCAACACGGAAAAGGCGAAAAAACTTTTTTATAAGCAATAAAAGAAGGTGCATGGCTGCACCTTCTTTTTAAACGTAACTAAACTTGTATCTTACACCCTTATTCGGCTATAAGAAACCGCTGATTTCCATGTGCGGATAATTGAAATCGGCTATTTCGCCGGTTTCAACTATACTGGCCTCTTAACTCTGGCCTCTAACAAAGTCGCGTTAGCGATTTTGTTATCCACGTAACGTTGCTCCAAACTCCTCTTCTACTGCTGTAAGTACTTGAGTATGAGCTTTTGTTACTTCCTCATCCGTTAATGTACGTTCAGGGTCGAAGTAACGTAAGGAGAAAGCGACTGATTTTTTACCAGCTTCTAAATGCTCACCTTCGTAAACGTCAAACACTTTCACGTCCTTCAACAGCTTACCACCTGCAGCAATGATTGTTTCTTTCAATTGACCAGCAGAAACAGTTCGATCCACAACAAGCGCAATGTCTCTAGTGATGGAAGGAAAGCGCGGAATCGTTTCGTAAACGACAGAAGCCGTTTCTGTCGTTAATATACTCGAAAGCGATAGTTCAAAAACATACGTTTCTGATAAGTCATAATCCTTTTGAACGTTCGGATGAAGCTGTCCGATAAAGCCGACAAGCTCTTCTCCATAATAAATTTCAGCCGTTCTACCTGGATGCATTCCTTCACGTTTCGCTTGTTTGTACGTAATGGAAGAAGAAAGGTTTAACACATCGAATAAGCCTTCTAGCACTCCTTTTAAGACAAAGAAATCTACTTTCTTTTTCTCCCCTTGCCATAATTGCTCATGCCACGTACCTGTTATAATTCCGGCAAGACGTTCTTTTTCTGTCGGCTGAACATTACCTTCTGATACGAACACAGAACCAATTTCATACAAAGCAACATCATCTAGCTGTCTTGCATTATTGTATTTTACGACCTCTATTAAATGAGGGATTAAGCTTAGACGAAGAACACTGCGATCCTCACTCATTGGCAGAGATAAACGTGTCAATTCACTTTCTTCAAGAGCATATAATGGCGCTTTTTCTTCACTCGTTAATGAGTAAGTAATGGCTTGATATAGTCCTGCACCTTCTAAATAGCGATGTACTTTACGACGCTTTTTTTGATAGTCCGTTAACATTCCTGGCGATTGAGAAGCTACAGGTAATGTTGTTGGAATGTGATCATATCCATATAATCGTGCGACTTCTTCAATTAAATCTTCTTCAATTGCAATGTCACCACGACGTGTTGGAACCGTTACTTCCATCATCCCATTTTGTTCTGTCACTTCAAACTTTAGGTGCTTAAAAATAGCGACCATTTCATTCGTTTCAATTGCTGTACCTAATAAACGATTAATTCGCTCAGCACTTATCGAAATGATTTTCTGCTCAACATCAAGTGTATTTACCTCAACAATTCCATCTAATACTTTGCCGTCTGCTAATTCAGTCATTAATTGCGCCGCACGTTCGAGCGCTTTTAAGACACGGTTTGGATCGATTCCTTTTTCAAAACGAACACTAGATTCGCTACGTAAACCGTGATCTTTCGAAGCTTTACGAACGGTTTGAGGATGGAAATAAGCAGCCTCAAGTAAAATAGTGTTCGTATCATCCTGTACTTCTGAATTCGCTCCACCCATGACACCCGCAAGTGCTACCGGCTCGCTTCCGTTCGTAATAACGAGATGATCTTTTGTTAATACACGTTTTTGTTCGTCTAATGTTACGATTTGCTCCCCATCTTTTGCTTTTCGAACGACAATTTCTTTTGAACCTAGACGATCATAATCAAATGCGTGTAGTGGCTGCCCGTATTCAAGTAATACATAGTTTGTAATATCTACAATATTATTGTGTGGGCGAATGCCCGCTGCCATTAAACGTGTTTGCATCCATAAAGGGGATGGTGCAATTTTCACATCTTTAATGACTCTCGCTGCATATAATGGGTTTTCTTCTGACGCTTCCACTTTTACGGAAATATAGTCTGAAGCTTTTTCATCAATTGACTGAAATGACGGCTCTGGAAGCTTCACATCTTGCTTTAAGATCGCTGCTACTTCATAGGCAACACCGAGCATACTTAAACAGTCCGAACGATTCGGTGTTAAACCAAGCTCAAGCACTTTGTCATCAAGATTTAGCACTTCTAACGCATCACGCCCGACTTCTACGTCGCTTGAGAAGACGAAAATTCCTTCCTGATATTCTTTCGGAACAAGTTTCCCTTCTACTCCAAGCTCTTGTAATGAACAAATCATCCCATGTGATGCTTCTCCACGAAGTTTCGCTTTTTTAATTTTAAAGTTTTCAGGAAGTACAGCCCCGACTTTTGCAACCGCTACCTTTTGACCTTTATCGACATTAGGTGCACCACAAATGATTTGAACAGGTTCTTCTTCACCGATATCGACTAAACATTTATTTAATTTATCAGCATTAGGGTGTTGTTCTTTTTCTAAAACGTGACCAATGACGACGCCTTTTATGCCATCATTTTTCACTTCAACCCCTTCAACTTCAATTCCACTTCTTGTTATTTTTTCGGCTAGCTCTTCCGCCGAAATATTCGTTAAATCAACATACTCGCTCAACCAATTATAAGAAACGAACATTTTTAGAAAATCCTCCTTACGCCTGCTTAAACTGTTTTAAAAACCTGACATCATTTGTGTAAAAATGACGAATATCATCAATTCCATATTTCAACATCGCAATACGTTCAGGTCCCATTCCAAACGCAAATCCACTATACTTTTTCGAATCAAACCCAGCCATTTCAAGTACATTTGGATGTACCATACCTGCTCCTAATATCTCAATCCATCCTGTTCTTTTACATACATTACACCCTTTACCAGCACATGAGAAGCACGATACATCAACTTCAACAGAAGGTTCTGTAAATGGGAAGAAGCTCGGACGCAAACGAATTTCCCGATCCTCACCGAATAGTTTTTTCGCAAATACTTCAAGTGTCCCTTTTAAATCACTCATCCGGATGTTTTCATCGACAACAAGGCCTTCAATTTGTGTGAATTGATGAGAATGTGTCGCATCATCGTTATCACGACGATATACTTTTCCAGGACAAATAATTTTAACAGGTCCTTGCCCTTTATATTTTTCTAACGTTCTTGCTTGAACAGGCGATGTGTGCGTACGCATTAATACTTCTTCCGTAATATAGAAAGAGTCTTGCATATCACGAGCAGGATGTCCTTTTGGTAAGTTTAATGCTTCAAAATTGTAATAATCTGTTTCCACTTCTGGGCCTTCTGCCACCGTATACCCCATTCCGATAAACAAATCTTCAATTTCTTCGATAACAGCTGTTAACGGATGATGATTTCCTACTCGGACAGGACGTCCTGGCAATGTGACATCAATCGTTTCTTGAGCAAGTTTCTTTTCAACTTCTTCTTGCTCAAGTTTTGATTGCTTATTTGAAATTTCTGTCGCAATCGCTTCACGTACTTCATTGGCAAGCGCTCCAATTTTTGGTCGCTCTTCTTTCGATAATTTTCCCATACCTCGGAGTACTTCGGTAATGGGTCCTTTTTTCCCTAAATAGGAGACACGGACCTCATTTAACATTTTTAAATCCGTCGCCTCTTGAATACGCTCAAGCGCTTCGTCACGAAGCTGTAATAACTGCTCTTGCATAAATATCCTCCTTTTTATCAAAATCCTCTGTTGTGCAAGGTTATTTTTTTGCAATAAAAAACTCGCCCCTATATAAGGGACGAGATATTCGCGGTACCACCCTTGTTAACAAAGAAATCATTCTCTTTGTTCACTTCTTCATCGATAACGGCTTTTAACCGGTACACCTTTACATATATAGTTCATATATGGTCCAAGTGTCTACTCAGGAGGTGAATTCATTTACCTCTACCATAAAAATGCTTTCAGTCACGGCATTTTCTCCCTAAATGGCGAGTTTGTAAACTACTCTTCTCCATCATTGTTGTTTCCATTATTTAATTGATTTTTATTATAAAAAAAAATAATCCAATACGCAATATCATTTGACGAAATGGTACATTAAAATCGCGGAGGCAACAGCTACATTTAACGATTCTGCTTTTCCGTAAATTGGAATGTATAAATTTTGATCCGTTAATTGCAGCACGTGTTCTGAAACACCATTTCCTTCATTCCCTACGATAAGAGCAAATTCGCTGCTAGGCTTTATATTGCGATAAGACGTTCCGTTCGTTAAAGACGTTCCGTATACCGGAACATTCATCTTTTTTAATTCGCTTATAACGTCTCGTAAATCCTCTTTTACAATCGGCACGTGAAAAATCGATCCTTGTGTTGAGCGAATTACTTTCGAGTTATATACATCAACGGTTCCTTTCCCTAAAACAACAGCATCAAGCTTAGCGGCATCAGCTGTTCGGATAATGGTTCCTAAATTTCCTGGATCTTGGATTGAATCGATTAACAAGACCTTACGAAAAGTTGGCAACAGATGCTCTTCCTTTTGACGGCACACCGCTATAATTCCTTGTGGTGTTTCTGTTTCACAAAGCTCTTTCATAATAGCAGGTGTTACTTTCGTTATGTCTACTTGTTCAACCGACCAATCTGATGGAATAACGACTTTTTCTGAAAGAATCAGCTCTACTGCTACCTTCGCTTTTAAGGCTTCCTCTACTAAATGAAAGCCTTCAACTAAAAATTGTTTCGTTTTGTCACGCTCTTTTTTCGTTAATAGCTTTTTTAACGCTTTAATTTTTGGGTTTTTCACCGATTCAAGCACTTTCAATTCGTGTCGATCTGCTACTAAAAACATAGACAAATATACGTATCTATGCTAGATTCTTCCTGCTTCACCGTGTCCTCTTTTGCCACTTGCTCGCTACTTGAGTTTGGTCTAACACTCCGCAGGCGTAAATTCCGATGTAGCCCACCGTACATATATACGTTATCGAGAAGTGATAATCGTATATTCGCTTGCATATTTAAGATTTAAACTAGCATTAAAGTCTCGATCTAGTTCTGTGTCGCAGTTATGGCATTTGAACATTCTATCAGATAGCTTTAGGTCTACTTTCTTAAAGCCACAGCTAGAGCATAATTTAGAAGATGGATAAAACCGACTGACTAATCGTAATTCAATACCATACTGATTACACTTTGATTGTAGCCATTCTCGAAAGCGATAGAACTTCTGCTTGCTTACTGAATCAGATAGGTGTTTATTTTTCTGCATGCCTCTTACGTTCAAATCTTCAATCGTGATAAATGTTGGCTTGGCTTTCACCAATTTATTCACCACATAGCGAATATATTCTTCTCGGATATTGGCTAATCTAGCATGTATTTTTTGAATACGAAGTATATTTTTGTTTATGTTCGCTCTTTTTTTAGTAGCAGGTTCACCACCCTTCTTTTTTAAATGTTCGTACTTGCGAGACAAAGAGCGTTGTTCTCGTTTTAACGTTCTTTCTAATTTTCTTACTTTCTCTGTCTTGTTGATGTTTTTAAATTCGCTATTATGACTACAAACAGCAAAATCTTTAACACCTAAGTCTACACCAATGCCGTCTTTTATGTGTATTGGTTGATTCCTATCTTCTACTTCACACAACACAGATACATAGTATCTTCCTGCTTTATGCGATATCGTGCCACTTCTCACGACAGCATTGGTCGGGATATAACCAAATTCTTTTAGTCGAACCCAACCCATTGTAGGAATTTTAATTCGATGCCTTTCAACAGCCCAGTCCGTTTTGTTGTTCTTCGGAAAGTATGCTTTTACATCTTGATTCTTTTTCTTTTTAAATCTAGGAAATTTAGCGAATCCTTTAAAGAAATTCTTAAATGCCCTCTCAGCATTCATGATGGATTGCTTAACCGCCTTACTGGAAACATCCTTAATCCATCGGTCATGTTCTTTTGTATAAACATTGTTAAGCCATTTAGAGAAGTCGTATCCACTCATAAAAGTCTTTTCTTTTTCGTAGTATTCTTTGTTTGTCGCTCTAGATATAGATTGTAGACATAGCGACAAACACCGATCGTTTTATGGATTTTTTGCATCTGATGGTTTGTTGGTTTGATTTCTACATTGTATGCCCTTTTCAACGTCTACATCCTCCCCAGACACATTTAAAAGTTCAGCAAACTCTTTCATATACACATACCATCACATATGAATACTTTTGTCCATATTTTAAATAACTATTAAAAATCTCCTTCAACATTAAACATTTACTTTTTATAGCGTTTCAAGCGTACCATCATCTTACTCTTCTTTTCAAGCTTTCATACATATTAAAAAGTTCACCGGTAAAAATATAGAATAGATTCCAGCATTAAATGGAATACGAAAAGTGTATATTTCATTCATATTTGTATCTCCATCATAAAGGGGGTGAAAGGATGAACTTAAACTTACGAAATGCAATCATTGCAAATGTTTCCGGTAATACACAAGAGCAATTGAAAGATACTATTGTGGACGCAATTCAAAGTGGAGAAGAAAAAATGCTTCCTGGTCTCGGAGTTTTGTTTGAAATCATTTGGAATCATTCAGATGAAAATGAAAAACAAGAGATGCTCCAATCATTAGAACAAGGATTAAAATAATAAGTTTCTTATTTTAGGAAAAGGGTGAACGATTGACCGTTCACCCTTTCTCATTAATCGAACGTAATATTTTGAACTGTTTCTTGATCAAGGCGCTTAATAACTTCCGTAATCAATTTCACCGTATTTTCATAATCATCACGGTGCAATAGTGCTGCGTGTGAATGAATATAGCGTGTTGCGATCGTGATGGATAAGGCTGGGACCCCATTGGCTGTTAAATGAATCGCACCGGAATCAGTTCCTCCTCCCGGCAACGCATCAAACTGGTAAGGGATGTTTAACTCATCTGCTATTCCCGTTACGAAATCACGTAATCCTTTATGTGATACCATCGATGCATCGTATAAAATAATTTGTGGTCCATCGCCTAATTTCCCTTGCGCCTCTTTTTCTGTTACTCCTGGAGTGTCCCCAGCAATTCCTACATCTACTCCAAAAGCAATATCCGGTTCAATTGTGTGCGCTGACGTACGAGCTCCGCGTAAACCGACTTCTTCTTGTGCTGTACCAACACCGTATACAACGTTTGGATGGTCTACGTCTTTCAAATTTTTCAAAACATCAATCGCAATCGCGCAACCAATTCTATTATCCCACGCTTTCGCTAAAAGCATCTTTTCATTTTTTAATACCGTAAATTCAAAAAATGGAACAATTTGGTCACCAGGACGCACCCCAAATTCCATTGCTTCTTCACGGCTTGAGGCACCAATATCGATAAACATATCTTTTATTTCAACTGGTTTTTTACGCTGTTCAGGCGGTAAAATATGGGGTGGTTTTGACCCAATAACACCTGTCACATCACCTTTATTTGTCACGATTGTTACACGCTGTGCTAGCATAACTTGGCTCCACCAGCCACCAACCGTTTGAAAGCGAACAAACCCTTTAGCATCAATTTGTGTAACCATGAAGCCTACTTCATCTAAATGTCCAGCTACCATAATCTTAGGCCCATTTGCGTCACCAACTTTTTTCGCAATTAAGCTTCCAAGACCGTCTGTACTTACCTCATCAGCGAAAGGTGTTATGTATTTCTTCATGACGTCACGCACTTCGCGTTCATTGCCAGGAATTCCTTTTGCATCTGTTAATTCTTTCAGCATTGTTAACGTTTCATCTAAGTTTGCCAAGCTAATTCCTCCTTTTTTTCACACAATCCCATTATACAAAAAGTCGAAATTTTCTACAAAGACAGCGTGTTAATATCCTTGATTTTGCCGCTCATGGTTCACTTCATTTTTAGAAACGTATGCATGATACACATCATCCATTGTAAAATGTAACGAAACACCTAAGTTTAAATAACGGTGGAAAAGTTGTATATAATGTTCTTTTGATCTATTATTTTTAAATCTAGAAATGTCTTCATATATCATTAAAAATTGTGTTGTCAAATCTTCTTTAGATGGCTCAGGACTTGGAATGTTTACGGCTGTCATGTTTAATTCAATTCCAATCGATAACAAAAAGTGAAGACCATCCACATATTCTTCTAAAATGATTTTCTTTTCTGATGGTGGCTTCAAACTCCAAAATTTGAAGCAGCGCGTTTCATTAGCCAACTCCCCAATTTCTACGAGAAGTGCTAATAATTTTCTTTCAATAAGCGACTCATTTTGTAATTCATGCTTCATTTCAATTCGCTTGTCCAATTCTCGTTGCATGTCAAATAAAAGGTTTAAATTCATCTTAAGTTTCACTCCTATATGTTCGTCCTACAAAAAAATTATAACAAATTCATTTTTTGTTGAAACCTTTCTGTTCGAAAATCGTATGGAAAGCATAAAGCAATTATCGTTAGAGTGAAACAAGATATTTGAGTATGTGTTAGGGAGGCATCATTCCATGATAGTCCTTATTCTTCGTCTTTTATTATTTGCGTTCATTGTATTTCTTATCTATCGTTTCATTAAATATTTTTTAAGCCCTAAACGAAAACTGGAATTAGCCTATGAACAAAAATCTTTCTATCTTTTAGATGACATTGAAAACGTCAGGAAAAATTTTCTTTTAACATACAAAGGAGCTTTATTTGAAGGGGAGAAATATTTAGGTACAACAGATCAATCATTTGAAGTCATCTCCATATTCATTTGGACTAAAACACCGAATCAACTGAAAGGGTTAAAGAAGGAGGATTTCCGTTTTATTGAGGAGACCTTAAAAAATAGCTATCCATATGCAAAAATCGATTGGAAAAGTCCCGTTAAAGAATTTCTTCAAAAAGAGAAATAGAAGGAATGTCCCAACGCATATAGCGTGCCAAGCAATTCGGCTCGCTATATGCGTAATAGGAATAAGATAAAAATATGCAAAATCGCCAAGAACGGAAAGCCATATTTGAACGATAAATGTTTTGTTTTATGTCGAAATGACCACATAGCAAAAGTCATAAAAATCGCCCCACCGAACCATGCCATCAACCATAATGTTTTTTCTTTTATTCTCCATTCACCTCGTTTTGCTCTCATTTTATCTTTATACATCATGGCATAACCAACTATATTGATCGCTATGTAATAATAGATTAATTCCATTATCTCCTCACCTTAATTGCCTCAGTATTCTGATAGATCAGCCTTATGAGATTAAAATAAAAGACCACTCTCAAAGTAGAAGAGAATGGTCTGACTAAATCAAAAGATTATTTATTTAATTGAGCTTTTGCAGCATCAGCTAATTGAGCGAATGCTTTTTCATCGCTAACCGCTAATTCAGCAAGCATTTTACGGTTCACTTCAATACCCGCTAATTTTAAACCGTGCATTAAACGGCTGTAAGAAAGACCGTTCATACGTGCAGCAGCATTGATACGAGTGATCCAAAGCTTACGGAAGTCGCGCTTTTTCTGACGACGATCACGGTAAGCATACATTAAAGATTTCATAACTTGCTGGTTAGCAACTTTATATAAACGATGTTTAGAACCGAAATAACCTTTCGCTAATTTAATCACTTTTTTACGACGTCTACGAGTAACAGTTCCGCCTTTTACGCGTGGCATAAAAATTCCCTCCTAATCCTATTTCTATATTATTTAAGGTTTGTAAGCATTTCACGAATACGTTTGAAGTCACCTTTGCTTACGATAGCCGATTTGCGAAGCTTACGCTTTTGTTTTTGAGATTTGTTCGCAAATAAGTGGCTTGTATACGCATGAGAACGTTTTAATTTTCCAGATCCAGTCTTTTTGAAACGTTTCGCTGAACCGCGATGAGTTTTCATTTTAGGCATAAGGTTTTCCTCCCTTTTATTTCTTTTCGTTATTAGGCGCTAGCACTATGAACATGCTACGTCCTTCCATC
Organism: Bacillus sp. FJAT-47783; assembly: GCF_022808615.1. Lineage (GTDB taxonomy): Bacteria > Bacillota > Bacilli > Bacillales > Aeribacillaceae > Bacillus_BZ. The sequence continues at coordinate 82,682 of NZ_JAKZKS010000007.1, forward strand.
TTCGGCTTCGATTCAATTGAGCTTACGTCTGAGCATGCTTCAGAAAAACGGTCAAGCACTCGTTGTCCAATTTCTTTATGTGTAATAGCACGTCCTTTAAAGCGAATGGACGCTTTCACTTTATCACCTTTTTCAAGGAATTTACGTGCATTACGAAGCTTCGTATTAAAGTCATGCTCCTCAATTGTTGGGCTAAGACGAACTTCTTTCACGTTAATCGTTTTTTGTTTTTTTCGCGCTTCCTTTTCTTTCTTCTGTTGCTCGAAACGGAATTTTCCGTAGTCCATAATACGAGCGACAGGTGGTTTTGCACTTGGTGCGACAAGCACTAAATCTAAGTTGGCGCGTGTTGCAATCTCTAGAGCTTCTTGACGAGATTTGATTCCTAGTTGATCACCGTTTTGACCGATAAGACGTAATTCACGAGCGCGAATGCCCTCGTTTACAAACATGTCTTTGCTAATAATGAGCCACCTCCAAGGTTTTTTAACTGAATAGCGCACGTCGTTTTAAGCCGTTTTTAGGTTTTTCAAAACATACAAAAAACGCGTGAGTGCATACTACACCCACACGTTTGCATACGATACAAATTTAATAATATGCATAACCTGCTAACAGCAAGACGTTGCGTCAATCAGGTGAGAAGCGGGTGCTTCTGCTTCGTTTATTAGTTCACTATTCAATTTATATTTACCTTGCAGATTATATCATAGGAAATGAACCTTTGTCAACATTTAATATTATTATTCAAACAACATTTTGTATTATACTACTAACAATCATATAATGCAACCATTATTTTTTAGCATCTATCACTATGCTTTGAACGAATTGCTCAAATCCTACCGTTTCAGATTTCTGTTCGCCATATTTTCTTACGTTTACTGCTTCTTCCCGAATTTCATTGTCCCCAACGACTAACATATAAGGGATTTTCTTCATTTGCGCTTCACGTATTTTATAGCCAATTTTTTCATCACGTGCATCTAGCTCAACCCGGATTCCTTCACGTTGCAGGCGTTCCTTTACTTGCTTTGCATAGTCTAAATGAACCGCTGGTGATACTGGAATCACTTGCACTTGAACTGGAGCTAACCACGTCGGGAACGCTCCTTTGTATTCTTCAATTAAGAAAGCAACAAAACGTTCCATCGTTGAAACGACACCACGGTGGATTACAACGGGACGATGTTGTTTTCCATCTTCTCCTACATACGTTAAGTCAAAGCGTTCAGGTAATAAGAAGTCAAGCTGTACTGTTGATAACGTTTCATCTTTACCTAAAGCTGTTCGTACTTGTACATCTAATTTTGGACCATAAAATGCCGCTTCACCTTCTGCTTCGTAATACTCTAAGCCAAGCTCATCCATCGCTGCTTTTAACATGCTTTGAGCTTTTTCCCACATCGCATCATCATCAAAATATTTTTCTTTATCTTCTGGGTCACGATAAGACAAACGGAAAGAATAATCGTTAATACCAAAATCTTTATATACTTCTTCAATTAAGCGAACGACACGGATAAATTCTTCCTTAATTTGATCGGGACGAACAAAAATGTGTGCATCGTTTAATGTCATGCCACGTACACGCTGTAAGCCTGTTAGCGCACCCGACATTTCATAACGGTGCATTGTACCAAGCTCAGCAATACGAATCGGTAATTCACGATAACTATGGATGTCATTTTTATACACCATCATATGGTGCGGACAATTCATTGGACGAAGGACAAGCTCTTCATTGTCCATTTCCATTTTCGGAAACATATCTTCTTGATAATGATCCAAGTGACCAGACGTTTTATAAAGGTCAACACTTCCCAATACAGGAGTATACACGTGTTCATATCCAAGCTGAACTTCCTTGTCAACGATATAGCGCTCAATCGTACGTCGAATCGTCGCACCTTTTGGTAACCAAAGGGGTAATCCTTGGCCAACTTTTTGGGAATTTGTGAACAAGTTAAGTTCTTTCCCTAATTTACGATGGTCACGTTCTTTCGCTTCTTCTAAAAGACGGAGATGCTCTTTTAAATCTTCCTTTGTAAAAAAGGCTGTTCCGTAAATACGTTGAAGCATTTTGTTTTTACTATCTCCTCGCCAATACGCGCCTGCGACACTTAACAACTTGAACTCTTTAATTTTTCCTGTAGAAGGAACATGTACGCCGCGACATAGGTCAAAGAATTCACCTTGCTCATAAATCGAGATCGGTTCACCTTCTGGAATATCATCTAATAATTCAAGCTTTAAATTGTCGCCCATTTCTTCGTATAATTTCTTCGCTTCTTCTCGGCTTACTTCTTTACGAATAACAGCTAAATTTTCACCGACAATTTTCTTCATTTCTTTTTCAATTTTTGGTAAATCTTCTGGTGTAATCGCTTCTTCCATATCAATATCATAGTAGAACCCGTTTTCAATCACTGGTCCTATTCCAAGCTTAACATCTTTGTATAAACGTTTGATCGCTTGCGCCATTAAATGCGCTGTACTATGACGTAAAATTTCGAGCGCTTCGTCAGTGCCTTGTGTGATAATCTCAATCATACCATCTTGTTCAATCGCCGTTTTCAAATCAAGCGGTGTTCCGTTTAATTTCCCTGCGATCGCTTTTTTCTTTAAGCCAGGACTAATAGATGCAGCAATTTCTTCTGTCGTAATACCTTTTGGAAACTCCTTAACAGCTCCATCCGGGAATGTGATGTTTACAACTTCTGCCATGTGTCAATCACTCCTTTAAAATTTTTACAAATAAAAAACTCGCCCCTATGAAAGGGACGAGTATTATGTACAAAAATCTCGTGGTTCCACCCTTGTTCCCATACAACAGAAATACTTAAATAAAATGTCGTACGGCTCAAGACACAGTAACGGGTGTTAAGCGTCAGCAATTACTAGGTGTACCGTTCACTACTGAAGTTTAGAGGTGGTAAGAGCATTACTCGTGTTAGGAAGGTTTCAGCCTATGCCTTCCCTCTCTAGGAACCGCCTTAATACTCCCATGTCCTCATCATAACTTGTTCATATGAGGTTTACCCGTATTATAGACGTTATTTTTAAAGAAATCAAGACCTCTCTAAAAAGAAGCTTTCCGCTGATGAAAAGCATCCCTTGAATAGATTGACACTCTTTCTTGAAAAATATTTTGAATCGTCACAATCATCCCTTCGTCTTGTTCATCGGAATAAATGGATAATGTTTTTGGAGCCATTGACACAAGAGGTGCAAGTAGCTTTGAATCAATATACATGGGATGCTGATAAATAAAATGGCGATCAATAAATGATTTCAATTCATTTGGGGTCAGTTCTTTCCATGTATCATTATAAATTAAAAAACTCGAATTATCTTGATGAAGAAGGTGCACTCCCTTTACTTTCGGCTCATGTTTTATGACGTATTCCCGTAAGCCTTGAATAAAATTTTGGTATTCTTGTTCCAACTTGTATTCTTCGATGGAAATTTCAACATATTCCGTTAATCGTTTTAAATAGTGATGAAGCCGAAAACGAATAAATGAATCCATAAAAAACGTTAGTTCTGGACGAAGAAACCGTAGGAAGGATGTGTATAAAAATTGCTCTCTTGGTTCAAAATCTTTCACCTTCGGAATTTCATCTCGTTCCCCTTCCATAATAGATTGTGCGATATGTAAAATTTGTTGTTGTTCATCTTCATCCGTATAATAAAACTTTTCTTTCATAATCGATAATAGGAGTTGTGGTTCCTTTATTTTCGTTAAAAAAGTTAATAAAGTCGGGATTAACACATCTTGTAAAAAGTCTTCCCACCTGTCGCTCGTACAAGTAATAATCGTATCTCTTTCTTGCCAAACGGTGTCATGTTCATTTTTTTCAGCTTCTAGTAGTAAATGTAAAATATATTCTGCTTCTTTTTTCGTTGAGAGTACAATTTGAATCACTCATCTCCCCCCTTATTTGCCAACACCTGCTTCTATGTATATGGGAGACAAGTCATTTTTAGAAGTGAAACGAATGTCTTTATTCGGGGACTTTTGTCGATAAGAAAGGCGCTCTTTGACTTTATTGGATGAAGGTTATTTGACGTGGAGGGGGTAGGTGGCTTTCGCTGGACAAGCTCCATTCATTGCATTTTAACGCTTTAGCGAATTCAAACGAAAAAACCACTCAATTAAGAGTGGCTTTTAATTTACATTCTACGATTTCTTCCTTTTAATTCAACAGGAGTTGCTAAATATTTTATCCGTTCCATAATACGAAGCGCTTTGACTTCTTCCATTTCTCCACGTTGTGAGTATGTTAAATGATGTGTTAACTCATCAAAATCAAAATTCGAAGTGAAAAATGTTGGTAAGTTTTCAAGCATACGAAATTGAAGAATGGTTCCTAATATATCGTCCCGTAGCCAACTTGACATCGATTCAGCTCCAATATCATCAAGCATTAATACTGGAACCTTTTTCACAGCTTCAATTTTTTCATTTAATGAATGATCATGAATTGACCCTTTTAATTCACGCATAAACTCAGGCACATACACGAGCATCGATGAAACATTGTGCTCAGCTAGCTCATTCGCAATAGCCCCAAGCACAAACGTTTTTCCAACCCCAAAAGCACCGTATATATATAATCCTTTTAACCGTTTATCACTTGAATATTGTTCAATAAAATCTTGAGCTAATGATACAACCTTTAAACGACTCGGCTCATCTAGCGCAATATCATCTAAATGTGCATTTAATATATCCTTCGGAATGTACATACTTTTGACTAATGCCTCTTGACGTTTTCTCGCGTCATGGATCATTTTTTTTGAACATTCATTGTACGCACAATCGATCGTTTTTCCTTGTATGATTAATGTTGGTGTATATCCTTTAATCATATTTTTACATTCAGTCAAATTCAGACATTGCTCACAGTTTTTACTTTGCTGAACAAATTCATACAATTTCACAAGACTGCGGTCAATCATCGCGTTATCGACTTCATTCGAATGATCGTGTAAAAACTGTTGAATATGCGAATCTGCTAATACCATTTGCTTTAATTGCATAAAACGCTCATTGAAGTCCTGTCTACCAATGATATTCCTTAATGATTTTTCAATAGGCTCCAAAGGGCTATCCCCCTTTCTTATGATTTAGGTTTCTTTTTAAATTTTCGAATACGCGCTTCCAATTTTTTACGCTCTAATTCAAATGATTCATCTTCCAAGTTATGTTCTTCAACGATCTCTTCATTTTTCAACCATGAAGGGAGCTTTTCTTTTCGAACAATTTGTCTACGTTTCTTTTGTTTCGGTTTCGGTTCGGCCCATTCTTGATATTGACGATGTTCTTTTTTCGCTAGTTCCATTGCATCTTTTACTGTTTTTACTCCTTTTCTTCCCCAATGGCTTGCGATTTTTTCTACATATGCTTTCGAAAGCTTCATATCTGTTTTTAGCATAACATAGTAAATAAGAACATTAACAACACCTGGAAGTAATTGAAATTTAAACATGACTTCTTCAATTATTTTTAAGTCTGATTGTGACGGTTCGATTCCACCTGATATATCAATTAAAAATTGACGAGGAGTAAGCGATTCAAGTTTTTCAATGAGTTCCCTATCTTTAACATCCAAGACTTCATTCTTTTTTAAACGGTAAGGAAGGGGCTGGACTTTTTCCATTAACGCCGGAAGATCTTCCCCACATTCAAATTGATACCAATCCCTCGCTGATTTTCTCAATTGTTCAATATTGATTTCATCTCGTTCATCGACGGCATCCAAGACGACATTTTTCATATCAATTGGGCTAATGCCATATATATAGGCTAGCTTTTTAATCGCTTCTTTTACAGCTGGCGTAATCGCTTTTTTCGGGACTAAATTTTCCGATAACCCCGCTAAAAATAGTTGAAAATCAAATGTTTCGTCATGCACGATAACAGACTTCCCATCCGAACGATTTATAAGCTCTTTCGTTAATATGCTTTCGTCATCTTCTGGAATTGTTTTCAGTTCAGACATGAGAATGGATTGAAACACTTCATTAAAATCCTTCGTTATATCTTTTACATTGTTCGGCATTTGGTTATCGGAGAAAAATTCTTTTAATTGTTGATAACGCCTTTTACCAACACGATTATATAAGTACACATTTAACATTCCATCGCTAAAAAACCACTTTGGGGATAATGGTGGCTGAAGCTCATAAATAAACTTTTTTGGATCTTCCGCATCCATTTGATACGTATTTAATAGCCCCATTCCTTCTAATTTTAGACGTTCTTGATAAATTTCATTTAGCGGAAGCTGCATAATTGCCATTAAGGAGTGATGTGTTGACTCCTCTGCAGATAGACGATTCTCCTCTAGTTCACTCCATAACGACATATATAAACTATAAGCTTTTGCTCCAACTAACGGTTGATATAACAAGGTTAAAATTTTCCGATCGTAATCATGCAACATACCATTGGATCGTACAACGTATCGGTCAATGGGAACAAGCTCCTTCCAATGATAATTCATATTATACTCAAACCTCCCACTTCCTCTACGTTTGTTTGAAAAGCGCAGGGGCGCCCTTTCTCACCCTCGGGCAAAAATTTCTTTCTTTAATTTTAAAAAAAGAGCTTAATTGCTCGTTAAGCTCTTCAACGTTCTTTTTTAATTAATTCTTTTAGTTCTTCTATAAACACATTTATATCTTTAAATTGTCTATAAACGGAAGCAAATCTTACATAGGCTACATCATCAACTTTAGCTAGACGATCCATCACCATTTCACCAATAGTATCGCTGCTAATTTCTGAAACACCTTGGTTTCGTAGCTCTTTTTCTATTTCTTGGACAATCTCTTCCAACTGCTTTAATGCTACCGGTCTTTTTTCACAAGCTTTAATTAAGCCGCGAAGCATCTTTTCACGACTAAATTCTTCACGTGTTCCCTCTTTTTTCACTACGATAAGAGGGATTTCTTCAACTTTTTCAAATGTTGTAAACCGATATTGACAGCTTTCACATTCCCTCCGTCTTCGAATCGATTTTCCTTCATCTACGGGACGTGAGTCTAATACTCTTGTCCCTTGATGATGACAGGAAGGACACTTCATACGACCAGCTCCATTCTATACGAATCACTTTTCCTACTAAACATCATATTAAAAAGAACGCCTTGATACAAGCATTAGAAAGTCCTTTACGTACTTTTACTTCTTTTCCAATTTCGGCAACTGCTCGTCTAGACGATTATATAATTCGACAATGATCGCTTTACTAAAACCAAAATCAAGTGGCCACAAAGTTTCAGTTGTCACCGTTAAATCAATGGCTGTTTCAAACGGACGAACCGTTACAACAGAAATAACCATAAACGCTTTTTTCTTCATTTGTATATCGACACTGATCTCTCCATGTTCTTCAGAAATGGACGAAATGTGATAACCATCTAATTCGTTCAAAATCAATTGAATCGTTTCAAGAGCAGACTTCTTATTTACTTTATAATATTTACTCTTTAACTGTGGATCTTCGTGATGTTCCCTCGTTTCTTGTTGTGTAGAAAATACGGATTGAATTTTTTGCGACACTTTCATCGAAAAACCTCCATTATGCGTAAACCGACCTATGTTTATATCATATAACAAAAAAAGGTGCAGATTCATATCTGACACCTCTAAACTATTCATACAATTTTATAATGCGTTTACTTTCCCTTGATTTACTTGAACTGGACCCATTCCACGAGGAATTTCAATATTCTCACGCGTATCAGCACCAAGAGCCTCCGCAATATAGTCTGCTGCAACATTTGGGTTTAAATCACCGCATGTGTAAACATCAATGCTTGCATATCCATGTTCAGGAAAGCTGTGAATCGTTAAGTGCGACTCAGAAATAATGACTACACCACTAACTCCTTGTGGTGCAAACTTATGAAAAGCTACTTCGCGAACTTCCGCACCCGATTTTAACGCTGCATTAACAAATGTTTTTTCAATAAAATCCATATCATTCAACTTATCAAAATCGCATCCCCATAACTCAGAGATAACGTGACGTCCCATTGTTTCCATCGTTATGGTCCCCCTTTAACTTTTATTTATGAATTCTTCGCACTACGGCATGTTTAACTACCACGGGGGAAAGTTAGTCCAAAGAGGTCCTAACCCTTTAAGTAGTCACATTACCTTGCGTTTAAGAAGTTCACGAAAAATAGTATATATGGTTTATTTTGTTTTTGCAACACACTTTTCTCAAAAAAAAATACTTTATCGTTAAAGGGTTAAGTTTTGCGGTGATTAATATTAACCTTTCCTAACCACAATGAATTATCCGACAGAAGTTAAATATCCTTATATACCGCACCGTATAACGAATGAAGGGCGACTTATTTAGTCACCCTTTTCCTCTCAAACCGTCGTTAAGTTTTTTAGTTTGGAAGCAACCATTTTCGTCAAGTCTACGACACGGCAAGAATAACCCCATTCGTTATCATACCATGCTAACACTTTTACTTTTCGTTCTCCCATCACCATTGTCGTTAAACCGTCAATTGTTGCCGAAAACTCATTTGTATTATAATCAATGGAAACTAAAGGTTCTGACGAGAAGTCTAAAATTCCTTTAAGCTCTCCTCGAGACGCTGTAATAAACGCTTCATTTACCTCTTCAGCCGTTACCTCTCTCTTTAAGTCCACAACTAAATCAACTAATGATACATTTGTTGTAGGAACACGTAAAGCAAGTCCATGTAATTTTCCTTTTAATTGCGGAAGTACTAATGATAATGCTTTTGCTGCACCCGTCGTCGTTGGAATGATGGATTGACCGCATGCACGAGCACGACGTAAATCTTTATGTGGGTTATCAATATTTTTTTGATCATTTGTATAAGCATGAACCGTTGTCATTAAACCGTTTTCAATTCCAAACTGCTCATCTAATACTTTTGCAACTGGAGCTAAACAGTTCGTTGTACAAGATGCATTTGAAATAATGACATGTTTATCTTGATCATATTGATCTTCGTTTACACCCATAACGATTGTTACGTCTTCATTTTTCCCTGGTGCTGTTAAAATTACTTTTTTAGCCCCAGCTTCAACATGCATCATTGCTTTATCACGTGCATTAAATTTACCTGTAGCTTCAATGACGATATCAATATTTAATTCTTTCCAAGGAAGCTCGCGCGGATCACGATTATTTAATAACAACACTTTCTGTCCATTAACAAGTAAATGGTCATCGTTTGGAATAACTTCTCCTTCAAACTTCCCATGATTTGTATCATATTTTATTAAATGCGCTAACGTTTCTGCAGGATAGCTCGCATTAATGGCAACAATATTTAAATCCTCTTCAAGAATTGCTTTACGAAATACCATTCTTCCAATTCGTCCAAATCCATTTATCGCGACTTTAGCTTTCATATATATCCCCTTCCAGCTAATTGTGTTATACTTTTAAAACACTTTCTGATAAACAGTATATCATATTGATTTAAAAATGGAATAATAAAATTAAATATTTTTTTATAAACTACAATTTTAGGCTAAAAAAAGAGTCCACTTTTATAAAGTGAACTTTTTTACGCTTTAGTATCCATTATTTAACGAGACGTTGATGATTGAACCCCCCACTTATCAAGGATCTTCATTAATTGTTGTTTCGTCTCATCGAGAGAACCGTTGTTATCAATAACTTCATCAGCCTTTTCAGCTTTTTCTTTAAGGGGCATTTGCGCATTGATACGGGCTAACGCTTCTTCCTTTGTAAATCCATTTCTTTTCATTAATCGATCGAGCTGTGTTTGTTCATCGACATAGACTACAAGAATTTTTTCCACAAAATGTGTCAGCTTACTTTCAAACAGGAGTGGGATATCTAATACGATAAGCGGTTCACCTTTTTCAACGTACATTTGTTGTTTACGCTTCATTTCAGAACGAACAGCAGGGTGAACAATTTCATTTAACTGTTTCCTCTTTGTTTCATCTTGAAAAATAATGGAACCAAGCTTGGCACGATCAATCGTTTTATCCTTCTGTAAAATTTCATTTCCAAACGTGTCTACAATTTTTAAATAAGCAGGCTCGCCAATAGACACGACATCCCTTGCGATATTATCTGCATCAACAATTGGAATAGACATTTCTTTCATCATGTTCGCTACAGTACTTTTACCACTTGCAATACTTCCGGTTAATCCAACAATTAGGGACATCGATGCTTCCAGCTCCTCTCCTATTACATCTTTAATATGCCAATTAAAATAAGGATAAGCCCAGGTAACCACGTTATCTTTTCAACAAACGATATTTTTGAAAAAACATGACCCATTTGTATGCCGACATACACAAATAAAGAACTCATCGTAGCCACAAGAACGGCCATATAAAGCGGTGGATATCCAAGTAATGCCGCACCAATACCTGCACCGAATGCATCTAAAGATAAGGCAACACCTAAAAGCAGCGCTTCTATGCCCGTAATTGTACCTGACTTATCCATATCAGCAGTTGTTGGCTTTTGTAAAATTTGAATGACAACACCAATCGATTTAATTTCCACATTTAAAATCGTCTTTTCGTGCGTCTTATCCTCATGATCTTCTTGTTCATTTGACTGAAAAAATTGATACAAAACCCACGCACCAATCAAAATTAAAATAAAACCACCTAAACGCTCTGTTAAAACGGCTGGTAACATGTTTTGTAGCAGTTGGCCGACCATCATTGCGGCAAGTAGTGTAATAGCAGAACAACACGCAATGACAACAATCGACTTAAACGGTATTTTTAATGTTCTTAATCCATACGTCAGTCCTACAGAAAAACTATCTAGGCTGACGGCCAATGCCAAAAGAATAAGAGACGTGTATTGTATCAATTTTTATCGCCCCTTCCAATCCAATTAATAACATAGTATATTGTGACGACAAAAAAAATGTTCATCGGACATCAGAAAGGACTGATTATGGTTATTTTTGACAATTGATACAATAATGTGTTCCTCGGCCGCCTACTACCGTTTTACGGATGACCGCTCCACATCGTTTACACGGTTCTTCTTCTCTTCCATATACGTATAAGCTAAGCTGAAACATACCAATTTGCCCTTGTGTATTTACATAAGAACGAACCGTACTTCCTCCCTTTTCTACAGACTCTTTTAATGTTTCGATTATTTGTTCCCGTAATAGTACTAATTCTTCATCACGAATATCCTTTGCTAATCGTTCCGGATGGATGTTCGCACGGAACAGTGCTTCATCGACATAAATATTTCCTAAACCTGCTACAACTGTTTGATCCAACAAAACTGGCTTTATTTTCCTTTGTGTTGAGGCGAGTTTTTCTTTGAAGTACTCTAGTGTAAATTGGTCAGAAAACGGCTCTGGACCTAATTGAGATAGCGGAAGCTCGTTTTCTTCCTCCCCTTTCTTGAAAAGATGCATTGTCCCAAACTTTCGAACATCTTTATATCGTAATTCTGTCCCATCCGTAAACGTAAAAATTACGTGAGTATGTTTTTCAACAGGATCCTCTTTAGAAAAATAACCGTATTTCCCTTCCATACGTAAATGGGATAGAAAAACGTAATCATCTAGATAAAATATTAAATATTTACCTTTTCTCCCAATTTGTCGAATCGTTTGGCCTTTTAGTAGGAAACAAAATGTTTCCACGGGATGGGGCCCTTTAATGAGGTTTGGCCAATTTACCGTAACGTGTTCAATTGTTTTTTCCTTTACGAAAGCAAGTAGCGTTTTTCGGATGGTTTCAACCTCTGGTAGTTCAGGCATCTGACCTTCACCTCGCTATTAATTAAAGAAGGCAATCTGTTCGTGAGCGATTGCACTCAATTTATTTCGCCTCATACCATGATGGACCATATGAATAATCCACTTTTAACGGCACTTTTAATTGCAACGCCTGTTCCATCACTTCGGGCACGAGTTTCTTTAACGTTTCAATTTCTTCTTTCGGTGCTTCAAAAATTAATTCATCATGCACTTGTAATAAAAGTCTCGTTTTTAAATGACGTGCTTTTAACTCTTCAGCCATATGAATCATCGCTACTTTAATAATGTCAGCTGCGCTTCCTTGAATTGGAGTATTCATGGCCGTACGTTCTGCAAAGCTTCGAACATTAAAATTCCTACTTGTTATTTCTGGAATATAACGTCGACGTTGCATCAAAGTCGTTACATATCCTTTTTGCTTTGCTTCCTGAATGATTTCATCCATATATTCTTTAACACCTTTAAAGCTATTAAAATAACGTTTAATAAACTCTCCCGCTTCTTTTCGCGTTATTCCTAAGTTTTGCGACAAACCATAATCGCTAATGCCGTATACGATTCCGAAGTTTACAGCTTTCGCTTGTCTTCTCATGTGATCCGTTACATCCTCTTCGCTTACATGAAAAACGTCCATAGCTGTTTTCGTGTGGATGTCCAAATCTTGACGGAACGCTTCAATGAGATTTTCATCCCCAGAAATATGAGCTAATACACGCAATTCGATTTGAGAATAATCTGCTGCAAACATGACCCAATCCTTTTCAGATGGGACAAAAGCTTCACGAATTTTCCTCCCTTCTTCTAATCGGATTGGAATGTTTTGTAAGTTTGGATCTGTAGAACTTAACCGCCCTGTCTGTGTTAACGCTTGATTAAATCGTGTATGCACTTTACCGGTGTCTCCATGAACAACTTTTAATAGTCCTTCAATATAGGTTGATTGAAGCTTGCCGAGATGACGATAATGAAGAATTAGTTCAACCATTTCATGTTCATCTTTTAGCTTCTCTAACACATCCGCAGAAGTTGAATAGCCTGTTTTCGTTTTTTTAATGACCGGGAGCTTAAGTTTTTCGAATAATATTACTCCGAGCTGTTTCGGTGAATTAATATTAAACGATTCTCCCGCAAGCTCGTGAATTTTTTGCTCTAATAACTGCAACTGTTCATTTAATTCTTTTCCCATTCGTTTTAATCGATCAATATCTACACGAACACCTGTTACTTCCATTTCAGCTAAAATCTTCGAAAGTGGCAGTTCAAGATCCCGAAATAAATCGTATTGCTCGTTTTCTTTTAGTTCTTTATCTAATTTCTCTTGTAGTCGATAGACGACATATGCTTTTCTTGCAATGTGCTCTGCTAGCGTAGCTTCATCTGGTACGTGCCTTTTTGCTCCTTTTCCATAAATAGCTTCGTCGGATTGGACAATCTTCAGCTCATGTTCGCTTGCAATTAACGATAAATCATCGGACGAAAGAGATGGATTTAAAATATAGGAAGAAATTAATACATCAAATTCAATCCCCTTTAGATCAATACCCTTCCACTTTAACGAGACGAGTGCTTTTTTTCCGTCGTAAACGACTTTTCGCATTCTTTCATCTTGTACCCATTCTTTAAAATCACTTGATTCGAGCGCAACTTGAGCTGGTATAAAGAAATTCCCCTTTTCATTTGCAATACCGAATCCAATAATTTTGCCAAGATGATAATTTTCTTCAAGCATCTCAACGATAAACGCGGCATCACTCGTTAACACATCGCTTGATACTTCACGCACAATTTCGAATGGAATGTCCTTTACTTCTTCTGATTTCTCCATTTCCACACCGAGTTTTTCCAACAACGAGCTAAACCCTAGCTCTTTATAAATTTTTGATACAGCCTTTACGTCATATCCTTCATACGATAAGTCGTCTACCGATATCGTTACAGGCGCCTCACAATTAATTGTTGCTAACTCTTTACTCATGATGGCTAAATCTTTATTCTCTTGAAGCTTTTCCTTTAATTTCTTGCCACTAACTTCTTCAATGGACTGTAACAATGTTTCTACGTTTCCAAATTGCTTTAAAAGTTTTATAGCTGTTTTTTCACCGACTCCAGGAACCCCCGGAATATTATCGGAGCTATCCCCCATTAACCCTTTCATATCAATAATTTGCAAAGGGGTTAACCCATATTTTTCCTTAATCGTATCAGGTGTGTAATCATCTACATCCGTAATACCTTTTCGCGTAATCGATACGGTTATATTTTTTGTTGCTAACTGGGTTAAATCTTTATCTCCCGAAATAATTTTTACTTCAAAGTCATCTTGCTCTGCTTTTTTTGCGAGAGTACCAATAATATCGTCCGCTTCATAATTTTCAAGCTCATATCTGGATATGTTATACGCATCGAGCAATTCACGAATGAACGGAAATTGTTCAGACAGTTCTGGTGGTGTTTTTTGTCTTCCCCCTTTATACTCTTTATACGTGTTGTGGCGGAATGTCGTCTTTCCAGCATCAAATGCAACGAGTAAGTGGGTTGGATTTTCTTCTTCTAAAATCTTCGTTAAAATGTTCGTAAATCCATAAATAGCATTTGTATGTATTCCTTTATCATTATTTAATAATGGAAGAGCAAAAAAAGCCCGATAGGCTATACTATTTCCATCAATGAGTACAAGTTTTTTTGTCACAAAGGTTCCTCCCATTTCATAAAGTTTGTATTATGTATTTGACATTATGTTCAAAGTAAAAAGCCATGCTGTTCCTCTATTCTATCATGAGAATGAATAGAAAGAAAAAGCATGGCAAGTCTTATCAGTTTTCTTCGCCCATTAATATTTTGGCATATGGAGAATCGAACGGGATGATAAGTACCGTTTCTTCATCAATGGTTTTCTTATACGATTCTAATGTTCTAAAAAGGCTATAGAAGTTGGCATCTTTTGAATAAGCTTCATTATAGGTTTTTGCTGCCGCTTCTTCCCCTTCTCCTCGAATACGGTTCGCTTCTGCCTCTGCTTTTGCAAGCATTTCTTTTACTTGACGGTCTGTTTCAGCAATGATTCGATTTTTTCCGGCATCCCCCATTGATAAATACTCTTGTGCTTTCGATTCACGTTCAGAAATCATACGGGTAAAGACAGATTTTTCGTTTTCTTCCGGTAAGTCCGTTCGTTTCATGCGAACATCTGTTACAACAATCCCGTAATTGTTTTTCTGAAGCAATTCATTTACAATTTTTGTTACTTTATCATTAATGCTTCCTCGTGATGACTTTTCGTCATTAATAATTTCATCATAATTTAATTTCCCTAGTTCTGAACGCACTGTCGAGAAAATAAACTCAGACATTTTCGCTTCTGCATTTACAACATTTCTTGCATTCGAAATCATTTTTTTCGGGTCTTCAATTCGCCAAACCGCATAGTTATCAATCAAAATTCGCTTTTTATCTTTCGTATTAATCTCAGCTTCTTCTACATCGTATGTCATTTGATATTTAGGCAAAGATTCAGCAGATTGAATAAAAGGGATTTTATAATTTAAACCAGGTTCTTTTATAATCCGAACAACCTCTCCAAATTGCCTGATTACTTTATATTCGTTTTCTTTTACAATAAAAAGGTTACTAAAAACAAAGATTGCAATGACAATGAAAATCACAACGGCAATACTAGATCGTGTATATTTTTTCCAATTAAATTTATCTTTTGATTTCTCCATATCGATTACATTATTATTGCCCATTCCCACCACTTCCTTCCTGAGGAGCTACAGGTGCTGTTTCCGGTTTTTGCATTTGTGTAATCGGGAAATATTTCATCGTATTTCCGTCATCTTTCATAATATAAATTTTGGCATTAGGCATCACTTCATCAATGGTTTCTAAAATAATACGTTTTTTCGTAATTTCAGGGGCATTTTTATACTCATTATATAAAGCATTAAAGAGTGCAACATCTCCTTTTGCTGCTTCAATACGAGCCGCTTTATCACCAAGCGCTTTAGAAATAATCGCATCTTTTTCCCCTTCAGCTTCTTTCGTTCGCTTATTTTTATATTTGTTTGCTTCATTTATTTTTGTGTTCATCGTTTCGCGGGCATCTGTCACATTCGTAAATGCCTTTCGGACATCATCATTCGGTAAATCTACATCTTGAAGCTTAACGGCTAAAATGGAGATTCCTACATCATACTTTTCCATTAACGATGTTAACAATTCTTGAACGTTTGCTTCAATCTCTACTTTTCCGGATGTAAGGGCATCATCAATTTTAGAGCTTCCAATGATACTTCTTAAACTAGCAGAAGTCGCATCAGTTAATATTTCCTTTGGATTATCTGAATTAAACAAATATTTTCCAGGATCCGTAATTTTCCATTGAACGACCATATCTGCTAATACAATGTTTTCATCACCTGTAATCATCTTCGTTTCCTTTGGATAAGCTTTAATTTCCCCATCTTTTTCTTCATACCCAAATTGTAAACTAAATGTTTCTTTTGATAATTTTTGGACTGATTGTACAGGCCATGGCCATTTAAAGTGAAGACCTGGCTCACTAACATCCTCTTCTACTTTACCAAATGTAATGATGACCGCTTGTTCTGATTCATCAACCGTATACCATGTTGTGAATGCAATAATGCCTAATAAAATGATTCCGACCGAAAAGCCAACAATGGTATAAACCTTTTTTATGCTCGTCATCTTACCCCTCCTATCAATGTGCTGTCATTATTTATTACGAAATGATTTCTTTAAAGTTTCAAAAAATTTATACAAAAAAAAGGACGAGAACAGTGGATGTTCTCGCCTAAACGATTGGCTCCTTGGATGAAGGGGTTTTCATCTATTATATTAACAGCTTATTATTAAGCTAAATTTAATAAGTTGTAAATATATTGTAAACTATTCTTCAATATAATTTTTTGGAAAGATTAACGTAAACTTGGTCCCTTTTCCTACTTCGCTTTCTACTTTAATTTCTGCTTTATGTGCCTCCACTAAATGTTTCACAATCGCTAGCCCCAAACCGGTTCCGCCAGAGTTTCTCGTTCTAGCTTTATCAATTCGATAAAACCTTTCAAAAATGCGTGGAAGTTCATCTTTTTGTATGCCGACACCTGTATCTATTACACGAACGACGACTTCTCCATCACTATGTTCTAGCTCAATTGTCACCTTACCGTCTGCCTTAGTGTATGTTAAAGCATTGTTTATAAGGTTTATAAATACTTGTTTTAGACGATAGGGATCTCCTTTCACCCATACTTTTTCGGAAGGTAACACTAAGGAGAGATCAATATTTCTCTCATTCGCGTTACTTTCTAATAAAGTGTAAATTTCTGTAAGTAATTCCTTCATATCACAATCTTGTATATTTAATTTAAATCCTTGTTGTTCAATTTTAGATAAATCGAGTAAATCTTGAATGAGAGTTTGCAAACGTTCACTTTCTTTTAAAATGATAGATAAAAACGATTCTAACGTATCACGATGATTCATTGCACCATCTAGCAACGTTTCAGAGAACCCTTTAATCGATGTGATTGGCGTCTTTAGTTCATGCGAAACGTTAGCTACAAAATCTTTACGCATTTGTTCAAGCTTTTTCAACTCTGTAATATCATGAAAAACGAGAACAATCCCTTTCCATTCGTCGTTGTGTCCAATAATTGGGGCTCCATATACTTCAAAGTGCCTAAGTTCAAGATCTAACGGTATCATTAAGTGTTTTCGTATTTTTGATTCCGTCATAAAAACTTCTTTCACGATGTCGATCACTTCTTTATGGTGAAACGCATTATAATACAATTTATATAAAAATTCTTCCGGCTGCACATGGAACAATTCTTTATACGCTTTGTTCACAAGATTTATATAGCCTCTTCCATCAATTAATATTAGGCCGCTTCCCATATTTTCAATAAGTGTTTTTAACCGATCTTGCTGCATTTCTTGTGCACGAGTCATATCTTGTAAATTACGAGCTAATATGTTGATCGCCTGACTTAGCATTCCTGTTTCATCTAAATGATCTTCAAAAGTTCGAGCTTTATAATTCCCTTTCGCTAATTCAATGGCAACTTTCGTAGCAGACTCAATTGGTCTCGTATATTCGCGAGTAATGCGAACACCTAATATCATAATCACAAGTAGTGCAAGTCCTAAGCTGGCAATGAGTAAGAACCATACTTCTTTCGTTACCGAATTTATGGACTGTACGGGAGCTCCTAATACAATATATCCGTCAACCTCACTATTTTTTAGTATGGGTTTGCCATAAAAGAAAAAACCTTTATCTTTTTCCCAGATTCGAAATCCATCTTTCTTGTTACGATGGTTGGCAATGATAATTTCAGCAATCATTTCATCATTTCGATCTATATAAGACGCATCTGTATGAAACTGAACCTCTCCCTTTGCATCATAAAGGATAATATGGGAATTTAACGTTTCATTCGCCTTTTTCAATATCTCTTCCTTTTCAAACGTCGTTGGATTTCTACTTAACAATGCCTCAACGAATTCTACTTCCTTTTCAAACCGCTCTTCAAATGTTTGTAAGTAAAAAGAATTAAATAATTGGCCAAGAATTAACCCTAGTGCTACTAATACGGCAATGATTAACATCGTTAAAGCAAATAGTAATCGAGAACGAAACTTATTCATCGAGCTTCGGTTCCTCCAGCTTATACCCTAGCCCCCGGATCGTCTTAATATAAATCGGTTTTTTTGTGTTTCGTTCCACC
Source organism: Bacillus sp. FJAT-47783 (assembly GCF_022808615.1). GTDB lineage: Bacteria > Bacillota > Bacilli > Bacillales > Aeribacillaceae > Bacillus_BZ. The sequence goes on from NZ_JAKZKS010000007.1 coordinate 101,230, forward strand.
TTCTCCCGCAAATGACTAATATGAACGTCAACAATTCGCGTATCACCAGCAAAATCATAATTCCAGACAGCACTTAATAGCTGATCCCGTGTTAACACTCTACCTTTATGCTTCCCTAAATATACTAATAGCTCAAATTCCTTCGGAGTTAAATCTAATCTTTCACCAGCAAAATAAGCTTCATAGTGTTCAGGCATGATGATTAATTGTCCAATCGTTATTTTGTTTTTATTATCTTCTACTTCAGGACGCTCTTGTTGCTTTACAGTTGTCGTAACACGTCTTAAAATGGCCTTTACCCTTGCAACCACTTCGCGAGGACTAAATGGTTTGGTCAAATAGTCATCTGCCCCTAACTCCAAGCCTAGAACTTTATCAAATTCATCATCTTTTGCTGTTAACATTAAAATAGGGATTTGCACTTTTTGTTGACGAAGTTGTTTGCACACTTCAATTCCATCCATACTCGGTAGCATGAGATCGAGAATGATAATATCTGGATTTTCCTCCAACGCTTTATTATACCCTTCCTCGCCGTCTGAAGCTGTAACAACTTCAAAGCCTGCTTGCTCTAAATTATATTGAAGAAGAGTAACAATGGATTGTTCATCATCAACAACTAATACTTTTTTACTCATACTAAAATCATCCAACTTTCTACTTGTATTTCCCTTCATCCAATCGCACTTATCATACTATTTTATATATTTTTTTGTTACACAACTATTTATTATTTTAACGAAAAGAAAGTTGATTCGACAACCATTGTAAGCGAAATTAAGAAAAGCGCAAGGCGCCTTGCCCGACCTAAGACAAAAATGTTCTTCACCAAGAAAGGTGCTCTTTTCCTTTATTGGATGAAAGTTATTTGAACTCGAGGGGGAGGTCACTTTCACAGGACACCATAGATTCCCTTCATCCCTGAAAACTTTGTCAAAATGATATAAATTTTGATCTTATCAAAAAAGCTGCTGATTAATCAGCAGCATATTTATTCTCATTATTCATTATCATCAGAAATTTTCAAGCGCTCTTCCGTTCATTGTATCCATTTGTTTTGGTGGACAAACGATTAATCGTGCCCTTACCACTTCAGCTTCTTTTTCATCTTTCGCTGTCACTTCAATAACTACTTCATTTTCTTTCACATTAACTTCTATTACTTCAAATAAAAAATGAACAACACTATAATGATAGACTGGTAAAGGAAATGCAAATGTTTGAGACTTAATATAACTTCCTGGCCCAGGTAAATACTTTGAAATAGCCGAAGTTACGATTCCTGTTAACATAATGGTTGGAACGACTGGTTTTTCATATGACGTTTGGGAAGCAAAATCGTGTTGAATAAAAAGAGGATTTGCATCATTCGTTAACCCTAAGTATAAAAGTAAATCTTTATCTTCGATTTTTTCCGTTAAGGTGAGTTTTTCACCTACATTCATTTCTTCAATTTGCCGTCCAAGCTTTCGTTTTTTGCCTAATAACATATGTTCCACCACCTAACCGTTTATTTGAAATCGCTTACATCAATCGTTTTTAAAGAGGAGCTAACAAAGCTCCTCATATTCATTTTTACACTAAGATGTTCATGACTTTTTTAACAGAGTCTGCAGATTTTTGCAACGCTGCTTTCTCTTCATCTGTCAGATCAAGCTCAATAATATCCTCTAAACCATTACCACCTAAAATGGTTGGAACACCTAAATAAATACCTTCAAATCCATATTCTCCTTCTAAATAAGCAATTGAAGGTAACACACGACGTTGATCTTTTACAATTGCTTCTACCATTTCTACTAATGCAGCTGCAGGTGCATAATAAGCACTTCCGTTGCCAAGTAGGCTGACGATTTCACCGCCACCTTTTCGTGTTCTTTCAACAATGGCATCTAAGCGCTCTTTTGGAATTAATTTTTCAAGCGGAATACCACCTGCGTAAGAGTACCGTACTAATGGAACCATGTCATCCCCATGTCCACCTAGCACGAATCCTGTAATATCTTTGACAGATAAGTTTAATTCTTGTGCAACGAATGTACGGAAACGCGCTGTATCTAATACGCCAGATTGTCCAATTACGCGATGCTTCGGAAATCCAGATTCCTGATACACTGTATAGGTCATCGCATCTACTGGATTTGTTAACACAATGATTATGCAGTTTGGAGAATACTTCACGATTTCTTTCGTAACACTTTTCATGACTTTTTGATTCGTTTGTACTAAATCATCACGACTCATGCCAGGTTTTCGAGCAATACCTGCAGTAATCACGACAATATCAGAGTCAGCAGTATCCTCATAGTTTGATGTACCAATAATATTCGCATCGAAACCTTGAACTGGACTTGCTTCAAGCATGTCTAACGCTTTACCTTTTGTCGGATTTTCTGCTTGTGGGATATCCACAAGTACAACGTCTCCTAACTCTTTTTGAGCAAGTAAGAAAGCAGTTGTAGCACCAGTAAACCCTGCACCAATAACAGAAATCTTTTTGCGTTTCATCATAATTACGCAACCCCTTTACTGTCATTATGTATCGTCTCTTTCAACGTGAAAGAGCAGAAGCTGCAGAAAGCAGCCTCTTTTCCATTTTACTCCATATTATTAATAAGCGCATCTCCGAACTCAGAACATTTTACTTCTGTTGCCCCTTCCATTAGACGAGCAAAATCATATGTGACAACTTTTGAAGCAATCGTCTTTTCCATTGATTTCATAATGAGTTGGGCAGCTTCTGTCCATCCTAAATGTTCTAACATTAATACGCCAGATAAAATAACGGATGATGGGTTTACTTTATCTAAACCAGCGTATTTAGGCGCAGTACCGTGAGTCGCTTCGAAAATAGCATGACCTGTTTCGTAGTTAATGTTTGCTCCTGGTGCAATACCAATTCCACCTACTTGAGCAGCAAGGGCATCAGAAATGTAGTCACCATTTAAGTTCATCGTTGCAACGACATCGAATTCACGTGGACGAGTCAAGATTTGTTGCAAGAAAATATCCGCAATCGCATCTTTAATGATAATTTTCCCTGCAGCTACTGCCTCATCTTGTGCTTTGTTAGCAGCTTCTTTCCCTTCTTTTTCAACAATGCGATCATACTCAGCCCAAGTAAATACTTTATCACCAAACTCTTGCTCAGCTAGCTCATAGCCCCAATTTTTGAAAGCACCTTCTGTATATTTCATAATGTTTCCTTTATGGACGAGAGTAACTGATTTACGGCCATGATCAATGGCATAATTGATCGCGGCACGTACGAGACGCTTCGTTCCTTCTTCAGAAACTGGTTTAATACCAATACCAGATGTTTCAGGGAAACGGATTTTATTAACACCCATTTCATTTTTTAAAAATTCAATAACCTTTTGGACTTCTTCTGAACCTTTTGCGTATTCAATGCCTGCATATATGTCTTCTGTATTTTCTCGGAAAATAACCATATCTGTATCTTCAGGACGTTTAACTGGTGAAGGAACTCCATCAAAGTAACGTACTGGACGTAAACAGACAAATAAATCAAGCTCTTGGCGAAGAGCAACATTTAACGAACGAATTCCTCCACCTACAGGCGTTGTAAGAGGACCTTTAATCGCAATCATATATTCTTGGATAACATTAAGCGTTTCAGAAGGCAGCCATTCACCTGTTTCGTTAAAAGCCTTTTCACCAGCAAGTACTTCCTTCCAAACAATTTTCTTTTCTCCACTGTATGCTTTCTCAACCGCTGCTTCTAATACCCTCGAAGCTGCAGCCCAGATATCTGGACCTGTTCCATCCCCTTCAATAAAAGGAATAATTGGATTATTTGGGACGTTTAATACACCATTAGTTACTGTAATTTTTTGACCTTCAGCCACGAGTATTACCTCCTAAATGTTATGTATAATTTTATTTATCAAATGAGGGGGAGACCCCCTCAATTAATGACGCTCGTCAATTGGTACATATACTTGTTTATCAGGACCCACATAGTCTGCACGAGGACGAATTAAACGGTTATTATCGTATTGTTCTAGTATGTGCGCTAACCATCCAGATACACGGCTAATAGCAAATATAGGTGTAAATAAATCATGATCAATGCCTAGGCTATGATACACAGAAGCGGAATAAAAGTCTACATTTGGTGGTAGAGACTTTTCACCCGTTACAATCTCTTCAATCTTTGTAGACATTTCGTACCATTTCGATTCACCTGTAAGAGCCGTTAATTTTCGAGACATTTCTTTTAAGTGCTTCGCACGAGGGTCTCCTTGACGGTAAACACGGTGCCCAAAGCCCATAATCTTTTCTTTTCGGTTAAGCTTTTCTCGAATGTACGGTTCTACGTTTTCCACTTCACCAATTTCGGATAACATCTTCATCACTCGTTCATTGGCACCACCATGTAATGGACCTTTTAGTGCGCTTATCGCTGCAGTGATTCCAGAATAAACATCAGAAAGTGTCGCAACACAAACACGAGCTGTGAAGGTTGACGCATTTAATTCGTGATCTGCATGAAGAACGAGTGCTTTATTAAAAGCTTCAACTGCTATTTCATCAGGTTCTTTCCCTTTTAACATGTACAAGAAGTTAGCAGCAAAACTTAAATCTTCTCGCGGATCAACCGGTTCAAGCCCTTCTCGAATACGAGAAAAAGCTGTAACAATGGTAGAGATTTTCGCTTGAAGTCGGATTGCTTTTCGATAATTTGCTTCAGGTGACATTTCATCCGCTTCATCGTCAAATAGACCTAAGTACGATATAGCTGAACGAAGTGCTGCCATTGGGTGTACTTTTTCAACTGGATATGATTTCAAATGCTCGATAACCTCGTTTGGGACTTTCGCATTTGAAGCAAGTTCCTGTTTTAACGTATGTAGTTGTTCTTTATTCGGTAATTTTCGATGCCAAAGCAAATAAATGACTTCTTCAAAGCTTGCGTTTTCTGCTAGATCATCAATGTTGTACCCTACATACGTTAACGTGTCATCTATAATGGAACTAATTGATGAAGTAGTTGCAACGACCCCTTCAAGACCGCGTGTTGCTGTCATAAACATCTCTCCTTTTCTATATAAGTATTCTTCTCGAATGGCACTGGAATTATATGTGAATACTTTCTATCATTGAGCGCATGCTCATAAAAAAACAAGAAAAGCTCTAAAAAAGAAAATGCTTTCATTTCTTTTTTTTAAAAAAACGAAAAAAATCATGGAAAACGTAACAATTAAATAGTAATATCCAATATTTATTAATTGTTTCAACTCTATTATAAACAATTATCAGACTTTTGTGAATCCAAAAAATAAGATATTTTTTAAGAAAATTATTTTTTTAATAAACAATACTTATAACTCTAAATAAGTATCCCTTATCTCTTATAGAAGAAAACAAAGGCTATACAAAAACCAGCATATCCGTTTAAACCTATTTTATCCAAACATTTTTGAATAGGTTATATTTTTCCTCTATATATATTCATTCTAGACAAATTAAATAAATTCCTTTATCTAATAAAATAAAATTTAAAGTTTTTTCATAAAATGATGCTTTGAACATCTGGATTGTTCAAAGCACGTCTCATAACATCATTTAAAAGGATTTTTTATACAATATACTCTGATATTTTACTAAGAAAAAAGTTTTACAAGTTGCATTGCTAAATAAGCAATTCCTGCTCCTATTAGCGGACCGACTGCAACCCCTTTAAAAAGAGCCACAGCTAAAATCGTTCCTAAAACAAGAGCTGTCGTAATATGAGGATCGTTTGCTAATAATGAAAGTCCATTTTTGGCAATTAATGCAACGGCTATTCCTGATAATAGAGCAATCCATGCATACGGAGATTTAAGGCTATCAATTAATTGTTTAAATCCAATCTCACCTGTTGCAATCGGTACTAAGACAGCTATCGTTATGACGGTTACTCCCCAATTTATACCACTTTTCTGAATGGGTGGTAAAAGCTTGTCATCAAGCCCAATCCATTTAATGATAAGTAATACGGAAACTGCTATGATTAGCGATTGATTTTTTGCAATAAAACCGATGATAAGTAATAACAACAAAAATAACGTTGATTGACTAAACATATACACACCTTCACTATTCATTATTATTTCATTTTTATAATTTTCTTTGAAGTATATCCCGATCAAATGAACCCTTCTAACCACTATTTTCGTATATAATGTTTGTAAAACGATTTTCGGAAACGGTTTATAGGAGGAGAGGAGATACATTGGATCGTACATTTTTGTTTCGTTTTTTACGATTTATATTTGTTATTGCTATTGCCATAGCAGGTGGATATATTACATTCCTTTTATCTACTTTGACATACCCTTTTATTATCGCCTTTATCATCGCTTTTTTAATAAACCCGATCGTTCAATTTTTTGAAGTTAGAACGAAGATGCCTAGAGGTTTGGCAGTCTTCATCGTTATCATATTAATGGTGAGCATGATTGCTGGTTTACTTACATTACTGATAGCAGAAATCATTAACGGTACAACGCACTTAGCCAAAGTTGTTCCAGATCACTTTCAAAAACTGATTTCATATATGGAAAATTTCATCGCTCATCAACTTATCCCGGTATATAACAATATGACGACGATGTTCCGCTCCTTAGAAACCAATCAACAAGAAACCATTTTAACAAACATTCAAAATGTTGGCGAGCAAATTACTACAAGCGTTGGGACATTTATAAAAGAAGCTCTTGAAAATATCCCCTCTTTATTAAGCTGGTTGCCTGACGCTACTTCTGTACTTGTCTTCTCACTGTTGGCTACTTTTTTCATTAGTAAAGATTGGAACAGGTGGCAGCGATTGTTTAGTCGCCTTTTGCCCGACCGAGCAAAAAAGAGTAGTTTAACGATTATTCAAGAATTACAAAAGGCATTGTTTGGTTTTGTGAGAGCTCAATTGACACTCATCTCTATTACAACCGTCATTGTATTAATCGGACTCGTTATTTTAAAAGTTAAATATGCCATGACCATTGCATTAATAATCGGACTTGTAGATCTTTTGCCCTATCTTGGAACCGGCCTCGTTTTTGTTCCATGGATAATTTATCTTACTTTTAGTGGAAATTTACCGTTAGCAATTGGAATCAGCATTTTGTATGTAATCGTTTTACTTCAAAGACAATTTATGGAGCCGAAAATTTTATCAACTAATATCGGAATCGATCCGTTTGCGACATTGGTTGCTCTTTTCGTCGGCTTTAAACTCGTAGGGTTTTTAGGCCTAATTATTGGCCCTGTCGTTTTAGTCATTTTAAAAACATTGCATACAGTTGGTATTTTTCAAGATATTTGGACCTTTATTAAAGGAGCTGAGAGATAAGAAAAGCACAAGCGCCTTATTCAGCCTTAGACAAAATTGTTTTTACAACGAAAAAGAGCTCTTTGTCTTTATGGTATAAGCTTATTTAACTCGAGGAAGGGGACGTGACTTTCACTAATCCTTGAAAATTTTTTCAAAATAATAACAATTGTGTTGATAAGAAGATAAAAATATAACGGGCTTTTAGAGCCCGTTATATTTTTATTCTAATTTCTAAATTTCACTCATAATTCTCACTTGAACGATGTACCTATGGTCGAATAATGGTAATACGATTTTGGTCGATTAATTTTCGGATGATTTTTTCGATGATAGGCTTTAGCATATTTCTTGTGCTTGGAAATAAAAGAAGAAAACCAATTGTGTCCGTAATAAAGCCTGGCGTTAATAAAACGACTCCTCCTACTAAAATACAAAGACCATCTAAAATCGCATTCCCAGGTATAGATCCGTAACGAAGCTCTTCCTGTACTCTTCGAATCGTTTCAAGTCCTTGTCGTTTAGCGAGATAAGCTCCGAGTACGCCTGTTAAAATAATAAGAAAAATAGTTGCCATTACTCCTAACGTTCTCCCTGAGAAAAGCAATAATCCAATCTCTAAAGCTGGCACAATAATGATAAGTGTTACTAACCACCGCATACATACACCCTCTTGTCATGTATTGACTTAAGTATATTGCAAAAAAAGAAAAAAGAGAAGGTGAATACATTCATCCTTCTCTTGCAACTTTACAGTACACTTGCATGACCTTTATAAATCATCCCTTGCGTTGCATCGACTGTAATTTCTAAACCGTCTTCCACCGCAGTTGTCGCATTCTCAACTCCTACAATGACTGGAATTCCTAAGCTTAATCCTACAACAGCCGCATGGCTCGTTAAGCCTCCTTCTTCTGTAACGATCGCAGCCGCTTTTTCAATCGATTCCATCATTTCACGATCCGTTCCTACCGTGACGAGAATAGCACCATCTGTCATTTTCGCTTTTGCTTCTTCAGGTGAATTGGCAACGACAACTTTACCAAACGCTGACTTCCTGCCAATTCCTTGACCTTTCCCTACAATATCACCGACAACATGAACTTTCATAAGGTTCGTTGAACCTGTTTCACCTACTGGTACACCAGCGGTTATAACGACACGATCACCATGCTTAACAATACCTGTCTGAATCGATTCACGTACGGCAATATCAAGCATTTCGTCCGTTGTTGTAGCAATTGCACCTTTGCGAGAATATACCCCCCAAACTAAACTTAGCTTACGAGATACTGCTTCGCAATCAGTAACAGCAACAATCGGTGCTTTCGGACGATATTTCGAAATCATTTTTGCAGTGTAACCACTCGCCGTAGGAGCAACGATTGCAGATACATCTAAATTTAGTGCTGTATGTGCAACAGATTGACCAATGGAATCTGTAATCGTTGTGCTCGCCTCTTTACTCTGCTTTGAGAGAATATGTTTATAATCTAACGCTTGTTCAACACGTGATGCAATATTGTGCATTGTTTGAACTGCTTCAACTGGATAACTACCAGCTGCGGTTTCCCCCGAAAGCATAATCGCATCCGTACCGTCAAAAATTGCATTTGCAACATCGCTCGCTTCTGCTCTAGTAGGTCGTGGGTTACGTTGCATTGAATCTAACATTTGAGTTGCCGTAATAACCGGCTTTCCTAATTTATTACATTTTTGAATGAGCTCTTTCTGCACAAGCGGTACTTCTTCAGCTGGAATTTCAACCCCTAAGTCACCACGAGCAACCATTAATCCGTCAGAAACCTCAAGAATTTCATCGATATTATCGACTCCTTCTTGGTTTTCAATTTTCGGGATAATTTGGATGTTTTCTGCGCGATGTTCTTCAAGTAGTTCACGTATTTCTAATACATCAGATGCACGGCGAACGAACGATGCAGCGATAAAGTCAACACCTTGTTCTATTCCAAATACAATATCCTTTGCATCTTTTTCCGTGATTCCAGGAAGCTTTACACTAACACCTGGCACGTTTACACCTTTTTTATTTTTTAACGTTCCGCTATTTAATACTTTTGTTTTTATTTCATTGTTCGCTTTATCAATGTCAACAACTTCTAAGCCAATCAAACCGTCGTCTAACAAAATCGTCGAACCGAGATGAACGTCATCAATTAATCCTTCATACGTAACAGAAATTTTTTCTGTTGTTCCTACTACTTCTGTCATAGATACAATAAGGTTCGATCCAGCTTGAAGCTCTATAGCTCCATTTTCCATTGTATGTGTACGAATTTCTGGACCTTTTGTATCAAGTAATATCGCAACATTTTTCCCTAATTTTTGAGCCGCTTTACGAATGTTCTCAATACGTGCACCATGCTCTTCATAATCACCATGTGAAAAGTTTAAACGTGTAACATTCATTCCTGCTTCCATTAATTTTTCAAGTGTTTCAACACTTTCACTAGCAGGGCCGATCGTACAAACAATTTTCGTTTTACGCATTTAAAATGAAACCTCCTAAAAGAGTTATGGAAACGATTCCACCTATAAAGTATTTCTCTTTATATCGATAACTCCTGTGATAGTTTATACATATTTTGGTCAACGTCATGCTTTTTATCTAAAATCTCTAAAATATCGTGATGAACAAGTTTATTGTTTTGCATTCCTACACAGCGACCACCTTGGCCATTTATTAAAAGCTCTACAGCATATGCACCTAATCTACTTGCTAAAACTCGGTCAAACGCTGTCGGTGAACCACCACGTTGAATATGACCTAATACGGACACACGCGTTTCAAGTTTTGTTAACTCTTCGATTCTTTTTCCAAATTCAACACCGCTGCCAACACCTTCAGCTACGATGATAATACTATGCTTTTTCCCGCGATCATGCCCTCTTTTTAAACGATTAATGATATCGTCCATCTCATAATCTGCTTCTGGTATTAAAATGGACTCAGCTCCACCAGCAAGCCCTGACCATAGAGCAATATCCCCAGCATGGCGACCCATTACTTCAATGACATATGTACGTTCATGGGATGTTGCGGTATCGCGAATTTTATCTATCGCATCAATAACTGTATTTAAGGCTGTATCAAAACCAATCGTGAAGTCCGTTCCTGGAATATCATTATCAATCGTTCCTGGAACACCGACACATGGAAATCCATGCTCTGTCAGTTTTTTCGCGCCCATAAATGAGCCATCGCCACCGATAACAACGAGACCTTCAATCCCATGCTTTTTTAACTGCTCAATACCTTTTTGTTGACCTTCAACTGTTTTAAACTCTTCACAACGAGCAGTGTAAAGCATCGTCCCTCCACGGTGAACAATGTCCCCAACTGAACCTAGCTCAAGCTTTTCGATGTTACCAGAAATTAATCCTGAGTAACCATGAAAAATTCCGTAAACTTCTAAATCATGATAAATCGCTTTACGAACAACTGCACGTATTGCCGCGTTCATTCCAGGTGAATCGCCACCACTCGTTAACACACCAATTTTCTTCATCATTATCACCTCGAAAATACTATATTACAAAACATAACATATGCACATAAAGGTACAATAAAGTCTTCATTCTGTTCGACTTTAACCCTTTACTATTATACACAAAACTAGCACTTATGTAAGGGGAGTTTTGTGCCATTAATGTTACATTTGGAAGAAAAGCGCAAGCGCCTTGCTCACCACCGACAAGCACAAACTAGCCGACTAAAATATGCTTTTTCCTTTCGGGCGGATTAGCTTGTGACCATCTGAGCCGATGGTATCTTGTCCTGATCACCAAAGACTCCTTTCACCATTGAAAACTTTATTAAAGATAAAATTTTGTTTTGTGAAAAAGAAAACGTGTCTCTTTTGACCAAAGAGTACACGCTTTCTTAGCTTACACAATTTCATCCATAAAAATGTAAGTGAACGTAAAAAAGAATAAAAATTTTAAGAGGTTACAAAAGATTCATCGTGAGAATATTCACCGATTTTTTTATATTTTTCGAAACGATGTTGAATTAATTGTTCATCATCCATCGCCATTAATTCCTTTAATGAACGCTTTAATGTTTCTTCTATAAAACGAGCTTGTTCGTCAATATTCCGATGAGCTCCTCCTTTTACTTCAGGAATGATCTCGTCAATAATCCCAAGTTCCTTTAAGTCTGGAGCAGTAATTTTCATCGATTCGGCTGCTTTTTGAGCTAAACTTGCATCCTTCCATAGTAGTGCAGCAGCACCTTCTGGAGAAATAACAGAGTAAGTCGAGTTTTCAAGCATATGAATATGGTTTCCAACTCCAAGAGCTAATGCTCCACCACTTCCCCCTTCTCCAATGACAATACAAATAACAGGAACACGTAACCCAGCCATTTCAAATAAATTTTTGGCAATAGCTTCACTTTGACCGCGCTCTTCAGCGGCTTTTCCTGGATAGGCACCTTTCGTATCAATAAAGCAAATAATCGGACGGTTAAATTTATCCGCTTGCTTCATTAACCGAAGTGCCTTCCGATAACCTTCTGGATGAGGCATCCCAAAATTACGGCGAAGGTTTTCTTTCGTGTCTTTTCCACGTTGATGACCGATGACAGTGACCGGGACATGATGGAACTTTGCAACGCCACCAACAATTGCTTGATCATCTCCATAATAACGATCACCGTGACATTCGAAAAAGTTCTCAAAGAGACGATCGATATAGTCTAAAGTTGTTGGACGGTTTGGGTGTCTAGCAATTTGCACTCGGTTCCATGGAGTTAAATGATGGTATATTTCTTGTTCAAGATTTTGAAGTCTCTTTTCTAGCTTCTCAATTTCAGAAGATAGATCGACATCTGCTGTTTCGGTAAATTCTTTTAATTCCCGGATTTTTTCCCTAAGCTCAATAACCGGCTTTTCAAACTCTAGTTCTCCTACCACGTGACTTCACCCTTTCCATAGTGAATATCAAGAAGATTAACGAGCGTATCTCTTAAGTCGTGACGATGTATAACGGCATCAAGTTGTCCATGCTTCAGTAAAAATTCAGCCGTTTGAAAATCATCTGGTAACTCTTCACGAATCGTTTGTTCGATAATTCTGCGACCAGCAAACCCGATTAAAGCACCAGGCTCTGCAAAGTTATAATCGCCTAATGAAGCAAAGCTTGCCGATACTCCACCTGTTGTTGGGTGTGTCATAACAGAAATAATCAGACCACCGCTTTCACTAAATAGTTTTAAAGCAGAGCTTGTTTTGGCCATTTGCATAAGGCTTAATACACCTTCTTGCATGCGAGCACCACCAGATGCTGTAAAGATAATGAATGGCGCTTGCTTTTCATTTGCTTTTTCAATCGCTCTCGTTATCTTTTCACCTACAACTGAACCCATACTCCCCATGCGGAAATTTGAATCCATGATAGCCATTACAACTTGGAAACCTTCTATTTTCCCTTCTCCTGTAACGATCGCTTCATTTAAACCCGTTTTCTCACGATCCTTTTCAAGCTTTTCCATATAACTTGGAAAGCCAAGCGGGTTTTTCGATGTTAAGCCTTTATCGTATTCAACAAAAGTATTTTCATCAAATAAGCTCGCTATCCGCTCTTTTGCCCCCATCTGATGATGATGTCCACAATTCATACATACACGTAAATTTTTATTTAATTCTTTTGTATACATAATTTTTTTACAGCTTGGACATTTCGTCATAATCCCTTCAGGAATTTCTTGCTTTGCTTGCTCAGACGGGATGGTTGCATATTTCTTTTTCTTTGTAAAAATATTTTTGATCACTATAGAAACCTCCCTTTTAAAGAATCGAAGCTAAGATTCTTTAAACCTTATACTGTTTTGGAAGATAGTTGCTTATATACCTCCATAACACTTTGTTGATCTTCTTCCATTAACTTATCAATTAATTTTCCGAATAAATCTTTTGAAACATGATTGTTAGCAGGAAGTACAGACCTTACGTATTGGTTGAGCACAGTCCAAATTTTAAATAATAATTTGTTGTCTGCTAATAATAGTAAATGAGCCATGATAGACTGGACATGTGCTTCATTCATTCGACTTTTTAAATCATATAATTCCTTTTTCGGCCTTTTTCTTAGTATTAACATAAGTGCATTCATTTCTAACATTTCATTCATTTCTAATAAATCATTTTTTGTATTTGCCTCTTGAAGAATGAATGTTCCTAATAGCGGAATGAGATGATTTTCATGAACATTTTTTAAAAATGTCCCTTCACCTCGTCTTGTTTCGATAATCCCTAAAAGTTCAAGAGCCCTCAAAGCTTCACGAACAGATGAGCGACCAACGGAGAGACGCTCGGCCAATTCCCGTTCGGAAGGAATTTTATCGCCTGGCACTAATTGATCGTTTTGGATAATATCTCGAATTTCCTTTAACGTATTTAGGAAAACCTTCGAATTTGAAGGTGTCACGTTTCAATCACTCACTTTTCCTCAATAATCGCAAGCTTTTTCGTCTTTTCTTCAATTTCTTTCGGATCCACTTTAATACGAGCAACACCTGTTTCCATAGCCGCTTTTGCGACTGCTGCGGCGACTGCTGGGGCAATTCTTGAATCAAAAGGAGCTGGAATGACATAATCAGACCGTAATTCCTCTTCTGATACGAGAGAAGCTATTGCACTTGCAGCAGCCATTTTCATTTGTTCATTAATATGCGTGGCTCTTACATCTAATGCACCTCGGAAAATTCCCGGAAATGCTAACACATTATTTACTTGGTTTGGAAAATCCGAGCGGCCTGTTCCAACTACTTTTGCTCCCGCTGCCTTTGCGTCTTCAGGCATGATTTCTGGCACCGGATTAGCCATTGCAAAAATAATAGGGTCTTTTTCCATTGATTGAATCATTTCTTTAGTTAATGCTCCCTCAACTGAAACACCGATGAACACGTCAGCACCACGAATGACGTCCCCTAAAGACCCTTCAATATGGTCACGATTCGTAAATTTTGCTACATCATCTTTTACATGATTCATTCCGTATGAACGTCCTTCGAAAATAGCCCCTTTTGAATCACACATAATGATGTCACGAACACCATAGCGGTATAATAGCTTTATAATGGCAATTCCTGCGGCACCCGCACCATTTGCGACAACTTTAATATTGGACAGCTTTTTCCCGACCAATTTAAGGGCATTTAATAATGCTGCAACGGTTACAATCGCTGTTCCGTGTTGGTCATCATGAAAAATAGGAATATTCGTTTCCTTTTTTAACCGTTCTTCTATTTCAAAACAATTCGGTGCAGCAATGTCTTCTAAATTGACACCACCAAAAGTAGGCTCTAATAGCTTTACTGTTTCGACAATACGATCTACATCTGTCGTACCTAAACAAATGGGAAAAGCGTCTACACCAGCAAAGCTCTTAAATAAGACAGCTTTTCCTTCCATAACTGGCAATGAAGCTTCAGGTCCAATATTCCCTAGCCCTAACACAGCCGTTCCATCCGAAACGACAGCAACCATATTTCCCTTCATTGTATATTCATAGACTTTACTTTTATCGTCATAAATGTCTTTACATGGTTCAGCTACCCCTGGTGAATAAGCTAAACTTAAATCTTTTGCATTCCTTACCGGGACTTTTGATTTAGATTCTAATTTCCCTTTATTAACACGATGCATATGTAAAGCTTCTTCTCTTATTGACAATTATATTCACTCCTTAAAGGCACAAAAGTTCTTTAAAGGTGGTCTGACCACTTTTACCACCCTTAAAATATATCATATTTTATTTGATTGTAAAGAAAAGAAAAACGCAAGGCACCACAATTGTGACTCACTGCCGCCCGCTCTACTCACAATATCTCCATCACGGCTCGGCAACAAGCACAGCTATTCTTTAAGTACAACGTTTCGTTCGCCAACAATACCTTTTAAACTCTTTAAACAATCCGCTGTCGGGTTTACCCAATAATCAGTTTGTAATTGAACCGTTTTCTTCAATTGGGCATAGTATATATAAACGGGATATGATCCTTTATATGCACGCAATATTTTCTTAATACCTTGTATTGAATCTGCCTGCTGCACATCTCCTTCAAGCTTAATAAAAAGTCTTCCTTTATGATCCTGCTCGAGATGCTTGAGGTCTTCAACCGATTGAATAATGATTTGCATTCGTTCTCGGCGTCGATCAACCTTACCTTGAATGAAAACAATAGAGCCTATTTTTATCTTATCACTATATTTTGCATAATCATTTGGAAAAATGACGGCTTCCATTTCACCACTTGCATCACTAATCGTTAAAAAAGCCATTGTCTCCCCTTTTTTCGTACGTATCGGTTTAACGTTCGTGATATAAACACCTACTTTTATTTTCCGTTCGATCCATTTAAAACAATCAACAAGCGGAATCGTTCCATTCGCTTTCATCACATCACGATAGATGTCTACTGGATGGTTGGAAAAATAAAACCCGATCACCTCTTTTTCATACTGCAGTTTCTTATGTATCGGCATTGTTTCTACCTCTACATATTTCGGTTTAATCGTTAATTCCTCTTGAAGAAATAAATCAAATTGGTTCTCACCATCTTCAATTTTTAATAATTCAGCATGATCTAATGCAACATCGACTGAAGCTAACAAGGTTGCCCGGTCTTTTGCAAATTCATCAAAAGCACCTGAAAAAATAAATGATTCAAGCGTACGGCGATTAACAGCCTTAGATGATACACGGACGCAGAAATCAAATAAATCGGTAAAAGGCTTTTTCTTCCGTTCTTTAAAAATCTCTTTTAAAGCAGAATTTCCAACATTTTTAATAGATGCTAAGCTATATCGAATGGCCCCTTTTTCAATTAAGAATGTGTAGCCGCTTTTATTAATAGATGGTGGAAGAATCAACATCCCTTTTCGTTTACACTCCCTAAAATAGTGAGAAAGCTTTGTTTCATTTCCACTCACACTCGTTAGTAATGCCGCCATGAAATATAAAGGATAATGTGCTTTTAAATAGGCCATTTGGAATGAAATCATACTATAAGCTACTGCATGACTTCGGTTGAAGCCATAGTTAGCGAATTTGACGATTAAGTCATATACTTTATTCGCCGTATTTTCTTCATACCCCTTCTTTAAACAACCTTGGACAAAATGCTCACGTTCTCGTTCTAAAATTTCTTTTATTTTTTTGCCAACAGCTCTTCTAAGTAAATCTGCTTCTCCTAAAGAAAATCCTGCCATTGTCGAAGCAATTTCCATAATCTGTTCTTGATAGACGACTACACCGTGCGTAGTTGATAAAATATTTTGCAAATCTTCATGTGGATATTCCACCGGTTTTCTTCCATGCTTTCGATCAATAAACAACGGGATATTTTCCATCGGACCTGGACGATAAAGAGCGTTGACCGCTACAATATCTTCTAACGATGATGGGGACAAACGTCTTAATACTTTTCTCATTCCTTCTGATTCTAACTGAAAAACACCGGTTGTATCTCCTTCTGCAAGCAATGCCAATGTTTTTGGATCGTCATAATGTATTTGGTCAAAAGAAATTCGTTTTCCTTCATACCGTTCAATCAGCTCTTTCACATTTTCGATTAACGTTAAATTCCGAAGTCCTAAAAAGTCCATTTTCAATAAGCCAACGTCCTCTAAGTAATCCATAGAGAACTGTGTTAAATACACACCATTGTGACCTTGTTGAATCGGGACCATATCAACGAGTGGTTGTTCACTTATGACGACTCCCGCAGCATGTGTGGATGAGTGCCGTGGTAAACCTTCCACTTTCAATGCTGTTTCAAAAATTTTCCTCGCTACGTTAGACTGGGCTATTTTTTCTTGTAAAAGAGTGGATTCATCCAATGCTTCCTTTAGTGTAATTCCTGGTTTTGATGGAATGAGCCTCGCGAGTGAATCCGCTTCTTTTTGCGATGCACCCAGTACCTTAGCAACATCACGAATCGCTGCTTTGGCTGCTAATGTACCGAATGTGATAATTTGTGCCACATGACTTTTCCCATATTTATTGGCCACATAATGAATGATTTCATCTCGTCTCGTGTCAGGAAAATCAATATCGATATCCGGCATCGATATCCTTTCTGGATTTAAGAACCGCTCAAAAAGTAAGTTATACGCTATAGGATCAACGTCTGTTATATATAATACGTAAGCAACAAGCGAACCGGCTGCAGATCCACGCCCCGGGCCCGTAACGATACCCATTTCTCGCGCATAGTGCATAAAATCTGACACAATTAAAAAATAGTCGCTAAATTTCATTTTTTTTATGACTTCTATTTCATACAAAAGGCGATTATAGTATGCATCCGTAGGGTGCTCAATACGTCTTTTTAACCCTTCAAAGCATAATCGTTCTAAATACTGATCTTTGTCGATCCCATTTGGAACAGGAAATTTCGGTAAACTCGGTTTTCCTAACGTCAAATTCACATTACATTGTTCCGCAATACGATTCGCATTGACGATCGCTTCTGGCAAATCATGAAACAAAGCTTGCATGGATGCTTCATTTTTAAAGTATCGCTCCGTAGAACATTTTTCATTTTCTTCGACTTTTGTACCATTTTTAATGGCTGTTAAGCAATCATAAGCAAAAGCATCTGTTTTATCGACATACACAACATCATTTGTCGCTACAAGTGGTATATATAAATCGTTCGATAACTTCATCAGCTTTTCATGCACATATTGCTCCTCTTTATTTCCAAGACGTTGAATCGAAATATAAAAAGAATCTTTTTCAACTATTTGCCTAAAGTATTGGGCTACCTTATAAGCTTCTTCATCTTTTCCCTCTAACAAAAAAGTTTCAATAATGCCACTTAAGCCAGGAGTAAGCATGAACAGACCTCGGCTATATGTTTTAAACAAGGAAAGCGGAATTCCATTTTCATACTTTGTTTGCATGAAACTGCTAAGCTTTAATAAATGTTTATATCCTATGTCGTTTTTAGCAAGAAGAACAAACGGAAAACTGTTGCCTTTAATTTGAATCGAAACCGTTAACCCTATGATAGGTTTAATCTGATGTTTCTTACACAATTTATAAAAAGCAATCGTTCCATATAATACATGAACATCTGTTAAGGCAATCGCTGTATATTGATGTTTTTTTGCACGTTCTACAAGTTTTTCCAAGCTTACTGCACTTGAAAGCAGACTATATGCACTTTTTACTTGAAGGTGAACGAATGACAATCAAACTCCCACCTTTACCTCTAATGTTATATTTCATTATAGTCCCTTTTGTTCTTACAAGACAAATATTGTGTTAATCCAATCGAATATAGTCTATTGTGATACTTTCCACTGATTGTCCATATATATGAAAAGGAAAGGATGATGGATGATGAGCTCAGAGGCGTTTATTACAACTTTTATTAAAGTATATTTTATTGCGTTCGGTGTTTTATTTGGTGGTGCAATCATTGGTGGGTTAGGAGCCTACTTCGGTGGGGATGCACCCCTTACATCAATTTTTCGATTAGCAGACAAATTAAAGATTTGGGCACTTGTCGCAGCTATAGGCGGAACGTTCGATACGTTTTATAGCTTTGAACAAGGAATCTTTCAAGGTGCTACAAAAGATTTTGTCAAACAGTTTCTTCTTATTATTTCAGCGATGGGAGGAGCGCAAACCGGTTGGCTATTAATCTCATGGCTAACTCAGGAGCATGTATCATGAGAATTCCTCCGTATTATCGAAAACCATCTTGGCAACGTTTTTTTGTTGGAATGGTGTTTGGCGCACTAATTAGCTGGGGATTCTTCATCTATTCCTATGGATCTTTACAAGAACGATATATTGAGACCATTACAAAACAAAGAGAAACAATTAAAGAACTAAATAAGGAAATTGATATTTGGAAAAACGATGTACAAAAATTGAATGATAAAAATGAGGAATTATTAACCGTTCAAAGTATAAAAATTAATATTCAAAACGGTAAACGTTATAATTTGGATAAATTTATGGAATACTCCATAAAAAGACATATTGAAGAAGATTTGTCTGATTTAAAAGGAAAAGATATTGAGAGCGTCATTAACACAAGGTATTTAATTACAAAAGCGGTGGAAAATGAAGAATTTCCAGTGGAAGATCGAAAGTTCAGAGCAAAAGTAACACAACTCGTCCTCTCAACTACAATTATTATTGAAGTGGAGATTATAAAAGTACGCTGAGCTTGAATATTTTCAAAAAAAATCTCGTTAAACGTGAAAGTTTTTTGAAAATTTTCTAATTTTATCGCATTTCATCTCATTTTTGGATACAATAGAGGTAGAAATATAGGATCAAGTGAAAGGAGGAAAATGTATTATGTTAATTATTAATCATAAGCAAATGGCAAAAGAAAAAGTCGAGCGCATCCGAAATGGGGTTTCTGCTTTTGCTGAATCTGCTGATTTAGTAAATTTAATCAAAAAAGAACTTGAAGAACAAAATTTACAAGTATATGAAGATGTTACTGAATTCGGTTCTTGGTTCATACCTGTTCGTGAAGAACAGCAGTAGGATAGGGACCCTCACTATTCACCATCATCGCCTTACTTCCACTACAAAAATTCAAAGACCCACTGTCTATTTCTAAAAAAACCGATTCATTTTAAATGAATATGAATGCTTCATACAAACAGCATAAAAAAGAGGGCAAAGTGCCCCTTTTTTTATGCTTCAGAACATAGCTTATCTAATTCTTGAATAACCTCATCCATCTCATCCCAATGATAAATGGTCGCACCTGATGCCATTGGATGTCCTCCACCACGGAACTTCTTTGCTAACTCATTAATGATCGGCCCTTTTGAACGAAGTCGAACACGAATCTGGTCTTCTTCTTCAACGAAAAAGATCCAAGCTTTTACCCCTTCAATATTCCCTAATGTTCCAACGAGTTGTGATGCTTCTGACGGCAAGACTGAAAACTTAGTAAGCAATTCTTTTGTTATTTTTATATAAGCCGCTCCCGAATCATGTAAAGTAAAGTTTTGAAGAACATATCCATTTAGTTTCGCTACTGTTCGTTTCATTTTATACATTTCGTCATACATATTTGTGTAAGAAAAATCATATTCAATTAATTCGCTTGCATATTTAAATGTTTTCTTCGTTGTACTTGGGAATAGAAACCTTCCTGTATCCCCAACAATTCCAGCATAAATAAGACGGGCAGCTTCTGAGGTCATCGTTAACCCTTCTTCTTTCCCAAATAGGTAGAGTTCATAAATCATTTCACTCGTTGAGCTTGCACTTGTACTCACCCACAATACGTCACCATAAAGATCCTCATTTGGATGATGGTCAATTTTTATTAATTCCGCTCCTTTTTTATATCGCTTATCGCATATACGTTCCTCGTTGGCCGTATCACAAACAATGACGAGAGCTCCTTCATATACTTCATCATCAATTTGGTCCATTTTGTACATAAATTGTAGTGAAGGTTCATCTTCTCCCACTACAAAAATTTGTTTATTAGGAAATGACGCCTTTAATAACTCAGCTAAACCACATTGTGAGCCATATGCATCTGGATCTGGACGAACGTGGCGATGAATGATGATCGTATCGTATTGTTGAATTTTTTCTAAAATGTCTTTTTTCATAACCTTCTCCTTTAAATCGTTACTTTTTCTTAATTAAACCATAAATTGTCTAACGAAATGAAGTGTTGTTGGCAATTTCTTTTTATAAGCTATACAATAATATTGGAGTTTATATGTGGAGGTAGGAATATGGAAATATTTGTTATTCTTATTGTTGTTTCTTTATCTTTTTATGTATTTTATAAAATAAAATTTTTCCGAACAAAACGTCCAATGGAAAAACAGTGGATCTCTTCAAAATCAAGTATCGCACTTGGTTCATTCGTTTTCTTTTTCGGGCTAAATCAACTCTTTTTATTTCGATCTACTGTTGCCACTGTTGTCGGAATCACCTTTATTCTCATCGGAGCAGGTAGCGCTTGGGCAGGATATCGAGCTTATAAGCATTTCCTTCCTCTAGCTGTTCAAGAAGCGAAGGAATCGAAGTAATATTTGTTAAAGGACAGCGAAGGAAAAGTATTGCTGTCCTTTCGTTTAAATGCCCTCATAAAGTTTTTAGTTTGTACATTGCTAAAAAGCAAGTATTAATGCCTGTCTATTAATTGAACCATCAACATAGCCTTTCCAACAATGGTACCACCTTGGAATACTTCAACATCAATTTTCCCAAATTTCCGGCCTACGTCCAATATTTTTGGATGAACTTCAATAATGCTTTCCATTTGGACAGGCTTTAAGAAGTAGATCGTCATATTCTCAACTACAAGCTCTCCTTTTTTTTGAATGCGTAAATGGTAATTGGCTACTTCAGTTACTAATGTTGTAAACGCACCGTATGAAATCGTACCGTATTGATTCGTCATCTGCGGTGTAACTTCACAACGGTAAATATTCGTCTCTCTCGCATCATCTGATAAATTGACAATTTGTCTCGTAATAAGGTCATCAATTTTTTCACCTGTATGCGGTTGTCGTTGAATGGATTGAAGTGCCTTTAAAACGTCTTGACGGCTAATAATCCCTTCAATTCTTCCTTGAGAATCGACAACAGGTAACATTTCAATCCCTTCCCATACCATCATTTGTCCAACCGAGGCAACGGATGTTTTCCCAGAAACCGTAATTGGGTTTTTTGTCATCACTCTTTCAATGAGATTGTCTTTTTCATGCCCCATGATATCTTTTGATGTGACGATACCGACAACCTTCAACTGCTCATCTATTACTGGAAATCGCCCGTGTCCTGTGCTACGGTTCAATTCATACCATGTTTCGATAACATCATCCGGCTTTAAAGAAACTGTATTGCTTATTGGTGTTAAGATGTCTTCTACAAGGACAATTTCCTTTTTAATTAATTGGTCGTAAATAGCTCGATTAATCATCGTTGCAACAGTAAATGTGTCATAGCTTGTAGAAATAATCGGTAACTCTAGTTCATCTGCTAATTTTTTATTTTCATCTTCTGTATCGAATCCACCGGTAACTAATACAGCCGCGCCTGCTTCTAATGCCGCTTGCTGAGCTCTTGTTCGATTTCCAACAATCAACAAGTTTCCTGCACCTGTATAGCGCATCATCGCATCGAGCTTCATCGCACCAATGACAAATTTATTTAATGTTTTGTGTAAACCTGCTTTTCCTCCTAAAACTTGTCCATCCACAATGTTAACAACTTCTGCGTATGTTAATTTTTCTATATTTTCTTTTTTCTTCTGCTCGATTCGGATCGTACCAACACGTTCAATCGTCGATACATACCCTTTGTTTTCAGCATCTTTAATCGCTCGATAGGCCGTTCCTTCACTAACATTCATAACTTTAGCGATTTGTCGTACGGATATTTTTTCCCCTACTGGAAGTGAATCGATGTATTGTAAAATTTGCTCATGCTTTGTCGCCAAGTTTTTCACCCTTTATGAATCTGTCGTTTAAAAAAGTGTGCAAAATCTTCTAACACTTTTCATTATATAGGTGAATAGGCGTTATATCAACGTGAACCCATTGTTTGACGTTTATATGTCCGAGTAACAGTATGAGCTTTTGATGAGGAACCCCTCTTTTTTTCATGATGTAAATAGGCATACAAATTCCCACCAATTGAACTTAATGCAAAAAAAAGCCAAGCCAATGAAAAGATCATCTGTTCTACTGATTGTGTAACAGATAAATAAGGAAGACTAAAAAACAAAAGACCGATTCCTATGATCGTATAAAGAAGGTTTTTCAACTTGTTATCACCTCTTTGTCCTTTTTTATTTCCTTTATTAATTTTTTATGCTTAAAATTTGTATACATGCCAGTTAAAGAATAAAAGCACAAGGCGTTCCAATTGGAGCTGGACAAAGAAGATTCCATTTATTACTGAAAACTTGATCAGATACGACAAAAAGAGGCATCAAGGATGCCCCCAATAAATGAATTAACTTATAGTTCAATTGCTTGTCCTGCTGATAATGCGACGCCAACACCTTCAGGCAGTTCGTTCACAAATTCGTTTGGATTTTGTTCGATTACTGGAAACGTGTTGTAATGAATCGGAACCACTTTACGAGCATGTAACCACTCAGCCGCTGCTAATGCATCTTCCGGCCCCATTGTAAAATTATCGCCAATTGGTAAAAAGGCTACATCAATGTCATGGCGTTCGCCAATCATTTTCATGTCAGAAAATAGCGCGGTATCCCCTGCATGATAAACGGTTTTTCCTTCTGATGTAAATAAAATCCCTGATGGCATGCCTGTATAAATGATTTGGCCATCTTCATCAGTAAAGCTTGACCCGTGGAAGGCTTGTGTGAGTTTAACTTTTCCAAACTCAAACGTATGAGCACCACCAATATGCATCGGGTGTGTGTTTATACCTTTTGTCCCTAAATAAGAGGCAAGTTCAAATGGGGCGACAACAAGTGCATCATTTTGTTTAGCAATTTTGACTGTATCTCCAACATGATCGTTATGCCCATGTGTTAAAAGAATTACGTCCACTTTTACTTCCTCTACATTTAAATCTGTCGTTTCATTTCCACTAATAAATGGATCAATGATTACTTTTTTTCCATTCGTTTCGATTTGGACAACTGAATGCCCGTGATACGATACTTTCATATGTATATTCATCCCCTTTTTTCATTTTCTTTTATTGTACATGATCCGAACCTTTTCTATCGATACTTCAAGGAAATTTTTTCTTCCAAAAAGATTTCTTTTTTAATGACGAAATGAGGCGGTCTAAGATAAATCACTCCAAAATTAAGACCCAAAGAATGATGTAAACTCAACATACTTTGGGTCTACCTTTTTAGATTTCGGTGCGTAAATACTACTTTTCGGACAGACCCGTCTAGTTTCATTACGCTTGATTAAGTAATTCATGAGCTGACATATACGATAATCCATGCGCTTCGGCTACCGCTTTATATGTGACATAACCGTCTAACGTATTAATCCCTTTTTGCAATGGTTCATTTTCCAATGCAGCTTGAACATATCCTTTATTTGCAATTTGAATCGCATAGGGTACGGTTACATTGGTTAACGCAATAGTAGATGTTCTCGGTACGGCCCCTGGCATATTAGCCACTGCATAATGGAGTACACCGAACTTTTCATATGTTGGGTTATCATGTGTCGTAATTCGATCCGTCGTTTCAAATATGCCCCCTTGATCGATAGCAATATCAACAACGACCGAACCTTCACCCATCGATTCAATCATTTCTTTCGTCACTAATTTCGGTGCCTTTGCTCCAGGAATAAGTACAGCGCCAATAACTAAATCAGAATCTCGTACCGCTTCCATAATGTTATATGGATTCGACATTAATGTATGAACATCTTGTTTAAAAATATCATCTAGTTGTCTGAGTCGATCAGGATTCACATCGAGAATCGTAACGTCCGCTCCAAAGCCGATGGCAATTTTCGCTGCATTCGTCCCCGCAACACCACCGCCAATGATGGCAACTTTTCCCCTTCTCACACCTGGTACACCGCCTAATAAAATCCCTTTTCCACCTTTTGTTTTTTCTAAAAACTGAGCACCGATCTGCGTCGACATTCTTCCTGCTACTTCACTCATCGGCGTTAAAAGCGGTAAAGAACCGTTTGGAAGTTGAACCGTTTCATAAGCAATACCTACGACTTTATGATCAATTAATGCTTTCGTTAATTCAGGCTCAGCTGCTAAATGTAAATACGTAAATAATAGGAGCCCTTCTCGGAAATATTTGTACTCCTCTTCCAAAGGCTCTTTCACCTTCATGACCATTTCCATTGACCAAGCTTCCTCAGCCGTCCCGACTATTTCCGCTCCTGCTTGTACATATTGGTCGTCCAAAAATCCTGAACCAATTCCCGCTCCTTTTTCAATAAACACTTCATGGCCCGCATTTCTCAAATTGACAACACCAGCTGGGGTCATCGCTACACGGTTTTCATTATTTTTAATTTCCTTTGGCACACCTATTTTCATCTATATCCCTCCACTACATTCATATTCCTATCATTTCCAATAGTTGAATAGGCAATACTGTATTTTTATATGCAACGATATTTCCTCATGAATAAAGAAAAATGATCATATCCCCTATTGAAAGCGTTATCATTAATAGGAAATCTATCATTTTATTCTTCTTTGTCACTTACCGTAAATGATCGAAGGGGTTATGGTTGAAAACGATGAATAACATTCGCTCCGCCTGTTGCTTCTATAATTGCTCCTGTAATAAAGTCAGAGTTCTCTTCACATAAAAAAGAAATAATTCTCGCAATATCTTCTCCTGTTCCTGATCGTCCTATTGGCGTGTCTTTGTCTATGTTTTGTTTTGCATAATGAATGGACGCTTCTTTCATTTCACCTGTAATATTACCTGGGCAAACCATATTTGCTGTAATACCATTTTCAGCTTCTTCGATTGCAATCGTCTTTGTTAACGAAACGAGCCCCACTTTTGCAGCTCCAAAAGCGGATCGATGCAGCCATCCAGGAGCGCCATTAGCTCCTTGAAAGCCATAAGTAATAATTCTTCCGTACTGCTGTTTTCTCATAATCGGTATAACTTTTTTTAATAAGTGAAAGACGGAACTTAAATTTCCTTCCACCATCTCGTACCATTCATTCTCCGTATAATCAACTAATTTTTTTCGTTCAAAAATATAAGGACCAGCGTTATTAATTAAACAGTCAATCCGACCGAATCGCTCGTAGCTTTCGTGAACGAGACGGTTAAGGTCCTCTTTATTCGTTACATCACCTCGAACAAACAACATTCTATCTTTCAGATGTTGATATGTATGTAGCAATTCATCAACTTTTTTGTCATCGCTTCGAAATAAAATCGTCACACGATAACCATTTTGCAAAAATGATTCCGTTACTTTTTTCCCCAATCCTTTCGTACCAGCCGTAATAATTGCGTGGCGCACACTGACTCCTCCCTGCAAATAAACAGATTGGACTTACTCTTTTTATTTTACAATAAATAAAGTGAAAATTCATTTATTTGGAAAGTTTTGTACTCTTTTCTTTCCATATGTCCATCTTTCTTTTACACAAGAAAAGCGCAAGCGTCATTCTCAGCCTCAGACAAAATGTTCTTACGATGAAAAAGCTCTTCTTGCTTTTGCAGTGTCACGTTTTTGACGCTAGACTTTGATGAATCCATTAACCTAACAAGATATAAATTCTGATCTCATAACAAAAACCGGAACGCCATTACGTTCCGGTTTTTATTTTATTTATTTTCCTCGTCTTCCATAAACACCTTTTCTGGTTGTTCGCCTACAACTCCACTTTCATAGGCATTGGTAATTTGCTGAATCGTTTCCATTGTTCCTGATTCTTCTTGAAATAAATTTTCCGACGCTTCGCGTTCACGATTTTTCCTCATTGTGCTCAACTCCTCATTGAAACTATTTTTGAACACCTTTATTTTTCGATAAAACCGGAACGATATGCATACTTTACTTGTTGATATAAGATTTTGCTAATTCGAGCTGCTTTTGTACTTCCAAAAAGCCAGTACCACCCTCACTATTTCGTTTATTCACGGCATTATATGGATTTAATACATCGTAAACGTCACTTTCAAATAATGGATGTGCCTGTTGGAATTGCTCCATTGGCACATCTTTTAAATAAATACCTTTTTCAATACACATATAAACAAGTTTTCCTACAACTTCATGAGCTTCTCGGAAAGGTAACCCTTTTTTTGCTAAGTAGTCAGCAAGCTCCGTTGCATTAGAAAAATCTTCATTCACGGATTGTTCCATACGATCCTTTTTCACTTTTAACGTTTTAATCATTCCTGTCATAATTTTCAAACAGCCTTCGATTGTCTTTACCGTATCGAACATTCCTTCTTTGTCTTCTTGAAGGTCTTTATTGTAGGCAAGAGGCAAGCCTTTTAAGACTGTAAGTAACGACATTAAGTTTCCGAATACGCGACCTGACTTCCCGCGAATCAATTCAGCCATATCCGGGTTTTTCTTTTGCGGCATAATGCTGCTGCCTGTTGAATAAGCATCATCCATCTCAACAAATTGAAATTCTTGAGAACACCATAAAATAAGCTCCTCACAAAATCTCGATAAATGAACCATAACGAGTGAACTGTTATTTAAAAATTCAACGATAAAATCGCGATCACTAACCGCATCTAAACTATTTGGATATATTTTGTCAAATCCGAGCAGTTCGGCTGTATATTTTCGATCAATCGGAAAAGTTGTTCCAGCTAGTGCTGCACTACCGAGCGGACACACATTTATACGTTTTAACGACTCAGAAAAACGTTCTTTATCTCTCCCCAGCATCCAAAAGTATGCCAATAGATGATGAGCAAAAGACACTGGCTGTGCACGCTGTAAGTGCGTATATCCAGGTATGATTGTTTCAATATGTTGTTCAGCTTTTTCTACGAGGACTGATTGTAACTCCTCAATTTGCTGAACAATCATTTCTACATGATTACGCAAATACAAATGCATATCTGTAGCAACTTGATCATTTCGGCTTCTGCCAGTATGAAGCTTTCCTCCGACAGGACCAATTTCATCAATTAATAGTTTTTCAATATTCAAATGAATATCTTCGTATTGAACAGAAAACGATAATTCACCATCTTGCGCCTTTTGCTTTAATGTTTCAAGACCTGTTTTGATGGCTTCTGCTTCCGCCTCCTCTAGAATGGCCGTTTTTTTCAACATTTCTACATGTGCTAAACTACCTTCAATATCTTCTTCCACTAAAAGCTGGTCGAACGTAATGGAGGCGTTAAATTCATCCACCCATTTTTCGGGCGATTTTTGAAAACGCCCGCCCCAGAGCTTATTCATACCTCCACCTTCTTATTTTTAACAATGCTGTTCACTTTTGTCGGTAGTCCCCATAATGAGATGAATCCTACTGCCGAATCATGATCAAATGAATCGTCTGATGTATACGTTGCCAGCTTCTCATCATATAAGGAGTACTCAGACTTTCTTCCTTCTACAATTGCATGACCTTTAAACAGTTTTACACGTACTGTACCTGTTACATGTTTTTGTGTTTCTTTTAAGAAAGCCTCTAACGCTTGCTTTAATGGCGAGAACCATAAACCGTTATATATTAATTCTGCCATTTTTTGTTCAATCATTGGCTTAAAATGAGCCACTTCTTTAACTAATGTTAAATCTTCTAATTCTTTATGTGCCTTAATTAATGTCATTGCTGCTGGGCATTCGTACACTTCACGCGATTTAATGCCAACAAGACGGTTCTCTACGTGATCGATACGTCCTACCCCATGTTTTCCAGCAATCGAATTTAATTGTAAAATTAATTCGTGTAAAGGTAGAGCTTCTCCATTTAATGAAACAGGAACACCTTCATGAAAATCAATTTCAATCATTTCTGGTGTATCTGGTGTAAGCTCAATCGGTGCCGTTAATTCATAAGCATCTTCTGGTGGAGCCGCCCATGGATCTTCGAGAACACCGCACTCGTTACTTCTTCCCCATAAGTTTTGGTCAATGGAATATGGGCTGTCTAAGTTGATTGGAATTGGAATGTCATGACTCTTTGCATACTCAATTTCTTCTTCACGTGACCATTTCCATTCTCTTACCGGTGCTAAAACCTTTAACTCTGGATTTAACGCATGAATCGATACTTCAAAACGTACTTGATCGTTTCCTTTTCCAGTACAGCCATGTGCTACTGCTACTGCTCCTGTTGTTTCAGCAATTTCAACTAATTTTTTTGCAATTAATGGACGTGATAAAGCCGAAACGAGTGGATATTTGCCCTCATATAAAGTGTGAGCTTGTAGTGCCATTAATGCATATTCTTCCGCATATTCTTTTTTCGCATCAATAACGTAAGATTGAACAGCTCCTACTTTTAACGCTTTCTCTTTTATAAATTGCAAATCCTTTCCTTCTCCAACATCTAAACATACCGCAATAACATCGTATCCTTTTTCTTGCAACCATTTTACAGCAACGGAAGTATCTAAACCTCCGGAATACGCTAATACAACTTTTTGATTTGACATATTTATTCTCCTCTCAAGTAATGAATGTATATTTATTAGTTTTATTTTATAAAAATACAATTAATTTATAACTAATTTATCAGCTTTAAGTAATTTTTTCAACCGTTATTTTTAATGTTTATAGATAATCTGTATACCCTCGTGTAAAATGACGGTATAAGTTAATCCATTCACGGGGGAATTATTTCATGAATTTTTTTGTATTGGATGAACGATTGCGTATAAAAGTACCCAATGTTCATAAGTCATTTGAGCAATATGATAAAAAGGAGCAAGAGGAAATTTTGCTTCATTGGGAACAAATTAGAGGAAAAATACCTGATCGGATTAAAGAGCTTGAAAGAGAGATTAACAAAAAACAAGCACAATTAAATGAAGAAGAAAACTTCGAGGCTTCTTGTATATTAAATACAGAAATAGCTGAAATTGCATCGATTATTAATGAACTGTGGATTTGGTATCGGATGTAAGAAAATAAAAGAACGAACAGCAGCATTGTTCGTTCTTTTATTTTCTAATTTCCTTTACAACATGCCCAATTTCTGGAAGAATCAATTTTTCCATCGCTAACTTGACGGCTCCTGTTGAGCCCGGAACAGAAAAGATAGCGGTATCTAAAGCAATTCCGCCGATAGCTCTACTTAACATCGCAGCAGAACCAATATCTTCTATGTAGCTTAAATAACGAAAAAGCTCACCAAAACCTGTTATTTCTTTTTCTATAATGGTTTGCATTGCTTCAATCGTTTGATCTCGTTTAGAAATTCCTGTTCCTCCATTTGTTAGCACAACATCAATTTCAGGGTCCTCGCATCCCCTTAGTACAGCATTTCGAATAAGGGTTGGTTCATCTTTAACAATTTCATATTTTTGAACGATATGCCCATGTGCTTTTAGCATTTCCATCATTCGTTCCCCACTTCGATCCGTTCTTTCTGTTCTCGTATCACTAATGGTAATAACCTTTACGCGTATATGTTTAGGTACATCGTGTTTATGCTCATTAACACTCATGTTCATTTTCCTTTCCGCTCAAGCAATAATCGATATTGATATACATTTTGGGCAAATGTTGTACATCTTTTCGTCAGTTTATAATTTACACTTGCTCCAACAGCAATCCCTATAAATGGAATCGTTTGAATTGTTTTTCGTTTAAAAAATTGAATAAAAAACAATTTGCCAATTTGTTCTGTCATGTGTTTTAACGTGCTTTCCGAAGCAAACTGTTCACTCCCACTATAAAGGTAAGGATTATCGGAATGTTCGAACAACTCCTTTTTGAATACGACCCATTGTTTATATGCCAAATAATCCGGCATAAGAGAAGCGTGGAACA
Organism: Bacillus sp. FJAT-47783; assembly: GCF_022808615.1. Lineage (GTDB taxonomy): Bacteria > Bacillota > Bacilli > Bacillales > Aeribacillaceae > Bacillus_BZ. Next base: position 132,019 of record NZ_JAKZKS010000007.1, read on the forward strand.
CTTTTAGCGAGAGCATCATTTCATATGGTGAATTCACTTCATTTCCATAGCACATCGCCATCATCTGTACAGCTCGTAAATTAATAGCGAGTTGTGCTGGTAAATCAATCCCTAGAAGGAACATTCCACCCGTTCCCGTTACTGCCCCTTGAGCTAGTGATGTTAATCGATGCTTAGAGACCTCCATTTCGGCTAAATAACGAATTTGGTCAATCTTTAATCGCTTTAAGTCATGAATGGAAGTAATCGAATCATCAAGCAAACGTGCCATATTTAATAACCTTTTTCTTGACTCTGACTGCCAATCCGAATTTTGAATAATAGAATGGAAGTAAAAAAGAAATTGGTCCAATTTGCTGAAAACATTTTTTCGAATCGAAAAGGGTAGTTGATCGATTTTTCTTTCCAGCCAATAATCGTACGTCCGTTTAAAATCCGAGCGATGATCAAGCGAAATATCCTGTTCCCATACTAAAATTTCATCATAGAGATCTTTTTCTCGATTCGTGAGCAAGATGAGCACTCCCCCTCCAGACTTCATGAAAAGCCTAATTATTTCTTTTATTATAACACGCCTTTACTGAAGCAAAATAACAAGGGTACACAACTTAATAAATTAATGAAAAAAGCAACTTTCCGTTTTTAGAAAGTTGCTTTTTTTTCATTAATTTCCTGAAATACGAACAACGTCGCGGGCAATCATTACTTCTTCATTTGTTGGAATAATTAAAACTTTCACTGGTGAGTGTGGATAGTTAATAAACGCTTCTTTTCCGCGCACCTTATTAAGAGCAGGATCCCAGTAAACACCCATAAACTCTAATCCACGAAGTACACGCTCACGAACAACATCACTATTTTCTCCAATTCCCGCTGTAAAGATAATAGCATCTACTCCACACATACGAGCTGCATATGAACCAATATATTTATGAATGCGATCTGCGAACACTTCTAATGCTAATTTCGCACGGTGTTGTCCTTCTTCAGCTGCCGCTTCAATATCGCGTAAATCACTAGAGAAACCAGTTAATCCAAGTAAGCCACTCTTTTTATTTAATACATCCAACACTTCCGCTGCGTTTTGACCTGTTTTATTCATAATGTAAGGTATTAACGCTGGGTCAATACTACCTGAACGTGTTCCCATTGCGACACCTTCTAATGGAGTGAAGCCCATTGACGTATCAATTGATTTTCCACCTTCAACAGCAGCAATACTTGCACCGTTTCCTAAATGACAAGAAATAAGACGAAGCTCTTCAAGCGGACGACCTAACATCTCTGCTGCACGTTCTGTCACATATTTATGTGACGTACCGTGGAAGCCGTACTTACGAATTCCGTATTTTTCATAATAATCGTATGGTAAGCTGTAAAGGTATGATTCCTCAGGCATTGTTTGATGGAAAGCTGTGTCAAATACAGCCACAGCCGGTACATTTGGTAAAACGTTTTGAAAGGCTTTAATTCCGACAATATTTGCTGGATTGTGCAATGGAGCTAAATCTGATAATTCTTCAATCTGTTGTAATGTTTCCTCTGTGATAAGTGCTGAATCATTAAATACTTCACCGCCGTGGACAACACGATGACCGATTCCTTCAATTTCATCTAAAGAATGGATAATGTTATACTCCGTTAATTTATTAAGTAACAGTTGTACGGCAACGGCATGGTTCGGAATATCCAACACTTCTTTTCTTTTTTCGCCGTTCACTGTTATATTAAAAATAGCATGATCTAATCCGATACGCTCAACAAGACCTTTCGTTACTACTTCTTCACTTGGCATTTCAAAAAGTTGGAATTTAAAAGAAGAACTTCCTGCATTAACTGCTAAAATTTTAGACATATTGTAAACGCTCCTTTTATATCGCTAAAGTCGTATCATTAGTTTATACAATGAATGAATAATAATATTTCACTTTTTTCATTTAAACACCCAACATGAGACATTTCAAGTGGAAGTATTAGTTGAAAACGTTATCACAAAAAAGTTTATTTTTTCAGAATTTACCCCCATTTCCACAAAGAAAAAGGCAATCACAACAAAACGTGATTCCCTTTCTCAAACTATTTATTTACGCTAAACCATTCATTCATTTCAGCCATAATAGAAGCCATCGCTTCTCGATTTGAAAACTTCGGAAGCTCTGCAAGTAGCGCTTGCTTTGGCTGTTTTACATGATCCGCTTTCTTTTGTAAGATAAAGATACTTTTCGCGAAGTCACCCTTTTTAAATAGCGATAGCGGCAATTGAATTAAACCTTGGATAATGGCTTGTTCTTTCAAATACGCATTTAATTTTGGTGCTTCTTCTGTTTCAAATAAGTTGTTTGGAATAATAAAGAATAAATATCCTCCAGGCTTCGTATAATTGATACATTGCTCGATAAATAAATGGTGTGCATACGAATGACCTTTATCTGCTTTTACTTGAAATGATTGTGCACCTGCATCATTCGGATAGTATCCGACAGGTAAATCACAAATCGAAACATCTACTGGGTCAACAAGAAGCGGCTGTAAGCTATCTTGATGGAAAAATTCGATTGGGTGCTCTTGTAAGTTGGCACTAATGCAAGCAAGTTTCAGCAATAGTTCATCGACATCAACACCAATGGCTTGAATGTCTTTCCCTTTTAATTGATTAAGAACGGTCGTTAATAAGTTTCCAGCCCCAACAGCAGGGTCTAAAAGACGGAAATGATTTTGTCCATCTAGAAACTTTCCAATTAAATAACTTAAAAATAAACCGACCGTATCAGGTGTCATTTGGTGATTGGGATGTGATGCTTCCTTTAAACCTTTTAATACAGCTAATTGATAAGCTTTTCTTATTTCTTCTTTTGAAAAAGCCTCGATTTCTACATGCTCGAATTTTTCTGTTAGCTTTTTACGCCCGAGTTCACTAATCGTTGGCTGTAAAACATCTTGGTGGAATAAATTATCTCCTGTTTCTGCAACTGCTTCAATATATGTACAATCCAATTCCTTTTGAATGATAACTGCTGTTTCATTGATCAGTGTGAACAGTTTTTCGACGTTTGACATACCGTTCATACGAAAAACCTCCTTCATTCTTGATTCCATCCTAACATTTTAGTCGTAATTTAGAAAAGTATCAAGAAAAAGAGAAATATTGTAGCTATGAAGAATAAATTTTATTAATACCACTCTAACCGGTATAATACCGCAGTTTTTTGGAAGAAGAGTACATCATTTCAGGAAATAAATGTTTATGCCTCTTTTTATACAAGGTGCAAAACAAAATCTTGTGTCCTAGATTATTGAAACAAGATTTAATGAGCAAAGCGAGGGGTAAAACGAAGCATAAAAAAGAACCGACACAATAATCGGTTCTTTTTAACGTTGTGCTATTAATATCGCAAAGCGTATTAACCCTCTGATTCGAACATTGCTTCTTTTTACTTGAGCCATTGTTCTTGGAAGCTAGTTTGCTCCCTCTCTCTTTCTTTTAATCTTCGTTGTTAGTTCCTTCAACCCTTATGTTATTCAATGGTCGAGCTGAGAATGCCGAATAAGAACGAACTAGAACGAATAAAGTAGAATTTATAAAAGTCAAACAACAAAATTTTTTAAAACACACCTTTTGATGTCCAGGTGCAGAATGTTAGTTACTGAAAACTCACTTATCACTTTTCTTAAAAATGGATAAAAACCCTATCGCAATAAACGCTAAAGATAAAACTCTTGTAAAGTCTCTATAATCACTAAAAAGATATTGACCAATAACAAAAGATATTGATGCCATAATTAAATAAGATAACACGTTCATAGTTTTCGTCTTTTTTATCTTAAGTAAAAATATTGGCAATTCAACAATAAAAATGCTAACAAAAAGAATAAGTAAGCATAATAAGATATAATTCAAAAATACCACCTTCATTTAGATTAAAGAGGATATCAATAACGTGGGTATCCTCTTTATAAAATTAGATTTTTCTATAATCGTCTCTGGCTCCCAACCATTCTTTCCCATAATAATATAATGTTAAAGCAGCACCAAATGGGCCCACCTTAACAGCAGTTCCAACAACTTTTTTTATTAATGACCAGCTTAATACATTACCGGCTCTTAGTGCTTTGATTATATCATCCGCAAAACTTGCAACCCCAAGAGTAACTAAATCACGTTCTTTACTTCTTAATCCATCGGCATGACCTTGGAATCTAATAAAATGAGTGTTATTCTTTCTAGTATTCTTATAATAAGGTTTTTGCCCATTCATAATAGCTTGTGCCGATCCATCAGAAGATATTCTATATCTAACATCTGCAATGTAAGAGCCACCATAAGAGGCAGATCTAAGAGAAACATTCTTAGCATTATTGGTTACCAAATTACTACCAGTATCAATAAGAACCTTTCCTCCTTCTTCTGATTCTACTTCTATCATGTCAGGTGCTACTTCAGAAACAAAAGTAGTTCCTTCATCTATTAATACCTTGTTTTCTCCATCAATTTCATAAACTTTTACATTTATTACGTCTTTACCATCAACTTTTTTTATAGTTTCATGAGTTTCGTATAGAATACCGTCTTCTTTATATTGGTAAATGGAAAGCTCTGAAGAATCAACAATAAATTTCATTTCACCTTCATTTATATTGAAATTTTCATTACTTTGAGCATTCGCATAAAAAGGTATTGTTGCTGATAGAAATAATAATAAGCAAAGTGCAATTGAAATTTTTTTCATTTATTAATTCTCCTCCTAGTAATGTTATTGTTTTGTTGAATAACAGTGGCATTTAAAGACTAAAAATAAGTATTAAATAATATTCAATAACCACTCCCATTACTAACGACGACATTAACACCACTTTTGTTCCAACCATCTTAATATAAACTAGACTAATTTTCGAAGACGATGACGACAATAGGCGCGAATGTACAATTTGTGAAAACGTGTTGGTGTATACATAAACTCACTCCTAGCAATATAGGGGCACCACAGTGTCAGAGGTTTTTATGTGAAGGTGCCAGAAAAGATATTGAGCAAATGGAAAAGCAAGAGGATTAAAATATTTATTCCTCTTGCTTTTCTACCATCTCTATCTTTAAACAATCAAACTCACTTAATATCCGGAACTACCGGTTGCTGTTATTTTATATTATCTTTAAAATCGACTGTTGCTGATACCTCTTTTGTTTTGTCACCTTTGATATACCCATCAACAAAAATCACGTGTGGCGCTATGGAAGACGAAATTTCAGATTTCGTAACCACTATTTCTACTCCCTCTACATCCTGAAAATACTCAATTGCGACCTCCTCCGCTTTTTTTAACATTTGTTCTTCCTCACTCATTTGACAACCCGTTAACAACAAACAGAACAGCAGACTAATTGTTATGGATAATTTTTTATTTGGCATCAACTTCCAACTCACCATTTGACAGTACCTCATAATCATCATAACGAATGGTTGCATATACTTCCTTATCCTCACCAATAACTTCCGCATATACGATAATCGCACCAGCACCTAATGTTGATTGCAACTCTACATCATAGACTTTAATTTCTAAGTCTTTTTCTTTTTTAAAATAATCCACAGCAACCTCAGTAGCTTTTTCTTTTATTTCTTTCTTTTCTTGATTATCCATTTGACAACCTTCCAAAAGAAGAAGTGCAGTTATTAATATAACCTGAATCCGTGACATGATGGTTATCTTTATTCATTTTAATGGATTTTTTTATATGTAGTGTTGCTGTTTTAATTTCTCATAAAGAACAATCATTTACTGAGTTTACGGGAACGACAAATAAACC
>NZ_JAKZKS010000070.1 GCF_022808615.1 Bacillus sp. FJAT-47783
TTTCTTCTCCTCCGGGTACTTAGATGTTTCAGTTCCCCGGGTGTGCCTTCCATATCCTATGGATTCAGATATGGATACTGTTCCATTACGAACAGTGGGTTTCCCCATTCGGAAATCTCCGGATCAAAGCTTACTTACAGCTCCCCGAAGCATTTCGGTGTTAGTCCCGTCCTTCATCGGCTCCTAGTGCCAAGGCATCCACCGTGCGCCCTTTCTAACTTAACCGTCGGCAAATGATCAGCTTCGAATTGCTTCGTTAGCTTCGCCTTCTGCGCTGCTCATGTACCCTATAAACGTACACTCCGCTGCTCAAAGACTCGCCGCCTCGCACTTCTCGCTGCTAATTTACCTTAATTGACAAATAATTAGCTTTGAATCACTTCATTGCTCATTTGTCTTTCAAAAAATATCCTAAGTTGAATATCTTTCAGTGAATACTTGGTATGTTATCTAGTTTTCAAGGAACAATTTCGAAGGAATAGCTCCTTCAAAACTAAACAAAAACGATGAACGTCACTTAAATATCCTTAGAAAGGAGGTGATCCAGCCGCACCTTCCGATACGGCTACCTTGTTACGACTTCACCCCAATCATCTGTCCCACCTTAGGCGGCTGGCTCGGAACAGAAGTCAGAAATCAGATGTCGGAAGTCGGATGCACGCTGATTCAAAGAAGTAGACGATCCATTTGTTCTGCTTCTTTGAGGTTGCTTTCATCTGACCTCTTACTTCTGGCCTCTGACCTCTGCTCCGTTACCCCACCGACTTCGGGTGTTACAAACTCTCGTGGTGTGACGGGCGGTGTGTACAAGGCCCGGGAACGTATTCACCGCGGCATGCTGATCCGCGATTACTAGCGATTCCGGCTTCATGCAGGCG
>NZ_JAKZKS010000071.1 GCF_022808615.1 Bacillus sp. FJAT-47783
ATGATTCTTTGCTTTCCTTTTTCAAACCATGTGTACTGCAGCGCCTGGTAATCACGGATCATGCTTTCATCTTCAAACAAAATATGATCAATTTCGCCATTTTCGCATTTTTTTACCTCCGGGAAGGTGGTTTCGACAAATTCTTTTTGTTTTTCTTTGTCAGCTGCAGCCAGGGTGTATGTCGGTTTGGTGTAACTCAGTCCTAATCGATGCATCATTTTCGATACACCACGGAGGGAATAAGAGGTTCCAAATTCACGTTCGATATAGGATGCAATGATTTCCAGCGTCCAATTAAACTTAGCTGGGAATCCCAGCTCGTGAGGAAGAGAACCAATGATGGTTTGCTTCAATTGTTCCTGTTGCTCCATGGTTAGTCGAGGAGGTTTTCCTGTTGAGAACTTCATGACAAGACCATCTACCCCTTGTTCTTGATAGGAACGGATATACGTTCTAATGGTTTTGTCCGTTCTGCCGAGAATGACAGCGATTTGCTTGATGGAATTCCCCATCAGATGCAAACGAATCGTTTGATACCGTTCATACATGCGCCGATCTTTTACCGACTTAAGTCTATTTTCAATTTCTTTCAATTCTTCTACATTGGATTTCATGATACCTCACCGCCCCTTTGTGATACATCTTTATTCGACGTGTGAAGCATAAAAATCCTTCAAAATCGCGAGGAAAAACTTAAGTTCAATCTATATAGAAGGAAAAATACATGCCGTTCCGTATTATGGGGAGCGAAAAATTGCCGAAAAAACGATTCGAGATTGGATGCTTCAATATAAGAAGCGTGGTTTTGAAGGGCTGAAGCCAAAGAAACGATCCGA
>NZ_JAKZKS010000072.1 GCF_022808615.1 Bacillus sp. FJAT-47783
CTTTTGTGCGCTTGGCAGCGCATCGGACTAACGGGTGAAAGTCCCGAACACACCGTAGTGGCGGAAGTGTATAGCCGACAGGTAGTGCATTGCCGTGAGGAAGTGTGCGGAGGACCTGAAGGCAAAACCTGGAACAGGCGACAATCTAACCGTGTTGGCTGGCAGAGTCGGATAACCCTGCAAAGGAAGGGAGTGTCCAAAGCCACAAGAGGGCTCTGTTAGTTAGGAGGACTGGATTCAGGGGAAAGCCCGATGACGTGACCCAAGGAGGTCTCATCGTTTCCGAAGTACGGTAACTCTTATTCAAGTCCGTGATGGATAAGATAAGATTATGAATGGTGAGAAGTCAGAGCAGGGGATAGTAGTGAAGAAGCTTACCGGAAAGGTCGCAAAGGTAGGTGACTTAATACAGGTTATTAAGAGGAGCCTTAACCCAAAAGGTAGGGACTCCGTGCGAAGCCCGTCTGTCCATGGAAGAAAAACGGAGTTATCTTAGAATACGTCATGTCCATACAGAAACCGAGAGGACAAATCCACAGAATCGGGGTCGAACAGAAGGGTAGACCGTATGGGGTGTAGTACTTTATGAATCTGTTGATATTGCCGAAGTTGGGCTAGTCAATCATCAGACTGAAAGGAAAGAAACGGAACATGAACGGAAAAGAAGACAAACAAGGTTTTCGTGAGGGAGTAAAGACCCCACAAAAGAGAAAGTGGTATA
>NZ_JAKZKS010000073.1 GCF_022808615.1 Bacillus sp. FJAT-47783
ACAGCAAGCGTGCTGTCCTTTTCTTATAAATTCGATGTCAAAATATTTATTTGTTTACACGGAATTAGGTTAGAAACGGGCGTAGGAAAAAGCTTGCAACTTTAATCGGGTTTAGCCTTGTGTGTTGGAACAACTTTTCGCCTATGTAACCGTCGAGCTGCTTGACGATAAGATCAAGTTTTTCGTTATCCAGCTTTTCCACCATTCTTCGTAAAACGAGCGAATCATCATAGCTTTTATAAATTTGCTTTGTAAGTTGTTCATAGCTTTCTACACCAAGGATATCGTAAGCGGCATAAATCCCTGATAATATGGCTGCAAATTGACCGAAGCCGAGAAACGGCATCGTCGTGCCGAGGCAATTTCCTGTAAATAGGGTATTTCCAATACGAGGAAAAGCGCTTTTTCCAATGAGATAATGTTCGACTTGAAATTGATCGGTGATAGGAAGCTCTTGACCGAGTCGCTTTCGACATTCCTCATAAAAAGTTTGAAATAAGTTGTCGGCATTTGCTCTTACAATATTATCGGGATAAGCAACGACAATATTCGCTTCTTTATCCGAGAATGGAAGTAAATATCCATATCCTTTTGGTGCGAAGCGATGATCGAGCCAAACCATCACGGTATA
>NZ_JAKZKS010000074.1 GCF_022808615.1 Bacillus sp. FJAT-47783
AAATTGTCTGGTGGCGATAGCGAAGAGGTCACACCCGTTCCCATACCGAACACGGAAGTTAAGCTCTTCAGCGCCGATGGTAGTTGGGAGTATTCCCTGTGAGAGTAGGACGCTGCCAGGCATGAACTTGGAGGATTAGCTCAGCTGGGAGAGCACTTGCCTTACAAGCAAGGGGTCGGCGGTTCGATCCCGTCATCCTCCACCATATGTTGCCGATGTAGCTCAATTGGTAGAGCACGATGAATATGCTTCCATGAGATACATCCAGCGTACCGATTGAACTGCTTCTTGAGGAAGCTTTCTGAAATCGGGACGACGAGTTCAAACTTAATAAACTAGGTTTTTGATTTGAAATAGTTTTATGCCGGTGTAGCTCAATTGGTAGAGCAACTGACTTGTAATCAGTAGGTTGGGGGTTCAAGTCCTCTCGCCGGCACCACTAAGATGAGCCATTAGCTCAGTTGGTAGAGCACGATCGAGTAAGCTGCGAAGCAAAACATCAGCGCACAAATCGAGACGCTTCTTGAGTAAGCATTCTGAGATTTGGGTGTCTGAAACAAGAAAGAAATCAAAATTATCACTACTTAT
>NZ_JAKZKS010000075.1 GCF_022808615.1 Bacillus sp. FJAT-47783
ATTCGGAAATCTCCGGATCAAAGCTTACTTACAGCTCCCCGAAGCATTTCGGTGTTAGTCCCGTCCTTCATCGGCTCCTAGTGCCAAGGCATCCACCGTGCGCCCTTTCTAACTTAACCATCGGCAAATGATCTGCTTCGAATTGCTTCGTCGCGAACTTGCCTTATAAAAAAATATCCTAAGTTGAATATCTTTCAGTGAATACTTGGTATGTTATCTAGTTTTCAAAGAACAATCATTCGTTTGGTGGAGCCTAGCGGGATCGAACCGCTGACCTCCTGCGTGCAAAGCAGGCGCTCTCCCAGCTGAGCTAAGGCCCCATATATTAGAGATGGTGGGCCTGAGTGGACTCGAACCACCGACCTCACGCTTATCAGGCGTGCGCTCTAACCGGCTGAGCTACAGGCCCATCTCTTAAATTATTTATTTGTTGAGAGAATGACCTCTCAAAACTAAACAAAACACCAAGCGCTTCTGTATACGATAAGAATCCTTAGAAAGGAGGTGATCCAGCCGCACCTTCCGATACGGCTACCTTGTTACGACTTCACCCCAATCATCTGTCCCACCTTAGGCGGCTGGCTC
>NZ_JAKZKS010000008.1 GCF_022808615.1 Bacillus sp. FJAT-47783
CGGCATTTGCTCTTACAATATTATCGGGATAAGCAACGACAATATTCGCTTCTTTATCCGAGAATGGAAGTAAATATCCATATCCTTTTGGTGCGAAGCGATGATCGAGCCAAACCATCACGGTATATTGATCGAAATTTCCTTCAACAGTCGCTCCTGTTAAACAGGCTGTCGTATTCTTTTCATAGGGCTGTAATTTTTCAGTGTATGCACCATCTCCTGTTGTCATAATGACATGAGAATGTTCATGCAATAATTCTTCATACGTACAAGTAGAGTGGAAGTGAATAATCAACGAAAGTTCCTGTTTTCTTCCCAATACTCTATTAAATATATGAATTTCCACATAGGAATGTAAGTGTTAAAAGACAGGTCTTATAAAGATGGTGTAAAATTCCTAATTTTTAATCAATAATTTATATTTTTATAAATCTTATGTAAAATGGTATTTGGATTGTCAAAAACAAGATGTTTCCAATCAAAGAAACTTTCTCTTAATTTATAACGTAAAATGATAGAGGAGGTGATAGAATGGCTGAAGTAGATTTAGCCATAGCGGCTTTAAAGCAGGATATTGCGGGACTTTCGGCAAGGGTACAAGAGAATAAAATAAAATTACAACGATTACGAAAAGCAAAGAAGAATATAGAAAATGAGCAAGAAGAATTAATAAACCATCGTAAAAACATTTTTGAACCAGAGTTATCATCTACTTCTTGGGCTGGGAAGCACGCTTCTGAGCATTTGAACATTCGAGATAGTATTGCACTGAGTAGTAACAACATTATAAATCAACAAATTGAAGAGATTTTAGGTATGATTGAACAAAAAATAAATGAATTGGAAAAAGAAAATACGTATCTTATGGATTCGATCAGTGTGAAAGAAAGAGAGATTACCCGATTAAAGAATCAATAGAAAAGGAGTAAGCTATGCCGGAAATTAAAGTTATAAAAAGTGATGTTGAACCCGTTTTTCAGGACTTAAAGGCAAAAATCAATGAGCTAGATACAACGAGCCCTAATGCTGACTTTATAGAGTCTAAACTCGACTTCATCAAAAAAATAGAAAGCATTGAAGAACAATACTATAAAACAATCCAAAATTATAAAACCATTTTACAAAAATCAGAGCATGAGGCATGGTCTAATATTGAATCGTTTATTGAAGTGGAGCAAAATGTAGCTCGTACTATTCAAAAGGAGACGGTGCGATGAAAGTTTTAAAAGTATCCGAAGTGTATAATGGCATTGATCTATTAATTCAAAAAAAGGAAGTAGAGAGAGAGCAAATTCACTCAATTCGTGAAACGATGAAAAAAGTAATTGATTTAGAGGATGCTTTAAAAGGTGAAGGGGGAAATGCGATTCGAGAGCATTTTACGGTTCTCCATCTCCCGGTTCTTCTGTTATTTGATAAATTTATCAATCATTATATTCAGGAGCTTCAAGAGATAAAAGAAATCGTGGGAAACTATGAAACGAAAGATGGATTTGTACGTGAAGATTTTATTGAACAGGATGTTAACAATGGGATTTCTAAGGTAGAGCAACTGACTCATGATGTTGTAAAAACTGTCAATAATCATTTGAATACTGTAAATGATTTAGTGGCTGCTATTCCAATTAATAAAACAGAATTTGATGCAAATATAAGTAGTGCTGAACAGCATATTCAAACCACCATAAAAGGTTTAAGTCAATTGGATGAAAATAGCACATCTAAGCTAAAATCTTCTTCGGATGAATTACTTAAAATCCAGCAGCTTACAGGAAAAATAAACGGCTGGACGAAAGACGGCATATTCCTAAGTGAAGAAGAAATTCGCGAGTCAGGAGAAAGTCTTAATACGGACACGGTACAGTCAATGATCAATGAACTAGGCCTAGTCACGCTATTACGAAACACAACAGTAAGCTTTGCAGCAGCTATTATGAATTCTGGTAAACTCTTAAAACTGGGTGACTTAAGTTTTAAAATGTTTAAGAAGGAAGGGAAGGTCTATATTAAAATTAAAGGTGGGGAAGTAAACAATCTACGTGACTTTGAAAAATATCGCAAGTTACTTATGGGAAATTTAGGAGGTAAGTGGAAGTGGAGTCGTGATTTAGTTACTAAATTGGTAAATGGTGAAGTTCCACTTTACAGTAAGACCGCAAAAAAATTATTCAAAAGCAATAGTAATAAATTCACCAATAGTCAATTTGACGATTTGAGAGAGTATATTAATCGACTAAGTCAATCAAAAGTAAAAGTTGGATGGAATACCTTTAAAGGTGAAATGAAAGTATGGGATAGCTTTACAGGATGGAAGGAAGCTTCAAAGTTGACGAAATTAGGGAAAGGTGCGGGGATATTAGGTTTAGGGTTTGATATATATGACAATGCCGTTAGTAACTTTCATAATAAAGAGACGGGGGAATGGGATTATACCGATGGAAAAAAATATGGAAAATTTGTGGTGGATACTACGGTTGATATTGGTGCAGGTGCAGCTGCTATGGGTGCAGGTGCAGCTGCGGGATCAGCATTTTTACCTCCAGCGGGTACTGTTGTAGGTGCTGTTGCAGGTGCTGGGGTTTATGCCGCTGTTAACTGGAAATTTGGGGAACCTCCACAAAGTATTGTAGATCATACTAAAAGCATTGCAAATGAAGCAGCTAGTAGGGCGGTACATACAATAGGGGACTGTATTGATGGTGTTGGAAAAAAACTCGACAAAATATTTTGGTAGACATAGGGAGGTTTTTATGCTAAAGCGATGTGAAGAAGAAGATTTTTATCAAATAAGGATGGTGGCATTGGATAGGTTAAGTCCTGATGCAATTCCTGTCTTTTTTTGGGCTACTTTTATAATAAGTGGGATAATGACGGCAGTTGTTAATTTTGGATCAGAGTATAGTATTTATATTAATAACCCGATTTGGCCGTCAATTATAAATATTTATACAGTTTTTTTGATTTTTCATTTTATTATAGCTCTTTTTTTTAGTTTTGAAAAAAACTACTATAAATATCAAAAATTACAGAGTGTATTGTTAAGTATTATTTCACTAAAATTTTCTTTTGAGATTTATCCATTCTATTTTCTAATTTGTGAAGATAAACAAGCCCCTAGTTACTTGACAAATACCGCTTTTATACTAGCCTTTGGTGGAATAGCTTATTTAGTTATTTCAACAATCAGGGGAATCAAAGAAGTCCAAAAAGGAGAATTTCGTAAAGGTGGTAAAGGGTTATATAATTTTAAACAATCAAAAGGTTATGTGAGTTTACCTATTATATTTGGGACTACTATGATTGGAGGAGCCGTTGCAAGGGGGTTATCAGATTCGGCAAGTACATTTGGAATAGTAGTTGGTTTGTATTTCTTTCTTTTCCTTTGCATTGCCCTCCAATACACGATAGCGTTCGCATGGCCAGAGTTCTTCCTGCTCACTTATTGTAAATTCAGATTTGAATCATTTCAAATACCAATGCCAAAGCGGGTTCCTAGCGAAAAGAAAGTTGCAAAATGGACTAAATGGAAAAGTAAACAACCGCAACAAGTGAAAAGAAGTACGAAGAAAACAAAGCGAAAGAAAGCAGGAGGAAGGAAAAGATGAAGATCAAACGGTGTCCGATTGTTTTTCATAATGTAATTAGTACAACAGCTAGATGTAAAACAGATGAGTGGTACATAACAGCAAGAGACTTTAGAAATGCCATTATCAAAAATGGATTGTACAGTACAGGCCCAGTTATGTATAAGGTTACGAATTTTGACAAGTCGGCAAATGAAGCCGATTATTCGTTCTACTTGCCAATTAATATGCCCCTGCAAATGGATGAAAACGATCAATACAGTTTTGATGAAATATGGAAATTTGATGACGGTTTAACGCTTAGGCATGCAGATTTAGATGATGACATTGAAGACTCTTACGAATTGCTTCGCGCTAGTGCCAAAGCATATAAGTTTGAGTTAGAAGAACCTTTCTATAATATTTATCTAGATGTATACGGGGATGGTATCATCGATATTTACGCTCCAATTGTAAAGGAGGGGTAGGATGATCAATCCAAAAGACTCTATCCGATATACCAATGTAGTATCAAAAAAATACCGTTTCCATTATAAAGATATCGATGAGATTATGAAACAGTTTCTTAACGAGGTCGTTCAACACGAGGTAACAATCAAAGGTCCCTTATTTTATTCAATGAACAACGTACCAATGGATGAAATAGTAAATGTGGAATTCTTTATGCCGATTAATGAAGATGTCATTGAAATGAAAAAAGATATGTATTTTCATAGCTATTATGCTATTGAAAATATGTACTCCATTTATTTATACAACCATTTTGAAAAGGATACTGAAATCGCTTATAGTATGTTGTTAAACGCGATTGAACAAAGTAATGTAAATCAGGTTACACCTTTCTTTCATGTCATATCTGGTGACGAAACATTCCAATATGTTTCGATAAAAGTGGGCGTATCTACGTAGGGGGGGTTATTGTTTGATAAAGGAGAATGACATTCTATCGTATTTAAAAGAAAGAGATTTACTAGATTACTCTGGAGAAAATAAAATCGTATGTGGTATCGTGATGCCTTCGACATTGGATTATGTTCTATTTGGAGCGGCATCGGTTCTTTCAACAAAGTATAATATCTTAAGTTATTCAAATAAAGGTCTTGTTATCATGCCGATTGACAATATCACCGGAAAGATAAGGAAGGATGAGCATGCCTTTATTCCAAGGGATCAAATTCTTAAAGTAGAAATGAAACCGAAAATTACTCATTTTAAGCTTTTAATTGAAACGCCAAATGGTGTAACGGGATTTAAAATAAACAAAGTATTATTTGGTGCAAATTGGCACAAAAAGAACTTGCCTAATTTAGTGAGTGAAATTAATGGGTCAGAAATACACAAAAATTGAAATACAAAAATATTGATATGTCGGTATTCTTAAACATGTAAAAGGGGCATCCAAGGTCGTATTGGACAGCCCCTTATATGTTAAATAGTACGACAATATTAACAATGTTTTACAAATAATTAAACTTAAGTTAACAAAGACCTCCTAATATTGGATTATGTTAACTAGTTTTGTATAGAGTATTCATAGACTATTTTTCATTTAACTAAAATAACTTAATAAAAAACTAAAAATTACAATACAAGCAATTTTATAATAAAGCATTGATTTAAGGCTTTTTTCTTTTAATAGAAAAAATATTGCTTGTATTCCAGTACTAATTAATAAGGCTTGGTAGATGAGATCAAAATTGAAATCTTTTCTTTGAAAAATGAATTGGCAAATAACAGCTACTGTCAACATTGCTATTAAGCCGTGATCATCAAAAATATATTTTCTTGTTGTTTTTATATCCACTTCTTTAAGATGAATTGAATCTTCATTTGAAATAATTTCTCTTTTAAAAACTATTATTCCAGCAATTAAGACACAAAGGGCTAAAAGTACATTAACTATTAAAGAAAAATACATTATAAACCTCCAATTACAAAATAAGGTTGAACATTAACAATGGTTCAAGTAGAATTATATTATACCAAATTAGGGGATATTTACATGAAAAAATCAAAAATAACCTTTTCATTATTAATTTTCACTTTAGCTATCTCTTTGACACTTCCAGAGGTTGCTAATGTTAAGGCTATGGAACTAGCTGAAAATGAATCTATTCAAACAGCTAAAGACATAGAAAGTATTACAGGAACAGAAGAGATAATTCAATCTAAGAACTCTAATAGTACATATAACACAATAGTAGATAATGAGTTAAGCACAGTAAAAGTACCAAATAAATTGGAAAAACCAATTGTAATAACTGACACTGAAAATCCTAGCGAATCATTAGGAATAAGTTTACCATCTGAACATACAGATGCAAAAGCTATCAAAACTGATAATGGGACAATTGTGTATGACAATTCAGATTCATCTTTAGCTTTAGCTGTTCAACCCACAAGTGAAGGAGTTAAAAGCCTAATAAAAATTAAAAATGCTACTGCACCTAAAGAATATAAGTTTGAAATTGATGTACCAGAAGGAAGTAAACTTATAACTGCAGCTGATTATCTTGGAGAAGAATTTGATACAAAAGAAGTATTTATAGTGAATTCAGAAAACATAATTACTAGTTTATTTAGCCCTGCATGGGCAAAGGATGCAGATGGTAGTGATATACCTACATATTATAAAGTTGAAGGTAAAACATTAATTCAAGTAGTGGAATTTAATGAAGATAATGTTTTTCCAATTGTGGCTGACCCAGACTGGGTTAAGATAGGAAAGTGTAGTGCTGCAATATCTTGGTTTATTGGATCAAATCTATTCGCTGCTGCAAAAATAATTAAAGTAAAGAAATATGTTAAAGAATTAGGTGGAATTAGAGAAACTGCAAAACTTCTTGCTGGAGCAGCAACTTGGGAAGAAAAACTAAAAATTGGTGGTTCAGCATTTACAGGTTTAGCTGCTGAAATAAGTGGAGTTGCAGCATTAAGTGTATGTAAATAAGAACAAGTATGTCATACACTAACTTATAAATAAATTAAGAGAAAAGCTATTTCTTAGATTGAGAGTGGGGAATCCTACTCTTTTTTTTTCTTTAGTTGGAATATTTTAAAATTAAAGAGTGTTGAAATAATCTTATAGTTAGCTTGTCCAGTTTGATGTTATGGTAACTAGATTTGTAAAGAATATGCATGCCTATATAAGTTGAACTAAACAATTTTCAGAATGACATTTGATTCCATTCTTACACAGAGGCAGTCAATGAAATTAATGGGATTTAAATTCTCCATAAAGGCATGGGCCTTCTTCCGAATCTCAGCTGTCGTATGATAGAAAACATTGTTGATGACGTCAGATTTCAGCCTGCTTTCCATCTCCTTTAGGAAGGGTTGTAGTAATATTGCATGGTGGATCCGCGCTTTGTCCAAAATCGTCATAATGTTTCCAGTCGGATATGCCTTCGTTACTTTTTTAAGAAAGGAAAGGAATTCTTCCGCCGTGTATTGCTCTTCTTCCTGCCATACGATTTCACCAGTCACGTAATCAACAGTAGCCAACAATTTTACGCCACGATGCTTGCCGGTCGTCTTTATGATTCTTTGCTTTCCTTTTTCAAACCATGTGTACTGCAGCGCCTGGTAATCACGGATCATGCTTTCATCTTCAAACAAAATATGATCAATTTCGCCATTTTCGCATTTTTTTACCTCCGGGAAGGAGGTTTCGACAAATTCTTTTTGTTTTTCTTTGTCAGCTGCAGCCAGGGTGTATGTCGGTTTGGTGTAACTCAGTCATCCTAATCGATGCATCATTTTCGATACACCACGGAGGGAATAAGAGGTTCCAAATTCACGTTCGATATAGGATGCAATGATTTCCAGCGTTCAATTAAACTTAGCAGGGAATCCCAACTCATGAGGAAGAGAACCGATGATGGTTTGTTTCAATTGTTCCTGTTGTTCCGTAGTTAGTCGAGGAGGGCTTGTTGAGAACTTCATGACAAGACCATCTATTCCTTGTTCTTGATAGGAACGGATATACGTGCTAATGGTTTTGTCCGTTCTGCCGAGAATGTCAGCGATTTGCTTGATGGAATTCCCCATCAGATGCAAACGAATCGTTTGATACCGTTCATACATGCGCCGATCTTTTACCAACTTAAGTTTTCTTTCAATTTTTTCAATTCTTATAAATAGGATTTCATGATATCTCACCGCCCATCCGTGATAAATCTTGATTCGACGTGTGAAGCATAAAAGTCCTTCAAAATCAGAAGCGAAACGTAGTCTATTTCCATCTTTTCACGAACTTTGTAAGGCTCTTGAAACGTGGAAAACGCATATTTTAACCTACTTTGAGTTACCTTATAAAAATGTGAAAACGGAAGGAACCAATCATAAAATTAAGAATCGGAAACGGATTTCTTATGGATTCCGTAACATGGAAAATTTTCGGATACGAGTCAAACAGAATGTTCTAAAAGTCAAAGTACCACTTCTTCACCTGTTCACATTGTAGATGATGTCGCGTAAGCGTCAAGACAAAAACGCTTGACTCTCTCGTTCTATCATCTGGCTAGTAGTTAGGTGAAGAAGGAGAATGACTAGCCTATGAAAAGGCTGAAATGTGCGAGTGACACAGAAAATGGCGAAGAATCTTGTTAATTTTACATCGTGACAAAAGCATTTTGTAATACTAATGTCTAATAAAGTAGAAAAAGATATTGACAAAAATGGGTGTATTATGAATAATTTACATTATAAAATATTTCTTTATGTGTATATATTTGACTCATCACCAAAAGTCGGGGGTGATAAATTCTATAAAAATATGTACCCGTTTCAATTTCCTCATTTTTTTGCAATTATGAATTCAAAAATAGATGTTAAGTGATGGTTTTTATGTCACCCCCAAGTTACGGTGATGAACCATATATTTGTTGTTTTGGAGGTTTTTATGGGGAAATATAGTGTTACATTAATCTGTTTAATATCTATAAATATTGGAGTAGTATTTTTATTTACTGATTTATGGGTTAGATTTATATTATTTGGTATTGTTATATTACTTGATTTATTAAGTGCCTACAGACACGACAAAAATTACGGTTTAGCCACTACTTTTTTCTTTTGTGGTATTATCATCAACTTAGCATTTAAGGTCACGAGTGTTGATTAACCAATAAAATCCAGAAAAAACAACAAAAAAGGACACCTTTCCTGTAGAATGTAAGTACCAACCAACAAACCAAGGAAGAGGTGTCCCCTATGAAAAAGAATACCACGCTCCCGAATTTACTGCAAAAGATTATTTCTGAAGATGAATTAAAAATGATTGTGAAAGCTGTTGGTTACAAGGATACTGCTCGAAAGTTTGATGTTCAAACGTTAATCGAGTATTTGGTAACAGCTTCAGCTAATGAGTGGAAAAGCTTTCGGCATGGGGCGGATGTCGCCCCTACGTATGGACTCGCACAGGCAGACTATTCAACGTTTTCAAAGAAGGCCAGTCATGTGGACTTTGAGATAATGAAGCAACTTTTTGATTTGGTTGTATCTAAATGCAACCGTCAAACTCGTCGATCATGAAGGTTTCCGCGCTGAAGATCAATTTGGCGGTAAGCAGCGATCGGACGTTTGGTCCTTTCTAACAAAGGAAGGTGTTGTGCACCCTCCTGAACTTGAAAATCCCGATCGTCCAGATAATGGGGATTCGGGCGGGTCAGAAAACGAAACGGATGATAAACATTCAAATAACAACGGGGATCAATCTGGTCATGATAATGTCGATAATCATGATCAAAACGGAAATAGTCCGTTTGAAAATGAAACAAACAAACCGATTGAAAACGTATCTAATGATAAGTCTTCAACATTTAATAAACATGAAAATTTACCAAATACAGCAACAACAATGTATAATTGGCTCCTACTTGGTATAAGTTTACTACTACTTGGAGTGATTGCCCAAAAAATGACGGGGCGAAAACATTTGTATAAATAGCATAAAGCGGGGCTGCCCGAAAAGTGTACGCCCCGAATTCTAAAAAAGTAGACATCAAGAATGTTGATTTTACAGCATTCTTGATGTCTTAATTTTGGCGTGTTTTACGCAAAAATGGACTTTTTACACAGCTCCGTTTTCATGTTGACTAGAAAGTTTATAACTATTCTTTTTATCCTTGAACTTCAGGGGGATTATTCCATTATAGTGACAAATTATGAAGCTCATCCTTTAAAGAAAATTGGATTTCTAGGTGAAAGTTTAGAAGAGTTAACGGTGCAAGGGTGAAGTAACGGAGCAGCTAGATGAAAGGCTGTTCTCATAAAAAATGTTGTGTTGAAAGTAGAGTATGATATTAATATAATGATTTTTGGATAAATATGGGGGTGTATTTTACGGTAAAGAACTTACCTTTACTATTATCAATGTTAATAGTCGGAAATAGTTCCTTAACGATAAGCAAAGCTACACAGTTATTACATTGGTTTTTAATAATAATTGCTGTGGTTTTTAACATTTGTAGTGCAATAGGTTTAATTCTCCATGTTGGTGTTCAGAAACCTAATAAAAATTGAACCTATATTTATTTCTCTTATTGTGTTTACAGTAGTTTTATTGAATCTCTGACAAGCTGAAACAAGAATTTGATGAACTCTTTCATTTTAGTGATTATCTTTTAAACATCTTCCTCAATTGGGCGCTTTATATAAGTAAAAGCTCAATTTCCTTAATAATTCTGAGCAATGGAGCTCTTTTTTCTAAGAAGAAAGGGTTCTTTTTTGTTTTATAACTTTTCTGTATGTTCTTTAATCGTTGAGACAATTTCTTGAAAAGTGTATTTATGGTTTACAACATCGACTGTAAAGTCTTGTTCTTCCTCTATTCCCATTGTCCATCTGTAATGATTTATTTTCAAAAACACAATGAGTGAGGCAAGAGCTGTTCTTTTGTTTGCATTGTGGAAAGTATGATCTTTAGCTATTGATTCAAATAGTGCTGCTGCTTTTTCATATATAGATGGATAAGCGTCATGACCAAATAAGGATTGCTTAGGTCGGTTAATCGTAGAATCAAGTAAACCTGGGTTTTTTACTCCTGTTGGTTCTTTTGGTGAATATAAACGAATCTGCACAGTATTGATCGCTATCACTTGATTGGTTGTCAAATAAATGATTTCGTCATTCATCTATCTACTAACCCTTTAAATGCTTTGTCGTGCTCCTTTATCACATCGTTAAGAAGCTCCATAAATTCAGCATCCACTCCATCTGGAAGATGGAGTTGCTCTTTCTTTCTTAAAATGATTTTTCCATCTTTTACTTCAACTTGTACGTCATCTCCTTGAGATAGTCCTACTTGTTTTAATAATTCAAGAGGTAGTGTGATTCCGACACTATTCCCTATTTTTGTGATTTTTCTTTCAATTTGTTCCATAAATTTCACACCCTTCGTTATAACTGTTATAACGATTATAACAAAATGTTCATTATTCTCAATGGTTTAGGTCTCTACGATATTTTATTATCTTCAGCAAAATGGGCGCGATTGTTTAACAAGAAGTAAAACGGTGATACATATTAGTCATAAATAATGTCCATTGATTCATGTATGCAATTCTGGAGTAGTATTAATTAACAAAGAATATAGAATTTACGAAACATTCACTCAAATCATTCGTATTACGATTAAAAGCTAATAAAGTGAGGTGTTATTTTGGAAACAAATCTTCAAACGTCTCAACATGTTGAAATTGTTACCAATAAAGAAGTAAGTTTGAGAAAAGTATTAAATGTAATAGGGATTTTCATCTTTGTTGGATTAGCCTTAACAACTGTCACGATTCCCATTTCTTTGAATGAAAAAATGGAATGGTATATAAATGAAGATAAGAAAATGGGTTTTACGGAACTTAAAGAGTTCTTCCTATTCATATCTGGAAGTGCATTCATTTATTATTTTTTAGTCAATATTTATTTCATAGGACGTTCATGGCGAAAGGTAGTTTTTATAATTCTTATCCTATTAACAGGTTTTAGTTTATTTATGGTTTTTTATCTTCTAAATCATTCAACACCACACTAAAAATAGGAATGTTAATTTTTTTTCATCCGATAAGGACGCTTTCCTAAACAAGGAGAGCGTCTCTTTGATCTGTACTGAGCACAGCAAAGGTGTATATTCGTTTGGACAAGACAGACGAAAACGTTCAATCAATTTTCCCTTTTTCGAGTAAAAATTGAAAGGAATAGGGCGGGATCGTTATGTTTAGCGTTTCTGCATTTGCGGCAAAATCATCTTCTGTCCATACATCTTGTAATGTCGTATTTCGTAATGAGAATGGTAGTGTAACGGATTGTTCTTGGTCACTGTTATTTAAGATGAAAATGAACTGGTTTTTCTCATCTGTTTTTGTAAATAATACGACTTCCTTTTCTTCTGGAACAGGGTGGAATGTGAGCGTTCCTTTATTTCCCATTAAGGCATGTTGTTTTCTAAGCTGAATTAATTTTTTTACAAACAAAAATAGCTCATGCTCATGATGATTAAGATCCCATGGCATGCATTTGCGACAATCTGGATCTTGTCCGCCTGTAAGACCAATCTCATCTCCATAATATAGACAAGGTGTACCTGGATAGGAGAACAAAAAGGCAAATAACAGCTTTAACTTTTCTGTATGTTCTTGAGCCGCTGTCGCAATTCGTTCTGTATCATGACTGCCCGCAATGTTAAATAACACTTCATTTATGTTCATTTGGTATGTGTGACGATTTCGTTCGATTGTCGAAATAAATTGTTTTGTTTTCATTTCATTTGTTAAAAAATATTGACGCATTGCATCTGTGAGCGGGTAGTTCATGACGGAATCAAATTGGTCGCCTAATAGCCAGCGAATCGCATCATGCCAAACTTCACCAACGATAAACATGTCTTTCTTTATTTCCTTTACTTTTTTTCGGAACTCTCGCCAAAACGTATGGTCAATTTCGTTTGCGACATCTAGTCGCCAACCATCGATATCGTATTGTTCTATCCAATACGTTGCGACTTTCAATAAGTATTCTTTCACTTCTGGATTAGACGTGTTGAATTTGGGCATCCGCTTTTCAAATGCAAACGTTTCGTAATTGGGGTGTGGTTCTGTTTGAACAGGAAATTCACGAATAAAAAACCAGTCTTTATACGGTGACTGTTCGCCTTTTTGCAACACATCTTGAAAAGGCGGGAATTCAAAGCCACAATGATTAAAAACGGCATCTAACATCACTTTTATCCCATGTTCATGGCATACGTTTACAAGTTGTTTGAATTCATTTTTGTCTCCAAATTGAGGATCAATTTGAAAATAATCGATTGTGTCATATTTATGATTCGATTTTGCTTGAAAAATTGGCGTTAAATAAATACCAGTAATTCCGAGCTCTTTTAAGTAATCAATGCGGTCAATAATCCCTTTTACGTCCCCGCCAAAGTAGCTATCCTGTTTAGGTGTTTGTCCCCACTTTTCGATTTGTTTTGGGTCATTTTTCGTACTGCCATTATGAAAGCGCTCCGGAAAGATTTGATACCAAACGGTGTCCTTCACCCAATCTGGAGCTTTGAACGTATCAGCTTCATGTAAATATGGGAAGCAAAAATATGGACCAATATCCGTTGGCTGTTCTTTGAAAAATCCTTGTTCTGTATAAAAAAGAAACTGTTTGCCATCGTACAGTTGAAACCCGTAGCGAAGCCGGTTCATCTTCGTCTTAACGGATACGAGCCAATAATCAAATAGATCGTCACATCCTGATTTGTACATATCGATTGTGGAATACTTCCATTGACCGTTTTCCCATAAAAACGGATCACCATAATAACATTTAACGGATTGGATATCTTGTTTTTTCGTACGTAAGTGAATGTGAAGGCAATCTTTATCGTACATGTATACAAATGGTGGATAAGCCCGGTGATAAACGGCTTCCAAGAGCATAGAATACCTCTCCTTTTGTTTTAGCCCTTTGATTTATACATATTCCATTTTGTCCAAAATGTCGATAATATTGACGGTGTAGGAGAAAAAAGGTAATCTTAAAATCGACTTACTGTATATTTAGGGGGAAAATAAATTGAAAAGAAAGATTATCGTATGGCTCCTCCCATTTTTACTGTTATATACGACGACAGTAAATGGAGCTATACAAGATGAAGTGATTTACCATTTAATGATAGACCGCTTTAACAATAAGGATTTAAGTAATGATGGAGAAAAACATATCGGAGATTTAAGCAAATATCAAGGTGGAGACTTTAAAGGTGTAGAGGACAAGCTCAGTTTTTTACAAAATATGGGCTTTACCGTTGTCTCATTATCTCCAGTTTTTAAAAACGAAGGCGACGGATATGACGGATTATCAGTAGAGGATTTTCAAAAAGTAGAAGAACATTTTGGAACGTTAAAGGATTTCAAATCATTAATTTTGAAAGCGCATCAAAAAGAAATGAAAGTAATCATGGACTTTCATTTTCAAGTTGGACCAAATCATAAATGGCTGCGAGATGGAGAGAAAAAAGACTGGTTTATTGCAAATGAAACGATGTTAAATATGGATCATGAAGATGCGAGAAAGTATATGATCGAAACAGCGAAATGGTGGATGAAAAAAACAGATGTTGATGGCTACCGGTTGTTACATGTTGAGCAAGCATCTCCTTCATTTTGGGAACAATTTGTTGAGGAAGTTAAACGGGAAAATGAAGACTTCTACCTCATAGCAGATGTAAATGAAGAAGATATGAAAAAGTATGAAAAGGTCCCTTTCGATGCATTTATGAATGATCAATATATGAAACACGCACAAAAGTCATTTTCAAAGGTAGAGACTCCCCTACAAGACTTGGACGAATTGTGGAGAAATCCGAATCAATCATTTGTTAGCTTCATCGATGATGAAAGCACTGTTCGTTTCACAAGGAAAGCAGTTGAACAAAATCAAATTCCGGTAACGCGAACTATGTTGGCACTTGCCCATATGTATACATCACCTGCGATTCCATTTGTTTTTTACGGAACAGAAGTCGCACTCGATGGTGGGGTAGGAAACGAAAATCATAATGTCATGAACTTTAGAACGAGTACCGAGCTTATTAATTATATTTCGGATTTAGCTAATATAAGAAAGATGTACCCAGCATTACAAAAAGGAAACTACGAACTTCTTTATGAACAGAACGGTGTTGTCGTTTACAAGCGTAGTGACCAAGATGAAGAAATCATTGTGGCGATAAACAATACGTCAACGTCGAAAATGATCCAGCTTAATCATGATGCCGTTCAAGAGGGACAAGAGCTACACGGCTTAATGGTCGGCGGTGTCGTTCGGAGTAATGAAAAGGGCTATTCGTTTGTAGTAGACGGAGAAACGGTTGAGATTTTTATCGTTGATGATCAAAAAGGAATCAATTATTTTTTTGTAAGCATTTTTGTGCTAATTCCGCTGTTATTTGTGTTATTTTTACGATTAGCATATAAAAAAGGGAAAAGAAAGAATGGACTGTCCGAAAAGTAGTATTTACGTCCCGAAATCTAAAAAAAGAAGACCCCAAGAATGTTGATTTTCCAGCATTCTTGGGGTTTTAATTTACCCTAATATGAACTTTTTAGACAGCCCCTTTGAGTTGAAAATAACGTTGGGTTAAAATCCTTATAAAATTAACCTGATATTCTGTTAAGTTAGAATTTTAACGAAACTATGTTGACTTATAACCGTATCACTACTGTATTTTTTCACTAAAGCGACACTCAATTCATATAATTAGCTACTCACACTTGTCCCTCCGTTTACGTGCAGCATTTGTCCCGTCATATAGGAAGAGTCTTCACAAGCTAAAAAGAGATAGGAAGGAGCTAGTTCAATCGGCTGACCGGGACGTTTCATCGGTGTATTAGATCCGAACGTACTTACTTTTTCACTGCTAAATGTAGAGGGGATAAGCGGTGTCCATATTGGTCCTGGCGCAACACCGTTTACACGTATTCCTTTTCCAACTAACGACTTTGCAAGAGAGCGGGTAAATGTCGTGACCGCTCCTTTCGTTGCTGAGTAATCGATGAGTTGCTCGTTTCCTTCATAGGCTGTAACAGATGATGTGTTAATAATGGCGCTTCCTCTTTTTAAATAAGGTAAGGCAGCTTTTGTTAAATAAAAATAGGAGAACAAATTTGTTTCAAATGTGCGGATGAGTTGTTCTTTTGAAATATGCTCAATGTCCTTTTGTGGATGCTGTTCCGCAGCGTTATTCACTAGGATATCAAGTCTGCCAAAATGCTCAATCGTTTGTTTAATTATATGTTTGCAAACGGAATCATCGGCAATATCTCCAGCTAATAAAAGGCATTTCCTTCCGTATGATTCAACGACTTGTTTCGTTTCATTTGCATCTGGCTGTTCATTGAAAAAGCTTATAACGATATCGGCACCTTCTTGAGCAAAGCGAACAGCAACTGCTCGGCCAATTCCACTGTCACCACCTGTAATGATGGCAACTTTTTCTTTCAATTTGCCACTACCGACGTATTTTGCATCATGGTACACCGGTTTTGGCGTCATGTTCATTTCGATTCCAGGTTGAACATCTTGATGTTGAGGGGGTAACGTTTGTGACGTGTTTTGTTGGTTAGTCATGAAAATACTCCTTTTCTTTTTTCATTAGTATGGGATTAAGGCAGATTTTGTATGTCAATATCGTCATTATTTAACAAAAAAAGGGAAGGTGGTAAAATGATAGAAAAAGAGAATGGAAAGGGAGTATCATGATAGTTGTTTTAGTGATTACCTCCTACTTTATTGGTTCTATTATGTTTGGATATTTGACGGCAACACGTTTTGGGCATATCGATATTCAGAATGAGGGAAGTGGCAATGTTGGTGCGAGAAATGTGGGCAGGCTTATAGGGAAAAAAGCATTTGTCTATACTTTCTTAGGTGATGCAGCTAAGGGAAGTATCGTAGTGTTATGGGCTCAATACTTAGATGTATCAGATTTTTGGCAGCTTGTTACGTTACTTTCTGCAATTTTAGGCCATTTGTTTCCTGTTTTTCTGAATTTTCGTGGGGGAAAGGGGGTATCAACTTTTATCGGAGGATTTCTCGTTTATTCACCTATCATGTTTCTTGTTTTTACAGGCTTCTTCTTAGTTGTTTTTTTCTTGATAAGAAGTATGACAATAGCTGGCTTACTTGCTATATGCATAGCTCCGTTTCTCTTATTGATGTTTCAAGTAGAACGAGGTGCTGTCATGGTGATGTGTGTTATCACAATTATTATATTATTGGCACATCGAAACAACATTGCAGAAAAATTGAAAACACGAGGTGACGGATGATGGGATATTTATTTAAATTGGCGAGAACTGAGGAAGAAATGCAACAAATTCATCGATTAAATTATAAAACATTTGCGTGTGAAATTCCGCAACATGAACCAAATGATGATCAAATTTTAATAGATCAATTTCATAAAGAAAATACATACATCATTGCTGTGAAAAAGCAGCAAGTTATTGGTATGATTTCGGTTAGGAGTAATCGCCCTTTTTCCCTTGATCGAAAGCTCGGTATACTAGAAAATCATTTGCCTGTAAATGCTACATCACCTTGTGAAATTCGACTATTAGCAGTCGAGAAAGGTCATCGAAACGGACGAGTGTTCCTTGGTTTAGCAAGGGCATTAATTCGTTATTGTTTAAAGAAAGGCTATGATGCTGCCGTTATTTCGGGAACAACTCGGCAATTAAAATTGTATGAGCAAATGGGGTTTAAACCGTTTGCCCATTTAACAGGGAAAGAAGGGGCGTACTATCAGCCAATGTATTTAACAGAAGAGACGTTTTATCAATCCCTTGCTGGAAGGATATTACCTGAGGGAGTTCAGTTTTTACCGGGGCCAGTTAAAATTGAAAAACAAGTTCAAGAAACGTTCATTCAATCACCGATTTCCCATCGTTCAAAACCATTTTCATCTATGATGAATGAGGTGAGAGAGCGGTTAAAGGAAATGACGAGAGCGAATGATGTGCAAATCATGCTTGGTTCGGGAACGTTAGCCAACGACGTCATAGCTGCTCAACTTTCGTTACTCGAAGGAATGGGTCTCATTCTATCAAATGGTGAATTTGGAGAAAGACTAATTCAACACGCGACACGTTTCCAAATGACCTTTGATTGTCATAGAGTAGAATGGGGGCACCCGTTCGATCTTACAAAAGTCGAACAGCGATTAAAAACGAAACACTATCAATGGATTTGGTTTGTCCATTGTGAAACAGCAACAGGTGTTTTAAATGATCTTGAAGCTTTAAAACTGCTTTCCCAAAAATACGATACAGCATTATGTGTTGATTGCATTAGCTCCATTGGCGTTGTCCCGCTCAATTTATCACATGTATTATTTGCCTCAGGTGTTAGTGGGAAGGGGATTGGTAGTTATACTGGCCTCTCTTTCGTATTCCACCAAAAGAAGCTGAAGGAAGTGAAAACGTTACCACTGTATTTGGATCTTGGCAACTACGAAAGCTCTAATAGTATTCCGTATTCGCATTCCTCCAATCTAATAAACGCTTTTTTGGAGGCGCTTAAGCAATATGATCAGCATGATCGTTACGAAAAAATAAAGATAAGATATGAAAAATTGAGAACATCATTAACAGAGCATAAAATACCAATTTTAACAAAGGTATCAAACTCATCACCGACGATCGTAACAATCCCCGTACCAAGGCATATACCTTCAAAAGACCTTGGCGATGACTTGTATATTAATGGATATTTAGTCCATTATGAAAGTCAGTATTTAATCGATCGCAATTGGATTCAACTATCTTGTATAAGTGAAGATCGAATTGAAAATTACGTTCAGGCGGTAAATGTGTTACGAGACTTATTGGAGTATGAAAGGGAGCCATTAAAACAAATGTGTTAAACAGAATAAATGACCTTGCCATAAAGCCGAACTTCCATTGCTTAAGGGGTTCGGTTTTTCAAATGGAGATGGTTTTTACGATTGGTATAATGAGTAGTGCTATTGTCAACATCTTATCAATTTTCGAGTTTGCACACTTTTAATGCATGAAATGAAATATTATCTAGATTAAGTACACCTTGTTAATGATATAATAAGGAGGTGTTTACTTATTTTGGAGGAGAGATAGGAGGGATACGTATATGGAGAACATTACGATATACTTGTTTTCCTTTTTCTTTATATTAAATATTCTCTTGGCTGGTGCGATTATCTTTTTAGAACGCCGTAATGTAGCTGCAACTTGGGCGTGGCTGCTCATTTTATTTTTCCTCCCTGTAGTAGGATTTATCCTGTATGTCATTTTTGGTCAAAATTTAAGCAAACGGAAAATTTTTAAATTTACCTCAGAACTTACAAACCATTTTCGCGAGCGGATGGAGTCACAAAGAAGATCCATTGAGGAAAACTCGCTTGTTTATCAAGATCCGTCAATGGCTGAATACCAATCTACGATTTATATGAACTTAATCAATGGATATGGCTTGTACACACAAGACAATGAAGTGAAGATTTTTACAGATGGAAATGAAAAGTTTGAAGACCTTCTCCAAAGTATTAAAAATGCGAAAGACCACATACATATTCAATATTTTATTATCAAAAACGGTAAGATTGGTAAAAAAATTTTTCGAGCTTTAACAGAGAAAGCAAAAGAAGGTGTTCAAGTAAGAGTTTTATTTGATGATATGGGCTCTTCACGAACACCAAAAAAGTTTTTTAACGAATTAAAAGAAGCAGGGGGAGAAGTGGCTTCATTCTTTCCTTCTAAATTTCTACCTTTTTTGAACATCCGTATTAATTACCGCAATCATCGGAAGATTGTTGTCATTGATGGGAAATATGGTTATATTGGTGGTTTTAATATTGGGGATGAATACCTCGGGTTAAAGGAGAAGTTTGGGAATTGGCGGGATACGCATTTAAAATTACATGGGAGTGCCACGGATTCACTCCAGTCTCGATTTTTTCTTGATTGGAACAATGCTTCTCCCGCAAAGTTGGACTATGAAAAGAGATACTTTCCAGCAAAAGAAACAGCGGGTAATGCGGCCATTCAAATTGTTTCAAGTGGACCGGATGAAGAATGGGAACAAATTAAAAATGGTATCATAAAAATGATTTTTTCAGCTAAAAAAAGTATTTACATTCAATCCCCTTATTTTATTCCTGATGAAAGCTTGATGCACGCATTAAAAACGGCTGCGCTTTCTGGATTAGACGTTCGTATTATGATTCCGAATAAACCGGATCATATGTTTGTTTATTGGGCGTCTTATTCGTATATCGGTGAATTGTTGGAAATCGGTGTGAAAAGCTTCATTTATGATCATGGATTTATTCATGCGAAAACCATTGTAGTCGATGGGAAAATTGCTTCGGTCGGTACAGCTAATTTTGATGTTCGCAGCTTTAAATTGAATTTTGAAGTGAATGCTTTTATCTTTGATAAAAACGTCGCTGGGGAGTTACATACAATTTTTGAAGAAGATTTAAAGAAATCGAGAGAACTGACGAAAGAAATGTATCGAAGCCGATCGAAGGTGATAAAATTTAAGGAATCTATTTCGCGATTGTTATCGCCAATACTTTAACTAGTTTATATATAATCAATTGCTGTTCATGTTGAAGTGGTGCAAAAAGGGAGTTCGACGTGTAATAAAGGGAAAAGTCGTGCAATTATTGAATTTCTGATGCAATTAAACGGTCAGTCGTGCAAATCATTGGAGATTCGTGCAATTAGTGCTAAAAGTGGTGCAAAAAATCACTCAACTGGTGCAATTACGTGTCTAAACCTTATCACACGAAGTCAAAATAGGAAACGGACAGCCGATATGCTGTCCGTTTTTAATTATTTTTCTGTTTTTCACTCTTTTTCATGCCTTTTTGGTCATCTCCTATAAAACGTTAAAATATCGGGCGTCCGGATGGGAGACGACAAAAGCAGAAACGGAAGCTTCTGGTTCCATCATGAAACCGTCTGTTAATTCGATACCGATTTTTTCAGGTTTTAAAAGATGAAACAGCTTCGCTTGATCTTCAAGGTCTGGGCAAGCAGGATAACCAAAGGAATAGCGCTGACCTTGATATTTAGCAGCAAAGCGATCGCGCATCGTGAAATCAGGATGGTCGGGAAATCCCCAGCGGTCGCGAATTAATTGGTGTGTTCGTTCGGCAAGACCTTCGGCAAGTTCAAGCGCTAATGCTTGAACCGCATGGCTTCGGAAAAATTGTCCGTCTTCTTTAAATTGTTTTCCTACTTTGCGAATATTTGCGCCTGCGGTAACCGCAAATAGGGCGATATAGTCGTGTTTTACGTCATCAGTACGTTCTCCAACAAAATCTGAAATACATAAATGTGCTTGCTTTTGTTGTCTAGGGAACGAAAATGTCTCAATCACTTCATCGCTTTTTCGATCACGCAAAATGTGTACGTTATTTCCTTCTCGATAGGCTGGGAAAAATTGATATATGGCGGATGGACAAAACCACTTTTCTTTCGTCCCCATTTTTATCAGCTCATCGATCTCGGCTTTTAATGATAATGCTTTATCGTCTTTTTCTTTCAATAATTTTTGAACATTCCCTTTTAATCCGAGATGATGACCGAGTAGCATTTGCCAATTGACATATGGAAGGATATGTGAAACATCGATGTTTTGTAAAATATGTGGCTTCACGTCTACTGGCACATAAACTTTTGCTTTTCGTACCGTTGTTTTTACTTTTTCCAACACTGCTGTTGCTTGTCTACTTTTAGCAGCGGCGTATGGGTCATGATCTGGCTTTCCTTTTTTCTCAGAAAATTGAGCAGGATCTTTTCGAAGTTGATTCGCTATATCTAAACCGTTCATCGCATCCTTCGCATAAAGAACAGGCCCGTTATATTCAGGGGCGATTTTATAATCCGTAAACTTTCGAGAAAGGGCTGCACCCCCGACTAAAATCGGAATTGAAATGTTTGCGGATGTTAAGTCTTGAGCTGTTAAAACCATTTGCTGTGCTGATTTAACTAAAAGACCGGATAGCCCGACAATATCTGGTTTTTCTTCTTGTATTGCTTTAATGAGCTCTTGTGGGGCGACTTTTATTCCTAAGTCGACAACTTGATAACCGTTATTTGATAAAATAATGTCGACTAAGTTTTTGCCGATGTCATGGACATCCCCTTTAACGGTTGCAAGGAGTACTTTTCCTTTTCCACTATCGTCTTTTTTCTCCATATAAGGTTCTAAAAAAGCAACGGCAGCTTTCATGACTTCAGCACTTTGAAGAACTTCAGCAACGATCAACTGGTTTTCGTTAAATAATTTTCCAACTGTTGCCATGCCGTCCATTAACGGTCCATTAATAATATCAAGTGGGTTTTCATATTTTTGAAGCGCTTTTTCAAGGTCTTCCGTTAATCCTTGTTTTGTTCCTTCCACGACATATTGAGCAAGCCGTTCTTCTAACGTTAAGTTTGTCATTAGCTTTTTTTCTTCTTTTTTCTTTCCGCGATAAAAATTCGTAAACGCAGCTAATGTTTCGTCATTCGTTTCAAACAGAAGCTTTTCGGCAAGGCGCACTTCTTCTTCTGGAATGGAGGCATAGCGTTCAAGCTTTTCTGTATTGACAATTGCATAGTCTAGCCCTGCTTGCGTACAATGGTATAAGTAAACGGCATTTAAAATTTCACGGCCAACTGGTGGAAGACCGAACGAAACGTTGCTAACCCCAAGAATGGTTAAGCATTCTGGGAGAGCTTCTTTAATTAAGCGAATGCCTTCTACTGTTTCTTCCGCAGAACCGATATATTGTTCATCACCGGTACCGACAGGGAAGACGAGTGGATCAATAATAATATCGGTTGGATTGATCCCATGCTCATGAACTAATAGATCAAAGGATCTTTTCGCAATTTCAAGTTTCCGTTCTTTCGTCACCGCCATTCCTTTTTCATCAATCGTCCCGACGACAACTGCAGCGCCATATTTTTTCATAAGAGGAATGACCTCTTCAAAGCGCTCTAACCCATCTTCCAAATTGATGGAGTTAATAATCGCTTTCCCTTGAGAGTAAGTTAAAGCCCGTTCAATCACTTCAACGTCAGTTGAATCAATAACGAGCGGTGCTTTTACTTTCTTGACGACTTCTTGAATAAAAGCTTCTAGATCTTGAACTTCATCACGATCAGGGTCTGCTAAGCATATATCGATAACGTGTGCACCGTTCTTTACTTGAGCGCGAGCGATTTCAGCTGCTTCTTCGAATTTTCCTTCGGCAATGAGCCGTTTAAATTTTCTTGACCCAATCACATTTGTTCGCTCCCCAACGAAAAGTGGTCGCATCGAGTCATCGTAGATGAGTGGTTCGATTCCTGATACTTTGTGTATAGATTCTTTTCTTGTAATCGTTCTTGGTTTCATGTGTTGGACAGCCTCTGAAATCGCCTGAATATGTGCTGGTGTCGTCCCACAACACCCTCCAACAATATTAAGCCAGCCTTTTTCTGCAAATTCTTTCATTTTTAATGCAAGTGATTGTGGCGATTCATGATAATGTCCTTCTTCATCAGGAAGACCTGCGTTAGGATAACAACTGACAGCTGTTTTTGCAAGTTCCGATAATGTTCGAATATGATCTGTCATAAATTCAGGGCCAGTCGCACAGTTTAATCCGACTGAAAGTGGATTCATATGCTCACAAGAAATGTAGAAAGCTTCAATATCTTGACCGGCTAATGTTGTCCCCATCGGTTCAATTGTTCCTGAAAGCATGATGGGAACATGTTTATCAGTCTTTTCAAACGCTTTTAAGATTCCTAAATATCCCGCTTTTACATTTAACATGTCTTGGCTTGTTTCAAGCAAGAGCAAATCAACGCCACCAACGAGAAGCCCACATGCTTGTTCTTCATAGCAATCAATAAGCTCCTCAAAAGAGATTCCGCCTGTTACGGATAACGTCTTTGTCGTTGGTCCCATAGCTCCTGCAACAAACCGGGGCCAATCATTTGTTGAAAACTTTTTAGCGGCTGTTTTCGCAATCCGGGCTGCTTTTTCATTTAATTCAAAGGCGAGGTGACCGAGGTTGTATTCATCCAAAACAATGCGTGTAGAACCAAACGTATTCGTTTCAATAATGTCGGCATTTGCTTGTAAATACGCTTCATGAATGCCTAAGATGACATCTGGGCGAGTGATCGTTAAATATTCGTTACACCCTTCATACTCTTCACCGCCAAAATCATCAGCAGAAAGCTTCGCATCTTGAATCATCGTTCCCATGGCTCCATCCATGACGAGAATCTTTTTCTGTAATTGTTGTTTTAGTTTACACATGGGAAATCTTCCTTTCTCGTTTCTTTTCTTTGTCGTGAATATAGTTTGTTAGTTCGACTGTCATATCGTAATGTAAAAAAGGTGTAATGAGATAAATGCCGTTAAATAAATCAAAGGCCGCATCAATTAACGATTTAGCGATAGCGATTCCTTCTCGTTTTGCTTGTGCTTTATCTAAATCACAGTTCGCCATGCGCCTACGAATATCATCTGACAGCTTGATTCCGGGAACTTCATGATGAATAAATTCAGCATTTCGACTGCTAGTAAGCGGCATAATGCCTAAATAAATCGGAGTTTTTAAATGCTTTGTCGCCTCATAAATCGATTCAATTTGTTCGATTGAATAAAGAGGCTGTGTGATGAAATAATCGGCGCCACATTTTATTTTTTTCTCTAAACGGGTAACTGCTCGATCAATATGGCGAACATTTGGATTGAACGCAGCTGCGACTGAAAAATGCGTCTTTTCCCCAAGTTGTTTTCCGGAATACGATAACCCTTCATTAAACTGCTTTATTAAACTAATTAAATCTAGCGAAGATAAATCGTATACGGACGTTGCACCAGGGAAGTCACCGATTTTGGATGGATCGCCCGTAATCGCTAAAATGTCATGAAAACCGAGTGAATGAAGTCCCATTAAATGGGATTGTAAGCCGATTAAATTCCGATCCCGACACGTTAAATGAATAAGCGGACGCAAGTTTAGCTTTTGTTGAATAAGCGATGCACAGGCAACATTGCTAATGCGTGGTGTTGCAAGAGAATTATCAGCAAGGGTAATGGCATCTATGCCGACTTCTTGTAAAGCTTTTGCTCCTTTTAAAAATTTATCGACACCTAAAGTTTTCGGTGGATCGAGCTCGACAATAATTGAACGTCTTTTCTTTACGATTTCTTGAAGAGGAGGGTTATCAGGACGGATTGGACCATGACTCGGTTCTTTCACATGAACAATTTTGACATCTTTCTTTGTAATCGGTTCTAAGTTTTTCACCGCTTCAGCCATTGCTTGAATATGAGCTGGTGTCGTCCCGCAGCAACCACCGAGGAGCCTAGCCCCTTGCTTTCGAAACTTCAAGGCAGATTCATA
Organism: Bacillus sp. FJAT-47783; assembly: GCF_022808615.1. Taxonomy (GTDB): domain Bacteria; phylum Bacillota; class Bacilli; order Bacillales; family Aeribacillaceae; genus Bacillus_BZ. The sequence continues at coordinate 25,018 of NZ_JAKZKS010000008.1, forward strand.
GAAATATTGTTCGTCAGAATCATAAACGAGTCGCCCATTTTCATAGCTCGGCAAGCTACCATTCGGATAAACAGCTAAAAAGGCATGTTTTAGTAGCGGGACTTGTTCTAATGACTGAAGCATATGATGCGGCCCTAATCGGCAGTTAATGCCAACGACATTTGCCCCAAGATCCTCTAGCTGTTTAAGTGCATCATGTAAAGGTGTTCCATCTTGTAATACACTAGGTTCATGAAGAGACACATTAGTAATAATAGGGAGATTCGTTTCGGTTCGCGCAATCGTTAATACAGCTTTTATTTCTTCAAGGTCATAATACGTTTCAAAAATCAATCCGTCTAAATCTTCTGAAAGAAGAACGTACAATTGTTCACGAAAGTTACGTTTTATTTCTTCTATCGAAAAAGCATTCTTTCGAATCGAACGGATTCCGCCAATTGTGCCAATGACATAAGGAGTACGATTTGAACGTTTTGCCGCTTTTTTCGCTATTTGTACGGCTTGAACATTCATCTCTTTCAACTCGTCTTCTAAGCCGTATCTTGATAGCTTAATATAATTTGCTCCATACGTGTTTGTTTGAATAACGTGGGCGCCTGCTTGTATATAGGCTGTGTGAATACGTTCGATTTCCTCTGGGTTTGAGATGTTCATCTCTTCAAAACATCGATCGACGCCGTATGAATACAACAGTGTGCCTGAAGCGCCATCCCCTATTAATATTTGATGTTGTAAATCTTCTAATAACCCCATTTTTCGAAACCTCCATTTTTCATAATCATGGAAGAGGAAGGGAGAGGAATGCTCAGAAGCGCAGTTTAAAAAGGAATCGGACGGTTGTTTTTTTTCGTTTCTTTCCCATTTTGAACATGCACATAAAAATAAAAAAAGTCTTCTAAAGAAGAAGACTTTGAGCGTTTCCATCTTCTTCTTATCTCCCGAGCGTGACAAACGCTTCGCTGGATTTAGCACCTTGGACAAGGTTGGGTAGTTGAAATGAATTGTACCCCTTTCAAAAATAAGGGGTGCAGTGTGTCCGGTTGCTGAAGCTTCATAGGGCCAGATCCCTCAGCTTCTCTTGATAAGAATGTCATCTTATTAAATTTGAAATATTCACAACGAAAAAAGTATTAATCCTAATTTACCTAAAATTAAAAAAATAATCAATAGTAATTTTATATGAATTGTTTACAAAATAAAAAGGCAAGTGATAGTTACACTTGCCTTTTCGGTATCGGAAAAAATATAGAAATTATCGAAAGTTAATAAATTGGACATCAATCGGCAAATCGGCTTCACGAATCGTTGCCATAATTTTTTGTAAGTCATCTTTACTTTTTCCGCTTACACGAATTTGATCATCCTGAATTTGGCTTTTTACCTTTAGTCCAGAGTTTTTAATAAGCGTATTAATCTTTTTTGCATTGTCTTTATCAATTCCATTAACGAGTTCTGCACGTTGACGAACGGTGCCACCAGCTGCATTTTCGATTTTCCCGTACTGAATATTTTTTGTCGCAACGCCACGTTTTATCATTTTGCTAATTAGTACATCTTTTAACTGATTCAATTTAAATTCATCGTCTGAAGTTAACACGAGTTCCTCATGGTCAAGAGAAATATCACTTTTTGAGCCTTTAAAATCATAACGGTTTTGGATTTCTTTTTTTGCGATGTTAATTGCATTGACAACCTCAGTTAAATCAACCTTTGAAACAATATCAAATGAACTATCTTTCGCCATCGTATCCTCCTCAATGATTGTTTCTCATTACTTTGATTATAGACAACTGTAAAGGGATAAACAACTTTTTGAAAATATTTCAGATATTTGGCTCATAAAATAATAAAATTTTTAATAGCATGTGATCCGGATAATATGCTATAATTCTACCATTCTTAAACTTCATATCTTTGCGATGATTGCTGTGGGTAGTACTATAGCAGGAGCAGCTTCTGGAGAGTCCGCATAAAGCGGCGCCGAAGGGTTCACAATCTCAGGCAAACGGACAGAAGATAAAAAGCGTATGCTTCTTTTTGCATACATATTTTTATCCTGTTTGCTCGAGGTTGGACGATGACATTGTCCAACCTTTTTTCTTTTTACAATACATCATAGGAGAGATGAAAATGGAGAGAAAAGCAGTTGTAAGTGTTGTAGGAAAAGACCAAATAGGAATTATTGCAAAAGTAACAAGCATTCTATCGCATCACGAAATGAATATTTTAGATATTAGCCAAACGATTTTACAGGACTTTTTTACGATGATGATGATTGTTGATGTTACATCTTGCAATATTGATAAAGTCCGAAATGACCTCAATGAATTAGGTGAGGATATCGGATTAAAGATAAATGTGCAGCTTGAAGAAATCTTTCAGGCTATGCATCGTGTATAAGGAGGGGATAAACATGACGATTGCCTTGACAGAAATGATGGAAACGATCCGAATGGTGCAAATGGAAAATTTAGATATTCGAACGGTAACGATGGGAATTAATTTAAGGGATTGTGCCGATTCTGATTTTAATAAATTAAAGGAACGTGTTTACAAAAAGATTACAACTTATGCGAACGGTTTAACAACGGTTGCAGAAGAAGTGGAAAAAGAATTTGGAATTCCAATTATTAATAAGCGCATCTCAATAACGCCAATTGCAGAAATATTAGGAAGTCATTCAAAAGAAGAGGCGGTTGAATTAGCGAAAACATTAGATCAAGCTGCTTTTGACTTAGGGGTTGATTTTATCGGTGGATTTTCCGCCCTCGTTCATAAAGGGATATCGAAAAGTGATCAAACGTTAATTGAATCACTTCCTGAAGCTCTTTCTGAGACCGAACGAGTTTGTGCGTCAGTATCTGTTGCGACAACGCGAACGGGTATTAATATGGATGCTGTAGAAATGATGGGGAAAGTAATGAAAAAGGCTGCGGAGTTGACAGCAGACCGAAATGGACTTGCTTGTGCAAAGCTTGTTGTGTTTTGTAATCCAGTTGAAGATAATCCATTTATGGCTGGTGCTTTTCACGGAGCTGGTGAAGGAGAAGCGGTGTTAAGCGTTGGTGTTAGCGGGCCAGGTGTCGTATTAAACGCTTTAAAACGTTATCCTGAGGCCGATTTAGGTGAAGTGTCGAATATTATTAAAAAAACGGTTTTTAAAATCACACGTGCAGGAGAATTAATGGGGCGTGTTGTCGCTGAAAGAATGAATGTACCATTCGGCATCATGGATTTATCGCTAGCTCCGACAAATGCAACAGGGGATAGTGTTGCGGAAATTCTTGAAGAAATTGGCCTTGAACGGTGCGGAACACATGGAACGATTGCCGCATTAGCACTAATGAATGATGCGGTAAAAAAAGGCGGGGCAATGGCGAGCTCGTATGTAGGAGGATTAAGTGGTGCTTTTATTCCTGTTAGTGAAGATAATGGGATGATTCGTGCGGCGAAAGAAGGGGCATTAAACTTATCTAAACTCGAAGCGATAACTTGTGTATGCTCAGTCGGATTAGACATGATTGCCTTACCAGGTGATACAACTTCAAGCACGTTATCTGCTATTATCGCCGATGAAGCTGCCATCGGTATGATTAATAAAAAAACAACAGCGGTGCGCGTTATACCTGTACCGGGGAAATCAGAAGGTGAGATGGTGGAGTTCGGTGGATTGTTAGGACGAGCACCGATTATGGCCGTAAATCCATTCTCATCTGAAAAATTAATAAAAAGAGGAGGCCGTATACCTGCACCGCTTCAGTCATTGATTAACTAAAGAAGATGAAAAAGGGAACTGTCTAAAAGCTATATTAGGATAAAATAATCCAAAATGAAGACCCAAAGAATGCTGGAAAATCAACATTCTTTGGGTTTTCCTTTTTACGATTTCGGGGCATAAATACTACTTTTCAGACAACCCCACTTTTTTTACAAATGATCCGTTTTTTTCGAATATTGGTCTTTCCCTTTTTTACGGTTTTCTCCACGTTTAACATTTTCAATAAACTGCTTTGCATTATTATCTTTTGCCTTTTTATCATTATCGCTCGTATGTGGCATGAAAATGGCTCCTTTCTAACCGTTTAGCCATATTTTATCCTCTAGGCAAAGCTAACATGTATAGGATCGTTAAACTTGTTTATTTAAAAAGAAAAGAGCGAGTGTGCCGGGACCAGAATGAGCACCGATTGCTGCGCCAATAACATTTATGTATACTCCTTTCGGTTTAAAGCGTTCTTCAATCATTTCTTTCAATTCCTCGGCAGCTTCTATTGAATCACCGTGACTAATGGCGATGACTTGGTTATTTATATCGCAACCTCGTTCTTCTAATAATTGTAAAATCCTGCGATATAGCTTCTTTTTACCTCGAATTTTTTCTAACGGAACAAGGCGACCCGCTTCAACATGTAATAGCGGTTTAATATTTAATAAACCCCCGACAAATGCTTGAGCTTTACTAATACGACCGCCTCTTGCTAAATAGTCTAATTCGTCTACTGTAAAAAGATGCTCCATATGTTCACAAAAATCCTTTACAGAAGCAACAATTTCTTGTAATGTATTTCCGTTATCAGATAATGTAAGCGCGTGTTTGACGGCTAAACCGAGTCCGAGAGAAGCACATTTAGAGTCAATAATTTCCAATTGGAAATTTGGATAATCTTCTAATACTTGCTGTTTTAACATCTCAGCTGTTTGATATGTTCCAGATAGTTCTGAAGAAAAAGCAAGGTATAGGCTCGGTTTGTTTTGTTCAGCTAGCTGTGTGAAAATTTTCAAGATTTCTTCTGGGGATGCTTGAGACGTTTTCGCGACATTTCCTTCTCGCATATAGTTATAAACATCTGTTGGGTTTATTTCTTTTAAATCTTCGTAGTCATTGTTTTCGATTTGAACGCGCAAAGGGATAAATGATGTGTTTTCATGGTTAAAGAAAGAAAGTGGCAAATCACAACCACTGTCAGCTAAAATATGTACATTCATGTTTTACACCTTCTTTAATAAAAATAATTCCGAATTACTTTTAGTTTATGTCTGCTTGATAAATGAAGCAAGGTATCGCTTGAAAAAAATGAATCAAAAGGAGGTCTTTTACGTGTTAAAAGAGCAAATAAAAAAAAGCATCATCGTTCTTTTCGGGGCATTATTAAATGCCGTTGCACTAAACTTATTTTTAATACCAGCAAATGTATATGCTTCAGGATTTACAGGAGTAGCGCAACTTTTATCCAATATTTTAGAACAATATACTCCTTTATATATTTCGACAGGAGTCATTTTGTTCCTTCTTAATATCCCTGTCACCATATTAGGCTGGATGAAGGTAGGGAAATCGTTCACATTGTATAGTTTTATAAGTGTTGCCGCAACGACTATTTTTTTATCCGTCATTCCTCTTCAATCACTTTCTAATGATATATTACTAAATGCTGCTTTTGGTGGTGTGATTGCAGCGATTGGGGTCGGATTAACGTTAAAGTGGGGGGCTTCGACTGGAGGTTTAGACATTATCGCCATGGTTCTTTCGCGCATGAATGATAAACCTGTTGGGACATACTTTTTTACGTTAAACGCTATAATTATATTAACAGCAGGTTTATTGTATGGGTGGGAAAAAGCGCTTTATACACTTGTTGCTTTATATGTATCCACTCGAGTGATAGACGCCATCCATACAAGACATGAAAAACTAACCGTGATGATAATTACAAAAAAAGGAGAGGAGCTCAAAAAAGCCATTCATGCAAAACTTGTACGAGGAATTACAACAGTACCGGCAAAAGGCGCTTTTACAAATGAAGCAAAAGAAATGATGATTATCGTTATTACACGTTATGAACTATATGATATCGAGAAAATCATTAAGGAAGTGGATCCGAAAGCATTCACCAATATTGTGCAAACTACAGGAATTTTTGGCTTCTTCCGAAAAGACTAAGAGAGGTGTATGGATGAAAAAGCTTTCTGCACTTTTCGTTGCCTTATGTTTAACGGCTTGTAGTGTAGGAAATGAACGTCAAGAAGGCACGATTCATGAAAAAGAGGCTTCGGTACAATTTCTAGTTGACGCAATGGAAGCAACAGAAGAAGTACGATTCGATTTAACCATGAAAAACAAAACAGATCAAGAAATAACATTTGAATTTCCTTCGAGTCAATTGTATGAAATCATCGTCACAAATGAAGAAGGCGACGATGTTTATCGTTATTCAAATGGTAAAATGTTCACACAAGCAATCCATTATGAAACGATTAATCCTTCTGATTATCGTACGTGGACAGAATCGTGGAACTATATGAAAGATGGACAAAGGGTACCACCAGGAAAATATACCGTAAAGGCGATTTGGAAAGGGAATGCAAAAGACGTTCCGAAACAATTCGTCACAAAGGAAAAATTCACAGTTCCAAGCGCTCATCCATCCATTAAAGATGTAGTCGTTAAAGAAAATGATGAGCTTTTCATTGTAACCGGAAAAGTAAAGACTTCTGGAAACGTCATAAAGTATGTTGTCGAAGATGGTCATGACGAGCTGGCTAAAGGGGAAGTAGACATAACAAAAGAAAATGAATGGACTTCATTTGCAATGAAGCTGAATAAAAAGGATCTATCATCAGAGCGAGCCATTATCTTATTATTATATAGTAAAGAATCAGATGAACCGTATATTTTTCCGTTAAAGGTTGATTAATGAATTAAAAAACATGCCAATGGATTGATCCATCGGCATGTTTGTTTCACTTTATTTGATTTGGTCCAACGTTTGTTGGAACTCGGAAAGTTGAATTTTCTCTGCTGTTGTTGAGTTAGCGTATGCAGAAGTTAACGCATTTTGAGCCTTTGCAATTGCTTCTTGTAGATGACCGTTCATTTCTCCAGAAGCGATTCTTTCCGCCTCTTGCACAAATTGCCGGGCTTCTTTAAAAAGCCGATTCCCCATTAAAAGCCCCCCTGTGTAATATCTTCTGCTTCTTCTTCTTTTCGCTCAGCTTCAGCATAGGTCATTTTGTAAGGGAACCTTTCCGCATGCTTATTAATGGTATCTTTACCTTGTTGAACAAATCGTTTCGACTTATTACTTTTACCCATCGCGATTCCCCCCATGTCTTCATTCAAGTTAACGCTAAATTAGCGTCACACATAGTGTATGTATGAAAAAGAAAGTTATGGGTGGCAATGTTTGCAAAGGCTACTTTGCTGTTCATTCGAGAACATTCAATTGGTTACAGGAAGTATTTTTCAAGGAACCGCGCAACGCCATCTTCTTCATTCGTTGTTGTTTCTTTATTGGCAATCGCTTTGATTTGGGGAATAGCATTTCCCATTGCAACACCACAGCCAGCGTATTGGATCATTTCGATATCATTATCTTCGTCTCCAAATGCCATAATTCTTTCTTGAGGAATGTTATAATAAGCGGCAATTTTTTGTAACCCTACGGCTTTATGAATGCCTGATTTAATAATTTCAATTACGTGCCAAGGTGCTGCCCATCGTCTATGGTCTACGACATTCGCATGAACATCACTTAAGTAGTCACGGATTTTATCGACATTTTCTTCATCAGAATGAATTAAAATACTTGTTACCTCTTTTTGAAGAATATTTTTTAAGTCGCCAATATTTACTACTGGATTTCCCATACTAAAAATATCGAGTAGTTTTTCATCATGATAATGGAAATACACAGCATCTAATACTTCGGCTAAAATATTATGAACATCGTGTTTTTCTGCCACTTCAACGATTTCTTTTACAACATCTAATTCCAAAGTTGTATGATAAGTACCCCATGAGTCATCCTTCGGGTGGTGGACAAATGCACCGTTAAAATTCACAATGGGTGTATGTAAGTCCAATTCATAATAATAAACATCACTGGAACGAAATGGTCTACCTGTTGCAATACATACAATATGACCTTGAGCTTTTACCTTCTCAATAATTTTTTTGGAATAAGGTGAAATGGTTTTATTATCTTTCAAAAGTGTTCCATCTAAATCAATCGCAATTAAATGTTGTTGATCGCTCATAATCTCTCCCCAATAGCAAGTTATTTTTCTGTACATGTCCTTAAAAAAAATCATATACTACTATTGTAAAAATAATTCGTAAAAATCACAAATGAAAAATCATTGTGAAAATAAACGACTTTTTTCCATATTTTTCACTTTCATGATACACTTACATTAAAGCAAAGTAATGAGAGGAGTCAAACAATGAAAGTCACAATAAATCATGAGTATATAAACGAAATCCCCGTCCTTCACGTATTCGAACAAAGCAAAGAAAATACGTGTCTTCCTTTCATCCTTTTTATACATGGGTATACAAGTGCAAAGGAGCATAACCTGCACTATGCTTATTTACTAGCGGAAAAAGGATTTCGAGTCGTTTTACCAGATGCTCAATACCATGGTGAACGTTCACAAGCTATTTCAATAAAGGATTTACAATTTAAGTTTTGGGACATTGTCCTTCATACAATTGGTGAAATCAACACAATTAAAGAGCATTTTGTAAAGCGTGAAATCGTAGATGAAGAGAGAATTGGGGTAGTTGGTACATCAATGGGTGGCATTATCACATTAGGTGCATTAACACAATATTCTTGGATTAAAGCAGCAGTTAGCTTAATGGGCTGCCCTTCTTATCAAAAGTTTGTCAACACACAAGTTGAATATTTCAAAAGGGAAGGTGTCAGCATTCCATTTAATGAAGAACAATTAAAGGAGCAATTGAATCGATTACAAAACTGCGATTTATCTTTACAAAAAGAAAAATTGGCGAATCGACCATTGCTTTTTTGGCACGGTAAAAAAGATAGCATTGTCCCATTTGCGCCTACTTTTCAATTTTATGAAGAAATTAAGTCACTTTATACCGAAAATCCTGAACTTTTACATTTTGAAGTCGATGAGCATGCGGGTCATAAAGTATCGAGAAAAGGTGTATTACTAACGGTTGATTGGTTTGAAAAGCACTTGCAACAGAAAATTCGAAATACCGTTCATTCTTCGTTATAATGAAATAGTAATGACGTATAAAGGAGTGTCCACAATGGATGAAGCTTTAAAAGAAAATATTATGGGAGCCCTTGAACAAGTGGTCGACCCTGAACTAGGCATCGATATCGTAAACCTTGGACTCGTTTATGATGTTGAATTAGATGAAGAGGGCACATGTAAAGTGACGATGACATTAACGTCAATGGGTTGCCCGCTAGCCGGTACAATTGTTGAGCAAGTGAAAGCATCTTTAAATGGAATTCCTGAAATCAAAGACGTAGATGTCAACATCGTTTGGAATCCACCATGGACGAAAGACCGTATGTCCCGATACGCAAAAATCGCATTAGGTATTTCATAATGGAAAACAGCGGCTGTGACCGCTGTTTTTTAGCACCCACCCATTCCTTATGTGACCTCCACCTCTTTACATAACTCCCAACATCTCTTCCCAGTTATCACAGTAATTACCACCATTACTTTCTTGAAAAATAAAGAAACTAAAGGTGTAGAAGATATTAGGAGGTGTAGAAATTTGATAAAGAAAATGATTGGCGTTCTTGCGATGTTTTCCGTCGTATTTGGACTTGTCGCGTGCAACGTAAATGAAGATAATCATAATCAAAATATAAACAATGATGATATGGACATTTCTGCTTCACAAACATCTTTATCAAGTAATCAATATCCACATACAAAAGCGATATTAGTACAAGATGCAAAGTATAAATTTGTCCAAATAGACCCTAAGGAAGCAGCTGATTTACAAGCTAAAATTCAAGAAGAATTAAACAAGCAGCTAGATCAGTATAAGCAAATACCAAAACAAGGTCAGCAAGCACAACAAGCTAAGCCAGTGCCAAAACAAGGTCAGCAAGCACAACAAGCTAAGCCAGTGCCAAAACAAGGTCAGCAGGCTCAACAGCCGAAACCAGTCCCTAAGCAAGAGCAACAAGCACCAGCACAGGAGCAAAAGAAAGCGGAGGCTCCTAAGGGAATTAGTCAATATGCTCAACAAGTTATCGACTTAACAAATAAAGAAAGAGCAAACGCTGGTTTGCCAGCATTAAAAGCAGATGCTGCACTTAGCAATGTAGCACAAAAGAAATCAGAAGATATGCAGAAAAACAATTATTTTTCACATACAAGTCCAACGTATGGATCCCCGTTTGATATGATGAGAGACTTTGGTATTTCTTATAAAACAGCAGGTGAAAATATTGCTCAAGGTCAACGAACGCCACAAGAAGTGGTGAATGCATGGATGAATAGTCCTGGTCATCGAAAAAATATATTAAGTCAGCAGTTCACGCATATTGGTGTAGGGTATGAGTCAGGTGGGAACCATTGGACGCAAATGTTTATCGGAAGATAGAGGGGGTCAACTTTGTTGACTTCCTTCTTTTTATTTCAAAATATTCGGGTTATAGTTAAAATTTAGTATCTGAAGTGCAATTAAGGGATTTTTTGTTCAATAAATGAATTTGTGATGCAAAAAGGATATATTATGTGCAATAAAATTGAATTTCGTGCAAATAACTTCAATTCTCGTGCAAAAGTAGTCCGAACTCGTGCAATTAATAGCTGTTTTAGTGCAAATACCAGATTAATGCTCCTCCTTTTGGATCGAAAGGGATGTTTTCGTCTAAAAGTACCATCATTTTCACGAAGAAACCTTCATTTAATATCTCGTTAGCGCTTACACATAAGGAAAGCTATATCTTACTTGTAACACGAGTGTTTTCGTTCAGCTATTTTTTACTAAATGAACATTGTAGTCACATTAATTACAAATAGGGCAAAATATAACCAAACCAATTCATTGACAACGATAAATATCGCCTATATGACTTCTGGATCCGTGTTTTTTGAACGAACCTCACAATTTATCCTCCGAAATTTAAAATGAATTTTTATAAATATACAATTGATTTTATTTTTATGCGGTATTATAATGGTAACTAATTTAAAAAAATTAATGTAGGTGATACGATTTGAAAGTAGGTATTATCGGTGTTACAGGATACGGTGGAGTTGAGTTGTATCGTGTTTTAGCGAATCATCCTGCAATCACATCATGCAATTTATATACATCATCGGATGAAAAAAAGTTGTACAAAAATGTGTATCCACATTTACAACATATTCGTACTGCTGAATTGCAGCCAATTGATCATGAACAAGTAAAAATGGATAATGATGTCATTTTTTTAGCAACACCTTCAGGAATATCTGCTCAATTAACACCGCAAATTTATGAAGATGGGTTAAAAATTATTGATTTATCAGGAGATTTAAGGCTAAAAGATCCTAGCGAATATGAATCATGGTACCAAAAAACAGCTGCGCCTGTATCGTTTTTAGAGGAAGCGGTATATGGGCTATCGGAAATCAATCATGACAAGGTGAAAGGAGCAAAAGTCATTGCGAACCCAGGGTGCTATCCAACGGCAACATTACTCGGGTTAGCTCCAATTGTAAAAGAGAAAGTGGTAAAACAAGGATCGATTATTATTGATGCGAAGTCAGGTGTATCGGGTGCAGGTAGAAAGCCATCTTTAGCAACAAGCTTTGTCGAATTGCAAGATAATTTAAAAATTTATAAAGTTCATGAACATCAACACATCCCAGAGATTGAGCAAAACCTTCATGAGTGGGATGAAAAAATAGGCTCTATTACTTTTAGTACTCATCTTGTCCCGATGACAAGAGGCATTATGGCGACCATTTATGTAGAATTATTAGAAGATTGGGAAAATAATAGGTTAGTTGATTTATATGAAGCGTTTTATGAAACGAATCCGTTTGTAAGGTTTCGAAAAGATGGTTCTTTTCCAAATACGAAAGATGTTTACGGCTCGAATTATTGTGATATCTCCTTAAAACTGGATTCACGGACAAATCGATTAACGATTGTATCGGTCATTGATAATTTAATGAAAGGTGCTGCAGGGCAGGCCGTTCAAAATTTTAATTTAATACACGGATTTGAGGAGACGACAGCGTTAACAATGCTTCCGGTTTATCCGTAAAGCAGTAAAGGGGGACTTGTAGATGAAAACAGCAGAAAAACTGCTGCAAAAAGTAGAAAATGGAACGATTATTTCACCAAAAGGTTTCTTCGCAGGAGGAATTCATGCAGGATTACGATTCTCGAAAAAAGATGTTGGAGTTATAGTCAGTGAAAAGCCTGCATCTTGTGCCGCTGTTTATACACAAAACCATTTTCAAGCCGCACCTTTAAAAGTGACGCAAGAAAGTATCGAAAAAAGTAACAAATTACAAGCGGTGGTTGTCAATAGTGCGAATGCCAATGCCTGTACAGGAGAACAGGGACTTCAAGATGCATATGAAATGCGTTACCTTGTTGCAAAGCGTTTAAACATGGAAGAAAACCTTATTGCGGTTGCTTCCACAGGCGTTATCGGAGAATTTTTAAAAATGGATAAAATTAAATACGGAATTGAACACGTTCAATTTACGTCAACATATGAGGGAGCAGCACAGTTTCAAGAAGCGATTTTAACTACAGATACGTTTCAAAAAAGTTCTTGTTATGAAATCGAAATTGAGGGGAAGAAAGTTCTCATCGGCGGTGCAGCAAAAGGATCTGGAATGATTCATCCGAATATGGCGACAATGCTTGCCTTTGTCACAACAGATGCAAATATCCCATCACCGTTATTACAAAAAGCATTGAAAGAGGTAACGGACAAAACGTTTAATCAAATTACAGTTGATGGGGATACATCTACAAATGATATGGTTCTCGTATTAGCCAATGGCGAAGCGGGTCATCAACCGTTAACAGAAGAACATCCTGATTGGGGTTTATTTAAAGAAGGATTAAAGGAAGTTTGCGAAGATTTAGCAAAACAAATTGCTCGTGATGGTGAAGGGGCGACAAAACTAGTAGAAGTCAATGTAAATGGTGCGAAGTCAAAAGAAGCTGCGAATGTCATTGCAAAGCAAATCGTCGGATCTTCACTCGTTAAAACAGCTATTTATGGGACGGATGTGAATTGGGGAAGAATCATTTGTGCGGTCGGTTATAGTCAGGCAGATATAAATCCAGCTCATGTAGAAATTTTTATCGGCCCATATTTAATGTTTAAAGAGGGGGTTCCACAACCTTTCTCTGAGGAAGAAGCGAAGAACTATTTAGAAAATGAAACAGTGACGATTACGGTCAATTTAAAAGACGGTACGGAAAATGGGAAAGCATGGGGATGTGATTTAACGTATGACTACGTCAAAATTAACGCAAGCTACCGCACATAAAAAGCCTCTTCTTGTGATGAAGCTTGGCGGCAGTATGCTTCATGAGTTAACTGATTCATTTATTCATAGTGTGAAAGAGTTATTGAAAACAAATAATCTCATATTTGTCCATGGCGGAGGTCCAGCCATTAACGCCATGCTTGAGAGGTTAGACGTTAAAAGTGAATTTATTAACGGTCAAAGAAAAACAACTCCTGACGTGTTAGAAGTAGTGGAGATGGTGTTAGCAGGAAAAATGAATAAATTTTTAACAGGAAAGCTACAGCGGCATCATCTCCAAACAATTGGATTATCAGGCAGTGATTTTATAACGGCATCCTTTATCGATGAGTCAACACTGGGGCTTGTCGGAAAAGTAGAAGCGGTAAACGAACAACTACTTCAAGCTTTACTTGATTTATCTTTTATTCCGGTTGTCGCACCGTTAGGAAAAACAAATGATGGGCAAACGTTAAACATTAATGCAGATATATGTGCATCAGCCGTTGCAGAAAAAATGAATGCTGAAAAACTGATTTTTGTCACAGATGTTCCAGGTGTTTTAAAAGAAGGGAAATTAATGGAAGAAGCAACAAAATCGATGATTGAAGAGCTTATACAAGATGGCACGATTTACGGGGGAATGATTCCGAAAGTAACATCGGCTCTATCCGTTTTATCCGATCGACTAAAAGAGGCAATGATTGTTAATGGGCATACGGAAATTATCCAAAATGGAGCGATTGTCGGGACGAAAATTGTGAGAAATGAAAAGGTTGTGATGTAAATGAGTTATTTGTTTCCTACTTATGCCCGCTTAAATATCGAGATTGAAAAAGCTGATGGATCTTACGTATATGATAAAGAAGGGAAACGTTATCTCGACTTTATTTCCGGAATTGCTGTATGTAATCTCGGCCATCGTCCAAAAAAAGTCATGGAAGCGGTAAAAGAGCAATTAAATAACGTATGGCATGTGTCTAATTTATTTCCGATTCCGCTTCAAGAAAAAGTCGCTGAAAAGCTCGTCAATCATTCAATGGGGGATGCGGTCTTTTTCGCGAATAGTGGTGCGGAAGCGAATGAAGCAGCTATCAAGCTTGCAAGAAAATACACGGGTAAACATAAAATCATAACGTTTTATCAATCGTTTCATGGCCGGACATATGCGACCATGTCAGCGACTGGCCAAAAGAAAGTACAAGACGGATTTGGACCGTTAGCACCGACATTTGCCTACTTACCGTATAATGACGTAGGAGCAGTTCAACAGTTAAATGATGAAGCGATTGCCGCCATTATGGTTGAAGTCGTTCAAGGTGAAGGTGGGGTTGTACCTGGTAACATCGATTTTCTGAAAGCCATTGAGAAGAAATGCAAAAAACTGAACGCATTGTTCATTATTGATGAAGTGCAAACAGGTATTGGTCGTACAGGGAAAGCTTTTGCTTATGAACACTTTGAGCTGAATCCTGATATTGTGACATTGGCGAAAGGGTTAGGGAGCGGGTTTCCAGTCGGTGCGATGATTGGAACGAAAAAACTAATTGCAGCCTTTTCTGCTGGAAGTCATGGCTCTACCTTTGGGGGAAATCCATTGGCAATGGCGGCTTCACTCGCTACGATAGAAGAGGTCTTCAACGAGTCCTTTTTAAAGGATGTCGAGGAAAAAGGGGATTACTTAAAACAGAATCTAGAAGAAGTTTTAAGTGAGCACCCATCTGTTAAACAAGTAAAAGGTCTTGGTCTCATGATCGGCATTGAATTAATAGAAGAAGTTCAGCCGGTTCTTGCACAATTAAGGAAAAGTGGACTGTTAGTGTTGCCAGCTGGCCCAAATGTCATTCGGTTATTGCCGCCTTTAACCGTTACGTTTGAAGAAATCGATGAAGCAATTGCATTAATACAAGCAACAATGAACGCTTTAGTGAGTGCAAAATAGTACTATTCCCTTCTCTTTTGAGAAGGATTTTATTCTCCATAAATTGAATAATTATACTTTATTATAAATAAATATTCACAACGAGAGAGGGTGTTAAACAGTGAAGGGTTACCTCTTACTATCTGAAGGGACGAAATTTGAAGGGGAGATCGTGAGCGAATCCCCAATCCAATGTGAAGGGGAAGTCGTTTTTTATACAGGAATGACCGGCTATCAAGAAGTGTTGACAGATCCTTCTTACAAGGATCAAATCATTGTCTTTACGTACCCGTTAATTGGGAACTATGGAATCAATGAAGTTGATTTTGAAAGCAAACAACCGCAAGTAAAAGGGGTTGTCGTGTTACAGGCAACAGAGCAATATTCTCATTATTTAGCGAAACATTCTTTAAAAGAGTATTTAGAAAAATGGGGTATCCCTTTATTAACAAATGTCGATACACGTCAAGTCGTGAAAACGATTCGTGAATTAGGGACACAAAAGGCCGTCATTACAACGGAAGAATCGGCTGAAGTAAATAAGATTTTCGCAACAAACCAAGTTGAAAATGTCGTAGAGAATAAAGTTGAAACGTTTGGAGATGGCCCAAAGCATATTGCTCTTATTCATTTTGGTTATAAAAAATCAATTGCCTCTTCTCTCGTAAAACGGGGATGTAAAGTGACGGTTGTCCCGTTTTGGCAAATGGAAACGATCAAGAAAATGAATCCAGATGGAATCGTGTTATCTAATGGACCGGGTGATCCGAAATCACTTGAGCCCTATTTACAAAATATACATGAGCTTATCACAACATATCCGACGCTAGGCATTTGTTTAGGACACCAACTCATCGCCTTAGCATTCGGGGCAAATACGAAAAAATTGCGATACGGTCATCGAGGGGCGAACCACCCTGTTATCGATCATCAAACAGGGCGCGTATTTATGACGTCACAAAATCATAGTTTCGTCGTCGATGAACAAAGTTTAGCACAGCTTCCGTTAAACGTTCGCTTTACAAATGTAAACGACCAATCGATCGAGGGAGTTGTCCATCAACATTTACCAATCTTATCTGTACAATTCCATCCTGAAGCGAATCCAGGACCGGTGGAATCAGGCGTCATTTTTGATGAATATTTAGAAGTATTGAACACAGTAGGGAGAGAGAAAGTATATGCCTAAAGATTCATCGATTCAAAAAGTTCTCGTTATCGGGTCTGGCCCGATTATCATAGGGCAGGCAGCAGAATTTGACTATTCAGGAACACAAGGCTGTCTAGCACTAAAAGAAGAAGGAATAGAAGTCGTTTTAGTAAACAACAATCCAGCAACGATTATGACCGATACAAAGTTTGCAGATGCTGTTTACTGTGAACCACTAACCGTTTCAAGTTTAGAAAAGATTATTCAAAAAGAGAAGCCGGATGGAATATTAGGAACATTAGGCGGACAGACGGCATTAAATTTAGCGGTACAGCTAGAAACAAGCGGAGTTCTAGATAAATACGGGGTTAAGCTGTTAGGAACATCGAGTGCAACGATTCAAAAAGGGGAAGACCGTGAAAAGTTTCGTGACCTTATGAACGAATTAAATGAACCGATTCCGGAAAGTGAAATTGTCGAACATGTAAATGATGCTATTCAATTTGCTGAGAAAATTGGGTACCCCATCATCGTTCGACCTGCCTACACACTCGGAGGAAAAGGTGGGGGCATTGCCTATCATAAAGAAGAACTGCTAGCGATTGTCGCAAACGGATTAAAAATGAGTCCAATCGGGCAAGTGCTCGTTGAAAAAAGTATCGCAGGCTTCAAAGAGATCGAATATGAAGTGATGCGAGATCAAGATAATACGTGTATTACAGTCTGTAATATGGAAAATATTGACCCCGTCGGGATTCATACAGGCGATTCCATCGTTGTGGCACCGTCCCAAACATTAACCGATGAAGAATACCATATGCTTAGGAGTGCAGCTTTAAGAATCATTTCTGCACTCGAAGTGATTGGTGGATGCAATATTCAATTCGCCCTTGACCCTGTAAGTAAGCAATATTACGTCATTGAAGTAAATCCAAGGGTTAGTCGCTCTTCTTCACTCGCTTCAAAAGCAACAGGCTACCCGATTGCGAAAATGGCGGCAAAGCTTTCAATTGGTTATACATTAAAAGAAATGAAAAACCCGCTTACACAGTCTACTTTTGCTAGTTTCGAACCTGCTTTGGACTATGTTGTCGTGAAATTTCCGCGCTGGCCTTTTGATAAATTTACAAAGGCTGATCGTTTACTCGGCACGAAAATGAAAGCAACAGGTGAAGTAATGGCGATTGAGCGCACGATGGAAGCGGCGCTGCAAAAAGCGGTCGATTCGTTAGAACTAAATACGGTTGGGTTATGTTTACCTAAATTACAAAAAGTTGAAACGTCTAGTTTGTTAAATCAATTAACAGAAGCGACGGATGAGCGATTCTTCATCATTCTTGAATTGCTTCGTCGCAATATGACAATCGAATGTATTCATGAAAAAACAAAAATTGATTATTACTTCTTATCTGTGTTTGAACATTTAATTTCATTAGAAAAACAATTGATCCATACAAATCTTGACGCCAATTTTCTTTCAATTTTAAAACGTTACGGATTTTCCGATCAATCCATTGCCTATTGGAAAAACGAATCGGAAGAACGAATTCGTCGTTTAAGAAAA
This sequence comes from Bacillus sp. FJAT-47783, assembly GCF_022808615.1. Taxonomy (GTDB): domain Bacteria; phylum Bacillota; class Bacilli; order Bacillales; family Aeribacillaceae; genus Bacillus_BZ. Next base: position 42,925 of record NZ_JAKZKS010000008.1, read on the forward strand.
CAATGGGGAATCAAGCCAGTATTCAAAATGGTTGATACGTGTGCGGCTGAATTTGAGGCAAGAACGAATTACTTTTATTCAACCTATTTAGGTGAAAATGAAGCCATATTGAAACAAAAGAAAAAAGCACTCGTTATCGGATCAGGCCCGATTCGCATTGGGCAAGGGGTAGAGTTTGATTATAGTGCGGTTCACTGTATTCATACATTACAAAAGTTAGGCTATGAAGCGATCATGATTAACAATAATCCGGAAACCGTTAGTACTGATTATGAAACGGCTGATCGCTTATATTTTGAGCCATTAACCGTTGAACACATTTTACATGTCATTGAAAATGAACAAATTGATATCACGATTGCTCAATTCGGCGGACAAACGGCGATTAATTTAGTTGAACAGCTTGAAAAGGCGAATGTTCCGTTACTAGAAATGAATGCAAATAGGCTCGATCAGCTAGAAGATCGCGAAAAATTTTACACATTATTAGACGATGCGAATATCCCGCATATTGACGGATCGATTGCATCATCGAAAGAAGAAGCGTACAAACAAATGGAGCAACTCCATTTTCCGATTTTACTGCGACCGTCGTACGTCATCGGGGGAAAAGGGATGGTGAAAGTTGAAAACGAGGAGCAATTCAATGATTTACTAGAACATATGGAAGAAGATCATTTTCCTTTATTACTCGATGAATTTGTAACCGGAAAAGAAGTGGAGATTGATTTAATTGCAGATGGCCGAGATGTGTTTGTCCCAGGTGTAATGGAACATATCGAGCGAGCTGGGGTTCATTCAGGAGATAGTTTTGCCCTATTCCCATCTCAATCGGTTTCTGAAATAGCAAAAGAAAACATGATTTATTATGCAAAAGAAATTGTTCGCAAGCTTCATTATAAAGGAATTATGAATATTCAATTTTTACTACATGATGAGGATATCTTTGTATTAGAAGTAAACCCACGAGCGAGTCGTACCGTTCCAATTATAAGTAAGCTGACAGGTGTTTCATTAGTAGAAAAAGCGACGGAAATCTTATGCGGAGCATCGATTAACGACTTTAATCTCGAGATGAATCCATTACAAGAACAAGTAGCCGTGAAGTTTCCAGTGTTTTCATCACATGCATTAGGAGATGTTGATTTAAAGCTAGGACCTGAAATGAAGTCAACAGGAGAAGGGATGTGTATCGGTAAAACGGTTTCCGAAGCGATTCGAAAAGTATTTGAACATTTATTCCCGATAGAAGAAAAAAGCATTTATGTTGAAGCGAGTGAACAGGGAGAAATTCCACAATTAGGATTCCAAGTAGTCGAGCATGAGTTTGACAAATGGGTTGAAAAAGATGAAGCGAAAGTATATTTCAATCCTTATACAACGAAAGAAGCTGAAAAAAAGCGTCAAAAAGCAATTGAGCGCGGTGTGACGGTATTTACCGAATTTGAAACACTTCAAGCGTTTATAAAAGGGTTGCAAACGGATGATTATTTTCCAATCTCCTTGCAACAATTAGCCAAAAAAGGAGCGGGTGTGTGATGATTGAAACGACTAAAATTGAACAAGTGAAACATACATTTACAGGGAAAGATGTATTAACATTATTACCTTTTTCTTCAGAAGAAATTTTATATTTATTAGAGGAAGCATTAACGTTAAAAAAACAGCCTTATTCCTCGATTTTACAAGGAAAAACATTAGCCATGATATTTGAAAAATCATCGACAAGAACGCGTGTATCGTTTGAAGTCGGTATGCTCCAGCTTGGAGGGCATGCGATTGATTTAAATGCAAATCAGCTTCAGCTCGGTCGTGGTGAAACTATTGCGGATACGGCAAAAGTTTTATCGTCATATGTTGATGCGATCTTAATTCGTTCAACAAGTCACGATCGCGTGAAAGAATTAGCAAATTATGCATCAGTCCCAGTTATTAATGGGCTTTGTGATATTTATCATCCTTGTCAAGCTATGGCTGATTTGTTAACGATTTTGGAACTAAAAGGGACTGTAAAAGGAGTGAACGTTACCTATGTTGGCGATGGTAACAATGTCGCCCATTCACTTATGATTGGAGCCGCAAAAGTGGGGATGAATTTTTCCATCGCAACCCCTATTGGATTTGAGCCAAATGAAGACATTGTTCAAAAAGCACAAGAAATCGCTAAAGAAACCGGAGCATGCATTCAAGTTGAGCATGACCCAATAGAAGCTGTAAAAGAGGCAGATATTATATATACGGATGTTTGGACGAGCATGGGACAAGAAGAAGAAGCAGAAAAGCGAAAAGAAATTTTTAAGCCTTATCAAGTGAATGAATCATTAATGAAGGCGGCAAAAAGCGATGCCCATTTCCTTCACTGCTTGCCTGCCCATCGTGAGGAAGAAGTGACAGCAGCGGTCATCGATGGCCCTCAATCGGCTGTCTTTCAGCAAGCAGAAAACCGCCTTCACGCACAAAAAGCGATATTAAAGGAAATTCTTGTTTAAGAACAAAAGCGCGAGAGCTTCGCTAAAGTGGCGTACAAACTGTACTATAAAGTGAGAGATAAAGGAAACTCGGGCGAGTAGGTGAGTCGATGTTGACTTATCGTACGGATGAAAGGGGAAGTTTGCTAGCCGATAACGCCCGGAGCTAGACGCAAAACATTATGAACGAATTTTTCCATAGTCGAGAATTAAATTATTTCCTAGTACTATAAAAAAAGGTCAACGTCTAAAGAACGTTGACCTTTCTGCTTATTTTTAAGCGAATAATATGACAAGGATCCCGACAATCCAGCAGTAAAAAGAGAAGTACTTTAAGTTCCCTCGTTCCATAATGCCCATGAACCACTTTAAGGAAAAGTAGGATAATATGAACGAAGCAATAAACGCAATGGATAGCGGAGCCCATTGGCTGCTTAATTCACTGTTCCCTGCAATGTCTCCAACAGCCAAAACGGTAGTCCCTAAACTAACCGGAATATAAAGGAGGAATGAAAAACGTAAGGCTGTTTCTTGTTTCATGCCTAAAGCCATCGCAGCGACAATCGTAGCACCTGAACGGCTTATTCCCGGTATAAGTGCAACAGCTTGGGCAAGTCCTACAATAAGCGCGTCTTTTACCGATAAATCGCCATCGTTTTTCTTCCCTTTTAAATTACGGATTAAATATAGGGCAATACCTGTAATGATAAGGGTAATTCCGACAATTTGCACTCCTTCTGAGATGAGGTTTTCAATCATATCATCAAACAATACGCCGAAAACACCTGCAGGAATCGTAGCGATGACTAAATAAACGATAAAGAAAAAGTCGCTTTTACTATTTGAATCCTTCGTCCTAATATATTGCAGTCCATTCATGGCAATCCGAGTCAAATCTTTTCGGTAAATAACTAGGATGGCTGCTAATGATGCGGCATTCACAAAAACTTCAAACGATAAACCGGGTAAATCAACGCCTAAAAAATGTTGCGCTAAAACGAGATGACCGCTCGAAGAAATAGGGATCGGTTCTGTAAAACCTTGCAACGCTCCTAAAAATAAATATTTAATGACTTCATATACTAAATTGATTGTTTCCACAAAAAATCCTCCAGTCTAATGCATTCACACTTAATCATTTAACTATAAGTGCCACATTCTGTAAAGATGCTTTTTTACATGTAATGTGATTGTAAAGGTCATAATAATAGCTGTATAGGTAAGGAGGGATGTTATGGGACAGCAACATCAATTTAAACCAGGTCAAAAAGCACCGAACAATGGAATTTACGTTGAAATTGGTGAAACAGGGTCGATGGTCAAAAATCCGAAGAGTATTAAGTTAAAAGCTGGTGATTCATTCCCTGAAACATCAAATCATAATCGGATATGGACATATAAAAGAAAACCGTAAAGCGAAAGCCATCTGATGAATACAGATGGCTTTACATCATTTTAAAGAAGGATATAATAAAAGAAAGGTCAAATAAAGTCAAACTAAAGGTGAGAGAGGGTTGACGATGGATTTTGAACAATTTACCGAAAAAATGCAAACGGCATTGATCGAAGCGCAAAGTATTGCAAAAGAATATGACCATCAACAAGTAGAAGAACTTCACCTACTGCTTCCACTTCTTTCACAACAGGATGGGCTGTTTCCTCGGATATTACAGTTGTTAAATGTATCTATTTCCGATTTGGAAAAAGAATTAAAACAATTGCTAGAGAAAAAGCCACAAGTAACTGGAAGTGGTGCAAAGACCGATCATGTGTACATATCACGAACAGTTGAAGAATTGTTAAAACAAGCAGATCATATTCGAAAAGAATTTCAAGATGACTATTTATCTGTGGAACATTTCGTATTAGCGTTGTCACAAAATAGAAGATCCGAAATTTTTCCTATTTTTCAAAAGCGAAATATGACAGAAACCGCCATTCGAAACGTGTTAAAAGACATAAGGGGGAACGAGCGCGTGAGAACACAAAATCCAGAAGCAACTTATGAAGTATTAAAAAAATATGGACGAGATCTCATTGAAGAAGTGAAAGCAGGCAACGTAGACCCTGTCATCGGTCGAGATCAAGAAATTAGACGTGTGATTCGCATTTTATCTCGAAAAACGAAAAATAATCCGGTGCTAATTGGTGAGCCAGGTGTTGGGAAAACCGCCATTGTCGAAGGGTTAGCCCAGCGAATTGTTCGAAAAGATGTACCCGAAGGGCTGAAGAATAAAACGATTTTTGCTTTAGATATGAGTTCGCTCGTTGCGGGGGCAAAATTCCGAGGAGAATTTGAAGAACGTCTCCAAGCTGTATTAAATGAAGTGAAAAAAAGCGATGGAAACATCATTTTATTTATTGATGAGCTACATACAATTGTTGGGGCAGGAAAAACAGAAGGAGCGATGGATGCTGGAAACATGCTAAAACCGATGCTTGCACGGGGGGAACTGCATTGTATTGGCGCGACGACGCTTGATGAACATCGAAAGTATATTGAAAAAGATCCAGCATTAGAGCGCCGTTTTCAGCAAGTATTAGTAAGTGAACCAACTGTTGAAGATACTATCTCCATTTTAAGGGGTCTAAAAGAACGATTTGAAATTCATCATGGTGTAAACATTCACGATTCATCGCTTGTCGCAGCTACAGAGCTTTCCAACAGGTACATAACGGAACGGTTTTTACCGGATAAAGCGATCGACCTCGTGGATGAAGCATGTGCGATGATCCGGACCGAAATTGACTCAATGCCAACAGAACTTGATGAAGTGATGCGCAAGCTCATGCAGTTGGAAGTGGAAGAAAAAGCATTGAAGAAAGAAAAAGACGCAGCGAGTCAAAGTCGTCTCGAAGAACTTCAAGAGCACCTTGCCGAATTGCGTGAACGAGCAGATGTGATGAAAGCAAAATGGTTAGTCGAAAAAGAAGGGATTCAAAAAGTTCAGCAATTGCGCGAATCGCTTGAAAAGGCGCGACGAGATTTGGAAGATGCGGAAAACCAATATAACTTAGATAAAGCAGCAGAATTAAGACACGGGAAAATTCCACAGCTTGAAAAAGAACTGAGACTACTTGAAGAAGAAATGGCGAACAAAGAACAGGATCACCGTCTTCTCCGTGAAGAAGTCACAGAAGAAGAAATTGCCAATATTGTGGCAAAATGGACAGGTATTCCCGTTTCAAAGCTCGTTGAAGGGGAAAGAGAAAAATTATTAAAATTAGAAACGGTACTAAAAGAGCGTGTCGTTGGACAAGATGAAGCAATTGAGCTTGTTGCAAATGCTGTACTCCGCGCTCGAGCAGGAATTAAAGATCCGAATCGGCCAATCGGTTCCTTTCTCTTTTTAGGGCCAACAGGTGTTGGAAAAACAGAGCTTGCCAAAACCGTTGCGGCAACATTATTTGATAGTGAAAATCATATGGTGCGAATTGATATGTCTGAATATATGGAGAAACACGCTGTTTCCCGATTAATTGGGGCGCCTCCAGGCTATGTTGGATATGAAGAAGGGGGTCAGCTAACGGAAATTGTTCGTAAAAATCCGTATTCAGTCATTTTACTCGATGAAGTAGAAAAAGCACACCCGGAAGTTTTTAATATTTTATTGCAAATGCTAGATGACGGTAGGATTACAGATTCACAAGGAAGAGTCGTTGATTTTAAAAATACGGTCATCATCATGACTTCAAATATTGGTTCACCATTTTTACTTGAAGGGCTTAATGATCAAGGAGAAATAGAAGATTCAGCAAAGGAAAAAGCACTAGAGCAATTACGCATGCATTTCCGTCCAGAATTTTTAAATCGAATAGATGATATCGTCTTATTTAAGCCACTGACAAAGGCTGAAATGAAGAACATTGTGGAAAAATTGTTAAAAGAGTTGCAACAGCGAATTGAGCAAAAGCAAATCAAATTAACATTAACAGAAGAAGCGAAGGAGTTTATCGTTAACGCAGGCTTTGACCCAGTTTACGGAGCACGACCTTTAAAAAGATTTATTCAAAAGCATGTCGAAACAATGCTCGCACGTGCCATTATAGCGCAGGAAATCAATGATCAAGATGATGTGCTAGTTGATGTAAACAATGAAAGTCTTGTACTTACGAAGAAGAACTGAGCTGTTGGCTCAGTTCTTCTTCGTAGAAAAACGCTCTTGTTCCACAGAGAGGGATAAGTGGCATTCATGTCGAACGTCATTATTAATGTTGTTCGGAAGCTTCACTTGGTAATGATTCTCCAATAATAAAGATGAGAACGGTTGCAACAACAGCGAGAAGAGTAGATGTTCCAAACTCGTATGTAGCACCGATCATGGAAGAAACAACATAACTTGCCATATTCACTAATAAAAAGGCCCAAAATAGTGTCATCACATATTTCATTCATATCACCTCTTTTTTAAAAGATAAGAAAGGATAAATTTTGTTCGGTGTCGAGCTCAAGAAGCCATCGGCTTATGCTTGTCGCTTTTCCAATCACCTTGTTCCAATATATATTATCACACAAATTTTCGGTATGAAACGACTAATTTTTCAATAAAGATGAAAATAGTAGTCACTGGAATAGGCGTTTTATCTATGCTTTGTAAAAAATTTAACATAGATTATTAGAGAATGCATATTGACATTGTGTTTGGAATATTCCTTTTGAAAAAAATCCCCCTTTTTTGAAATGTAAATGGACACAATGGACTATAATCAGGAATGAAGGCGATCGGAATTTAATTCGTAAGTGTTAGACAGGAAAGGTGGTGGGAAAATGGACGGTGTTAACGTACGCTTTTTTAAAATTGAAAATGAATGGAACGTCGTACACTTACCAGAAAAGCCGAGTGGATTTGGTGTCTTAATTATTGGAGATAAAAATCATTATGTCGATGACCAATCGAGTTTTTGGATTCAACATTACGGTAGAAAACAATTGCTTCAATTATTACATGATGGAGGATATACCGTTTTTTATTCCAATCTTTATGGAAGACATTGGGGGAGTCCGAAAGCAACATTGCTAGCGAAGCAATTATATTACATTGTTCAAAAAAAAGAGATATTAAACAACAAAATTCATATTATTGCAGAAGGAATGGGAGCACTGACGGCACTTCAATTAATGGAGATTATGAACGATAAAATACGCTCCGTCTCATTTTTAAATCCATGTATTCAATTACAAGCTCAACTAAACTATGAACGGGAAAATAAGTTTTTTTATAAACGGATGTTAAAAGAGCTTACAGTTGCTTACGATCTTGATGAAATGAAAATCGCGAAAAATACATTTGCTCAATTGGATGATTTTACTTCAACCATACCGGTACGAATCTGGCAAAAGATGCACGGAAGTCCGTATTCCTATCTGCTGCACAGTAAAATATATGAAGAATACCGTCAGAAATTACAATCTCCTATTCAGCTTACCTTTTATCTCCCGGAAAATTCACCTCGTGTTTATCAAATGATGATGAAATTTTTACGTGATCACGAACGAATATTATAGAAGGAGAAATGACTAATCTCTTGTCACGCAGCATACGATACAGTAATGACCAAAAATAACATCACGTTGTTAAAAGGAGGTGTCGCCCCCTGAGTTTTCGTAGGGGGCATCCATTGAACCGTGTATTAATAGTTGGTGTTCAGCAATTCATTGGTTTTCACCTTTGTAGTCGGTTTCTTGAGGAAGGGTGTTCCGTTGATGGTGTCTTTATCAAGCCAGATCATCCTTTTTATCATAAATGGGTTGAAGAACAAATGCTTTGGCTCGGGCGAAATGCGCAGTTTAATATTTTTACCAAAAAGGATTTAGAGCTTGGTGAATACGATAGAATTTACTTTTGTCAGTTAGATCCCCATGATCCAGAGTGGCCAAAGGAGTGGGAAAAGGAAAAAGGGGTACTAGAAGACCTATTAGAAATGGCAAAAAAAGCTGAATGTCCAGTTGTATTTCTTTCTTCTTTCGATGTGTATGGAGATGATCAAATAGATATTACTGATCAAGATGAGCCATTTCCAAAAAAGGAAAAAGGGAGACTGTTTATTCAAGCTGAAAATTGGTGGCAAAAACAAGCAGAGAACGCATATGTTCCAACAATCATCGTACGTGTTCCAACCGTCTTTGGACCATGGCAGCCACCTGGACAATGGATTACAGATCAGTTACTGCTCGAATTACAATTCAATCCAATTGTTTTCACAAAAAAAATACATGAAAAAACGCCGGTTCGAGACCTCCTCTATATTGAAGAAGTCATTAATTGTTTAGTAGAAATAGGGAGGGAGGAGGCTAGGAATCCGTCCATTGTTCATTTAACATCAAAAGGAAATCTGTTGAATTTACCTTCATCCTTCACATTTCCTGTAAAACCGATTCATATTCAAACGAAAAATTGTATTATTATTCAAAGTGAGGAAAAGTTCGAAGATCGAATAAATGAACAACGAATCTTTATGAATCGATTTAACCCATACTTACAGAATATGAACAAATAACTTGTGATTCATGATATTATGAGGATAAAATAGAATGTGAAAAGCAATCTCGTCGGATTTAGTATCTGTGAAACTTATTTTTCTTCCTTCCATCCAATAAATGTTTTTGCTTTATAATAATATTTGTTCAAAAAGGGCGAAGAAGTTCATTATGATCGACAGCATGTTTTCTCTTATCGTTAAACAGCCTTATTTCATGGGAAACAAACGTTTAAGAGCTGAGCATTGAATACAAGCCAAATGTTGTTTGAGCCCTTTGTGAAGGAGTTGCTGATCATGTTCAACAAAAAATATGGAATTATTCTTATCCTCTTTTTTTTATTAAGTGGTTGTGGACAAGCATCTTCAGAAGATGAGCTTCAAAAAGTCGGCTTACTCGTCCCTGACACGATCGATGATCAAGTGTGGGGAACAAAAGGGTATAAAGGCTTGCTAAAAATACAATCAGAGTTAAATGTCGACGTTTTTTATAAAGAAGGAATGAATTCAGAAACCGCCGTTCGCGAAGCGGTAGCAGAGTTTGCTGAAAAAGGTGTGAATTTAATCTTTGGTCACGGCAATGAATACCAAACCTTTTTCCGAGACTTGCAAGAAGAATATCCAGATATTCATTTTGTGTTTTTTAATGGTGACGCAAAAGGCGATAATGTGACGAGTTTAAGCTTTAACTCACATGCGATGGGATTTTTCGCAGGTATGGTTGCAGCACATATGTCAAAAACGAAAGAAATTGGGATCATTGCTGCTTTCGAATGGCAACCGGAAGTCGAGGGCTTTTATCAAGGAGCTAAATTTGAAGACAATAATGTAAACGTGAAAATTCAGTACATACAATCATGGAATGATACAAATTTAGCTTTACAGCATTTGGATGAGCTCATAGCGGAAAACGTTGATGTTGTGTATCCAGCCGGCGATGGGTATAATGTACCTGTTATTGAGCATCTGAAAGAGCATGGGCTTTATGCAATCGGATATGTTTCAGACCAAGCAGATTTAGGTGAGCAGACGGTATTGACAAGCACTGTGCAACATGTTGATCGTCTTTATGTACTTGTCGCGAAACGTTTCCAAAATGGTGAGTTGGAAAGTGGAAATTTATATTTTGATTTTCAAGATGACGTCATCAATATGGGGAAATTTAGTTCATTAATCGACGATCAGTACTTGGCAAAAATGCATTCGATGATTGAAACGTACCGTCAAACAGGAAAATTGCCGAACGAGGAGTGATGGAAATGGAACAACATCCAAAATCATTACAATTTATGCAAATTGCGATGCAATATTTACCGGAAGCAAAAGCTCAATTAGATGAGCTTGGCTTAGAGCTAAAGCCAGAACAACTTCAGCCGATGATTGGTTTATTAACAAAAGTGATGGCTGAAGCATACGAATTAGGAAAGAAAGAAGCTAGTGAAGGAATCGAAGCGTAAAAAACGGTGGCCTACCCACCGTTTTTTATTTAATTTTCTTCTTAACAAAATTAACAAGTGGTGACAACTCGTTTAATAATGGCTTTAATTCTTTTAATGAGGACATCACATCGTCGATTTGTTCCATTAATTGAAGATAGTTAAAATCATCGAGTTTAGAATCAGCTTTCTCTTCCTTTGTTTCTTGAACGGGTCTTTGACCAAACATAAAGGTAGAAAAGAAGTCAGTTTGTCTCTTTTCAATAGCGGGGTTCTCTTCTTTCTTCACAAGTTGCTTATTGGACTCTTTGTTCTCTTCCAACTTTATCACCTACTACGCTTTTTACTATTAATTTATGTAACGGATAAAATTGTGAATAGACCGTTGTCCTAAAAACAAACATATTGATAAAGAGAAGAAAATAAGCTAAAATTAGTACCAAGTCATAATAATTGATATTAATTACAATCGGATATTTCGATAACAAATGAAAAAGGTTGTCATCACAAGTTTTTCCATTTTATAATAAAGGAGTTGTGCATAATGAAGGCTGGAATCATTGGAATCGGTCGTTATGTACCGGAAAATGTTGTTACGAACAAAGATTTAGAAAAAACGATGGATACATCAGATGAATGGATTCGTACGAGATCAGGAATTGAAGAGCGTCGTATCGCTCCAGATGAATTGGATACTTCACATATGGGGGTTCGTGCTGCGAGAGAAGCGATTGAAGATGCTGGTGTATCACCTGAAGATATCGATATGATTTTAGTTGCAACCGTAACACCAGATCAACCGTTCCCTTCCATTTCTTGTATGTTACAAGAACAGATTGGAGCAAAAAATGCAGCAGCAATGGACATAAGTGCTGCCTGTGCAGGGTTTATGTATGGAATGATTACGGCCAAACAATTTATTGAAGCAGGTGCCTATAAGCACATATTAGTAGTAGGTGTTGAAAAACTATCTAAAATTACAAATTGGGACGACCGCACAACAGCCGTTCTTTTTGGTGATGGGGCAGGAGCTGTAGTTATGGGGCCTGTAAGTGAAAATAAAGGAATTCTCTCTTTTGAGCTTGGTGCAGATGGAACAGGAGGAAAACACTTATATCAAGATGAATATGTCATTATGAACGGTCGTGAAGTGTTTAAATTTGCCGTTCGTCAAATGGGCGAGTCTAGCATTAATGTATTGGAAAAAGCAGGTCTCTCTAAAGATGATGTAGATTTCCTTGTTCCACATCAGGCAAATATCCGAATTATGGAAGCGGCTCGTCAACGTTTAGAACTTCCAGAGGAAAAAATGTCGAAAACCGTGCACAAATATGGAAATACTTCGGCTGCCTCGATTCCTATTTCATTGTACGAAGAGGTAAAAGCAGGTAAAATACAAGATGGTGACCTCATTGTCATGGTAGGCTTCGGGGGAGGCTTAACATGGGGTGCGATTGCGTTAAGATGGGGGAAGTAATATAAAGAAAATGAACCGTCCGGATTGTTTGGCGGTTCCTCGCAAAAAATAAAACACTTCTTCGAAATGTTAACCGTATAACAGTCCGAAAAAAGGTGAGGTGCAACGTTTATGGTGAAACGTAGAGTAGTAGTAACAGGATTAGGAGCGGTAACTCCATTAGGTTTAGATGCAAAAACAAGCTGGGAAAACGCTGTGAAAGGTGTTTCTGGTATCGGTGAATTAACACGTGTTAATAAAGATGATTACACTGCAAAGGTTGCAGCAGAGATGAAAGATTTCAATCCTGAAAACTTTATGGATCGAAAAGAAGCACGAAAAATGGACCGCTTCACTCAATACGCTTTAGCAGCGTCAATGATGGCCGTTAAGGACGCAAACTTAGAAATCAATGAAACAAACGCAGAGCGAATTGGTGTTTGGATTGGTTCTGGTATCGGAGGAATGGAAACATTCGAGCAACAATTTGAAACGTTAATAAACAAAGGACCAAGACGAGTAAGTCCATTCTTTGTACCGATGATGATTCCAGATATGGCTACTGGCCAAGTGTCAATTGCATTAGGAGCAAAGGGTGTTAATTCTTGTACAGTAACAGCATGTGCGACAGGAACAAACTCAATCGGTGATGCCTTTAAAGCTATTGAGCGTGGTGACGCCGATGCCATGATTACAGGTGGTTCTGAAGCTCCGCTCACGAAAATGTCCTTTGCCGGATTTTGTGCAGCCAAAGCCCTCTCAACAAATCCAGACCCAAAAACAGCAAGTCGTCCTTTCGATAAAAATCGTAATGGATTCGTTATGGGCGAGGGAGCAGGAATTTTAATCCTTGAAGAACTTGAACATGCCAAAAAGCGCGGTGCGAACATTTACGCAGAAATCGTTGGATACGGATCAACTGGTGATGCGTATCACATTACGGCTCCAGCACCAGGTGGAGAAGGCGGTGCACGTGCGATGAAGATGGCAGTCGAAGATGCAGGTCTTAAACCAGAAGATGTTGATTACATTAATGCGCATGGTACAAGTACAGAATATAATGATAAATTCGAGACATTAGCGATCAAAGAAGTATTCGGTGACCATGCTTATAACTTAACTGTAAGCTCAACAAAATCAATGACAGGCCACTTACTTGGGGCTGCAGGTGGTGTTGAAGCGATCTTTTCTGTTATGTCCATTAAAGATGGCATTATCCCACCGACTATTAACTATGAAACACCTGATCCAGAATGTGATTTAGACTATGCGCCAAACGAAGCGAAAAAGAAAGATGTTCGCGTAGCATTAAGTAACTCACTAGGGTTTGGTGGTCATAACGCAACGATCGTCTTTAAAAAATATGAATAATCGAAAAATCCGCTTTACCATTTTGGTAAGGCGGATTTTTTTGTATAGGTCATACCTATGGATAATGGAAATCGGTTATTTCACCGATTTCGACTACTCCGATCTCTAACCTTTGGTTTCTGAACAAAGTCACGTTAGCGATCGATTCACCCTCCAAAATCGGCACTCATACGATATCAAGAAAAGAGGTGTCGATAAATGGGCGTTGTGAACACAAATGAGTGGTTAAAGAAAGACCCCAATCCTCTAAAAGCCTGTGAAAAATTAACACATTATTTTCAACAAATAAGTGCAGAGGAAATTTATGATTACTTAAAAGATTTCGGAATGTACCGATCAGTAAGGAAAACATTTTTGAAAGAGATGGAAAGATCCCACATTTGGCCAAAAGTAAAAAAACGGTATGAACGACTAAAACAAAAATGGGAAGGACCTGATGTTCCGGTTTTTATCTTTCCAGTTGATGAGCGGAATGGATTATTAACACGTGACTTTCAAGGAAGGTCAGGCGTTTCGTTTCCAGATAAAATGTTTTTGTTTTTATCCCCACGAACAAGCGACCTGTCGTTAGACGCCGTTATAACGCATGAATATCATCATATTTGTCGACTTCATAAATATTCAAAGCGTGAAGAAGAGTACACTTTGCTTGATACTATTATTTTAGAAGGACTAGCTGAACATGCTGTAAAAGAGGAAATCGGAGAAGAGGCTATTACACATTGGATGACAAAATATTCTCCTACCCAACTAAAAAGATGGTGGAACATGTGGGTGAAGGACAATCAACATGTCAAACGTGATCACCCAAAGTATGTCCAACTATTATTTGGGAAAGCTTTTTATCCGACAATGCTAGGGTATGCTCTCGGCTATGATATCGTTGAAACCTATCATAAACAATACCCATTTTCGATCGAAAAATCGTTTACGATTTCATCCAATAAACTTATTCGTTACTATGAAGCACAGGGAGATTAACCTGTGTTTTTTACTTATGAATGATAATTGGGATAGGTGCAAAAACGGACTTTTCCGTGCAAAAAAAGGATATGAAATGCAAAAAGGGAAAATTAAATGCAATTATTTTGTGATTCGTGCAATTAAATATAAACTTCGTGCAATTGTTACCCGAAGTGATGCAATTATCTCCAAAACTCGTGCAATTATCATTTTTTTATATGGTGAAAAATTGATAATGAAAGAAAAATACAAATTTTTCGAGTTCGTAACGCTTTCAATTGGTCAACATAATGGTTTCTATCAATAAAAAACTTTTATCCCACTCTTAACGGGCAGTAAGACCCCCACCTCAAGATTCTGTAGTAAAGCAAAGAAGATAGGTGGGGGACAACTGCCCGTAAAGATCCGAACATAAAGAACACAGACTAAGAGCGCCACGTCCTGTGGGTCACAAGGGCCTTTAGGTCATCCCGTAGGGACTAACATTCAGTGGGGGATGAAAAAAAACCCCCACTGAATGAAGTTACACTTTATCGTTCTTTATGGGATATTTTCGTAAGTGATTACATAGTTTGATATAAACAAGCTTATGTTGAACGATACATTTTTTAAAAAGAAAGCGTAAATTTTTGTGTCCAGCTTCAGGCGCCATCGGCTCAGATCGTCACAAGAGGATCCTTCAGAAGGTGCTTGTCTTGTGCTTGTCGCTGAGCGAGGAAGGCGACATTGCGATGTTGCTTAACAGAGTGGCGCAATTGGAGCGCCTTACGCTTTTCTTATTTGGACAAGTTCAGGATATAGGTGATGACCGTGATATTTCGTATCTTCTTTTATTTAATTGGGTTCGGTTTAACGATTTCTGGAGGGGTTAGTTGTATTGCATATTTAAATATAATCGTAGCGGGGAAATCATTTTCAGATTATTTGTCTTTTATTGCTAAAAGAACTGAATGCCACTTGTTAATCATCGGTTTATTCATTATTTGGGCTAGTGTTTTATATCCGTTTTCAAAAAGTGAAGAAAAAAGGTGTTAAAATCACCATCTATATGAAGATTTTGGAATAAAAATTCCATCTCCTGCCCATAATGAATGACAAACAGATTTGAAGTGAGGGGTCAAAGATGTTGTTTCTTCATGATGTATGGGTAAATTGGTTTGAAGGTGAAGAAAATGGGTACAATGTCTGCCATTTTCATGAATGGCGTAAGGATGACAGTGTGGAACTGCTAGATCAAGTACCATTATTAAAAGTTGAATCGGCCTTATTTGATTTTATTGAAAATGATTTGCGCGACTTGCCACAACAGCTTTTAAAAGATGTTTATCAAAAATCATATTGCCGAAAAAATCATGAGCGCATTCAGCTTGACTACTGTTTTGTCGTGACAGATGGGTATGGTATTTTGGCAGTTGATACAATTGGTTATACGATTCCGATTCGAAAAAGCAGGCTTATACCAAGACAAGAACAGCTCGTTTACGAAATGATTAAAGATGTTGAAGCCGAACAGTATGATTTTTATCCATCGTCCATTCAATTAGAAAGGGATTACCATATTTTATCGTTGAATCCAAAGTTTATGAGTGGACTTACGAGAAAGGAAAGACAGTTAAAGCAGCTTTTATTTATGGCGCTTGACCAGCTACAATCAACGAGAAATTCATCAGAAATTAAATATTGGTACACAGAATGGAATCCTCATATGTACGAGCAAATCCAACATTTAAGCTTCGAAGAAATATGGGACAAGCTTTATAATGAAACCATTCATGGTTGGTCAGCTAAACATTTACATTTATGTGAAGGGCTAATAAAAGGGCAGCCTTTTTTTGAAAGGTTATGGGAGATGGAGCATGAATCAAAAGTAAATTAATGTAGCAAAGAAAAAACGAAGGCAAAATCGACTGCCTTCGTTTTTTAATGTTGGATCTCGATCGAAACTATCCTCTAAGTTTGTTCATTATATTGTTGAGTTCGGTATCGTGCCTGCCAGTTTTAGAACTTAGAAATTCGATATCTATTTTCACACTTTTTAACTCGTCAGAAACAATTCCGAAAACTTCCCGATGATTATCTAGTTTATCATTCGTATATTTGAAATGACTGCGAAGCTCAGATGAAAGACGATCAACTTTTGTTTCGATACGTCCTTGACCTTGTTTTAATCCCGTTACATCTTGTTTTAAAACAGAAACATCTTGCTTTAAATCCGTCATACCTTGTTTTAGTCTTTGATTTCGTTTAATATTTGTTTTAAGGTTTCCTCCATTATACTCAACTCCACGTTCTATTAAGTTTAGTATAACATACAAGCATTTCTTTTCAGTTCATAATTCTAAACCTTAAAACATAGTGCCTGTTATTTGATGTAGAGCAAGTTTAACGGCGTTTTTTTCTTCCTAATCCCATTGCGTTTTCCATCTTTTTAATCATTTTTCCGGCAACTCGGTTTGCTTTTTCTGCGCCGCGATCTAAAATGTCATCTAGTTCTTCAGCGTTTATTAATGCATGGTATCGTTGTTGGAGTGGTGCTAATGCATCTACAACAACCTCTGCAAGATCTGTTTTAAATTCGCCATATCCTTTTCCTTCGTATTTCGCTTCAAGCTCTTCAATCGATACATTTCCTAAGATGGAGTAAATGGATAATAAATTCGAAACGCCTGGTTTCTTTTCTTTATCGTAACGAACAATTCCGTCTGAATCCGTTACCGCACTTTTGATTTTCTTTTCGATTTGCTTCGGCTCATCAAGTAACGAAATGAACCCTTTTTGATTCGAATCGGACTTACTCATCTTCTTCGTCGGGTCTTGAAGGGACATAATGCGTGCGCCGACTTTTGGGATACGAACTTCAGGAATTGTAAAAATGTCATTATATTTTTTATTAAAGCGTTCCGCTAAATCGCGCGTTAATTCAAGATGTTGCTTTTGATCTTCCCCAACTGGAACAAGATCTGTATTATAAAGTAAAATGTCTGCCGCCATAAGGGGTGGGTATGTTAGTAACCCTGCAGAAACGGCTTCTTTACCGGCCGATTTGTCTTTAAATTGTGTCATTCGTTCTAATTCTCCGATATAGGCAACGCACTGTAACATCCAACCTGCTTGGGCATGTGCTGGAACTTCCGACTGGATAAAGAGCGTTGATTTTTCAGGGTCAATTCCAGCTGCGATGTAAAGTGCAGCTAGGCTTTTAATATTTTTTCGTAGCTCTAGGCGATCTTGAGGAACGGTAATTGCGTGTTGGTCGACGATGCAAAAATAGCAATTGTAGTCATCTTGAAGCTCTACAAATTGCTTCATCGCTCCAATGTAGTTCCCGAGTGTTAACGTACCACTTGGCTGAATGCCTGAGAAAATCGTTTTCAACAAAAATCACTCCTAAATTCTTTTTTGAAAATTAAGGGAAAATAAAAAAGGCCCACTCGTCCGGTTAGGGACGAATGGACCGTGGTGCCACCCTACTTAATTCTTGCATAACAAGAAATCACTCTCGTCCTTTTATCGCAAGGATTACGTCGACGCCTACTACCTTGTTCAACGCCAATGCTCGAAGTCCATTCCATGTCGGGCAATGTTTGCTCACACCAACCGCAAACTCTCTGATAATGCTTACGCCATGTACTATTCTTCTTCATCGCACGATTATATAACCATTGTGCTTAAAGGGTACAATAAAAAAAAATAATTTGCAAGTCGATCATTTTTCAGTATAATAAGTTTGTGACTTTTTAAAATTGATTGAAAATACTAACTTTAGATTATTTTGTCGAATGGTGGCAGTATACAAAAATAATATTTTTACTTGCAATAAATTTTTTAACTATTTATAATAAACGTAACAAACAAAATCTTAACGGTTTTGTAACAAATAATTTACATACGGCCAATATTACAACGAAAAGATGGATTAAAGAAATTGTCCGTAACGGGGTGAAAACGCTATCATTTATTCATTTGACATTTGTCAAAGCAGTAATGATTATAGCGTTTATTGTCGGAAATTTCTTCATCTTTTTTTAATTTAATATTTTGCAAGAATATTAGTCAGAAAACTTGTAATATTTGGCGTTATGGTTTTGCAAAATCGTTAATGCTGTTTGTTCATACCAAATATTTAAGGGGGTAACACTAATGAAGAAAAGACTTTCTGTATTATTTAGTCTTGTTCTTGTTCTCAGTCTTTTCTTAACTGCTTGTGCTGGCGGCGGTAATGACGAAGGTGCAGGTGGAGAAGATGACAAAAAAGAAGACGTGAAACAAGAGCTTCGTGTTAACATTCGAACAGAGCCGTTCTCTTTACATCCAGGTTTAGCGAACGATTCTACATCTGGTACAGTATTACGCCAAACATTTGAAGGATTAACACGAATTAACCCAGATGGTGAGCCGGAAATGGCTGCTGCAGAAGATGTTGAGATTTCTGAAGATTTAACTAAATATACGTTTAAACTTCGTGATGCAAAGTGGACAAACGGTGACCCGGTAACAGCGCAAGATTTCGAATATGCGTGGAAATGGGCATTAGATCCGGAACATGAATCACAATATGCTTATCAGCTATACTACATCAAAGGTGCAGAGGCTTATAATACAGGAAAAGGCTCAGTTGATGATGTAGGCGTAAAAGCGGTTGACGAAAAAACATTAGAAGTAACTTTAGAAAACCCAACTCCATATTTCTTAGAGTTAACAGCGTTCTACACGTATTTACCAGTAAATAAAAACGTTGCAGAAGCAAATGACAAATGGTACACAGACGCTGGTGATACTTATATAACAAACGGTCCATTCAAAATGACTGAATGGTCTCATAATGACAAAATTGTTTTAGAGAAAAATGCAGACTACTGGGATGCAGATAAAGTTAAGTTAGAAAAAATCGACATGTTTATGATTAACGATTCTAATACAGAATTGTCCATGTTCCAAAGCGGTGAACTTGACTGGGCAGGAAGCCCAATTGGAGAACTTCCAACAGAAGCTCTTCCAAAATTAAAAGATGAGGGTACATTAGAAGTTCAAGCAATTGCGGGTACGTACTGGTACAAATTTAATACTGAAAATGAGTTCTTAAAATCGAAGAGCTTACGTAAAGCATTAGCTTACGCAATTGACCGTAAGTCGATTGTTGAAAAAGTAACACAAGGTGGACAAATTCCTGCGATGGCAGCAGTCCCACCATCCATGTTCCCTGAAAATGAAAAAGGATATTTTAAAGACAACGATGTAGAAGAAGCAAAGAAACTTCTTGACGAAGCAGTAAAAGAGCTTGGCTTAAATGGTCCTGAAGATATTAAGTTAACTCTTTCTTACAACACTTTGGAATCTCATGCGAAGATTGCACAAGCAATCCAAGACATGTGGAAGAAAAACCTTGGCATTAGTGTCGAGTTAGACAACGCTGAGTGGAATGTTTACATCGATAAGCTTCACCAAGGAAATTATGATATTGGCCGTATGGGTTGGTTAGGTGATTTTAACGATGCAATTAACTTCCTAGAGCTTTACCGTGATAAAAATGGCGGTAATAACGATACGTTCTGGGAGCATCCTGAGTTCAAAAAATTATTAATTGACTCCCAAAGTGAAGCAGATGCTGACAAACGTATTCAAATGTTAAAAGATGCAGAAAAAATCTTAATGGATGAAATGCCAATTGCACCAATTTATTTCTACACAAATACTTGGGTTAAGAAAGATAACCTGAAAGACGTGTACGTATCTGGTCTTGGTGATGCACAATTCAAGTGGGCTTACTTTGAATAAAAAGTAAACGCTTTTTGAAAGAAAGGTATATGGCTCCGTCCATATACCTCTCTTTTCTGAATAGGACGATATTGTTAAATTATGGAGGTGTTTTCGATGCTGAAATATATCGGGAAACGAATTTTGTTCATGCTTTTATCCCTCTACTTAATCATTACTGCAACATTCTTCTTAATGCGTGCCGCTCCTGGTGGACCGTTCTCTGGAGAAAAAAAGCTTCCACCCGAAATTGAAGCAAACTTAAACGCATATTATGGATTAGATCAACCGTGGTATATCCAATATTTTGATTACTTAGTTTCGATCGTACAATGGGATTTCGGTCCTTCCTTCAAATATAAAGGCCAAACGGTAAACGATTTAATTAATGATGGATTTCCGGTTTCATTTGTTCTCGGTATGGAATCGATCTTTTTAGCTGTTGCAATTGGTGTATTGCTTGGGGTTATTGCTGCTTTAAGACATAATAAATGGCAAGACTACACAGCGATGATATTAGCCGTAGTTGGTATTTCCGTACCAAGCTTTATCATGGCATCCGTTCTTCAATACATTTTTGCGATGAAGTTGGACTTATTTCCGGTTGCGCGCTGGGAAACATTTGCCCATACAATTTTACCGGCACTTGCCCTTGCATCAACTCCGATGGCCTTTATTGCTCGTTTAACACGTTCGAGTATGCTGGAAGTGTTAAGTAATGACTACATTAAAACAGCGAAGGCAAAAGGTTTAAGTGGTCGGGCGATTACGTTTAAGCATACGATTCGCAATGCGTTGCTTCCAGTTGTTTCGTATATGGGGCCGCTAACGGCAGGAATTTTAACAGGTAGTTTCGTTATTGAGAAAATTTTTGGAATTCCAGGGTTAGGTTCACACTTCGTATTAAGTATTACAAATCGTGACTACACAACGATTATGGGTGTAACGGTGTTCTATAGTATTTTACTATTAGTTTCGATTCTCCTCGTGGACCTAGCGTACGGATTAATCGACCCGCGTATTAAACTAGCTGGCGGCAAGAAAGGGGAGTAATAGACGATGCAAGAGATTTCAAAAGATTTATTCCAACCTCAAACAGTCGACGTAAGTGAAGCGGAAAAAATCTCAAAGCCAAGTATTTCTTATTGGAAAGATGTCTCAATTCGCTTCCGTAAAAATAAATTAGCCTTATTCGGTGTTGTTCTTTTAGTCATTCTCATCTTTATGGCGCTTTTTGGGCCATATATGACACCTTATGATTATGAAACGAACGATTTAATCAATGCGAATCAGCCGCCATCAGCTGAGCATTGGTTCGGCACGGATGAGCTTGGGCGTGATGTGTTTACGAGAACATGGAATGGTGCACGTATTTCGTTATTCATTGGAATAGCAGCCGCTGTTATTGATTTCGTTATCGGAATTATTTGGGGTGGTATTTCTGGTTATCGTGGTGGCCGTACGGACGAAGTGATGATGCGAATTGCTGACATTCTCTGGGCAGTTCCTTACCTTCTGCTTGTCATTTTATTAATGGTTGTATTGGGACAAGGTCTTACAACGATGATTATCGCAATGTCTATAACAGGCTGGATTAATATGGCACGTATTGTTCGCGGGCAAGTTTTACAGTTAAAATCTCAAGAGTACGTTTTAGCTGCGCAAACATTAGGGGCAAGTACCTCTCGCATTATGTCGAAACATTTAATTCCAAATACGATGGGACCTATTTTAGTTACGATGACATTAACGATTCCATCAGCGATCTTTACAGAAGCATTTTTAAGTTACTTAGGTTTAGGGGTACCTGCTCCTTTAGCAAGTTGGGGAACGATGGCATCTGAAGGAGTACCGGCCCTGCAATATTATCCATGGAGACTTTTCTTCCCAGCAACTTTTATCTGTTTAACAATCTTTGCATTTAACGTGGTCGGTGACGGTCTTCGTGACGCATTAGATCCAAGATTACGTAAGTAGGGGTGAGAACGATGGAAAAATTATTAGAAGTAAAAGATTTAGAAGTCTCATTCCGTACCTATGCCGGTGAGGTGCAAGCTGTTCGCGGTGTGTCGTTTGATTTATATAAAGGGGAAACACTTGCAATCGTTGGTGAGTCCGGATCAGGAAAAAGTGTGACTTCACAATCTATTATGAGATTAATTCCAATGCCTCCTGGAGAGTTTAAGAACGGACAAATTCTCCTTGAAGGTGAAGATATTATTAAGAAATCGGATAAAGAAATGGAGAAAATTCGCGGGAAAGATATCGGAATGATCTTCCAAGATCCGATGACTTCTTTAAATCCGACCATGCGTATCGGTATGCAAATTATGGAAGGGTTAATAAAGCACCAAAATATGTCAAAAGCAGCTGCGAAAGATCGGGCGATTGAATTGCTTCGACTCGTTGGAATTCCGATGCCAGAAAAACGTGTAAACCAATATCCACATGAGTTTTCAGGTGGTATGCGTCAACGTGCGATGATCGCGATTTCGTTAGCTTGTAATCCGAAGCTGTTAATTGCCGATGAGCCGACAACGGCTTTAGACGTTACGATTCAAGCGCAAATTCTTGAATTGATGAAAGATCTTCAAAAGAAAATGGAGACATCGATTATTTTCATTACGCATGACCTTGGTGTTGTGGCGAATGTGGCAGATCGCGTTGCGGTTATGTATGCCGGAAAAATTGTTGAAATTGGGACGGTGGATGAAATTTTCTATAATCCGAAGCATCCGTATACGTGGGGATTATTAGCATCCATGCCAAGCTTAGATAATGACGATAAGTCAGAGCTAGCAGCGATTCCAGGTTCACCACCTGATTTGACAAATCCGCCTAAAGGAGATGCTTTTGCACCTCGTAATCCATATGCGATGAAAATTGATTTTGAACAAGAACCACCAATGTTCAAAATATCAGATACGCACTATGCAGCTACATGGTTATTACACCCAAATGCTCCAGAAGTAGAGCCGCCAGAATCGGTAAAAATGCGGATGAAACAATTTGGTGCTGCTAGGGGGGGACAATAATGGCGGAAAGAGAAAAGCTGTTAGAAATTAAAGATTTACAACAACATTTTAACGTTGGAAAAGAAAATGTTGTAAAAGCAGTAGATGGTCTGACGTTTGACATTTATAAAGGTGAAACACTTGGTCTTGTTGGTGAGTCTGGCTGTGGGAAGTCAACGACTGGACGTACGATTATCCGTTTGTATAATGCAACAGGTGGCCAAGTTCTCTTTAAAGGAGAAAATGTCCATGGAAAAAAATCACGTGCGGAAATGAAAAAGTTTAACCGGAAAATGCAAATGATTTTCCAAGATCCGTATGCATCGTTAAACCCGCGTATGACAGTAGCGGACATCATTGCAGAAGGCATTGATATTCACGGGTTAGCGAAAAATAAAGAAGAGCGCATGCAAAGGGTATATGAGTTATTAGAAACAGTCGGTTTAAATCGTGAACATGCGAACCGTTATCCGCACGAATTCTCAGGTGGACAGCGTCAACGTATCGGGATCGCACGTGCATTAGCCGTTGAGCCGGAATTTATCATCGCCGATGAACCGATTTCTGCTCTTGACGTTTCGATCCAAGCACAAGTTGTCAACTTAATGAAAAAGCTTCAGCGTGAAAAAGGGTTAACGTACTTATTTATCGCGCATGATTTATCAATGGTTAAATATATTAGTGACCGCATCGCTGTGATGTACTTCGGAAAAATGGTCGAGCTTGCAGATAGTGAGGAGCTGTATCGAAATCCAATTCATCCTTATACGAAATCTTTATTATCTGCGATTCCTCTTCCGGATCCAGCTACGGAACGTTCGCGAAAGCGGATTGTGTATGATCCATCTCAACATACGTATAAACCTGGTGAAGAACCAGAGTTTCGTGAAGTGAAGCCTGGTCACTGGGTGATGTGTTCGGAAGAAGAGTTTAAGCAATATCAAAAGCAATATCAATAAAGAAAAACGATCTCGACTTGTCGAGATCGTTTTTCTTTTTAATAGGACGACACCGTTAAATGATGGAGTACAGTGTTAAATATATTATAGTGCAATAAAGCGTAAAAGTCTATATATTTTTATGAAAATTTCAAACAATTTTAATAATTGTTAGCAACTTGTACATAAAATAAAGTAGGTTCATTTACACTTCTTAAGAAAGGGGATACGGTTTATAATAAAAAGAGGTGAAAAAGCAGGGACGACAGAATGAAAAGAGGGGGATGTATGACTAAAAAGATCGTTGGAATCAGCTTAGCATTCGTATTTTTGTTATTCACATTTATTAATAGTACGTCTTATGCTACATCATTAAATTCAGAGAAACTTTATGTACGAAGTTCGGATATTCGTGAAAAAAAGATACCGGAAATAGTGCCTAGGTTTCAATATCAGTCAGGCTTTCATTTTGAATATCCAGATGCTGTTCGTGGAATATATGTAACGGGACATTCAGCAGGAGGGAGCAAATTAAATGATTTGATTCACCTCATTGACAATTCAGAGCTAAATGCTATGGTTATAGATATTAAAGACGATCATGGAAATGTGACATACCAACCAGATCCATCTTCACCATACTATGATGTTAGCCAACCGTACATAAAAGACCCTAAGAAGTTATTGAAAAAGCTTGAAGAAAAAAACATTTACCCAATTGCTCGTATTGTCGTTTTTAAGGATACAGTATTAGCAAATAAGAAACAGGAATGGTCTTTTAAAAATGGTGGATCAGTGTGGAAAAATGGGCGTGGCGAATCATTTGTGAACCCATTTTTAAAAGAGGTATGGGAATATAATACGAACATCGCCATCGAAGCAGCAAAGCTTGGCTTTCAAGAAATCCAATTCGATTACGTCCGTTTCCCTGAAGGATTCGAAAAACGTGATAATGCTTTACAATACAAAATGGGTGACTATGCAAATTTAGAGATTGATAATGTGCAAAAACGAGTTGAAGCTGTTACGGATTTTGTTGCTTTTGCGAAGGAACAATTAAAACCTTATGGTGTGAAAATGTCTGTTGATATTTTCGGATATACAGCAACATTACCGGAAGCGCCAGGAATTGGCCAAAATTTCAGCAAAATATCCGAGCACGTCGATGTAATTTCATCCATGATTTACCCATCCCACTGGACATCTTACTTTGGAATCGCAAAACCCGACTTACAGCCGTATGAATTAGTAACAGAGTATGCAAAAGTTGAAAATCAAAAGCTAGATAAACTAGAAAGCCGTCCCATTTCAAGACCGTGGATTCAAGATTTTACAGCCTCATGGCTTGGAAGTGGGAATTATAAATCGTACGGAAAAGCGGAAGTTGAAGCACAAATAAAAGCATTAAATGAGCAGGGCATTCGCGAATTTTTACTTTGGAATGCCGGAAATTCCTATACACAAAATGTTGATTATACACCGTAATCTTTGTTCAAGCACCTGCGTCAAATACGTAGGTGTTTTTTATATCCGTTAAGCATTTCTTGTCAAGATTTTATTATTCGTTATAATGAAAATTAAGAAAATTATTAAAAGGGGGGATTGAGTGATTGAAAGGTCTATTATTCAAACAAAATTAATTCCGCCCCAACTTAAAGAAACGTGTATCGTACGGCCCGCATTAATGAAGAAACTAGCGAATATGAAAACATATCCACTAACCATTATTCATTCAGGTCCAGGGTATGGGAAAAGTACGGCTCTGGCTTCATTTTTAAAAGGTGAGAATACAAAGAATTGTTGGTATACCATTTCTAAGCAAGATGATAATTTCTTACCGTTCCTTTCACATATGATTTATTCAATTCGAACACTTATTCCGGATTTTGGATCAAGCATTTTACAAGAATTAGGCCAAGAAGCATTTCAATATTATGATGAAAATATTGATTTTCTATGTGCTACGTTTATTAATGAGCTTAGCAAGTATGAGGAAGAGTTTCTGTTTATTGTAGATGATTTTCATCTGATTGAACATTCAGATGCCATTACTAAATGGATGCAAATGTTTATCAACTATAAACCCCAAAACCTTCATTTTGTGATTTCTGGAAGAATCCGTCCATCTTGGCACATACTTGAGACGATGAAAGTAAAAGGAGATATTTTGGAAATAACAGAGAAAGATTTATCCTTTTCGAAGGAGGAAATTGACGTATTATTTTCTGATTATTATCGACTTCCCATCGATTTGGAAATGGTTGGGCAAATATATGAAATGACAGAAGGATGGATCATTGCCGTTCAAATGATTTGGCAACAAATGAAAACAGAACCTCATTATTCTTTTTTGAAAATTAAGTCGGTATCTATGGATGAGCTTTTCCGCTTTCTAGCTATGGAAGTGTTTTCAAAGCAACCAGAGAGTGTCCGAGATTTTTTAGAGCGAACATGTGTGTTTGAAGAGTTTTCTGAATCCATTTGTAATCTATGGTTTTCACAAGCGTATACGAGGCGAATTTTAGAGCATCTCATGAAGCAAAATTTATTTATTATGCCAATCGGAGAAGGGCAATACCGGTACCATTCTTTGTTCAAGGAATTTCTCCAATCACAATTTAGCCAAAAGATAGAGGTGTATCACCACACACATCGAAAAGCGGCAAATTATTATCTTTATATCCAAGATTATGAAAAAGCATTGTTTCATTTGTTAGAAATAAAAAATGACGAACGAACGGCAGAAATTCTTCAAAAATATGGGATGACCCTACTCGAAGATGGGAAAATGGAGACGCTATTAAAAGTGATTGATATAATTCCAGAAAGTATAAAAAACAAGTACTATATGATTTGGTTTTATGAAGGAGAAATTTATCGATATCGTTGTCATTACGAAAAAGCGATTCGTTGTTATCGAAAAGTGGAAAAACTTGCAGAAAAGGATCAGGATAAATTGAGGATGAGCTTAGGCGTTGAAGGACAAGCGAGAGTATATCTTGATACGGTACAACCTATTAAAGCTGATCCACTATTAAGAAAATCCGTTTCATTATTAAAATCTTCAACAACAAATAGTCAGGAAAGAGAGATGTCTCTTTATTTACTCGTGGCAGAAAATTTGTTAAATATGGGAAATGCTCTTGATGCGGAAGATTGGTATTTACAAAGTCAATCTATGGGGATCAGTTCAAAATATGAATTAAAAATGGTTGAATTGAAAGCACGTCTTTATTTAAGAACTGGACGACTAAAACAGGCGAAAGAAGTAGTTAAAAAATATCGAGAAAAACATGAATATCATGCATCCTTATCCAGTGCCCATCGAACGGTTGATATTTTACTATCTGTCATTTCTGCCTACATGGGAGAAGCTGAAGAGGCGAAAAAATTTGCACAATCTGGAATCCTTCAAGGTGCGAAATGGAAAGCTCCGTTTGTAGAGGCTTGTGGGTGGATGAGGATCGGACACGCAGTCCAATTAAATCCAAGTTATGAAAAGGAGATGTCGGTGAAGTGTTATGAAACAGCGATGTCCATAATGGATGAAATTCATATATCACGTGGAAAAGCGGAAGCATGGATGGGATTATGTTTGTTATATGGAAAAAAAGGATTTTATGATTTAGCGTTAGAATGCGGGAAGAAAGCACTTACGGAAACGGAAAAAGCGAAGGACGCATGGCTATCAAGTTATATTCGTCTTTCTCTTGGAATTGCCGCCTATTATCATGATGATAACGAAGAAGCAGAGCATTATTTCCAACAATGCTATAGACTTTTTCAAAGTTGTCATTGTCAATACGGACTAATGCTAGCCTGTTTTTGGTTGTCGCTCATCGCTTTTCAAGAAAAGAAAGAAAAATCGTTCGGCTTTTTCTTTCAACAATGGTTACAGCATGTTCATGAACAAAATTATCATTTTTTTATTGAAAGAAAAATATTATTTGGGCCAAATGACTCTCGAAAAATGATTCCGATGTTAATAAAAGCTAAAAATGAAGGAATTGAAATACACCTTGCGAACCAACTTCTTGAATGGTTAGGCATGAAAGACATTTCGTTTCACCCTGGCTATACATTAAAGGTTCAAACGCTAGGAGATTTTAAAGTATTTTTAGGAGAAAAAGAGGTTAAAGGAGGGGAATGGAAAAGAGAGAAGGCAAAGGAATTGTTTCAATTATTAATAACATTTCGAGATCGTTTGCTTCTTAGGAATACAATTCTTTCCTTGCTTTGGGGAGAAAATGATGAATTAACAGCAGAAAGAGATTTTAAAGTAGCCTTAAATGCACTTAATAAAGTGATAGAACCAAATCGAAAAGCAAGGTCTGACCCGTATTTTATTGAAAGGCGAGGGTTATCGTATGGATTGAATAGCAATGCGAATATTGAAATTGATAAGGTTGAATTTCAAAAATTAACGGAAAAAGGATTGAATGTAAAAGACCGTAATCAAGCGATAGACATTTTAAACAAAGCGCTAACGTTATATAAAGGAGATTATTTACCAGATCGCGCCTATGACGATTGGTGTCTTGAAGAGAGAGAAAGGTTGCAACTATTATTTTTAAGAGGAGCAGAACGGCTTGCCCAATTAAACGTTGAAAAAGAACAGTTTGATGAGACTATTCATTGGTGCTCACAAATTTTAGCAATAGACAGTTGCTGGGAAGAAGCATATCGGCTTTTAATGTATTGCTATTATCGAAAAAATAACCGAGCTTATGCAGTAAAGTTGTACGAGAAATGTCGTAATCAATTACAAAAAGAACTAGGTGTGGAACCTTTGGAAAGTACAAAGCAAATGCTGAAAATGATTAAGGAAGTCAATTTTATTACATGAATCAATGGAGGTTGTCCTTTTTAGGAGAGCCTCTTTTTTTGTTTAAATTCGCTAAAAAAACGTGACGCACTAAAGGCAAAAAGCGCTTTTTCGTCGTGAGATCGGCGCTTCCGCTTTTCTTGTAACTGGATTGTAACTATTGTCTTTCATAATAAAGCAAAACCATTCTTTTAAAAAGGGGGAATGAAAAGTGAAAAGAAAAATGAAAGTTTCTAAATTGTTGAGTATGATTGTCATTTCCGCGCTTGTCATTTTATCAGCTTGCAACGCTGAATCAACTGGAAGTAATGAAGACAACGACGAAAAAGAAGTGATTAAAATTGGGGTTCTTGCATCAGTGACTGGAGCTCTTGAGGCATATGGAAAACAAACGATTAATGGGTTTGAACTAGGAATTGACTACGCAACAGATGGGACAAAAGAAATCGCAGGGAAAAAGATCGAAGTAATTATTGAAGATACAGAGACAAAACCCGATACCGCAGTAAAAAAGGCAACAAAACTATTAGAAGATGATGGAGTTGATATTCTTGTAGGATCAAGCTCATCAGGAGATACACTAGCTGTATTGCCACTTGCAGAAGAATATGAAAAAGTGATGGTCGTCGAACCAGCTGTTGCTGATAGTATTACAGGAGAGAATTGGAATGAATATATTTTCCGTACGGCAAGAAATTCTTCACAAGATGCCATTGCAGGTGCACAGGCGATTGCAAAAGAAGGGGTTAAAATCGCAACACTTGCACCAGACTATGCATTTGGTCGCGATGGGGTGAGTGCATTTAAAAATGCAGCAGAAGAACTTGGGGCTAACATAGTGCTTGAAGAATATGCTGACCCACAAGCTGTAGACTTTACATCAAATATTCAAAGAATTATCGAAGCAAAACCAGACTATTTATTTGTGATTTGGGCAGGCGCCAATTCTCCTTGGAAACAGCTTGCTGATATGAAAGTAAACGAAAAAGGAATTAAAATCTCGACGGGCGTTCCTGATATTGCCGCATTAAAAGCAATGGGAGACATTGTAGGAATGGAAGGGTTTACCGTGTATCATCACACACTTCCAAACAATCAAATCAATGACTGGCTTGTAGAGGAACATAAAAAACGGTTTAACGGTCAAGTACCTGACTTATTTACGCCTGGAGGTATGACAGCGGCGATTGCTATTGTTGAGGCTCTTAAAAAGACAGAAGGGGATGCGAATGGAGATGCGCTTATCGAAGTGATGGAAGGAATGTCATTCGACTCTCCGAAAGGAAAAGTGACTTTTCGAAAAGAAGATCATCAAGCGTTACAAACATTATATGCTGTAAAACTAGAGGAAAAAGAAGGATTTGACTATCCGGTTCCAGTGTTAATAAGAGAACTTACGCCAGAGGAAACAAAACCACCAATTATGAATTAATCATTAGTCAATATGGGACTGATCTAATATTCCATGCAGCACATAGGTTAGTCCCTGTTTCTTTTGACTTACCGAAAATATGAAAAAGTGGGTGAAAAAGTGGAAGCAATTTTAGAGACAAATGAATTAACGATCCAGTTTGGGGGCCATGTAGCCGTGGAGCATGTCAATGTCAAAGTGGAACGAAACCAATTAATGTCGATCATCGGCCCAAATGGAGCTGGAAAAACAACCTTTTTTAATTTATTAAGCGGGCAGTTAAAGCCGACATCTGGCCAAGTGTTTTTCAATGGGAACGATATTACCCATTTATCCCCTACTATTCGGACAAGAATTGGAATCGGTCGTTCTTTTCAAATTACCAATGTTTTTCCTAACTTGACTTGTTTTGAAAATGTTCGTCTTGCTGCACAATCAAAAGCGAGAATTTTTTTTAATAGTTTTTCCCATGTAAGAAGATTCAAGGAAATCGATAAAAAAGCATACGAATGGCTAAAGCTCGTTCTTCTTGAGGAAAAAGCAGATGAAATGGCAATAAATCTTGCCCACGGGGAAAAGAGGAAGCTAGAAATTGCTATGCTACTTGCTCTTGAAACTGAACTTCTCCTTTTAGATGAGCCGACAGCGGGAATGTCTTTAGAAGAAGTGCCGAAAATACTTGAAGTCATTAAAAAAATCAAAAATGAAGGAAACAGAACAATCCTTCTAATTGAACATAAAATCGATATGATCCTTGATGTATCCGATCGTGTCATCGTTCTTTTTAACGGAAAGTTACTGGCTGATGGGAGACCTGAAGAGATTATTGAAAATGAACAAGTTCAATCTGCATACTTAGGAGGAATGTACAATGACGCTTCTTAAGGTCGAAGAAATTCATACGTTTATCCAACAATACCATATTATTCAAGGGATTTCGTTTGAAGTAAAAAAAGGCGAAGTTACGGTTCTCCTTGGACGGAATGGGGCAGGAAAAACAACAACATTGCGCTCTATTATGGGATTAAACCCTATTAGCAAAGGTTCAATCCATTATAAAAATGAACCAATTAGTACTTTAGAAACGCATCAAATCGCCAATAAGGGAATTGGTTATGTACCAGAGGATCAAGGGATTTTCGGAGGTTTAACGGTTGAAGAAAATTTAAAAGTCGCCATGAGAAAAAACGACGAAAAAACGTTTGCACGGCTTGAATACGTTCTAGAACTCTTTCCTGACTTAAAAAAATTTTGGCATAAAAAAGGCGGTTACTTAAGCGGAGGACAAAAACAAATGCTTGCGATTGCAAGGGCCTATATGAATGATAATGAATTAATCTTGATAGATGAACCAAGTAAGGGGTTGGCCCCAATCATGGTAGAAAAGGTTATGGATTCGATCATCCAAATGAAAGAAAAAACAACCGTTGTCTTAGTGGAACAAAACTTTCTCATGGCTAGTACTATAGGAAATCGCTTTTACATTTTAGATGATGGTCGGATAGTTTATAACGGACTAATGGAGGAATTAAAAGAGAACGAAGAAATGCGAAAGCAGTATTTAGGTATTGCGTAAATGGTGTAGATGGGCAAAATGAAGAAAAATTGGCTAAATCTAAAAAAAAGAGGGGGATCATGTGGAAGCTTTTATTAATATACTCGTAAATGGTTTAGCTACAGGGATGTTAATTTTTCTGCTTGCTGCTGGTCTAAGCTTAATATTTGGATTGATGGACGTTCTTAACTTTGCTCACGGAGGATTATTTCTATGGGGAGCCTATGTAGGGATTTGGGTTTATCAATTAATGGATAGCTTTTTTCTAGGGATTTTAGCTGCCATTTGTGCGGGAGCCATTCTTGGCTATTTGTTGGAACGTTTTATTATCGTTCCGGTTTACGGTAATCATATTCAACAAATTTTAATTACTCTTGGAGCCATGCTTGTATTAGGTGAATTAGTGAAAGTATTTTGGGGACCGAACCAAATTCTCGCCAAGCCACCGGGATATTTAGCTGGAAGCTGGCAACTAGGGGAATTTGTCTTTATTAAATATCGACTATTTATCATTATGATCGGAATCATTGTGTTTTTCGTATTGTTGTTTTTATTAAATAAAACGAAGATTGGCTTAATCGTTCGAGCAGGTGTTATGAATAAGGAAATGATCCAAGCATTAGGAATTAATATTCGAAAAGTGTTTTTATTTGTATTTATATTAGGAGCATCAATGGCTGGTCTTAGCGGCATGTTACTTGGACCGTATTCAGGGGTTATTTATTCAGAAATAGGCTTAGAGTATGGTATTCTCGCCTTTATTGTTGTCATTATTGGCGGTATGGGGAGCGTGCTTGGTTCCGCAATCGCTTCTGTCCTTGTAGGTATTTTAGGTGCGTTTGCAGCTTATTACGTACCTGAAATTTCCGTTGCGGTGAATATGTTATTAATGCTTCTTATTCTTTTGTTTAAGCCTTCAGGATTAATCGAAAGCAAGGAGGCTATCTAAATGAGGCTATCAAAATTTCAATTGCTTCTCATGATTGGCTGTATCTTTCTTATTTTTCTCCCCTTTTTCAACGATTCTAGAACTGTCTTAATATTACTCAGTCAAATTTTTATCTTTGCAGTATTTGCGATGAGTTATGATTTGCTCCTTGGGTACACAGGTGTTGTATCGTTTGGACATGCAATGTTTTTTGGTATCGGTGCATATTCGGTAGCCATTTTAATGAAAAAAATGGATGAACCAACGATTAGCGGTATTTTTCTAGCCGTTATCATTACGATCATTTTGTCAGCGATTGTTAGCTTTTTAGTAGGGATGTTGACCCTTCGGTTAAAAAGTCATTACTTTGCCATGCTCACGCTTGCTGTTGCTGGTTTATTGATGATTATTGCTGAAAAGTGGCGTTGGTTAACGATGGGGAATGATGGATTTACTTTTCGAGTACCTGATTTGTTTCGGGATCGGTTATCTTTTTACTTTATTGCACTTGGATTTTTAATGATTGTTTATATGTTTTTACATCGATTGACAAAGTCTCCTTTAGGAAAAGTGCTTGTAGCAATTCGGGAAAATGAAGGAAGGGCAGAGTCGCTTGGATATCAAGTGTTGTATTATAAAGTAGTCGTCAATATGGTAGCTGGAATTTTTGCAGGATTGAGCGGCATTTTATATGCAATCAGTTTGAGATTTGTGAATACAACTGTGTTTTCAATCGAAATTACACTTGATGCCTTACTGATGACCATTATTGGTGGTGTCGGAACACTGTTTGGAGCGATAGTAGGAGCTGGACTTATAGAATTTGCTCAAAATGGTTTGATGGACTTAGCGAAAGTTCACTGGATTTTTGAACGTTGGATTATCTTTTTCGGCATTGTTTATATTCTAGCCGTTATGTTTTTCCCAAAAGGGATTGTCGGGACAGTGAAGCATTGGCAAAATGCTCGAACAAAAAAGCAAAAAAATAAAGAATATGCTACGAATACATCGTATAAAAAAACATTGTAGAAAAATTGAATGCGAAAATATAAAGCTTTCAAAACGGTGAAAGGAATGGAAGGCATGAAAGATAAGAAAATCAAAGTAAACGGGATTGATCTTCATGTTGTAGATTTTGGCGGACAAGGTGAAGCGATTATTTGTGTACATGGATTGACGGCAAATTGTCATTATTGGGATGCTGTGGCTGAAAGGTTAATTGATAAATACCGGGTGATTGCTGTCGATTTACGAGGGCGAGGAGACAGTGAAAAGCCAACATTTGGCTACAATGTGTTTCAACATGCGGATGACATTTTGAAAGTTATGGAATTTTTCCGTTTCGAAAAAGTTGTTTATATGGGACATTCGCTCGGGGCACTCATTGGAACCTGTTTTGCCACAAAATATCCAGAGCGGTTATCACGATTAATTCTTGTCGACGGAGGTGTTGAGGTAAATCCTGTAGTTTACGAAAAAATACGCCCAGCAATTGAACGGCTTGATATCATTTATCCAGATTTTTATACGTTTTTAAATGAAATGAAAAAAAATCCGTTTTTTGATGAATGGAATGAATATATGGAGCAATATTTTTATGCGGATGTTGAGCATCGTTCAGATGGTTCTGTCCGTTCGAAAGTAAGAAAACAGATCATTTTAGAGGAGATAAAAGCACTGAGGGAAACGGCAATAAACGTCTTTCATAAAAAAATTCAAACACCAACGTTACTTTTATGGGCACCAGATTGTTTTAAAGATGGGAAAACATTTATGGTGACAAAAGAAGAAGGGGAAAGGATGATGGCTCTCATTCCAAACAGCCAATTTGTGGAGATTCATCATGCGAATCATTATTCCATCATTTTGACAAAGTATGAACAATTTGTTGAACAAGTCAATATTTTTTTAGAATCAACAAAAATAAAAGGGTGATTAAGAGGAGGATTCCTCTTTTTCTTTTTTAGAAGGGGCTAACAAGTAGGAAACCCCTTTAAAGAAATTGGATATAAAAAAACGGCATCCATTCGGATACCGCGCCATTCGTTTTCATTTTCTACCCTCAATTTTTTTCCAACCAGTTTGCATTTTTAACGATTGATCAAGGAATTTGTTTTTTTGACGGCCAAATATGGAAGTTCCGATCCCATTAGCCATGACACCCATAGTAGCTGTAATACCGATAATAAACAGGGCAACTATCAAAAAGTCTACGAAAAAGTCCATTGTAAAACCTCCCTTGCCCAAAATGGTTGAAGATATAGAAAAGTCTGAAAAACCTCTTATCTTTATTGTAAACAATGTTTACGAAAACGGAAAGTGGGTATATATATACGTGGATAGGCTTTTTTCAAGAAATCATTACGTTGAATCTTTCCGCGTGTGACTTGAAATAAAAGAAGAATGGCGGCTGCTCTAAATTTCAACAATCATTACGAAAAGAGCCAATATATAAAAGGGAGTAGATCTATGAACTGGTACGAAAAATTAAATCAATATTTTCCGATTCAAGAAATGAAATCAAAAGAACATATGGAAGCGTTATTGCGAGAAAAAGGGGACGTCTATCATAAAGATGAAGGACCCCATCATGTTCTCATGTATGCGGAATTTGATGATTTTATTTTTATCGATTATATTTATGTATCAAAAGATGCACGAGGACAAGGAATTGGTCATAAATTACTCCAAAAATTAAAAGAAAAGCAAAAACCGATCATTTTAGAAGTTGAACCTGTTGATGAATCGGATGAAGATACAGAAAAACGATTAAAGTTTTATCAAAGAGAAAACTTCCATCATGCTCATACTATTGGGTATCGTCGAAGGTCTTTAGCAACAAATAAAATTAATGAAATGGAAATTTTGTATTGGTCACCTTCTGATGCCTCGGAAGAAGAAATATTTGAAGCGATGAAACATACGTACAATCACATTCATACTTATAAGGACAAAGAGCTATATGGAGAGTCTTATCCAGATCATGATGAAGTTTTAACACTTGAAGAAGATCGTTCGGATAATATTTTCGATGAATTAAGTTAATTGAGAATCACCTCCAAATAATTAGTACAATACCCTTCAATAACTTGTAACAATTTTAATAAAAAATTAACAAAGAACATATATGCTAACTTACTTTTTTATAGTATAATGAAAACATAGAAAATCAATAGGTCAGTCATGTCGGAAGAATTTTTATAAAGAGGAGAGTGAAAGGTTATGGTTACAATATATACTTCTCCAAGCTGTACTTCTTGTCGTAAAGCTAGATCTTGGTTAGAAGAGCATAACATTGAGTATAGAGAAAGAAATATTTTTGCTGAGCCACTTACTATTAATGAGATTAAAGAGATTCTTCGCATGACAGAAGATGGTACGGATGAAATCATATCAACAAGATCAAAAGTCTTTCAAAAGCTTAACATAGATGTCGATTCGCTACCACTTCAAGACTTATATAACATCATTCAACAACATCCAGGGCTTTTACGCCGGCCAATTATCATTGATGAGAAACGTTTACAAGTAGGATATAATGAGGACGAAATCCGTCGTTTCCTACCTCGTAAAGTTCGCACTTTCCAACTAAAAGAAGCACAACGACTAGTTAACTAAATATATGAAGCCTTCTGCTTATGTAGAGGGCTTTTTGATTTGTTCATAAAAAAGAGCGCCAAAAATGATAAACCCTGTCGTCATATAGGGCAATGAAAAGATGATTGCTGGGTCTTGAAGAAAGAAGGCGTGAAAGGTTTTGTCTGCTGCGATCATCTTACCGGCAGTAAAAGCTAATATTCCTCCACCGCCATAAATGAGTAGTGGAAAACGGTTCATGGCATGTAAAATGATGCCACTTCCCCATACGATGATCGGGATGGATATGACAAGTCCGAAAATAACGAGCAAAATATGTCCATTCGCTGCACCTGCAATGGCGATTGTGTTATCAAAACCCATGACGATATCAGCCACGACAATCGTTTGTATTGCTCTCCTTAAGGAATTGGGGCTTCTGATCGTATGACGATTATCTTCTCCTGTTAGTAATGAAAAGGCGATATATAATAAAAAGATCCCTCCGATTAGCTGAAGAAATGGAATTTGTAACAAATAAACGGCCACAATTGTTAAAATAATGCGGCAGACGACGGCTAAAATTGTTCCGAACAGGATTGCTTGACTTCGCTTTGACTCCGGAAGGTTCCGACAAGCTAATGCAATGACAATTGCGTTATCCCCACCTAAGACGAGATCAATGCCAATAATCATAAATATAGATAAAATCAACTGTTCATCCATTGAAAAAACCTCTCTTTTCCATCATTCACGCTTGTACCATATATATGAAGGATTCGTCCACTTATGAATAGAACTAGGTATATGACTGTTTTTTAAAATCGAAGCATTTTTTATTTCTTTATACAGTGTTTTATCATACAATATAAGTACAAGATGTAGATAGTTGAACAACTATGGTGCTAACGGTTAAAATGTTTTGCATTTGGGTAAATTGAAGAAAAGTAGAGCGGATTCGGGGGTTAGTTGTCCCTTCCAAAAATTATATAGAAGGGAAGGTTGTTCAAATGGATATAGAGCGCATTAATGAACATACCGTAAAGTTTTACATTTCATATGTTGATATAGAGGAGCGAGGTTTTGACCGAGAAGAAATATGGTATAACCGCGAACGTAGTGAAGAACTTTTTTGGGAAATGATGGACGAAATTCATGAAGAAGAAGACTTTCCGATTGAAGGACCTTTATGGATCCAAGTTCAAGCAAACGATAAAGGATTAGAAGTTATTGTCACAAGAGCACAACTGTCTAAAGATGGACAAAAACTTGAGCTACCGATCCTAGAAGGGAA
This sequence comes from Bacillus sp. FJAT-47783, assembly GCF_022808615.1. Classification (GTDB taxonomy): domain Bacteria; phylum Bacillota; class Bacilli; order Bacillales; family Aeribacillaceae; genus Bacillus_BZ. Next base: position 80,391 of record NZ_JAKZKS010000008.1, read on the forward strand.
AATGAAGGATTTTCCTGTTGATGAGAATATTGAGTCGTTACTCGATAGCCATTTTAATTCACCTAATCCTGCTCCTAGAGATGAAGAGGAAGAACAATTACAGTTTGTTATAAGATTTGATGATTTTGAACATATCATCTCTCTTTCAAAATATATTCTAGAAGGTTTTCAAAATAGTTTATTTGCTTACGAAGGGAAATACTATTTATTCGTTGAGTTTTTAGAGGAAGAAGATGAAATAGTGGAGGACATTTTAAGTCTTATCTTAGAATTCGGTCACGAATCCCGTGTAACGATTCACCGTTTAGAGGAATATGGAACATTAGTGATGAAGGACAATGCCTTAGAACAAGTTCGTCAACACTTTTCTTAAAAACTTATCGCATGCCCAGCCAGCCTATCTGGCAATATAAAAGATGAATTGGATCAGTAAACATATAGCTAATAATAAAAACTTGGCTGCTTGGCCAGGTAAAATAGACAATGATTCATCTATCGAAGATTAAGGCCGATTTCAAACGGAAATCGGCCTTTTTGTGTTTTGCTGAAGTCATATTTAGGCGTTCTTTTAAAAAGCGATCCGATACTTCATTTTATATGTCTATATTGAAAAATTGCTTCGTTTTTCATGTTGTCGGTTTGCCTTAACATCTTTAAGTTGAGCGACAATTAAAAAGCTAACAATGACGAGAAGAAGCCAAGAGCTAATTTTTCCAATATGAACAAGTTCCCATTCGTGTTGTTGGTTTGGGTAACTCCAAGCTCCGAAAAATGTTGCAATATTTTCGGCAATCCAAATAAAAAATCCGATTAAAATAAAAGAAGCAATCATTGGCATTTTGTTAGTAGTTTGACGAATCGTAAACAAAACAATCGTACGATAAAAGACGAGAACAATGATTACTTTTAATCCCCAGCGAACATCCATAATAAAATGATGTGTGAAAAAATTTAAATAGATGGCTGTACAAAGAAGTACAACAATCCAAGACGGTGGCCAATGGTGAATTTGTAGGTTAAGTCTTCTCCATGCTTGACACATATAGCTAGCCACACTTGCATACATAAATCCGCTATAAAGAGGGACGCCCAAAACCTTTGACCATGCTTCCTCAGGGTATGACCAAGATCCCATATGAACTTTGAAAATTTCTAGTGCTAGTCCAATCAAGTGAAAAACACAAATAACTTTAAGCTCATCAACTGTTTCAATACGAAACAAAATCATGAAAATTTGAGTCAAAATACAAATGATTAAAATGAGATCATATCTTTGGATGTAAGGTATGTCGACTGTTTTTGTAATGGCTAATGATGCGAAAATGATAACAGCAAAAAGACAAGAAATAGCTTGTTCATAAGCAAAGTAAAATAGATTGATGAAATGTTTCATGTCAATAACACCTTTTTTGTATTAGTTTTTTAGATTATACCATAGTCCCTTTTGGATCTATTCGTTAATCAATAAATTCTCCCTGTAAGACATGATTCTACAAAAATCTAATTAAAAAAAGGAAATATCCAAAATAGCATCGAATAAAATGGTGATAAAAGAAAAAAAGGATGTGGTTTTTTGCTTGTAGCGGAAACATCAGATCAAGAAAAAATTTATTTATTGGATTCAAACTGGACGAAAGATCGGTTGAAACAACTAAAAAACAACGTCCAATTTCGCTGTCCTGCCTGCCAAAATCCAGTACAATTAAAAATGGGCGACACGCGAATTCCTCACTTTGCTCACCTCAAAAGCGTATCCTGTTCTGTCGATTCGGAAAATGAGACATTATATCATATGGAAGGGAAAATGCAGCTTTTTAGGTGGCTAAAGAATCAAGGAATTTCTTGTGAACTTGAAACATACTTCCCTTCAATTAAACAGCGAGCCGACCTCTTTTTATCTTCTCAAACGGAAAAATATGCAATAGAATACCAATGTTCAAAAATTCCCTATTCATTAATGAAAAGTCGTACAGAAGGATATGAAAATGAATCGATGATCCCGATATGGATACTTGGTGGTAATCGCTTAAAACGGGTAAAAACGTTTGAGTTTCGTTTTAATGAGTTTCTTTGGTTATTTATTCGTTTTACGAGTAAAGGGAAGCCCTTTATGATCTTTTACTGTTCGAAACTTAAACACTTCATGATTCTTGAAACCATTGTCCCTTTTTCGAAACAAACGGTGTTTGCCAACATCAAACTATTTCATCCTTTCGATATAAGCTTTCAAGATTGCCTCAATCCAAAACAAGTAGAATGGAACATTTCTACATATCAAAAGCAATGGTTTCTCAAACTGCAAAGATATCGTCAAACACCAAAAGTACATTTGAATAAACAAGAAAAGGTTCTTCAATCCATGCTTTATGAAACATACGGAATTCCTTTAACGCATATACCGTCTGAAGCGTTTATTCCTCTCCCGAATGGCTGGAAGATAGATGAAGCGGTCTATGTGTGGCAAGCCGTTATTCTTTACGCCATTTCAACCATACCTTTAAAAGAAACGTTTCATTTACAAAGAGTATTATGGCTCATAAAACGTCACTTTGGATCATTATCGGTTCGGGTGAATCGTTTTCATTCCCCTTTTTTAGTTCAAGAAGTCGTCCAGTCTTACTTGGATCGTTTAGTAAAACTGGAAACGGTCGAGAAAATCGGGAGAGATTCGTATCAAAGAGTAAAAGAACAGTTATTTACAAACAATTTAGAAGAAATTCTTTCAAGAGATCGAGCGCTTGAGGTTGTTTTTCGCCTAAAAAGAAAAGTATGAATCGTTTTCCAAACGAATATCCTAAAATGGATCGAGAAATTCGAAATCATTTGATTTAGAGAGAAATGTGGCATATGATTGAAAAAAGACCCAATAGAGGGAATCTTCTCTATATGAAAAAATGAAAGGGGAATTGAGGATGTCGGAAAAACCGAATGTGAAAACATTGCCGAAACGAGAGGAAATCAAAGTTGAAGATACATGGAGATTAGAAGATATATTCAGTACAGATGATGAATGGGAAAAGGAATTTGAGGAAGTTAAACAAGCCATTCCGAAGATTGCTGAATTTAAAGGGAAGTTGGGGGAGTCAGCTGACGTTTTATACGAAGCAATCCAATATGAAGATCAAGTGATGGAACGTTTAGGAAAGCTCTATACATATGCTCACATGCGTTATGACCAAGATACAACGAATTCCTTTTATCAAAGCTTGAATGACCGCGCCACGACACTTTATACAGAAGCGTCAAGCATTTCCTCATATATCGTGCCAGAGATTTTAGCCATTGAGGAAAAAACGTTAGAGGAGTACATCAACATCCATGAAGGATTAAAGTTATATGAGCATGCGTTAAATGAGATTAATCGCCAGCGTCCGCACGTACTATCTTCTGAACAAGAGGCCATTTTAGCACAAGCATCTGAGGCGCTAGCGTCATCAAGTAACACGTTTGGAAAATTAAATAACGCGGATTTACAATTCCCAACAATTAAAGATGAAAACGGGGAAGAAGTAGAGGTAACGCATGGCCGTTTTATTACCTTTATGGAAAACAGTGATCGCAGAGTTCGCCAAGATGCATTTAAAGCAGTATATGGCACATATGATCAATTTAAAAATACATTTGCTAGTACATTAAATGGCGCTGTAAAGAAAGATAATTTTTATGCAAAAGTAAGAAACTATGAAAACGCTCGTCAAGCAGCATTAAGCGCAAATAACATTCCAGAGTCGGTATATGACAATCTTGTTGAAACAGTTAATAAGCATTTGCCGTTATTACAACGTTACATCGCCTTACGGAAAAAAGTGTTACAAGTAGATGAACTTCATATGTATGACTTATACACTCCGCTCGTTCAAGAAGTTAAAATGAAGGTTACTTATGAAGAAGCAAAGGATATGATCTTAAAAGGTCTTGCGCCACTCGGTGAGGAATATGTAAACATTTTAAAAGAAGGCTTTGAAAATCGCTGGGTCGATGTGCACGAAAATAAAGGGAAAAGAAGCGGGGCATACTCATCAGGTACGTACGGTACCAATCCTTATATATTAATGAATTGGCAAGATAATGTAAATAATTTATATACACTTGCACACGAATTCGGCCATTCGGTGCATAGTTACTATACGAGAAAGCACCAGCCGTATCCGTATGGAAACTATTCGATTTTCGTTGCAGAAGTTGCATCCACATGCAATGAAAATTTATTGACGGATTACTTATTAAAGACGGTTGATGACGAGAAGAAACGCCTTTATTTACTCAATCATTATTTAGAAGGGTTTAGAGGTACTGTGTTCCGTCAAACGATGTTTGCACAATTTGAGCATGACATTCATGTAAGAGCTCAAAACGGTGAACCGTTAACACCAGAACTGTTAACAAACATCTATTACGATTTAAATAAAACCTATTTTGGTGAAGACATGGTTGTTGATCAAGAAATCGGATTGGAATGGGCCCGGATTCCTCACTTCTACTACAATTACTACGTCTATCAATACGCAACAGGATTTAGTGCAGCTTCAGCTTTAAGTAAACAAATTCTTGAAGAGGGCGAACCGGCTGTTACACGATACATTGATTTCTTAAAAGCAGGAAGCTCTGATTATCCAATCGAAGTATTGAAAAAAGCCGGTGTTGATATGACGACAAAAGAACCGATTGAACAAGCATGTAAAGTATTTGCAGAAAAGCTTGAAGAAATGGAAGAGTTGTTAAATCGAATTTAACAAGGAGCAATAAAACGGTGAAGAGGAGATTCTTCACCGTTTGTTAATTCTAAAACCCCCGAAATGTTTTCCGGTGATTCAAGAGGTAAAGGGTGACAAAAATAATAATAAACAATAAGGGAGACGTAATATAGAGTGGGATCAGTTTCATTAAACCTAAAATGTTTAAAAAGAAAGCTACTATAAAACATAAGATGCAGAGAAGAACATTCATTTTTCTCATGTAAATCCCTCCACAATGGTTTGCCGATTTTTCCGTTTGTAATAGGTTATGAAAAAAGATGACAAAACATGTTTTTGTGACAAATTTGTGAACTTTTGATAAAAGTCTTGTCAAATATCGTCGATATTTGTTATATTTTATTACGTGAAATTTATCACACAACAAACATTTACCCCTTTGTTTGACCGTGAAAATTTCTCCCATCCCCTTTGTTGTCGTTAAGACAATAGGAACCGCACGAGTAGTGCGGTTTCTTTAAAGGTAATCTAGAAAGCGTTTACATAGATGGGGAATTAATACGTATACAAATCAAAAGAGGAATTGGCTATATTTGGTCAATTCCTTATTTCGTTTGTGAAGTCAAAGTGATAAATAAATTTGAGAAAGCGATAAATAATAGCCTTGAAGTGATGAATAAAATGAAGAAACCGATAAATAAATTTGAAAAAGTGATGAATAAAATTGAGATGTGGCTTTTAAAGGGTAGTTGAAATAAAAAACGGACGATTGACTCGTCCGTTTTTTCGTGGCTTAAGAATCGTATCCGCAAGTTTGGAGAATAAATCCGCAAGTCATGAAAAAAGAACGCAACTGCATGAGAGGAGGGACCTGCTTGCGCATTTTAAGTTGCACATCGAAGACTCCATTATCCTTTGAAAACTTTATGAAAAAGATCGATACGCCCTCCTATTCCAAGTATCGCCAAAATGTACCGTGCTTGACAGGTACGCGCTCGACTTTTTGCATGAGCTGCAGTCGTTTCATTTCGAATTCCACTTGTACTAAAGTCATGTTGTAAACGACAGCGATTTCTTTTGAAGCGACAAACTTAAAATGTTTCATAAATATTTCAAGTGGTGGAACTTGTGATGGCTTTGGTCGGCAGCCAATCATTTCTTCCAAAATGTGTACATACGTTTCATATGGATATAAACCTGTCACTTTTAGTCCTTCAACATCTTCATCACAATGGTAAAAAACAAGTGACGGTATTTCTTTTACTTCCATGTCTGTTGTAATTTTTAAATCGCACTGTAAAGCTTTTTGAGCACTTGGAGAATGGATGTCATTGTGAAACTCTTCGAGATCGAGACCAACGGAATGGGCCACATCCATTAACACATTTTCATCTGATACGTTTTGTTTTTCGAGAAATACGACCTCTTGAAGCTTCCTTAAAAAGCGTATACCTGCTTTTCGTCCTTGGATCTCAGCTGCTTTTATCGCTAAAGAGGCGATATGAGGTGATGGAATTGGATTTTCCGTCCATAATGTTCCGTCACATGACATTCCTGAAAGACTCGCTGTTTTTTTCCAAGATTGTGCGATATTACCGGGCGGTCGACGTTTTGTTAAATTTAACGTGGCTAATGTGCCTGATAAAATATGACGAAGCGTAAAAAATCGCCCGTACTCAATTTGAAGCTTTTTAATAAAAGGCTCTAGTGCCCAGCATTCGGCACATAATGGATCGATGAACAAATACACTTCAAGCGGCTTTTGAGGATGTCCTTGACAGTGAGAGAAAAAATGAGCCGCTTTTGATTCTTGGTTATTCGAATTCAATAGAATCATCCTTTTCAGGGGTATTAACCATATGCTGGGCAGTTAAAACAAGGCGGTGATAGAAAAATTCCCTGATCTCTCCTTCTAAACCGATTTCATCCATCGCTTCTCTCATGCAAGATAGCCAAGCTTCTGCACGTGATGGCGTAATTGGAAAGGGGAGATGACGTGCCCGAAGCATCGGGTGTCCATGTTCCTCCGTATAAAGAGAGGGCCCACCTAAATATTGTGTTAAAAATTGTTTTTGCTTCCGAGCTGTCTCCGTTAAGTCGTCTGGAAATATAGGATTTAGTAATGGGTGTTTGCTCACTTTATGGTAAAAAGTATCAACAAGTTCATGTAAACGCTCTTCTCCAATTACTTCAAATGGTGTTTTAGATGAATTCATCATCACAATAGCTCCTTTTAATTTGAATCCTTAACTAACTGTTATTTATTTTATCAGTGAGGTTCCGATATCTCAAACGAACCGCTTATATGTTGTCCACTTTCTCTTTCATGATCAAAAAATGGTTAAATATAAAAAAAGGATACGTGCCGTTTGACATCGTATCCTTTACGTATAGTACCGTGTTTTAATTGTTTGTACGTAGTTTTGCGTTTCTTTAAAAGGAGGAATACCGCCGTATTTATCAACATTACCAGGTCCTGCATTATAGGCTGCTAATGCTAAGTCAAGGCTTCCGTTATACTTTGTTAGCATTTGCTTTAAATATTTCGTTCCACCTTCAATGTTTTGAACGGGGTCAAACGGATTTTCAACACCTAAAGCTTTTGCCGTACTCGGCATTAGTTGCATAAAACCAATCGCACCAGCTGAACTTACGGCATTCGGGTTAAAGCGCGACTCTTGATGAATGACGGCTTTAATTAATGTAGCGTCAACACCATATTTTTCGGCCGCCTGCTCGATAATCGAGTCAACATCTCCTTTATTTTTCATCAACATAGCCGTGTTTTGAGTCACTTTTGGTAAAGAAAGACTCCTATCTTTTATTGACTCAACATTTGCTTTTTTGTTATTCGCTACAAATATTGACAAAAGCTCATCGAATGCTAAACCTGTTTCTGACTTTTCAATTGTTGAAGGGCTTTGTTTTTGAGAAAAAGATTTGAGTGCTTGCAATTCGAACAATGTTTTAACGTGCGTAGAAATATTCATGCGTTAAGTTCTCCTTTTTAGGAATCTTTATATTTTGCTAAATAAAATCGTTTAATTTTATTGTCAGTATGACGGATAGGAATATGAAAAGATTGAAGCAGCGATCGAAATCGCTTTTTTCCAAGCTCTTCATCTTGAACCTCAAACTCGATTTCGAAATCCTCTTTCTTTAAATATCGGCTATGATCGAGAACGATTAAGCCTTCTTCCAATAAAACTTCCGCTCGATCGGTCGTAAGAGTGCCAAAAAACTGTAAATCTTCCGCCTTGATGTGAAGCTTGCTCAGTTGATGAATGACTTCACCAGTAGCAGGTAAGATCGAATGTTGAATCGCTTGTTCTACTTCTTTTTCTGATAATAATTGGTGCGTTTCTAATAATCCTACTTGAGCGGGTTGTTTTAATGTTAACGTAAAACGATCTTTTTTTTCACGAATTCGTAATGCCGCTCCTAGTTTTTTTAACGAAAAGTCTTTCGTATCAAAATAATGATTATGCTGTGTTACGAATGAGGAATCGTTGAGGTGAAAATAATGAGTCAGCTTCAAAAATTCTTCTTTCGTTAATAAGTTTTTAAATTCAATTTCGATTTCTTGTGTCATGAAAAAATTGGTTCCTTTCGTTTTAAAATAGTATGTAAATTTAGTACAATATAAAGAGCTTTTGACCTTTGAGAAATGCCTCCATCAATATGATACAATAAATGATGGATTAAACATATGTCATCAGGAGATTTATGAAGTGTGAAAACGAAGAAAGGGGATTATGATGAAAAAACGAATTGAAGTAATAGAAGCAGTACAAAAAGAGAATCAACTCATCCTACATACAGAAATGAACAAAGATGAAGTGAAAAATCTACAAGCTACAGGCCAGCTATTAGCTGACTCTGACCAGCTTTCATTTATTTATATGTTGGATAGCGGGGAGGATTTCGTATATTTAAGTATCCAATCATCCCATTGGCCAATGCTTAAAAAGGCGCTACACGGTGATTTTCCCGTTTATGCACAAATGGACGGCGAAATGATTTTACTCGAACATTTTAATGACGAGCTCCAATATGTAACCGAAAACATTAAAGATAATGCAAATTATGGAGAAGTGATGGAGCAAAAAGTGACAGAAGTTTTCCATACAAATGAATAGAAAGAAAAGCGAAAGCGCCTTGCTCTGCCTCAGGCAAAAATGTTCTTACGACGAAAAGGCGCTTTTTGCCTTTACGGCGTCACGTTTTGACTCGAGGGCTAGGCATTTTATCTTATAAAGAAAGAGGTTTTTCCTTGAATGTTCTAGGGGGGGAAAAGATGGATTATCAAGAATGGGAGCAAGTTTTATCACCGTACAAGCAAGCAGTAGAAGAATTGAAGGTGAAACTGAGAGGGATACGTTCACAATTTGAATTAGAGGGAGAGCATTCGCCGATCGAATTTGTCACAGGACGTGTAAAGCCTGTTCCAAGCATTTTAGCTAAGGCAAGAAGAAAAAATATTTCCAAAGAAAATATCGAAAAAGAAATACAAGATATTGCAGGTCTTCGAATTATGTGCCAGTTCGTAGACGATATTAAAAACGTACTTGAAATGCTTAGGAAACGTGACGACTTTGAAATTGTCGAAGAACGGGATTATATTAACCATCAAAAGGAAAGTGGCTATCGCTCTTATCACTTAGTCGTTAGGTATCCTGTTCAAACATTTAAAGGGTTAAAGAAAATTCTCGTAGAGATTCAAATTCGGACATTAGCGATGAACTTTTGGGCGACGATTGAACATTCTCTCAATTATAAATATAGTGGGAATATACCAGAAAATATTAAAATCCGACTCCAACGTGCCGCAGAAGCTGCTTATCGTTTAGATGAGGAAATGTCACAGATTCGCGGTGAAATTCAAGATGCACATGTTATATTTTTAAGAAAAACAGAGACGTAGACGTAATAAACATGAAACTTCATTCAATGGGAGCAACCCCACTGGCTCGTTTTAAGTGGGATAAAGGGGTAAATTTTGATAAAGGAGCATAATGACTATGAAATTTGCGATTTCCTCAAAAGGTGATGGAACTTCCAATACGCTTGCACAAAAAATGCGGACATATTTGCTTAATTTTGAATTGGAATATGATGAAGATCAACCGGACATTGTCATTTCTGTCGGTGGGGATGGCACGTTATTATACGCATTTCATCGCTATAAAAGCCGGTTAGATAAAACGGCGTTTGTCGGTGTACATACAGGACATTTAGGGTTTTATGCAGACTGGGTACCAGAAGAAATCGAAAAACTTGTCATTGCCATTGCAAAAACACCTTTTCAAGTCGTCGAATACCCATTGTTAGAAGTCATTGTTCGCTATATTAAGGGTGGGAAAGAAGCTCGCTATTTAGCATTAAATGAATGCACCGTAAAAAGCATTGAAGGAACGCTCGTCATGGATGTGGAAATTAAAGGGCAATTGTTTGAAACGTTTCGTGGTGATGGGTTATGTATCTCGACTCCAACTGGTAGTACCGCTTATAATAAAGCATTAGGTGGAGCGATTCTTCATCCATCGTTACAAGCTATTCAATTAGCGGAAATGGCGTCCATTAATAACCGCGTGTTCCGTACAATTGGTTCACCACTTATCCTACCAGACCACCATACTTGTTTATTACGTCCAGTGAATGACGTCGATTTTCAAATTACAATTGATCATTTAACGTTATTACATAAAGATGTCAAATCGATTCAATGTCGAGTTGCGCAAGAAAAAGTTCGCTTCGCTCGTTTCAGACCGTTCCCGTTTTGGAAACGAGTCCGCGATTCGTTTATTACTGAAACGGATTGATCAAGTACGATAGTGGATTCTTTTTGAAATTTCAACAGTCGCATTTTTCTCTGAAGCCAGGAAGACGGCACCTAAAGACTTAAAAAGCGTAAGCAATCTTCATCATAGAAAGGGAAATAAATGTGAAGCCATTTCATTTATCTTGGAAAATCAAACAAAAAGATGAGGGGAAAATACTTCGTGAATTTTTACGCGAACAGCAACTTTCAAAAGCGGCATTGACCGATATTAAATTTTATGGTGGACAGATTACGGTTAATGGACAGGAGGAAAATGTGCGGTATTTGTTGCAAGAAGGGGACAATGTGACCGTCGTATTCCCAGAAGAAAAACGAAGTGACTCAATGAAGCCTGAAGCTATTCCTTTAAATATCGTTTATGAAGATGAACATTGTTTAGTCATCAATAAACCGCCTTACCTTTCTTCCATCCCATCAAGGGAACATTCAACTGGAAGCTTAGCGAATGGCTTGCTTTATTATTATGAAAAAAAGGATGTAAACCATACCGTACATATCGTAAATCGGCTAGATCGTGACACATCTGGTTTACTGCTCGTTGCCAAGCATCGCTTTAGTCATTCATTGTTTTCAAAAGAACAGCAAAAAGGTGCGATAAAGCGAACGTATCTTGCAGTCGTTCACGGTGTTTTACGAGAAGATGCAGGGACAATCGATGCACCAATCGCTAGAAAAGAAGATAGCATCATTGAACGAACAGTGAAAAAAGAGGGTCAACATGCAGTCACTCACTTCCGAGTCATTGAACGCCTTCCAGATAAATCAGTCGTTGAACTGCAATTAGAAACAGGTCGAACACACCAAATCCGTGTACATATGTCACATATTGGCCATCCGCTATGTGGTGATACATTATACGGAGGTTTAGCAGAAGAAATTGATCGCCAAGCACTTCATAGTGAAAAATTAGCGTTTTATCATCCACTATTAAAAAAGCAACTATCATTTAGAAGCCCAATGCCAATCGATATGAAAAGAATCGTAAAAAACCATGCATGAAAAATGATGATGCATGGTTTTTTACTGATAATGGAGATACTGATTGTGTCAATCCAGTTTTCGAAACTTCTCCGCTACGTAAGGCATTGTCGACGGGACAGAGACGATTTCCTTTTCCGGATAACGAAAGGCTGTTAATTGATTACCGAAAACACAACCTGTATCAATGTTGACGGTATTATTAATGATGCGTGGTTTCATGACAGGTGTGTGTCCATAAACGATGAAAGCCTCTCCTTTATAAAGCTTTGCCCAATCTCTTCTTTCAGGTGTTCCATCTGGATTCGTTTTTCCCGTAATGTCACCATATAACACAAATGTTTTCACTTTTGATCCCTTTTTTCCGATATAGTCCTCACGAATCCCCGCGTGAGCAACGACCAACCTTCCGTTATCAAGCACCGCATAAAGAGGAGCATTCTCGTAAAGTGACATAAATTTTTTTCGCATATCTTGTTGTTTATTTCGGTCTAATTGTTCATATTCAGCAACGGTTGTTTCCAATCCGTGTGCAATTTTAACGGGATTTCCAAGAAAGAAGCGATATAGTTTGTTACAATGATTTCCTGGGACATAGTGCCCGTGCTTTTCGTTAATCACTCGATAAACAACGTCAATGACTTTTAGAGACTCGGGACCACGATCGGCTAAATCTCCTACAAACACTAATTTCCTTCCTTCTGAATGGGTGGGAATCCCATCTTTCCATTGAAACCCTAGTCGTACGGTTAATTCTTTAAACTCTTGAAAGCATCCGTGAATGTCTCCAATAATGTCAAACATGTTTGATCTCCTTTAGGAAATATTTCCTTTTTATCATATCAAAGGAAAGTTAAAGAATGAAGTTTCAGAGTAAAGAAGCAAGGGAATTGCAACTCTATATAATAAAAGGATGTTTCAGTCGCTTTGGAATTTTCCGTCTTTTTTTAAGTAGATAAAATTTTTCCATCCTTTAGCGACAATAACGGTGAGATTTGCTAATATAGTAAGACAGTAATAAAGTGAATTTTTCACAAGTGGGATCATATGTCACATGAGATGACCGATAGGACTTTTAAACGAATCGAATGATTGCAAAGGTTTGATCCTTGTTTATGTGGGAAAACGTTTGAGAGGAGGGGACATGATGCCATCTGAAAAAGAGCGAGTGGAATTTGATGAAAACGTACTAGTAAATTCGCTATTAAAGGAAGATTTGTCCACTTTTCGAGATATTTTTTTACAGCTTCATCCGTATGATCAAGCAAAATTTTTTTTAAAAATAGAAAAAGATGCTAGAATGCGTGTGTACAGTTATCTTTCTCCTGATGAAATGGCTTCGATTTTTGAACATATTGAAGAGGATGATGGGGGCTATAATCGATTTTTAGAAGAAATGGATCCAACCTTTGGGGCACAAATGTTGGAGAATATGTACGTCGATGATGCGGTAGATGTGTTGAATGATTTGAACAAAGATCAAGTAGCAAGCTACTTGACGATTATGAATAAAGAATCTGCCGAAGAAATTCGTGAATTACTTCATTATGAAGAGTTTACGGCTGGTAGTATTATGACGACGGAATACATTGCTATTCATGCGAATCAAACCGTTCGTTCGGCGATGAACATTTTAAAAAATGAAGCGCCAGAAGCCGAAACGATTTATTATATTTATGTCATAGATCAAGAAAAACATTTAGTCGGTGTCATCTCACTTCGAGATTTAATTATTCACGATGATGACACCATGATTGGGGACATTATGAATGAGCGGGTATATTCGGTATCGGTTGGCGATGACCAAGAAGAAGTTGCACGGAAAATGAAGGACTATGACTTTTTAGCCTTACCGGTTGTAGACTTTCAAAATCATCTGTTAGGAATTATTACCGTAGATGACATCATTGACGTTTTAGATGAAGAAGCTTCAGATGATTATTCAAAATTGGCGGCCGTGAGTGATGTTGATTCGAGTGAACCGAATCCATTTACAGCGGCTAAAAAAAGATTGCCTTGGCTCATTATTTTACTTTTTTTAGGAATGTTTACAGCAAGCCTTATTGGCCAATTTGAAGATACGATAAACAAAGTAGCGATATTAGCTGTTTTTATTCCCCTTATTGCTGGGATGGCGGGTAACACAGGGACACAGGCGTTAGCGATTGCTGTACGTCGATTAGCAACGGATGACCTTGAACAGTCGAGTGTCCGGAAAATATTATTAAAAGAAGCGGGGACCGGCCTCATAACAGGAGCCGTTTGTGGGATCGTTGTCACCGTCACTGTTTTTTTATGGAAACAGCAATTGTATTTAGGGTTGCTTGTCGGGATATCTATCCTTGCTACTTTAACCGTTGCGACCATTGCAGGAGCGTTTGTTCCGCTTATTATGCACCGGTTGAATATCGACCCTGCTGTTGCTTCAGGACCTTTCATTACGACGATTAATGACATTATTAGTATTTTAATTTATTTTGGTATGGCGACGTTATTTATGAATTATTTATTATAGTGGTTTGGTGCACGAATAAGGTGTTCCTCTTCATAAGGAGGTAATGTGAATGGAAAGTCATGCATCTGTGACATCGTTAGTGATTGTATTAATCGTAGCTTTTTTAACACCGATTATTTTACATCGATTAAAGTTAAATGTGATTCCAGTAGTGGTTGCCGAAATTATTATGGGTCTTATCATCGGGAAAAGTGGATTCAATCTTGTCCATCCAGATCCTTGGCTTGAAATATTATCGACGTTCGGGTTTATCTTTCTCATGTTTTTAAGCGGCGTTGAAATTGATTTTTCTGCCTTTGCGAAAAATAAAAAGAAAGAAGCACTTCCGAATGGAAAAGCTGCACCGAATACGTTTGCAGTTGCGATGGTTGTGTTCATCGGTATTTTCATTTTATCTTTAGGATTATCTTATTTATTTGTATGGGTAGGTTTTATTGATAACGCCTTTTTAATGACGTTGATTATTTCAACGATTTCATTAGGGGTTGTCGTTCCAACGTTAAAAGATGCGCATATTATGAAGTCTAATATTGGCCAAATTATTTTATTAATTGCTGTTATTGCCGATTTAGCGACGATGATTTTATTAGCGGTTTTTGCCGCTTTATACGGTGGTGGCAATAGCAATACGTGGTTGTTACTGATCTTGTTTGGTGCAGGTGTACTATTGTATTTCTTAGGGAAAAGGTTCCAAAACCGTTCCTTTATTGAAACGATGTCCAAAGGGACTATTCAAATTGGAACACGGGCAGTTTTTACGCTAATTATTATGTTAGTCGCCATTTCTGAAACCGTTGGCGCTGAAAATATTTTAGGCGCCTTTTTAGCAGGTGTATTAGTGTCATTACTATCTCCAAATACTGAAATGGTTCAAAAGCTTGATTCTTTTGGATACGGCTTTTTAATTCCGATTTTCTTTGTAATGGTCGGCGTTGAGCTAGATATTTGGACATTGTTTAAAGATCCACAAATTTTATTGTTAATACCGTTGCTATTTTTAGCGTTATTTATTTCAAAGCTTGTCCCGGTTTTTTATTTAAATCGTTGGTATGATATGAAAACAACAGTCGCCTCTGCCTTTTTATTAACATCAACACTTTCGTTAGTCATTGCTTCTGCAGAAATCGGCAAAAAAATGAACATTATTGATGCCAATATGGCAGGTGCACTCATATTAGTGGCTGTTCTAGCAAGTATTGTATCACCGATAGGGTTCCAGAAAATTTTCCCGAAACAAGAAGTGCAAAACACGAAGTTAAAAGTATCCTTTATCGGGGCCAATCAGATGACATTACCTGTAACGCGTGAATTAAATGACAATTTATATGAAGCAACCGTCTATCACACGCTACAAGATAAGCTTGATAAACAAATTTCAAAATCGTTATTTAAAATTGAAGAACTTGAAGACTACTCGATTGAAACGTTGAAAAAATATAATATTATGGAAACAGATATACTCGTAGTTGCAACAGGGAATGAGGAGCGAAATGCAGAAATTGCTTTGTTTGCGAAAGAACAAGGTGTTAATCGAGTCATTGCAAGTATTGCTTCTCTTGAACTAATCGAAGCATTGAAGGAAAAAGGAATTGATGCATTCTCTGTTTTACTATCGACGAAAATTTTGCTTCGAGCGTTAATTGAATCACCAAGTGTCATGAGAATTCTTTCTAACCAAGAGACAACTTTGTATCAAATTAATATGAACAACTATAAGTATAACGGAATTCTCCTGCGCAACTTCCCGTTTACAGGCGATGTGATCTTTGTCCGCATCTTTAGAGGAAAAGACTCCATAGTACCACACGGGGATACAGAGCTAAAGGCAGGAGACCGCCTCATCGTTACCGGTTCGCGCGAATACGTCGACGAACTGAAACGAGAGCTTGAATTTTGTGAATCGTGCTAGAAAATATGGGGCTGTCCGAAAAGTAGTATTTACGACCCCAAAATCTAAAAAAGTAGACCGAAAGAATTTGTAAAATCAACATTCTTTCGGTCTTCATTTTGGCGTAATGTCCCCTAATATGGGCCCCTTATTTTATCCCGCTCTTAACGGACAGTAAGACCCCCCTAAGTCCTGTGGATCACAAAGGCCTTTAGGTTATCCCGAAAAAAACCTCCACTGTATGAAATTTCACTTTATCCCACTCTTAAAATAATCTTTTAGTATAAATTTCGCTTTTTGTTTCTCTTGTTCAATTAAATGGTTGACTTCTTCTAACGACATTTGCTGAAATCGTTGTTTACGAACCATATGTTCAAAATTGTACGGAAATAAAAAATCAATCATCATCAACTTTTCTATTTGTGCCGACACAGGATGGATACGCTGATATTTTTCAAGCATCTTTATAAAATCACTCGCTTTAAACACATGCCTTTTCATATATCTTCTCCATAACCGATTCAAATCAACAGAAGGTAAATCATAATGAACATTTTCGAAATCAATAAGAACGATTTCATTATTATGGTTAACAATAATATTGTTTGTATGAAGATCTCCATGAACTAACGTTTGGTTTTTAAACGAATGTTTCATCAGATCCCTATACCCATTTTCTTTTAAATAATGAGAAGCTTGCATACCGATTTGTAAGAAATAAGGAACTGCTTTCGTTATTTCTTTCTCTTTTAAACGTGTTGAATGTTTATGCTTTTCATGCCACTGTAGTAGTTGGATCATATATTGATCATACTTCTTTTCTCGAGTCATATACGTATGGACTTTTATTGATGGAGGATAATTCAAATGATAGGAGTGAGAATGCAACAAAGAAGCTGTCTCTACAAGAATCATTAAGTCGTCAAACCTTTTAAATGAATAAGTAGATCCTCTAATCCATTCATAGAGAGAAAAACACAAAGTCTCATGTGTAAAAGAATAATTTCCACATTTATCGCTCATTGGCTCAGCAAGCTTTATTCCTTTTTGTTTCAACAACAATTCGGTTTGAATAATAAACATTTGCTTCGTGTTGGGGATGGACAGTCCCTTTAACGCGTACATATTTCCATCTTCTGTTATCACCTGATAAACGAGACAAGATTCAGGTTCATATTTTATTTCAATCATTTTCCTTACATCTAATCCGTATCTTTTTTTGACGATGCGTTTAAGTTCATCAATGCTCATATTGTTCATTCCTTTTCATACAGATGGAATATATTATGATATGAAGAAGAAAATGAAAAGTTTCAACATTCATTAACGGTTCAGCGTTCACTTTTCATCAAACCACTCATAAATTAAAAGGGAGTATTTTTGAAAAAGAAGGAGGTAATGGGGTGTCTAATCATGATAGGAATCTGAATAGCTCACAAATAACCATTGTTATCCCAACGTATAACCGAGCGCATCTCCTTACCAATGCTCTCGAAAGTGTATTCAATCAAAGTTTGCAAAATTGGAAGCTGCTCATTATTGATGATGCATCAACGGACGATACAGAGAGTATGATTCAATCATATATGAATAAAGACAATCGAGTACATTATTATAAGATGGAACAAAATAAAGGGGTTTGTCATGTTTTAAACAAAGCATTAGATTTAGTGGATACTGAATATATGGTGCAATTAGACAGTGATGATTGGCTTGAAAAGGACGCTCTTGAGGAATTGCTAAAAAACATGGAACGAGAACCGAAAACAACCGCACTTGCATATGGAAATCACAAAGCCTGTCGAGAAAGAGGGAATGGGATACTCATTAAACAAAGAAGTTTTCGTACACCAGACAAATACGACTTAATTTGTTACACACATATGTTTTATCCTCGTTTTTATCGAACGAGTTGTTTAAGAGATGTTGGAGGGTGGGAAACGTGCGATAAATATGGTGGCAGGTACATGGAGGATAGGCGAATTCTTTTTAAACTTATTGAGAAATATGACTTTTTATGGATTGATAAACATTTGTATAACTTAAACCGCTATAACGATAAACGACTAACGATAAAAGAAAACCGCCCAAAATATATCGAATTAAAACAAGACTTGATTAAAAAGATGTTGAAAAAATGGGGAGATGAGTTTGAACCAGAGTTCTCCACGAAGACAGGATGGTTACGAACAAAGTTAATCCCTAAAAAGAAACAGAGCACATAATTTAACATCAATGCCTCCTCACCTTTCTTAAGTCATTGATACTTTATGAAGCATCTATAGACTTTGCGATTCAGGATAACATGAATAGCGAGTCGATGTATTTTCGGAAAAGTTTAGCTGTATGTTTCAAAATGAACAAAGTGAACTTGAAGGGGGGATATTCATGAATCGCCATGTGAAAAAAATAGGCCATGTTACGCGTAAATATCTTCCATTAACAGAAACATTTGTGCATCAACAAATTATCCGAAATAAGTGGTTTCAAAATATTGTTTTCACAAAAAAAATGATAAATGAGGATCGGTTTCCCGTTGACCATTTAATAAAAGTTGATAATGAAAAGGAATTACAAACAGCTTTAGAAGGAAACCGTATCGAATTAATCCATGCCCACTTCGGTCCCAGCGCTCTTTATACATTACAGGCTAAACAATCATTAGGCATTCCAATGCTTACGTTCATTCATGGGTATGATGCGAAAAAATATCCCCTTTCTAAAAGAGAAAATTTGCGAAAGTATCATGATTTGTTTAACAAGTGTGAGGCATTTGCTGTTCCTTCAAAGGCAATTAAAAAAGAACTCCTTTCTTTAGGTTGCCCGAATGAAAAAATAACTGTTCATCACTTAGGAATAGATGTTGATCAATTTACGTTCCGTCCTCGTAAACTAGATGGAAAAACGATACGATTAATTTCCGTCGGCAGACTTATTGAAAAAAAAGGTCACCATCATTTAATAGAAGCACTTTCCATTGTGAAAAACAACGTTCCAAATTTTCATTTAACGATTATCGGCGAAGGGTCTATGCGTCATACATTAGAAAAATTGATCGATAAATTTCACTTACAAAATGAAATTACATTATTAGGACAACAATTTCACCATCGTGTACTTGAAAAACTAAACGACTCTCATATTTTTTGTTTGCCAAGTGTAACGGAAAAAAACGGCAATATGGAGGGACTACCTGTATCTATACTTGAAGCACAAGCTATGGGATTGCCCATTATTTCTACTAAACATAGTGGAATACCAGAAGGAGTTGTGGATGGAAAAAGCGGATTACTTTCTAAAGAAGGGGACATTGATGAACTAGCCAAAAACTTAATCACACTTATGAATGATACAGGTGTTTGGGAGGAATTTGGTTTTACCGGACGAAAGTGGGTAGAAAAACATTTTCATGCCGATAAACAAGCACTCGAATTAAAAACTCTATACGATCGGATACTGGAAGGTGAATTCACTTGAAAATTTGTTTTTATTATTATTTTCCTAAATATAAACCGAAAGGAGATGTTCTTCAATTTTTAACTTTACTTAAAGCTTTTGATCAAAAGGTAGAAGAGCTTTCAGTTGATGTGAAGAAAAAATATGTTGTCGATTGTGTATTGCCGTTTGAATTTACAAATGGTCAAGATGGATATGATTTTAAAAATGTTACGTTTCATCAAACGGAAAAAAAACAAATAACGGAAAAAATCATCGAATTAAATGAAAAAAGAGATTATGATTTTATTTTTGTTCGTGGGCGAAAGGAAGCGATTGATCTTATCGAAGCGAAGAAAAAGTTTGCGGAGAAGCTTCTTGTTCTTTCGATCCATTACGATCTAACAGATGACCACATCATGAATGAAATGCTCTTTGTTCTTCACCATTCAAGAATGATGTTTTTCCAGTCAGAACCATGGGCTGAACGTTTTAAATCATATGTTGCCAAACAAAACTTCTCGCTTCACCAGTTAACGAAAAAAATTAAAGTACTTCCACAATTTGTAGAACGAACTAAAGACGATTTTCCAATGAATCGAGCGTCACCTCCCCACTTAATTCAAGCTGGAGTCATACGACAGAGATATGGTCTTGAAACAGCTTTAATCGCAACAAAGCTCATTCGAAAAAAATACCCGGATGTTTTTTTACATTTCGTCTACCCTTCCATTGAAAAAACGTATGTTGACAAAGCAAAAAAAATTCTTGAAGAAAAAGAAGTGATTGATCATGGGGTTGCTTCTTTATGGAAAACGAAACAGTTGATTTTGAATGCTGGGGTTGGTTTAGCCTTAATTTTTGATGATACTAGGAATAAAAATCCAACATTTTCTTATTTAACTAGAATACTAGAATATTCAGTATTAGGGATCCCGGTCATGACAACGAAAACAATTGGTAATGTTCATTTGTTCGGTGAGGACTACCCATTATTTGTAAAAGATGAGCAAGATATTTTACAGTGCTATGAAAATTTATTAAATCCTCATTTTTATCAAAAAATGAGCCATTTTGTTTCTGATATAGGAAAAAACTTCACTCCACATGTTGCCATTAAGCAATTTTGGAACACTATTCATGAAGAGTTGGAAAAAGGGAAATCCCACTCTTAATGGGGAGTATGACCCCCACCTTCAAGATTTTGCAGAAGATAAGTACCTCACTGATGGGGGCAATTTCGTTCGAATTCAGAAAGCACACTTATACCGTCTCGAAAAATAGGGAATAACTGAATCAAGAAGGAAAGTGTTGTCAGGATAAACAAGCAAATGCTATAATTATGACTAGGTACTAATAACATGTAATAAAAATTAGGAGGATTAACAATGAATCTCTCTTTCGAAGGTAAAAATATTGTGGTAATGGGTGTTGCGAATAAACGTAGCATTGCTTGGGGAATTGCCCGTTCTTTACATGAAGCTGGTGCTCGATTAATTTTTACATATGCTGGTGAGCGTATGGAAAAGTCTGTACGTGATCTTGCCGAATCACTTGGTCGCGAAGATTATATCGTTCTTCCATGTGATGTAACGAACGACGAAGAAATTGAAAAATGCTTTGCCCAAATTAAAGAAGAAGTTGGCGTTGTGCACGGTGTAGCACACTGTATTGCTTTTGCTAACAAAGAAGAGTTACAAGGCGAATACTTAAATACGACGCGTGATGGCTTTTTATTAGCTCACAACATTAGCTCTTACTCGTTAACAGCGGTGGCAAAAGCAGTTCGTCCACTTATGACAGAAGGTGGAAGCATCGTTACGTTAACATATTTAGGCGGCGAACGTGTCGTTCAAAACTACAACGTAATGGGTGTGGCTAAAGCTTCACTTGATGCGAGCATGAAATATTTAGCGAATGATTTAGGAAAAGAAGGAATTCGTGTAAACGCAATTTCTGCTGGCCCAATTCGTACATTATCAGCAAAAGGTGTTAGCGACTTCAACTCAATTTTAAAAGAAATTGAAGAACGTGCTCCACTTCGCCGTACGACAACACAAGAAGAAGTTGGCGACGCAGCTTTATTCTTGTTCAGTAACTTATCACGTGGAATTACAGGTGAAATGCTTCACGTTGACTCTGGTTACCACGTACTTGGCTAATAAACAAAAAAAGGTGCCCAAAAGGGGTACCTTTTTTCGTAGCAGAAAGATTTCTCAAGCAAAAAAGCGTAAGCGCGTCCCTCATGCGGTTGCGTTCTTTTTTAATGGACTTGCAGATATCTTTCATGACTTGCGGACTATTTTCATAACTTGTGGCGTTATGACCCAAACTTGCGGATACACTTAAAAAATAATCCTATATCCTCTTACAACTCGACCGCTCTTTTAGAATGGTTCAGCTTTACTTGCAAAACCTTCCAAAGTAATCCAGCAGATATAATAAATAAGAAGGCAGTGACCCAAAAGACTGCTGGTATCGTAAACATGGAGGCAATCATACCGCCGAGCACTGGACCTAAGACATTGCCAAGAAAGCGAAAGCTTGTATTATAACCCATCAATTCGCCTTGCATCGCAACAGGTGCCTTATTTCGGATAAATGCTGTAATGGATGGGATAATGCCACCAAGTGCAATCCCATATAAAAAGCGGAAAAGTACAAGTTGCCATAAACTTGTCGCAAGTGCTTGTGGAATAAAAAAGACCGCTCCAAGAATGAGTAAAATAATGAGTACTCGTTCATACCCGATTTTATCGCCAAGCTTTCCCCATTTTCTTGCCGCAAGGAGATTGCCCGCTCCGGTTGCTGAAAAGGCAAGTCCAGCAAAAAAAGCAATATGACTAGGGCCATGAAGTTCTGAAACATATAACGCTAATAGCGGTTGAATACTAAAATTGCCAACTTGAATGAGTAATGTTAACAACATGACGGTTAATAAAACAGGATCTTGGAATATAACTTTTAAAACGTCTTTCTGAGAATAACGTTTTTCGTCTTTATTCACTGTAACTTTTGGTTTTTCTTGTACACCGAAAAACACCATGACGACTGTCAAATAGATGACAAAAGCTGTAATGAAAAAAGAGTACTGAAACCCAAATTGGTCAGCTAACATGCCACCCACAATCGGACCGAACAGCCCTCCAGAAACCGTTCCCATCTGCAAAGTTCCGAGCGTTTTACCTGCCGTTTCTTTTTCTGTTTGGCTTGAAATAAAAGCAAGTGAAGTAGGAATAAATCCTGTCACAAGCCCCATCCCCATGCGTAGAAAAAATAATTCGTATACAGATTGGACATAGCCCATTAATAAGATACTTGTCGCAATGCCGGTTCCTGTAATAAGCAATATTTTTTTATACCCGTTACGATCGGCAAAGCGTCCCCAAAGTGGTGAGACGAAAAAGGCCATTAAAAAGGTAATGCCAAAAACATAGCCAGACCATCTTTGTACAAAATCATGTGAATAAGGCGCAAGCTCTTCAATGTAGAGTGATAAAAACGGCAATATCATCGTGGCACTTGAGGCAACAAAAAAATTGGCAAGCCACATAATGATAAAGTTACGTTTATTCGGACAAATAAAATCACCTTCTTATATCTCACTTTTATGAGCAGTAAGACCCTTACCTCAAGGTTCTGTAGTAAAGCGAAACTGCTCGTAAAGGGCCTAAAATAAAGAACGCAGACTAAGAGAGCCATGTCTGTGTAACCCACATCTTTAGATCATCCCACAACATTCAGTGGGGACGAAATAACCCTACTGAATGAAGTTTCACTTTATCCCATTATAACGAATGGCTCATCTTTCGCCCAATAAAATAACTTATTTTCCCTTAGTAGAAGAGTTGAAAGAGGCAACAATGAGTGTCCATTCCAATTTCACAATTCCATCACAATATTTGTGGCTACTTGTGAAGTAAATCACATTATGTTGCTTGTTTTATAGTTAGTATGAAAAATGAAAACAGTTAAGGGGGGAAAAAAGTGAATAAACCTTTCGTTCATTTTATTATTAGTGCCGTCATCGGCCTCGGTTTAGGATATTTGGTTTACAATGTTCTCGGTTTTGGAAATGATTCGGATACAGAAGTTGCTGTACAGGATCAGCAAACAACCGATCGTGCTGAAACTGAAGATGAAACGGCCGACACAACTGCTGATGAAAGTACAGAAAGCGTTTCGGCTAGTGAAAACATTCTTCAAACAAAAGGATGCTTAGGATGTCACTCTGTTAATGGTTTAAATCTCCAAGGAGGAGCAACTGGCCCTGACTTATCTAAGGCGATTACGGAGGTGGAAGGAAAACATGGTAAGCCTTTGGAGGAATTTCTGAAGGAACCAACCTCAGCGGTAATGTCCGGAGTGATTGGCGGAAATCCGCTAACAGAAGAAGAGATTAGCCAAGTGGTCGATTTGCTTAAACAGGCTTCAGAATCAAACTAACGATTAAAGGTGGTGCCATGCATATGAAAAAATGGGTCCCTGCTGCGTCCGGCCTCCTTGCAGGCTTTGTGGCAGCAACAATATTTTTTGCAGATTTTTCCTCTGGCCCTAAAGGTGATGCAGCAAACAGTTCAGCTAATAAAACAAACGCGGAAAAGGTTTATGTCCCATATGGAGAAAAAGATGAATACTATTTATTCGCATCAGGCGGACATTCTGGACAAATGTTCATTTATGGAGTGCCTTCTATGCGTCATATTCGTACAGTACCTGTATTTTCGCAAGACTCTGCAACGGGCTATGGATGGGATAAACATACAAAAGAGATGATGGGCGGTTATACTTGGGGAGACCTTCACCATCCAGCATTTTCTGAAAAAGATGGCGATTACGATGGGAAATACATGTTTGCAACGGATGTAGGGAATAGCCGTGCAGCAGTCATGAATCTGGAAACGTTTACAGTTAAAGATATTATTGAAGTACCTAATACGAGTGGACCGCACTGTGCCGCTTTTGTTACATCAAATACGGAATATATGTTCCTTCCAACGAGATTTTCTGTACCAATTGGACGAGAATATGCACCTCTTGATGAGTATAGCGATAAATATCGCGGTGTAATGTCTGCTGTTACATTCGATGAGAAAAAAGAAAAGTTGAATATTGCTTATCAAGTGGCTCTTCCGCCATGGTCTTATGATTTATCGGATGCTGGGAAAAAGATGTCTGCTGATTGGGCCGTTATGACGACGTATAACACAGAAGAAGCGACGACCAATCTCGAAATTAATGCCTCACAAGCGGACCGTGATTTTATCGTTCTGTTCAACTGGAAAGAGCTTGAGAAAATGGTCAAGGATGGCCAATATGACGAAGTAACTGGACAAAAGATGATTTTTCCTGAAAAGCATAAAGGCGGGATTTATCTTGTTCCTGTTGCAAAATCACCGCATGGAGTCGATGTAACGCCAGATGGCACTCGTTTTATTGCTTCTGGGAAACTGGCACCTGCTATGACCGTTTTTTCTTTCGAAAAAGCATTTGCAGCGATTGAGAAAAAAGACTTTGCTGGTGAGCGTAACGGAATTCCTATCTTAAAATATGAATCTGTCATGGAAAGAGAAGTGGACCCTGAAAATGCTCTTGGCCCTCTTCATACACAGTTTGACGAAAAAGGGATGGCTTATACAACGATGTTCATTTCTTCTGAAATTGTGAAATGGGATCCAAATACTGGTGAAACGCTTGATCGTGTACCGGTTCAATATTCACCTGGACATGCTGTTTCAGCTGAAGGAGATACAGTCGACCCTGATGGGAAATATCTTATTGCGCTCAATAAGATTGCCAAAGACAGCTACTTATCTGTAGGACCTTCCCATCCAGAGTCCATGCAGCTTATTGATCTTTCCGAAAAGAAAATGGAAGTCATTCAATCTGCACCTGTTAACCCTGAGCCTCACTACGCTCAAATGATTAAGGCAGATAAAATTAAAACCATTTCTGTTTATCCAAAAGACGAGAACAATCCAGATGCGGTATATAACCAGGATGAAACGAAAATTGTCCGTAAAGGAAACGAAGTACATGTTTATGGAATTGCCATGCGTTCAAAGTTCATCTTTGATGCAAAGGCAGAACGCCCGGATCAAATTGAAGTGAACGAAGGTGACAAAGTAGTTATTCACTTAACAAATATCGACTTTGATCAGGATATCACGCACGGATTTGCTATTAACGGATACGATATGAACATTGAGGTGCAGCCTGGACAGACTAATACAGTTGAGTTTACGGCTGATAAACCTGGTACTTTTCCTATCTATTGTTCAAACTTCTGCTCTGCACTGCATCAGGAAATGACGGGTTACTTCCTCGTGAAACCTAAAAACTAAGATGAAGAAGGGTATCAACCGAGTTGATACCCTCCCTTCCATTATGGAAAGGTGTGAAATAAATGAACACGAAAAGACTTTCATCTATTTCTTCTATTCTCATTATTACAGCGGCGATCTTAATTGCAGCTTCCATGTTTTTCCCGTGGTGGGGTATGCGCTTTTATGCACCACAATACCCTGAAGGTTTAAATATTATTGTGTATCCAAACAAGCTCGAAGGAGAAATTGATATCGTTAATGGTTTGAATCATTACATTGGAATGAAAAACTTTAGTGAAGATAATTTTCCTGAATTGAATTTCTTGCCGTATCTTATTGGAGGGTTAGCGCTATTTACACTGATTACTGGTTTACTTAGGAGTAAAAAGATGCTTTATATCCTCATAGGGCTTTTCACTGTCGGCGGAATGCTTGGTGTGTGGGATTTATACAGATGGTTGAAAGATTTCGGTACTAACTTAAACGAGACGGCTCCCATTACTATTGAACCATTTATTCCTCCGCTTATTGGCGAAAATACTTTAGCTAATTTTGTGACGGAAAGCTATTTAGGTAGTGGATCTTTTATCGTTTTAGCAGCATTCATTCTTTTGCTATGCCCTTTATGGAAGGACCGTAAAAAATGAAACGAAAATGGTTTTTTCTATTTTTTGTGGTGTTTATTCTCCTTAGTTTTCCGGAAAATGGATCTGCATCTGATAACTTGCAGCATTTAATTGATTCGGCAGAAGAAGGAGCGGTTATACAGTTAGAAAATAAAACATACGAAGGAAATATTGAGATTCATAAAACGGTAGAAATGATCGGAGGAAATCAAACTATTATTAAGGGAGACGGGACAGGGAATGTGATTTCGGTTCGAGCTCCTGGCGTTAAGCTTCGGAATCTTACCGTTATGAACAGCAGCATGAACCGGAACTCGTCTGAAGAATACGCAGCAATAAAGATTTATTCCAATGATAACGTTCTTGACCATATCCAATTAAAAGATTTTTTTCATGGCATTTATTTAAGCCAGGCACACAACAATACGATTCAAAACTCGGAAATCAAAGGTCTTGGCAAAGGTGAAATCGCCAGTCAAGGAAATGGACTGCATGTTTATTATGCAAACAACAACACGCTGAAAAATAACCGAATTGAAGGAACAAGAGACGGGATGTTCTTCGATTATGCGAATAATAATACAATTACGGATAATCGTATTAGCGATACCCGCTACGGCCTTCATTACATGTACTCAGACGAAAACAGTTTTAAAGACAATATTTTCACTTTTAATACCGGAGGAGCTGCGATCATGCATTCTAGTCGAATAAAGCTAACCGGTAATCAATTTATATTCAATTATGGACACCGATCTTTTGGACTGTTGCTTCTTGCTACGAATGATGTGGAGGTTTGGGGAAATACGTTCTTTCTCAATCAGCGAGGTCTTTATATCGATCAAGCGACTGCAAGCTCGATCAAGAATAACCGTATCATAAAAAATCAAATTGGGATTGAGCTTTGGGCGAGTTCCAATCATCAAATATTTTCTGGGAATCAAATTCATGAAAATACAATTCCCGCTGTAAGTTTAGGTGGGCATGGACAAAACAGCTGGAGTGATCAAGGAATAGGGAATGACTGGGGCAAAACATTTTCTGTCATTGATTTAGACGAGAACGGGTTAGGTGACGAGCCAGTCATTTATCATTCCTCTTTACACGAGCTCATAGAGGATCAAGAACTAACTTATTTATTTTTGAAAAGTCCGGCTATCGCCGTTTATGAAAAAATGAATGCACTACTTAACAACAACAAACCGATATTTGAAGATCCTTATCCGCTTGTTCCTCGTCATGATGGCAAAAACGTGTGGATTTGGATGTTAATAGGGATTGTCATCCTGGCAATTTTAATAAAAGGGAGAAATTGGCTATGCATTATGTTTGGAAGGAATGGAAGGAAAATGTAAAAGGAACGGGACTGTGGCTGTCCTTTGGAATTATCATCTTAGTATCGATCATTATATTACTCAAGTCATCAGCTCTTCATGATTATCAAGGCTTCCTTGTGTTACTACTAAATTTATTCGAAACGAATCTGTACTTTATACCCATTTTATGCATGTTTTTAGGGGCGTTCTCCATTTTTCAAGAGAAAGAGCAAAAAACGTTAATTATGCTCTTAACAAACAAAGATAGTTATGTAAGCTTTTTGTTTAAAAAAAGCTTGGCTGTACAAATTGTCTTAATCGTGCCTGTCCTTTTATGGTTTATTGTTTATATCGTTCCTTTAAAAATGTATTTTGATTTAAATGGAGGACAGTACATCATTTTTTTAGCTTCTCAGCTTACTCTTATACTAATTTTTACGCAGCTTGGAATATTCATAGGAAGTATTAGCCGCTCCCGAATGCAAATTACAGGATCTGTTATTCTATTGTGGTTTTATCTTTTCTTTTTACACGATTTTCTATTACTTTCTTTATTGCCTTCAGTTTCGTATGAAAACGTTAAATTATTTTCCCTTGCCTATTTTATCAATCCATTCCAAGCAACAAGAGTTTTTCTGGAAACGGGTCTTGGGATCTATTCGTTCGGCCATATGTCAAAGTTGCTCAAGTCATTTATGTGGGCAAAACCTGCTGTCTTCTTAATAGGGAATATCAGTTTTACCGTTCTCTTTTCATTTTTATTAGCGGTAGTCTTTCATCGTAAGGAGGGAACAGAATGATCGAAATAACAAAGCTCACCCAATCTTTCGGAAAAAAGCTCGTTTTAGACAATGTAAACTTGACGATTCAAGCAAACGAAATTTGTGCACTCGTCGGCCGAAACGGTGCAGGAAAATCTACCTTAATTAATAGTTTGCTAGGCTTACTTCCATTTAAGCAAGGCTCGATACGAGTAAAAGGTATAGATATTTCAAAAAAGAAGAGAGCTTCAAATGAAATAGCTTATTTGCCGGAAAAGTTTATGCTTTACCCTTCTTTGTCTGGTCTGGAAAATATGCTTTTCTTTGCACAGGTGGGCTCAAAGAAGGTGGATATGGAACGCATCAAACAATTACTCATATCCGTTTCTCTTTGGGAGGAGCGGAACAAACCGATAAAAAATTACTCAAAAGGGATGCTTCAACGTCTCGGACTTGCGATTACACTTTATCAGGAATCTGACATTTTAGTTCTCGATGAACCGACAAGCGGCATCGATCCAATGGGAAGGCAAGAAATTCTTCAAGTTTTGAAATCGCTAAATGAAAAAACTATTCTTTTATCTTCTCACCACTTAGATGAAATTAGGCAATTATGTACCCATGTTGCCTTTCTAGATAACCATCAAATCGAAAAGTTCACGGTTGCTGAATTCCTGAAAGCTAAAAAATTAGGAGTGGATAATCAATGAAACGATACACATTTGGAATTATTTTTATTCTTGCCATAATCTTATCCGGGTGTAATTCGGAACAAACCATTGAAGTGAAAATCAATAAACCCCTTGTTTTCCAAAAAGATAAAGCCTCTCCATTTGAGGTGAAAATTACGGATGGGGAAAAGCCATTAAGTGATATGAAAGCAACGGCTGGGTTTTCCATGAAGAATATGGATCACGGGCATCATGAGATAACTTTGAGTGAAAAGGAAGAAGGAATTTATACAGGAAGCATTGAATTGCCGATGGAAGGAGAATGGGAGATCTTCATTTCTGTAGAAAAAGACGGGAAAGTTACAGAAAAAATTATTGAATATGATGTGAAAAAAAGAGAAGGCGTTGCTCTTATTAACGGTGAATGGATTACAGAAAAAGACTTGGAATTTTACCGTTTTATTAATAAACTGCACATCGCCATTAGTAGATCTCAGGATGAAGAAACGTATAAAGGCAAGGCTTTAGAAGAAGCTTTAGCTTACTGGGATACACAAGAGAAATTAAATGAAGATCAAAATCAATTAATAACACAAATAATCCGTCTCCGTTCCATGGCCTTTTTAGCTATTGAAAAAGGACATCAAGTTACAGAAGAAGAAGTGAAGGAAGAAGTGAAGAAAGTTCAATCTCAATATAACCAGTTTGATGTAGCGAAAAAAATGATTCATGAATACGGAGACCAAAAATTTTGGGATAAACAGCAAAAACAGTATGAGCTGATTGTCCTTTCTCAAAAAGTACAACAGGACTTAGTGGAAAAAGTAAAAAAAGAAAACCCTAATGTGAATGAGCAAGAAATTTATTATCTT
The DNA here is from genome assembly GCF_022808615.1 of Bacillus sp. FJAT-47783. GTDB lineage: Bacteria > Bacillota > Bacilli > Bacillales > Aeribacillaceae > Bacillus_BZ. The sequence goes on from NZ_JAKZKS010000008.1 coordinate 110,315, forward strand.
GCGGAAAAACAATATGAGGAGCTTCTCGTCTCACAAGTAAACTCTCTCGATATTGAAATTTTTTAATGGGAGTAAAGACTTTGTTCTGAACATTAGCTTCTAACGAGTTGAGTGAGGAAGGACACGAAACGATTTGTCATATTCAAATCGATAAAAGCATACACTTTGTTGAATGGAATGAAGATGAAGGTGCTCCATTACAATGGTAAAAACGAGGAGGGATCCTTTATGAAAAAACATCAGTCCTTTCAAAATCCTCCATTAATGTATATTATTCAGCCAGACTTAGAGCCTGTATTCAGTTCAATGCAAAAAGCGTATGTTGTAAAGAAACGCCCAATTAAAGCAAAGGAGCCAGAGCAAAAAAAGAAAAAGGAAAAAGCAGAGCGGGAGAAAGAAAAGAAACCAATTACGTCTTTTAATATGTTAACAAATGAGCAGAAAATTCAAACATTATTAAATTTACCAGAAAGTCTTAAACATGTCAGTTGCCACATCCGAACGAAAAGTGATGAAACGTATACGGGAAAAGTTGAAGACTATCAAGAGGGCTACGTCACGATTAATTCAAGTAAAGTAAAATTCGAAGAAATTGATAGTATTACATTAATAGGATTGTAAAAGAGAAGCTTGCCAATTTGCAAGCTTCTTTTGAATAGTATCGACTCATAACAAGCAAGTTGCACTTTTTTTTTATGAACGTGCGGAGTGTTTCCATGAGCTTGCACTGCTTTTCCATGAACGTGCGGAATGTTTCCAAGAGCTTGCGCTTTATTTTCATAACTTGCGGATCTCTTTCAAAACTTGCGCGAATAGAACCTAAACTTGCGGGAACACGATTATTTTATTTCATCCCGGTAGATTTCAGTTCATAGCTTACTAGATTGTGTTCAAATGAAGAAGCTTCTATTTTTTCTTCCACTTGAGGAAGTTCAGCGAGTTTCACATTCATATAACCGTATATAACGGCGATGATTGGTGTAATAAAACTAATAAAAACAAATGGGATATACGTTGGGCCAACACCTAATGTTGTCATTATAAAAGCACCTGTAACACCCCAAGGAACAAGTGGGTGGGTGATTGTACCGGCATCTTCAAGCGTTCTTGATAATACTTTCGGATGGAGGCCCACTTTTTTGTAAGACGATTCTAAAAGTTGTCCAGGTAGAACGATTGATAAATATTGTTCACCGACGGCTACATTAATACCTGCGCACGACATAACTGTTGTTAAGATGACATTTCCGCGCTTTACTAAGTAACGTTTCAAGCCGTTAATAATCGCTTCTGGTATGCCGACTTTTTGAATAATGCCGCCGAAAGAAAGCGCTAACAAAATTAATGAAACGCCAAACATCATACTCGATAAGCCGCCTAATGTTAATAGCTTGTCCACTTCTTCAACACCAGTATTTGCGGTAAAGCCGAAATGTGCGGTCGCCATCATGTTTCCTAACGTTACATTCGGTACGGTGAAAAAAGCCGTAATAATGGCCGTCAGCAGTCCAATGACTAATGATGGAATCGGGCTAACTCGATAGACAGCTAAAACGATAATGAGTAATGGAGAGAGTAGTGTAATGGGTGAGATGAAAAAATGCTCCTTTAAAGTAGCCATAATATTTGAAACATTATTCGCTGTTAATTCGTTTACGGATGAAAAGCCAATGACTGCAAAAATGAGAAGTGTGATCAATAAACTTGGAATGGTCGTCCACATCATATATTTAATATGCTCAAAAATATTGACTTTTGCTGTTGCGGAAGCAAGGTTTGTCGTATCGGATAGCGGAGACATTTTATCTCCAAAAATGGCCCCGCTCACAATCGCTCCAGCTGTTAACGCCGGAGAGATATTAAGACCATAGGCAGTCCCCATTAAAGCAACCCCGACCGTACTGATTGCACTCCAAGAGCTACCTGTAAAAATGGCAACGACTGCACTAATGAGTACGGATACGAAAAGAAAAAACGTTGGAGAAATAATCGAAAGTGAGTAATAAGTTAAAGTTGGTACTGTTCCACTTAAAATCCATACCCCGATTAGCATTCCGATTAAACATAAAATGATAATCGAAGGAATCCCCGAAACAATTCCTCTTACCATACCTTGTTCAAGCTCTTTCCATGAGAAACCGATTGTAAGCCCGTATAAGGCAACGATAATACCTGAAAAGACAATCGGGATTTGCGGTGCAACACCATAATACAAAATACTAATTCCTAAAAAAGCGATGATGAAGGCGACAAGGAAGCAAGATGAAATGAATGAAGGTTTTTTTACGGACATCTAATTCCTCCTTTTAGGAAAATGTGAGAATCATCACTGTGATAGTATACAAATTTTTCAGAATATTGACAATAAACTATGGTAACGCTTTGGAGTAGTTTTCCTTTATCGTGAAACCGTAATAATGCGTTAACCCGAACTCTTGCATCTTTTTCAAAGAGGCGATAAATTGAAATCACAATCAAAATATTCATAAAATTTAGGAGGTTGTGAAAATGCAAAAAGTTGAAAGGAAAATGGAACCTATGAAAAATGATTTTTTCCCGATTGAGAATGTCGATCATTTTGAACTGTATGTCGGCAATGCGAAGCAGGCAGCACATTTTTATTGCAAAGCATTCGGTTTTGAATTTGTTGGCTATAAAGGTCCTGAAACAGGTAGCCGTGAAACTGTCTCCTATTTACTTCAACAACGGAAAATTCGTCTCGTTCTAACATCCTCGCTTTTCTCTGATCATGAAATTACCAACTTTGTGAAACGCCATGGTGACGGTGTAAAAGATATAGCTCTTGAAGTAAAAGATGTGGAAAAAGCGTATGCAACAGCGATTGAGCGCGGGGCGATCGATATTATGCCACCGAAAGAATATAAAGATGAATACGGCGTTGTGAAAAAAGCGATCATCGGTACATATGGTGATGCTCAACATAGTTTAATAGAACGGAAAGACTATAACGGGTTATTTTTCCCTGGGTTTAAACTTGTGGAATCGAAAATTCCATCGAATGATGTCGGATTAATTGCGGTTGACCATGTCGTTGGAAATGTTGAAAAAATGGAAGAGTGGGTAGCTTATTATGAAAATGTTCTTGGCTTTAAGCAAATGATTCATTTTGACGATGAAAACATTAGCACGGAATATTCCGCCTTAATGTCAAAAGTGATGCATAAAGGTGGACGAATTAAGTTTCCAATTAATGAGCCTGCGAATAAAAAAGGAAAGTCACAAATTCAAGAATATCTTGACTACTATAACGGACCAGGTGTTCAACACATTGCGCTTATTACAGATGATATTATTGATACCGTTTCCAAAATGAAAGCAAATGGAGTTGAGTTTTTAGATACACCAGATACGTATTATGAAATGCTTTCAGATCGTGTCGGTAAAATTGATGAGGATATTGAAAAGTTAAGAGAAAATAAAATTCTTGTTGACCGGGATGATGAAGGGTATCTTCTTCAAATCTTTACGAAGCCAATCGTTGATCGTCCAACTTTATTTGTCGAAATCATTCAACGTAAAGGCGCTGTCGGCTTTGGTGAAGGAAACTTCAAGGCGCTATTCGAATCGATTGAACGTGAGCAAAGAAGAAGAGGAAATTTATAAAATTTGAGAGGGAGGATTTCCTCTCTCTTTCCGTCTATTTATGGAGGTGAGTATATGAAAGTATCAAGCTTAATTCCCGCACGGAAAGAACTCGAGTCTTTAGCTGTTTATAATCCGGGAAAACCTATTGAAGAAGTAAAACGAGAGTTGGGACTAGACTCTATCATTAAGCTAGCTTCAAATGAAAATCCATTTGGTGCATCAAAAAAAGTAAAACAAGCACTAGATAAAGAGTTTCAACACATTTCTTTATATCCTGAATCGACGGCACCGATTCTCTCCAAAAAGCTAAGTGAAAAATGGCGAATCCATGCGGACTCTATTTTAATCGGTAATGGATCTGATGAAATTATCCGCATGTTAACGAAATGCTATATTAGACCGGGAGATGAAGCGGTCATGGCAGAGGTGACCTTCCCGCGCTATGAAACATGTGTCTTAATGGAGGGTGGGAAACCTGTACTAGTACCATTAGTGGATGGCGTTCATCATCTGGAAGCGATGTATGATGCCATCAACGAAAAGACGAGAATGGTATTTGTTTGTAATCCGAATAATCCGACCGGTACAATTGTCGATAAAAAACGACTGCAACGCTTTATTGAAAGCATTCCAGCACATGTTTTAGTCATTATAGATGAAGCTTATTATGAATATATGGAAGATGATGTGAAGCTAAACACGCATGAGCTCATCGAAAAGCATCCGAATCTCATTGTCACTAGAACATTTTCGAAAATATACGGTCTTGCTTCATTAAGAATTGGCTATGGAATGATGAATTCAGAAATCATCCAAACATTAATCAAAGTAAAAGATCCCTTTAATTCAAACCGTTTCGCCCAAGCTGCAGCATTAGCCGCTTTGGAAGATGAACCGTTTATTGAACAATGCAGGACGAAAAACATAGAAGGGTTGCGCTATATGGAAGCCGAAAGTGAAAAGTTAAACCTTCACTATTTTCCTTCTTCCGCCAATTTTATTATGATTCACTTGCATCAATCTGGTCAGCGTATTTATGAAGAACTATTAAAGAGGGGAGTCATTGTTCGTTCAGGCACATTACTCGGATTTCCAAATTCGATTCGAGTCACCGTTGGAACAGAAAAAGAAAACAAACAATTTATCACTGCTTTAAAAGAAGTGATCGATCGGGGGAATTTTCGTGAAAATTGAACCGTGTAAGCTAGAATGGAAAGATGCGTATAAATTATTGATCGGCTCTATACTCCCAAGGCCCATTGCGTTTGTTTCGACAATTGACAAGTGCAATCAGGCGAATTTAGCTCCATTTAGCTTTTTTACAGGAATTTGTGCAGATCCGTTTATGGTCTGTTTTGCCCCGATGCTTCGCGGGACAGATGGCGAAAAGAAAGACACCCTTTTAAATATTGAAGAAACGAAGGAATTTGTCATCAATGTCGTGAGTGAAGACTTTGTAGAAAAAATGAACAATTGTGCCATTGAATATGATCGACATATCGATGAATTTATCGAAAGTGGATTAACGAGGCTGGAAAGTCAAATTGTGAAACCGCCAAGGGTGAAGGAAAGTAAAGTCCAACTTGAATGTGTCCTTCATGATATTCTTCATTTCGGGGACCAGCCTGGGGCGGGAAGCCTTGTCATCGGAAAAGTCGTATTCGTGCATATTGATGATGCCCTATATTTTGATGGGAAAATCGACACCGACCTTTTAAAGCCGATTGGCAGGATGGCTGGTGCTACGTATACGAGAGCAGCTAGCGATACATTTGTCCTGGAGAGAAAAAGGACAAAAGTTAACGAATAAGGGGAAATGTCCAATGAAGCTTGTAACGTTTGAGACTAAAGATGGCAGTCAACTTCTAGGCTGGGTAAAAAACGAACAGTTTGTGATTGATCTTCATTCAGTCACTGAAGGTAAAGTACCAGATAATATGCTCGACTTTCTTGAACATCATGAAGAATATACGGAACATCTTCATTCACTCAAAACATTTCCAACATCGTCTATTTACCCGCTTAGCGAAATAAAACTACTTGCGCCACTGCCCAATCCGAAAAGTTTTCGTGATTTTTATGCGTTTGAAGAGCATGTGAAAAACGCAAGAAAGAGAAGGGGCCTTGAGATGATTCCGGAATGGTATGAGCTCCCGGTTTTTTATTTTTCCAATCATCAAGCGATCACAGGGCCAGAAGTCGAAATCCAATTTCCGAAAGAATCCCTTTTATGGGATTACGAACTTGAAATTGCCTGTATAATTGGAAAAGAAGGTCGTGATATAAAAGCCGATGAAGCAGATGATTACATATTCGGCTTGACGATTTTAAATGATTGGAGCGCTCGCGACCTACAGAAGAAAGAGATGAAAGTCGGCTTAGGTCCTGCAAAAGGAAAAGATTTCGCGACATCAATCGGACCATACATTGTGACGAAAGATGAGCTCGCACCTTTTAAAGAAAAAAATCGCTATCACCTTGAGATGACGGCAAAAGTGAATGGAAAGCTGTTATCCTCTGGAGATGCAAAAGATATGTATTATACGTTTGGACAGTTGATTGAACATGCATCACGCGATGTCACTTTAAAACGAGGCGATATCATTGGCTCTGGAACAGTCGGAACAGGCTGCATTTTAGAGCTCGGCACAGATCAGCATAGATGGTTAAAATCTGGAGATGTTGTCGAATTATCGATTACAGGCTTAGGAACGTTAAAAAATATAGTAAAGGGAGGCAATGAGAAAAGCGATGCCATACTATCGTCAAATGGGGAAACTACCGCGTAAACGTCATACACAGTTTAAAAAAGAGGATGGGTCATTATTTCGTGAACAAGTGATGGGAACGAAAGGGTTCTCAGGTGTTCAATCGATTTTATATCATCACAATGTGCCAACGGCGATGAAAAAAGCTGAAGTGTTTGAAAGCACATTAATCGAATATGAAAAGCAAGGACCGTTATGCCACCGCCATTTTGAAACGGATAAAGTGAAGCAAGAAGGAGATGCTGTATCAGGTCGTGAATACCTTTTAGGAAATGATGATCTGATCATTGGCGTTGTAAAGCCTAAAAACGATATGGACTATTATTACCGAAATGGTGACGGAGATGAATTGTTATTTGTTCATCACGGTACGGGGAAAGTAGAGACGATGTTTGGGACATTGACGTATAAGCCAGGGGATTATATTTATATTCCGATTGCGACGATTCATCGCATTCTTCCGGACGATGGCAATACGAAACTACTAGTCATTGAAACGAACAGTCATATTACAACACCGAGACGATATCGAAATGAGTATGGCCAGCTTCTTGAACATAGTCCGTTTTGTGAACGTGATTTTCGCGGTCCGGAAACGCTTGAAACGTATACGGACAAAGGGGAATATACCGTTCGCACGAAATCTCGTGGCTATTTACACACACATATGTTTGATCATCACCCGCTCGATGTTGTCGGCTGGGATGGGTACGTGTATCCGTGGATTTTTAATATAAGTGATTTTGAACCGATTACTGGAAGAATTCACATGCCGCCGCCAATCCATCAAACATTTGAAGGACATAATTTTGTCATATGCTCCTTCTGTCCTAGACTTTACGACTATCACCCAGAAGCGATTCCAGCACCATACTTCCATAGTAACGTAGACAGTGATGAAGTCCTTTATTATGTAGAAGGAAACTTTATGAGCCGAAAAGGGATTCATGAAGGATCGATTACATTGCATCCATCTGGCATCCCGCACGGACCTCACCCTGGTACGATTGAAAATAGCATCGGCAAAAAAGAAACGAAAGAACTAGCCGTTATGATTGACACGTTCCGTCCATTAAAAGTTGTGGAGAAAGCCCATCGAATCGAAGATGAACAGTACAAATATAGCTGGGTGCAGAAATGAATCGTATTATAAAGGCTGACCGAAAAGGAAATGATTAGCGAACCTTTTCGCGTCAGCTTTTTTCGTATCGTAAAGTAGTATGGCTTCTTAAAGTGATGAAAAAATGGCTGGAACTGATGAAAAAACGTGCGAAAGTGATGAATAAAAAGCGGAAACTGATTGATAAACATCTAAACTGATGAAAAAAAGTCGGAAACTGATTGATAAATATCTAAACTGATGAAAAAAAGTCGGAAACTGATTGATAAACATCTGAAAGTGATGAAAAAAAGTCAGAAACTGATTGATAAATATCTAAACTGATGAAAAAAGTCAGAAACTGATTGATAAACATCTGAAAGTGATGAAAAAACATCAGAAACTGATGAAAAAAGTGTATGAATGATTGTGAGAATCCCTTATTTTATCCCACTCTTAACGGGCAGTAAGTCCCCCACTGAAAGAAGTTTCACTTTATACGTTGTCTTGCAGAAGCTTGTTTAAAGCTTCTGTTTTAATGCGCTCATATTCGAATCCTTGCTGTAATTCTTCTATTAAGATGTCTGTTTTACGTACGTATTTTTCCCTCGCAATATCGTAAAATTCATATGGAAATAGCATATCAATATACATCACTTCTTTTTGCTCTTTCGTTAATGGGTTTACCGTTTCGTATGCATCGATCATAAACTTAAATTCATCCGTATTCCAATTCGTTGTTGTATCCATGAGTGGAATAATAATTTTTCGCAAATCCCGTATTGGTAAATCAAACGAGACCGTATCTAAGTCGATAATCCAAATTTCATTGTCTTCTCCTAATAACGTATTTCCGGTTCCGTAATCTTGGTGGCATAGCGTTGGAGATTGAAGCTCTTCTTTGACCCACTCTTTATAATGAGAGGATAATAGTCGATGTAACGTTTTTTCACCCTCTATAAGGATGGGATCAATTTCAGCTAAATAAATTTGTGAAAATGGGTCTTCTGGCATTTCTGCTGCGGCGAGCTTCCACGTTTTCATTTGTTGTAAACGTTTAATATAATGATGTTGCCAACGACCGAGCTTTCGGAAAATCGGCACACCTTCAGGCGGTTCATATCCTTTTGACCAGAGATGGAATTCAGCAAGTCCTTTCATAATCATGTGTAAATCTTCTTGATTTGAAAATTCAAATGGCCTTCCTTCAATCCAGTCATAAACAACAAAAAGAAAAGGTCCGTATTTCGTAAATAGTTCCCCTTTGTTATTAGGGATAATGCCTGGAACACGAGCGCCATTCGTTGCTAAATAATGTTGAGCATTTATGGAAAAGAGAGCCTTCTTCTCTGGTCGATGAATCCTCTTTAAACAAATAGGCCCATTTTCAGTATGGATTTTCCATACTAATGCCATTTGTCCTCCTTGAATGACCTCAATCTCACTTACCGTAACATCCCAATTTTGAATAATCACTTCGGCAAGATCTCTTAATTTCGCTTCTTCTTCTGGTGTCAGTACATACTCTTCTTCAACTGCCTGATTCAACTGATTTTCTTCCATTTCATCACCGTCCTCATCATCCTTTAAAAACAGAAAATACCTTCCTTTCTGTTAACGTATGAAACCACCCAGCTTTTTGTCCTAGATTTTTGTCTAAATTTTTAAAGATCCATTTCAGCTAAACTCTTTTTAGAAAAGAGCCATATTCTCAAGCAAATGCCCTTTTCAGCAAAATATTAGCAGAATAAATCACAACTTGTGTGTAAATCCCGTAATCTATGTTAAAGGCGAAAATCTAGACCCTACTATTAACTGGCAATAAGGCCCAAGTTCAAGATTCTGTTATAAAGTCGGGGCAACTGCCCGTAAAGTTCCGATTGGTTCAACTAACATTCAGTGGGGAAAAGCATCCCACTGAAAGAAGTTTCACTTTATTGAAATGGAGGTAGCCTAATGAACATCGCGTTTATCGCTACTGAAAAATTACCTGTCCCTGCAATAAAAGGTGGCGCGATTCAAATCTATTTAGATGCAATTGCTAAGCAAATTGCTAAAAAGCATAACGTAACTATTTTTTCCATTACCCACCCTGATTTACCGAATGAAGAAACAAAGAACGGGGTTCATTATGTTCGATTTGAAGAAAAAGGATTTATTCACTCGATAGCTGATTATGTAAAAAGCAAATCGTTCCATGTTATTCATGTTTGTAATCGTCCTGCCTGGATTGAAGTTATTCATGAAGCGGCACCGAATGCCCGTCTCATCTTAAGTGTTCATAACGAAATGTTCGCCAATGAAAAAATTAGCGAAGTAGATGGGAGAAAATGTATTTCGCTAGCTTCTAAGATTGTGACCGTAAGTGATTATATCGGTACGACGATCACATCCCGCTTTCCAGAAGCGGCAAGAAAGGTTAAAACGGTCTACTCTGGTGTTGATGTAAACCAGTTTCATCCGAACTGGACACAAACGGGCCGTGAGATGAAACGTATAGTCCGAGACAAGCTCGGATTACAAAATAAAAAAGTGATCTTATTTGTCGGTCGCTTAAGTAAAGTAAAAGGTCCTCATATTTTACTTCAAGCTTTGCCGAAAATCGTTGAAAAGCACCCGGATACCGTGATGGTTTTTATCGGTTCTAAGTGGTTTGGTGATGACAACATCAATAACTATGTGAAACATTTATACACACTTGGCGCACTATATCCTGAAAATGTTCAATTCATTAAATTTGTTCAGCCGAGTGAAATCGCTAGTCTATTTTCGATGTCTGATATATTTGTCTGCTCGTCACAATGGCAAGAACCTCTAGCAAGAGTCCATTACGAGGCGATGGCTTGTGGATTGCCGATCGTAACGAGTAAACGAGGCGGTAACCCTGAAGTCATTGATGAAGGAAAAAATGGCTATGTCGTCGGGGATTTTGAAAATCCAGACGCGTATGCTGAAGTATTAAATTCGTTATTAAATTCAAGTAGCCGCCGAATAGAAATGGGTCAGTACGGAAGAAGAAAAGCAGAAAGCTCATTTCAATGGCATCATGTCGTCAGCAATTTATTAAACGTTTACGAGAGCTCATTGTAAGGAAAAAGGTGGTGTTAGTATGACTGAGCAGGAAGAAAACCGTAACGTGATTGATGAGATATTAAATCTATATCCATTTCATGTTCAAAATGTTTCACTCATTTCGATGAAAAGTGGAAGAACGACATGGCTTGTCGAAACAGATGAAGGACAGAAAGTGTTAAAACATTCGCAAATGAAGCTTGAGCGAATGCTTTATATTGCAGGTGCTCATGAGCATTTACGGCAAAATGGACTTCCGATTACGCCGATTCATCGTACGAAAAATGGCGCATTAACGGTAGGAACAGACGGATCAGCATTTGTTTTATACGACAAAATTGATGGTGAAGAAATCATTTATTATAACGAAGAGAAGCTCATTGAAACGATGCAATTTATGGGGAATTTTCATCTTCATTCACAAGGATATGAACCTCACCTTGAAAGTAAAAAACGTGGTCGAATTGGGAAGTGGCATAAGCTGTTCCGCTGGAAATTGCAAGAATTAGAAGGGAATAAACGGATTGCGGAAGGCTTACCGGAAGACCCGTTTTCCATTCTTTTTTTACAACATTATGATGCGATGTTGCAAAGAGGAAGAGAAGCATTGCTACAATTAGATGAAGCACCATATCAAAATTGGACGAAAGAATGGATTGAAACGAAAGGATTTTGCCAGCAAGATTTTACGATGGCACGCCTTATTGATTCTGAGGAAGGGCTTATGATGAAAGAGCTTCACTCGATTACACATGACCTTCCTTCCCGCGATATTCGCATTTTACTCAATAAAGTGATGAAAAAATTGTCGATTTGGGATACGGAATTGATGATGAACATGCTTAGGGCGTACGATTCTGTTCACCCGTTAACGGAAGAACAATACAACGTACTTTGGACAGAGCTGAAATTCCCGCACCTTTTCTGCTCCATTATTCATAAATATTATTTAGGCCAAAAGGAATCCTGGTCTGATGAAAAATATATATGGGCTTTGCAAAATATTGTAGCACTCGAAAACTCAAAAGCTGAATTTTTGAATCAGTTTCCAGAAATGTTTAGACTGATTAAGGAGGGAAAATAGTGGCCGAAGAGCAAAATAAATCGATACCGAAAGTAGAGCTTTCTAACTTTACGTTTTCTCCTCCAGGACCGATGGGATGGAGTTTTCAAGAATACGAAGAGTTACTTCAAGATCCGAATCAATTTTTAGACTCTCATTCCAAATTCACGAATTTACTTCAAGAGCTAGAAACGGCTGAAATTATTGAACTACCTACTACTTCCCGCGACTTTGTTCCTGAACCGCCTAGCCATTTAGGAAATACAGAAGAAGTGGACACCGTTACACTAGAAACGATTGAACAAGAGATGCCCGTCGGCGCAATAGAAGAAGATGTTGCGTCATTACAAGAACCAACTATTCCGCTAGAACATGAGCCGATTTTAACTACTGAAGAAGTAGAGGTACCAGTATTAACAAATGAGACTAAAGAAGAAATGAAGGAAGCAGCCGAGCTTGTTTTAGCCATTGATACAGGAGAAGAAATAGCGGAAATAGATCAGCCGTTTCCAGCAAATGAAGCCATAAAAGAGGTTGAAAAAGCACCTCAGCCAGTCCGTCACGATGGAGAAGATGAATGGTTCGTACTCACAGGAAGTAAATCGAGAAAAAGTGTTCAAAAGCGGAGAACAAGAGGGAATAACGTTATATTTGCTTAACTAGGAAAAGCAACCGTCACCATCGGTTGCTTTTCTACTTTTTTACGGTAATGTGTTTCGCTTTAAGCACTGTCTTTTACTTAATGGCGACGTGCCTTCTGATACAGAGCATATTCATAAATTTTGTCATATCTTGACGCTGTATGTTTATATTGAAAGTTCATTTCTACAAGTTGACGGCCATTTTTCCCTAATGTTTCACATCGTTCTGGATTGTTGAGCAAATAAGATATGACTTTATAAAAGCTTTCTTGACGGTTGTAATGATGAATGACGACACCGTTGAAGCCGTTAAATATGACCTCGCTATTTCCGCCTCGATTCGTTGTAATGATAGGAAGTGTAGCGGCCATTGCTTCATAATGAATGCGAGCGAGCGGTTCGTGCCATTGGGAGCTACAAACGAAAAGGTCTCCGGCAAGTAATAGTCTTGGTATCTCCTCTGCCGGAACATAATTTGTAAACAAAACATGGTCTTTTAGAGGTTCAGCTAATTTATATAAGCTTCGAACGTAACGATTGACGCCATCGTCGCTAAACCACTTTCCGCCGACAATGAGTAATACAGCATCTGGATGATCGATTTTCACTTTCTGCATCGCTTGAATTAATAGATGAGGGCCTTTCGTTTTGCTTAAACGTCCGACGAAAAGAATGACTTTTTTTCCGTCTATTCCTAGTGTTTTGCGCATTTCGTTGCGCATTTTTTCACCGTTTGGAGATGTGCGTAAAGGAAATTGAGCTAGATCAATGCCAGAGTAGGCGACGAATGTTTTTTCCGTCGCTTCAGGGTATCGTTTCGTAATCGTTCGTTTAATATACTCACTGACCGTTGCTATCCCATGTGTACGTTCAATCGCTTTTTTTGCGTCATGAGGGGATAGCTTTAAGGGTGAAAACATATCATTATGGAGACTAACGACGATCGCGCTGTTTGGCGAAGCTTGATACATACGTTCTACCATCTTCGGTCGGTTAAAAAGATGAATGAGATCAAAGGAACGGTTTTGGATGTGATCAGTGACTTGTTCATAATAGTTTTCGAATGGAAATCTGACATATTCAATCCCGTTTTGATTGGCTTGAGCAAGTAGTTTTTCATCTAAGATTGAATAGATCGTTATTTTATATTTTTTCATTAAATAAGGGACTATTCCGTCAATCATGAGTTGAATAGCCCCGCCTTTTATTGCTGGAGAGGGGAGTTTTTCCGTACAAACAAGTGCGATCTTCAAAAATGATCACCCCTTTAAAATATGCTGAATATACGTAATTTCTTTTTTCAGTCCTTCCTTTAACGTAACGGTTGGTTGATAGCCTAATATATTATGTGCGTGTGTACTATCAGCATATGTGTGTTTGGGCTCCCCATGAACTTTCGGTTTATATTCAATGTGTGCTTTTTTTCCTGTTAACTGTTCGATGATTCGAATGACTTCATGAACAGAGGCTCGTTCTGTACCGCCTAGATTAAATGTTTGCCCAGTCGCACGGTCATTGTTCATAACCGATACAATTCCATTAACACAATCATCAATATACGTAAAGTCACGTGATTGCGTCCCATCGCCAAAGACGGTAATCGGTTGGTTTGTTAAAATTTGTTTAATAAACGTATGAAACGCCATATCTGAACGCTGTCTTGGCCCGTATACTGTAAAAAAACGTAAAATAACAATCGGAATGTGAAAGCTCTTTTCATATAATCGGCATAAATGTTCGCCAGCTAATTTCGTGACACCATATGGGGATAACGGTTCTGGTAAGGCATCTTCTTTAACTTTCCCGCTTTTTTGGCCGTATACGGATGAAGTGGAAGCGTAAATGAACTTCTTTACAGAAGAAGTTTTTAACGCTTCGAGAAACCGCTGTGTCACTAAAATATTGTTTACGACATATGGATCAAAATCTTCGCCCCAGCTTGATCGTACGCCAGGTATACCGGCTAAATGAAAAACGATATCAACATTCTTTAGAAGGGTATTTAAATCCGTAATGTACAAATCTTTCCTTGAAAAAGTAAAGCGGGGGTGTGTTAAAAGTGATGCTAGATTTTGATTTTTTAGTGGAATCGGTGTCGGTCCAATGAAATGATCCACGCCGATGACGTGATGCTCATCGTTTTCTAACAATTTCTCACAAAGATGTGAACCAATAAAGCCTGCAGCGCCTGTAACGAGAATGTTCATGGCCTTCCCATCCCGATGTAAGTTAATCCGGCTGCTCTTATGTTTTTACGATTTAAGCAGTTCCTTCCATCAAAAATCATCTTCCCTTTCATTAATTGTTTCACTTTGTTCCAATCGAGCTGTTTATGCTCCTCCCAATCGGTTGCGATGATGACAGCATCCGCATTTTTCATGGCATCATAGGGGGAGGAAAAGGATGGAATCATGTGTAGCTCTTTCGGTAAGCGGGCCTCTGGATCATATGCCTTTACTTTAAAACCTACTTCATGTAAACGCTGAATGATTTTCACAGCGGCGGAATCGCGAATATCATCGGTATTCGGTTTAAACGCAATGCCAAGGACAGCAATTGTGCGTTCATTTGTTATATGTTGACGGCACTTTTGCAAGAAATAATCGACTTGTGAATCATTGATTTGTTGAACAGCATTTAGTAAAGAAGGTTCGATGTTTTTTTGTTTCGCACTATATTCAAGGGCTTGTAAATCTTTAGGAAAGCACGAGCCACCGTAGCCAATTCCCGCTTGTAGAAAATGAGGACCAATCCGAGAATCAAGACCAATTCCCTTTGCCACATCCGTTACATCCACATCATATTGATCACAAATTCTTGCCATTTCATTAATAAAGGAAATTTTCGTCGCAAGAAACGCATTAGAAGCATATTTAATCATTTCCGCACCGGATAAACTTGTGACAACGAGGGGGGCTTCAATCCCTTTATAAACGGACTTCATAATAGGTATAGACGTTTCATCATGTTTTTGTACGCCAATGACGATCCTTTCCGGATAACGACTATCGTAAATAGCCGATCCTTCGCGCAAAAATTCCGGGTTTGAAACGATATTAAAAAGTTTCGGGTTAACGCCTTTTTTTAGGAGACGCTCGTAGCCATTTACGTTCGTCCCAGGTGGAACGGTACTTTTAATGACAATCGTTTTATAAGAATGAATATGTTTTGCTAAATCATCAAGCGCTGCATGAAGATAGGATAAATCTGAGCTTCCGTCATCTCGGGATGGAGTCCCAACCGTGAGAAATATAACTTCTGCCTCTTGAACGGCTTTCTTTCTATTTAATGTAAAGTTCAACCTATTATGGTTACGCTTTAAATATTCGTCGAGTCCGGGCTCAAAAATGGTAACATGACCATTTTGTAATGCGTTTATTTTATTTGGATCGATGTCTAAGCACGTAACATCGTGACCAATGTCCGCTAAAATCGCTGCCGTTGTTAAGCCGACATAGCCTGTTCCGATGATGCATATTTTCATAGATGTGCTCCTTTCTCTCTAGACGTGAAAAAAAGTGCTTCTTTTATAGCGTATAGTGAAAGGAAAGCTTTTGTGACGGTTGTTGTGCCTATTTCACATGGACCTATATTTTAATGGACAACTTACCCTACCCCTTTAAAAGAATAAGATATATATCAGGTATTCTTATAAAATAGAGAAAGGTTGGGCGAGGTTACTATGGTAAAAAAGGCAATTATTCCTGCAGCTGGGTACGGAACTAGAGGCCTCCCGATTACAAAAGTCATTCCGAAAGAAATGTTTCCAATTGGTGTGAAACCAGCGATTCACTATATTGTAGAAGAAGCGATTGATGCAGGCATCGAACATATTTTAATTGTTGTGTCTCGTTCGAAAAGTATTATTGTTGATTACTTTGACGAATCACTAGAGTTAGAAACGTTTCTTGAAAAAAGCAATAAACAACATTTAAAAGGGAAGCTTGACATCCCAAAAGTTCAACTTCATTATACGAGACAGCCATATGCGAAAGGGCTCGGGGATGCGATTCGGTTAGGGGAGACATTTATCGGCAATGAACCATTTGCGGTACTTTTGCCAGATGACATCATTCTTCCACAAAATAAGAGTGGGATAAAAGAGTTGATTGATGTTTATAATGAAACGAAATCAAGTGTTGTCGGCTTAAAAAAAATGAAGAAGCAATTTCTACAACAATACGGCGTCATTAGCGGGAGACAAGTGAAAGAAGGTTTATTTAAAATCGAAAATATTGTAGAAAAACCGAAAACAAATCCTCCTTCTGAATACGCCGCCGTCGGGCGTTATGTATTTACGCCAACTATTTTTTCTTTTTTACATCATCTAAAGCCAGGACACGGAGGCGAATTACAACTGACAGATGCGATAAAGGGGCTACTCAGTCAAGAGAGCTGCTACGGGAAAGCGTTATCAGGAGAGCGGTATGACATTGGAAAGTTAGCGGATTATATGGAGATTGTGAATAAAATAGTGTCTGATGATTAACGTGAAAAAACCGGGCAAATCCCCGGTTTTCGTTTTGGGTAGTAAGACTCCCACCTCAAGATTCTGTAGTAAAGAAAAGGAGATAGGTGGGGTCAACTGTCCGTAAAGGTCGGAAATTAAAGAACATAGACTAAATGCATCACGTCTGTGTAACCCACATCCTGTAGGTCACAAGGGCCTTTAGCTCATCCCATAGGGACTAACATTCAGTAGGGATGAAAAAAAACACTGAATGAAGTATCGCTTTATGAGAAATTCGCAGATAAGTGAACTGAGATCGCAGATTAAACATAAGAAGCGAAACCGTACTACTCAAAACAAACAAAAAACGAGCATCGTTCATTTTTATACACCCATGAACTTTCTTTCTGCTCGAATCTTCAAGTTTACGTGATCATTATTCTATTTCATCTTCTTCACTCGTTACTTTCGAATCCGGTGTTTGTAAAGATACAATGTCTTTTTCCTCGATTGAGACATCATGACTTCCTTCTGGATAAAACTGATCAACTTCAAGGTTTACTGCCCCCGTTTCCTCATCAAACCCTTGAAAGCTCACCTCATAGAAGCTTTCATCTTCCGTATGGATCGTTACTTCAGTACCTGCATCTAATTCTTTTAATTGTTTTTTAATTGGATTGTCTTCACAAAGAAAAATAACTTGAAATTTTGCCCCCATCGTCTCCCTCCTTACTGATTCCATTATATGTTGGATTGATCGAAACGTTTGGGTATTTGCCTATTGTCATCGTGAGTAGCAATATTTGATGTTAGAAGACATAAAATGTAAAGAATGTCGGCAAGAGGAGGGGGTACGTTTGAGTGTATTTGAGTTTTTGTTACTAGCATTTGCTAGTTTTCGACTAACGCGATTACTCGTATTTGATAAAATTACGGAATTTCTGCGCCGCCCTTTTCATCGGACGCTTGAAGAAACACTACCAGATGGAACGGTTGAAGAGTACATTGAGATAAAAGGTACGGGTTTAAGAAAGTGGATCGGCGAGCTTTTAAGTTGTCACTGGTGTACAGGGGTGTGGAGTGCGATATTTCTTTATGTCATCTATCGTTACCAATATGATTTGGCTGAACCGCTTATTATCATCCTCGCCATTGCAGGTTTGGCGGCAATTGTGGAGACGATCGTAGAAAGGGTGATGGAGCATTGAAGGAATGGATTCATTTCCTCTGCCATTAGTCCGAGAAGCTTTATCCCACACTTAACGGGTAGTAAGACCCCCACTTCAAGATTCTGTAGTAATGCAAAGAAGATAGGTGGGGGGACAAAGTCCGTAAAGGTCCGAAATAAAATGAACACAGACTAACCGCGCCACGTCCTGTGGGTCACAAGGGCCTTTAGGTCATCACGTAGGGACTAACATTCAGTGGGGGTTGAAAAAACTACTGAATGAAGTTTCACTTTATCAGTTCTTGACCTTGTCCATAATAAAAATGTGAATTTAGCACATTAAGTATATGAATGGAATTTACGGATATTCTATAACTGTTATGTTTGAAAGGGAGGTTAAATGAATGGACACAAAGCGAGCACAAGAAATCGCATCATCACCTATCATGGCGAATGTAACGTGTAATGGCACAAACATCTATATTGAACAAGTCGATGAACAAAATGGAACGGCTTTAGTTCATCCTCTAAACGAACCCAATAATAAACAACGAGTTTCGGTCTTAAATTTAGAAGAACATTAAAGGAACTTGAACACCACCTGAAAGTGGTGTTTTTCTATGAGTCATCATGGAATAAAAAGGAGTGGATAGCATGACGCAAGACGATTGGCGAATGAAAGTCAAAAAGGTCAAAACAGGTGAATCAAGAAGTGAAATCTTTGACAAAGTTCGCCCACCAGAAGAATTCGGCGATGCGGTAGAATTGTTTTATAACGAGCAGAAACAATGTTTTTATGCAAAAGTCATTGACCCTTATACGAGAGAAGTGTTTAGTGAGAAGGATATTGAAGGGGAGGAGAATGTGGTTGCTTTTATTCAGTCGGTGGTGAAGTAGGAATTTCTAATAAAACCATTTCACGGAATTGGTGTGAAGTGGTTTTTGGTGTTTTCGGATTTCTAGGAGTGATAGGGCCATACTTTTGAGCCTAAAATTTGTAGGTTGAAGCACATTTTGTGTCAGGCGATAATTTAATATATTAGTACAGTTCGGAAAGAAAGCTGGTGAAAGGATGCATCGTAAACGGAGTAACATCGTTAATCCTGTTCCATTAACATTTAAGTGTATATCACCAAAACCCGATAGGAAAAAAGGTTGTTGTACATTCATTTTAGAGCATCGTACCCAATTAGTTCCACCTGCCAAAAAAGGATCAACAAAAGTAAAAAAAGAGTTGTTTGCAGAAATTGAAAAAGTTTGTCATGACGCGGTAATCATATGTGGTTTTTTGAGGAAAACGATCACTTATACAGCGGTTATCAACGGTGAAAAAATAAAAAATACCATTTTCGATGAAGTACCATTTCAGTGCTTAATTGATAATGTAAATGCAATGGAAGGGGATAAATTTAAAATCGTTGAGAAGAAAATTGTATGCGAAGTTTTTGGAGAAGAAGCTAATTTCGGAAAAGATAACCAGTCAGGATGTGAAGTTGCTTTTAAATTTAAAGAAAAAGATGTTGTTAAAATATGTGTAATAGCGGTGAAAAAGGAAAAGTGTTAATGGGGAAGGAGGAATACAATGCATCATGCCGATAAAGTATGTATTAATGTTCCAAAAGTTTTTGATTGGATAAGAAGTAGACTAGAAGTTCCAACGATTGTATTTGATAAGTTATCCTTTAAAGAATGCGATCATTTTGATTGTGACTGGAAAATGAATGATCCTTGTAAACTATTGAATAAACGGAGAGCCATTATAGAGTGTTTGTTAACAGATAAAAAAGGAAACGTGCTAGATCCAAATAAAAAAGATTCATTTATATGTACTGCCCAAATTCAGCAGGATAAAGAAATTACTGTGAAACTAAAGTCAGGAGAAACGGTAACTTTAAAAAAAGTTTTAGTTGTTGTTCAAGGGTTTATTGTTATTGAAGTTTTAAATTCCTTTGGTTTTACAATATGTATTTCGAACCCAATTCCATTTAAGGTGGTCGAAACGTTTTTATTATGTGCTCCGGAAGGAACAGAGGCAGAATGTGAGGTAACATTTTTTCAATGTGAAGCTGACTTGATTTGTTCGCAGAGAGGATGTTTTGAAGAGTTAAATCTTTCAATCGTCATTTGTGTTGATGTTCAAACGACAGCCGATGTAAAACTGGAATTAGAAGCAGAAGAATGTGAGAAGAGAGAAGATTTTCTTCCTCTTGAGCTTGTGGAATGTCCAAACGACATAATTCCACAATGCCCTGAGGTGTTCCCGGTTAAGAAAAAGTTTTTAAAGAATGTATGACTCAAGCCGCTGTTCATTCAATAATAATGGGCAGTTTTTTATTTTTTATATCGTAATTTAATCGTAAAAAAATGGGTTTATTTATACATATATTTGTCCAAGAGTTCAAGGAAAATGTACATAGTTTGTAATAAGAACAGTAGATTTATCTTACTTTGTTCTGAATGAACATTAAATAAGGGAGTGAAATGATACATGGATGTCTTTGCACAGCTAATAGGAACCGGACCAGGAGGCGTTCAATTACTAGCTGAAGTCGTTATTGATATTTCAGGTGATGGTACGTGTGCAGACTTTACAGTAACTAATAAGAGTCAAAACGGATTAATTGATCAGTTTCTCTTCAATTTAAATTCTGACTTTGATTCCACAATTGCAGGGGAACTGGATGCGATGAATGTAAATCCTATGAGCTGGACATTTGAAGATAGTTCAGGTCCACCGCCTAATGGATTTGATTTTAACAGTGGTGGATGTGGACGTTACCAATATCGCATAATGACAAATGTGAATGCAGATCGTCTAGCTTTTAATGAATCTTTAACGTTTACACTATGCTCAACTGATCCAGCAAAAACTTTTGATGTTAATACGTTCTTAAATGCTCCGAATGCACGTATCGGAAATACAACATTACCGTTTCAACTTGCTGTTTCATATCAGGCCATTCAACCAGGAGATCAAAGTGCATGTATCGCAGGCAACTTTTCTACTGAATCACCACCTCCTCCACCGCCAGTACCTGATGAATGTCCGATCGCTCATCCACAAGTATGCTGCCAAGTCGCAGTAGAATTTAAAAGCCAACTTGTTCCTCCTGCATTGATTGTAGAGGATGGAGAAACATTTCAAAATCTGATGGTAGAAATCCCTGAAATGCCTGTAATTGAAGCAGTATGTCCTGAAAAGGTCATCGTTTGCGGTAAAATAAGAAAAACCCTTCAATATATTGGAATTCTTGAGGACGGAACACCTGAAGTTAGAATGTTAACAGATGAACGACCATTCCAGTGTATTATAGACACAGAGGATGCGAATGAAGGAGAAGAGGATTTATTCAGGGTTGTAGGTGCAGCTGTTTTATGTGAAGGTACCCCAAGAGGGCAAAATATAGGAACTCGTCCAGGACAATCGCCATGTGATGAACCTGTTGATGTATTTTGGAAGGTACTTGAAAAAGATATAATTAAAGTTTGTATTAGGAAAATTCCACCACCTATTAGTAATTCCTAAGTTATTATTTTAGCAATAAATTTCGTAATTAAAAGATCAAGTACCTTTGCGAACAACTTATTAGGTATAAAAAGACTTTTTGAAAAAATTCAAAAGGTCTTTTGTGCGCTTGGCAGCGCATCGGACTAACGGGTGAAAGTCCCGAACACACCGTAGTGGCGGAAGTGTATAGCCGACAGGTAGTGCATTGCCGTGAGGAAGTGTGCGGAGGACCTGAAGGCAAAACTTGGAACAGGCGACAATCTAACCGTGTTGGCTGGCAGAGTCGGATAACCCTGCAAAGGAAGGGAGTGTCCAAAGCCACAAGAGGGCTCTGTTAGTTAGGAGGACTGGATTCAGGGGAAAG
>NZ_JAKZKS010000009.1 GCF_022808615.1 Bacillus sp. FJAT-47783
CCATATTATCAGGGATTTATGCCGCTTACGATATCCTTGGTGTAGAAAGCTATGAACAACTTACAAAGCAAATATATAAAAGCTATGATGATTCGCTCGTTTTACGAAGAATGGTGGAAAAGCTGGATAACGAAAAACTTGATCTTATCGTCAAGCAGCTCGACGGTTACATAGGCGAAAAGTTGTTCCAACACACAAGGCTAAACCCGATTAAAGTTGCAAGCTTTTTCCTACGCCCGTTTCTAACCTAATTCCGTGTAAACAAATAAATATTTTGACATCGAATTTATAAGAAAAGGACAGCACGCTTGCTGTTCTTTTCGTTTTGGGCAAGCAGAAAAAAAGCGAATCCGCAAGTCATACAAGATATACGCAAGTTCATAAAAAAAACGCAACCGCAAGAGGGACGCGCTCACACCTTTTTAGCTGAAAGCTTCTTAAGAACGAAACCGAGGCTGTCCGAAAAGTAGTATTTACGCCCCTAAATCTCAAAAGGTAGACCTAAAGAATGTTGATTTGACAGCATTCTTTAGGTCTTAATTTTGGATTATTTTACCCTAAAATCGAATTTTTAGACAGCCCCGGTTTTTTTACTCAATGTTTATTCGGTACTTTTCAAACCAAACATGAACTTGTGCCAAAAAGGCGAGCAGCTGAGGGCCGGTCATGAGCTGGCCGAACCACGGTGTTTGGAACGTTTGTCCTTTTGAATCCATTAATTCGTTTAGTGCTTTTTTATTAAACAACTCGTGGAGAATCGAATCTTTATGTTGTAAAATCGAATTTAGCCATTTTAATACTCGTTTTGTATATTCGGGATGATGTGTTTTCGGGTATGGACTTTTTTTGCGGTACAATACTTCATCTGGAAGAGTTCCTTCTAATGCTTTTCGTAAAATTCCTTTTTCACGATTGCCGTGCATTTTCATTTCCCACGGGACATTCCATACGTATTCTACTAGCCGATGATCAGCAAATGGAACCCGTACTTCAAGACTTGCGCCCATACTCATTCTGTCTTTTCTGTCTAATAATGTCGTCATAAACCAAATCATATTGATATAAAAAAGTTGTCGGCGCTTCGTCTCTTCTTCGGACTCTCCATCTAATACAGGTGTTTCATTAATGGATTCTCGTAATTTTTGAATCGAGTATTCTTTCAATTTTAATCTTTTTTGCCATTCTTCTGTAAATAAACCCATTCTCTCTTCTGTTGAACGCATCCAAGGAAAGCCAGTTGATGCTAAATCTTCTTTACGATGGAACCATGGGTATCCCCCGAATATTTCATCCGCACATTCGCCTGATAAACTGACAACAAAATCTTGTTTTATTTCTCTACAAAACCAGAGTAAGGATGAATCAACATCCGCCATCCCCGGCAGATCACGAACGAGCACTGCTTCTTCTAAATGTTCTATAAGTTCTTTTTGCGTAATCATACAATTATGGTGAATCGTTCGGAATGTCGAACTCATCTTTTGAATAAAAGAAGTATCGGAATTCGGTTGAAATTCATTCGCTTTAAAGTGCTCATCATTTCCTTCATAATCGATGGAATACGTATGCAACCTACCTTTCCCTTCTTTTTCAAAGGCTTTTGCGGCGATTGCCGTTATCGCACTTGAATCAACCCCACCGGAAAGAAATGTACATAAAGGGACATCGGATATGAGCTGTCTCGTTACAGCATCTGTCAATAAAAAACGAATCTTTTCAACGGTTTCTGAAAAGGAGTCCTGATGCACATTACTTTCTACATTCCAGTATCGCCAAAGACGGAGACCTTCGCGAGAGAACGTTAATGCATGGCCAGGCCTTAGTTCCTTTATTCCTTTAAAAACACCCGATCCTGGAGATCTTGATGGCCCAACTCCAAACACGTCTGATAATCCCTCATCATTTACCACAGCCGAAATATCAGGATGGGCTAAAATCGCCTTTAATTCTGATCCAAAGAGGAGAGAGGGACCTTTTTGCGAATAAAATAACGGCTTTACACCAAGTCTGTCACGAGCTAAAAATAACGTCTGTTTATGTGAATCCCAAACGGCAAAAGCAAAAATACCGTTAAAGTAATCTACACACTTTTCATGCCATTCTATATAAGCCGTTAACAATACTTCTGTATCCGAATGCCCTTCAAACGTATAACCTTTACGTAGCAATTCTTTTCTAATATCTTCAGTATTGTAAAGCTCCCCATTATAGCAAACCGTATACGTCCTTTCTCCTTTTTTACGAACCATCGGTTGCTTTCCACCAGTTGGATCGACGACAACGAGACGTTTATGTCCAAAAATCACATGTTCTTCCGCCCAAATATTCGTATCGTCTGGCCCACGTTTCGTTAACGTCTCCGTCATTTTCGACACGGACTTCTTCTCGTTTGCGAGTGGGTCTTTCATATGAACCCATCCTGCAATACCACACATGCCAATCATCTCCTTCTCATGTTTCAGAACGGTATGGATCTATAAATGAAACTTTATATAGAGTGAAGCCTTTCTTTTCATTTCATTTTGAATGTTCTCTTAATGTTTTTTAGGCGAGGTCTCACCGTTAGTGATAACAACCACTTTATTTATGAAAAAATCATGTAGTTATTGTATGCAAGAGCCCATGTTGATTTGAGTTGTCTAAATGAATAAATTCCTTCACTTTTGTCCAAAACGATGAAAAAAGCTATTTGGAGGTGAATGTTCGTGATTTCAGAAGCAAAGGATCAGTTATTACGCGAACAAAAACGTTCATACATAGTGGGTACCTTTCATCAAGATGAGACAGAATGCTTTTTATCCTCTGAAGACGATGAATACATTCCCTTGAACGAAATCCACTTCAAAGCCGTTGAAGTAAATT
Source organism: Bacillus sp. FJAT-47783 (assembly GCF_022808615.1). Lineage (GTDB taxonomy): Bacteria > Bacillota > Bacilli > Bacillales > Aeribacillaceae > Bacillus_BZ. Next base: position 2,863 of record NZ_JAKZKS010000009.1, read on the forward strand.
TAAATGGAAGATGGAAAAATGGTGAATGGCTTGGAGATGGCTGTATTGATTTATGTGGAAACCATTATGAATTACAAGAAGGTGAAGTCATTCGCTTGAAGAAAAATTTAACTTACTGCTTTGAGCAAATGTTAGAAGAGCTGGCAGATACGAGTTTTATCATGTTTATTCATCACTTAAACAAACTTTCATTTTCAATATACGATTTCATCTATGGATATAACCAACGGATGTTTGATCACAAAGGTGCTTCCATTTATGTATTTGATAATGAAGAAAAAATTTGTTCCGTCCAACACGTTTTCAAACGAACAAATGGTTTTTCAGACCGCTTCGAATTTACGTTAAGCACTGGAGAGCGGAGTATCATTTCTACTTTCCAAAAGGAATAAACTTTCAGTGATTGACCGTCAAAAAAAAGCACTGGACGTACCCAGTGCTTTTCTCAAATGATTATTATACAAACTACATTCCTAACGGTAAGCGGAATCCAAGTAAAATGACTAAAATTAATACAACCCAAAAACCGATATAAATTCCTTTTGATAAATTCCCTTTCGTTTTACGAATGAGAACCATTTCCATTAATCCGATTAAAACAATTGCTAACACCGTTTTTCCGATATATTCACCAACAAATTTAGTCATTTGAAACACATTAAAGCGGAAAATAAGTTCAGCCCCTGTTGCAATGACAACTAAATAAAAAAGACGAACCGCCATATGTAGCCCTTTTGAATATTTCGCAAATGCAATAAAGAATAAAATAAGTAAAATCACCCAAGACGTAATGTGAAGATGCGTCATTTATAAAACCTCCTTTTTAATAACTATTCTAAAATAATCTTAACAAAATTCGTATAAAAAACATAGTGCTTACCCTCGTTTCCCTACTCATTTTTCCTGTAAGATTCATAAAATCGACAAATAGTGTGATAAAAATCACTAATTCAATGAGTTCAGAAAAGCGCAAGCGCCTTGCTCAGCGTCAGACAAACATGTTCTACGACGAAAAGGCGCTCTTTGCCTTTATTGGATGAAGGGTATTTGACTTCGAGAGAGTATAACAAAGCTCCATTCATTGCATTTTAACGCATTAGCGAATGTAAACTTTCTGAAACAACGAAAAAAGCAAAATCGGTTCATCCGATTTCGCCTTTTTTACTATTCTTTTACTTTGTTTTTAAGTGTACCGATTCCTTCAATCGTTACTTCGATTGTATCGCCACGTTGTAAGTATTTAGGTGGTGTGAAGCCTTTTCCGACGCCTGCTGGTGTTCCAGTAGCAATGATGTCGCCCGGCTCTAATGTCGTCCCTTTGGAAATAACAGAAATAATTTCTGGAATCGAAAAAATCATTTGTTCCGTATTCGCTTTTTGACGTATTTCACCATTTACTTTCGTTTCAATCATTAAGTGGTGAGGATGTGGTAATGAAGACTTATGTACAAGAACAGGTCCCATTGGACAAGATGTATCTAGACTTTTTCCTAATAAAAATTGCTTATGGCGACTTTGCAAGTCACGGGCAGTTATATCATTCATAATCGTATACCCGAAAATATACTCCATTGCTTCATCTGGATGAATCCGCTTACCTTTCTTCCCGATGACAATCGCTAATTCTCCTTCATAATCTAATTGTTCCGTAACATCCGTGTGTGGATCAATTTCTTCTTCATGAGCTATAACGGTTGTCGGTGTTTTCGAAAAAAGCATCACATGTTTTGGGATGTCTTCCTCTGTTCCTAACTCTAATGCATGATCTCGATAATTTTTTCCCACACAAAAAATATTTTTCATCGGCCTCGGAATTGGGGCTAATAATTGAATGTCCGAAAATGAATAAACATAGGATTCCCTTTCTTCTTGCTTTTTCACTAATTCCATCAATGTTTCAATATAATTGACAAATTTATCTCCTTGCTTCATACATTCCACCATTGAGACTGGTGTGAATTCCTCATCGTATAACTTTTTCTCTGCTTTTTGAATATCAATGACAAATTCTTCTTCAAAGATGAGCCCTAAAAAATGCCGGCCGTGTATTTCTGCTGTAACGAATTTCATATTTACCCCCATTTTGTTTTAAATCATTTCTTCTCATTCAATGCCGTTTGAATCATGACATCTTCTACATCTCTATGCTTACTATTCGCCAATACTTTACAAATTTCCTTTAAAAGTAACGGAGTTGTTTCAAAATTTTTAAATGGACTGACCACGGCCCATCCGTTTCGATTAATTTAGGTTTCCTTCCAATCGCTTTGTTAACTTGGTTAACCTTCTAGTAAACATATGGGAATTTTATTAATTTTTATTAAAGAATTACATTTTCTTCCGATAAAAATAATATATAATGATATTAATCCTATATAGAATGTGGATTAGCCTATACTGACTGATTTTTCACATTATTACCAACCCCATATGTGTAAATAATTGTATAATAATGCTTTAGTCGATTAGTCATCTATTGTATAATATTTTTAATTCAACAGGCAGAAAGTTGGGTATGCAGTGATGTCCATTAATCAAATTGAAACGGTAAGGCTCAAATTAATTGAGACAGCTAAAAAATACGGAATGAATTCAACGAAAACGATTCAATGTAGCCAAGAACTTGATACATTACTAATAGAAGAAATGCGTATGAAAAGGGAAGCAATGAAAAAAGCGAATGATTCATGAATTCATTGCCTCCTCTTTCTTTTTTTACCCCGGTTCATCTTCTTCCATTTATACACCTCCTCTAACACTTCGACATACAATGTATATCAAGACTAAAGCCTAAATTAAAGGGTGTTTTAAATGCCAGCCATTGTTGGAGCATTCAAAGTTAACAGCGTCGGAACGAGCAGTGTCGTTCACGTTGGTGATGTTATTACTATTTCTCCTAATAGTGTCGTTAAAACATTTGCAGGTGCTGGGTCGTTCAATACAGGTGACGGCTTATATGTAGTAAACCAAAATAGTGTCACAAACACATACGATAGTGATTTAGTTGACCAACCAATGGTACTAAACGCTTAGGAGTGGAAGTATGAATTTTTATATTCAACAATCGATTAATATTCAATATTTGCGTGTAGGCTCCGTCAGCAATTCTTCTGTTTTACAAATTGGAAGTGCCGGCATGATTAAACCTCTTTCGAACCTTTATAATACAGGTGGTTTTACGGGACCTGCTCCGTTACCGAAAAAGCCAGGTGTTGGCGTTGTAGAGCCTAGCTCTGCTCAGACGTTAGTACCACTTCAACCACCGGCTAGTTCTTAGGCATTCACCTAATTCCTCTCATCTGCATACAATACTAAGACTAATCATGCAGAGTGAGGTGACCGGTGATGAATTTCGACCCCTACCGCTTACAACAATATTTGGACCAATTGTACCAATATATTCTTCACCAAAGTGAGCGAATTGACTACTTAGAGAAAACTCTGCATTCCTTGACGGACGAATTAGCTGAAATAAAACAAAAGCCTTACACCAATATAGAAAAAGTCGAATATAAATTCGATCAATTAAAAGTTGAAACATTAGAAGGTGTGTTAAATATCGGTTTAAACCCAACAGACCCAGAGAGTATTGATCAATTTGATGTAGAGCAAAAAGGACTTCAAGTGAATGAAGTTCAAAAAGAAATAAAAAATCAAATTCAACAACAATGTCATACGAATGTGATGAATTATTTACAAAATGAATGCCCATCTAAAATAAATGAACTCGCTAAAAAACATCATGTGAATATAGAGGAAACGTACCAATTTTTAATTATTGAAGACATTAAAAAGCAAATTGATGGGCGAATTATGTATTACTTACAATCACTCCGTATTCATGAAAACGTTGATGTTAAACAGCAAGTAGAATTTGTTGAACGTAAAGTAAAACAAGACATTGAAAATTCCATTGTGTACTTCCTTCAAAAGATACCAAAAGAAATGAAAGGGGACAACACAGAATGAATTACACCGTCGTGAATAAAGATTTATGTGTCGGCTTCGTCAATATCATTGGTGTCTCAAGCTCCTCCGTGTTTTTAATTGGGGATACGAATACGATCTCTTTATCTTCCATTTTTGATACGCCGCCAGAAGCATTAATCGTAGGCGCATTCGTGCCACTATCTCCAGAGTAATGAGACTTCTTAACCGGATCACAAATGTTCAAGCGGCGTATATTAACTCGGTCGGATTAAGCTCCGTTTTTCAAATCGGGGATTCATGTACCATTACACCTACCGTCAAAGCTTTAGCTGTACAAAGGGAAGCTGACATATTTTTTGCACGAGAGGGAAACTTAAATGAATATCCGATTTTTTCGGAATCCATCCCACAACCAACATTTACGGAAGATTTTCAAGGTGCGACACATAATGAATGTCCATCCATTCAAGTAAAAGGAGTCCGTGTTTTAGCGATTTCCTCGTCTGCTGTTGCCCATTTCGGTTCAACAGATGAAATCCGAGCGGAAGCCCGTGTGAAACATATTCGTCAATTATTACACGGAGAATGACCTTTTATAAGCTCTTACTTTTTGAAAAAGTGAGAGCTTCTTCTTGTTATAATCCTAACAGAATTGTTGATTCGGAACTTGTTATCAAATGGATGCATATGATACAAGTAGTTCAAGAAAAAAAGGATGTTCGAAATGCCCGCAATTGTAGGTCCTATTAAAATTAATGAAGTATCTGGTGGTGTTATTAACTTCGGTGATTCCTTTTATCTTTCACCGAAAAGTGCTGGGAAGAGCGTATCGGGTTCAGGGAGTGGTAATACTGGAGATTTCCAAATCATCAATAATGGTTTCAGTGTATCTAGCGGAATCGATCCTGATATTAATGACCAAAACCAAACAGCGAATGCGTAATTCCATTATGACCCTAGAACGATTCAAATGTCCATGAATACACTAAGAATATACTATGAGAAAAGGTGTTTCAAATGCCCGCAATCGTTGGTCCAATTAAAATTAATTCCGTTTCCGGAGGGATTATCAACTTCGGTGATTCCTTTTATCTTTCACCAAAATCTGCTGCTAAGTCCGTATCTGGTTCAGGTGGAGGGAATACTGGAGATTTCCATATTGTCAATAACGGCATTAGTGTGACAAATGGTATAGATCCAGATGTGAATGATCAAAACCAGACGGCAAATGCTTAAAATATGTCTGGTTTTTCCTTTTTTTGTACGTAAAAAGAGGACAGCCTTTACGCAGACTGTCTCCTCCTTTAATTTATATTGTCTCGATTTTCACTCGCGTCCCACGGCCGGATGGTTCGGCTTGTTCAACGATGAGTCGCTTCGGAAGTCGGGCTCGTAACTCTTGTACGTGACTAATGACACCGACAGACAAATTGTTCGAGTGTAGTTTTTCAAGAGCGGAAACGACGGTATCAAGAAGGTCTGAATCCAATGTCCCAAACCCTTCATCTAAAAAGAAGAATTGCAACGGGTATTGACCACGAAGCTGTATTTGTGCTGATAAAGATAGAGCGAGTGCGAGTGACGTCATGAACGTTTCTCCTCCTGATAGCGTTGTGACAGGTCGTTTCACACCACCGTTGGCGTCATCCCGTATAATAAATCCACCTTGTGAATCTACTTCAATAGCATATCTTCTTCGCGTTAGTTGTCCTAATCGTTCCGATGCATCGAAACTGACTTGTTCTAGCTGTTCTTCAGCAATGTATTCTACAAAACTATTACCTTTAAAAATCGATTGCAGTTGATTGAGTTGTTCGATATGACGTTCTAAATGGTGCTTTTCTTCTTCTATTTCCATAAAGCGCTCGTGCTTATTTAAAATCGTCGTTAATTGTGTTTGAGCGGCCCCTTTTTCAGCAATGGCATTATTTAATCGTTCTTTCATTTCTCGTTTTTTAGTCTGTAATTGCTCCCACTGCTCTTTCGTAATCGTACGCCCATTTAATTTTTCAGTTACGTTTTGAAGAGCTGTTTCGATTTCTTTTACTGCTTCCTGATAAACCGTTACTTTTTCTTTTAGTCGCTGTTTTTCTTCGGCTGGTAGGACAGCCATTAAAGCTTCTTCAATTTGCTCGAACTTGGACGATTGCTTTTCTTCGTGCCATCTTACTTCCGCTTTTTCCAGCTTCTTCTGGGAATCTTCCCACTGTTTTTTCGCAGTATACCACTTACGTTGAAGATCGTGTAATTGATTGGATAATTGCTGCCATTCTTCATAAGCTGATTGTTCTTGTTGTTGATAATGCTTTAATGTATGTTCAACTCGTATTAACTCTTCATGAAGTGTGTGAATATTAATATTTTCTTCTTTAAATCGTTTTTCTTTCTCTTGAACCGATTGCTGTTTTGCTTTTAATTCAGCCGTTTTTGCCGACAATTCATTGGACGTTTTATATTCTTGTTCTTTTAACACTTGTTTTAATCGTTCTTTTTCTTCAATAAAAGCCACGCTTTTTTCGATTCGCTCCGTTAATTGTTCAACAAGCTCCTCTTTCTGTTTTAACCGCTCAAGTTTATCCTCTACTTCATCGATAGGAACATCTTCAAAAGCAGCTATCCAATTTTTCTTTTCTTCTTCTAGTTGTTCATATAGCCACTGTTGTTTTTCTTCCAGTTCCTTTACTTCTGTTTCAATGGAATGGGCTAACGGTTCTTGTTGTAGCTTTATTTCCTGAAGGCGACGAATTTCTTCATGTATATTCGTCAGTTTACCTTTAATTGATAAAAAGTCTTGTTGTAATGCCTTAGTTTCTGTCACAAATTGTTTAAATACATGTTCGATCGATTCATTTTCAGAAAGCGCATCATAGTGTATTAATGGTTCTATCGTAGCGGCGGTCACATCACGTACTTCTTGTAAAATGATTTGCTCTTTGACGATCGTTTCTGATAAGTCTTCCAGTTTTAGTTTTAACGTGCGAATGTGCTGTTCTTCTTTCATGACTGAATCAAGATCGTTTTCGAGTGTATCGAGTTTTTTTTGCCACTTCGAAAGTTCTTCAGCTGAGGAACTGATTTGTGGTGCAGGATGGTCGGTTGAACCACATACAGGGCAAGCCTCCCCTTCAATTAAATCTTTAGCAAGTTGCTTCGCTACTTCATGTGTACGAACCTTTTCGATATTGGCTCTGACTGTTTTTATTTGAATTTTTAACCACTGTCCAAATCGTTCCATTTCACGGTGACGCTCACTAACTAGCTCAAATAAACGATTTAGCGCAAAATATTTTTCAACTAATTGCTTCTCTAAAACACGCTTTTTCTCATCGATTTCTATCCATTGCTTAGAAAGCGATTGAAGCTGATCGTTTTTCTTTTGTATTGACTGATGAATCTCGCTCACTTGTGTATTCAGCTGATTGATTTGTTGCTTTTTCTGTAATGCCGTTTGGAGCTTTTCACGCTCTTCTACTCTCACGCTCGTTTCTTTTAGCTCTTTTTTTAGTTGAGCTTGTTTCTCAAGCGCTCTTGTTAAAATATCCTCAATTTTTCTTATCTCTGTTTTTGTTTGCTCAAATGAAGATTGCAACGATTTACATTCTCGTTGTAGCGAGGTTACTAGTTGTTCATCGTTTTTAAGCTCCTCGGAAATGTCTTTGAATTGGTGGAGCTTTTCACGTCTTTTCATTAAAACGGGCTCCTGTTGAGCTCGTTCTTGACGTATATGTTCAAACGCTTGTTTCTTTTCTTCGAATTGTTTTTTTGTGATCTCTACTTTTGCTGTTAATTCGTTCGTTTCAGCTTCATATGTTGATTGTTCTTTCGTTAACTCCTTGACAGCCTCTGCATAGGGCTTTAATCGTTCTGCCTCTTCAGCATCGATGAGCTGCTTTTCGATTTTCTGAAAATCTTCCTTCTGTTTTTGATACGTTTCCTGTTTTTGCAGAAGCAACTGCTGTTCATTTAGCCATTGCCAAATTTGTTGTTGTTCGTCATATGCTTGTGTGAAATGTTCATGTTCTTTTTCAACTTGTTCTAAATGCTTTATACGCTCATTTACCGCTTCTTTTGCTTGTTCAACCGCTTCCTTTGAAGCATCGCCAAGTCCGGTTTGCTCAGCAGAAAGTTCATTATACGTCGCTTTTGATGTTTGAAGTCGTAGCTTTAACTTTTTCGTTAATACATCACCGTACTTTTCTAAATGAAAGATTCTTTGTAGCATTTGCCTGCGTTCAGATCCTTTTAACGATAAAAATTCAGCAAATTTCCCTTGCGGAAGAACGACCGCTCGTGTAAAGTCATCAATCGTTAATCCTAATAATTCATGAATTTTTTCATTGACTTCATTGGCTTTATCAGCTAAAACAACGGTTTCGTCCCCTTCTTCCATTAGGCGGCAAATGGACGTTTTAATGCGGATATCGTCCGTTCGTTTAAATTTACGTTCAATTCGATAACGTTTCGTGCTCTTTGCATTGGCGAGTTCAAATGTAAAACTAACGGAAAGTTGATTTTCTGCATGGTTCATAATACCTTGCGTATTATTGGAAGCTCTTTCGACTTTCCCGTACAACGCAAGGGTCATCGCATCTAAAATGGATGATTTTCCGCTTCCGGTCGGTCCAAAGATACCAAAAACCCCACCGCTACATAACGCTTCAAAATCAATTTCTTGTTTTTCGCGGAAGCTATGCAAGCCAGCTATCGTTAATGTTATCGGCTTCAATTCGAATCAACTCCCACTTTCTCGTCTTCTGCTATAAGCTCTAAAAATAGTTGTACGAGCTCTCCTTCCGGTTCAGCTCCACCCGTTTGCTGCGCATAAAAACGTCTAAACACTTCATCGATCGGGACATTCTCTTTTCTGCTTTCTCGTTTCATTTCCTTGTCTGTTTGGAAAATAGGTCGAATATGAATAAAGCCATCATGGGCTTTTCTTAGGCGATGAATTTCTTCGAGTGATAAGTTATTTGTGAGCTGGATTTCCAGATCAATCCACGCATCTCTGTCCTTGCCTTCTTCCAGCCATTGATATACTTCTTTAAGCCCTGCTTTCGCTTTCCATTTGACAAGCGGCTTACCACTTGTTATATACACTTCTGAAACGGACGCTTCTTCTCTTGGTTTCACATCAATAATCGAAACGCTTTTCGCATAGCCTGCTTCCGAAAAGCTATAGGCTAATGGTGAACCGGAATATCTCGCCTTCGTTAGTGCCTTTTTCACATTTTGCGGTCGATGTAAATGACCGAGTGCAACATATTGCGCGTTCTGTGGTAAACTCGTTGCGCGTACTGTATAAGCTCCTCCGACTTCAATCGGCCGCTCGGAATCTGTCGATGCTCCTCCTTGAACATATAAATGACTCATCGCAATATTAACCGTATCTTTCTTAAATTGCTCAGCCATCAATTGAAACAAGTCACGAATTTTTTCATCATATTGATCGCGCAGTAGAATTTCGTCATGCTCCTCTGATAGCAATTGTTCTAACCTTGCTTCCGACGGATAAGCTAATGCTGCAACGTTTAGTCCTTCATTCAAAGAAGGTACAGGTATGGTGACAATGTTTGATGTCGGATAACCGATTAAATGGATATTTTGTTCTGTTGCAAGCGGCGATGAAGCAGAAAGCCTGTCTGGGTTATCGTGGTTCCCAGAAATGACTACAACCGGTCTTTTTCCTTTATCGGATAGCCTTGACATACTATCATAAAAAAGCTGTTCAGCTTGAGCTGGCGGATTCACGGTATCAAATACATCACCAGCCATTAAAACGACATCTATTTTTTCCTGTTCAACGATTTCTTGTAGCTCGTCTAAAAATTGTGCCTGCTCAGGAAGACGACTTCTTCCTTCAAGTGTCTTTCCTAAATGCCAATCCGCTGTATGCAAAATTCTCAAAGTTTTCATTCCTCCCTTACTTGAAGAAAGCTTGGGGCTGTCCGAAAAGGAGTATTTACGTCCCGAAAGACCGAAAGAATGTTGATTTTACAGTATTCCTTTGGTTTTAATTTTGGAGCATTTTACTCTAAAATAGACTTTTTAAACAGCCCCGGAATTCACGTTGTGAGTTATATTAATCGATTCCTTATTATAGCTTAATCGTTAACGGTCCATCGAAAAAGTATAAATATTTTTCAGCTAGCTGTTTCTTTGTAATTTTCTCAATGGCTCGTGCGTATAAATCGATTTGCACACGATAACGATTTTGCAAAGTTGGAATGGCTTCCTCGACAGTGGAAAATCTTCCACGAATTGTATCGGTCTTATAATCTAGTAACACGAGGCCTTTTTCATCTTCAAATAAGCAGTCGATAATCCCTTGAACTAAAACCGCTTCCCCTTCTAATCCATTTATTTCTTTTTCATATATTTCATTCGCTCGCATCGCGAAGCTAAATGGCACTTCTCGCTCTATATTTATAGCTCTTTTCAGTCTGTTTCCGATATCCGATTCCAAAAAGGCTAAAATTTGATCAACTTGTATTGATTTTGCTTGAACATCTGTTAAGATTTCTCTTTTTACTAAGTCTTCAATTAAGAATTCGATGGATTGTTTCGTTACTCCTTCGTTAAACGTCATATGTTGCATGACCGTATGCATAGCCGTTCCGATTTCTGCTTTCGATAATGACTTTTCTTGTAAAAACGTTGGGCGGTTAAATAAATAAGGAGACGACTGAAATACCGTATTGTCGCTATATTCATCTTTATTTAGCGTTTGGGATCGTTTAATATCTGAAACCGATTGTTTTGAGCGATGAGTCGTAGCTGCTTGAAATGGATATTGCCACTCAAGCCGAGACGTTACTTTCTCTTTCCATTCGCTTTCAACAGTTACTACTTCACGGTTCATAATGGCATTCATTTTTTCTTCTAATTGGTCGGTTTCTTCTCTAACATGGTCGTGAAAATGTGAATCATGAATAAGCTCGATCTGAAACTTTGCTTGGTATGAATATATGTCATGTTCCATCTTCATGTCCTCTTCACGCAATATATGTGCATCCTTATGACGAATGAGTGCAGGACCAATCCAATCTAAATAACATTTCGCTTTCGACCGTTCAAAATCAGGAAGTAGCCAATCTGAATGTGAAATCATCTGGCGCCATTCCGCAAACGATTTTTCTGCTTCTTTTACGGTGCCGATAAGCATAAGCTTCTCTTTTGCTCGTGTTAAGGCAACATATAACACTCTAAGCTCTTCTGAAAGCATTTCGATTTTCATTTTCTTCTTCATCGCAATAAGCGGAAGTGTCGGATAGCTAATTCGCTTTTTCGGGTCAATATATTTGGAAGCAAAGCCTAACTCTTTATCAAGTAAATACTTTCGGTTTAAATCCATCATATTAAACGGCTTCGAGAGTCCAGCAACAAACACAACCGGAAACTCCAAACCTTTACTTGAGTGGATCGTCATAATGCGTACGACATCTTCTTGTTCCCCTAACGCGCGAGCAGCCCCTAAATCATCCCCGCGATCTTGCATGCGTTCAATAAATCGTAAAAATCGAAATAAACCTCTAAAGGATGTTGTTTCGTATTGACGTGCTCGGTCATATAAAGCTCGTAAGTTCGCTTGACGTTGCTTCCCCCCAGGCATTCCCCCGACAAAATCGAAAAAGTGTGTGTCTCGGTACAACTGCCAAATAAGATCAGATACCGGCCCTTTTCTTGCTAAGTCACGCCATGTTGAAAGCCCGGCAACAAACGGTTTTATCTTTTCAACTACATAACCGTCTTCAGCACTTGACTGTTGTAAAAAAGTTTGAAGCGCTTCATAAAAAGCTCCTTTTTTCTTATACGTACGAATAATGGCTAATTCATTGGCATTTAGTCCGACAATCGGCGAACGTAAAACTGAAGCAAGCGGTATATCTTGATACGGGTTATCGATTACTTTTAATAACGACAACATAATTGCGACTTCCGTAGCTTCAAAATATCCTGTTGAAAGATTGGCATAGACAGGTATTCCTTGTTGTTTGAACTCCTCTATCAATTGCGGTGCCCACGGCATTGCCCGTAATAAGATGACGATGTCACGATAGGTGATCGGTCTTGTCCGACCGAGCTTTCGATCAAAAATTGGAAATTGCTTTTGGATCATTTCTTTAATTTTTGTTACCATTAATCGCGCTTCGAGCTGAGCTGTCTCAAGCTCTTCTTCTTGAAATAGCGCGATGTCGCCTTCTTCCGTTTCTTCTCGTTTAGCTCGGTCAATGATATACAATTCTGTCTTCATATCATCATTGTCCGGATACGAAGCGCCAAGCTTTAATTCGGCATCTTCGTTATAATCAATCTCGCCGACATTTTCTCCCATCACTTGCTTAAAAATATAGTTCGTACTATCTAATATTTCGGATCTACTTCGAAAGTTTTTCGCTAAATCAATGCGAAGACCGGAGCCTTCTCCTTCTGGTGTAAACCGTTTATATTTCGATAAAAACAAAAATGGTTCTGCTAAACGGAAGCGATAAATAGATTGCTTAACATCGCCAACCATAAATAAATTTCCGTCTTGTTCCTCTCCACTTTTGACGAGCTTTATAATCGCTTCTTGGACAAGGTTTGTATCTTGATATTCATCGACTAATACTTCCGCGAATTGCTGTTTGTAATATATTGCAGCATCACTTGGAATAAGCTCTCCATGCTCATCTTCTTCCGTTAATATTTTTAAGCAATAATGCTCCAAATCAGAGAAATCAACGAGCGCTTTTTCTTTTTTTACCGCCTCAAAACGGTTAGCAAATTGTTTCACTAAATTGACTAGTACTGTCATGACTGGAGCCATCATTTTCAAATCTTGCATGTAATACTGAATGTCCCGATTAAACAGCTCATCTTTCAGCTTTTGCACTTGCTTTTTCACGCTATCTCGCATTTTCGTCACTTGCTCAAGAAGCTTAGGGTCATATTCATCCCCTTTACACGGTTTAGCGCGTGAAGGCTTAAAGCTTTGTACCTTTTTCCCAAGTTCTTCCCAATCCGTGGCATGAATCATTTCTTCCATTTGCGCGATGTCATCCGTTAAGTTTTCAGCTCTCGGCGCAGGACCTCCGGCAATTTTCGTAATCTCTAACGCTCTTTTTAACTGTGTGATGCCACCTGCTAACTGCATGTGGACGTCCTTTTGTAAATATTGAAAGAATGGCAGTTCTTCAAAAGAACTTGTTTCATTGTGTTCATACATAGCAACAATCGTATCAAGCCACTTTTCAGGAGTTGGGTGCGAACGTGAAAATAAATATAAAGAACGGATTAAGCTTTGCAAATCCGTGTCCGTTCGATCACCTGTATACCGATCAACGAGATCAAAAAACGGTTCATTGTTTTCCATTCCATACTGTTCTTCAAATAGCTCATCTAACACTTCATCCATTAATAATTCGATTTCCGTCGCATCTGCAATGCGAAAACCTGGGTCTAAATCGATTTTATAATAGTACTTCCTAACAACATTCAAACAAAAGGAATGTAATGTCGAAATTGATGCTTTATTTAATAGTGTCAATTGTCTTCTTAAATGAAGGGATGCAGGATTTTCTTTTAATGCTTTTTCTAATGCCTCCCCAATTCGGTTTCGCATTTCCGCTGCAGACGCATTTGTAAAGGTTACGATGAGCAAACGGTCAACATCGATGGGATTTTCCTTCGAAATGATTTTTCGAATAATCCGCTCGACTAACACGGCTGTCTTCCCTGAACCAGCCGCCGCCGCTACTAAAATATCGCGGCCAGTTGACACAATCGCTTTCCACTGATCGTCCGTCCACTGGCTATTTTCTGGCTTTTTCATCCAATCACTCATCGCCATCCTCCTTTCTTATGATCTCTAACACTTCTTGTGCTTTCATATTTTTTAACGTTCGATATTCATTCTTTTCTAATGATTCGTCAAATTGACAGATCGTTTTAAATGAGCAATACGTACAAGGCTTTTTATCTTTTAGTTTGTAAGGTGAAATCGAAACCGTTCCATCCGTTATTTCCGATCCGATACGAATAAATTCCTTTCGAATATGGTGACGTAATACATCAAACTCTTGTTCACTTGCGATCGATGAATACGAATAAAAGCCACCCGTCTTTTTGATTCCCGCTGCTACAATATTAGAGCGTCCATGTTCAAGTGTTCGGTCCATTAATTTAACCGCTTCTTCTTCTCCTAGTAAGAGACCATTCATCTTAAAGCTTTTGAAAATTTCTTCTTCAATCACATCATCCGTTACTTGACCAGATGTTTGGATAAACGGGTCGTGAATATGGAAGTATAGTACCCCAGCAGGTGTCGCTTTTACCCCTAGCCATTCTTGAGAGTGGGAAATGACAATATCTAAATAAGTTAGCATTTGTAAGGCAAGTCCATAATAAACTTCCGTTAAATCAAGCACTTTGTCACTTGATTTAAAATCGATAATGCGAAGTAACGTACCTTGTGAGCTTTCCGCTTTATCCACGCGATCGATTCGACCGATTACCTCCATCGTGCAGCCATTTTGTAACGTAAAGCGAAACGGCGGAAGTTGTTGACTTTTTCCGAAGCCAAGCTCAATTTCAACTGGAGCAAAACCACTCATCCGTGCATGATCACTTAAAATAGACGACGCTCGAGTCATAATTTTTTGTAGCTTTCGCTTTAAGTAATGATGACGATTGGAACTTAATAATATTTCCCGCTGCAGCTTTGGTGCGAGCTGTTCCACTGCATCGAACGAAAGCTTTTCACACTGATTCTTCGTTAAATCACGCCAATCAAGTTGTAATTGCTTAAGACGATCAGACATCTGCTTTAACGCCGCATGGAATAATTGCCCGATGTCTGGGGCATTTAAGCGAAATGTTTCACGCTCCTTTAGCTTTAATCCATGCGAGGCAAAATGGGAAAACGGACATCTACGGAACAATTCCATCCTTGATACACTGCCTTGAATATGTTCTCCGTATAGCTTCCGGCTCACCTTTTTGTCTAACGTTTTTTCTTCATTTTTATAAAATAAACTGCTGATCACTTTAATAGCATGCTGCTTCCATTTTGAATTCGTCATAAAAAAGTTATAAACTTCCCACCAAACATCATGAATCGGATATTGTTTCTTCCAGTTTTGCAGTTGAGTCGTCAAAAGCGATAATGTTACATTTGGACTAACAAGAAACGAGAGTTGTTCCTCCTCATCCATCGTTTCCGGTTCATTCACAAACACCGTTTCCTTTACTTGTGGGAATAAATCGTTGAGACGGCGAATGATAACGGATGGAAGGAGCGCTTTTCCTTCCTCATCTGCTAACGGGTACGAAACGTATAAATGATTTTGAGCACTTGTTAAGGCTAAATAAATTAAAAAGTTTTCGTCTAATAACTGCCTTCTCGCCGTTGGAGCTAGCTCCAAGCCGCTATGGAATAACTGTTCACGATCTTCATCAGATAACACACCATCATCATTCGGCTTCGCTGGTAACACCCCATCATTCACACCGATCAAAAAGGTTGTTTTTAACCCGTAAAAGCGCGAGCGATCCAGACTTGCCACAAGCACTTGGTCGATGGCTGGAGGAACGAGCGCAAATTTCATCGATTCCATCCCTGCATCTAATACGTCTACAAATAAGGAGACAGAAATGCTTGCATCCCCCATCATTTCAACGAATTCATCGAGTAAATCCATTACGGCATTCCAAACTTGACCGTGTTCTCTTGCTTCTATTAATCTACCTTCTTTTTCTGCTTCCTGGCTTAATACTTCAAGCTTTTCCGGTACATTTAATTCTTCTAAATATAAATAAAGGGCTTCTGCCATTTTCCGCCCTGTTTTTGCTCGCTTCAATCGTTTACGAAGCGTTTCGATCGGCGGGACAATTACCTCTCTTAAATCATTGATGAGTTCCTCCATCTCTCGTTCTTCATCTGTTTTAACATAATCGTCCTCTAACGAATAATAGCGCCTGTATGTCCATCGTTCATTTGCTGTCCACTTCGACCCTTGAATGCCATATGATAGACAGTAGTTTTCTAGTACATCCATTTGTTCACGCATTTTTTGTTTCGATACATCTTGTGGATAGAGAAGCTCTGTTTTGACGCAGCGAAAGACCGCTTCATATCGCCAATTCCCTGTGATCACTTCAAATGATGAACGAATAAACTCTATAAGCGGATGATAAAGCATGGAACGCTTTTCATCGATAAAAAACGGAATCTCAAAATCTTTAAACACTTGTTCTATTAAATCATGGTAGCGATTCATATCCCGAATGAGCACGGCCATGTCACGATATCGAGCCCCTTCGTCCCTAACTAATCGTTTCATTTCTCGGGCAATCCCTTCCACTTCTGCCCGTTTATTAACAGCCTGTGCGATCGTCAAAGCTGGTTTCTCATCATAAGCTTTGGTCGGGCGGGATTCATAATAATTTTCTAAATGGATAAGGGACGGCTCTTCTTGAAATCGAACCATTTCCGTAAGCGTCACTTCATCGATATCGTGACCATTTAATCTCGCTAATTCAGCGAGTTTATGATACGTCATTCCTGTCATATGAAATAAATGTAATTCATGTGGTAAATGCTCATGGAACGGCTTATCAGCCGTAATGGCAATCGTTATGTTTTGAGCTGTTTTCATTAATGAGTCGATCACTTCATATTCTTGTGGAGTAAAGCTATGGAACCCATCTATATAAATCTCTGCTCCCTTTACATAGTCCGACTCGATTATTTTTTCAGCGAGCAATTTCAAATAATCTTCTGAATCAATATATTTATTAGCTAACTCCTTTTCCAGCTCACGATAAAGGAGCAGCATATCATGCAACTTATCTGCGAGTGCTTTTTCATGACTTAAATCATTTGCAAGCAAGCTTTGATAGCGGCCTTCAAGCTCTTCAGGTGAAACCATATATCGTTTAAACTCTGTTATCATTTGCTCGACATGGTCGATAAAACCTGTTTTATCACTCGCTTTTACGAACACTTTAAATTCATGTTTTTTCTTATCGATAATTTTTCTCAGCATCATGTGCACACCCGTTGATGATAAGTGCTTCCGGCTGATGCCACCCGTTTCTTGAAGAACACGCCAAGCTAAACGACTGAAGCTTAATACTTGTGCACGTACCATTCCATTTAATTCAGGTGCTTTCACAAGTTCATATTCCATCGCAAATGTCATTTGATCTGGAACAATATACATAATGGCAGGACCTTTGAGCGGCTCTTCTGTTAGCTGACCTTTTATTTCGCGTAAACATAATGCCGTCTTTCCTGTTCCGGAACGACCAATTAAAAAACGAACGCTCACACCATTCTCTCCCTTCATAAGAAATGCGGAAGGCTCCCCAATTGCGAATAACTCTCGCCCACTCTGGTAAGAAACGTCGCCTTCCTGGCTCCGCGAAAAACAAGCAAGCCGGCTAGAAGGTTGCTTTTCACCTTCTAGAGGACCCTCTTGTGACTCGAGCCGATGACGCCTGGAGCTGGACACAAAAAAGACTTTCTAAAAAACATGGAAAAAGGGACAATCGATTTGTCCCATTTGTTTCGCATTCCGTTTTTATTTTTCTACCTCTATTTTACTTGATTTATAAAAAAAAGTGTATCCGCAAGTTCGGTTCAAATTCGCACAAGTTTAGATCATAACTCCGCAAATCACAAAAGAAATCCACAACTTCGTAAAAAAAGCGCACGAGGGACGGTTCTGGTGATATTTTAAATAAGGCTGCCCACATGGACAGCCCCTAATCATTATATTTCTACTTCAACCCCGAAGTGGTCAGAAACGACAGGTCGATTTTCACCGTTAAAAACAACAGCTGACGTTTGCACAGGTATTTTTCGATTCGTGAAAATGAAATCAATGCGTAAATCGTGATGATTATCGTTCCAACCAGCTATTTTTCCTTTAACCGTAATCCCACAGTCTTTTTCCTTCGCTAATTCATACGTGTCATACAAACCGCTTTTCACCAAGTAATCATAGCCTTCATTTCGACTATTAGCATCATTATTAAAGTCACCCATTAAAAATACCCATTTGTCTTTATTTATACGACTTAATAACTGATCGACTTGATCTTGAAACGGCTCTTCCACATCCGTCCACCAACCGAGGTGACAAGAATAGAATAGTAGTTCTTCATTCTTTATCCTTACTTTTGCTTCTACAATTTTTCGAGATTTCCATTGATGGATGGAGTTGCTTCTCGATACATAGAATGATCTTGCTTTTTCAATGGGGTGTTTCGACAAAATCGCGACCCCTTCTTCATATGTATCATAAGCTAAATGTGACATATCCCAATAACAATGATAAGTAGGCCCTCCCATTTTCTTCAGTTGTTGTAAGATCATGAAGGCAAAATTATCTTCCTTTAGCTGACCTTTTACTCCTTTAGCATCGATAGACTGACTGACTTCTTGTAAAGCGATACAATCGTATTCATTTTCTAAAATAGCCTCTGCTATCCATTTTATTTTTTCCATTTGGTTTTCTTCTTGCCAAGAGTGACAATTTAATGTTAATAATTTCAAGGTTTTCACGCTCCTAGTAAATCTTGTATGTCAGACTTTATGACATCCGCTTTTGGACCGTAAATGGCTTGAACGCCATTCCCTTTCACAATTAAGCCGAGAGCACCTTGTTCTTTCCATTTTGCTTCATCTGCAACTTTTGACATATCGGTAACCGTCACACGGAGGCGTGTCATACATGCATCTACTTCTTCAATATTGTTTTCTCCACCTAAGAGTGCAATGATTTCCGCTGCTAGTGAATGTTCTTTTCTACTTACTTTTTGAGCATTTTGAGTAGTTTCTTCTGATTCGATATAATTTCCAGCGCGCCCTGGTGTTGGAATATTCATTTTCTTAATTAAGAAATTAAACACGACAAAGTTTACACTAAAGAATACGACACAAGAAATGACAAAATTAATGAGATCACGGATCAAGCCTGCTTGGACAATCATCGGCGTACGTGTTAGTAACTCAATGAAACCAAAAGAATGAATACGTAAGTTGATCATATCACTAATTGCAAACGAAATACCGGTTGTTATCGCATACACGATATACAAAATAGGTGCAATAAACATAAACATAAATTCAATCGGCTCTGTCACACCTGTTAAAAATACGGCTAACCCAGCAGATAAGAACATCGATTTATATTTTGCTTTTTTATCTTTATCGACATTGACATACATCGCTAACGCTATACCGAGTAAAGAAGCCGTTGAGGCGATGACTTGTCCTACTTTAAAACGAGCCGGTACGACATCAGCTAGTAACGCTTTATAGCTTTCCATATCACCAGCTGCTTTTAAATGGTTTAAATCGGTTACCCATGCAAGCCATAATGGATCTTGACCCGCTACAATTTGTCCAGCTTTCTCTCCCGTTAAAATCGTATATGTGCCACCAAGCTCCGTATAATTCATCGGTACGGTCAGCATATGGTGTAAGCCGAACGGAAGCAATAATCGCTCTAACGTACCATAAATAAACGGGGCAATAATGGGTGCTGAATTACGTGAAGAAGCGATCCAACGACCAAAATCATTTAATAACCCTTGAACAAATGGCCATACAAAAGCTAAAACAACAGCTGTTCCGACAGAATAGACGATCACGACAAATGGAACGAATCGTTTTCCATTAAAAAATGCTAAAGCTTGTGGCAGTTTGTCGTAGTTATAATATTTGTTAAATAAATTCGCGCCTAAGAAACCAGAAATAATCCCGACAAACACACCCATGTTTAAAGCAGGGGCACCTAATACAGATGTAAAGTAGTCTTTTACAAGTAGTTCACTATTGAATAACGATTGAATCGTTGCTTCAGAATCTTGAAGCATCGCACTGTTTACCCCAAAAATCGCCCCTGTGACACGATTAATCAGGATAAAAGCTAACAGAGCCGCGAATGCGCCTCCTGCCCGCTCTTTCGCCCACGATCCCCCTATGGCTACAGCGAATAATATATGCAGATTCGTAATAATAGCCCAACCGATATCTTCCATAATACGGGCAATCGCTTCAATTAGCGCAACATCGCCTCCAGCCATCGCAATGAGCTTCCCTAACGAGATCATCAAACCTGCTGCTGGCATTACCGCTACAACGACGATTAACGCTTTCCCAAACTTTTGCCAAAAATCAAAAGAAAACATTTTTTTCATGTTCGAACCCTCCTAATAATTCAAATATTGTGCAATCGTTTGCATTTCACTTTAAAAATTTTTTACCATCTAAAGCAATCGGTCTTTATCCGATTGCTTCAAGTTATTCAATTCGGTACACTCTCGTCTCGTACGGTTTTAACGTTACTTCTGTAATAGGTTCTCGCTCTTTCACATCATAATTATGCAAAAGTAATTGTTCAACGTGTAGTGTCATATTGTCATGTTTAAAAACAACTTCTTGCTCACTTAAGTTACAGATTACTAACACTTTTTGTTCCTCTAATGTACGTGTATATGCATAAATAGTAGGGTGCTCTTCCAATAAAAGATCGTACGTTCCATACGTCAATACGGCATTTTCTTTTTTCAATCGGATCATCTTTTTATAAAAATTTAAAATAGACTGTGGATCTTTTTTCTGTTTTTCCACGTTTATATTTTTATAGTTTGGATTTATTCCGATCCAAGGAGTACCTGTTGTAAACCCTGCATTTACTTCATCCGACCATTGCATTGGCGTTCGTGAATTATCGCGTGATGATGCCCATATAAGCTCCATAATTTCCTCATGAGGCATGCCTTCTTCAAACTTAATTTTGTAGAAATTTTTCACTCTTACATCGTCATACTCGTCGATTGTTTGGAAATGAACGTTTGTCATGCCAATTTCCTGACCTTGGTAAATGAACGGTGTTCCTTGCATAAAGAAATACATCGCTCCTAGTGCAGTAGCACTTTCACGCCAATACGTTTGGTCATTTCCCCACGTTGATACAATTCGTGGAATATCGTGATTTTCGATATATAACGCATTCCACCCTTTGTTTTCTAACCCTTTTTGCCATTTTGTTAACACTTTTTTCAGTTCAACAATATCGACATCCTTTTTTGATTCGGCATCCCAAAGGTCTAAATGCTCGAACTGGAACACCATATTAAATTTTCCACGTTCTTCACCGACCCAAAGCTCTGCATCTTCCACTTTTACTCCGTTCGCTTCTCCGACCGTCATAATATCGTACTTCGAAAAGGTTTCTTTTTTCAGCTCATCTAAGTACGTATGAATACCATCGACATTCATATGTTTTTTAAAGGATGGCACATATTTTAAACCTTTTGGGTTTGGCATATCAGGAAGTCCATCTTCTTTTTTTATATGGCTGATTGCATCAACACGGAATCCGTCAATTCCTTTATCAAGCCACCAATTCACCATCTCGTAAAGCGCTTTCCGAACCTTTTCATTTTCCCAGTTTAAATCTGGTTGCCTGCGAGAGAAAAGGTGTAAGTAATATTGATCTGTCGTTTCGTCATATTCCCATGCTGAGCCGCCAAAAATACTTTCCCAGTTGTTCGGTTCTTTCCCCTCTTTTCCGTCACGCCAAATATACCAATCGCGCTTCGGGTTATCTTTTGATGAGCGGGATTCAATGAACCATGGATGCTCATCACTCGTATGATTAATGACTAAATCTAAAATGAGCTTCATACCGCGTTTGTGAACTTCAGTTAACAACTCATCGAAATCGCCCATAGTTCCAAAATCTTTTAATATCGCTTTATAATCACGAATATCGTAACCGTTATCATCATTTGGCGATTGAAAGATTGGACAAATCCAAATAACGTCAATTCCTAATTGTTTTAAATAGTCTAGCTTCGAGATGACCCCTTTTAAATCACCGATCCCGTCACCATTTGAATCCATAAAGCTCCGCGGATAAATTTGATACGCGACCGCTTCTTTCCACCACGTTTTTTTCATTTCGATCCCTCTCTCTTTTTGTGCAATCGTTTGCATAAATTAATCATAACAATTTTTCATAAAATTTCAATGACCTTTTGTAAGTTTTGTCATTTTTTTCTTTAGAAATAAGATAGATCGTAATAAAATTGAAACAACTTCACTTTAATTGAGAAGTTCTCTCATTCTTACGGGAGTACGCCTTCCACTGAATGAAGTTTCACTTTATCGTGTTAAAAGCACTTCATATCATCATTGCCTTGTTTGTAATTGTGTTAGCGGCTTATGGTTATTTTGCCAATCAAGATGAGGTCCTTCCATATGTTATGACTTTATTAGGCGTTATGCTGCTTGTTGTGGGGCTTTCAGAAATGAAGCAGCATCGAAAAACGATTGCTGTTATATGTTTTGCAGCCTCGCTTTTTATATTTTTTGTCGTATTTTTTTAAACGTATACAATAAAAGAAGGTGCCAAACTTAATGGACACCTTCTTCTTTCTACCGGAAAAACCAACTCTACACATTTTATGACGGATTTACTTTTCCAACGACATCTTCCATTTTAACAAAGCCAAAGTGGCGACTATCTCGACTATTTAACCGATTATCTCCAATGACGAAAATACAATCATCAGGGACTGTTTTCTCACCTGTCACTTCTTCTAGCGTAAAATCTCCTGTTAATGGACTATTAAATCCTTCACTTTTTTCCTTTGGCAAAAACGACTCTTTCCTTTTCTCTCCATTCACATACAGTTGATCATTTTTATATTCAATTTCATCTCCAGGAAGACCGATGACTCGTTTTACTAATATATCCTTTTCCTTTGGAAGTTGGAACACGACAATATCGAAACGATCCATATCTTGAAACTTGTAACTCCATTTATTAATAGAGAAATGTTCACCCTCTGGCAACGTTGGCTGCATTGATTCGCCGTCGACCGTATATTCAGCAAAAACAATATTTTTTATTCGTCCTATTGAAACAACGAAAGTCAAGATGATAACCATTAAAAAGAATTTCTTCAAAGGACTCACCTGCTTTTTTTCTTTTTTTTGCTTTTTTCAATGAGTGAGACATTTAACCGTGCTTCAATTTTCCTTCCAATGAACCAAAGCACCCCGACAATAATGGTAACAACGACTGTTCGAATCGGCTGTTCCACAAGTGCCCGCAAATCATGCCCGATATAGCTAACTGTAAAAATCATAACAGCTTTTCCTGTAATGACAGCAAGGACAAATTGCCAAATGTTTATTCTTGATAAACCAGCGACTACATTGATGGCCGATGATGGTGTAAACGGAAAACAAAGCATAATAAATAGTGGGCCAAATCCATGCTTTTCAACCCAATGCATCATTTTACGAATTTTTTCATGCTTACTTAAAAAGCGGAAGAAGCGTTCCTGCCCAAACTTCCGTATAAGCAAAAAAACACCAATCGAGCCAACGACCGTTCCAATCCAAGATAGTAATGATCCAAGCCAAAGTCCAAATGAATTGGCGTTTGCAAACACAAATAAAAATAACGGAAGAAACGGTAAAAAGGCTTCAAGCATCGGTAAAATAATGCCTGTTAACGGACCTAATGCCCGATATTCAACAAACAATTTTTCAATATCTTCTAAATCGATAGAATTTAAAAAATTTATAAAATCCATTAGTACAATAGCTCCTCAAATCGTAACAGCTTCTATATTTATTGTACACCTTTTATGAGAAGTTTAAAATAGAAAAGCACAAGCGCCTTGCCCACCCTCACACAAACATAAACAACTTGTTCAATATTTTCACACTTTAGTGATGGTAAATTTTACAAAATAGCTTTTCCATACTTGAAAAAAAGAAATGAATCAAGTAAAATAAAATACGAACAAACGTTCTAAGAAGTGAGGGTATTACTAATGAATCGAATTCCAGAGACGATTCGTGATGTCATTGAACAGTCGATTTATTTGCCAATGACCATTACCGTTTTAAACCGAGATTTAAACATCGTAGAGAAAAGTCCATTCAAGCTCAAACAACCATACGTACACATCATCGAAGAAGCGATAAAGCTTGCTCAAAAAGACTTAGCTCATGCAAAACGTGAATTGCGGAAATTAAACATCAAAGTCCTTCGGCGAAAACAAGACGAAGCCTTTACCTTATATAGTTTTTTCTATAAAGGGTACGAAGAACAACACAACTACTTCAATCCAAGAATTCGCAACAAAGTATCCGAGCTGTTAGAGCATTATTTATTTGAAGCGAAGAAGCCAAAAGAAGAAGCTTAAGGGGCTGTCCGACAAGTCGATTTTCCGACTATGGTTGCCCCTATTACATCATATTTCAAGAGATTTGCCCTTTTCGGACAGCTCCCCTTATTGCGAAAATTTATGCATACAAATGGCTCGCTTTAAATTGTGCATACATCTCTCCTCAAAGTAGAACAATGGTTACGAATCCCGCTACCTATATTCCTTACGAAAAAACATCAAAAAACTGGTTAACACTCTTTCATTCCTTTGCGGAGCTCTCGTACAATTTGTTCATATAATAATGCTTTGGACCCGTCTGGAAACAATAAGAAATCCATTTTTCGTTTCTCTTCTTCCATTCTTGATGAAACAACCGTACGAAGTTGTGCTGTTCGATAAAATTGGTTACGAAAAGATGTAAATGAAATATCTAGCTTGATTGACTCATTATTATGAAACGTAACAATCGTTTGGTCATGTGCTTCCTTTTTAAAACCGGAAATGTGAGCATGTGAAAGCCATGCACATTGGGGTTTGGCTGGAGAATTTGTCGGGAAGAAATAAATCGTATTTGCTGGATCAATGACAATAGGCGGTTTATGAGTGATACCGATAAGCTCCTTCGTCCCGGTCTTTCTCCCTTGAAAGCTAGCGCCATAATAACGGCAACTTTTGTCAATAACTTGGGTAGTGCGAGTGTTAACATACACGACTTTTTGAAATTCAATAATTTTGGCTACTGGCTGATTAGAGTCAAAGTGGGGAAGAATCGCCATTGTTTGAGCATTAATGATATAATTGTCCAATATTTGTGCATCATTCCAGTTCGTGTTCATATACACAACTCTCCTTCAAACAATCTATACACAATTTACCATCTTCTTATGTATTTTTCTATATGTTAAACGTATTGAAATCAAAAATTGACATTATTTACAAAGCATTCATACTTCCTTAATAAAAAATAAAAGCTTGCGATTCAATTAATTAAATTTTCTAAAAATTATAAAAATTTGTTGATTTTTTAAGCTAATCACCATATAATAAAAAAAAGGCATCAGGGGTGATGTTCCATGAAGGAGCGCAAGTCTTATACAGAGATGATGAAGGCACGGTCATCAAAGGGTAGTTCGCAGGACTTTATGTTAGATGTTTATATTCAAATGGTGTTTGACGAGGCGGTGTTCAATTACAAAAAGCTTCAGCTAGAAGAGAAGGTGAATGAAGCGTTAGATCAATTAGACAAAGAACGGTTTCTTAAGCTTTCTGAAGAATATGCACAGTTTGTAAGGTTTGCATAAATCGTAGCCAATCCCTTTGGTGGATTGGCTTCCCTCTGTCATCATGAATGTACAGCAAAAGATGTTCCTATAAGAAAGAGCCAATCCTTTTATCGGATTGGCTCCCAAATGTGCGTCTTTTTCCCATCACCCTATTTTGTGCTTGTAAATTGTTCGGCTTCTGTGGAACCTTTAAGCGCGGTTGTTGAAGACGTTCCACCCGTAATGACTTGCGCGACTTCATCGAAATAACCTGTACCGACTTCACGTTGATGACGTGTTGCTGTATACCCGTACTGTTCACGATCAAATTCAGCTTGCTGAAGCTCAGAGTATGCTGCCATGCCTTCGTCTTTATATTTTCTAGCAAGTTCAAACATGCTGTAATTGAGTGCGTGGAAGCCTGCTAGTGTGACAAACTGGAACTTATAACCGAATTTTGCGATTTCTTTTTGGAAGCTTGCGATCGTTTGGTCGTCAAGCTTTTTCTTCCAGTTAAAGGATGGTGAACAGTTATACGCTAATAGCTTTCCTGGATATTTTTCATGAATCGCTTCTGCGAAACGACGTGCCTGCTCAATATTTGGTTCAGATGTTTCACACCAAATTAAATCCGCATACGGAGCATACGCTAATCCTCTAGCAATCGCTTGATCAAGACCTGCACGTGTACGGTAGAATCCTTCTGGTGTACGCTCACCTGTAATAAACGGTTGATCACGCTCATCAATATCGCTTGTAATTAAATCAGCTGCGTCCGCATCCGTACGGGCAATAATAATTGTTGGTACCCCCATAACATCTGCTGCGAGTCGAGCGGAAATTAAATTACGGATGGCTGTTTGGGTCGGAAGTAATACTTTACCGCCTAAGTGACCACATTTTTTCTCTGACGATAATTGGTCTTCAAAGTGAACAGCAGCCGCACCCGATTCAATCATTCCCTTCATCAACTCAAACACGTTTAACTGTCCACCGAACCCAGCTTCAGCATCCGCAACAATTGGTGCGAAGAAGTCAATGTCATCTCGCCCTTCTGCATGATGAATTTGATCAGCCCGTTGCAACGCTTGATTAATCCGTTTTACAACATGTGGAACACTGTTAGCTGGATATAAGCTTTGGTCTGGATACATTTGGCCAGCTAAGTTTGCATCAGCCGCTACTTGCCATCCGCTTAAATAAATGGCTTTTAATCCTGCTTTTACTTGCTGTACCGCTTGATTTCCAGTTAATGCACCTAATGCGTTAATAAAATCTTCTGTTTGCATGTAATTCCAAAACTTTTCAGCCCCACGCTTTGCTAGCGTATATTCAATGTCGATGGACCCTCTTAATTTAATAACCTCTTCTGCCGAGTATGGACGTGTAACCCCTTTCCATCTTTCATCCATTTCCCAGCTTTCTTGTAATTTCTTTACTCTTTCATTCATTGTCATTTATAATCTCCCCTTTGTTTTCTAATGAAATCTATAAAAATTGAAGTGGCTGTTCATAACGTAATCGCTGGCAAAATTCTTTGCTTTTTTGAACACCACACTCTAACTCCCTTACCCCAAAATTGTCGTTAAGCTAATTGTTCATATCCAGGAAGCGTTAAAAACTCTGTAAATTGTTCTGAGCGAACAAGTTTATCAAAAAGAATAGTCGCTTCTTCAAATTTCCCCTTTTTAAATGCTTCTTCCCCTAATTCCAATTTGATTTTCTGTAGTTCTTCTTCCTTTAATTGTTCATATAATTCAACCGTTACGTTACGACCGTCTTCTAACATTCCTTTTGGATGGCGAATCCACTGCCAAACTTGGGCTCTTGATATTTCAGCGGTTGCTGCATCCTCCATTAAGTTGTGAATCGGTGCAGCTCCACGTCCAGACAGCCATGATGCGATGTAGCGAATCCCAACATCAATATTTGTTCGAAGTCCTTGTTCGGTAATTGTGCCATTCGGTACCTCGAGCAACTGCTCCGCCGTAATCTCCATATCATCTAGCTTACGGTCTATTTGATTTTTTCCTTTCATGTATTGATCAAACATCTCTTTAGCCACAGGTACAAGTCCAGGGTGGGCAACCCATGTCCCGTCATGACCATCACGCGCTTCACGTTCTTTATCTTGACGCACTTTTTCAAAAGCAGCTTCATTTTTTTCCGGATCGTTTTTAACCGGAATTTGAGCAGCCATCCCGCCAATAGCAGGTGCTTCTCTACGGTGACATGTTTTGATCGCGAGTAAAGAATACGCTCTCATAAATGGAACCGTCATCGTAACTTGGGAACGATCTGGTAAAATCACATCTTCGTGATGGCGCATTTTTTTCAAATAGCTAAAAATATAATCCCATCTACCACAGTTTAACCCTGCAGAGTGTTCCTTTAGCTCATACAATATTTCATCCATTTCAAACGCAGCTAAAATGGTTTCGATCAGAACGGTCGCTTTTATGGTTCCTCTATCGATACCTAATTCATCTTGAGCAAAGCAAAATACATCGTTCCAAAAGCGGGCTTCTAGATGACTTTCTAGTTTTGGTAAGTAAAAATAAGGACCGGTGCCATTATCGATTAGTGTTTTTGCGTTATGATAGAAAAACAAACCAAAATCCATTAAACTACCAGACATTCTTTTACCATCTACAAGAATATGTTTTTCTTCTAAATGTAAGCCGCGTGGGCGAACAATTAATGTAGCTGTTCCTTCTTTCAGTTTGTATGTTTTACCGTTTTCATTTTCAAACGCAATCGTTTGATTGACTGCATCTCGTAAGTTAATTTGCCCTTCTATTAAATTGTCCCAGGTCGGTGATGTTGCATCTTCAAAACACGCCATAAACATTTTAGCCCCTGAGTTGAGTGCGTTAATCACCATTTTCCGATCAACTGGACCGGTTATCTCTACTCGTCTGTCTTTTAAATCTTCTGGTATTGGAGCAATGGTCCAATCGCTTTCTCGAACGTGCTTTGTTTCATCTAAAAAAGAAGGTTTTTCTCCCTTGTTTAAACGCTCTTGCCTTTCTTCCCTTTTCTTTAATAACTCTTTGCGTCGCTCTCCAAACTTCTGTTCAAGCTTTTCTAGAAATTGAAGTGCGTCTTTTGTGAGGATCTCGTTGTACGCAGGAGACTTAATCGGACCAATTACTTGAATACTTGATGTCGTCTTCATGTCCATTACTTTTATCACACCTTCCTATCTGTTGTTATAATACAGATTATTAATCTTTGATATTAATATATAACAGAGTGTTAGAAATTGAAATACTTTTTAGAAAATTTATCCTACACATTTTCTTATCGATGTTTATAAGTTTTCGTTAATGAGAATGAATCTAGAAAGACGAGAAAAGCGAAGGGCGCCTTGCTCACCATCGGACCAAAATGTTCTTCATTCAATCAAGTCGCTCTTTGCCTTTATTGGATGAAGGTTATTTGACCTCGAGGGGGTAAGTCATTAGTGAATTTAAACTTTCTGAAACAATAAAAAAGAACAGCCTTTCGCTGTCCCTCCCAAAAATATCCGCTTTTTATTGTTCATCTTCCTCTTGTATATAAAGAATCCGCTCCATTAAAGTTGGGTGTCCATATCGGAATATTTTAACGAGCCTTGGTGGATTTACTTCACTTAGTCCGTGCTTTGATAAATCTTGAAACGTTCTCACTGCAGCATCAGCATTTTCCGTCATTTCAATTGCATACAAATCGGCCTTTTTCTCTTGCACCCGTGACATCATGTTGGAAAATGGACTTACGGCAAACGACAGCATACCGATTATCATTAAAAACAGCGGAAGCGAAGAAATGTCGCGGATGCTCGTAATCTTCAGCTGCTCTTTCCATTTGCCACAAACAAAGCGCATGAGGCGACTCGTCAAGTACAGTCCAAAAAAGGAAAGGAGTAAATAGGCGCCTATGCCATAATAAATATGCTTCATCACGTAATGACCCATTTCATGTGCCATAATGAACAAAATTTCATCTTCCTCTAGCTTTTGTAACGTCGTATCCCAAAGCACGATACGAGAATTAGAACCAATTCCAGTTACATAAGCGTTTAACGCATTCGTTTTCATCGACATGTTGACTTCATACACATGTTCTGCAGGTATATTCGCTTCATCTGCAATCGCTAAAATTTTTGCTTCAAGTTCCTTATCTTTAAGCGGATAAAAATCATTGTATAATGGGTCAATAACAACTGGTTGAATAAACATCATAAAGAGAGAAAACGGGACTGATAATAGCCAAGCATAGAGCCACCAGCGTTTTTCAAACTTCCGAATCAACCAATATAAAACGACGACAATGAGCAACATTAAAGCATAATTAACGAAAAAATCGATGATTGAATCACGAATCCATCCAGATAGTGGCTGGGTTGTAATTTGGTAATCTGTTGAAATTTTATATCCGATCCATTCCAAAGGTAGTGTTAAAACCGTGACGAATAAGGATAGCCAGAAAAAATAAAGAGCTGTTTGGATGACGGAAATCTTTGACGCGGTTTGTGCCCACTCTTGAAACTTTTTTGATACCCCAACGCTCAATATGACAAAGAAAAGGAACCATTCGAGAGGAATTCCGATAAAAAATAGCAAATTTTTAATCCTCGAATAGTCTTGTGAAAGAACTAACTCTCTCCCATTCATAAATGTTTTTGGATCTACAGCTGTTCCTTCATATCCAGAAGGAATCGAATTATTTGTAACATAAAATAAATACCAATAAATAAACAAACCGTATAAAAAATAAAGAATTACGGATGCCGTGAGCCACTTTCTCATGGTAAGCCCCCTTCGTGTAGTCAAACTCTCTCTTTATCAGTTTAGTTAAAAGCTTGTCAAATTAGAACAAGCATTTTTAAAAAATAAAAAACAGGAGAAAAACCCCTGTCTTCCGTTTAGCGAGTTTAAATTGACTAAAAAAATACACTATAAAGACATAAAACAGCGATCGATGACATAACTACAATGATCGCATTTGCACCTATATAAGCAACAACAAACGCTGTTACGGCACCGATGACTCCAAATATAACATCTTCTTGAATGAAAAATACGGCGGGAATAATGAGAGCCCCTAGCGTTGCGTACGGTACATTTTTCAAAACGTTTTGCCAAAAAGGCGGCAAGTTCATATTTTGAAACATAACAAGCGGGAGCATTCGTGGAACGTACGTCACAATCGCCATTCCGATGAGAATGAGCATGATTTCCTTATTCATCTTCTTTCACCTCAAGCTTCCATTTTGTCCAAATCCACTCGACAAATATCGAGGCTGACAAAGTTCCAACAACGATAGACCATCCAGCAGACAACCATTCCATTAAAACAAATAATGAATTCATGACAGCAGCAAAGGTAGCTAATAGTAACACTTTCCGATGTCTTTTCATAGAAGGAACGAGAAGCCCAATAAACAATGCATAAAGAGCAATGGCCATACTCTCTTGAAGCACAACAGGTAAGTTGACACCAACAACGTGACCGACCCCTGAATGAATGACCCAGCTTGCATAGGAAATGAAGATGAGCCCAAACATATACGAGGTTGAAACCGTTCCTTGTTTTACCGAAGCAACCGAAAACGTTTCATCTGTGATCCCGAAGCTATAGAGCATTCGTTTCCAAAGTGAATCTTTTTCCATCTTTTCATTTAAAGAAGCAGACATTAAAAAATGTCGAATATTCACAATAAAAGTCGTTAAAATAATTTCTGCCGCTCCGACTCCTGCAGCAATAAAGCTAAGAGAAATATACTGGGCAGCACCAGCAAAGACAAACATGCTCATCATTACCGTTTCCATCAAGGTTAAGCCTGTCTGCTCCGCCAACAGTCCAAATGTTAACGCAACAGGAAAATATCCAATCGCAATCGTTAAACCAGCTTGAATACCTGAAAAAAATTCTGATTTCTGTTTTGTTACGGCCGATGTCGAAATCACTCTTCCTTCCCCCACTCTTTTTTACGATTCTGGATAATAAATAATTACGGTAAAATGCGTCATAACATCTGTTGAATTTCGGTAAATATGTGGTTCATCTGCTTGAAAATGAATCGCTTCTCCTTCTGTTAACCTGTACAATTCCCCATTTACCGAGAAGTCTAATGTTCCTTTCTGTACAAGAATATACTCTTCTACTCCCTTTAGGTGCCCTTCAGCTTCATGGGCATAATGAGCATCAAGCGTAACAGAAAACACTTCAAATTGCTTTCCGAATTCATACGGAAATAAAGGAAACACTTGATATTTTCCATCCTCATCTATAACTGGTGCAACACGATTTTTTGAAACAATCTTTACTTTCTTCGTTTCTTCTTTCATCAATGAAGAAAATGACACATGTAGCCCATTTGAGATTTTCCACAGTGTCGAAACAGTTGGATTGGATTCCCCCCGTTCGATTTGACCTAACATCGCTTTACTTACCCCCGTTAACTCGGAAGTTTTATCAAGGCTTAACCCTTTTTCTTTTCGAATTTTCGATAAATTTTTTGCAATATTTTGCTGAATTGATTCCATCATTTACACCTCGAAATCGTTTTGTATATTGTAACATACATTTGTGCGTTTTACTATACACTTATCCATGAGCAGTAGGAAATGACTATATGAGCTATACGACTCAACAGGACTTATGATATGATGTGTTATGGAGTAATCTGAGGATGTTTCAATGCATTTGTTGTACCATTTAGGAGAATTGACATGTTGATTAATATTTTGAAACCTTTAATTGTAAACTATATGATTATCATATCATTTACAGTTAGCACGAATCTTTTCTTTCCTTTTAAACGAAACAAACATTCTACGATGAAGGAAAAAGTGGTTTATGCATTGATTGGGTCAATCGCTGCAATACTATGTATGGTTTTTCCGATTGAAGTGCTATCGGATACGAATTTTGATTTACGCATGGTTATCGTTGTGGTCATTACTCTATATCAAGGAGCTGGGGTAGGTTTTGTTACCTTTGCCGCTGTCTCTATCATGAGATATCTCATTGGGGGACAATTTATTATACCCGGCATTATAATTAATTTTATTGCTCTTCTTATAGGCATTGTCTTTCAAAAACCATTCAGAAGAACTCAAAGCAAATGCAAAATCGCTCTATTTATTTTCAGTTTATATACTGCCTTGGCAATCATTACTCTGGAATCATTTGTTCCATTTTTACATTTAACCTTTTATTTAACTTACTTTTCTGCTTTTTTATCAACCATGATTGTCTTAATTTTTATGGTGGAAAAATTAATTACGATTAACGATCGACTTGATGAAGCTGTATATTTAGAAAACTTAAAAACTGTTAGCCATATGGCAGCCATTTTTGCTCATGAAATTCGAAACCCATTAACGACGGTTCGTGGGTTTATTCAATACTTAAGTTCAGATCATCGTCATCAAGA
This sequence comes from Bacillus sp. FJAT-47783, assembly GCF_022808615.1. Lineage (GTDB taxonomy): Bacteria > Bacillota > Bacilli > Bacillales > Aeribacillaceae > Bacillus_BZ. The sequence goes on from NZ_JAKZKS010000009.1 coordinate 35,665, forward strand.
ACTACCTCAATATTCTAACCTTATTCTAGATGAACTTGATCGAACAAACGATTTTATTTCAGACTACTTATCCTTAACGAAGCAAGGAAAAGGAGAGAAAGAGACGGTAATTGTTGAAACGATTTTACAAGAAACGATTGATCTGATGAACCCGACAGCTCAACTTAAAAAGATCAAGATCGAGGCCAATTTATCTAAGCAGCATTTCATTCATATTGAAAAAAATATGTTAAGACAGGCTTTGCTAAATATAATGAAAAATTCGATTGAAGCGATCGAAAACAAGCATGTAACTTCAGATGGAAGAATTTCCATCACAACGATCACGCTGTCAAATCAAAAAGTTGCCATTCATATTGAAGATAATGGCGTTGGTTTAACGAAAGAAGAGCTGCAAAGAATCGGACTTCCTTATTACACGACCAAATCGAAAGGAACCGGTTTAGGCACGTTAATTATGAACAAATTGATTCGTGATATGGGAGGAACGGTTCAATACTATAGTCAAAAAGGTCACTGGACGAGAGTCGAAATTATCTTTCCAATTACAACAAATAAAAGCCCCTGCTAACAAGATTAGCAAGGGGCTTCTTTTTTCAATCGTTTAATATTCTAGGAACCTAACAATACTCGGTCTGATACAGATCCGTTAATTTTTTCAAATTCTTGCATGAGTAATGGAATGGTGAGTTCTTTTTTCTTTTCCTCTAATGCTTCAAAAATAATTTCACCTCGGTTCATCATGATGAGACGATTTCCAAGGTCGATTGCTTGCTGCATGTTATGAGTAATCATGATCGTTGTTAATTGATATTCTTCAATAAATTTTTTCGTTAAGGAGAGGATCACTTCTGCACGTGCTGGATCTAACGCAGCGGTATGCTCATCTAGCAGAAGGACTTTTGGTTTTGTAAAGGTTGCCATCAACAAAGATAACGCTTGACGTTCCCCTCCTGATAATAACCCCACTTTTGCATGAAGACGATTTTCAAGTCCAAGCCCGAGTAATGATAGCTGTTCTTTGAACTGTTTTCTTCTTTTCGATGTCACACCTTTTACTAATGTGCGCTTATGAACACGCCCGTAGGCAATGGCTAAATTTTCTTCAATCGTTAATGTTGGAGACGTTCCAGCAAGAGGGTTTTGGAATACGCGCCCGATATATTGAGCCCGTTTATATTCTGGTAATGCTGAGATTTCGATCCCTTCTAACCATACTTCCCCATCATCAGGAAACAACTTTCCAGCCACAATGTTTAATAATGTAGATTTTCCTGCTCCATTACTTCCAATGACCGTTATAAAATCACCTTTATTAACTTCCAGATGTAAATCATTTAAAGCGACCTTTTCATCTAGAGACCCTTCATTAAAAACTTTATATATTTGCTTTAGTTGAAGCAACTTCCTCACCCCGCTTTTTCTCCATGACTTCTCTTCTGCGCAATATTTTTCGCTTTTTCTCTCTTTTTTTATCAATGTAACGCGGAATGGTTAAAGCTAATATGACGATACATGCGGTAATTAATTTTAAGTCTCCCGTTTCAAAAAAGTTAAATCGTAATGCGAACGCCACAATGAGTCGGTAAACGATCGCGCCGATAATAACCGCTAATGTAGCTCGAAAAATAGTCTTACTTCCGATAAGCGCTTCACCAATGATAACGGAAGCCAGTCCAATAATAATCATTCCAATTCCCATTCCAATATCACTAAAGCCGTTGTATTGGGCAATTAAAGCACCTGATAAAGCAACTAAGGCATTGGAAAGCCCTAAGCCAATGATTTTCAACAAATCAGTGTTCGCAGAAAAGCTTTGAATCATCTGCTCGTTATCGCCAACTGCTCGTAATGCAAGACCAACTTCTGTTTTGAGAAAATAATCAAGTATCCATTTTAAAAGAGTAACGAGAATCAACATCGATAAAACAACGGACCAAGTTTTCGGTGTAAAAGACATAAAGCTTTTAAACATTTCATCAATAGGAGCTAATACATGTAATAGATTCGTAAATAACGTTTCTTCTTGAAGCAATGGAACATTGGATCTGCCCATGATGCGCAAGTTTATAGAATAAAGGGCAATCATCATTAATATCCCAGATAAAAGTGGATTAATTTTCCCTTTCGTATGCAGTAAACCTGTAACAGTTCCTGCTAAAAAGCCGACAAATAAAGCCGTAATGGTTGCTAAAGCGGGAGGATACCCATTCACAATCATAACGGCACATACCGCAGCTCCTGTAACAAAGCTCCCATCAACCGTTAAATCCGGGAAATCTAAAATTCGAAATGACAAATAAACCCCAAGAGCCATGATGGCATATATAAGTCCTGATTCAAATGATCCAAAGATAGCTATTGGCATGTTTACACCCTTCCGACAAAAAAGTAAGCAACCAACAGCGGGATATCTATTCTCACTGTTGGTCTTGAAAAAGATTCATGCTAGAGTCTCATCTCTTATTTCTCGACAAATTCAGCTTCTGATTGCCAATCTTCAAGAATTTCGATGTTCATATCTTTAGCAGACGTTTCATTGATTAATAGTTTTAAATTTTGCGGATATTGAACGGGTAAATCAGCTGGCTCTTTGTCCCCTTTTAAAATTTGCGCAGCCATTACACCCGCTTCATAGCCAATATCAAAGTATTCAAAACCATATGCTGCGAATCCGCCTCTACGAACAGAATCGAGTTCACCTACAAATAACGGCATATCATGTTCAGCTGAAACGGAAATCACAGATTCGAGTGCTGAAACAACGGTATTATCGGTAATAATATAAATGCTATCTACTTTTCCAACTAAAGATTCAGCTGCTTGCTTTACTTCAGCAGACGTAGATATAGCAGCTTCTACTACTTCTAAATCAGTTCCTTCCATCGCCTTTTTAACTAGCTCTATTTGAGCAATGGAATTTTGCTCACCAGAGTTATAAATCATTCCGACTTTGTTCCCTTCAACATAGTCGCTAATAAATTGAACCGTGTTCGGTATCGCATCAGGATGCGTATCTGTTGTACCTGTTACGTTACCGTCTGGATTTTCCATATCTGTTACAAGACTAGCTCCAACAGGATCTGTAACAGATGTGAAGATAACAGGTATATCTTTTGTTGCATTCGCAGCTGCTTGAGCACTTGGCGTTGAATTAGCAAAAATTAAATCCACCCCATCACCGACAAGTTTAGTGGCAATCGTTTGGTTATTTGATGGATCTGCTTGTGCATTTTGCACGTCATATTCAACCTCTAACCCTTCGTCTTTCAATGCCTTTTGAAACCCTTCAAATGCCGCATCTAAAGAAGGATGCTCAACATATTGCGTAACACCTACTTTATACGTTTTCTCTTTGTTCGTATTTTCCTCATCTCCGCCTCCAGAAGTTTCACTAGAACCGCAACCGCTTAGAGCAACCATCAATAACATGGCAATGCTCAGGAGCATTCCTTTTTTCTTGATCATTCTTGGTCCCCCTTTTATGTACTACCTTTTGAACAAAATTATACCCGTAAATTTTATATTTTCAAGTATTTTCTGAAGATTTACAAAACCTTTATTGGATTTAAGGGAAAAAGCGTGTATTTATTAACGCGTTAATTGGCAAAATAATCTATTTCCCAATAATTCTTTTTTGTTACGAGACAAAAAAAGAGCCCCTGCACACGGCTAGGAACTCTTAAAACATTACTGTTTAACTAATTGATCTTTTAATGCTCGTCTTAAAATTTTACCTGTCGTATTTTTAGGTAACTCTTCTAAAAATTCGATGGATCTTGGAATCTTATATTTTGCTAAGCTGTCACTGCAATATTGAAGCAAGTCATCTTCTGTCAAGCCTTTATTTTTGCTGACAACAAAGCATTTAACCGCTTCACCGTATTCTGGATCAGGTATTCCGATTACAGCTGCTTCGACAACATCAGGATGATCATAAAGAACTTCCTCCACTTCCCGTGGATAAACATTGTAGCCGCCGACTAAAATTAAATCTTTTTTGCGATCGACAATGTAAAAATATCCTTCCTCATCTTTTTTAGCTAAGTCACCAGTGTAAAGCCAACCGTCACGTAAAGCGTGTGCTGTTTCCTCTGGCATTTTATAATACCCTTTCATCACGTTCGGTCCACGGACAGTTAATTCCCCAACTTCACCAGGAGCGACTTCTTCGCCCAGCTCATTGACAACTTTATTTTCTACGTGTAAAATGCTTGTCCCAATGGAACCAGCCTTTCGTGGACGATCAAGCGGATTGAAAGTTGTAACCGGGGATGCTTCAGATAACCCATACCCTTCCGAAACGCGAACATTGAATTTTTTCTCAAATCCATTTAATAAAGCAACAGGCATCGATGCACCGCCAGATATGCATAGTTTAAGAGATTGTAAATCACTCGGCTCTCCATCTTCGTACTGCAATAAGAAGTTGTACATCGTCGGCACACCGGCAAAAACAGTAGCTTTATATGTTTTTACTAATCGGAAGATTTCAGCAGGACTAAATTTTGGAACAATGATAACCGTCGCCCCTGCCATTAATGGCCCATTTAATGCAACCGTTAAACAAAAAACGTGGAACATCGGTAAAGCAGCAATCACTTTATCGTCATAGTTCATTTGTAAATAAGCTCCAACATCTGCTGCATTACTAAATACATTTTTATGTGTGAGCATAGCTCCTTTCGGTTTTCCTGTTGTGCCAGATGTATACAAAATAACCGCTACATCATCCTCCTGAAGGGTAGGCCCTTCATAGTGAGGGGAACCGTTAGCGACCAAACTTGTAAACGGTTCCAATTTTCCTTTTAATGAAGGAAAGCTTTCGATATCGATTGACTCAGACGATGTTGGACACGAAACGATGTTTACTACTTTTGGAAATTGCTCGTTCATCGTTTCAAATAATGGTAAGAGCTTATCTATTGTAATGACTAATTTTACATCTCCGTTGTTTAATATGTAACCAATTTCCTTAGAAGTATAAGTTGGATTGACCGGAATAACTGTGGCGCCCACTTTTAAAGCACCGTACAGAGAAATGACGAAATGTGGTGAATTTCCTAGAAGTAGTGCAATATGGTCCCCTTTGTTTACCCCAAGCTTTGTTAAACTATCTGCAAAACGGTTAATGGATTCTTCAAGCTTCTTATACGTGTAAGATTGATCTTGGAAAATATAAGCAATCTTCTCCCCATCCATTTCTGTTACTTCTTTTAGTCGTTCAACTAAATTCAAATTCTCCCACCCCTTTTTCATAAATGAATGAATAGCCATTCATTTATGTTTAAAATATTCTAAATTTATTATATTTAACGAAAAAAATAAAAACAAGGGGGACATTTTCAAAAAAATAAAAAAAGGTGCTCAAATGGCACCCATATCTAGCTTAGTAGACTAATTGAATAAATTCTTCTCTTTCAATGTTTCCAAAATAATGTTGAATGTCAACGTTTTGTAATGCAGCTTCAATCGCCTTTCGCTCATAACGAATGCCCGTTAATGTTTGCTCAATATCCGACACATCCCCTACTCCGAAGAAATCTCCATAAATTTTACAGCTTTTAATGAGTCCTTTTTGTACTTCAAGACGTATATCAACTTGTCCGACAGGAAAACGGTGAGAATGCTGTACGTTAAACTTCGGAGATTTACCGTAGTTCCAATCCCAATTTTGATAGCGTTGTTTTAAAATTTCATTAATTTTCTCCCAATCACGTTCTGTTAACTCGTAACGAGGAATTTCATTTTCTTCTTCAAAAATATACGTTAATAGTAAATGCTTAAACTGCTCCATCGTCATCGGTTCATGTAAAAATTCACTAATGTTCGCGACACGGCTGCGGATTGACTTAATTCCTTTTGACTCAATTTTATCTTTTTTTACGTTTAAAGCTGAAACGACGTGTTCAATTTCGGAATGAAACAGTAGTGTTCCATGAGAGAACATACGACCTTTCGTTGAAAATTGGGCATTCCCCGAAATTTTCCGACCGTTTACTAAAATATCATTTCGTCCACTTAATTCCGCTGGTACACCGAGTTTATGTAACGCCTTGACAACAGGATCCGTGAACTTCTTGAAGTTATGAAAGCTGTTTCCATCATCTTTTGTAATAAAGCTAAAATTCAAGTTACCTAAATCATGGTAAACAGCCCCACCGCCTGATAAGCGCCGTACAACATGAATCCCGTTCTTTTCGATATAATCTGTATTAATTTCCTCCACCGTGTTCTGGTTCTTACCAATGATAATGGATGGTTCATTTATATAAAAAAGCAAATACGTTTCATTTACATCCAAGTGTTTGACAGCATACTCTTCAATCGCTAAGTTTATGCGCGGATCTGTTATGTTTTCGTTATCGATAAAAATCACGTTTTTTCCTCCTCTAAAAATCCCAAGTAAGACCGCTCTTTGCCAGCTTTATTTTCCCATCATAAATCGTTTTTGCTTCCTTAATTAATTGTTCATGATTACCGAAATGCGGCAAGTGGGTTAAGCAAAGCTCTCGAACGGCTGCTACTTTCGCTATTGTAGCCGCATCATGACTATTCATATGACCAGCTTGTTTACCGTTTTGTTCTGCATACAAATTGCATTCACAAAGTAGTAAGTCGGCGTCATTTGCAAATGGAATGAACTCCTCTTTAAAGCTTGAATCCGCCGTATAAACAATCGTATGCTCTCCATCTGTAATCCGCATTGCATAGCACTCGACTGGATGAGCGGTTTGCAAAAATGTTAGCGTAAACGGACCGATTTCAAGCGGTACATTTGGATTGTATGCACGTCCTTCTGAAACACCTTTATATGTTAATGTTTGGAACTGTTGGTCATTTGCATGAGCATAAATCGGAAGTACTTCATTCGTTTTCTGTAACATGCCGCCAATGAGCCTTGCATACTGAAGTGGACCAATATCGGCAACATGGTCGTGATGGTAATGGGATAAAATCACGGCATTTAACTGCTCAGGTTGAATATAATATTGAAGCTGTGATAGTACAGCACTACCACAATCAATCAGTAAATAATATTGATCTTTCTCAAGTAAATAACCAGAGGTTGCCTCACCTTTCCCAGGAAATCCTCCCCAATAGCCGATAATCGTTAATTTCAAGGACTATCACCTCTTTTTTCGTCTTCTCACTACCAATATACCCATTTTCGTAAAAAAATGCACGAAATCACCTTTTGTTACAAAACAGCATTGACAAAAAACAAACTGTTATAATACAATATGATTAACAACGATACGGAGGGGATACAAAATGTTAGAAAAAATGACTGAATTTTTTAGAAATTTACCACCCAAAAAATGTGTAAACTGCGAAAAAGAAATGGAAGAACAACATGAGTGCTATGGAAATGTATGTAACGAATGTTTACATGTGAAATAAGCGTTTCTATATAAAAAAACCGAGATGATCTCGGTTTTTTTATGTTCTTTTTAAATAAAGTGAAACTTCATTCAGTTCGTTTTTTTCATCCCCCGCTGAATGTTAGTCCCTACGGGGTGATCTAAAGGCCCTTGTGACCCACAGGATGTGGGTTACACAGACGTTGCCACAGGACGTGGCGCTCTTAGTCTGTGTTCTTTATGTTCGGACCTTTACGGGCAGTGTCCCCCCACCTATCTTCTTTGCTTTATTACAGAATCTTGAGGTGGGGGTCTTACTGCCCGTTAAGAGTGGGATAAAATTTACATCATAAAAAAATCCAGAACAAATGCATGAAATACACGTTCTGGATTTTTTCTTTATTATTATGTTCTTACCGTTGATTCTCGAACAACAAGAGATAATGGAAGCTTGTAAACTTCTTGTTTTTTGTAGTTTTTGTACTTAATTTTATCCATGATGACTTGCATTGCTTTATGAGCCATTTCTTTTACAGGCTGATGAACGGTTGTGATCATCGGCTCTAATAATTCCGTAATTGCTTGATTATCGTATCCGACAACTGCTAAATGTTCAGGTACCTTCATTCCGATTTTCTTTGCTTCTGAGATCACACCTGCTGCTACTTCGTCCGATCCTGTAAAAATAGCTGTCGGCCTATCAGTCAATGCCGCAATCTTTGTTAACACGTTTTTACCATCTTCAAATGTAAACACATTTTGAAACATGAAGTTTGGATCGAATTCAAGACCACGTTCTTGATGTGCTCGTTTAAAACCCTTTTCTCTCGCTTTTGTCACATTACTATTGACGTTCCCGCAACAGTATGCAATTCGTTTATGACCATCTTCAAGCAAGTGACTTGTTGCCAAATATCCTCCGTACTCTTGATCCATATGAACAGTTGGAATATTCGCTCTCTCATCATATTCATTGCATAAAACGATTGGACCATAGTCAAGAAAAGGTTCAATTTGCTTCCAGTCATTTAATAAAGTCGTTAAGATAACACCATCTACTTGCTTCGTTTTTAATAGATTTAAGTAGTCTAGTTCTTTTTTGGCTGAGTATAACGTTTGGCATACGATCAATTGATAATGATATTCAGAAGCTGTAATTTCTAATGATTCCACTAACTGACCGAAAAACGGGTTCATCACCCTCGGAATGATCACCGCAATCATTTCAGTTTTTTGACTGCGTAAACTTCTTGCCGATGAATTTGGAACGTATCCTAATTGATCCATCGCATTTAAAACTAACTGCTTTTTGTTCTCCGAAACATACGGATGGTTATTAATCACACGGGATACCGTCGTGCGTGACAAACCCGCTAACTTTGCTACATCTTCAATTGTGGCCATTCCACATCCCCCTAAACTATCAGAAACCGCTTTCACTAAATTGATTATAGGAAATAAAAATGGAATAATCAAGAAAAAAACTACCAGCAATCACTGACAACTGTTTCAAATTAATCTATATTGAGATATTAAAAAGGGATTACCGTCTAGATAATCCTTTAAACAAATAGGTCTCAAAAAGGTTCGCGATTTCTTCTTTTTCAAGTGGTTCGTGATATTCTTCCCAGTCAAATATAAGGGCATGGTAAACCTTTAGCATGACAAATGCCGTCATTTCTGGGTCACACCGTTCCACCTCTCCGTTTTCAATCGCTTGTTCGATCTTTTCTTTTATATAATGGACGATCATTTGTTCAACTTTTCGTACTACTTCTTGAGCAGCAGGTGTTCCAAACTCTTTACTTTCTTGAAAAATTTTTATCGTTAATGAATGGTTCATTCGATATTCAAGCATTTTATACAGAACTCGATGAACGTTTTCAATGAACGAGTCAGATAAATTCATTACTTTATCTGCTTCTTCTCCCATTTCAGTTAGTAAAGAAGTGGTGATTTCATCAAAAAGTTCTTCTTTATTTTTAAAAAAGGTATAAATCGTTCCTTTCCCGACATTGGCCATCTTCGCTACTTGATCCATCGTCGTTGCCTTGTAGCCAAAATGAGTAAAAGACTTCGATGCCGCTTCTAAAATGGCTTGCTTTCTATCAAAGCTCAATGAAAACACTCCCTACAAATGAGAATTTTACCGCCTTATTCATCACTTTTTCCTGTTTATTTATCAGTCTCTCTCTTTTTTTCATCACTTCCATACATTTATCAATCACTTTCTCTCTTTTTTCATCACTTCCACACGTTTATCGATCACTTTCTCTCTTTTTTTCATCACTTCCACACATTTATCGATCACTTTCTTACTTTTTCCATCACTTCCACACATTTATCGATCACTTTCTCTCTTTTTTTCATCACTTCAGCTTTATCCAATTATAAAAAACACTGGAAACCCAGTGTTTTCATGATAGATTTAAAAATTGCAGTACATCGCGAACAGCATGTTTTCCTTGGTCGATACAGTCTGGAATACCGAGTCCTTCAAAAGAAGCTCCTGTTAAATAAATACCTGGATACGTATTTGCGACATTTTTCTTCACTTCTTGAATTTTTTCTTTATGTCCAACATTATATTGCGGCATCGATTGCTTTAAACGTGTGACAATTGAAAATTCTGGTTCTCCTTTTATTTTCATGATTCGCTGTAAATCTTCGATAACAGTCTTTACAATGATGTCATCCGATTGTTCGACGATTGCTTCATCTCCAGCTTTTCCGACATACGCACGCAATAGTGCTTTTCCTTTCGGCGCTGTATGTGGCCACTTTCGATGTGTCCAAGTACAGGCTGTGATTGTAAAACCACTATTTCGAGAAATGACAAAACCAGTACCATTTCCTGTTAGCTGAACCCCCTCTTCCGGAAATGCCATTGCAACGGTCGCCACAGATGTAGCCGGCATATTTAAAAAGTATGAGAAATCTACATCATTTTCTTTAAAAAGATTGTTCAATGCTTGATGGGAAGTAGCGACAACGACAGCATCTGCTTGTAATGTCGTTCCATCACCTAGTAAAAGCGAATAACCGTTTTCGGCTCTTTTCAGTTCATTCACTTTCATACCTTTTTTCACTTGAACATGTTCGAGCTTCCCTTCAAGTGTCTCAACAACCGACTGCAAGCCTGTTCTTACCGTTTGGAAAATTCCTTTTTTTCGTTTAGGACGATTTGTAGGCATCGTTTTTTTCATTCCGAGTATTAAACTGCGATGCTTTTGTTCGATTTCATAAAATTGCGGGAATGTCGCCATTAAGCTTAGCTCATCAATATTACCTGCATAAATCCCAGATAGTAGTGGCTCGATTAAATGATCAACGACTTCGCTTCCTAATCTTCTTCTGAAAAACTGTCCTAACGATTGATCACCTTCTGCTTGCTTTGCAGGCAAAAAGAAATCGCTAGCAGCGCGGATTTTCCCTGGTAAAGAGAAAAGGCCTGAAGTAATAAAAGGGCGAATATTCGTTGGAATGCCCATCACCGATCCTTCAGGAATTGGGTTAAGTCGGTCACGAGCATAAACATATGATTGTCCTGTAGCATTGTTGACAAGCTCGTCCGCTAATCCAATGTCTGAAATGAGCTCTGTCGCACTTTTCTTACGTTCTAAAAAAGAGTCTGGGCCACGCTCGATCACAAAGCCGTCACGTTGAACCGTTTCAATTTTCCCTCCAAGCCGTGGCTTCGCTTCAATTAACGAGATCTCAACAGGAAGTCCTTTTTCTATAAGTTCCTTTTGCAAGTAAAATGCTGTCGATAAACCTGTAATTCCCCCGCCAATTATCACGACTTTTTTCTTTTGATTCATTTTCATCGCCTTCTTCTATTTCGATAATCTCATTTTCGCTTCTATTTTACATGTTTTAATACAACTGAAGCTAAGCAATCGATGAATTCCCGTTTCGCATTTGGCATCTCTGGTCGATAGTAGCTTGCGTGAAGTTCATCTGTTACCTCTTTACATTCAATATCATTGTCATATAACACTTCTAAATGATCCGCAACGAATCCAACCGGAATGTATACAAATGTGCGGTAGCCTTTTTGTTCGAATAAATCTCTCGTTAAATCTTGCACGTCTGGACCAATCCATGGTTCAGGTGTATTTCCTGCACTTTGCCAGCCGACAACGTAATCCGTAATTCCCGCTCCTTCTGCAATCAAGTCTGCCGTTTCTTGAAGCTGCTGTGGATACGGGTCACCTAATTTAATAATTTTTTCTGGTAAGCTATGTGCTGAAACGATAAGAACTGCGGATTGTCGTTCTTCCATTGTCATACTGTCATACGTTTCTTTCACTTGATTTACCCAGTAGTCAATAAATTTCGGCTCTCTATACCAGCTTTCAATGGAAATGATGTTTGGCCCGCCGAGCTTTTCTGCCGCTTCCACTGCACGATTGTTGTAAGATTTCACGCTAAATGTAGAAAAATGTGGTGCTAAAACGATACTAACTGCTTCTTTCATCCCATCTTCATACATCGCTTGAACAGCATCTTCAACAAACGGCTCAATATGCTTTAAGCCTAAATAGCTTTTGAACTCGATTTCATCTTGAATGTCATTTAAATACTCTTCCAACTTTTTTGCTTGTTCTTCTGTAATTTTTGCAAGTGGAGAAATGCCACCGATTGCTCGATAGCGCTCTGTTAATTCTTGTAATGCTTCTTCACTTGGCTTTCGACCATGTCGAATATGTGTGTAATACCGTTCAATATCTTCTTCTTTGTACGGTGTTCCATACGCCATTACTAACAATCCCATTTTCTTTTTAGCCATAAACCTTGCACCTCACTAAAAACAATGACTTGAAATCATCCTTAAATAAAGTGAAACTTCATTCAGTGGGGGGTTTTTTCATCCCCCACGGGATAACCTAAAGGCCCTTGTGACCCACAGGATGTGGGTTACACAGACGTTGCCACAGGACGTGGCGCTCTTAGTCTGTGTTCTTTATGTTCGGACCTTTACGTTCAGTTGTCCCCCACCTATCTTCTTTGCTTTACTACAGAATCTTGAGGTGGGGATCTTACTGCCCGTTAAGAGCGGGATTAAATGGAGGTGGAAGAATCCACCCCTCTTCCCATTAAACTCTTTTCGAATAGTCGTGAATGAACGTTGTTAACTTTTTCAACGTCTCTGGCTTTACTTGTGGAAATACGCCATGACCAAGATTAAAAATGAAGCCATCCTGCTTCATACCAGCGTCTAAAATGGCTTTTGCTCTCTCTTCGATGACTTCCCACGGAGCCAGTAAAATAGCTGGGTCAAGATTTCCTTGTAACGTCTTTGTTAAGCCCATTTCTCTTGCCTCTGAAATTGGCAGGCGCCAATCTAATCCGACAACATCTAGTGGTAAGTCATGCCAATCTTTCGCTAAGTGGCTCGCGCCAACCCCAAACATAATGAGCGGCACATTTTTTTCGCGCAAAGAAGAGAAAATTCGATCCATTGTCGGCTTTATAAAGTAGCGGTAATCTGCAACATTTAATGCACCGACCCAAGAATCAAAAATTTGAATCGCTTTAGCCCCCGCATCAATTTGCGCCTTTACATATGTAATCGTTACATCCGCAAGCTTTTCCATTAAGGCAAACCATGCTTTCGGCTCTGAATACATGAAAGCTTTCGTTTTATTGTAGTTTTTCGAAGGTCCGCCTTCAATCATATAGCTTGCTAAAGTGAAAGGTGCACCGGCAAATCCGATTAGTGGAACAGATAACTGTTCCTCTGTTAAGAGCTTAATCGTATCTAGTACGTAAGGAACATCTTGTTCAGGATGTATTTCACCGAGTCTTTCCACATCGTGTAATGAACGAATTGGATTATCAATAACAGGCCCAACTCCTGATTTTATTTCAACTTGAACACCGATAGCAGGTAGTGGCGTCATAATATCTTTATAAAGAATCGCTGCATCGACATCATATTGCTCAACTGGAAGTCGCGTTACATAGGCGCATAATTCCGGTTGATGGGTAATTTCAAATAAGCTATATTTTTCTTTTAAAGCACGGTATTCAGGCTGTGATCGCCCCGCCTGTCGCATATACCATACTGGTACATAGTCCGTTTTTTCGCCTCTAGCAGCCTTTAAAAATATATCATTAAACTCATTTTTTTGAGTCATCATAATCCCCCTTTAGATGCAATTGACATGTATGACTAAATCTGTCCTTTTACAATATAACGTTTTCACCTTTTCTTGTATAGAAATATAGTCGAATTTTCATAAAATCGACGAAACCATATGATCATTCCTTGAAGCTAACACTCGCCATTTCCACTTACCAAGAAGGAGTAATAAACTCCGTCCCCTCTCCTTCTGATTTCGTTTGTGGATTATACGGAACTACTTGGTAAGCATCTTTTGAAAACACGTTGACAAATGTTTCGTCGAAAGAGCCTTTTCCTTTTACACTGCCAATATACTCTTTTGTTTTGCCTTCTCTTTTTCGATAAATTTTATATACGACTCTTTCATCTTCTTGTGGATTCCATGTGAGCTTCACCGTAAATAATTGAAGGGGCTTGAAATGATACGATACAGTTAAATCCTTGACAGCTTTCAAGCGAATCGGTTCGTCAAGGTCGTCTAATCCTTCAGGAACAGAAAATGCTGTTTCCGTTTCAATATGTGTATCTTTTAAGATCGCTTTAAATAATTTTGTTGCGGAAGTGCTACCTGACTTTAAATGATTTCTTTCATTCGTCTCATCATATCCGATCCATACAGCTCCCGTTACTTCAGGAGTAAACCCTGCAAACCACGCATCCATGATTGCTCCTTCTTTCCCAGGGTAAGAGGTCGTTCCCGTTTTCCCGGCTAAAGCACCTTCGTAATCACCGACTCTAGCTGTTCCTTGTTCAACTACTTGCTCAAGCATTCTTGTCATATTCCAAGCCGTTTGCGGTGAATATACTTGTTTTTGTTCTTTCTCTACTTCTGCCACTACATTTCCTTCTTTGTCCACAATTTTTTCAATAAAATACGGTTGGCTATATTGGCCTTTTTGCGCAAATGTTCGGTAAGAATTGGCTAACTCAAGTGGGGACACACCGTACTTTAAACCACCGAGTGCAATCGCAAGACCTTCATCTTCAATTTGAATACCATTTTGTTTTAAATAATGTTTACTCGTTTGAACGCCAAGCTGATCCAAAAGCCATACAGCAGGTGCATTCTTTGATTCGATGAGGGCGTCAAACATTGTAACAGAACCGCTGTATTTGTGATCGTAATTTTTCGGTTCATAATCGCCGTAGCTCATTTCCTCGTCTTTTAGAAATGAATAAGGTTCATACATCCTTTCTTCCATCGCTGGAGCGTAAACTGCTATCGGCTTGAAAGTAGAGCCTGGCTGGCGTCTTGTTGTAAGACGATTAAAACCTTTTCGAACATACTCTCTGCCACCAATAGCTGATAATACCCCTCCTGTTCGATTGTTTAAAAGGACGAAGGCTCCTTCTACCTTATCATTCGTTCCAGGGAAAAACGCTTTATCCTTGAACATTTCATACGCCTTTTGTTGTAAATGCACATCGATCGGTACTGTGATTTTATAACCACCTTTTAAGATCGCTTCATTGGATAGATGATAACGTTCTTCCGCTTCCTTTAACACCATATCCATATACGTAGATAGCCAAGGCAACTCCTCTTTTTCTCTTACATTTAAGCTAAGCGTCTTTCCTTGACTTATCACCGCTTCTTTCGGTGTGATAATATTTTGTTCCTCCATTAAATTCAGTACGACATTGCGACGCTCTATACTTTTTTCCGGATTTAAGATGGGGGAATACGTTGTCGGAGCTTTCGGTACCCCTGCAAGTAAAGCAGCCTCTTCAAGCGTTAACTCATTTACATCTTTTTGAAAATAAAATTGACTAGCTGCTTGAATGCCGTATGTACCGTGTCCAAAATAAACTTGATTTAAATACATTTCTAATATTTTTTCTTTGCTATATTTTCGCTCTAAATTAATGGCAATAATCGCTTCTTTTGTTTTCCGTAAAAATGTTTTATCATTTGTTAAAAATACATTTTTAGCTAATTGTTGTGTAATAGTACTGCCGCCTTCCACTTTCCCGAAAGCAAGCACATCTTTATACAATGCTCGTCCGATTGCCCATATATCAATTCCGTTATGTTCATAAAACCGTTTATCTTCAACGGCGAGAAATGCTTGCTCTACATGTTTTGGAATTTCATCGATTTCCACGTATTGACGATTTTCAACAAATACATTCGTAATTGTGTTTCCTTCTAAATCTACGAGAGAAGAAGAGGCATTTAAGACAAGCTTCTTTTCGTCAATAACATAATTTCCGAGAAAAAGAATAAACATATATCCAACGAATGCAAGTATTGTTGTTAAAATAAACAGTATAGTCATTTTCCTAGTATTTTTTTTCAATCGTTCGTCACCTCTGACAAGATTACTAACCTTATTATTGGTTAATATTGGCTATCATATGTGCTATAACAAAAATAAGAAAGGAAGTCTATCCTTGATGAATTTTTATATAACGTATGGGACGATTGGGTACTTACAACAATTGTTGTCTTCCCATCCAAATGAACCTTTCATTCTTATGCAAAATAAGAGTGGAACCATTCTTACTCACGAAACCACCAATGCCTCTTTATTTAAAGAACCGAAAAAATACAAAGTGATCAATTCAGACGGAGTGATTCCTGCAAAGGCCACTTTTGCTGCATTTCACTACTTTTCCATATCTGATGAAGGAATACCGTTATTTGAACACGACACTACAGCAAAAATAATGAAGACAAACCCTCCATTATCGGCTTTCCGGGTATTACGCCCTGTTCAAAACGATGCATATATCATTGTAACCTTTTGGGAAAATGAAACACTTTATCAAAACTGGATCGCTTTAGATCCTCTTCAATTTATCAAAAAAAACTATACGAAAAAGAAACTATTTTCTCCATCTTCCTATACTACTACTTATTACATTGTACAAAAAGAAGATGGTTAAAACGACAGCATTTCCTCGGAAATAGGTAAATTCGACAAATTTTGTGCATTCTCTTAAGGTAGATCACTCAATTAGCTTTATTAAATATATTGACAAAATGAACAAATAACGAAGCATCAAACTCTCCAGAATTCACAAAACAGCACGTTTATTTGTCGTTCCGGTAAACCCAGTGAAAAATTTCGAGACGTCACTGTGACCATACCTAAAACAAAAACTTTCACACTTTAATGCTTTACATTTTTATCCGAGCGGGGTTGCGACCCAAAAATAAAAAAGCCTATCACCGATTTAGGGAATAAGCTTTTTTATAATCTAATCGCCTTCTTAATTTTATTTATGATTTCAGTATAATCATTAGGGTCTAACGTGAATCCAATTGGATTTAATAACTGTTCTCTTTCAACAGTATATACCTTATGGGTTCTTAAAGACCCTTCTTTCCCCCGAATATTTACTGGGTAATCAAGGTCAGAATTATCTCTTGGTGGGTGTTTTGTGCAGACACAAATAATAACATCATTTGTATCATTATCGTCACTTATTACAAATACTGGTCTTGCGGTCGAGACTCCATTTGGTAACATGAATTTTGCAAAGAAAAACTCGTCAAAAGATGCATTAGCTCTACATTGACGAATGTAATCGTAATATTTACTCATAGATCTCTGCTAATGTTTCCTCGTATAAATCTTCCCAGTAGTTTTCGTCCTCAGCAAAATCCTCAACCACTGAAGGAGTGACAGTAACAGGTTTTACTTTGTCTAGACCGAGCTCTTTTTCCATTTCCCGAATAGATTTACGTTCCTTCACAAAAATCCCATCTTTTTGGTATTTTGTTCAGTTGCACAATGTTATTATTTTATTTTCCCCAACTATGTTTATATAAACATAAGAAACGTACACCTGAAAAGTGAAAATTCGTCATCGTTATATTTACTCTTTCCACAACTAAATTTGACTGATATGCAACAGATAGCGCTTCATAGGTCGTCAAGTGGCTCATTTTTCAATTAATATGGTGGCTCACTTTATGTTACCATATACATTCTTGGAAGTTTCGCCTTTTTGGTAGGCTAAAACTCTTCTTGCTTAACAATTTTTTCTTCCATTTCCCAAAGTGTCCTTTTATAATAATCATCCTTTTGCCTTTCGGTCACTCATCCCAATTTAAAAATGATGAAATATTTAAAAGTCGTTGCTCCTTTTTGACCAAAACCAATCTATAAGATAAGTGAAAGGGATTTTTTAAAAAGATGGGAAAGGAAGGGATTTGTGATGAGTAAATTATTGATTCATGAGCATCTTATTTTGATTTTGCCGACGTTAGTTCAAAAGGTTGGATTGTATGAGGCAATTTTTCTTCAACAGCTTCATTATTGGCTAACGAAAAGTGAACATGTACATGAAGGCAGACGCTGGGTGTATAACTCGATGGAAAGCTGGCACGAGCAGCTTCCGTTTATTTCCGTCAGTACGATCCGCCGAATGGTTAAAAAGCTGGAAGAAGAAAAAATCATCGTAACAGGAAACTTTAATCGTTCCAAACTGGACCGGACGAAATGGTACACAATTCATTATGAGGCGCTTAATCCCTTATTAGATGATGATCAATCGAGTAACCAACGAGAACATATGAACCGCTCTGTGAGACCCCATGATTTGTCCAACGTGAACGCACCATTACCAGAGACTACTTCAGAGACTACTACAGATAAAAAAGAAGAAGAAGATAACGCGCGTATCATAAACCCGTACACCTTTTCGAACAAATATGAGGCGCTTAATCCCTTAGGTGATGATCAATCGAGTAACCAACGGGAACATATGAACCGCTCTGAGCGACCTCATGATTTGTCCAACGTGAACGCACCATTACCAGAGACTACTTCAGAGACTACTTCAGATAAAAAAGAAGAAGATAACGCGCGTATCATAAACCCGTACACCTTTTTTGAACAAAATGGCTTTGGGACGATCGGCGGTTATATCGCAGAAAAAATTAAGTATTGGTGTGAAGATTTATCAGACGAGTTAGTCGTCGAAGCGATGAAGCTCGCCGTTGAATACGGCGCAAAAAATTGGTCGTATGTCGAATCGATTCTACGTTACTGGTATGACAAAGGGTACGAAACAGTGGCTGATGTTCACCGAGCGAGAAAAGCATTTAAAGAGCGAATGGCGCAAAAAGAGCGTCACAATAAACCGAATTCACCCACGCCACCAAGCGATACGGAATACGACATGAACGCCGGAGAGGATGACGATGTATGATTGAAAAAGCGTTCCACGGCACTTTGATAAAGGAAAACGCCTTACTCAAAGATACTGCCATTGTCCCTTTCTGTTTTTTACCTTTTATTACAACCATCACCAAAAGTCGGGGTTGATAATTTCTACCTGAATCCGTGACAAGATGTTTATCTTCATTCATTTTAATGGATTTTATGTCACCCCCAAGTTACGGTGATGATCCATTTCTTTACACTTTATCTTGGGTTATAGTATAAAATTGGTAGCTTATAATCTAAATACGGAAATTCGCCATTTCCAACAAACGGAAACTTAAAAGAACTTGCTTACTCTAATAAAGCCTTACGACGAAAAGACATTTTCATCTTTACACCGTAAGACTTTTTGACTAAAGAAAAGGTGTCTAGAGCTAGACGTACTTGGAACACCTCTTTCCCTATTCCGAGAGCAAACGCATTCGAAATAAATATTTCACACACTCTCCTAAATGTTTGACTAAATGATAGTTCGCTACACCTCCTACGACCGCTCCAAAGCCTGGCATTATTTGAAGGAGCTTTACAATATCCAGATAATCTCGGTATTCTTGTTGAAGTGAACGCCAATCGAGTTTTTTTTGTTCCGCTTTTGTCTCAGCCCAGTTTTCAATCATAGATAGCATTTTTATTTTATGCTCCTCACGTGAAAATGCGAACTGAAAGACGTAAAGAAGAAAGAGACGCTCTTCATATTGATCTGTATCAAATCCGTATAATGCAGCCGCTTCAAATAGAAATTTCATTTTAATACTTAAAAACAGCGGAAAATCAGCGATCCCTAATAATATTCCTCCAGCACCAGTGCCTGCACCTTCAAGAGCTGCTGCTTTTCGATAGGATTGGATTAAATGTTTTAACGCTTCTTCTTTTTCTTCTAAGCTTCGGTCGTTATGATACATTTTTTTCGGCAAATATTCGTTCCCTTTTAACGTCGCTTCGATCATTTTTTGAATACTCGTCGTCATAATTTCGTGAAATCTTTCCGGTATTAAGTGATTCAACTTTTTCTGCATTTGTTTTGATGTCCGACTCCAAATAGAAGGCTTTTGCAGCTGCTTTAACCTCCATTGGAACAATTCATCTCGCAACTCTTGTTCGTTCATTCACCGTTTCAATTCCTTTCTAACCGTAGTATCCTTATATACGATTAAATAAGGAACTAAGTTTCATCTTGGTAGACTGAGCATTTACTTCACAAATCGTTTCGATAGATACGTGTACACGAGTATATAGGCGAAGGCAATGTTTATACCGAGTTGAATAAACCCTATTCCGATAGTTGTTTGTATCATAACCGCAATGGTCAACAACCCTTCTTGAATGACGAGTATAATAAATAACAAACGTAAAAAACTTTTTTGTTTTAAACTATGTTTCACTGGATACAGCCGGGGAACGGTTAAGATGTCGTGTTGCTTAAATAAACTGACTAGTTGAATGCTTGTTAAAAAGAGCATTGTTGCAGAAAGAAGCACACTGCCAATGAATGACAACGGAATGAAAAAAGCAATCACAACCGCAATCCCAAGAAGCCGTATAAAAATGCCAAAGTAATCACCTGTTCGTAAAAACGAGCGTGCATACAAATAGAAAAAAGTGTTTTCCTGTTTATATGAAAATGCCGCTAACGTCCAATCTAACCAGCTACGGCGTTTCACTTTATTTTTCAGTTTCGGAACATCTGTAAACAAATTGGCGATTCGATAAAAGGTATGCTGTCTCCGATTTTCTTCATCAATTAAAAACTCCCATTTCACTGACTTTTTTTTCGCCATTTGCTTAAAATAGAGCCAATATAAAACCATGATAATTATCATGAGCAATGTAAACATATGGGCTTTTACAATAAAGAAGTAAATAAACAAGAAATTGATGACAAATCGGACGATAACATCGCTCATTTGTGATGCTCTGTCTGGGAAATGCGTTAAATGCCAATGGACGGCTTGATTCCAAAGCTTTACTAAGAGCAGTGTTCCAAACAGGATGAATAGTCCAGATGAACTCGTTGAAAAAACACGTACATATAACGGTACAATGATAACCGTTACAATAATGAGCGGATACAGCTGTGATATGTAACTATATGTGAACGCTCGTTTAAAATACGTCGAAAACTCCTTCTCTAACGGAAGCAAAAAAACAATATCAGGCTCTTTTAACAATGTTCGTACATGGGCAAATGTTACGACAAATGTAAAGAGTAATGGAATGATAAAAGGAGCTGGAAACGTCTCTGGAATATTTCGGAGCCACCCTTGATACCAATACGCTCCTCCCCCAACAACGAAAATCATCACAAATAATAAATGGTCGTTAAACATATATCGAAGGTACGTTCTAAGTTCTTTTAAATATTCAGATAATCGATTTTTCCATATGTCCTGCACTGATTTCATTCTTCTTGCTCCTTCGTTAACTGAATGTAAAGGTCATCCAACGTGGCATTTTGCATACCGAATTGTTCTTGAAGCTCTTTTAACGACCCTTTTGCTCGAATTTCCCCATTATGTAAAATAATAAATGAATCGCAATACCGTTCAGCCGTTGCTAAAATATGGGTAGACATTAAAATTCCTGAACCTGCCTCTTTTGCCCTGTTCATCATTTCTAACAAGGAGTGAATAGCTAATGGGTCAAGCCCCATAAACGGTTCATCAATAATATACAATGACGGCTGTACTAAAAACGCACACATAATCATTACCTTTTGTTTCATCCCTTTAGAAAAATGAGCTGGAAACCATTTTAATCGCTTTTCCATCCGAAATTCTTTCAGTAAAGGATGCAGCCGCTTTTCAAACGTCTCTTTATCCAGTCCGTACGCCATAGCCGTTAACTCTAAATGTTCGTATAAAGTTAATTCTTCATATAAAATAGGGGTTTCTGGGATAAAGCTTAATTGTTTACGGTACTCCTCGTGTTGTTCTTGGAATGTTTTTCCATTAATTTTAACCACACCTGACCTTGGCTCCATTAACCCAATAATATGTTTTATAGTTGTACTTTTGCCTGCCCCATTTAAACCGATTAACCCGACAATTTCGTTTCGATTCACTTGAAATGAAACATTTTTTAATACAGGTTGTTTCGTATAACCTCCTGTTAACTGTTCAACACTTAATAATGTCATCTTCAAAAAATCCTTTCTATAAAAGAATGTACTTGCCCATATCATACCAAAATCTGTCCACAAATTCTTCTTTCAAAAATGGGTATAAAAGATGGAAAATCGGACATCATAATGTTTGAAGAGGGACATCAACTTGAAAATGAGGTGTTTGTCAAAGACAGTTCAAATTAGAATCGTCGAAAGACCGATTCAAACGTAAGAAGTTCCCAACAGTTCAAGATGTATAAAAACCTCTTGATAAGGGGATGGTTACTTTGAACAAGATATCACCATTTAAATGACACTTTGTATAAAGTCAATCATTTTTATGGATAGTGTTTACGAATAAGTAAATGAGGTGTTTGTCAAAGACAATTGAACCCTTTTTCAACAGTCCGAATGATAACATTTCAATAGGAATGTTTGAAGGATCCCTCTTCAGGGGAACGGCAACTACGGTCCGTTCCCTTTTTAATTGTTTACATTTCCAACCATATCTCGGTGTGATAAGATAAAAGAAAAAGGGGAATAGGAGTGTTACAATGAGCGATTGTATTTTTTGTAAAATTGTCGAAGGTGAAATCCCTGCAGCAAAAGTGTATGAAGATGAACATGTCATGGCATTTATGGACATTATGCAAGTAACGAAAGGACATACACTAGTCATTCCAAAAGTACATAAGCAAGATGTTTTTGAATTAACACCTGAGCTCTCTCGCCATTTGTTTGAAGTCGTTACAAAGGTTGCCAAATCGATTAAAGAGACGTTTCACCCGGAAGGCTTAAACATCGTGAACAATAATGGCAAAGAAGCTGGACAAACCGTTTTTCATTACCATATGCACATTGTTCCGCGCTACGGTAAAGGAGATGGCTTTGGCGTCGTTTGGAAATCTCATGCCGAGCAATATACGTTTGATGACCTTCAACAGCTCGCTTCATCTATAAATGAAAAATTATAGTAATTTATTTGATGCCGGTTATCGATCGGCATCATTTTTTTGCAAAAAATGCATCACCACTCCTTTACACACTCTTAAAAAAACCATATTCGAAATCTCTTTCTATTCACTTTTCGAAAAATTCATATTTCAAGTATCTTTTTTTCATGGTAGGATGTAATAAAAACGTTTGATAGAGAGGGATTACAAATGAAACGAGTATATAATTTTAATGCTGGCCCTTCTGCTTTACCTTTACAAGTTCTTGAAAAGGCGCAAGCTGAACTGATCAACTTTAATGAAACAGGCATGTCCGTCATGGAGTTAAGCCATCGCAGTCAAGCTTATGATGATGTCCATAATCGTGCAAAGCAATTATTAAAAGACATTTTACGCATTCCAGATTCCCATGACGTACTATTTTTACAAGGCGGCGCAAGTTTGCAGTTTGCCATGGTTCCCCTTAACTTCCTTCCTAAACATAAAACAGGATATTACGTGTTAACAGGATCTTGGTCCGAAAAAGCGTTAAAAGAAGCGAGTAAAATTGGTCAGACAGAAGTCCTCGCTTCTAGTAAAGAGCAAAACTATTCGTATATCCCAGAGGTCGATGCTTCAACTGTTGACAATGACGGGGCTTATGTACACATAACATCCAACAATACGATTTATGGAACACAGTGGAAACAATTTCCGAACACTTCCATTCCGCTTATTGCTGATATGTCAAGCGATATTTTATCGCGAGAAATCAACGTGGAGCAGTTTGACGTAATCTATGCCGGTGCACAAAAAAACCTCGGCCCTTCAGGTTTAACGGTTGTAATTATAAAAAAAGAATTATTAACAGAAGTTCATGAACATGTTCCAACCATTTTAACCTATAAAACACATGCAAGTAAAAACTCTTTATATCATACACCACCGACGTTTTCTATTTATATGCTGTCACTCGTTTTAGAGTGGGTACAAGCTGAAGGCGGATTGCGTGCTGTTGAAGAAAAAAACAATAAAAAAGCAAAAATCCTTTATGATGTTATCGATGAAAGTGCAGGCTTTTATAACGGACATGCGGTTAAAGATAGTCGCTCAAACATGAATGTTACATTTACTCTTCCTAGTGAAGAGCTAACGAAACAGTTTTTATCTCAAGCAGAAAGTAAATGTTTTATTGGTTTAAACGGCCACCGCTCCATCGGGGGATGCCGTGCATCTATTTACAACGCAGTGACATTAGAAGCTTGCGAAGAGCTTTCAGCATTTATGAAAGAATTTCAACGCCAATATTCATAATATTGAATCACAACTTTTATTATCATAAAATTTCAAACTTTAAATTTTGCACTACCCTTGCTATAATGTTTATAAGTTTAGCTTAAGAGCCTCTTTCGTTAGCAAATGAAAGAGTAGTTGAGATTAGTAGAGGAGAGATGAGAAATGAATACGAGAGTTTTAGTGTCTTTATCTTTATTTGTCGCCATTGGTGCAGCACTTCACGGGATTATTCCACCTATTTTTAACGGAATGAAACCGGATATGATGCTATTAATGATGTTTTTAGGAATCATTTTATTCCCAGGGCTTAAAAATAGTTTCATTTTAGGAATTGTTACAGGCTTTTTGTCTGGCCTTACAAGTTCCTTTCCTGGTGGTTTTGTTCCGAACATCATTGATAAAGTGTTAACGTCTATTATTGTGTACGTTTTATATGTAATGCTTAAACGATTTGTCAAAGCATCACTTTCCACACTTATGATCACAGCGTTTGGTACGATGATTTCAGGAGTGATTTTTTTAACATCTGCTCTAACGATTGTCGGATTACCAGGCGGTGTTGGATTTTTACCATTATTTGTGGGAGTTGTTTTACCTGCAACCGTTCTAAACACAATAGCAATGGTGATTATTTATCCCATTGTTCAATCTATTTTAAGGCGCTCTCATTTTATTAGTGTAAGCAACTAACTGAACAATAAAATAAAGGGTCTGCGTTAATTGAAAACAAAATAAACATCAGTTCATGATAACAGAGATTCGGCTTTTAATGAATTTTATAATAAAATGAAACAACTTGACCATAACGATAACAACAACGAACCCGTCCACACTTGGCCGGGTTTCCTTATTGTATATAGTAAAAAATGAAGCCGAATAACAATGAAACGACACCACCTGCTGTTAAAGTTAACGCTCGTTTCCGTAACACTCGTTTTGGCGGATAAGAATTCGTCGTATTCGCTAATTTTAAATAGTGGATCGCACCGGCAAAAAACAACATTCCAATAATAATAAATAAAAAAATTAATCCAGCCAACTTATTCCCCTCCTCTATTCATAATTATGCAAATTGTTCCTAACCTATGTTTGTTCTGTTTAGAAGAAGGGAAAATAAACAAGTAAGACCTTTTCACAACGAATAAACTATCCTTACTGAAAATTTCTAAAAACGGAGTGATGAATGTTATGGCAAACAACAAATCGTTTTTCTTAGGGTTTATGATCGGAGGAATCATTAGCGGAGCTGCTGTTCTCCTTTCCACTCCTTCTTCAGGAAAAGATGTCAGAAATCGTGTTCAACAAGGTCGCAAAAGGCTAGATGACCTATTACAAGAGCTTAGAAAGGAAGGAAGCCATTTAAAAGAACAAATAACCGATTCTGCAAAAGAGAGCATATCGATTGTAAAAGATGTGACAACAGATATTAACAAATCCATTCAAGCATGGAAAAAAGATATTGAACCACATACGAAAGAAATTCAGCATGAACTAAAAGAAATCGAAGCGAAGATGAAAGAGCTAGAACAATCGATTCGACAAACAACTCTTAAATCATAACCCTTATAAGATGATTCTGAACCGTGCATCAGAATCATCTTTTTTATATATTGTTACAATATAGCAATCCTTCACCACTATTTTTTCGTATTTTTTCAAATAAAGCGTTGCTATCTTCAATAGTACAATAAGGAAAAATTATTTATTGAAAAATTTCGTAAATTTACATCTTTATTAATGTTTATTTTATTGGCATAATAGATATTAACAAACTTTGAAAGCAAAAAAGGATTCAATAACAAATTTCTTATGGAAAAGGACTAGAAATAAAGTAGGTGGGGGAATATGAAAAGGACGTATGATCAGTACACAGTGAAAGAAGCACTCTTATTTAGCCAACGTGTCGCTCAGCTAAGTAAAGCACTTTGGAAATCCATTGAAAAAGACTGGCAGCAGTGGATTAAACCTTATGATTTAAACATTAATGAACATCACATCTTATGGATCGCCTATCATTTAAAAGGAGCATCCATATCAGAAATTGCAAAGTTTGGCGTCATGCACGTCTCAACAGCATTCAACTTTTCGAAAAAGTTGGAAGAACGAGGTTACCTACAGTTTTCAAAAAAGGAAAATGATAAGCGGAATACGTATATTCAATTAACACCTCAAGGTGAAGAACTGCTCTTAAAAATTCTTGAAGATTATGAACCGACTAGAAATGCAGTTTATAAAGGGGCATTACCACTTCATGATCTGTACGGGAAATTTCCAGAAATAATCGAAATCATGACGATCATTCGAAACATTTACGGAGATGATTTTATGGAGATTTTCGAAAAATCATTTGAAAATATCGAATTAAATTTTGTTGAAGAAAACGGAAAGTTAAGAAAAAAAGAAGAGGATGAGTTTGAACCACTATTAAACGGGACTACAGATGGGAGAGTAGACGTTTAAAATCTTTCATTAAATCGATGAAAAGACCTTGGTTGAGCATTGCGTCAATTGTCTCATTCACCTCTAGTTTTTCATTCAGTTGACCTACAAAAAGCGTAAGAATATCTGTATAGTAAAGCAGGCCTTGCGCTTTTTGTTCTTTATGCTTTTGCTCAAGCTCTGTACATAGAGACATAATTTCATCGACTTCATTTCGTGATAATCCGTTTTGGACAACTAAGAAGTCAAAAGGATATTTTTGCTTGTTAGCTATTTTTAATAATAATTGCATATGATATTCCAATTTTTCTAACCTTATTTCAAACTCGTTCATATTATCCCATCTTTCCCATTTAAATCCGAATTACATCATATTTTATCCTATTTTTCGCTAGCGGAAAACACCCTTCTCCCTTTTCATCATAATATGTTATTTCAATAATTTAAACATGAATTTTCTCGACACTTCTCATCTCGTTCGTTCAATTTTTTATGTATTCAAATTCCTTCTTACTAGCTCATCACCATAACTTGGGAGTGACACAAAATCCATAACTTATTATCCATTGCAAATATCTATTTTACGTTCATAATTGCAAAAAAATAGGGAATTGATCTAAGTACATTTTTTATAGAAATTATCAACCCCGACTTTTGGTGATGAGCCTTCTTACTACATATATACTATATTTATACATTTATCGTTGAAAGTTTCAAGCTATCTTTTTCATAAAATATTTGTTAATGTAATATGTATGAGAGGAAGGGGGATCTCAAATGCTCTATTATTTTATCATTTTTGCAGTCTTTATTCTATTCTACATAAATAAACTGACAAACACTCTCTGTATCATTCGAGAGATTCCTGAGGAAAAACAGACAAATGTCTTTCGGACGATTAACGTCTTAATCACGATTTTACTGATTTCTTCATACATAGAAATTTTATACACGTAATACGAATGATACAAATTCATGAATCTCATCATTCATGAAAAAGTGATAGCTGACAGACATCCTACTGTCAGCTATTTTTATCATTTCTTTGGCACCTATTACGATTTTCTAAAACATTACAATTACAAGACAATTGCCATGATCACTCGGATCATAGTTGCAAAAAAACGTGCTTCATGTCAAAATGTGTTATATATGTTTTTTAGTTGTATTACATTTTGGGATTAGGAGTTGTAATGAATGAAGAAATTCGTACTAGCTACAGTGGCTGCAACAAGCCTCATTGTCACAAGTGCATGTAATAACGGCTCTAGTGAACTTATTGCCGAGTCAAAAGCAGGTGACATTTCAAAAGAGGATTTTTATGAAGCAATGAAAGACCGCTTTGGACAAGACATCCTTTTAGAACTCGTCCATGGAGTGGTTTTAGATGAAAAATATGACGTATCAGACAAAGAGATTGAAGAAGGTATTGAAGAATTACGTGCACAATATGGTGGTCAATTAGACCTCCTCATTCAACAGCAAGGTGAGGAAATTGTTCACGATATGGTGAAAGTCGATTTATTACGGAAAAAAGCAGCTGAAGATGCTGTGAAAGTAACAGAAAAGGACATCAAAGAATATTATGATTCGTTAAAAGGAAAAATCCGCGCAAGCCATATTTTAGTTGAAGATGAAAAAACAGCTAAAGAAGTGAAAAAGAAGCTTGATGAGGGTGCAAAATTTAAAGACTTAGCTGCTGAGTATTCAGCAGATCGTACGGCTCAAAACGGTGGTGACCTCGGCTGGTTTAGTAAAGAAGACATGGTCGAGCCTTTTTCAAAAGCTGCATTCGCATTAAAGGAAGGCGAAATTAGTGATCCTGTAAAATCAGACTTTGGTTATCACATCATTAAAGTCACCCAAACAGTAAAATCGTTCGATGAAATGAAAGACGATTTAAAAGAGGATGTTAAGCAACAAAAATTGAATGATCCTACTGTTATGCAAGAAGCAGTGAATAAAGCAATTAAAGAAGCAGACGTCAAAATTAATGACAAAGATTTAGAAGGTATCATTCAAACAGACGATAAGGACGAAAAAGAAAGTGATTCTAAATAATGTAAAAAAGCCTGGAATTGACTATGTCAAATCCAGGCTTTTCTTTATTGTTGTACCTTTTTACGCGAAACCCCAATTAGTAAGACATAGAGCCCAATTTATGAAAGAAAACCCCAAAGTATGAAAATAAAGCTCAATTTATGAAAATAAGGCCCAAATTATGAAAAAGAGCCCCAATTAGAAAGAAACCGTAAGCACCGAAATAAATAAAACAAGGTGCCGTTTTCGAACACCTTGTCACTGAGCTGAAGTCATATTATTATGCTCGTCTTGCTTTTGTTTTGCACGCTTTTCCCGCTCTTTTTTCATCCGTTCTAAATAAACATTTCCTTCTCGCTCGATAAATATCTTTTCTACTTCTTTCTCTTTTTTTGTTGTGCTATAAGCCATGTATGCACTATAAATGATACCGATTATACATAAATAGACCCACCAAGGTAGTATGACCATATTTTAAGGCTCCTCCTTTACCTTTTAGAGGTTGTTTAACATTTGTCCTTTTTTGGAACATCCACTTAGACAAGCTCTTACCACATCATATGCGAGGAGTCCTTAAATTATGATCTTCTTTATTTGTGAAAAGTCGGTTTATAAAAGGAACGATTATCTAGTGCAAAGATCCTTTCTGTAAACTCTCCTGGTTTCGTTTTTTCCAAAGCACGATCTAACATATTCATTTTCGCATCGATATTATCGATATAATGCAACATTTCAGCCTCTTTAATCATTGGCGGCTTAGGGCTTCCCCATTCTGCTTTCCCGTGATGGCTTAATACTAAATGTTGAAGAACCATCACTTCTTCCCCTTCAATTTGCAGTTCTTTTGCTGCCTCGGCTATCTCATTCACCATAATGGAAATATGGCCAAGTAAATTTCCTTCAGCTGTATAATTTGTGGCAATCGGTCCTGATAGCTCTGTTACTTTCCCTAAATCATGTAATATGACGCCGGCATATAGTAAATCTTTATCTAAACTTGGATAAAGGCTCGCAATGGCTTTGGCAAGGTCTAACATAGACACGACATGATAGGCTAAGCCTGAGGCAAATTCATGATGATTTTTCGTTGCTGCTGGAAAAGTAAGAAAAGCATTTTGATGTTTTCTTAGTAAGTGACGAGTGATTCGTTGTATTTTCGCATTTTTCATTTCAAAAACATATTGTGTTACCTTCTCCATCATATCGTCTTGAGCCATCGGGGCTGTTTCGATAAAATCGATGGCTGATACGTTTTCATGAGGCTGTACTAAACGGATATTGCGAATTTTCAATTGATTTCGTCCACGATAATGATGAATATCTCCGTATATTTTGACGATATTTTGAGCAACATAACTTTCCTCATCTTGCGGACTTGCATCCCATAATTTCGCTTCTATTTCACCTGATTGATCTTGTAAAATTAACGTTAAAAACGGTTTCCCATTACTTGCGATTCCTTTCGTAGAGGACTTAATTAATAAAAAGACATCTACTTGTTCGCCAACCTCAAATTGAACGATTCCCTTTGCCATATTTAAAGCTCCTTCCCCTGCTACTACGTACCCATAGTATATCATAGTTTTATGGATAGAAAGAAAAGGAAACAACGGAACAGCTGTTTCCATCCTTCCATATTAGGCTACTTGTTGTTTTATCCGTTTCCGAAGCCAAACTTTTGTTGAGATTAACGCAATGAGCATGACAAATGCTCCAAACAAATACGGTAAATGAAGATTTAGTTCAAATAAACTGCCCGCTAAGATCGGTCCTGCTACATTTCCTAAACTTAAAAATGAATTGTTCAATCCCATTATCATGCCTTGATTTTCTCCGGCAAGCTTGGAAATGAATGTAT
This sequence comes from Bacillus sp. FJAT-47783, assembly GCF_022808615.1. Taxonomy (GTDB): domain Bacteria; phylum Bacillota; class Bacilli; order Bacillales; family Aeribacillaceae; genus Bacillus_BZ. The sequence goes on from NZ_JAKZKS010000009.1 coordinate 66,004, forward strand.
TCAACGCTGGGCGTAAAATGGAATTTCCAGCAAAGAATATCCCTGTTGTGATTAAGATCGTTGCAAAAGAGTTCGCAAAGGTCATCAAGACAAAGCCGATGGAACTAATGAAAAGAGAGCTCGTCACGACTTTTTCATCACCAAATTTCTCAACAAGCCTTCCGACAAGCCCACCTTGAATAACCGTTCCGATTATTCCAATGATTAAAATAATCACACCGACTGTTTGCGGACCGTACCCGTAACGTTCAAGCGCATAATAACCGAAAATCGATTGGAAATTGGCAAGCCCAAAGCTCATTAAAAAGACGAGTATGAGTAAAAACCCTACAGGACTTAGTAAAGCATTTTTCATTAAAGTCATTCGTCCCACGCGTGGCCCTTGATCATTTCGTGCTCGTTCTCGTGCTTCTTTTGAAAGCGATTCTGGTAATACTAATATTGAAACAAGCCCTGCTATCGTTGCCGCAATTCCAGCAAATAGAAACGGGTACGATAAATCAAATTCAGCTAACCAACCACCTATACCGGGACCAACAACAATTCCAAATCCCATAGCAGCTCCTAATATGCCCATTCCTTGCCCACGTTTTTCTTCAGTCGTCACATCTGATACATACGCCATAGCTGTCGGCATTAAAGCAGAACCAAATGTACCTGCTAAAATACGCGATAAATACAACATCCAAAAATCGGTTGCAAAAGCGAAGATGAATTCCGCTAAAGCAAAGCCCATAAGTCCAATCGTTATAAGCGGTTTTCTCCCGATTCTATCTGACAATCTCCCCCATATTGGGGCAAATAGAAACTGCATAAAGGCAAAAACCGCTACTAAAAAGCCTAATTCTGCTGCTCCAGCACCGAAAGCTTCGACATAAAACGGTAAGATCGGAATGACTAAACCAATCCCTACCATCACAATAAAAAGATTGAAGCTAAGCAGAAATAACGGTGTTTTCATATTCGATTTTGTCTTCCTATTCACTTGACATTAACCCCTTTTCATTTGTATCTGATCTTCATTTGAAGGAAGCCTATAAATTTCACTTTCGTAGAACGCGCTTGCTATATGATGATGACATGTAAATAATAAAACTTGGTAATCCTTTGACATCATTCGGATTAATTGTACCGCTCGTTTAAACCGTTCATGATCAAAGTTTACAAAGCTATCATCCACCATAATCGGTAATTTTACTCGCTCACTCATGTACTCAACGAGGGCAAAACGGATCGCGACATACAGCTGTTCCGCCGTTCCTTGACTTAATTCATTCGCATGAAAAAGCATACCATCCTTTCGTTTCACGAGTAAAGTAGGATGATCATCAAGGAGTAAAATGGATGTGTAGCGTGAATTTGTTAAAAATCGAAAATGCTGTTCTGCTTTTTTCAATAGCTGTGGTAATCGATGCTTCCGATGATGCTCTACTGTTTTCCTTAACAAGTCTTGAGCGACCGTATGAATGGCCCACTTTTTCGCTATTTGCTTCGCTCGAGATTTCTTCATCGCATATTCATACCTCAGCTCTGAATAAACACCCGATTCTTCAATTTTTTCTAGATGAATTTGCACTTCTGCTAATCGCTTTTGGCACGTTTCTTCCTTTTCCATGACTTCTGCTAAAGAAGCTTCGAGTGCTGTTTCTTCAACAAGTAAGTCTTCCTTGCTCTCCGGAAGCTCCTTAAGCTCTGTACTTGAAAGAAAACCTTTTGATTGGATTTGACTTTGAATCCATTGTAATTGCTTTTCAAGTTCGATTCGTTTTTCAAGCGCTGCTATTTTTTCTCGAAATTGTTCAACAGAATGGACATTTGCCTTATTCAATAACTCCCCTAATTCATGATGTAATTGTTCATATAACGTATGGACATCTCCCCACTCTTCTGTTACTCGTTCTAAAGCGGTTTTTGTTTGAACTAACCTTTCTAACGTTTGATTGAGCTTATGAATGGTTCGCTCAAGGTTGTCACGTTTTATCTTATATTTTTCGATGAACGGCGTTAACTCATTGTTAAATTCATTGATTTTCGTTTGCATAAACGATCTTTTTTGCTCGATCTGTTCTCTTTCTTTTAATCGTTTTTGACATTGAGCGATCATTTCATACCGCTCAAGGATTACATCGGCCGCAAAGTCCTCTGGTACGTTCAACAATTTGTATAATGGTCTCATCTCTTCCATCAACGTATGGAGCTCTTTTTCCCATTGTTCAAATTGCGATACAATTCGATCATAGGCCTGTTCTTTCTGGTCCACATTTAACCGTTCAAGTTCTATCTTCTGTTTCATTTGTTCTTCTTTTGCTAGCGAGAACTGTATGTGCGAAAGCCTTCTTTTCCAATCTTGAATTGCGGTTTCATGAACCGTTTCAACCATTTGTTTAAGCTCTGCCTGTCTTTCTTTTAAATACAGGAATAAATCGTCTTTTGCCGGCCGAAACATGAATGAAAAAACGTTCGCGAATAGAACACTAACAGCCAAGTATGGGAGATCAAGTAGAAAAAGAATAACGGCCGCAATAACACTCGCAATCGCAGTTGTCATGAATATTTGTTTAAATCTCTTTTGCGATTTTTCAAAATGCCGTTCACGCTTTCTTAATTGTTCACTTACTCGGTTGTATTCTTCTTGGCTTACATTGTATTGACTAGCTTGCTCGAGCTTTTCTTCTAGTTCATACTGCTCCTTTACTAACTGCTCATATTCAATACGGTTTAGCAATAAAGACTGGAATTTTTTTAATTGCTCTTCACTTTCTTCAAGCGCTTCCTTCGCTTTTTCAAATTGATCGTCCAACCATTGTTTTTTTGTCCAAAAGTGATTGTAATTTTTTACGAAGGCTTTAATCTTTTCCTTGACAATCATTGATGTATTTATATTTTCGATCACGGTCACATCGGTTGTTCCGAATAAATAGTGAAGATCTTCATGGATTCGCTCGGTTAATTGTTCCATTTCAAATGACAGGGATGTTTCCTCTTCAACATACTTGCGGATAAGGGAATAATTTTCTTTCAAATGGACGAATTGTTGCCAATCTTCCTCAATCCGTTCCCCTTTCATAGAAAATTGATCCCATTCTCGTTGTAACTCGTCTTTTTTTGTTTTCAGTGTATGTAATTGTCCTTCAAGCGGCTTAAGTCTTGCTAAAAGCTGTTCAAGACGCATACGGCCATTGTCTGGAAAGCTTTTTCGTTCAGGTAGTTTTTCCAGTGATCGTATGCACTCATTTCGTTGTTCCAATAAAGGAAATATCGCGTGTAGCTTCCCGACTCTCTTTAATTTCGACTGAATCTGTATTTTCTCAGAACGAAATTGCTCAAGCTCATCCTTTATTGTTTCCCTTTCCTTTAATAAACGTTGATAGTCATCTTCATATGCTTTCGCATTGACTAATGCTTCGTTTGTTTGTTTCAATTCTTCTAACATCGTATTTAATAGCGGTTTCCGACCATTTGGCTTATAGAGCTGCTCTTTTTTCTTCTCTAATTGATCTTGTAGAAAATATAGAGCATCCGAGCCAAACATGGTCGATAAAAATAAATACTTGCCTAATGCTTCACGATTTAATTCATATACATGCTGTAAGCCATTTAAGTCAAAAGAGAAAATCGATGTATAAGTCGATTTATCCATCCCTTTTAATAACTCTTGTAATTCAGATTGTTGTTTAATATGACCATTTTCATCATAAACAAAACAATCTCCTGTTGCTTTTCCAGCAATTCGTTCAACGGTTAAAACCGTATGTTCGTCTGTTTCAATGAGTATCGATCCACCATATTTTCCGCCTCGCTTCGGCTCATACCGCTTTTCATTTTGTTGCTTCGTTGGAAAGCCAAACAAAATACTATGGATAAAAGACATTAATGTCGATTTTCCTGCTTCGTTTTCTCCATAAATAATTTGAATTTCTTCGTTGGAAAGCGGAATGTGTTTATTTTCAAACTTTCCATACCCGTATATAGTAAGCTCTTTAAACTTCATTCCATCACCTTACTCTGCATTTGTTTTTAACCATTCGTGAAAAATTAACATTTTCGCTTCTTGTATGATTTCTTCCTTTTCTTCACGTGAAAACGACTCGATGTATCGCCTTGCCGCTTTATTTTTGTATAATGGTTGCAATGCTTCATGGACATCGTAATGCTCCAAAACTTCTTCAATATCACGCGTGAAAAGAGAAAACTTTTCTGTATACTGGGCTGTATCACAAGTAGCTTGATTATGTATGGCTAATACCCAAATAAAGTGACGTTCCTGCCCATCTTCTTCTTCGTTCACCATTTCTACTAAATCATCCAATACACCGTCTTTCATAAGTTCATCATAAAGACTCGTGTGCCCTGTTAATCGTAGTGAACAAAATGTATGGATTCCTTGTTGTTGGATCACAGTTTTTAAAGATTGGATCGATTCGATTAATTGTGTAAACGAACGAATGGATTCCATCTTGATTTCGTACTCACGAAAAATAATCGGGGCTGTCGGGATAAACTGATAATTTGCTCCCGTTTCCTTTAGTTCAACGAGATAAATACCTTTCTCTCCTAGCTCCTTTAAATGCCTTCCTTGAATATTCCCTGGGTAAACAATAACAGGCGTTTTATCATGCAACACTTGTCGCTTATGAATATGTCCGAGCGCCCAATAGTCGAAATCCTTTTCTATTAAATCAGAGAGACGAAACGGACAATACGGCTCATGTTCACGTTCGCCAGCGATACTCCCATGTAATAACCCAATATGAAAAGGAGTGTTTGCCGTTTTGTTATATCGCTTACTCATATTTTCTGTTACAACTCGTTCTGGATAACTATATCCATAAAGACTTGCAAGAGGTTCTCCATCTCGTTCGTAACAAACACATTCAACATCTTCGTCAGAAAAAATATGTACGTTTTCTGGTAAATCTAAATGAATAGAATTTCCTTTTGTATAATCATGATTTCCATGAATAATATACACGTTAATGCCCTTTTCATATAACCGCACCATTTGCTTTTGAAAAAAAAGCTGCGCTTTCAAGCTCCGGTCTTTTTGATCGTACACATCACCTGAAATTAACAAAAAATCAACCCGCTCTTTTATCGCAACATCAATCGTTCGTTTGAACGATTGAAACGTACTTTCCTTTATACGTTGAAAAATGGCGTCCGGTAAATGGTTCATGCCTATAAAAGGGCTGTCTAAATGAAGATCGGCTGTATGAATAAATGTAACTTGCTTCATTCGCTTCCCATCCTTTTTCTACTACTGCATTCATTCTATCACGCTAAGGAAGCGAATGCACGTTCTGACAAAGAGGGTTAATAAAGTGAATCTTCATTCAGTGGTTTTTTTCTTCCCCTACTGAATGTTAGTCCCTACGGGATGACCTAAAGGCCCTTGTGACCCACAGAACGCGGCGCTCTTAGTCTATGTTCTTTATTTTTAGACCTGCCCCACCTATCTTCTGTTCTTTACTACAAAATCTTGAGGTGGGGTCTTACTGCCCGTTAAGAGCGGGATAAAAAAATCCATACAATTTATAAAAGGCTGACAGCCATAAATCCAGTATTCCCTTGGACTTTGGCGTCAGCCACCGATTATCTTTCTTTAATTATTTGTATCGCCTTTTTAATATCTTTAAAGGATGAAGATTTTCCGTAAAGAAGCACTCCACCTTTATATACTTTTGCCCCAAACCATGTGAGTAAACCAATCGTTAATACGAGTAAACCGATTGATAAAGCAATTTCCCATATTGGGACATGGACCATTCCAACACGTAAAAACATGATCATCGGTGCAAAGAACGGGATGAATGATGTCACTTTAATGAAGGTAGCTTCTGGACTGGATAAACCAAACATCGCAATCATAAAGGCGGCAACAACAACAAATGTTAATGGAGTAATCATCTGTTGTACGTCTTCAATTTTGGAGACGAGTGAACCTAAAAATGCCGCTAACGTTGCGTATAAGAAATAGCCTAGTACAAAAAAGACAATGGCATAACTAAACGTTTGTATCGGTACGTCACTGAATTGAAAAAATCCTTCAATGGATTGGTTATTGTCACTGTTGATTTTCATTGATGCAAAGCCAACTGCGGCAATCAATACAAATTGTGTAAGACTAAGCAAGGCAATGCCTAGTATTTTTGCAAACATTTGTTGAATCGGTGCCATACTCGACACAAGAATTTCCATGACCCGCGAGGATTTTTCAGTCGCGACTTCCATGGCAATCATATTCGCATACATGATGACGGCAAAATAAATGACGAATAATAAAATGTAAACAAGCCCTCTCGCTTGATCCAACTCTTCTTCCGATTTTGCCGTTTCCAGTAATGCAACTTTTTCCATTTCAACAGGTATAAAGAGCTGTTGCAATTTTTCCGCTTCCACTCCTAACTGTTTCGTGCCAATCGCTAGCTTCATTTGCTGTAGCGATTGTTCAATCGCACGATGTAATTCGGAGTCTGTGATCGATTTTGCATAGTACGTAGCTGTAGGCAACCCTCCTTCATCTGTATTTAACACAAGGTAGCCGGTCAGATCATCATTTAAAACGTCTTCTTTCAAATCAGATACACTTTTTTTCGACTGTTGTACCTCAATATCGGCGTAAGCGGTCATTTGTTGTTCAAAGAGGGGATATAACGCTTTAGTTTCATCAATAACGGTAATTTCTTTTAATTCTTCTTTATCAAAGAGGGAAATAATATGATTAATGTTTGTAAGTCCAACAATAAAAAGAAGGGTAATAACCGTTGAAATAATGAACGATTTCGTTTTTAGTTTAGAAAAATATGTATGCCCAAGCATAATCCAAAACTTATTCATACGAGGCACCTACCTTTTCAATAAAGATATCGTTTAACGAAGGCTCTTCAAGTGAAAACGTTCGAACAAACCCTTTCCCATATAGTGCCTCAAAAATTTTCTTCGAAATTTCTTCTCCTTCAATCTGTAATTCCATTCCTTCTGGAGTCTTTTTATATTTTGTCACACCTTGGATGTTTGCTAGGAAACTGAGATCAAAATCGGCGTGTACGGTTACATTTTTCTTCCCAAATGAATGTTTAATGTCTTTCAATGAACCGTGTACAACCGGCTTTCCTTTTTGCATAATGCATAAAAATTCGCAAAGCTCCTCTACATGCTCCATACGGTGACTTGAAAACACAATAGATGTTCCTCTTTCTTTTAAATCAATGACTGCATCCTTTAACATTTCAACGTTTACTGGGTCAAGACCACTAAACGGCTCATCGAGAATGAGCAGCTTCGGTCGATGAAGAACGGCCGTAATGAACTGAATTTTTTGCTGATTCCCTTTAGATAATTCTTCTACTTTTTTATTCGCATATTCCGGCACTTTAAATCGCTCGAGCCAATACGCCAATTCTCTCAAAACGGTCTGCTTATCCATCCCCTTGAGGCGTCCTAAATAAACAAGCTGATCTTTCACTTTCAACTTCGGATAAAGGCCCCTTTCCTCTGGCAAGTAACCAATTTGCTCACTCTTTTCATAGTTGATCGTTTCCCCATCCCACGTAATTTTGCCATCTGTTGGCGATAAAAGGCCTAAAATCATTCGAAAAGTAGTCGTTTTCCCTGCACCATTTGCCCCTAAAAAACCGAAGATTTCGTTTTCAGGAATTTCGATTGACAAGTTGTCAACCGCTGTAAAATTACCAAATTTTTTCGTAACATTTTCAATTTTAAGTGTCATATTGTTCCACCTCTCCACACGTTACTACGTTTTATTCACTCATTATGTTTCAAAAAAGCAGGAATTTTACGATAAAAATTGAAGTACTTAACTGGGGAAGGAGGATGGAAGATGGCAACATATACATTAACGGTCTTTAGTAAATCTGGAGAAAAGTTACTTGACGAAACCTTTGAAGCTGCCGATGAAAAGGAAGCGAAAAAGATTGGCACAGAAAAGCTCCAGGAAAAAAATTATTTAGACGCAACACATCGTTGTACTTCTCCTACTGGGAAGCTTATTTTATTCCATCGCTAAAAGTTACAGCAGCGGGCCAACCCGCTGCTGAAGCTTTTTTTATCCCACTCATAACGGGCAAAAAGCCCCCCACTGAATGAAGTATCAATTTATTTTCCACTAAAAGTAGGTCTACGCTTTTCCAAAAAGGCTCGAATTCCCTCCTGATGGTCGGAAGTTTGTCTCATTTCCCCTTGAAAATGCGCTTCAAGCCGTAAGCTTTGCTGTAAACTCGGTTCATTCATTTGAACAAAAATTTCTTTACTTGCAACCATCGCTTTTAGCGGTTTATTCAGTAATCGTTCTTTTTCTTTTTCCAATTTATCCTCTACACGTTCCTCAAACACATCATCAATGATCCCTAATTCAAGCGCTGTCGTTGCAGCATGCGTTTTACCTTCCCATATAATTTGTTTCGCCTTTCCTTCTCCTAGACGCTTCGCCATGTGGAAATGCCCGCCGCCATCGGGAATAAGGCCTATGTTAATAAAGTTCATGGCAATTTTCGCATCGTTATGTGCGTATACATAATCTGACGCTAATGCAAGACTTAATCCTAATCCAGCAGCTGCACCATGGACAAGACTTACAGTGACAGCTGGAAGTCGATAAAGACTTAGTGTTATATGTTCAATCTTCTCCATAATTTCTTTAAACCTATCGTTGTTACTAGATTGAAGCATTGTTTTAATGTCTCCACCTGCTGAAAAAGCGCGACCAGCACCTGAAATAAACAAAAGTGGCACTTTCGCTGACTCGACAATGGATAACGCTTTAGATAAATCTGTAAGCATTTCTTCATCAAGTGCATTTAGCGAATCTGGTCGATTAAGCTGTAAATGTGCATAGCTTTCTTGTAATAATAGATTAACCGTTCGAAATGTTTCTCCCATAATCTTTTCCTCCTTTGTTTTACATCTTAAATAATTTCTTACTTCATTCAGAAAATTCCTGCAAATTTTCATAAAAAGATTGATTTTACGTTTTTGGTCTAAAATAAATCATATATAATAAAGGCTAGAAAGTATGTTAGAGGAGAAATCTTTATGACTAGGAAGTTTCGTTTCAATTTTGTTGGAGGCAGAGTCATTAAAACTGGTATCGCTATTTTCATCACAGTGATCATCTGTCAACTGTTTGAGTTACCGACAATTTTTGCTGTCATTACCGCTATTGTCACAATCGAACCGACTGCACATGATTCAATTAAAAAAGGAATGATTCGTTTTCCTGCGTCTACGATTGGTTCGGCTTATGCGATGACTTTTACATATTTACTGGGGCATTCACCATTTTCCTATGCACTTTCGGCCATGTTTACCATTGTCACATGCCAAAAATTGCGCTTAGAAGCAGGAACACTTGTCGCAACGATCACGGCAGTTGCAATGATTCCCATAACTGAAACTGGCTATTTAAGTGCTTTTTTCACACGGTTAATGACAACGTCTGTCGGAATCATCGTCTCTACCTTTGTAAACTTTTTTATACTCCCGCCTAATTATTCACCGTTCATTAACAAGCAGATTCATACCTTGTTTCATAAAGTGGCGGAATTATTGGAATTAAGACAGAAAGAACTCACTGGGGAAAAAACAGTAAAAAAAGTGACATTGAAAAACTTTGACGTTTTATCGAAAGATTTACATAAAGCGATGACATTTATTCATTATCAACAGCAAGACTGGAAATACCATCGTCATACGAAGATGGAGATGCGCCAGTTCCACCTTGAGCAAAAAAAGCTCACCATTTTACAGCAAATCAATTATCACCTAGGAAATTTACTTTACGTGTCTGTAGATCCATCTGAATGGACAAAGGATGAAAAGGAACTACTATCAAAAACGATTCGTTCTATTTCATCTATTTTAAAAGATTTTTGTCACTCAATACCGAAAGAGCATTATGAACTCATTGAAGAATTGGACAGAAAATTTTGGACGGTTAAGCACGATTTAAGTGAAATAAAACCGAAAAAGTATCGGCACCACTTCAACCCAAAAACGGTCGTGCTGTTTGAAATTTTATCGATCCATGACATGATAGAAGAATTGGAACCGATCTGCAAACAACCTGGTCGGTTGCAAATGTTAGAACAGTAAAGGGGCTGTATGAAAAGTCCTTAAAATGAAGAAAGTGGCGAAAAACGAGTTGTTTCTCTCCACTTACTTTTATAGTTTTTCAATTATGATCTGAAAGTAGCTGGCGGATGTCTGCTAATTTTAGTATGTTGTGGGCTAATGCCTCCCGTAAATAAATTTGCATCATGAGCAATTGCCCATGATGCGATATGTTGACTTAGGAAAATTCACGAATAAAGTAAGTGGAATTCAAAATGGAAAAAGATACAGCTGGTCATGGTGGTCGTAAATGGAAATTAAAAGATAAAAAAAGTAAAGAAGGGCGTCGTTAGATGAAAATGGAAGAATCTTATCTAAATAAAAAGTATCCTTTTATACAATCTTATAGTGAATTAAAATATTTAATTCATAATAAGTCTGTGATTGACTTAATAGATGAATTTGAAAATATACAGTCTAAGTTTAAATTATCGAGTTTCCTTATAGATAGATTTCCTAGAAAGATTGATTCACCTTTATTTTTTGAATGGTTTGATGTACATTTTTTAGTAGATGGTTCTGTTGAAGATAATAAACTTTATTTTGAAATTGAAAATATCTTTTTAAAAGTTACTAAAGTTTTATCTATGTACAGTCCCATTTGGATAGAAACTTCATATGGTTATGATCCAGAAGGAATTCCAGAAGAGATTTTAACCGAACAAGAAAAAAATTTACTAGATTCAATTAAAGGAAAAGAAGTTTTATCAATTCAATCACAAGAAATATATGATTTATTACTAAAGTTAAGCTTTAGAGGATATATTCGTTCAATAATTTATTTACCCGATTTAGAAGCAATACTTTCGATTAATGATTTAGTTGTTGAAGTAATTGCTTTTAGAGATACATCAATTTTCGAAACTATTTGTAAAACTGAAGGATTGTACTTTAGAAAGAATGATTAGGTGCTAGAGAAGATTATAGATAAAAAGGGCTGTCCATAAGTCGATTTCTCCACAAATGGACGCCCTTTACATGTTTAAGCCAAAATTTCAAAATAGAAAAAGTGACAAAAAAAAGCCGACTAAATTTATTAGTCAGCCTCACACTTCAGCAATTTTTTTGCAAGCTCCTCTTTCTCTTTATTGGATAAAAGTTTTTCTGCCATCGGAAAGAGCACCTGTTCTTCTTTTGAAAAATGATCCGTTAAAATATTGTAAGCATTGATCACATATGAAGCTAAGTCTTTTGCATCATGAGCGTTTATTGTTTCCGTTTTCTTTAAAAATGTCATAATATATTCTTTCGCCTGATCATGCTCATACTCCATTACGGCGATTGGTCCTACATCTTTTCCAATATAGCGAGCCACCATCGGGAAAAGAACTTCTTCTTCTCGATGAGAATGGAGTTCTAATTCTTGAAAAAATTGTTGCACATTCTCTCGCAAACGTTGAAGCGCTTGTTGAACTTCTTTCTCTTCACCCTTCGATATCTTCTCTGCCTCAACAAATAGTGCATATTTCTTCTCGTTTAATGGTCCATGCTCTTGTTTTAATTGCTTGAGAGGTGGACATAATTCAACCGGCTCATCTCTCATCATGCCACATGGTGAAAATTCCATCGCTTCTCCCTCTTTTCTATTAATCTTTTCTTCATTATTGTAATCGAGGTCGCAAATTAACGATGTGATGTAAATCATCATATCGAAAAAAAGCGTTCCCGCAAGTTAGGTTCAAATTCACGCAAGTTTTGAAAAGAGAGTGCAAATCATGAAAAAAAGCCGCAAGTCATGAAAAAGTCCGCAACCCAGTGTACCATCCAGGTTCCTTATTTGATCATCTTCCATCTTAATATCGCATCAAGAATCTTACTCGATATTACAATAAGAAATCGGACATCCTTCGCAATTAATTTGACGTTTTAAGTAATCGATACTATGAATAATAATTTTTCTCCCTTTGAACGATACAATTCCTTTACTTTTTAATACATTCAATTCTCGGTTAACACTTTCCCGTGATGTCGAGCTAAAATTGGCCAAGTCTTGATGAGTAACCGAAACATCTAACAATATCCCATTGCCTACTTCCTCTCCATAACTATTGGACATGCGAATAAGCGTCGAATAAAGTGCTCCTTTTTTTCCGTATAAGACGAGATCACGAAATTTCGTATGTTGTTTTCGAAAATGATCGGTCATCATTTTTAAAAATTCGACCGCAAATTCACCGTTTATTAGCATTTCTTTTTCGATGGATTTATTTTTAATCACTAATACTTCACTATCTTCCAATGCTCGACCGTTAAATAAATATCGGCCATTACTAGAGAAAACCATCAATTCTCCAATGACTGCATTCGGTCCGCATAAACGTAAACAAAGCTCTTTTCCATCACCAGAAAATTTACTGATTTGAAACTTACCAGAAACGACAACAAAAAAGTTTTCCCCTATTTGTCCTTCTTGAAATAAAAACGCTCCCCTTTTTACTGGAAGATTCATATAGGACAAGTTCTTTAACTGTTCAAAGTGCTTTTGATTTAACATGTTTGACACCTTTATTTCCCCCTATTCGAGTAACATGAGCGAGCTTTCCAAACGCCTCGTTATGATCTTTAAGTTCACTATAAAACATTTATTACCACGAACAGTGTGACACATGTCACAAAAACAACTTAAATGTGATATAGTTCACATTTTTGTCATTTCTAATAAAAATAGATGTACACATAGGTGTTAAAAGCAAAAGAAGCTTTACAAAAAAATACATTTATTATATAAATATATTGATTTAACATATTTTTTGTATAATTTATTATTTTAGGAGTTGTTAAGGATGTTTGTATTAATAGGCACTATTACCATTACAAGTATTGGTCTTTTTGTATTGTTTAATTGGTTAATGGGTTATAAAAAAGGGAATATTGTCATTGATTTTGATGAACGCTATTTCAATCAAAAAGAATATGTAGAAGCTATTAAAAACAAATTAATAAATGAAGGTAGAAACGTTCAATATATTGGCGGTGGTAAATTTATCATTGATGGAAAAAAATATTTATTCATCGAAAGAAATGTTAGTATGGGAAGAGTTCCAATGCAAAGAACAATTCTTAAACTTATAAAGTGAAACTTCATTCAGTGGGGGTCTTACTGCCCGTTAAGAGTGGGATAAAATAGATTTATTCAACTAACTGGTCTTTAATTGAATAAAATAAAACCCATATGCGCACGATCAGCCTCAGACAAAAATGTTCTTACGCCTTAAAGGCGCTTTCTGCCTTTAAGGCGTCACGTTTTTGACTTGAGGGGCCAGGTGGCTTTCGCTAAACATCGAAGGCTCTATTTGCCCTTGAAAGTTTTATTAAAAAAATATAAATTCAGATATTAAAATGAAAAACGCTTAGATTGATAACCAAGCGTTTTTTGTGCTACATATAATTTTTTTCACATGTGATTATTAGTGTTTTTCTCCACGTTATCCGAACTACTTAAATGTAAATTCGCCTCTCTATAAAAAATGCTTCTTTTTATCCTCCAATATAGGACATTTCAATCCGTTTTCCTCGTATCGTCGCCTGTTTTCCTCGCTCTTCTGAATAGCGATCGTCCCGATTCTCCCAAACATGCCGAATAGTAGTAAGCAATTCTTCATCAGATGCGCCATTCCGAATACTTGCCAGCAAATTCGTTCCTTTCGCTGAAAATAAACACGTATACAACTTGCCATCGGCTGAAATGCGACTACGTGTGCAATCGGAACAAAACGCAGCTGACACTGAAGATATAAAACCAACTTCGACGTTTGTGCCGACATAACGATAACTTTTTGCAACTTCACCGAAAAACTTTGCTTCTACCGGTTCCAATGGAAATTCATTTGTAATCAGTTTATAAATTTCTTTACTCGTAACGACTTCATCTAACTTCCATCCATTAAGAGAACCGACATCCATATATTCAATAAAGCGCAAGGTGATCCCTTTTTCTTTAAAATAGCGGGCCATTGGTAAAATTTCGCTATCGTTCATTCCTTTTTTTACAACCATATTCACTTTCACGGTTAAACCTTGATTGATCGCCTCTTCAATTCCTTCTAAAATTGCTTCTGATTTGATCCTTCTACCATTCATTTTCATAAAAACATCGTTATTTAATGCGTCTAAACTAACGTTTACTCGGTTTATTCCAGCTTTTTTGAGCCGCTTCGCATACTGCTTTAACAAAAATCCGTTCGTTGTAAGCGACACTTCTTGAAGACCCTCGATATTATTTAACATCGAAATAAGAACATCGATATCTTTTCGAAGAAGAGGCTCTCCGCCTGTTAAGCGAATTTTTCGCACCCCAAACCGAACAAAAAGTTTCGCTAAGCGAGTTATTTCTTCGAAAGTCATGATTTGCTCACGTTTCATAAAACAATATTGTTTTCCTTCTGTTTCAGGCATGCAATATATACAACGAAAATTACACCGATCGGTTACCGACATGCGTAAATCTAATAACGGGCGTTTATAAGTATCTCGCAACAAGTTTTATCCCTCATTTCTCATCAAAAGGTCTTATTTATAATGGTACATAAAGACGTAACAAGCCAATGTGAAGTACGTCACACTTTATTATATGTTCAAGTAATGTTCGAAATCATCTAGTTTTGACTTACACTCATTTTACTAAATTTGAAATGTTTTGTCTTACGATCGAAAGGTAAGGAAACTAAAAACATCTTCACAGGAGATGAAAGTATAGAGGATTATGATCGATGTAGAAATTAGAAGAAAGAATCACAAAACAGCCGTTTTGTGATTCTTCTAAATAAAGTGAAACTTCATTCAGTGGGGTCTTACTGCCCGTTAAGAGTGGGATAAAATATTAGTCGAAATGTTAAGCTAAATTTCTAAATAAATTCCTTTTTTAAAGAATCACTATTTTTTCAAATTCATATTTAAAGTGGAAAACTAATATTTTTTAATTGCTCTTTTAAATAATCACGATAAACCTTATTATTAGTTTGGAACTTTTCTGGGTATCTTTTTGGTTGAAAAATTACTGCACCATCCTTAATCCATTTATCTCTATAAATACGATGAGTTTCTTTTACTGGCATCAAATCACCATCTTCCATTTCAACATAGTCATCGTATCCGAATTCAAAACCATAGCAAACACATATTTCAAAAGATCCATACCCATCTTTATCATAAGCAGGCTCAAATAACCCTTTAAACCCACATACAGGACACATATATTTCATAGACATTCCCCTTATTAGTTTAAAAAGTATCCATATCTTTTGTCACTGCTTTTTCCCCATTGATTGATAGCATCAATGTAAGCAGTAGCGATATTAGAGACGAACAAAAGCGTAGGTCATTCGCTAAAGCGTCGTACAAACTCAGGCGACGTTTCAGTCGATGTTGACTTATCGTACGGATGAAGTGGGAAGTTTGCTAGTCGCTAATGCCGGCGTGACAGAAAAAAATCCTCCTCATACAGTCAGCCGATACGGACTTTATGAGGAGAATGGTTTGAAATTCTTATTTGAATTGTTTATAACTTCCTAAGACTAATTTGTCACAACCTCAGCAGTTCTTACATTTTTCTTTCCAAAGACTAATCGATTGAATAAGAAGCAGATAATTGCAAATAAACTGAGTAAAATAAATCCGAGCATGTAAGAACCCGTTGCATCTTTAACAATTCCCATCAAAATAGGTGGGAAAAAGCCTCCTAATCCACCCCATGCACCGACAATACCTGTTACGGCTCCGGTTTCATTTGGGAAAAGTTGAGGAACGAATTTGAAAACAGCTCCGTTTCCTAAACCAGCCATAATCGCGATGAAAAGACATGCCGCTGTCATCACGATTAGATTTTCCATACCGAATGCGATAATAAGCGCTCCCATCGCCATTCCTGCATAGACGATCGTTAAGATACGTTCTGCTCCTAATTTATCGCTAAGATTTCCGCCAATTGGACGTGCAAATGTTGCGATCACCGTAAAGCCAGCGGCACGTAAGCCTGCATCAACTGGAGTCATCCCATATAAGTCAATAAGCAATGAAGGCAAATAAATACCAAATGCTACAAATGCACCGAATGTCACAAAATAAAAAAGTGACAATGTCCACGTATGTTTATACTTTAATACCGATAAAGAATTAAGCATCGTTTTCTTTTCCTTCGGCTTAGGCATTTCAGGTGTAAAAAACCAAACGAGGATAAGCATGACGACAACTGGAATAATGAGTCCCCAGAACGCCCATTTCACTCCAAAGAAAGCTGCAATGGATGGTACAGAAAAGCTTGCAACGGCTGTTCCGATATTCCCCATTGCATTAATTCCTAACGCTGTACCTTGCTTTTCTGGTGGTGTGAGCTTTGAAACAAACGCAATGGAAATCGCAAACGATGTTCCCGCCATACCAATAAAGAATGCCCAAAACATTAACATTTCAAATGAATTAGCAAATCCTGCACCGACGAGTGGAACGATAATGAATAGCAATAATAAGGAAAAAAGCTTTCTTCCGCCGAAGCGATCCGTTAATATCCCAAGTGGAATCCTCATGACCGATCCTAGTAACACGGGAGTCGCAACTAAAATACTTTTTTGAGTAGACGTTAACCCATACATCTCTTGGAAAGTGCTTGCTAACGGTGAAAATACAGCCCAAACCGCAAACGCAATGGTCATGGCTAACGTCGTAATCGGCAATAATGCTTTTTGTTTGTTCATTTTTAGAACCTCCTGAATTTAGGCTAACAACAAACCTAAGTTTTGTTACTTTCATCATAAGCAAATGAAAAGAAAAAGTTTGTTAAACACATCACATTTCTAACTCATTTCACATTTTTGTAAAAAGTTTAATTCCCTTAACCCAAGATTCAGCACAAGGGCATTGTTCACCCTCGGGCAAAGTGTTCTTCATCCCTTTATAGGATGAAGGTTATTTGACCTCGAGGGGTAGGTGGCTTTCGCTGGACAAAGCTCCATTCATTGTATTTTCATTTAACTTTCTGAAACAATAAAAAACTGGCCCTCATAAAACTGAACCAGTTTTTCTTACAAATATTCATGTCACTTTGATGTCATCTTTTTTTCCTTTCTTAATTTATTCGGTATATAAACACAATAAGGCTCACTTTCTAAGTAATCGCCTGTCATTGCATATGCACGTGATCGGGAACCACCGCAAACATATCGAAATTCACAAACACCACATTTTCCTTTATATTTATCCGGATTTCTCAAATCCTGAAAAACTGGGGAGTTTCGGTAAATATCTGCCAATTGCGTTTCTCGTACATTTCCAGCTTTGATTGGCAACAATCCACTTGGATAAACATCACCAATATGTGAGATAAATAGAAAGCCGTTTCCATCATTCACTCCTTTTGGAGCACGACCGAGCCCGTCTACTTGTCCCGTTATGCCTTTCATTAGTACATCTTCATACCGGATATCATGGTCCTGTTTATGGTTTTCTCGCATCTTTTGCTGAAGGACAACACGGCGATAATGCTGTCCAGCGGTTGTTTTAATATCAAAAGGGACTCGTTTACTCGTTTCATACAGCCATTTAAATACTTTTTCATGCTCGACAGGTGAAATCATATCCTCATCCTTCCCCCGTCCTGTTGGGACAAGAAAGAAAACACTCCAAAGTACGCATTTAAGCTGCTCAATCAGTTCAACCATTTCATCTAATACTTCCACATTATAGCGGGAAATGACCGTGTTAATTTGGACAGGAATCTCCAGCTCATGCAAATATTGTATCGCTTTGATCGTTAAATCAAATGAACCACTTGTTCCCCGAAAATGATCATGAATTTTAGCATTTGGACCATCTAGACTAAATGCCCAGCGTGCTAATCCGATTTTTTTCGCTTTTTGAATCGCTTCTTTTGTCACGTTTGGCGTTGCACTTGGTGTCATCGAAACACGCAACCCTTTAGCAATCGCATATTCCGCAATATCATATACATCCGGTCTCATTAAAGGATCTCCACCAGTAAACACTAAAAGTGGTTGATCCATTTCGTATATTTGATCGATTAGTTTTTTTCCTTCTTCAAACGTTAACTCACGGGGATCACGATGATACTGTGCCTCTGCACGACAATGAAGGCACTTTAGCTGACACGCTCTCGTTACCTCCCAAATAACAATAAATGGATTTTCATGGAAGTCTCTCATAGACTCACTCCTCCTTCGCTATTGATTGTAAAATAAAGAAAGAGGGGCTCATGTGATACACATCACAAAAAGACTTTTGTCATACAATTGTCACTTACTTAGTAATTTTTTTTCATTCAACTTGAACAACTATGATTTACTTCACAGATTCTTTTTTATAGCATAATAAAATGAAATGGAAGGGAGATGTCTACATGAAACAGAACTGGATTCAACAACGATTAAAAGATGTCCCACTTTTTCGTGAGTTATCAGACGAAGAATTAACGACAATAATGGACATTTCACAAGCCCGTATGTATAAACAACGATCATTTGTCTTTATGCAAGGTGATCCGTTAGAGCGTGTGTATTTTATTCATTCTGGATCAGTGAAAATATATAAAACAGATTTAAATGGGAGAGAACAAATTGTTTCAGTTTTACAAGCAGGTGAAATGTTCCCACATGCCGGTTTTTTCAGAAAAGGGAGCTATCCAGCACATGCGGAGGTGGTTGAAGAGGCCGTCTTAATTTCAACTCCCATTGCAGAATTTGAGCAAACACTACTTAAAAGTCCTGAATTATGTATAAAGTTATTTCGTGTCATGGGTGAAAAAATCATTGACTTACACAACCGGTTAGAAGAACAAGTTCTTCATAATACTTATGAACAAATTATCATGCTCCTTTTGCGACTTACAAAAACAAATGCTGTTGAACAGTCCCACTATTACCGCCTTACATCTCATTTTACAAACAGGGAATTAGCGAATATGATCGGGACAACTAGGGAAACCATCAGCCGAACATTCAGCCAGCTAAAAAAGAAAAAGATCCTAGACACCGACGATAACGGATTTTATTTAATCGATAGAGATCAATTAGAAAAGGAACTATTTTTCCCATTTGAAAAATAGTATCCGCCTTGATCAGCATCAGACCAAAATGTTCTTACGATGAAAAGGCGCTTTTTTGCCTTTACGGTGTCACGTGGCGCTGGACAGCGAACATTCCATTACACTGGAAACTTTATCAAAGAATAAGGGTGCCCAAACCGAATGGGACACCCTTTTATATTGAAATCGATTTATAAGAGAACGAGCATCGCAATGCAAAAGTAAATCGCATTTACAGTCTCCATAATCCCAACTTTCATAATTGTCATCTTTTTTCCATATAAATAAACAGCACGAAGAACACTTGGTACATAAAGAATCGTAAAGAGTGAATACCCCGACATGATTAATACAATTATTAACAATATGTGATATCCCCATGAAAACCATTTAAACATTTCGTTTTTCTTTTCCCGAATCATCGTTTTCACGTAAAATGTACTTCCGATAAAAAAGAAGAAGCAAAATATACTGACTAGAAAAGCATCGAATGTTAATTCGCCACTTCCAACATAATAACTAGTTAGCGCTCCAATACAAAACGACATAATAGCCGCAACATCGTTTATAAAAGCCCGTTCGTTTTTCTTCTTTGCATAATAAAGATTGATGAAAAAGAATGGGACCATTGCGATTCCAAAATAAATAAGTTTTATATTATAAAAGAGAAGAATGAGTAGCATCGTAATGGCAATAAAAAAATAACGATAAAACCATTGTAAATACTCTTTTTTTCTCTTTATTTTAAACGACATTAATAATGGATATGTCGCTAAATATAAAAATAACCATCCAATAAATAATGGAATATGAAACCATGAAAAACCACCCGCGTATCCCCCTAATAAAAATGGTATGACCAACATAGCCCAAGCGCCGTGTTGTTTTGGAAGTAGTAGCTTTTTAGAAGCACCCATTCTCTTTTCGACTCCTTTCTCCGTGCAAACCTTTTTTACTTTTTTAGTATATCGAAAAAGTTACCGCAGCAACGTGTTCGTTATCACACGTTGAAAATTTGACACATTTTATTAAAAATTTGTTAATGTTTGTGATATGTATCACGACCTTATCGATCAATACGCGATATGATTACGATGAAATCAAAAACAAACGGAGGGTTAAAGATGGAAAAAACCTTTACAGAACAATCAACAGTTGGAGAAATCGTTGCTGCGTTTCCAAAATCAAGTGATTTTTTCAAATCAAATAGAATTGACTTTTGTTGTGGAGGTAATCGACCTTTAAAAGAGGCTTTAACAGAGAAAAATTTACCGGTTGAAGACATTGTTCAACAATTAAATGAGCAGTTTCAGAATGCTAATAAGAAAGTTGAAAAGAATTGGGAAGAAGCGACGTATTCGGAATTAATTGAACATATTGTCCATAAACACCACCGTTACCTAAATGAAGAGCTACCACAACTTAGTCCTTATGTCACGAAAGTGTTACGCGTTCACGGTGGCGAACAACCTCATTTAGTAAAGATTCATAAGCTATTTAATGAGTTAAAAACAGAACTAGAGCAACATCTAATGAAAGAGGAAGTACAAGCATTTCCCCTTATCTTACACTATGAACAAGAGCCGACACCAGAAAATGAAGCAGCCATGAAAAAAGTTATTTTCGAGCTCGTTTCTGAACATGACAAAGCAGGAGACATCATAAAAGAAATGCGGGACATAACGAATGACTTCACACCACCAGCCCATGCTTGTGGAACATACCGACTTGTTTATAACCGACTAGAAGCATTGGAATCAGATTTGTTTGAACATATTCATTTAGAAAATAACATTTTATTCCCGCGTATTCTTAATGATTAACTTTTCCACATTAAAAACGCTTGAACGGATTCCATCCATTCAAGCGTTTTTAATTTAAGAAAATAACTCTTCTAATATGTTTATTTTCTCTTTTGTATAATGCTCATAGCCTTCATTATAGGATTTTGGGTCTTTCGGGTTGGCAAAATGTGAGATTTTACCCGTTTTTGGATGAACAAATTTACTGGATGCACCACAACCAAGTCCGATAATCGTTTGTTGTTCCTCCATAATCATAATGTTGTAAATACTGTCTTGCCCTTTTAGCGCATAACCAACATTTTCTAAATTCCCTAAAATATTTTTCATTCGGTATAAGTAGTACGGTTCATAGCCATGTTTGTCCGTCCACTCTACCGCACGATCCATCATTTGTTCAATTTCTTTTCGACTTGCCACTTTATACTTTTCTTTATTTTTCGTCATTTCCGATGCACGTTTAAACGATAACGTATGAACCGTTAACGACTCTGGCATTAATTTTTCCGTTTCACTTAATGTGTAATCGAATTCTTCTACACCTTCACCAGGTAAGCCGATGATTAAGTCCATATTAATATTGTTCATTCCCATGCTTCGAGCTAAATGGAACTTCTCGATTGTTTCATCCACCGTATGATGACGACCAATCGCTTTTAACGTTTCTTGAATATATGATTGCGGATTTATACTAATCCGGTCAATATTCCATTTCTTCAACACTTCAAGTTTTTCCGGTGTAATCGTATCTGGTCGACCTGCTTCAACGGTGATTTCTCGAATGTTTTTTACATTAGGAAATGATTCATACATTTCTTCATATAATAAATCCATTTCCTCCGCTGTAATACTCGTCGGTGTTCCACCACCGTAATACACCGTCGTAATGTTCATCCCTTTTTCCTTCAACCATTGACCGATTTGGCGCATTTCAAAATGTAAACCACCTAAAAATGAATCGACTTTCCCTTGCTTTCCGTTAATTGCATATGCAGGAAACGTACAATAGGCACATTTTGTCGGACAAAACGGAATGCCAATGTATATACTTACTTCCTTTTGAAGCTTGTACAAATCTGGGACTACACTTAATTGCCGATCGACAATTCGTTCCATTAATTGAATTTTTTCGTCTGTTATTAAATACTCTTCTTTTAATTGGCGGCGTATTTCTTCTTTTGAATACCCTTGTTCCATTTTTTTATGAAAAAGCTTTGTCGGACGAACTCCGGTTAAAATCCCCCATTTTTGAATAATGCCGGTAAAGTCTTGCATGAGTACTAAGTAAACGTAGGACAATGTATTTTTCACTTGTTTGAAGCGCTCTTTTTCTATCGTATATTGCGCAAGCTCTTTTTCGTGCTTCGCTTCAAATGTCTTTCCTTCCGCTTCGAGTTGACCAGCTATTTTTACAAAGTCATGTTGATCTTCAATGGAAAAAGAAACGATGATATTCGATTCTGCGTTGTCAAAAACAACCTCTGGATCTTCATAAAACAAATTTGATATTAACTGGATTGGACGATGGAACCGCTCATCTTGAATACCTTTTATTTGAATACGCATGTAATCACCTTTATCGTTAAATTCAAAACTTCTTATAGTGTACAGAAGAGACGGCGCTCGGTCAACAAGAGAATGTAACCAGTGAGGTGGTTGTTCGGAATGTAAACAAAACTCTTAATAGAAAATTCTCAGAGTGAAAACGTTATTATTTTATGGTTGGTAACATTATAGAGGTTTACGAGCAGGAATTGCACGAGTTTTTGAGTTAATTGCATCACTTCCGGGGACAATTGCACGAAATCTTACCTTAATTGCACGAATCTCAAAATAATTGCACCTCTGATTACTTAATTGCATATGATAATCCTTATTTGCACATATTAGTCTTTATTTGCACAAAAATTCACTGAATTGCATGATCCCCCCTAAAATCCACACGTCCTAAAACAAAAAAAGAGCGCATCATGCGCCCTCACTCACTTTTAATACGTTCTAAAAACTTAATACGTTGCTGTTTTCGAAAATGCTCTTTTACCATATAGGCGACTCCTTGGTCATCATTGCTTCTTGTTATCCAGTCTGCTTTTCTTTTCACTTGAAATGGCGAGTTGCCCATTGCTACACCAAGGCCAGCCTGCTCAATCATTTCCGTGTCATCGAGTTCACAGCCGATCACAACCATTTCTTCAGGGCTAATATTTAAATGCTGTCCAAGGATTTTTAAACTTGATGCTTTTGAAACTCCTTTAGGGACTACTTCGAGCTTTACTTCATTGACTTTCACAGTATCAACATTTGGAAAGGCATCACACAAAATTTTCTGCACTTCTTTTAATTCCGAAGGGTCTCCAAAAAAAATATCAATCTTCGGCGTCGCAACAGGGTCATCTCTTAACGCCTCCCCGAGCGATTCGACAAATTGAATCGGATAAAAGAGTGGATCAGCTGTATTTAAAAGCGTTTTACTCATTAAATTAGATGTGACTTTTTTCCGGTTCCCGATGGAGAAACGTTCATGAATAATACGAATGTTACAAGAAAAATTTTCAAGCACTTGCACGATATTAAATGTTCGTTCTTCTGGTATCCGTTTTACAAACAAAGGTTGGTCTAAACGATTGGCAATAAACGCACCGCTATGTGTAATAAGTTTTGTATCTAATTTTAAGGCCTTCGCAAGCTTCTTCGCTGATTGAAAATGCCGGTTCGTCACAAGGGTCACGTAGACTTCCTTTTTTTGGACAAATTCAATCGCTTCTTTCGTAGAGCTTTGAAGGCGACCATTTGATCGAAGTAACGTTCCATCAATATTTAACGCTAGTAATCGATAAATCACATGTTGGTCCCCCTTCTCATGGTGTCTAATCCTAATATGAGATTATGTCCTCCTCCATGAAAATAGAACCATTCGATCAGATTGCTTTGTTCTGTCTTTTTTTAATAGAATGGACACTTAACCAATGAGCACCTATTGTACCTGTTCCGAGTAAAACACCGAAAATAATAAAAACAAAGCCAATGAGCTGTAACGATGAAATATGTTCTCCTAAAAACAAATAGGACCCGATTAAGGAAAAAAACGGTGTTAAATTAATGAAAAGGGCGGTTTCACCTGGACCAAGATGATAAATAGCTCGATTGTACATGCTATGCCCGATAGCGGTTGCAAGCACAGCCGATGCGAGAAAGATAGCCCAAACCGGAATCGTCCCCTTTTGTAACGTTTGAAATCCATTCGGTTCCATGATGATACTTGTGATAAACAGGGCGATAGAACCGATTAAAAGCATCCATCCTGTCATAAGTCGTGAATGAAGGGTGGCTGTTCCTTTTTTAATAAAAATGAAACTAATCGCTTGTGCTACAACGGATAAGAAAATGAACAAGTCCCCTTTTGAGACACGAGCGACTTCGTTATTCCCGTTTAAAATAATAAATGAAACACCTAAAAACCCTAGTGAAATGCCGAGAATTTTTGACAATGTAAGACGATCTTTTAAAAAAAGGGCAGCAAAGAGTGTTGTCATTAGCGGAACTAATCCTAATATGAGTCCCGCATTAGAGGCAGTCGTATAGGATAAACCGACCGCTAAAAACAAATGATGACCCAATACACCGGTAACGGAAGCAATACTAATATAAATCCATTCCATTTTGGTCATTTTTCGCATTTCTTTCGCAACCATGACCATCATCATAACGACAAGCCCAGCAATAAAAATGCGAAATGCCGTAATCGTCACAGGATCAAACACTTCCACAATGACTTTAATCGCGATCACATTAAATCCCCATAACATCATAATGCCAAGCATCAGTAAATAAAGAAGTGCTTTTGACATTCTTCATCACTTTCCTCTTCATAAAATTGATTTCCCAATTTTAACAAATTTCAAGAAGAATGTCTTTTATTTTATCTTCATAATATTTCAGATAAGTAACAATCCATCTAAATCGACTATTTCAATCCTTTTATGGGCCTTTTGTTTTATGTAGCCCTGATTTTCTAGATGAGTTAACTTTCGGCTGATAGTTTCAGGGGTAGTTCCTAGATAAGAAGCTAGATCTTTCTTACTCATAGGTAGTACAATTTCGTTTGATTGATGATTATTTAGACATTCTGCTAAGAATAGAGCAAGCCTCGTTTCAACCTTTTCGGTAGCAAACCGTGCAGCTTGTTTTTCTGACAGCTCTAATCTGACTGAAAATTCATTGAGTATTTTCAATGAAATCGATGGGTATTTCATCAGTAATTCTTGTAATTTTGCTCTTTTAATTATACAAACCTGGGTTTCCTTTGTGGCTTCCGCATACGCTTCATGAAGGGTTTCATTAAATAGAGCGAGTTCTCCTGTGAAATTTCCTGGGACTAATAAACGGACCAACTTTTCCTTTCCAGATTCAGATAGTCGATAAATTTTTATTTCACCCTTGTATACAATATAAAGTGAATCTGACGGATCCCCTGCACGATAAAGTATTTCTCCTTTTTTATATGAAACAGATTCGACCACCTTCATAATTTCTTCCATATGTTCATTTTCTAAATGATTAAAAATAGGTACGAGAGAAACACACGATTTGTTTGTTCCTCGAGAACAAGCATGGATATGCGTTTCATTTCCATTCATGTTTTCCACTCCAATCAACGAGCTTATGTTAAGATTTTACCTTTTAGCTGTGCCGTCAAGCCTGCTAAACCTTTGGATATTTTACGTTGGAACTTGATTAACCTCATCGCATTCAGAATAACAAGCAATACACTGGCCTCATGAATAAACATCCCTAATGCTAAATGCACAGATTCATTTAGTACTCCTAATAAGAGTATAAACACGATTGCTACAGCAAAGTAAGTGTTTTCTTTCATGTTGAAAGTGGTTGCTTTAGATAAAGAGTATGCGTGTGACAATTGTGTAAGCTTATCAGCCATTAAGACGATATCTGCTGTTTCCATTGAAATATCGGTACCGCCTTCTCCCATTGCTAGTCCGACTTCGGCAGTAGCAATAGCAGGTGCGTCATTAATCCCATCCCCAGCCATCGCAACGACATGACCTTCTGCTTTTAATTTCTTCACGAACTCTACTTTATTCTCAGGCAATAATTCTGCATGGTATTCATCTATCCCTAATTGTTTGGCAACGATTTCAGCAGTATATTGATTATCTCCTGTCAGCATAATAATTTTTTTAATTCCGTTTTTTCTCATTTCTACTAGTGAACTCGGAGCATCATCCCGAATTTGATCAGCGATTGATAAAATACCGGCAATTTCACCATTTATGGCTGCAAATATTGCAGTATTTCCAGCCTTTCCTTGGCTAACTGCATAACTCATAACCTCTTTGGAAATATTAATCTTCTCAGCCTTCATTAATTTCTGATTTCCAACAACTATGTCGTGTCCTTCCACATTCGCTATAATCCCATTTCCTTTTATAATTTTTCCGTTTTTCGGTTTACTAGTAATGTTCAATTTTCTTTCTTTGGCTTCTTTGACTATGATTTGGCCTAAAGGATGTTCTGAGATGGTTTCTGCTTGCGCAACCAATCGAAGCAAATCATTCGTATCCATCTTTTTAAATAACTTAATAGCCGTTATTTCTGGCTTTCCTTTAGTTAGCGTACCTGTTTTATCGAAAACAAGCGTATTCACTTTAGCGAATTTCTCCATAACGTCTCCACCTTTAATCAGAACCCCATTCTTAGCTCCGTTGCCAATGCCGGCAACATTTGATACGGGAGCACCAATCATTAAGGCTCCTGGACAAGCGATCACTAGAAAGGTAATCGCCATGTGCAAATCCTTTGTTAAGAGATAGACAATAACGGATAAAGCAACAACTGCTGGCGTATAAATGGTAGAAAATTTTGTTAGAAATTTCTCAGTTTTTGATTTTGATTCTTGAGCTTCTTCGACTAGTTCAATGATTTTAGTAAAAGTAGTATCATCCCCCACTTTTTCCGCAACGATTTCGATATAACCATGATCAACAATCGTTCCACTGAAGACGTTATCGCCGATTTCTTTTGATGAAGGTACTGATTCACCTGTAATGGACGATTCATTTAAAAACGCTTGGCCAGAAATAACCCTTCCATCGACAGGAACCTTTCCACCGGATCGAATCAGCACATGATCGCCTTTTTCTACTTCTTCAACGGAAATCGTTACATGATTTCCGTTGCGAATTACAACAGCCTCTTGTGGTGCCATATCGACTAAACGCTTTAAAGAAGAACGTGTTTTTTCCAGTGTTCGTCTTTCTAAATAGTCCCCGAATAGAAATAAAAATGTCACGACCGATGACTCCGTAAACTCTTGAATATAAAAAGCACCGAGAACAGCTATCGTTACTAATAATTCTATACTAAAAGCTTTCATTCTTAGTGACTGGTATGCTTTAATTGCAATAGGAATACCAGCAATAATGGTTGCTAAAATAAGAACAATGGCTTTTATATCACCATTCCCCATAAACCCAAATAACCCCCCCAAGACAATTAAAATAAATGAAATCATCATCATTTGATTTTTATGTTTATGAATGGCTGTCAGCATCCCTGTTTCGCTCCTTTCTTCTCAAACGATTGCCTCGTTTCTTTATATGTAAATGATAAATTTTTTTCTGTTTAAAAGACTTGACCATAATCAAGTTTCTCGATATTTCTTTTCAATAAGCTGATAAAGAGGAAAAAAGACTGATAACCATTTATTCTTGGTTACCAGTCTTTTTGGTTTAACCTTTTATCATTCAGAATGTAATCATGAAGAAGCCTTAGTCGACAGTACTTGATAACCTAATTTTTTAATCATTTCTTTTAATTGACATGCTTCAACTCGAGATTCATCAAATTCTGTTCGTACCTTACTTGAGTTAAATAACACCCTTGCAGAAATTATTCCATTTGTTTTATTCAGCGTTGTCTCGATTTTTTTAATACATGATGGACAAGTTAGTGGCTCTAATTGAAAGACGGCTTTTGACATTCCTCTTCCTCCCTTGTTTTTCTATATTTTTATTTTAAGTTAGCTCTATAAAATAGTAATTGATAAAGATCAAGTTTCGTGATAAAACGAACATTGTGATAACGGAGTTGATGGAATGGCTTATAGTCAACATAGCCACGATCAAATATAAATAGCGTCAAATTCGATGAACGTTTTTAACTCTTTGTTACCTTTTAGATGTTTCGTAAACTTGTTGGAAGTTTCTAAAAAAACATTTTAAGCTTCTATTAATAAATGTTGACAACTATCTAGATGGTTTAATTGGACAATACACCTTGAGTTTAAAAACATAAGAAAAAGGTTTTTATTTTGATGGTTTTCTGAAACTTTATATTAAGCCTACCTTTTCGCTAACCATAAACGAACGACTAACAAAGATCGCTCCTTTGTGTTTCCTATAAAAAAAGAGATGCAACGAGGCACCTCTTCATTTCAGCGTATACCATTTTATTGTTGTAAATTACCGTAAAGTTCTTCTAGTGGTTTCATAATAATTTGGTTTAGTTCTTGGATTAACATGCTCATCCGTTGTTCTGCTTCCATTAATTTTCCGATTTTCTCATGCTGTTGCACAAGTTGAACAGATTTTTGTGCTTGCTCGACTTCTTCTTCTGTAATATCTTCACCATTCATTTGTTTTTGTTGTAGCTTTAATTGAATGTCGCGGAAGTTTTCAAACATTCTACGTGCGGACTCATCCGCTTCCACTTCACTATATAATTTCTGTAAATTTTTGAAATCATCGTTTTCTCGTAATGCTCTTTCTAAATTATACGCTACATCATGTACATTAACTGCCAAATTTAAAACCTCCTAATAGGGTTATCCGAATATCTCTACTGGCTTTCGTAAGACCTCTCCACTATAACAAACATCTCAATAACATTCAATGAAACTTGTATTCATATATGTATGTCATGATAGAAAAATGATGAACAAAATCTTCGTTTAGGTATTTACATGCACAGTCTATTATAATAAAAGATAATCAAATATATCGGAGGGTATCATGTATACATTACAGTCAGTCGCAGAGGTACAACAATTCATTGAACAGAACCCGTTTACATTTTTATATGTATCAAGAACAAATTGTTCCGTTTGTCATGCACTTCTACCGAAAGTAAACGAGATGCTTACAGAGTTTCCAACCATACAAACTGGGTTTATTAATGCTGATGACGTCCCGGATATTGCTGGATATTTATCCATCTTCACTGTTCCTGTTCTCCTTTTGTATGTGAACGGAAAAGAAATGATTCGAGAAGCTCGTTTTGTTCAAATGAATGATTTAAAAGATAAAATGGCAAAAATTTATGCTTTAGCAAATGAAGAATAATTTTTTAAACGGAAAGGCTATTCCGAAGCTACTCGGGATAGCCTTTTACATCATCAACACAATCACAGCTTGTACAAGTCCGATCATTCCACCTAGTAAGGCGCCTAAATACGTAATCATTTTAAATTCACGTTTTGAAATCGATAAGACCATTTCTTCTAACCGTTCGACCGAAAACGCCTCTACTTGCTCTTTGACGATTTGGTCTATGTTCATCATTTGCATAATCGCACCAATCCGCTCACTAATATATCGACTTATATAATGTGTAAGCTTCGGAACAACGTTATCTAGAACAAGATGTAAATACGGACCGCTAACTTCTACCAATTTCATTTTAAATAGTTTTTCAATCGGAATTTCTTGAACAATCCGATCGGCGATCGACATACTAACAGCTTCTTTGTTCCACTTTGCCGTCAATTCATCAATCGACCTGTTGGATAGTTTATCCCATTCCTTTTCCAAAATGTTCGTAAATAATTGCTTCGTTCCTTGATGGCGGAAAAACTTCGTAATCTCTGGTTGAATTTTCTCTTCAATGCTCGTATTGCCGAGTAACATTTGAATCATATTTCCAAACATACCGCGTTGTAATAAGAAATCATCAATCATCTTTTTCAGCCTTTTTTTTCCTTCCTCTGTTTCAAAATAAGCAGCCCCTTTATCTGAAATGTAAGCCCCAATTTGAGGAAGGAGTGATTCAATTTGGTCATTCCACTCGTCAGTTAACAATTCTTTTAATGGTTGATTCGAATTTAATAAATGGTTCACCTTTTGTTGAATAAACGTTTTTAGCTTCGTTTGTGCCTTTTGATCTACGTTTTCCAAACCAAAAGACTGTAGTAGCTCTAAAACGGTTTCCTCTCGATTACACAGTAGCGAAATTTCTTTTTCAAAAACGGCTGTCAAGTTGGATTGAAACGCAGGGTTTTGTAACTTTTTTTTAATCCCTTCAGGTGTGACTAAATGATCGACTACCATTTTCCCGAGCTGTACGGCAAGCTCATTTCTTCTTTTCGGAATTAAACCAGGTGTAAATGGGACACGTTTCCCAAATAAGTAAAGCGGTTTATAAGGTCTAAAAAGCATTTTAATCGCTAATGAGTTCGTGACGCCACCAATAAGCGCCCCAATAACCATCATCATGAGCATAATCGATAACACTTTCATACACATCTTCCTTACGATAAAATCACGATATTTTTTTCGATACATACGATAATATAACAATATTTGCCTAAGTTACTATTATAAAACTTGTCACTCATTCAATGCAAATGAGGTATAAAGATGACCATTGTTAAAACAACCTTATTCCCGATGAAAGAACAAAAGCCATTTCATTATGTGCAAATAAGTGATGCTTTGCAAACACAATGCCACGCATCCTTAACTTCAAAGGCTCACTTTCAATGTAGCTCAGAAACCATTTCTGCTCGTGTTAGTTTTATTCACGATGAACGGCCCGTTGTTTTTGCTAATCAATCGTTTTATCACGAGCTTCATCTCCCTTTTACGGAGATTCCCATACAAATTAGCTACGATCATAAAACGAATACATTTTCTTTCGGTCCTATTATCGCTATTTTAACGGATGTCGTTCAAAAGAAAAAGTCTATCCATTCTTTTGGCAGCATTCATGAGTTTTGTGAAGAAATGGCCTCCTACTCGAAACAACATGGTGCTTTTTTATACGTAACTACATTATCAAAGTTTCAAGAACATGCTGTTGAAGGCTATTATTATGAAGATGGCGATTGGAAACATGATACACTACCTCTTCCACATGTCATACACAACCGCATTCATTCGAGACGATTTGAATTATCTCATAAATTTAAGAATTTTACAGAGAAACTCATGAAACAAAACGTTCCCATATTCAATCATCGCTTTTTAAACAAGTGGGAAATACACGGAATTTTAGACGAAAACCGTCACCTTCAACCGTATCTTCCTAAAACCGCCTTAGTCGATTCAAAGGGGATTTTACAAACTTATTTAACCGATTTTCAACATGTATTTGTTAAGCCGATTCACGGAAGTCAAGGTCGTAATATTTTACAAATTCTCCAACATCCAAATGTTTATGAAGTCAAAGACTCCTCTCATTCAGAAACTCGCTCATCACGATATGACCTATTTGGTGAACTGTTTGAAGATTTGTATGCACGTTTCAAAAAAGAACCGTATATCGTTCAAGAGACGATACCTGTTATCACATACAAGAATCGGCCACTTGATTTTCGCATTTTATGTCATAAAAATGGACCTCACACGTGGAAAATAACGTCTGCCGTTGCTCGAGTTTCAGCCGAAAACCAATTTGTATCAAATATTGCAAAAGGGGGCGAACTTTATCGTTTAAAGACGATTTTGCCAGAGCTGTTCGACTCTTCGACAAGTTATCATGTCCGGAAGCTATTATATGAAATTTCTTTAGAAGTAGCACATACCATCTCACAACAAACGATTGGAGAATATGCAGAGCTTGGCATTGATATAGCGATTACGAAGGATGGAAAACCGTGGATTCTTGAGGTGAATACGAAGCCCTCTAAAAATATGGATCTGTCCAAAAGCACAGCGATTCGTCCTTCCGCAAAAGCGGTTGCCGACTACAGTTTTTTCTTGAGTGGTTATGAAAGGAAAAAAGGAAGCATATAATGGTGCAATAGATTTACCCTCATCTTCTTTTAGGTGAGGGTAAGATTACGTCGTTTGGAGGAATGAACGATGGCTATTTTCACATTAGGATTTCTCGTTACACGATTTGAACATGAACAAGCCTATTTCACCAATGTGGCGAAAGCAGCCATTGATGAAAAGATCGAATGTGTTCGATTTCAACCTGACGACATTGATTTATCGTTAAATATGATTTCGTGCTTACGCTTTAACACGAAATCAATGAGTTGGTCACCTTCATCCGAAAGCATTCCTCCATTTATTTATGACCGCTGTTTTTACGGACAAGATCGCGCCTCTTTTATTCAAAAAAAACTTGTCCAACTGTTAAAAAACAAGCCTGAAATTACGTTTCTTGGACATGGCTTACCGAATAAATGGAGCTTATATACATCGCTTAAACGAACAAACGTAAGCACACTTTTACCAGAAACGATACTCGTTCAAAACGAAAGCGTCGTATTTGACTATTTATCAAAAGAAAATGCTTGTATGTTAAAACCACTATCAGGGGCAAATGGAACAGGTATTGTCACGATTCATAAACGTGATGAACAATTTATTTTCTTCTATTCGACAAACAAACAGTCGTATCACCGAAAAAATAGTGCCAAGCGTGTAGTAAGTAGAATCGTCAAGCAAAAACGTTACATTCTCCAGCCACTACTCCCACTGCAAACGAAGGAAAATAAACCTTTTGACCTCCGCCTCTTTGTCCAAAAAGACGAGCATGGTAAGTGGTGTGTGCGTGGAAAAGCGATACGAATCGGACGGAAAAATAGTTTCGTCTCAAACCTTTCGAAAGGAGGAACGATTCACGATTTTAAAGACTGGCTACAAACAATCAGCCTGCCAAAAAGACAAATTTTAATGGAGAACATTCAATCTATGCTCGCAACGTTACTTCCGATATTAGATCAACATTATGAGCCATTATTTGAAATCGGGATTGATGTAGGCATTCATTTACAAGATGCCTCCATTTGGATTATCGATATTAATTCAAAACCAGGGCGAAAGATTGTTTATGAAACCGAACCACATAAACAAATGGAAATTTTTAAAGCCCCTCTGTTATACGCAAAATTTTTACGAAACGAACAAACTTCCGTAAAGGATGGGATGTGATGATATATAAAATTATACCGGTGGAAAATGCTCAAAACATCGTTGTACTCCCTTTCTATTTAGAATCTCCTTTTCTAAAAGAAATTCACTACGGTCAAAAGATGCAATCTTGTCGTATACTTAGCCATTACGATCACAATAACACGGTTTATGTTTCCCAAAATTTATGTGAAGAGCTCCTCCTTCCACCAAACATGGAGACAAAAATAACCATTTGGCATAATCGGTTAGTTTTTGGACCGTTAGTCGGCATTTTAACAGCTGGATTTACGAAATCGTCATTAAGGCCTGCCGGAAAACGTTCGATTTTATTTGCAAAATATATTGAAAGTGGAAAAGGAACAGGTGCAAACGTTTTATTATTCGGTGCACATCAAATCAATTGGGAAGATGAAACGATTGAAGGGTATACGTTTACACAAGATGGATGGAAAAAAATAAAAGCCCCTTTTCCAAATGTATTATACAATCGTCTCCCAAATCGAAAAGTTGAAAATCTCGAATCATTCACATTCTTAAAATCGAAACTGACAAACGACTACCACATCCCAATGTTTAACCATCATTTTTTTAATAAATGGGATACGTTTAAGCTATTATCAAAGTCAAAAGCCGATTCGTATTTACCAGAAACTTATGCTTCTCCATCCATTGAAGAAATAGAAGGGATGTTACAAAAACATACGATTATCTTTTTAAAACCTATTAACGGAAGTCTTGGGTTAGGTGTTTATAAATTGATGTATTCACCGGAAAAGAATTGTTATTACTGCCGATATGTAGACAAAAAAAATGAAAAGCGATTAACGAAATATTCCTCTCTTCATGCTTTTTTAAAGAGTACATTTCGAAATCGCGATCTCAAACATTACATTGTGCAACAAGGCATTAAATTGCTTCAATTCAATCAAAACCCGATTGACTTTCGCATTCATGTAAACAAAAATGAGCATGGACAGTGGATTCTTTCCGCAATGGCGGCAAAAATTGCTGGAAAAGGCAGTGTAACGACACATATTAAAAATGGCGGAATGATTAAAACAGTTCATGAAATACAGAGCCTTATCAATCCTTCTTTTTCGTTAGCAAACTTACTAACAGAAGCTGCATTCACCATTTGTTCGTCCTTGGATCACCAGCTAGATGGGACGATTGGAGAAATCGGTTTTGATTTTGGGATTGATCGTTTTGGGAAAGTATGGTTATTTGAAGCCAATTCAAAGCCAGGACGCTCTATTTTTCAACATGAAGCATTACAAAAGGAAGACATTCGAACAAGAGAAATCGTCTTTCAATACGCCGAATACTTAATGCAGAAATCCATCCATTTAAGAGCTGGTGTGCAATGACTCAAAACCATTTTCTCGTTGCCATATTGACAGGTGAATCCACTCCTCCTTCGCCGTTTAAAGGGAATGTCCATTTATTTAAGCATCTTCAGGAAAAAGCCTTACAATACGGTGGATTTACGTATGTCTTTACGAGCCAAAACGTTCAAGACCATCATATAGTCGGGTATTACTATAACGTTTTGCAAAAAAGATGGGTACAAAAAAAATTTCCCTATCCAGATGTCGTTTACAATCGCTATCCATTCCGTGAAAATGAATCATCCCTTTTGTCCCTATTTGAACGCTTTGACGAGTTACATATCCCCATTTTTAATCGTTATTTTTTTAATAAATGGGATGTGTATACTTGTTTAATGAAAAATAAATCCGTTAAACGTTATCTCCCAAACACAAAACTTGTTCACCATGTACAAGATATAACATCATTTTTACAAAGCTACCGCTCAATCTATTTAAAGCCCGTTCAAAGTAGTCAAGGAAATGGCATCATCAAAGTTGCGGCAAAAGGTGAGGGGCAATATGTCATTCAAACCGTCCAACATAAGACCATTGTCTTTTCGATTGAACAGCTATTACATACAATCTTACAGTTCATGACACATTCCCCTTATATTATGCAAGAAGAAATCATGACCGATACACTTTACGGCAAAAAGTACGATTTGCGGCTCTTCGTTCATCTTCACGAAAAGATGTACTCGCCTTCTGGAATTGGCGTTCGCGTAGCCGATAGGCAAACCGTTACGACACATGTACCAACTGGTGGAAAAATTGTTTCCTTTAACGAAGTTCACGCACGAATTGATCCAAACCAGCTAGGCGATATATGTCATGAAATTGGGCAAACGTTATGTGATCAATATGGACTGATTGGAGAATTTTCATTAGATATGGGCAGAAGAAAAGATGGCCAATTATTCGTGTTTGAAGTGAATTCGAAACCGATGAAGTTCGATGAACCGCTAATTTTTCAACAAGGTATTCATCGACTCATACAACTGTTTCAACAGCTATCTAATCAAGGAGCAAGAAATGTATTACATGATGGCTAGTTTAAGCAAGTTTGCTATTAACATATTTTACTTATACCGTTGTTAAAGGAATTAAACGAGCCATCACGTATATTATATATAAGCACTTATAATAAGGAGTGATTCAATTGATCACCCATTTTCAATGGAAGCCACTTATAAAACAGGCGAATTTACCAGGTTGGCGCATTTCTTTTTTCTTTAATGGTGTTCATTATGATGCTGTTTATCATAAAACAGGTGAAATCGAATGGGGACAAACACCTCCACCTAAAGATAAAGAGCATCAGCTTAAATCCCAAATTCATGACTTGATGCTTTTTCATGTGTATGACTAACGTTCTGAAATAATTTTGTTCTTTTTTCACAAACTAATAACGAACTTACCGTTATAGGAGGCGTTGTTATGGAGAAAAAAGAACGAGATGATTTGCAACATGAAGGAAGAGACAAAGCTTTCATGGATGTTGATCGAATGATTAATGAAGGGCTGTCAGGTGGATCTGTTCATTATCGATATGAAATGGCAAACATTGAGGAAGCACGTGATTTAGAACAGGAAGAACCGCCATACGATTGTAAAAATGGAAATGACTGTCCTTAATTTCTGTCTAGTGGCATCTCGTCACTAGACTTTTTTCGTTATAATAGGTTTGATTAAAGACTATCACCGAAGAGTTAACCGGTTCAAAGGAGTTATCATTCATGATT
Source organism: Bacillus sp. FJAT-47783 (assembly GCF_022808615.1). Taxonomy (GTDB): domain Bacteria; phylum Bacillota; class Bacilli; order Bacillales; family Aeribacillaceae; genus Bacillus_BZ. The sequence goes on from NZ_JAKZKS010000009.1 coordinate 102,238, forward strand.
GAGCAATTACAAAAAATGTACAACGATGACTTTACGACACAATTCAATAATTCGAATGAATATATTTGGTTTCAAACAAAGGAGAAAGAAGTATTTGGGATCAAACACCATCGTCTAAGCGAAAACGAGCTTCAGTTGTTATCGATGATCGCAGAACGGTACGATTCCATTCAAAAGACGAGTTGTACATTTGGGAAATGGTATGAATACATATACGAAAACAAAGCGATGAACGAATCGATTTCATCTGTTCGATTTTATTATTTCATAACAGACCGAGCCGTTGAAGAGAAAGATTTATTCGTAGAAACGATTTCCGGGACGATCACTTCTCCCTCTGTCGTTTGGTTAAATGAACAAAGCGGTTGGATTGTCGATGAATCACCTGAAAAAACAGCGATGACAGAAGAATTATACGAAATCACCCAGTCTATCACATCAGATTTTTTCATCCAAGTAACACTATTTATCGGACAATTACATCCAGTGAATGCCTCCCTTCGAAAAAAAATAGTTGCAGAAACGGAACTTATTCAAAAAATTCCGCGTAGCTTTTTTAAACGAAATAGCGTTTTAACTTTCTCAGATGTGATCTCGTTATCGTTTCTTATGGGAGAAGATATCATTAAGGCAAACGTTTTATCTCATTTTTTTGGAGAAGCATTACAAGAAAAAGAACTCACCATAACGATCAAATTATTTATCGAAAGCAACTTAAATGTGACCCAAACGGCGAAAAAAATGTTTATGCACCGAAACAGTGTTCAATATCGAATCGATAAATTCATTGAATGGACAGGCATTGATATACGCAAATTCCGTGAAGCATTAGCCGTTTATTTGTTCATTTTACACAGTGAACTAAAGTGACTTTGTCATACTTGCACAAATAATCATTTAAAATCTTCGTGCAACTTGTCCATTTACGAAAGCTTCTGTATTCGGCTAAACTGAATGTAACAAAAGCGGAAAAAAGAGGAGGAGCTTAAATGGCAGAACTTCGTTTAGAGCATATTTACAAAATTTATGATAACAAAGTGACAGCTGTTAAAGATTTTAACTTACATATTAAGGATAAGGAATTTATCGTATTCGTTGGTCCTTCAGGCTGTGGTAAGTCGACAACATTACGTATGGTTGCTGGCCTTGAAGAAATTTCAAAGGGTGATTTTTATATTGACGGCAAACGTATGAATGACGTCGCACCAAAAGATCGTGATATCGCGATGGTATTCCAAAATTATGCCCTTTATCCCCATATGAACGTATATGATAACATGGCATTTGGATTAAAGCTTCGTAAATTTCCGAAAGATGAAATTGATCGTCGTGTAAAAGAAGCGGCACGTATTTTAGGTCTTGAGCAATATTTAGATCGCAAACCGAAAGCATTATCAGGGGGGCAGCGTCAGCGTGTAGCATTAGGGCGTGCCATCGTCCGTGATGCAAAAGTATTCTTAATGGACGAGCCGCTTTCAAATCTAGATGCAAAGCTTCGTGTACAAATGCGTGCTGAAATTTCTAAACTGCACCAACGCTTGCAAACAACAACGATTTACGTAACCCATGACCAAACAGAAGCGATGACGATGGCAACAAGACTTGTTGTGATGAAAGACGGGATTATTCAACAAGTTGGAGCACCGAAAGATGTATATGAAAAACCAGAAAATATTTTTGTCGGTGGATTTATCGGCTCCCCTGCCATGAACTTCTTCAGCGGAAAATTATTGGATGGAAAATTCCAAATTGGAAGTACACTGTTAGAAATTCCAGAAGGTAAAATGAAATATTTACGTGAAGAAGGATATGTAAATAAAGAAATTATTTTAGGTATTCGCCCAGAAAATATTCATGATGAGCCTTTATTTATCGAATCTTCAAAAGGCTCTACCGTAACTGCTCATATCGAAGTAGCTGAGCTAATGGGCTCTGAAACAATGCTATATTCCCAAATTGAAGGACAAGATTTCGTTGCCCGTGTTGATTCACGCTCCAACATTCAACGTGGTGAAAATGTTCAATTAGGATTTGACATGAACAAAGCCCATTTCTTTGACAAAGAGACAGAGCTTCGCATTCGGCCAAAAAGTGAAAAACGCACTCTAGAAACGGTATAATTTTTTAAGAGGCTTAGCTCTGAGCTAGCCTCTTTTTCATTTCATTAAATCCCAATTATGATTCATGCATAATATACAACTCTTCATACCCACAATTTCCGCAAAAATACAAATGAACGCATTGATGTTGTTCAAGAGAATGAACATATCCATCAAACAACTTCATCATATCAATGTCCATATAAGCACTGTAATCATCTAAAAAATCTGTTACTTTCCCATTATCATGAATGACATGTTTGCAATGTGGGCATGTTCGCTTTACATCTTTCAATCCATTGCATAATGAACAAATGGCCATCATACCAATCTCCTTTAAGATGCTGTTGTTACGTTTATCATTTCGCTTTTTTCATAATTTCATGAATCAATATAACTACATAATTTACCACTTTATTTTTTCGCATACTTTTTCGATAGAACCTCATACTACAAATAAATCAAACGAACAATCGCTTAAGCGACATTGTTCAGAGGTCAAAAGTTAGAAAATCACGGTCAAATAGCCGATTTCAATTATCCACAGGGATCAAAAAGGATGACTACACTGGGTTAAGCCGAGCAGGCTATGAACATAAGCGAGTTCATATGCTGGTGCAACTCCAGCTAACCCAACCATTATAAAAAACAAACTTAAAGGAGTTGATATGTTATGCCACAACAACAAAATCGTAGCAACAGCTCTAACCAATTAGTCGTTCCTGGTGCACAACAAGCAATTGACCAAATGAAGTATGAGATCGCCAATGAGTTTGGTGTCAACTTAGGAGCAGAAACAACAGCTCGTGCCAACGGATCTGTTGGAGGAGAGATTACGAAACGCTTAGTTGCAATGGCTCAACAACAAATGGGCGGTTACCAACAACAATAACAATTTCATAAATGGCTATGGGGGGCACGAGTTTTCGTGCCTCCTTTTTTTGTACGGATTCGTCATCATGCAAACGGTGAAACATTATCGGTGTGCGCCGATTCCTACTAGTCCCACCTCGACTTCTCAATAAGTCTCTATATTAAATAACAAAAAAGCATAAAAAAAATGAAAGGGAGGCCACTGAAGACCTCACCTAGTCAATCTTACTGGGGCTGAGATAATTGCGACTTAATTTGTTGTATTTCATTTGGATTAGCAGGTCCTGCCGGCTGATAAAACCCTTTTTGAACCGCATACTGATAGACAGTACGTTGTCTTCCTTCATCAGCATTGCGAATTTGAATTAGAGCTTGACGAAGCTGTTCATTATCTGTCTGAGCAATATAATTTGCATACCCAGTTAAACTCGCATTGATTTCTGATAAATAATCATTCACCATATCTTTATCCGTAAATTGTGGCATGTTACGTCCTCCCTCTTATTGTAAAAATCCCATTAATTTTTGTTGAGTAGCCCTTGCTTGCTCTGCATCACGTTGAAACATTTGCTTGAGCTGAGGGTCTTGGCACGATTGGGCATATGATTCTAATTTATTGGCAACGGTCGCATGCCCCCCAATTAAATGGCGTAAATGCTGTAGCTCTAAATGGGAAAGCTGCCCTTGCGGCTGAAATGCACCAGTTTGATTCATCATATTTTGGTTCATATTTTGATTTTGCCCCTGATTCATTTGATTTTGCATCTTGTCTACCTCCTAATCATGATTACAATATGTAATATTCCAAAATCAACCAAGATTATACAAAATGAATCAATAAACAAATTTTCAAAACATTGCCACATGAATCATTCAAGCCTAAACAATACGCTCCATTTTTTTACACCCAAAAAAAGGATAGCCATTTACTATCCTCTTTTACATGAATCCTATTTGTTTACGTATATAATATCGTTTGAGCAATCCCGACAAAATATTCTGACTCCCGAATAATATGCTTTAACACAACAATTGCCGTCGGATTCGATTTTATTGCCTCACTATTTTTCATTAGCCCATTCAAAAATGAAATAAACTGTAAGCTTTGTTCTAAACATGTTTTGACAAGTGTCATTAAGTCACGGTAAAGCGCTACGGTAAACATCCCTTTGGAACGAGTGACAGTTTCAATAAACCGAACAACTTGCTGATACGTTTGTAAAAATGCATGTTCCCACTGTTCTAACTTCGTTTCATACGATGGCTCTAAACCTTTCACTAATTCACGTATCACAACGGTATGCTCTTCTTCTTGTTGCTTCCAAAACTCACATTCATCTAATACCCTAAGAGGCAATTGATTTCCGTAGTAGTATTGCACAACTACTCCCCCCTCGTCCGTTCCTCACTTCAATGTATGGATGATCTTTTTGAAAAAGAACGTTTAAGTAAAATCTAGTTAAGAAAAAAGCAAGGACTTTTGGATCAGCCCCGGCAAGCAAATGCTCTTACGACGAAAAGGCTCTTTTTTCCTTTACGGCGTCACAAGGGCTAGGTGGCTTTCCCTAGTCAACGAAGACTCCATTACTTCAAGAAAACTTGACCATAATAACAAAAAAGAGCAGGTATTTTTCTACCTACTCTTGAATAAGCTGTAAAAATTTTTTAGTCCGTTCATTTTTAGGATTTGTAAAAAGGGCTTGAGGTGTCCCTCGTTCAACAATGACCCCTTGATCCATAAAAATCACTTCATCTGCTACTTCTTTAGCAAATCGCATTTCATGGGTCACAACTACCATTGTCATTCCCTCTTGGGCTAAATCTTTCATTACTTTTAATACTTCGCCTACAAGCTCCGGGTCAAGTGCTGATGTTGGTTCATCAAATAGCATGACTTTCGGTTCCATCGCTAATGCTCGTGCAATCCCAACACGCTGCTGCTGACCACCTGATAACTGAAAGGGATAATAATCTTTTTTATCAAGCAATCCAACTTTTTCAAGAAGTCTTTCAGCTTTTTGAACAGCCTCTTCTTTCTTCACTTTCTTTACCGTCATCGGCCCTTCAATCACATTTCCGAGCGCTGTTTTATGTGGGAATAAATTGTAGTTTTGAAACACCATTCCTGACTTTCTCCGAAATGAGGCGATTTCTTTTTTTAAATGAGATTGAGAGAAATCGATCTCTTGATCATCTAAACGAATCGTACCAGTCGACGGTATTTCAAGAGCATTCAAACAACGTAGGAAGGTCGTTTTTCCAGACCCAGATGGACCAATGACAACGACTACTTTCCCTTTTTCAATCGTTAAATCTAGTCCCTTTAACACTTCAAGTTGATCAAAACGTTTTGATAAGTTCTGAATCGTAATCATCTTAAAACTCCTTTATCTTACTAAAGGCATTCCTATTATTTTGCAACATATCGATCCAACCTTGCTTCAAGGTATTGTTGAACAATGGATAATAAGAAACAAATAATCCAATAAATAAGAGCAGCCTCTGAATATAACAGTAAAAATTCGTATGTCGTTGATGCGATTTCTTGAGCTCTACGGAACATTTCTGTCACTAAAATTAACGACGCTAATGACGTATCCTTGACAAGACTAATAAACGTGTTTGACAAGGGTGGAATCGAAACACGTGCCGCTTGTGGTAAAACAATTCGATTTAGCGTTTGTGTGTACGACATTCCGAGCGTGTAGCCTGCTTCCCACTGGCCTTTCGGAATGGATAAAATTGCTGCACGAATAATTTCAGATGCATATGCACCTACATTTAAAGAAAATCCGATGACAGCTGAAGGAAACGGATCAATGGTAACACCTATTGACGGCATTCCATAAAAGATAATAAAAAGTTGTACTAATAATGGTGTTCCACGAATAATGGAAACATAAATTCTTGCGATCCACTGAAGCGGTTTAATGGTTGAAATACGCGCTAATGCTGTTAACACAGCAAGAAGCAATCCAAGTACAAAGGAAATGAGTGTTAACGGCATTGTATAATACAAAGCTCCCTCCAACATCGGCAGAAGGGAACTTTGGGCAATTTCGATTAAACGCTCCAAGCGTTCAGGATTGTTCAATACGTTATTCAGATACATCTTCACCAAACCATTTCTCAGAAATTTCCTTTAACGTTCCGTCCTCTTTCATATCTTTAAGAGCACCGTTTACAGCTTCAACAAGCTCTTCATTCCCTTTTCTAAACATGAAAGCACTCTTAGCCGCATCGTCACTTTCTGCAACCATTTTAATTGGCGCATTAGGTTTTTGTTTTAAATAATCAAGAACAGAAAGCTTATCATTGATCGTTAAGTCGACACGGTTAGACGTAATTAATTCAATGGCTTGATTAAAGCCTTCAACGCCAACTAATTCTGCACCGTTATTTTGAGCTAATTCACCGTAGTTACTTGTTAAAGATTGGGCTGCTTTTTTCCCGTCAATTCCTTCAAAAGACTCAATGTCATTGTTGTCTTTATGGACAACAATAACTGCTGTTGAAACCGTGTATGGAGTTGAAAAGTCATACTTTTCTTCACGCTCAGGTTTGATTCCCACTTGGTTTGCAATCATATCAAAGCGCTCAGAATCTAAGCCGGCAAACATTGCATCCCATTGTGTTTCCATAAATTCCACTTCAAGATCTAAACGTTTGGCTACTTCCTTTGTTACTTCAACGTCGTAACCTGTTAATTCCCCACTATCGTCATGGAATGTGAATGGTGGATACGTACCCTCTGTACCAACACGGATCACTCCGTCTTCTTTTATTTTTTCGTATAAATTATCATCCTCTTTAGGTACTGCTTGTTCTTTTTGTCCTTCATTTGTTGCATTGCATGCTGCAAGTACAAATACAAGACCTGTAATGATAAATAAGGACAGCCAAAATCTCTTCACGTTAAAACCCCCAGTATTCTTATAGGATATAGATACTTATGAATCATATAGGAGATATTTATGGTTGTCAATGGATTTGTTTGGTACTATTTTGCCCTTACTTATTAATAATATTTTAAAAGAATTTGTAATTAATTTGCCTACAGTGTTCAATTAGTAAAAAATAGTTGAACGAAAACACTCGTGCTACGAGTGAGATATAGCTTCCCTTGTATGTAAACGCTAACAAAAGATTAAATGAAGGTTTCTTCGTGAAAATGATGGTACTTTTAGACGAAAACATCCCTTTTCGATCCAAAAGGAGGAGCATTAATCTGGTATTTGCACCAAAACAGTGATTAATTGCACGAGTTCGGACTACTTTTGCACGAGAATTGAATTTATTTGCACGAAATCCAATTTTATTGCACATAAGCTATCCTTTTTGCATCAATAAATCCTTTTTTGCATCTCAAATTTATTTATTGAACGAAAAACCCCTTAATTGCACTTCAGATCCTAATTTTTAACCAAAATTGATGTTTCCCTACTCCTTTTAAATTACAACTTTAAAAATAAAAAACCTTAGAGAATGACTCTCCAAGGTTAGAATTACGTTATTCAACAACAACCGCCGTACCATAGGCGATAATTTCTGATGCGTTTTGCATGACAGCAGATGTTTCAAGACGCATCTCAATGATGGCATTTGCCCCTTTTTGTTTGGCATCTTCAACCATTCGACCAATCGCTTTTTGTCTCGCTTCTTCCATCATTTCTGTATATTCTTTCAATTCGCCTCCGACAATTGTTTTAAGACCTGCCATTATATCTTTTCCAATATGTTTTGATTGAACTGTACTTCCTCTGACAAATCCTTTTAATTCTTGAATTTCCTTTCCTGGTACAAAATCAGTAGTTACGATAATCATTTTCATTTTCCTCCTTTTTCTCATGTACTCGTTCTTTTATCAAAAAAATAATAATGGAAATAAAAGCTAAGAATGAAATAACGATGAACGTTACGCCTGTAAAAACATGAATAAACAAAAAGAAATATCCTGTTATTTGTGACAAAATTGCGACTATTAACAAAATATTTTTCAATTAAATCTCCTTCTCTCTACACCTTCTCTAATTATTACGTTCAAACCGGAAAAAGGTTTCAATTTGCATACATGATTTTTCAACCACTTCAATACTTATGCACGTTCCTTTCAAATCTTTCGTAATTTCCAGTAAATACTTCGTATATATATCCGATATAAAAGGTAGTCATTATTCGATCTGAATACACGAGTAACAAAATAAAGGAGATATAATATATGGCATTTCAATTATTTAAAAAGAAAGAGAAACCATCTACTGATTCTATTTTTTCACAAGAAATCGATGAAAGTGGCATTACGTTAAAGTTGGAAAATGAAACATATAAAAGGCAATTAAAGTTAGTTCGATTAACTAAACATGATTTAAAGACAGCACGTTTATTAAGACCGTATATTGAAGAGAACATCCACTATATCACATCAGCTTTTTATCAAGGCATTGAAAATGAACCAAAATTAATGGAAATTATTCAAAAATACAGCACCATTGATCGATTAAAAGGAACGTTAGCCAAGCATATCTTACAAATGTTTAATGGTCGACTAACAGATGAAGATGTAAAGCGAATGTACAAAATCGCTCATCGCCACGTACTTATTGGCCTCGATGAAAAATGGTACATGGCATCGTTCTCAAATTTTTTTACTGCCATTTTAGAAACGGTTTCGGAGCGATGCAAAACGGTGGACGATTTACAAACAGCTACGAAGTCAATCATGAAGCTCATTAATTTCGAACAACAGTTAGTATTAGAAGCTTATAAACAGGAATATGAACAGCTTCGTAAAGAAATGGAGCACGAAAAACGCCAGCTTGTTGGACAAGTTCAAACAACGTCGATTCGATTAGCTTCTTTGACGGAGGAAACGACGGCATTCATTGAAGAAATCAATTCTCAGTCAAAAGATTTCGCGGATATTGCCTTAGGCCGTTATGAAATTGCAACATCAGCTGAAACAGAAGCCCATAATGGTAAAAGCGAATTACAGAATCAATCAGATTTAATGACACTTATTAATAATCGAACAGATGATATCGCTCATAAAATGAAATCGTTAGAGCAAGCTTCCGAAAAAATTAATCATGTTGTCTCCATCGTAACGTCAATTGCCGAGCAAACGAATTTATTAGCATTAAATGCTGCGATTGAATCAGCTCGCGCAGGTGAATACGGAAAAGGCTTTGCTGTTGTCGCAAGCGAAGTTCGAAAATTAGCGGAGGAAACGAAAAACTCTGTCCTTGGTGTATCAAACTTAATCCAAGAAATTCATCAACAAATTGACAGCATTTCCTCATCCATTAAAGATGTAACAGAGCTTACCGGAAAAGGGTCTTTGAAAATGAAAGAAATGATTCATTTCTTTGATAGCGTGTTAAAACTAATTGACAACAATAAAAATCAAAGTGAAAAAACGAAAGAAGAATTACAAAATTTAACGAAAGTCATTGATGATGTCACAGAATCCATCTGTCAAATTACCGAAACGTCCGAACAACTAAAAGAAATGGCAGAAAATATTTAACTTCAAATTGAGCTGTCTCAGTAGAAAAGTTTAGCCACTTGCCTATGGGACAGTTTCTTTTATTCCAAACAAAAGGAAATTTCCACTATTCCTTTCTCCCTTTTATCCTTTAACGTTTTGATATTGCAAAATAACAAATTTTTTCTCTTTTTATTGACATATACATCTACCTCATCTATATTTAAATTAGTTGTTAACTTTCGTACACAAAAGCGTAAAAGCTGAAAAGCGTTTAAGTATAAAGTGATGTATGGGTATTTTCACCCCCACTGATTGTTAATGACCTAAAGGACTTTGTGACCCAAAGAATGTGGGTTACACAGAAGTGGCCACAGGACGTGGCGCTCTTAGTCTGTGTTCTTTATTTTCGGGCCATTACGGGCAGTTGTTCCCCACCTATCTTCTTTGCTTTTCTACAGAATCTTGAGGTGGGGGTCTTACTGCCCGTTAAGAGTGGGATAAAGGAGTTACGAATATGAAATCAACATGGAAATTTTCACAAGCTATCTTCGCGTTACTATGTATTTTAGGCATTATTTTTATGAGCTTATTTTGGTTAAAAACGGAGCCACACTTACCTTTATTTCTCTCCATCTTACTCATCGCTTCCCTTTCTTTTATGAAAGGAATGAGCTGGAAGGATCTTGAAGGTGGAATTGTAAAAGGAATTCAAAATGGCGTACAGCCCATCATCATTCTTTCATTAATCGGGATGTTAATTGGTGCATGGATGATTAGTGGTACGATTCCAACCATTACCGTTTGGACGTTATCGATGTTCCAGCCTGATCTATTTTTTATGACAGCGATTTTATGCTGCATGATTATTTCCACATTAATTGGCAGCACATTTACAACGGTTAGTACAATTGGCGTGGCTCTTATTGGTGTAGCTGAACTTGCCAATATTCCACTTGAAATGGCCGCTGCTGCAATAATTTGTGGAGCAGCCTTCGGTGACAAAATGTCTCCAATGTCTGATACGACAAACTTTGCATCAGGTGTGGCGAATGTAAATATTTTCACACATATTCGTCATATGACGAAAACAACGATTCCGAGTTTAATCATTACCTTTGTCTTTTTTTGGTTGATTTCAAAACAAATTACGATTCAGCCTGAAACATCTGGGAATATTTTAGCGATGAAAGAAGCGATTCGCGAACATGTCCAAATCTCATTTTGGACCGTGATATCACCACTCCTAGTCATTGCTCTGGCGATGATGAGAAAGCCCGTTATTCCTTCTTTAACAGCTGGAATATTGAGTGCTTGTCTAATCGCTTTACTTATACAAGGAATATCGTTTGGCGAGTTTTTACAAGTTCTTCAAAACGGTCCTTCCGTCTCGACTGGTGTTGAAGAAATCGATCGGATGCTCAACCGTGGTGGTCTACAATCGATGATGTGGTCGATCTCGCTCATTATGATTGCATTTGCTCTCGGGGGATTGTTAGAGAAGACAGGCATTATCTCTACATTATTAGAAGGGTTCAAAGAAAGAATGAAAACGAAGGGACAAGTCATTTTTTCAACCGTCCTCTCATCCATTGGTGTAAATCTTGTTACAGGCGAACAATATTTATCTATTTTAATCCCTGGTCAATCATTTAAACCGTTATATAAAAAGTACGATATTCCGCTCCCATACTTGTCTCGTTCGGTCGAAGATGCCGGGACGTTAATAAACCCATTAATTCCTTGGGGAGTAAGCGGTGCCTTTTTAGCCGCGACTTTAGGGGTAGATGTGATTGAATACTTACCATATGCTGTTTTCCTATACATCTCACCGATCATGTCAATACTGCTAGGGTTTCAATTGTCACGAAAAGAACGCACCAACAAAATTCCACTTAAAAATGTCTCATAATGTTTTAAAAGGGCTATCTCATTAAGTCAAAATTCAGGCTTTGAGAAGCCTCTTTTTTTATTTTAGCTTAAAACGCAAAACCCTGTTTCAATTATTTTATATGTATAGAATCGCAAATTTTCTTATTCAAATCGAGACGAACACTTATTATTGAACAAAATCACTGACGCGATTTTGTTCAGACGTCAGAATCACCGCTTTCAAATATACAAAAGTATGACTATACTAGAAAAGTTGACTTATTATACCGATGAAATAGGAAGTTTGCTAGCCGCTATCGCCCAGATCTAGGCGAACCAACTATAAACAAGATTGTCCAAAAGTCGAGAATTTTATAATTTCCTACCTAGCAAATGAAAAGAGCGTGTTTTGAAAAAAGATAAATCAAAACACGCTCTTATTATATTCCACTATATTTCTGTACCTTCTAGCTTTACCCAACGCTTGGACCAATTCTCTATTTCTTTTAAAACAGGTTGTAACGACTTCCCTTTTTCTGTTAGTGAATACTCAATAATAACGGGTGTTTCCGGTATGACATTTCGCTTAATTATTCCTTGATGTTCCAAGTCTTTTAACCGATCAGACAAAACTTTTCCACTAATCCCAATAGAAGATTGGATGGTGCTAAACCGTTGCGGTCCGGACATTAATTGATAAATCACTAAAGCTGTCCATCGTTGACTTAATAGCGAGATAGCATTCTCGAAGCGCGGACAAATATTCGATTGTTCCATCTATTCATTCACTCCTTACCTATACTATATCACTTTTAATACTAGAAATTAAATTATTAAAAGAAATAAAGTTTCTTGACAAAAACAAGTTATTAAATTAAACTAACTTACATAAAGTAACCAAATTAAGAGGAGGAGTAAATACTATGAAAAAAAAATGAAATAGGTAACGTTTTTGTACGTGTAGTGTTAGGGCTTATTTTTTTCATTCATGGATTATCGAAATTTCAAGGGGGGCTAAATAATACAGCAGGATTTTTTGATAGTATCGGGATTCCTGGGTTCATGGCTTATGTTGTTGCAACAATAGAATTAATCGGTGGTATTGCACTGATTCTAGGTATTGGAACACGAATTGTATCTCTGTTATTCGCTGTTATTATGCTAGGAGCCATTGCTACAGTAAAACTTCCCGCAGGGCTTCTTGGTAATGGTCAAATGGCAGGATATGAACTTGAGTTGGCATTATTGTCCATGTCTATCTATCTTGTTTTCGCAAATAAGTATGCTTTCTCTATTGAAAACAAACTTTTTCGTTCCGAATAAATAGATAATATTAGGAGGTATGTGGATGAGATTTCATCGTAAACCAAATATTTTTGTTAACCATGTGAAAATTAAGATAGAAAATTTAGAGCGCTCCCTTAACTTTTATCAAGAAGTAATCGGTTTTAAAATTCTTGAACAAACAAAATCAACGGCTAAATTGACAACAGATGGGAAAACCAGTGTGTTGTCGATTGAACAACCGGAAAATGTTGTACCAAAGCAAGGCAAGACGACGGGGTTATATCACTTTGCCCTACTTTTACCTCACCGCTCAGATTTAGCGAATATTGTAAGATATTTTGTTGAAAAAGGGATTCAATTTGGATCATCAGACCATCTTGTAAGTGAAGCTCTCTATTTATCAGACCCAGATGGGAATGGAATTGAAATTTATGTAGACCGTGACCCTTCTGAATGGAATTGGAATAACGAAGAAGTGGTAATGGCCGTAGATCCGTTGAATTTTCAAAATCTCCTTTCTAATGAAAAACAGGAGCAGCTATGGAAAGGGCTACCTGAAGGTACAGTAATGGGACATATCCATTTACACGTATCGGAATTAAAACATACTGAAGAATTTTATACGAAGGGTCTTGGTTTTGAAGTCGTTAACCGCTATGGATCTCAAGCACTTTTCATCTCTACTGGAAAATATCATCACCATATCGGATTAAATACATGGAATGGTGTAGGTGCACCTTCACTCCCTGTTAATAGTGTTGGGTTGGAATCATTTACTTTAATGTTTCCAAATGAGGAAGCTAGAGATCATGTCGTAGCTAACTTGAAAAAGCTTGGTGCATCCATCACTAAAAAAAATGGAACCTTTATTACCTCAGATCCTTCTGGAAATTGTATTCACTTAGAAGTTTCATACAAAAACACATAAAGAAGAAGTACGCACTTCATACGAGAATGGTAGAATACCGAAACAAGCAGATTTTCAAAAGAAAAGAATTGATGTAAAATTTCATTAGTTGTAATGTATAAGGGGGAGAAATTTTTTCGACAATCCCCTATTTTTTATTGCAATTTTTTATTAACACCTTTATGATGGGTATATACCCACCACACAATATATTGTATTTAAAATAAAAAATAATACTACATATAGAAACCAAACCACTAACAAAGGTGCTGTTTACGCTTAAAAGGGAATCTGGTGAAAGTCCAGAACTGTCCCCGCAACTGTAAGTGCTACGAAATGAAGAAAACCACTGTACGCAAGTAGCGTATGGGAAGGATTCAAAGTAGGGAAGAAATAGAATAGAAAAGCGATTTCTATTCTCGACGCACAAGTCAGGAGACCTGCCTTTGCTTGGCCGTTTCGGATTCTTCGGGGATGCGAGAAGATGAAACGATGGTTTAAAAGGAAGAAAGCTTATACCTACATCTGCTTTCATGTAGATTGAAAGACTTACAATTTTTCCACATCTACTTCTACAAACACCTTTTATATCATCGTTTGATCCACTCATTCATCCGTGAAGAGTGGATTTTTTTATTAAAGGAGGACAAATGATGGAGTTAACCTTGAAAGGAATTTTAGATGTTTATGAACAAGATTTGATCGACCTAAAAAAATTATCCAACTACTTACATGACATTGGACAAACGTACCCTGACTTACAAGTACAACCATATATCGATCGTGTAACGTCGTATTTAGAGCATCACCGAGATTATAACAGAACAAAACTTGCAAACTTCCTTATTTTAGAGGCTTTATCGTATATTTCTGAGTCAGAACCGAATTGGACGTATTTTACTTCTCGCCTTTATTTAGATCAGCTTTACTATGAAGCAAGCCAAAACCGAAACTATGATGGAATGCATTATGGTGACTTTTATTCCTTACTGATGACGTTAACAGCCAACGGAATTTACGATAAAGATTTAATCACCTATTACACAAAAGCGGAAATCGATGAACTCGCATCTTATATCGATCCAACAAAGGACGCACTTTTTACATACATTGGATTAAAAACACTCGCTGATCGATATTTAGCACGAGATTATCATAAGCAAACGTTCGAACTCCCACAGGAACGTTTTATGGTCATTGCGATGACGCTGATGAAAAAAGAGCCGAAAAATAAAAGACTTCAACTCGTAAAAGAAGCTTACTGGGCATTAAGTAACTTATATATGACCGTTGCAACCCCTACACTTGCAAATGCAGGTAAATCCGTCGGACAACTGTCCAGCTGCTTTATCGATACAATTGATGATAGTTTACAAGGAATTTTTGATAGTAATACAGATATCGCCAACCTTTCCAAAAACGGCGGAGGAATCGGTGTTTATCTCGGAAAAATTCGCAGCCGAGGCAGTGATATTCGCGGCTATAAAGGCGTTTCTTCTGGTGTGATCCCATGGATGAAACAATTAAACAATACAGCCGTAAGTGTCGATCAACTAGGTCAACGAAAAGGCGCGATCTCTGTTTATTTAGACGTTTGGCATAAAGATATCTTTTCCTTTTTAGATGCGAAATTAAACAATGGGGATGAGCGATTACGGACTCATGATTTATTTACCGGTGTATGTATTCCAGATTTATTTATGGAAAAAGTTGAAGCACGTGAAGATTGGTATTTATTTGATCCACACGAAGTTCGTAAAGTGTTGGGCTTTAGTTTGGAAGATTACTATGATGAAACAGCTGGAGATGGCTCCTTCCGTCAAAAATATATGGAATGTGTTCACCATCCAAAGTTAGCAAAGGAAAAAGTACCAGCGATTGAAATTATGAAGCGTATTATGATTAGTCAATTGGAAGCTGGAACTCCTTTTATGTTTTATCGCGACGAAGTAAATCGCCAAAATGCCAACGCCCATGCTGGAATGATTTACTGCAGCAACTTATGTACAGAAATTACACAAAATCAAAGTGCGACAACCGTTGAACAACAATTTACGGAAGATGGAAAAATTATCATTGTCAAAAAACCAGGTGATTTCGTCGTCTGCAACTTATCATCTATCAATTTAGCACGCGCTGTGACAGATGATGTATTACAACGGTTAATTAGCATTCAAGTCCGAATGCTTGATAATGTCATTGACTTAAATAACATTCCGGTTTTACAAGCAAAGCTGACGAATGAAAAGTATCGGGCGATCGGTCTCGGAACGTTCGGCATGCATCATTTATTCGCATTGAAAAAAATCAAATGGGAAAGTGAAGAAGCTGTTGAATTTGTCGATCGGTTATACGAAAAAATTGCTTACTATACGATTAAATCTAGCATGGAATTAGCGAAAGAAAAAGGTGCGTACTCTCTTTTTCACGGCTCAGATTGGGAAACAGGCCAATATTTTGAGAAACGCGGCTACGAGTCTGATCAATGGACGAAGCTTAAGGAAGATGTTCAAAAATGCGGTATTCGAAACGGATACTTAATGGCTGTTGCGCCAAATGCATCCACCTCGATTATCGCCGGAAGTACAGCAAGCATCGACCCTGTATTCCAAAAAGTGTACGCAGAAGAAAAGAAAGACTATAAAATTCCCGTTACCGCACCAGACTTAAGCCCAGAAACAACATGGTATTATAAATCCGCTTATTTTATTGACCAAACGTGGAGCATTAAACAAAATGCCGCCCGTCAAAAACATATCGACCAGTCCATTTCATTTAATTTTTATGTGTTAAATACCATAAAAGCAAAAGACTTGCTGAACTTACACATAACATCGTGGAAATCACGACTCAAAACAACGTATTATGTCCGTTCTACTTCAAGTGACATTGTAGAATGCGATTCATGTGCAAGTTAAGGAGGAGATGTTGATGACGCTTTTTGACTCTTTATCGAAACGAGCAATTATGGATAATGAAGCACCGAACCGTTCCACGGCTATTATTAACGGCTCTTGTTCAAATGTATTGAACTGGGATGATGTTGCTTATCCGTGGGCATACCCGAAATATAAGCGGATGCTCGCCAATTTTTGGACACCATTTGAAATTAATATGTCTCAAGATATTAAGCAATTTCCACAACTGGCGGAAAATGAACAAAATGCTTTCTTAAAAATTATTGGTCTATTAGCTTTGCTTGATAGTATTCAAACAGATTATGCGGGAAAAGTCGCGGATTATATTACCGATTCCAGTATTAATGCCCTGATGATCATTTTGGCACAGCAAGAGGTTATTCATAACCATTCTTATTCGTATGTATTATCAAGCATTGTCCCGAAGAGTGTTCAAGATGAAGTGTTCGAATATTGGCGGAATGAACCTGTATTACGGAAGCGGAACGAATTTGTCACAAGCGGGTATGAAGCATTTGCTGAACAGCCAACGGTTGAAAACTTACTAAAATCGATTGTATTTGATGTAATATTGGAAGGTCTCTTCTTCTATTCCGGGTTTGCTTTCTTCTATAATTTAGCACGTAATCAAAAAATGGTCGCATCAAGTACGATGATCAATTATATTAATCGTGACGAACAAATACATGTTGACTTATTCGTTAAGATTTTCCAAGAGGTATTAAAACAATATCCTGAATACGATACACCTGAACTTAAGCAATTTGTTACAAATACCTTTATCAAAGCAGCAGAGCTTGAAATTGAATGGGCCCGACAAATTATCGGAAATGACATGGAAGGATTGCACCTTGAAGATGTCGAAAGCTATATTAAATTTTATGCAAATGTCCGCTGTAACCAGCTCGGTTTTGAACGCCCATTCGAAGGCTATCGAACAAACCCTCTTAAATGGATTAAAGCGTATGAAGAAGTCGACTTAGGAAAATCTGATTTCTTCGAACAAAAATCGAGACAATACACGAAAGTGAATCACGTCGATAATGGATTCGATGAGCTATAACGAATTCGTTTTAGAATTTCGTGTATTAGGGTAAAATCCTCCAAAGTTAAGACCCAAGGAATGCTGTCAAATCCACATTCCTTGGGTCTTCTTTTTTAAATTCCGGGACGTAATTATTCCTTTTCCGACAGCCCTTTTTGCGTATTAAGGCCTTTTGAATACGAGTATCAGCAAAGAAGATATTGTAACTGTTTCAAATTTCCAAGCAAAATGTTTTGAATAGTATGAAAACGGGTAGTATAATAGAAAAAAGGTCAAGGAGTTGATTTTTAATGGAAAAGAATTTACTGAATACAGAGCAGTCTGAAGTTAATGTTACTGATGCCCAAATTGCTGAAATGGTGTTAAATAAAGCGCTTCTTGATTTCCGAAAAGAAAAAATCCAACAGAAAATTGACCAGTCCTTAAAAGATCGAAATAAAGAAGAATTCATGCGATTAACAGAGGAATTAAAAAGTATTTCTTAATTTTCACATTATAAGCAAAAACTTTAATATAACAGAAAATATAAAATGTGAGAAAGCCCAATCTAAGTATGTTAGATATGGGTCTTCTTTTTCATTGGACTATATGTCCTCTCTTTCTATAATCTTAATGAAACACCTGTTACTTATCTTTTAATATGTATTATTTTGTAACACTGCCACATAAGTGAATAATCCATAAATACATTTTCATACCCATTTAAGCAAATCCCCCCCACTTTTAATGCTCTATAGGAGGAACATTTTGTTGGTCATTTTGTTTTAAAGAAAGGTGAAGCTTTCCTTCTCCATTAATCGCCCCATAGAACACTCTGCTTGCATCTGGCACGTCTTCCGCTATTAATCTTTCTCTTAACCAGTCTTCATTTTTATTGATTCGTTTCAATAAATCCAATTGAACTTCCCCATCTAAAATGATAGGGATTTCGTAATTCTGTCCTTCCCTTCGAATGCCGAGGTCCTCTCTTGTAACCGGTTCCTTGTTTGGAATCGATTTTACCGAGAGATTTCCATTTGCTTCAATAATGGCTAATTCTACATCTTCAACATGAAAGACATTTTTTTCCCGAAGCATCTGTATTACATTGTCAATTGAATATTGAATCTTGCTCATATTTTTCACAAGAAATTTCCCATTGAAAATAACAACGGTTGGTTCAAAGGTTAAAAGTTTTCCAATTTTACGATTTTTAATTTTTAGCAACACGATGAACTTTTGAAGCAAGGCAATCATGATCATTGCAACAACCGTATGAAAATGATCGATCTTTGGATCTGCAATATCAGCGCCAACGACAGCTCCTAACACTAATATGACGAGAAAATCAAATACTGGAAGCTCACCAATCGAACGTTTCCCCATATAAAGTCCGATAAACAGCATGAATGGAAGAATTGTAATGATACGTCCAATGACTTTTAAAGAATCCATGAAAACATCCATTGTTAAAGCCACCCTTTCGTCTTGTTACTCCTATCTTTTCCAAAAAAAGCGAAGGATTAACGTGAAAGAAAGAAAAAAAGACAGCCTGAAAAGACTGCCTGATCATTCACATATTCTCTTACAATTAGCTAGTTAAAGGGTTCAAGCCTGATAAAGATTTTTTCTATGAATCAACTTTTCCAAAATAACCGTAAAGGGCTCTCCTTTACGCCGTTTTCTTCGTTTCTTCATTCTTTTGTTGAATTAGAGTTGCTTCGTAAATTAAAGTATCCATTTCCTTCTTAATACTTTCTTCAACTCTAACTCTACCTCTCCCCATCAGCGCTCGCCTCCTTTATGGCTATTATAAAGTTTCTGATTTTTTTGTAAATAATCCGAAAGCACTAAATGTAATCGTTTTCCTCGAGATAAAATGTATTCACAAAAATGTTCCAACATGACTGATTCATGCATTTTTTAATTTATTATAAATCGGCCAATCCATATTCCGAAAAAAGCGAACCCTATTCCTAACATATAACTACTAAGCAAATAGACAAGAAGTTTCTTTTTTTCTTGTTGACGCCACAATTTCACTACCTCTAATTTAAATGTAGAAAACGTTGTAAAGGACCCTAAAAACCCAGTACTTAACAATAGTGCTGCTTCTCCTTCTATGCTTAAGCCAACAAAAAGGCCAAGTAGAAAAGAGCCTAACACATTCACAAAAAACGTTGCATATGGAAAAGAAGGCTGTACGTTTTTTTGTACCCAATTGCTGATATAATAGCGGCTAATTGCACCAAAAAAAGCCCCAATCCCAATCCATACATAAATCATTTATCCATCACCACGCATTTCCTGCCGTATTCATAACCAAAAAAGGCTAACGTGAGACCACCAACCAAACTGAAACTACTATATAAAAGGGCATAAATGATATGCCCTTCTTGAAGTAGTTGCACAAACTCTACGCTAAAAGTTGAAAAGGTTGTAAAAGAGCCAATTAATCCTGTCCCAATACCTGTTCGTATATAAGATGGTAATAATTTCTTCTCTATCCACCTAGCCGTAAAAAACCCTAAAGTGAAACTTCCAACAAAATTTACAAACATTGTTCCTAAAGGAAATGGGGCTGTCGCTTTTGTCAAATACACACTAATCACATACCGGAGAAGTGCCCCTATAACACCTCCAATACCTACTGCTAAATAGTTTTTCATGCCGTTCACCTCACCATTGTGTACGTTTATGTAAAAAGGTTTTCGTATGTATAATCACCTACTAAAAAGACCCCAACCTAAACCGGTTAGAGTCTTCCTTTAGTATACTATTCGTTTCAAATTGTGCCAATATTACTCGCCTGTTTCTGCAAAGCGTTTGATCCGTTCACCAATCTCATCACGTACGCGTTGGAAGAATGCCCACACTTCTTCTTCTGTACCTGTTGCTTTTGCTGGATCATCGAATCCCCAATGAACTCGTTTTACGTTCGATGGAGTTGTTGGGCAAACATCAGCTGCATGACCACAAAGTGTTACAACTAAATCAGCTTTTGCTAAAATATCCGGATCAATCGTATCAGAAGTCTGATCCGATATATCCATTCCCACTTCTTTCATCGCTCTCACAGCATTCGGATTTACCCCGTGTGCTTCAATGCCTGCGCTATAAACATTCCATTTGTCACCTAAATACTTCTTTCCCCAAGCTTCTGCCATTTGACTTCGACAAGAGTTACCCGTACATAAGAAGTAAATTGTTTTTTTCAACATTGCTTTCACTCCTACTCGATTTATATTATGAAATAATTAAAAGCCATATATAAAGACCTGTTAACGTAATAAATAATGTTGGGATCGTTAAAATAATGCCTGTTTTAAAATACGTGCCCCACGATATTTTCACACCTTTTAGCGATAAAACGTGAAGCCATAATAGTGTCGCTAATGAACCGATTGGCGTAATTTTTGGTCCTAAATCCGAACCGATCACATTCGCATAAATAAGCGCCTCTTTCATCGTACCCGCAATATTCGTTGCATCAATTGCCAGGGCATCAATCATAACCGTTGGCATATTATTCATAACGGATGATAATAAAGCGGCAATACCGCCCATCGCCAATGTTCCAATATAAAGCCCTTCATCTGAAGCTTGTTGAATACCTGCTGCTAAAACATCGGTTAAACCGACATTTCGCAATCCATAAACGACAACATACATACCAATGGAGAAAAATACAATGGCCCAAGGCGCATTTTTGACAACTTGTTGTGTATGCACAACTTTACTTCGTCTAGCCATCATAAGGAAAAACAAGGCAACAATACTGGCAATCATGGAGACGGGAACATGAATCGCTTCCCCAATAAAGTAACCGGATAATAGGATGGCTAAAACAAACCATGACAACTGAAACATTTTTTGATCTTTTATCGCTTCCTTCGGTCCCTTTACATGTTTCAAATCATAGCTTTTAGGAATTCCTTTTTTGAAAAATAAAAATAAGACGATGATACTGCCAATTAAAGAAAATAAATTCGGAACGATCATTCTTGATGCATATTCTGCAAATCCAATACCAAAGAAATCAGCCGAAACAATGTTCACTAAGTTACTAACGACGAGTGGCAAAGACGTTGTATCCGCAATAAACCCACTTGCCATAATAAATGGAAAAACATTTTTCTCATCGAACTTTAGCGCACGAACCATCGCTAGCACAATCGGTGTTAAAATGAGCGCGGCACCATCATTCGCAAAAAAGGCAGCTACAACAGCTCCAAGTAACGTCACATAAATAAACATGCGTATTCCGTTACCTTTTGCGGCTCTTGCCATATGTAAAGCAGCCCATTCAAAAAATCCAATTTCATCTAAAATTAACGAAATAATAATGATTGCAATAAATGTTAATGTCGCATTCCATACAATTCCTGTCACATCGATTACATCATTAAAATCAACCACTCCAGCAATAAGTGCAAGGATCGCTCCACCACATGCTGACCAGCCAATCGATAAATTTTTCGGTTGCCAAATGACGAACACTAATGTGATAAGGAAGATGGATGATGCTAAAAGCAAAGATGTCACTTGAAAACCTCCAATACTATTCACATTGAATTCTTATACCTTCTTTTTCAAGACGAATGATTTGTTCTTTTTGATCTGGAAGAAAAGCTAAAATAGATTGAACAAAATCGATATATTCATACTGTTCATTTAATCGATAAAATACCCAATGCCCTTTTCGCTTTTCCTTCACAAGTCCAGCATCCTTTAGTTTTCGCAAATGCTGACTAACAGCTGGTTGACTCGCTTGAAAAATTTCAACAAACTCACAAACACAGCATTCATCATTTTCCAAAACCTTCAACATCGATAATCTCGTTTTGTCTCCTAATAGCTTTAAAATTTGCGAAGCCTTCTCCATTTCAAGCATACTCACACCCCATTTCCATCATCGCCTTTCCCATTATATAACTAAGCTATTATATAAGTAAATGATTATGTTTCAATATCTCATTAGCTATTTTTCCTGAAAAAGTATTCCATTATTCATAACGAATCGTAACCGATTTGTCTTTATCTTTTTAAGGGTTGTGTTAACTGTATTTCCTTTGCAACTGTCCCGGGTTTATACGGAGGTTGATCATATCCCATTTCATCTTTCCACCATTTATTTACTTCTTCAACAAGGTTTGTTTTTTCTTTTACAACAAACATTTGGAAAAGTGTTTACAGAGATCTTGGAAGAGATTGATCGAGAAATCGCAGAGAGTCGAGACAAGCAACGATTTCAGATGAAGGACAAGCGTGGAGTCCAACTAGATACGGTATTTGGTACGGTCTCATTCAAACGAAATTATTACTATGATCGAGAAGCAAAACAATATGTATGTCTACTTGATCAGTTCCTTCAGTTCAAAGGAGGAAAAGGCTTTAGTCCTCTTCTAGAGGAGTGGGCCATTGAGCTTGCGGCAACGGGGCCCTCTTATCGAAACGCTGTACGTCAAATCGAAACGTTACTTGGTTACCAAGTGATGAGTCATGAGGCCCTACGGCAACATTTACTGCAATGCGAAGTCATGAAGCCAGCAGAAAAAATGAGAGCGCCAAGAGTCCTGTTTGTGGAAGTGAACGGACTCCATACAAAGCGTCAAGGAAAGCGAAAAAAAGGGAAAGAGGAAAAAATCGCAGCTGTCCATATGGGGTGGCAGAAAAACGGAAAGCGAGTAAGTCTTATCCAAAAGCGACACTATCACCATAAGGGGAATGAACCATTCTGGGAAGGGTTTGAGACGTTTCTCGAAGACCATTATGACTATGATGCGACGGAAACCAAGCTCATTATCAACGGAGACGGAGCTAAATGGATTCGAGCGTGTCAAGATTATTTTCAAGGTCAATGTTTTTACTGTCTCGATCGTTTTCATGTAGCAAAAGCCATTCGTGAATTATTCCGAAACCATCCTCGTTACCGAGAAATCAGAGTGGCTTTAAGTAAATATAATCCCGAAAAACTGTTGGTCGAATTAAATAGTGCAGTCGGTCAGATGCAGACAGAGGAAAAGGAAAAAAAGCTAGAAGACTTAATAGAACTATTAACAGAAAATCAACAGGCAATAACAGACTATCGAAAATGGTTGGAGGAACAAGACATTGAAACAAAAAGGATGCGTCCGATGGGGAGTGCAGAAGCGACGATGAGTGTCTTCTCTAAGCGCTTAAAAGGTGGACGAAGCTGGAGTGAGACGGGCATACAAGGCCTTATAGACGTGTTTATTGCGGTAAAGGATGGATGGTCGATTCGAACATTAAAAGGGCTCTTTGAACCACATGAATGTAAGGAGCAGCAGAAAAAGAAAGCCACTCACATGACGAAAAAATATCAGAAGAAGGTAGAAGCAGTCACAAGAAACAATGTACGTTATTTACAACGCTCATCTGGCACACCGATTTATGAGGCATTGAAAGCGATGGTAGGGTTTTAAAAAAAGAAATAGATCGTGCTACACTCGTAAACCAAAGAGGATAGCAAACGCATACAAAGTAAGGTAGAAAAAGAACGTTCTGTACAAAAAGAGAAAATCCCCACAAAAACTTGACTCAATCATTTCCCTTTACCACCATCATAAGTTTGATTCGAATATGATATATTAAAAGGAATACTATTAGATCCATTAAAAACCCTTGAAAGGCAAAGAGCCAATCAAGGTTAGAATTAGGAAACTTACTCTTGTTGACATCTACTTTTTTAATAATTCTTTATATAATTTTTCAGATTTATGCAATTCTTCTAACAACGGATTTTCATAGTCACTATAACTATCCAAATAAGCCCGTATGCTGCCAATAATATTAATTGCTTTAATATCTTTATCTTTCTCTAATATCTCCAATGCATTCTTATATCTTTTATATATAAGTTGTAAAACACCACATTACAATAATCTTGATCAAGATTATTTAACACGATTTTTATTTGTTGAATTAACTGCTTTTTATTATCCATTATACCCTCCTATCTACTTGGAACCTCTCTTATTTCCTTTATCCATTCTGATGGCCATCCTTGTGGTAATAGTATTTGATCCCCATTACCTTTTAATAAGGCTCCAGTTTTTGTATATTGCTTTTCAACCCTACAAATATTTAAAACTTGACCTTTCGGTACCTCTATAACAGCTTCATATTGTCTGGAATTTTTCCAATCCGGTACTAAAGCGGTATTAATTTTAGCATATATTCTATTTTCAGCTGGGCTAGTAGTTACAAATGAACCATTAACCTTTGCACCACCACCAAAAGTTCTATATAACGTAATTTTTTCTTCTGTAATTATAGTTCTATAAATACCATCAGTAAATGATTCTCCTATCCAATCTGGTAAGTCTACTTTTTCAATTACTTTTACTTTATCATCAATTGCAGTTGAATACTTATCAGAGCTTTTAGCTTTCTCCGTACCCTTAGTTTCTACTCCATCCCCCTCAGGTTTCATAATCGTACGTTTTTTATTAGAGACATCCTTAACCGAGAACATTTGCGGACTAATTTCATTCAGTTGTTTCGTTTTAAGGGTATATTTGTTTACTTTGATTCCCTCAGGTGTTACGTATCTTTCTTTTGCCACAGCAACCGGAACTTTTGTTTTGCTGATATTGTGACGTAATGAATTTAGGGCTACCTTGGCTTGGGTGAGTTTATTCGTGATATATTTTTGGCTGCATGGGTAAACTTTTTCAGGTTGACTTTGAGATTTCCTGCGACTTTTGATGGGCTTTTAGCTTTCGTGACACCTTTTACTTTCGAAACCGCTTTTAGTCCTTTGGCGGCGCTAACTCCGGATATGAAGCTTGGCAAGACCACCTTTCTTAGCAAAAGGGATGTCTAAAAAGTGGCTCATCACCATAACTTGGGGTTGCTTATGTAAAAACGAATATTTTTCCGTATATGGATATAAAAAAGCGAAAACCCTGGTATCGTAATCGTTGACTAGACAAACCACGATAGGAGTTTTCGCTATGTACAACCAGCTTATCAAATCTATTATGCCATTACCATCTTTTTTTGAGATTTCCATGCCTTCTGATGAAGAGCCATCCGTTTTTCCGATTCAAGCAGCACCTCAATGCATTCTTTGTCCTATTTGCTTTGGTAAAACCTATCGTCATGATAAAAAGCTTCGTCTTTTTCGTCATCGTTATGCTTGGCACGTCGGCACGCTTTGGATTGAATTAGAAGTGCCTCGACAACGTTGCACAAATTGTGATTACACGTTTACCTATGATTATGATCTAGGACTTGTTCGCTCTTCTATTTAGCTTATCGCCTTCAAATTGTTGATCATTGTCATGGACGAGCCATTTCAGATGTGGCTTGTGAATATGGACTACCGTACACAACGGTCGAACGTTGGTTTTATACATATGCACCAAAACAATTATCAGAAGAAGAGCCCTCTAGAATTTGTGTGGATGAGTTTGCTCTTCGCAAAGGACATACCTATGCGACAAGTGTGTTAAATGCCGACACAGGGCGTGTTTTAGCGATTGTTCCAGGAC